>NZ_LMDQ01000001.1:0-612796 GCF_001425125.1 Acidovorax sp. Root402
CCGCGCCATGGGCCAGCGCCGGTGGTACTGCGCGGCCGCTTTTTGGCCCCCGCGTGTTGATTTCCACGCAGAAGTGACCCACTAACCCCCAGGATTTCCATCTAAATCTGATCCACGTACTAACCCTAACCTGCTGCTTTGTTGAGCAGCAGGAGACCAGGAGTGATAGACGTGGCAACACTGAGTGTCATCAGGCGCTGGGCCCTGCGAGAGCAGCTGTCCATCCGGGAGATAGCCCGCCGCACGGGCCTCTCGCGCAACACCATCCGCAAGTACCTGCGCGCAGGCGAGGCCGAGCCGCACTATGCCAAGCGGGTCAGTCCATCCAAGCTCGATCCCTTCGCCTTGAAGCTTGCCGGCTGGCTCAAGACCGAAGCTGGCCGATCCCGCAAGCAGCGGCGCACCATCAAGCAGATGTACGTGGATCTGCAGGCGCTCGGTTATGGCGGCTCCTACAACCGCGTTGCAGCCTTTGCGCGTCTCTGGCACGAGCAGCGCCTTGTGGCACAGCAGACCACTGGCCGTGGCACCTTCGTTCCCCTGACCTTCGGTCCGGGTGAGGCCTTCCAGTTCGACTGGAGCGAGGACTGGGCTGTTCTCGCTGGCGTGCGCACAAAGCTGCAGGTCGCCCACTTCAAGCTCAGCCACAGCCGAGCGTTCTATCTGCGCGCCTATCCGCTGCAGACGCACGAGATGCTGTTCGATGCCCACAACCATGCATTCGCAGTCCTGGGTGGCGTGCCCCGCCGTGGCATCTACGACAACATGCGCACCGCTGTAGACCGGGTGCGCCGTGGCAAGGAGCGCGACGTCAATGCGCGCTTTGCGGCCATGGTCAGCCACTTCCTGTTCGAGGCCGAGTTCTGCAATCCGGCGTCGGGCTGGGAGAAGGGCCAAGTGGAGAAGAACGTGCGCGATGCCCGCCATCGCCTGTGGCAGGTAGTGCCGCCATTCCCAAGCCTGCCCGATCTCAATGCCTGGCTTGAGGAGCGCTGCGTGGCGCTGTGGCACGAGATCGAGCACGGCAAGCTGCCGGGCTCCGTCGCGGATGTCTGGGCTCAAGAGAAGGCAACCTTGATGCCGATGCCCCGGCCCTTCGATGGCTTTGTGGAGCACACCAAGCGCGTCTCACCCACCTGCCTGGTCCACTTCGAGCGCAATCGCTACAGCGTGCCGGCACCGTATGCCAATCGACCGGTGAGCTTGCGGGTCTACGCCGATCGCCTGGTGGTCGCGGCCGAAGGCCAGATCGTGTGCGAGCACCAGCGCCTGATCGAGCGTAACCACCATGGTGCCGGGCAGACCGTGTACGACTGGCACCACTACCTGGCGGTGCTGCAGCGCAAGCCCGGTGCCTTGCGCAATGGGGCGCCGTTCCTGGAATTGCCACCTGCGTTCAAGCGCTTGCAGGCCACTTTGCTCAAGCAGCCAGGTGGCGACCGGGAGATGGTGGAGGTTCTGGCTCTGGTGCTGCACCACGATGAACAAGCTGTGCTCGCTGCAGTGGAGTTGGCACTGGAGTCAGGGGCTGCCAGCAAGACCCACATCCTGAACGTGCTGCACCGCCTGCTGGACGGTAAGCCCGCCCCAGCACCGGTCACATCGCCGCAGGCCCTCAAGCTGGCGGTGGAACCCCAAGCCAATGTGCTTCGTTACGACCAATTGAGGGAGGTGCGCTATGCGTCATGACCCTGCCATCGCTTCCATCGTGATCATGCTGCGCGAGCTCAAGATGCACGGCATGGCCCAGGCAGTTGCAGAACTGGCTGAGCAAGGTGCACCGGCCTTCGATGCGGCGCAGCCCATCCTGTCCCAACTGCTCAAGGCCGAGACCGCCGAGCGGGAGGTGCGCTCGGTGGCCTACCAATTGAAGGTGGCCAGGTTCCCGGCGTACCGGGACCTGGCTGGGTTTGACTTCGGCCACAGTGAGGTGAACGAGGCACTGGTACGCCAGCTGCACCGCTGCGAATTCTTGGAGAACGCCAACAACGTGGTGTTGGTGGGTGGCCCGGGTACGGGCAAGACCCACATCGCCACAGCCCTCGGGGTGCAAGCCATCGAGCACCATCACCGCAGGGTACGGTTCTTCTCCACGGTGGAGCTGGTCAATGCGTTGGAGGAGGAGAAGGCCAACGGCAAGCCCGGACAGTTGGCCCACCGCCTGGCCTATGCCGATCTGGTGATCCTGGACGAGCTGGGCTACCTGCCATTCAGTGCCTCTGGAGGAGCCTTGCTGTTCCACCTGCTGTCCAAGCTGTACGAGCGCACGAGCGTCGTGATCACCACCAACCTGAGCTTTAGCGAGTGGGCCAGTGTGTTCGGGGATGCCAAGATGACCACTGCATTGCTGGACCGGCTCACCCATCACTGCCATATTCTGGAAACCGGCAACGACAGCTACAGGTTCAAGAACAGCTCCGCACAGCAACCACCACAGACCACCAAGAAGGAGAAGGCGACCAAGAACTTATCCACAACGTGAGCGTGAAGCTCACGAACCAGGGTGGGTCAGATCGAGATGGAAATGGTGGGTTACGGTTGCATGGAAATCAACANCGACCAAGAACTTATCCACAACGTGAGCGTGAAGCTCACGAACCAGGGTGGGTCAGATCGAGATGGAAATGGTGGGTTACGGTTGCATGGAAATCAACACCCCGCGTCCCGCTTCCTTCCGAAATCTGAATCCAAACGCGTGCGCGCCACGTAAACCATTCAGTACAAATAAAAACTCATGTGGACAAAAAATGATGAAATGGTTAAATTGGCCGCACTCACTGCCCAAAGTCCTATGAACCGCCTTACAAGACTCCTCTCGACAGCCACCGCGCTGGCGGCCTGGCTGCTGCTGGCGCCCGCCGCCCAAGCGGCCGATGCGCCTGCAGCGTGCCCGGCCACGCTGCAGCACACCTTTCCGCGCCTGCAGGACGAAAAGCCGCAGTCGCTCTGCCAGTACAGCGGAAAAGTGGTTCTGGTGGTCAACACGGCCAGCTTCTGTGGCTTTACCGGCCAGTACAAGGGGCTGGAAGAGCTATATGCCCGCTACAAGGACAAGGGGCTGGTGGTGCTGGGCTTCCCGTCCAACGACTTTGCCCAGGAAAAAGGCAGCAACAAGGAAATCGCCGACTTCTGCGAAAACACCTTCGGGGTGAAATTTCCCATGTTTGCCAAAAGCAGCGTGAAGGGCACGGAGGCCTCGCCGCTGTACCAGCAGCTGGCGCAGCTGTCGGGCACGGCGCCCCGCTGGAACTTCCACAAATACCTGCTGGGGCGCGACGGCAAGCTGGTGGACAACTACTCCAGCCTGACCGGGCCGGACAACAAGGGCCTGGTGCGTGCCATCGAACAGCAGCTCGCCCTGCCCACACCCCGGTGAGCGCAATGACTTCTTTACATTTCTTGAAAAAAAATACAGTGAGCCTCTGGAACTTCGCCGGAGCGGCCTCACTCTATCCATTGCGCAAGACGATTGCGCAGCGTACAGTTTTAATGTTGCGAAGCCTTTCGGGCCCTCGGGTTCCGACTGACCTCCTGGAGCGCTTCTCCTCCCTCCCTCTCTTATTCGTTTCGGGACGCTTCGCAACCTTTTTATTCCGTGCACCGGCCAGAGGGAGCCGGTCATGAAAATCGCCATCATCGGCTCCGGCATCTCCGGGCTCTCCGTCGCGCACCAGCTGCGCGGCCAGGCGGACATCACGCTGTTTGAGGCGGGCGACTACTTCGGCGGCCACACCCACACCGTCGATGTCACCCTGCCCGATGCGTCAGGCAACCCAGTCACCCACGGCGTGGACACCGGCTTTCTGGTGTTCAACGAGCGCACCTACCCGCACCTGATCCGCCTGCTGGCCGAGTTGGGCGTGGAGACGGCCAAGTCGGACATGTCGTTCTCGGTGCAGGTGCCCGCAGCCCTGGGCGGGGGCAGAGCCCTGGAGTGGAGCGGCACCAACCTCAGCACCGTGTTTGCCCAGCGCTCCAACCTGGTCAACCCGCGCTTTCTGGGCATGCTGCGCGACCTGCTGCGCTTCAATAAGCTGTGCACGCGCATTGCCGAAAAGCAGGCCGAGGCCGCGCTGATGCAGCCCCTGGGCGACTTCTTGCGCGAGCACCGCTTTGGCGACGCCTTCCGCGACTGGTACTTCCTGCCCATGCTGGGCTGCATCTGGAGCTGCCCCACCGACCAGATGCTGAAGTTCCCCGTGGCCACCATGATCCGGTTCTGCCACAACCATGGCCTGATCCAGATGAGCAACCGCCCCCAGTGGTGGACGGTGTCTGGCGGTGCGCGCCACTATGTGGACAAGATCGTGGCGGGCATTCCCGACAAGCGCCTGAACACCCCCGTGCGCCGCATCGAGCGCGATGCCGCCGGGGTGCGCGTGGTGACCGCAGGCCACACCGAACACTTTGACCAGGTGGTGCTGGCCACGCACTCCGACCAGTCGCTCGCGCTGCTGGCCCAGTCCACGACGCAGGAGCGCGCCGTGCTCGGCGCCATCCGCTACCAGGCCAACCGCGCCGTGCTGCACACCGATACGTCAGTGTTGCCCCAGCGCCGCGCCGCCTGGGCCGCGTGGAACTATGAGCGCGCCCAACAGCGCAGCCGCGAGTCGGCCCGCGTGTGCCTGCACTACCTCATCAACCAACTGCAGCCCGTGCCGTTCGCGCAGCCCGTGGTGGTGTCGCTGAACCCGGTGCGCGACATTGCGCCCGAACACGTGATCGGCAGCTACGAATACGCCCACCCGGTGTTCGACATGGCCGCTATCCGCGCGCAGCAGCAGGTGGGCAAGCTGCAGGGGCAGCAGCACACCTGGTTCTGCGGCGCCTGGACGGGCTACGGCTTCCATGAAGACGGCCTCAAATCGGGCCTGGCCGTGGCCGAGCAATTGCTGGCCGCCCTGCCGCCCCCCCTGGCGGAGGCTGCGTGAGCCACGCGCCGGCCCCCACCGCAGCGCCCCTGATCGGCTTCGGCCAGGTGCGCCACACGCGGCTGCGGCCCCGGCGGCATGCGTTTGCCTACCCCACGTTTTTCCTCATGCTGCCGATGCGCAGCCTGAGCGGCGCACACACCAGCACACGCACTGGCACGCACACACCGCTGGCGGTGAACCGCAGCGGCGCCATCAGCTTCCATGACGTGGACCACGGCGACGGCCGCAGTGCCGCGCAGGGTGGGGCGCTGGCGTGGCTGGACGAGCTGCTGCACACCGAAGGCATCACCGATGCCACGGGCGAGGTCTGGCTGCACTGCTACCCCCGCGTGTTGGGCTACACCTTCAAGCCCGTGAGCTTCTGGTACTGCCACCGCGCGGACGGCCCCCTGCGTGCCATCGTGGTCGAGGTGAACAACACCTTTGGCGAGCGCCATTGCTACCTGTTGGACGCGCCGCAGTACGGCGTGGAACAGCAAGCACGCAAGGTGTTCCACGTGTCTCCTTTCTGCGAGGTGAGCGGCGGTTACCGCTTTCGTTTCATGCGCACCGAGGCCGGTGCACAGGACGCAGGCCGCACCGTGGTGCGCATCGACCACGACGACGACACCGGCCCGCTCATCCAGACCAGCGTGAGCGGCACCCTGCAGGCCATCACCGCACAGACCCTGCGCCAGGCGCTCTGGGGCTACCCCGCCATGACGCTGGCCATCATTGCCCGCATCCACTGGCACGCGCTGCAGCTGTGGCTCAAGCGCGTGCGTTTCCATCGCAAGCCCGAGGCGCCTGCCTCCATCGTGACCCGTTGATCTCCATGTCGTTCCAGCCCCGCGAGACCGCCGCCATGAACTCCACCACCGCCACCCGCTCCGACCGCAACGCGCAGGCCCTGCCCGCAGGCACTCCGGCAGCCGCCCGCACCGCGCTCAGGTTGCTGCAGCGCCTGCAGCACGGCCACCTCACGGTGCAGTTGCCTGACGGCACCCTGCAGCACTTCGGGCACGGCGATGGCCCGTCGGCGGCCATCACACTCAAGAACTGGAATGTCTGCAGCGCAGCGCTCAAGTCGGGTGACATCGGCTTTGCCGAGAGCTACATCGCGGGCGACTGGACCACGCCGCACCTGACCGACCTGCTCAAGCTCTTCATCGCCAACCGCCAGCAGGTGGAAGGCGTGATCTACGGCACCTGGGCCGGCCGGCTGCTGTACCGCATCAAGCACCTGCTCAACCGCAACACCCGCGCCAACAGCCAGAAGAACATCCACGCCCACTACGACCTGGGCAACGCGTTCTACGAACTCTGGCTGGACGACACGATGAACTACTCTTCCGCCTGGTTCGAAGGCGATGCAGGCGGCGACATGCGCGCGGCCCAGCACGCCAAGGTGCGGCGCGCGTTGCGCATGGCCGGTGTGCAGCCAAATTCCCGGGTGCTGGAGATCGGCTGTGGCTGGGGAGCGCTGGCCGAGATGGCGACCGTCGAATTTGGCGCCCACCTGACGGGCGTGACGCTCTCCACCGAGCAGCTCGCCTTCGCGCAAAAGCGCATGGCGCAGCAGGGGGTGGCCGAGCACGCCGACCTGCGCCTGCAGGACTACCGCGACATCCAGGACGGCCCGTACGACGCCATCTGCTCCATCGAGATGGTCGAGGCCGTGGGCCGCGAATACTGGCCCACCTACTTCCAGTCGGTGAACCGCTTGCTCAAGCCCGGCGGCCGGGCCTGCATCCAGAGCATCGTCATCGACGACAGCCTGTTCGAGCGCTACATCAGCTCCACGGATTTCATCCAGCAGTACATCTTCCCGGGTGGCTGCCTGCCGTGTCCGCGCGAGTTCCGCCGCGAAGCCGAGGCGGCAGGTCTGCGCGTGGTCGACGAGTTTGCGTTTGGCCAGGACTACGCCGAAACCCTCAAGCGGTGGCGCGAGCGCTTCCTCGCGCAGCGCACGCAGATCCTGCAGCTGGGGTTTGACGAGCGCTTCATGCACATCTGGGAGTTCTACCTGGCGTATTGCGAAGCGGCGTTTGCGATGAGCAACATCGACCTGGTGCAGTACACCCTGGCCAAGGACTGATAATTGCTATGAAAAATATAGCTGCTACCGCAATATTCACTAGCGCATTGATGGCTTTTGGCCCTCAAACCGCGCTGGCGCAGGTTGCAGAGGCCAGCGCAGCCGCCGCAGCCCCGCTGTCGGGGGCCCGCCTGGTGGGCCAGGGCGTGCTGCGGTTTCTGGGGTTTGAGATCTACCGTGCGCGGCTGTGGGTGCAGCCCGGCTTTGATGCCGACAACTACGCCGCCCACCCCCTGGCGCTGGAGCTGACTTACCACCGCGATTTTTCGGCCGAGGCCATTGCCAAGCGCTCCATCGAAGAGATGCGCCGCGTGGGCAGCTTCACGCCGCAGCAGGCCGCGCGCTGGCAGCAGGCACTGACCGCCGCGCTGCCGGATGTGAAGGCCGGCGACCGGCTGCTGGGCCTGTACCAGCCTGGCACGGGCGCCGTGTTCAAGATGGGCGGGCGTGTGGTGGGCGAAGTGCCTGACGCCGAGTTCTCGCGCCTGTTCTTCGGCATCTGGCTGTCGCCGCAGACCTCCGAGCCCGGACTGCGGCAAGAGCTGATCGCGGCCACCCGCACTGCGGGACAAGGGCAGCAATGACCTCCACCACGCCCATGCGCGCCAGCCAAGGCCTGGCCTATGGGCTGCTGGGCCTGCCGCTGGCTTTTGTGGCGCTGCCGCTGTATGTGCTGTTGCCCAACCACTACGCGCGCGAGTTCGGCATGCCGCTGGCCACACTGGGCTCCGTGCTGCTGGCGGCGCGGCTGTTCGACGCGGTGTCCGACCCGCTGCTGGGGCGTCTGTCCGACTACCTGTTCGGCCGTTCGGTGCGCGCCGTGCTGGTGGTGGGCGCGGTGTCGGCCGTGGTGCTGGCACTGGGGCTGACCAGCCTGTTCTTTCCATGGGTGCGTGGGGCGGATGCACTGATTGCCTGGGCGCTGGTGGCACTGCTTATCACCTACACGGCCTATAGCCAGCTGGGCATTGCGCACCAGTCTTGGGGCGCACGGCTGGGCGGCGACGAGCTGCAGCGCGGCCGCATCGTGGCCTGGCGTGAGGGCGCCGCGCTGGTGGGCGTGGTGCTGGCATCGGTGCTGCCCGCGCTGCTGGGCCTGCCGGTGATGCTCAGTGTGTTTGCCATCACCCTGCTGCTGGGCTGGTGGGCGTGGACCAGAGCCCCGCGCCCCGCAGCGCATGCGGGTGTCGCCGTGGCCGGTGTCTACCGCCCACCGCAGCGCGCCAGCCTGTGGCGGCCCTGGGGCCGCCCTGCCTTCCGCCGCCTGCTGGCCGTGTTCATGCTCAACGGCATTGCCAGCGCCATCCCGGCCACGCTGGTGCTGTTTTTTATTCAGGACCGGCTGCAGCCCCCGCCTGCGCAGGAGCCCATGTTCCTCGCAGCCTATTTTGTCTGTGCGGCGCTGTCCATCCCGCTGTGGCTGCGTGCCGTGGCGCGCTGGGACCTGGCGCGCACCTGGCTGGCGGGCATGCTGCTGGCGATTGCCGTGTTTGTGTGGACGGCGTTTCTGGGCGCGGGTGATGTGTTGCCGTTCCTCCTGGTCTGCGCGCTGTCAGGCGTGGCCCTGGGCACGGACCTGGCCCTGCCCAGCGCCCTGCTAGCGGGCGTGATCGCGGCCGAGGGCGACAGCGGCCAGCACGAGGGCGCGTACTTCGGCTGGTGGAACTTTGCCACCAAGCTCAACCTGGCCCTGGCCGCAGGCCTGGCGCTGCCTCTGCTGGGCTGGCTGGGCTACACGCCGGGCACGCGCAGCGATGACGGCCTGCAGACACTGGGCCTGGCCTACGCCGTGCTGCCCTGCGCGCTCAAGCTGGCGGCAGCGGCAGCGCTGTACGTCCTTTTTCTGCGGCACCCACGCGGTGCGGCGATGGCTGGAACCTGACACCCATACCCCCAAGGCACAACCCATGATGCAAAGACGCCTCCTCCTCTCCGCCGCTGTGGCTGCGCCCGTGGTGCTGTCCGGCTGCGCCAGCCAGAACCTGGATGGCTACGCCACCGAGAAACCGGTGCTGGACCTGGCCCAGTATTTCAACGGCAAGATCGACGCCTACGGCATCTTCCAGGACCGCAGCGGCCAGATCGTCAAACGCTTCACCGTGGTGATGGACTGCAGCTGGAAAGGCAACGAGGGCGTGCTGGATGAAGCCTTCACCTACTCCGACGGCACCACGCAGCGCCGCATCTGGCGGCTGACTAAGCACGCGGACGGCCGCTACACCGGCACCGCCGACGATGTGGTAGGCACGGCCAACGGCCAGACGCGCGGCAACGCCTTCCGCTGGAACTACACGCTGGCCCTGCCGGTGGATGGCAAGGTCTACAACGTGGACCTGGACGACTGGATGTACCTCATCGACGACCGGGTGATGCTCAACCGCGCCACCATGACCAAGTTCGGCGTGCGCCTGGGCGAGATCACCCTGTCCTTCACCAAACGCGCACCATGAGCCTCAACCCTCCCTTGCGCGACTGGCAGGGCCGCCGGGCCTGGCTCATCGGGGCCAGCAGCGGCATTGGCCGGGCCACCGCAGCCGCGCTGCATGCGCGCGGTGCGCAGGTCATCGTGTCGGCGCGCAGCGGTGATGCACTGAACGCCTTTGTCGTGCAGCACCCCGGCAGCATGGCGCTGGTTTTTGACACCGCCGAACCGGGACAGGTGCAGGCCGCCGCAGCGCAGGTGCTCGCGGGAGGGGCGCCGGACCTGGTGTGCTACTGCGCGGGCTACTACCGCGACATGCGCGCCACCGACTTCGATCTGGCCGTGATGCTGCGCCATGAGCAGATCAACTACAACGGCGCGCTGCACGTGCTGGCCGCCGTGTTGCCCGCCATGCTGGCCGCAGCGGAGGCCGGGCGCCCAGGCCACGTGAGCCTGATCAGCAGCGTGGCAGGCTTTCGCGGCCTGCCCAAGAGCCTGGCCTATGGGCCCACCAAGGCGGCCCTCATCAACCTGGCCGAGGCGCTGTACTTGGACCTGCACGACCTGGGCATGGGCGTGAGCGTGATCAACCCTGGTTTTGTGGCCACGCCACTCACGGCGGGCAACGACTTCACCATGCCGGCCCTCATTTCACCCGAAGCAGCAGCGGCGGCCATCGTGCAGGGCTGGGAGCGGGGGCATTTCGACATCCACTTCCCCAAGCGTTTCACACGCGTGATGAAGCTGCTGCGGCTGTTGCCGTACCGTTGGTACTTCCCCGCCGTTCGCCGCTTCACAGGCCTTTGACTTTTGCGATGCAGCCCCCGAACACAGCCCCATCCACCGAAGAAGCCGTCACGCGCGTTGTCGCGTTCTTTGAAAACCTCTCGCCTGCCGACATAGCGGCCATTGGCCATTTCTACGCACCACAGGCGCGCTTCAAGGACCCCTTCAACGAGGTGCAGGGCGTGCCTGCCATCCAGGCCATTTTTGCCCACATGTTCGAGGCGCTGGAGCAGCCGCGTTTTGTGGTTACCGGCCGGGTGGTGCAGGGCACGCAGTGCTTCTTGACCTGGGACTTCCTGTTCGCGTTCAAGGACTTCCGCAAGGGCGTGACGCAGACGGTGCGTGGTGCCTCACACCTGGTGCTGGACGAACAGGGTCTGGTGACGCTGCACCGCGACTACTGGGATGCGGCCGAAGAGCTGTACGAAAAGCTGCCCGTGGTGGGTGCACTGATGCGCTGGCTCAAAAAGCGCGCCAACAGCTAAGGATCCTCCGCACGCATCGAGCGGTATGTGGGCGCTGCGGATCGGGATGGTCTGCTAGGCGCAAAACGCAGCACCAGCTGTCGCTATTGCGAGGTGTTGCAACACCGCAGACTGCCCGGGACCGCAGATGCACACGGCGCGGCGATTTGTGCAGCGGGTCCCCGGGGCCTGTTCACCCTTTTCACCCCGCTGCCCGGATGCGCGAATGCCCGGGCAAGGGCACTGCGCGTTGCAACACGCCTTCGGCCAGCCACAGCGCACTGCTCCACGCCCGTTGCGCCACATAGGGCAGAGGCAGCTGCTGGTAGTCGT
Organism: Acidovorax sp. Root402; assembly: GCF_001425125.1. Taxonomy (NCBI): domain Bacteria; kingdom Pseudomonadati; phylum Pseudomonadota; class Betaproteobacteria; order Burkholderiales; family Comamonadaceae; genus Acidovorax; species Acidovorax sp. Root402. The sequence goes on from NZ_LMDQ01000001.1 coordinate 11,017, forward strand.
CGTTGAAGACCTCAAAGCTGTAATCGCCCTGGTAGCCCATGCCGTCCAGCGTGCGTACCAGTTCGGCCAGCGCCTTGCTGTGCACGCCTTCGCCAGGGAACACGCGAAAGTGCCGTGCGGTCTCGATGCGCTCTTGCACTGTGCGCGTTTCCTGCCACATGAAGTCGGACAGCTGCACGAGGTAGATCTTGGCGGGGTCCACGTCCTCCAGCGCCGCGAGCGGCGTGCTGGTGGCGAACTGGTGGTACGAATCAATGGCCAGCCCGAGGTTGGGGCAATCGGCCTGTTCCACGGCGGCCCAGGCCTGGTGCACCTCGTTGATGTGGCGGCCCCAGGAGAGGCCCTCAAACGCCACGCGGATGCCATGGGGCAGCGCCAGCAGGGCCAGCTTGCGCAGGTCGCGCGCAATCGCATCGGCGTCAGACGTGGCGTGCGAAGACGTGGAGCTGCATGCCAGCAGCACGGGCGCGCCCAGGTCGCGCGCCATCAGGATCATCTGCTTGGCGATGTCCACCTTGTAGCTGTGCAGATGGCCCGACAAGCCTTCAAAATCGCGCAGCACCTGGAAGCCCGTCACCCGCAAGCCGCTGCTGCGCACGGCGTGCACGGCGGCCTCGATGCCCTCGGGGTGGCCCACGATGTCGCGCGCGGCCAGCATGATCTGGCCAAATCCGGCGGCCTTGACGGCGGCGAGCTTGGCCTCCAGCGGGCCCGCCAGGCTGATGGTGTCCATGCCAAAGTCGGCGACGTTGCGTTGCATGGTCGATGTGCGCATGGGGCAGTCTCCAGGCTCAGCGTGCGTCCAGCACCAGTTCGAAGCTGGGAGCGCCGGCATCTGCGCGGGTGAGGGCGCCGCGCGTTCCCGTGTGCACGCCGGTGGGGGACTCGACGAAGTCCACGCCGCGCTCGCGCAGCGCTTGCACCGTGGCCAGCACGTCGGGCGCGCCAAAGGCCACGCGTTGCAGCAACTCTTCGGGGTCGGCTTCCAGCGCATCGACCAGCGGTTCGATGAGCTGCCAGTGCAGCGTGCCACAGGGGCTGGCCAGGATGCGGCCATGGGTGAGCACGCCAAACGACTGGTCCGGTGCCAGCTCGGCGAAGCCAAACAGTTCCCTGTAGAAGTGGATCCAGTCCTCCGCACGGCCCAGGCCGATGTACTGCACCACGCCAAACAGGTGCAGGCCCTGTAGCGCAGGCGGGCGCTGGTTGACGGTGGGGATGGGCACAAAGTCCACGTCGTAGATGGAGAACTCCTTCCAGCGGTCGACAAAGTAGATGCGGCTGGCACCCACCCCGTGGATGGCGGGGATGTTCAGCTCCATCACCTCGACCTCGGTGTGCACGGCCCAGGCACCCAGTTCCAGCACCCGGCGGTAGGCCGCGGCCGCATTGCCCACGCGAAAAGCAATGGCGGCGAGCACCGGCGCTTCGGTGAGCGCGGGAGGCGCGTGCACGCCGGTGAGCTCGTTGTCCTGGTGGGCGTTGACGATGATGTTCATGTCGCCCTGGCGGTACAGCAGCACCTCGCGCGAGCGGTGGCGCGCCAAGGGCTGAAAGCCCATGCGCTCCAGCGCCTGGCCCAGCGCCTGCGGACGGCTGGTGGCGTATTCGATGAACTCCACGCCCTGCAGGCCCAGGGGGTTGGGCAGTTCGCCCAGCGTTTCGCGGGCGGCCATCATCGGGGTGCTCATGGTGTCGGCTCCTTGGGGGTTGCGGCGGGCAGTGGCATCAGCGCGTGCTGACCAGGCGGCGGAAATGTGCATCCATGCGCGCCGCATCGGGCGCCTCGCCGGTGAACAGCTCGAACGCGCCCACGGCCTGGCCCACAGCCATGCCACCGCCGTCGGACACCCGGCAGCCCAGCGCGCGTGCGGCCTGTACCAGGGCGGTGTCGAGCGGGAAATACACCACTTCGGACACCCACATCGGGGGCCGCAGCAGGGCCACATCGAGTGGCAGGCCGGGCAGTTTGTCCATGCCCGTGGGCGTGGCGTGGATCAGGCCTGTGGCCTGCGCCATGGCCGATTGGATGTCGGAGGCTTCGGCCCGGACGCCGTACAGCGCATTCACGTCGGCTGCCAGTTGAGCCGCACGCTCGGGCTGCGCATCGACGATGCTCAGGTGCTCGGCGCCCAGCCGCAGCACGGCGTGTGCAATCGCAGCGCCGGCACCGCCCGCGCCGAGCAGCACCACGCGGCGCAGGTCGGCGCCAGGCAGTGCGCGGGTAAAGCCCCAGGCCCAGCCCGATCCGTCGGTGTTGTGGCCCACGAGTTTTCCGCCCTGGATGACCACGGTGTTCACGGCGCCCATGGCGCGCGCTTCTTCGGACAGGCTGTCGAGGTGCGGAATCACCGCCTGCTTGCAGGGGTAGGTCACGTTGCAGCCCGCGTAGCCCATGATGCGCGCCGCCGACAACAGCGTGGGCAGATGCTCCGCCGAGGAAGCAGAGCGGTCCAGGTCGATGAGCTGGTAGTGCAGGCGCATGCCGTGGTGGCGCGCTTCTTCTTCGTGCAGCGCGGGCGACAGCGATTTCTGGATACCGGCACCGATCAGTCCGATCAGCACCTTGCGGGGGCTTGTGGATGGCATGGCGGACGTGGGTGTGGTGACCGGGGGATCAAGCAGCTGGGTGCTCATGGGGCGGGCGGGATACGGGGTGAATGCACGGCCGGGTGTGGCGAGGCTACTGGCGGCCGTGCGGGGTGGGCAGCGTTGTGGTTACTTGCCGCCGCGCAGCTTGGCCAGCGTGGCGTAGACCTCTTTCACCGTCTCTGCGCCCACTTTTTCGCTGTGCTTTTCGACCACAGGCTTGACCTTGGCGCGCAGCTTGTCCAGCTCTGCAGGCGAGAACTCGGACACCTGCATGCCGGCCTTCTTGAGGTCTTCCAGCGCCACATTGGCCTGCACGCGCGACACACCGCGCTGGAAGGTGGTGGCCTCGGCCATGGCGTCGGTCAACGCTTTCTGGTCAGCAGGGTTCAGACTGTCCCAGAACTTCTTGCTCACGATCACGGCCTGGGGGTTGTACATGTGGCGCGTCACGGTCAGGTACTTCTGCACCTCCGCAAACTTGGACGACAGGATGGTGGAGAACGGGTTCTCCTGGCCGTCCACGGCCTTCTGCTCCATGGCCGTGTACAGCTCGGGGAAGGGCATGGGCACGGCATTGGCGCCCAGCGCGTTGAACATGTCGATGTAGATGGGCGACTGGATCACGCGGATCTTGAGGCCTGCAATGTCTTCAGCCTTGGTGATGGGGCGCTTGCTGTTGGTGAGGTTGCGAAATCCCAGCTCCCAATAACCCAGGCCCACCAGGTTCTTGGCCTGCAGCTTGTCGAGCAGCTTCTTGCCGAAGGGGCCGTCCGTCACGGCGTCAGCCTCTTGGGGCGTAGCGAACAGGAAGGGGAAGTCGTAGATGCCGAATTCCTTGGCCTGGGCCGACAGAATGCCCGCGTTGAGCACCGTCATCTCCACCGTGCCACCTTGCAGCGCCGACACGGTCTGCAGGTCGCCGCCCAGCGTGCCGCCGGGGAAGAGCTTGACGGCAATGCGGCCGTTGGTCTTGGCCGCCACCAGGTCGGCAAACTTTTGCGCGCCCTGGGCCTGCGGGTGGTCCTTCTGGTTCTGGAAGGCGAACTTGATGGTGCGCTCCTGCGCGTGCGCAGCGGGCAGCAGCGATGCGGCGACGAGGGCCGTGGCGAGCAGGGTCTTGAGCAGATTCATGGGATGGTCTCCTTGGTTTTTTGGCAGGCAGAAACGGTAGGCGCGGGAGGGAGGGTCAGCCCCCCAGCAGGCGCAAGGGCACGAGAACGATGGACGGGAACAGAACCAGCAGGAACATAACGATGAACTGCGCCACCATGAACGGCATGACACCCCGGGTGACCTGCGACATGGAAATGCGGCCCACCCCGGCCACCACATTGAGCACGGTGCCCACCGGTGGTGTGATGAGGCCAATGGCGTTGTTGATGATGAACAGCACGCCAAAGTAGACCGGGTCGATGCCCGCAGCCTTGACCACCGGCATCAGCACGGGCGTGAGGATGAGGATGGTCGGCGTCATATCCATCGCGGTGCCCACCACCATGACCAGCACCATGATCGCAATCAGCAACAACGTCTGGTTGCCCATGAAGGGCTCCAGCATGCCGATGACGGCAGACGGGAGGTCGGCCACGGTGATGAGCCAGGCCGACACCATGGCTGCAGCGACCAGAAACATCACCACGGCGCTGGTACGTGCGGAGGTCTGAAAGATCTCCACCAGCTGGCGCAGGCTCAGCTCGCGGTACACCACCATCGCGACAAACAACGAGTAGACGGCGGCCACCACGGCGGCTTCAGTCGGCGTGAACACACCCATGCGCAGCCCCACCAGAATGATGATGGGCAGGCCCAGTGCCCACACGGCTTCGCGCAACGCCAGCAGCAGCTCGGCGCGCGTTGCGCGCTTCGGCGGCGCCACGTTCTCGCGCCGCACCAGCCACCACCACGTCACAGCCAGCGAGAGCCCCAGCAGCACGCCAGGAACAATGCCCGCCAGGAACAGCTTGCTGATGGACACGTTGGCGGCCACGCCAAAGATCACAAAGCCGATCGAGGGCGGTATCACTGGCGCGATGATCCCGGCGGAGGCAATCAAGCCCGCCGAACGCTCCTTGTTGTGGCCCGCAGCCACCATCATGGGCAGCAGCAGCGACGCCAGTGCCGCCGCATCCGCCACTGCCGAGCCCGACACTGCCGCCAGGATCACGGCCGCCATGATGGCCACGTAGCCCAGGCCGCCGGGGACATGGCCCACCACGGTGAGCGCCAGCTTCACGATGCGCTTGGACAACCCCCCCACATTCATGATCTCGCCCGCCAACATGAAGAAGGGCACGGCCAGCAGCGGGAAGCTGTCCGCGCCATTGATCACGTTCTGCGCGAGGATTTGCGCATCGAACAGGTCGAGATGCCACATCAGCGCCACACCGCAGAGGAGCAGAGCGAAAGCGATGGGGACGCCGATCGCCATGGCGAGCAGCAGGGAACCGAGGAAGATGGTGACGGTCATGGTGCGCGTTCCAGTGCAAATGGGGGGTCAGCGACGGGGGCCTGCAGGGGGAGTGCTGGCACTGGCGTCTTCCGTGCGGTGTTGCAGTGCCGCGAGTTCTTCGCTTTCCTGCACCATGACCAGCTCATGCTCGCCCAGCGGCACAAAGAGCGTGCGCAGCAGATCGCGGACCAGAATGGCAATGGCTGATGCGCCCATGAGCACACCGCTGGCGTAGAAGATGCCTACGGACGCCCCGGTCACCGGCGCTTCGGTGTCGGCATTGATCAGCATCTGGGCCCAGCTGCCTTTGAGCAGCAGCCAGGAGACATACAGCATCGAGATCTGTGCGAGAACCAGGCAGACCTTCTTGCCCGCAGCGGGCAGGCGGGACACCAAGACATCGGTGCCCAGGTGCCCATGCTCTCGCAAAGCCACCACGGCCCCCATGAAGGTCAGCCACACAAACAGCCATCGCGACAGCTCTTCGGACACCGTGATGCCCGAGTTCACCGTGTAGCGCAGCACCACGTTGCCAAACACCAGCACCACCATGATGGCCAGACACAGGCCGGAAAGCATGTCGAGTGCGCGGGTGTATCGCCCGAGCCAGCGGTCGGCCAGTGCAAGCATGGTGTCTCCAGTCGTTATCAGTTGTGGATTTAATTTTGTACGAACTGGTTAGTATTTGATCTAGGTGCAAACCCTGCTCGCGAACAGCGGTAGGGCAGTGCTGGGTGGCGCGGGGTGGGGCCGCGACGGGTGGGTCAACCACGCCCGGCGAAGAGCGCCCTCCGGCTCATGGCCCTGAAGAACAGCAGCGCGCCGGGGGGATTCGATTCAGGGCCGCAGAAAGCGCACGATCATTTCAATGATCGATTCACGGCGTTGCGCCGTGGCGGCAGGCGTATCCAGCGAGCGCTTGAAGATCGCGCCAAAGGTGTGGCGGTTGGCCACGTTGAAAAAGCACAGCGCCGAAATCGACATGTGCAGATCGACAGGGTCCACATCCGGACGAAAAACCCCCGCTGCCACGCCGCGCTGGTACACATCGCGCACGGCATGGATGACTGGGATGTTCAGTTCCTGGATGGTGGTGGACTGGGTGATGTACTCGCCCCGGTGCATGTTCTCGTTCATCACCAGGCGGATGAAGTCGGGATTGGCGAGCTGGTAGTCCACCGTGAAACCGACCAGGGTGCGCAGGGCCTGCTCGGGCGCCAGGTCTTCGAGGTGCAGCTCGGACTCAATGCGCCGGATGCGGCGGTAGGCGTCTTCCAGCACCGCCACATACAGACCTTCCTTGCTACCAAAGTAGTAGTAGATCATGCGCTTGCTGGTGCTGGTCAGTGCCGCGATCTCGTCGATGCGGGCCCCGGCCAGGCCCTTGTCGGCAAACTCTGCCGTGGCCACCTGCAGGATGTTGGCCATGGTGCGGTCTGGGTCGTTCACGCGCACCCGGTCGGCGCCCGGCGTGGCAGCGGCCTCGCGCGCGGCGCGCTGGCGGGTTGCCCTGGTACCAGCGGTGGGGGGTGGGTTTTGAACCATTTCGTTCATACGCCCGGGAGCATACGGCAAGCAGGGGACCGGACGGCACAAAGACCCGCGGCACTCCGCGGGAGGACGGGCTTGCCGGAGCCTTTCAGCAGCCGAGTGCGGGGTCAGGCGGGCTTGGTGTCCGCGAAACTCGGGCGCTGCATCAGCTTGTCGAGCAGCTTGCCCAGGTTGGGGTACTCGCTGCGCCAGGCGATCTCGGGAAAGCGGAACTCCAGCCAACCCAGGGCGCAACCCACGGCGATGTCCGACAGGCTCAGGTGGATGCCGCTGCAATAGGGCTTGTCGCCCAGACCCTGGCTCATGGACTTGAGGCCATCGTTCACCTTGAGCAGTTGGCGGTCGATCCAGGCCTGGCTGCGTTCGCTGTCGTTGCGGTGAACCCAGGTGGCTTCCAGGCGGGCCAGGATGCCGGCATCCATCACGCCGTCGGCCAGGGCCTCCCAGGTTTTGACTTCAGCCCGCTCGCGGCCCTGGGAAGGGATGAGCTTGCCCACGGGCGACAGGGTGTCGAGATATTCGACGATGACGCGCGAATCAAACACAGCCTCGCCGCCTTCCATCACCAGACAGGGCACCTTGCCCAGGGGGTTGGATGCGGAGATATGGGTGTCGTCTGCCCAGACGTTTTCTTGCACGAACTGGTAGTCGAGCTTTTTCTCAGCCATCACGATACGTACCTTGCGCACGTAGGGGCTGGCGGTGGCTCCGATCAATTTCATGGTGTGTCTTCCAGTGCGCGGGGAATGCTGAACAATTCGGGTTTGATTCTATCGACAGCGACCCGGCATGAGGCTGACTGATGCGCCGCCCCCACAAACCCCGCCGACCCGCCCCGCCTACAATCGTGCGCCATGAGCCTGTCCACCATCACCGCCCTGTCGCCGCTTGACGGCCGTTACGCCCCCAAACTTGCCGCCCTTCGCCCGATCATGAGCGAGCACGGCTACATGCACCGCCGCGTGCAAGTGGAAGTGGCGTGGTTCATTGCCTTGTCGGATGCAGGGTTTGCAGAGTTCAAGCCCCTCACCACCGGAGCGCGCGCTTACTTGTTGGGCCTGGTCAAGAACTTCTCCGAGGCCGATGCTGCAGCCATCAAGGAGATCGAGAAGACCACCAACCACGACGTGAAGGCGGTCGAATACTGGATCAAGAGCAAGTTCGAGGCACGCCCCGAGCTGGAAAAAGCCTCCGAGTTCGTGCACTTTGCCTGCACCAGTGAAGACATCAACAACACCAGCCACGCCCTGCAGCTGCGCTCGGGTCGCGACCAGGTGGTGCTGCCAGGGCTGGACCGCATCGTGCTCAAGCTGCGCGAAATGGCCCACGCCTTTGCCGAAGTGCCCATGCTCAGCCGCACCCACGGCCAGACTGCCAGCCCCACCACCGTGGGCAAGGAAATGGCCAACGTGGTGATGCGCCTGCAAACCGCCTGCGACCGCATCGCCAGCGTCAAGATCATGGGCAAGATGAACGGTGCAGTTGGCAACTACAACGCCCACCTGTCTGCCTGGCCCGACTTTGACTGGGAAGCCTTCAGCAAGAAGGTCATCGAGACACCCGAGCCCCTGGGCCTGGGCCTGACTTTCCAGCCGTACAGCATCCAGATCGAGCCCCATGACTACATGGCCGAGCTGTTCGATGCCGTCGCCCGTGCCAACACCATCCTGATCGACCTCTCGCGCGACATCTGGGGTTACGTGAGCCTGGGCTACTTCAAGCAGCGCCTCAAGGCGGGCGAAATCGGCTCGTCCACCATGCCGCACAAAGTCAACCCCATCGACTTCGAGAACGCCGAAGGCAACCTGGGCCTGGCCAACGCGTTGCTCAAGCACCTGTCCGAAAAGCTGCCCATCAGCCGCTGGCAGCGTGACCTGACCGACAGCACCGTGCTGCGCAACATGGGCGTGGCCCTGGGCTACGCCACGCTGGCTTATGCCTCGTTGCTCACGGGCCTGAACAAGCTCGAAATCAACGAAGAAGCCCTGGCCGAAGACCTGGACGCGTCCTGGGAAGTGCTGGCCGAGCCCATCCAGACGGTGATGCGCCGCTTTGGCGTGCAGGGCGCCTACGAAAAGCTCAAGGAAGTCACCCGAGGCAAGACCGTGACAGCCGAAGCGCTGCACGGGTTGATCCAGTCGCTGGAGATTCCTCAGGCCGAAAAGGACCGACTGCTGGCGATGACGCCCGGCAGCTATGTGGGCAAGGCGGCCGAGCTGGCCCGTCGCGTATAAAAATGATAGCTGCCTGCGCTGATAGCACGGGCTTTTGAAACCTCTGGAGCTGCCAAAGCAAGTAAATACTTGCGCTGGCAGCTCTTGTTTTTGATACACCCCATGGCCATCAAATCCACCATTTTCAAGGCGAACCTGCAAATCGCCGACATCGACCACGGCTACTACGCCGACCATGCGCTCACCCTGGCACGCCACCCCAGCGAAACCGACGAGCGCATGATGGTGCGGCTGGCAGCCCTGGCCATTCAGGCGCACCAGCTCAATGACCTGTGCAATGGCGACGCCACACTCGCGTTCGGCGCAGGGCTGTCAGACCCGGATGACCCAGATGCATCGCTGACGGACTTTACCGGCCGCAAACGCGTGTGGATCGAAGTGGGGCAGCCGGAAGACAAGCCCCTGACCAAAGCCTGCAGCAAGGCTGACTCGGTGATCGTGTACTGCTTCAACCACGCGGCCGAGATCTGGTGGAAGGGCATTGAAACCAAGCTTTCGCGACTGGACAAGCTGCAGGTCTGGCGCATTCCGACCGAGGCGTCGCAAGCGCTGGCACAGCTGGCCGAGCGCAGCATGCAGCTGCAGGCCACAGTGCAGGAAGGATCCATCACCCTCAGCAGCACACAAGGCAGCGTGCATGTGGAGCCCGTACGCTGGAAGTGAGGGCGTTTTTGGGAAAAGTTCCTGGTAGCGCTAGAGGAATATGCCTTAATAGCTATCAAATATATAGCAAACCACCCAATGCCGTCAGTCGCGCGGCATGAACGCTCCGCAATTCCAACACTGCTCAAAACCGCCTTCCACCAACTCGCCACAGAGACAGGCCCAGTGGCGCTGCGGCAGGTTGTGTAACTCTTGCAGCAAGGCTTGTGCACGCGCAGCGTGCTCTTCGTGGTCCAGCCAGATCTCGGGCAGGCACTGATCGGGTGGCAGGTGTCCGGCGGCAGCGCCCAGGTATTGGCGCTGCACAGAGGCCGTCATGCCCGCTTCGCACAGCAGATCCGCCCACAGGGTGGCGATGGCGATGTTCGGAGCTTGGGTCAGGCGCAGCATGGCGCCACCTTAGCGGTTTGCCGGGCGAGCGTACAGCCCATCGCCCATCAACCTACCCCGCCGTTGGCGCCCCTGGCGCGGTCACGCCCTCTGCAGCGCGCTCGGCATATCGGTTGAAACGCCAGGCCGAGTGCTCCAGCGTGATACGGCGCCACACCCCCCGCTTTTCCGCCGGAGTGAACGAGGGCCAGAATTGCACCTCGTCGAAGGTGCGCCCGCAGCCCTTGCACAGGTCGTCGCCTTGGCTGGTGGAGCAAATCGCGATGCAAGGTGTGTCGGGCGTCGTGTCGTACCAGGCCTGCCATGCGGCCATGGCTGCAGAAGGCAGGCTGTCCTCGTCGATCTCTGTGGTGTGCCCGTAGACCATCAGCGCATAGACCTCCCCCAGGGCCTGGACCTCAGGCGCCAGACCCAACCCATCGGGTGATGCGGGCGCACGGTGCCGCCAGTGATTGATGGCAGCTTCGATGTCGGTGATGTGGATGGCAGCCATGAAAGGGGGGACAAGGGACGCGCAAGCGCAGGGGCACAAGAGGGGCAGGATGATAGCGGCCCACCACAAGGGATGCTGGCAGTGGTGGTATCCGTCGTATTTCCCCGGGCGAGGCAGCACGCCCAGCCCCACCCCGGCGTGTACGCAGTAACCACAACACCCCGGCCCTTGCGCTGCCTCGCCGGTAATGTTCCAATCGCGGTCTCGAAGGGGAGTAGCTCCCGCCTTGCCAGCCAGCCCACCGCCATCCGGGCTTGAGCGGCACAAGGCATCGGATTTGTCGTCAATACGAAGCTTTGCTTCCGGCAATCCGGGTTCACGCATAACCAGCTTGTGTAGAACTGAGCAAGACCTTTGATGGGCCCACCGTGGGCTGATCAAGGCCGTCCCTTCGCTTGCCATGTCTCCCCTGTCTGGGGCAAGCCTTCCTTGACCAGGTCACCGTAAGCCCCCTATCCCTGCGGGGGACTCGGCGCTACAGTGGCGCCAGGATCCTCGTTTCGCGCCACTGACATTGAGGAATTTATGGACTTTTTGGCTTCGCCCGAATTCTGGCTCGCACTCGGCCAGATCATCATCATCGACATCCTGCTGGGTGGTGACAACGCCGTGGTCATTGCCCTGGCCTGCCGCAAACTGCCCCCTGCACAACGCACCAAAGGCATCATCTGGGGCACTGCGGGCGCCATCGTGCTGCGCGTGATCCTGATCGCCTTTGCGATGACCTTGCTGGCGCTGCCCTTCCTCAAGTTCGTGGGTGCGCTGCTTCTGGTGTGGATCGGTGTGAAGCTGCTGGCTCCCGATGAAGAGGGCCATGGCGACGTGCAAGGCAGCGACAAGCTGCTGGCTGCCATCAAGACCATCATTGTGGCCGACCTGGTCATGAGCGTGGACAACGTGATCGCTATTGCCGGTGCGGCCCAGAACGCAGGCGACCATTCGTTCCTGCTGGTGGTGCTGGGTCTGCTGATCTCTATCCCGATCATCGTCTGGGGGAGTCAGCTGGTCATCAAGCTCATGGAGCGGTTTCCCCTCATCATCACGCTGGGTGGCATGCTGCTGGGCTGGATTGCCGGCGGCATGCTGGTCACCGACCCAGCCCTCGCCAACCCTGACAAGTGGCAGTGGATGCTCAAGATGCCCGTCGATAGCGTGAGCGGCGAAGTCACCGATGTCGTGAAGTACGGGGCCAGTGTGGCCGGTGCGCTGCTGGTTTTGCTGGCTGGCAAGATCATCCTGGCTCGCCGTGCCAGTGCCGGCTCGGCACCGGCTGGGCACTGACCGCTTCACGCGGATTGCATTGCATCTGAGGCGGCGCAGGGGGCCATACCGCTCCCCTGTGGTCAGCATCACACCTGGAGGTGGGTATGGACAGAGTCATCGTGTATGTGGACGACGCAGCGTACGCACAGCAAGTGCTGGCACCCCTGTGTGGGCGCCCAGCCAGCGCACACACCCATTGGGTGCTGGTAGCGTGTGCGCCACGCATGACCCACCGTGTCAGCAAATGGGTGAGCCACAGCACCCGCGAGAACTGGCGTACCAAGTGGGCGGACAAGCTGTTCGCACAAATTGTTCCGACACTTCATACCCCCTCGGGGGCTGTAACCACCGTGGTGGCCAAGGGCCCGTTGGCCGAGCTCACGGCTCAACTTCAGGCAGATGCCGGCGGTATGGTGACCGCACCCGTGGTGGACGCGCGCCGACCCAAGTCCGAGCCTGTGCAGCCCACTGGCCGCGTGGACGGGCGCTGGTCGTCACTGTCGGGCACGCTAGGCAGCGTGCTCACCGGCTTTGGTGTGCTGTGGGTGCTGGCGCTCGAATAGGCCGGTAGGTGTGTGTGGCCAGGCAAGCCACATCCAGTGATTGCAGCACAGCAGGCCAGTGCTATTCTCCGGCCATGCGACTTCTTCTGAAATGGCTGCTCAGCGCTGCATCGCTGCTGTTTGTGGCTTACATCTACAGCGGTGTGGAGGTGAAAAGCTTCACCTCGGCGCTGATCGCGGCCTTCGTGATCGGCCTGTTCAATGTGGTGTTGCGACCGGTGCTGGTCGTACTCACCTTACCCGTCACCATCGTTACGGTCGGGCTGTTTCTCTTCGTCATCAACGCACTCATGTTCTGGGCAGCGGCCAGCGTGCTGGACGGCTTCCACGTCGCCGGTTTTGGGGCTGCGCTGCTGGGTTCGCTGATCTACTCGGTGCTGGGCCTGGTCATCGAATCAGCGCTCGGCGGCTTGTTCGCGAAGAAGTGACTCCATCGCACGCAGACGCGTGTCGATGATGGAGGCCTCAATATGATCCACCGCCGCACCGCCTCGGCGAGCCATATCCTGGCCGGCCTTGAACCGGTCTACAGCGGCGGCATAGTCATAGCGTGCAGCCTGCGCTTCTGCCTCGGCACGAATCGCCCTGAGCGCCTGGCCTTGTGCTTGCCAGGTGGACGCCAGTAGTTGCCATACAGTCGCATCCTTGGGGTGGGTTGCCACCCAGGTTTGCAAGGCTTGCGTGGCGTCAGAAGGTCGGTTGGCGCGCAGCAGGGCTTGGGTACGCAACACAAGTTCTGGCCTGCGTGCGTTGTTGCCATCTGGAATGGACGGCAGGGCCGCAGATGCATCGCCAGCTGCCAATTCGGTCTCTGCCACCAACAGGCGTGCCAGGCGATGCGCAGCGGCGTCCTGTCGCACCAAGTCGTCCAGTTGGCGCGCGATCAGACGCGCATTTGCCGCATCACGCAACTGGCTGCTTGCCAACGCCGCCGCATACAGCGCGCCGGCCCGTCGCGGCAGTGGCTGCGACTGAAACCCAGAGCCCTTGGGCTCCGCGATCCACTGGCGCAAGGTATCCACTCCGGGGTTAGACAGCACACGCGCCCGCGCAGCCACCATGGCATGTTCGCTGGAAGCCTGCATTGCGGCGCCCGGTGCAGATGTTGCACCCGGAGGGATGCGCGACTGCATGTCTGCCATACGCTCCGTGGTCAGCGGGTGGCTGCGCAAGTAAGGCCACGACCCATTGTCATTGAGTCGATTGGCTTGCTGCAGTTTTTCAAACATGCTCACAAACCCTTGGGGCGCAAAACCCGCGGGGGCCATCAGCCCGTAGCCAATGCGGTCCGCCTCACGCTCCATGTCCCGCGAGAAATTGAGCTGATTCTGAATGGCCAAGGCTTGGCCTCCCACGACCAGGGCCTGCGTGGCGCCTGGGTTTTTGCTGGCTGCCAGAGCGCCTAACACCATCGCCCCCAGCAGTAACGGCGTCTGCTTGCTCTGCTGCGTGATCAGCCGCGAGATGTGACGTTGGGTCACATGACTCAGTTCGTGCGCCAGCACGGAGGCCAGTTCATCACGTGTCGCCACCACACCGATTAGTCCCAGATGCACCCCTAGGTACCCACCGGGCAGGGCAAAAGCATTCACCGTGCGATCGCGTCCCAGCAGGATCTCCCAAGCAAAGCGTTCGTCCAGTTCGGCACTGAGTTCTCCCCGAGCCTTGGCTGCTGCCAAGAGCGGTTGCCATATCCCCTTCACATAGTCGATCACGACTGGGTCATCAACGTAGTCTGGGTCGCGGTACAACTCGCGGATGATGCGATCGCCCAAGCGGCGCTCGGCGCTAGTGGTGAGGTCGCTGGTGTCGCCGAGGGTGGGGAGGATAGTTTGGGCTGCAGCCGGCAATGCAACAGCCATACCAATGGCTATCAATAATGCAGTTATCCAAGCAATCCCGTTATGGCCTTGGCAAATATTTTGCACGATATGCTGATGCAGGCGTGGGTCTTCGATCGAAGGCTTTGCAGGGGGGCATTTGCGGATCCACATGCACGTATGATGCCCTGCCCCCCCAAATGTTTCCCACCTATTCACTTGGTTACGACCCCATGTCCGCACTCACCCACTTTGATGCCCAAGGCCAAGCCCACATGGTTGACGTGGCTGCCAAAGCGGCTACACATCGCATCGCCATCGCCAGCGGCCGCATCGAAATGCAACCCGCCACGCTGGCAATCATCGAAGCTGGCAACGCCAAAAAGGGTGACGTGCTCGGCATTGCCCGCATCGCTGGCATCATGGCCGCCAAGAAAACCAGCGACCTGATCCCGCTGTGCCACCCGCTGGCGTTAACCCGAGTTGCTATTGAGTTCGAAGCATCCAGCGTCCACAAATTGGGTACTACAGGTATATCTTGTACCGCAGCCGTGGAAACTGTCGGGCCCACAGGCGTGGAGATGGAAGCGCTTATCGCTGTGCAGGTCGCTCTGCTTACCATCTACGACATGTGCAAGGCGGTAGATCGGAGCATGTCCATCCATGATGTGCATGTTGTGGAGAAACATGGAGGCAAGTCGGGGAGTTTTGTGGCCAAGGCAGCGGAAGGCTGAGATAGTCAGGACACAAATCGGCCGCCAGCTCCCCTGGCGGCCACGCATCGCCCCTCGTACCGAGGACACCTACCACTGGATGACTGCCGAGCGGCCCCGATAGCTTGTACCGTCGTTTCCAGTGGTGCCTATTTTTCTATCGGCCACGTCACCTGCGCCATGGCAGGGTAGACGGCGGCTTGCTCCTGCCATTGATGCTGAAGGTTGCGAACGATTCGCGCGTCCAAACGATTCATCCGAGTTATCACCACGATCCAGTACTCGGCACGCTCCGGCTGGCCGGCCAGCGCATACATGGTGGCCAGTTTGTACTTGGCCATCAGGCTGGGCAGCAGCATGGCCGTCCGGCGCGCACGATCCAGGTCCTGCTCCGTATGGGAACGCGCAGGATCGACGCGTACGAGCCAAACCATGTCTTGCAGCTGCGTGAGCGCCACCACCTCGGGTGCTGTCTGCGGCGCCGGTCGGGCCAGCCGCTGGTGCTCAAAGCGCAAGGAGAAGAAATCATCTTCGACGCGCAGGTAGTCATAGGTGGTAATGGTCAGGGCTCCAGCCGAGAGCGCCAACGCGATCACGGCGGGCCAACCGCGGGTGGTCCACAGCGGACGGAAGGCCAGCCTCACATTCAGTGCTCCCAGCATCAGGCCCAGTGGCAACAGGAAGTAGGCGTAGTGCAGCGGAAACTCCAGCAGCGCGTGCACCACCAAGGCGGCAACAAAAAGCAACATCCATAGCTGCTCCATTCTTTCGACACGGCGCGTTGCGCTAACCGCCCACAGCACTAGCAGCGTACAGATGGTCAATCCGAGTGGCAGACCCAGTTCAACCAACAGGTCGAACACCAGGTTATGGGTATGGCGCAGCGTGCCGCCGGTTACCATTTGATAAGGGTCGGGTGTAAACTGCGCTAGGCTGGCTTGCATCCACCCATAACCCCACCAAGGCTGGCGTAGCACGGCTTCCCAAGCCTTGGCCCAGTACTCGAGCCGTAAATGCAGCGTCGAGGCGCCTCGCAGTTCCTGCAACTCGTTGGCCCGCCCCAACCACAGGTTGACATGCGGCAGTGCCACCACGCAAAGTGCGAAAATCACGGCCCAGGCGAAGGCAGCTACCAGCAAGCGGCGCGGGATGGCCAGCCGCTGCCGCCACACCAGCAGCGCGCCCAAAACCACCAGTACGATAGCCCAACCTGTACGCGAATCTGTCAGCGCCAGCCCCACCGCCAGCAGTACAGCCCAGCCCCAGGCCACCCAACCCGGCAGGCGCCCGCGGCCATTAAGCCAGGCGCAGGCCAGCACTCCCAAGCACAGCAGGCTGGACAGCTGGTTGGGCTGACCCAGATTGGCATGAAAGCGGGAGGGCGGCGGCGGAATGAATAGCCAGAAAAACTGCCCTGGATCGAGGCGCAACCACTGCTGCACCTGAATCAGCTGCGAGCCCGATGCTCCAACCAGCACTGCGATGAACAGGAAATCGGCGCATTGCCCCGGCTGCCATCGCTCCCACGCAGTGCCCACAAGCAGCGCCAGCATCAAACCCAAAAGGTACAGGGAACTAATCCACGCGACACCGAAAGACTCCACCAAGCCGACGGCGTACTGCATCCACACAATGGCAACGCAGCCTAACGCCAGTATCGGCAGCGTGTGCCACGTCATGCGAGTCAGCTGCCGACTGCGCCAAAACACCGCGGCCCCCACACACCAAAGCACAAGCGCGGCCCAGGCATCGGAATAAAAATCCACCCAGGGCTCGTGGTGGTTGGGCAGCAGCCAACTCAGCGCAAACACGAAGGCGGCCAGCACTGTCCAGCGGGCGGGGCGAGGTGACGAATCGGAGGTCATTGGCACGGTGCGTAGAGCAATCAAACGAAAAGGGGGCCGAAGCCCCCTTTTGCGAATCATAAGTTATACCGATTCGAGACCGCTATCAGCGGCAAGAACCTGGCGAGTACTTGAGTGCAGCACCATTGCCCTTGCAAACCCATTCGTACACTTGGGTGCCCTGGCCGCCAGTGGTGGCAGTACCCAAAGCGTAAGCTGCACCTGCACTGTCCTTCTTTGGTGTCAGCGTAATGTAATCGCTAGCAGCGACAAAAGCAGTGGCTTGACCCAGATTGCTGGCATGCGGCACAACAGTGATTGTTCCAGTCACTGCATCGGCTGCAATCGATGCCACCATCTTGGTGGGGTTGGTCGCATCGCAACCGAAGGCATTGGTACCCGACAACGTCGACGTGGGGTTCATGCTCTGGATGGTTTCGCTGATGGTAGTGCGGCACTGAGAAGCAGCAAGAACCACTTCAGACATGCGCGCCTTGACCGTGTAGTCCTTGTAGGCAGGCAACGCGACAGCAGCCAAGATGCCAATGATCGCAACCACGATCATCAATTCGATCAGGGTGAAACCCTTTTGAATAGAACGCTTCATGAAAAACTCCTAGGAAAAGTTGCAAATGCACAATGACTATGCAATTGCTGTGCCTGCTTATTGAAACGGAGGACGACTACACCCAGTCGACATAAATCCAAATAGCAAGTAGGCCCCCCGCCAGCAAACTGACAAGCCTTCAGGAGTCGCCCAATATTTAGTGAACGCCCCGAAAAGACCTCAATCAAGTATGAGTTGACGAATTTACTTAACGCTGCCGTCCATCGACATTGCCTTTTACTCGAAGATCGGTCTCAATTACTCTTGAAATTACATTTTTGTCACCCAGTATTGTCATGCCCAGGGGCACTTTCGCTAGACATCCATCGTCTGCCCCGCACTCAACCAACGAATGTCATGCGAGCTGTAAAGTGTGTTTGCTGTGCAGTCGAGCCGTTTGATCTCGTCCATGATGAGTGAGGTCTCGGACGGCTTGGTGTGTGTGATGTAGATGGGGTAACGGTCAGCTACGGGGATGTGTTCCAGCTCCTGCGCCAAGGCCTCCGGAGAGAGATGCAAGCTACGGCGCGCTAGGTCACGCTCACGATTACTGAAAGCCGTCTCGATCACCAAGCAAGCCACCGCCAATGTGTTGATGCGATTCCAGAACGACGGATTGCGCTCGGTATCCCCGCTAAACACCCACCAGCCGGTATCGCCTTGCACCGCAAAGCCTACAGCTGGGACAGTATGGTGTGCTGGTAGCACTTCGACCTGAACACCTGCGATGCTCAGTAAATCACCAGATGCAAAAGCTCGATACTGCAGAAACGGGGATGCGGTAGACGGTATGGCGCTGAAATCTGGCCAGATAACGTTGTTGAATACATGCGCCTGAAGCGCCCCAATGGTGGCAGCCAACGCGTGTACCTGCACCGGGCCAGTGCGCAGCGATGACACGGCGTCGAGCATCAGGGGCAGCGAGGCGATGTGATCCAGGTGAGAATGGGTCAGCAGCACATGGTCAATCTTGGCCATCTCTTCCAGCGTGAGGTCGCCCACACCAGTTCCCGCATCGAGCAAGATGCTGTCACCGATCAAGAACGATGTCGTGCGACAGTCCTTGGCGATAGCGCCGGAGCACCCCAGCACACGAACCTTCATGTCAAGCCTTCTACTTGGTGTCGAAATTGGTGGCGCTATCCCAATCCGGGTTGAAAGGCAAATTACGCAGGCCTTCGACCCGTGCCGCGTACAACTCGTACAGGATGCTGTGGGGTCTAAGACCTCGCAACTGCCCCATCAGTTTGTCGCATTGTGCCCATTCTTGTGCTGCGTAGGCACGCAGAAAACCCTCCCACACAGCCAGTTCTTCAGCGAGATCGGTGGATAGCTGCCCCCTGGGTGCAAGGGGCTGGTAAATCGGCACGGCCTGCGCCTTGCCTTTGACGCGCACGCGGTCCATGGCCTGCCATACAAACTGAGGGGCGAGCTGCATGGCAGATTCGCTCACCACGATCGAAGTACCGTAGTGCTTGGACAGTCCCTCCAGGCGGGAGCCAAGGTTGACCGCATCGCCGATGACCGTATAGCTGCGCCGGATGTCAGAGCCCATGTCACCCACGCACATGACCCCGGTGTTGAGCCCAATGCCCACCCCGATCTCGGGCAAACCGCGCTGGCGATGATTGGCGTTGATTTGCCCAATGGCCTGCGACATCTCCAGGGCCGCAGTCACTGCCAGTTGGGCATGATCCGGCGTGGCCACTGGAGCCCCCCAAAAAGCCATGACACAGTCGCCCATGTATTTGTCGATGGTGCCGCGGTGGCTGCGGATGATATGGGTGAGCTTGCTAAATACTTCATTCAACAACCCTTGCAGCTGCAAAGGCTCCATCCGCTCGGACATGGCGGTAAAGCCGCGCATGTCGCAGAACATCACCGTCAGCTCCCGGTTGGTGGCCTGCATGCTGTAGTGCTCCGGCTGCTTGACCATTTCGGCCACCAGCTCTGGAGGCACATAGGCGCTGAACAGGGCTGCGAGTTCGCGCTTGGAGCGGCTCTCCACAAAGTAGCCATACGCCATGTTGAGGGCAAAGGCCAGCATAGCCATCACCACCGCAGTGGCGAGCGGCAACGCCAGCCCCTGCGCGATGTACATCCACAGATTGAGTCCTACCAGCGCACAAAGCACACCACCACTGAGCAAGACCGCAGACGACGCTGACAAGAGCGGCAAGGCGACTGCCAATAGCAAACCCGCGCACAGCAGCTGCAGCACGTCAAACCCAGCGGCATAGTCAGGCCGAACGATGCTCTTGCCATCCAGGAATGCCGACAACACGTTGGCATGGGTCTCCACGCCTGGGTACGTCCTGCCCACCGGCGTCACACGCAAATCCAGCAAACCAGGTGCTGTCGAACCTACCAGCACCAATTGGTCCTTGAGTTGACCAGCCGGCAGTAAGCCATCCAGAACGTCCGACGCCGAGATGTACCGAAAGGAACCACCCTTGGCATCGCCCGGCCCACGGTAGGGAATGAGCGTGGCCAACTGCTGGTCCACGGGGAGCGCCAGCGTGCGACCATCTTGGCGCAGCACGATGCTTTGGAGCACATCATGCGTCCCGGACGGCTTGGAATTCACAAAGCCGGGGTGAATCTCTGGCAGACCGATGGCGGTGCGGAACATGGCCAATGCCAGCGATTCGTAATACTGCCCCTGGTACTCTGCCAACAGGGGAAGGGAACGAACAACTCCGTCCTCGTCCGTGATCGAGTTGAAGAAGCCTGCAGCAGGTGCCGCCTGGGTCAGGGACTCAATGTTGCTGCTGTACCCACGCCACGTAGTCGCCCCCAGAGGCAAGCCCCGCAAGCGCTCCACGGGCAGGGCGGGTTCTGGCAACATGCCTTTCGTGATGCCGTCGCGGTCTTCGCCCGAAAGGTAGTAACCCAGCACCACTGGCTGCCCGTGCAGAGACTGCGCAAAAAGAGCGTCATGGTCCAGTGAGGGCGCCAGACGTTCCAGTTGCTCTTGGAAGGCCGGCTGGCTGCGTAAAGGGCCCTGCGCCAGTTGTTGCAGCGTAGAGAGGCCCGAACTTTCATCGGCCTCGGCAAACAGAACGTCAAACCCCACCACGGCCACTTGTTGGCGCTCAAACAGCTCATGCACCAACGCAGCCATCTTGTCCCTGCGCCAGGGCCATTGCCCCACACGCCCCAGGCTCTTCTCGTCGATATCGACGATGACGATCCGCTCGTCCAGCGTTCGTGGCATGGTCACCCGCAAGCGGGTGTCGTAGATGATGTTGTCCAGTCGCTCCAACACCTGCAGGTGGAGCACATCGGCCACGTGCAGCAACGCAAAAACCAGCGGTATCAGCGTGACTGCGATGCGTTGCCAGCGTCGGAGGAACAGCTGCGACAAGGACTGCAACATAGGTCCACGCGCAGGAATAGGAGTGTCCAGTCAGCAAGGGCCCGCAGCGATGATGCGAGCCTTTTGCAGAGTGTCAGCTTTGCTCGAACTGCATCTCGGTGCCCGCCAGCTCCAGGCGATCCCCGTGCTTCAGGGGAACCGGCGATGCACCAATGGCAGCGCCGTTGAGCAGCGGCATGTCCGGTCCTTCGACATGGGCCAAGACAAAACCCTGGTGCCGCTTGGTGATGGAAGCCACAGCCACACCCGGCTTTCCAATCGTGGTGACCACCTTCTGCAGCGACACTTCACGCCCCGCAGCAGCACCGGACATGACCCGAATCACGGCCGAAATCGGGGCTGGCGCGGGCGCGGCCGGAGCGGGCCTAGCAGCGGCGACCGCAGGCGGCACCATTCCGGGCTTGAAGATCATGGTCTTCTCAAAGTTCTGACCTTCGGCGTCCTGGAGGAACCGAATCTTGTACTTGCCCACTTCCACTGTATCGCCATTGCGCAACTCCTGGCGCTTGACGGCCTTGGCGTTCACATAAGTGCCGTTGGTGCTGCCCAGGTCTTCAATCT
Organism: Acidovorax sp. Root402; assembly: GCF_001425125.1. Taxonomy (NCBI): domain Bacteria; kingdom Pseudomonadati; phylum Pseudomonadota; class Betaproteobacteria; order Burkholderiales; family Comamonadaceae; genus Acidovorax; species Acidovorax sp. Root402. The sequence goes on from NZ_LMDQ01000001.1 coordinate 32,139, forward strand.
CCACATCCTGTCCCACCATGTGGAGCACGGCATGCTCACCGCTCACCGCAAGGTTGTCGATCACGATGTCGTTGTAGGGGCGCCGGCCCAGCGTGGTCCGCTCCTTGGTCAGCTGCACTTCCTTGATGACAACGCCGTCGATTGAAACGATCATTCTCGGCATGATCCACTCCTGATGTGATGAATTGTTGTAGTTCGGGCCGTTCAAGAGGCCCCTAGCAATCGGGACATGAGGCCACGCTTCTTGCCCCCAGCGGCAGCCTGCACCAGCAGCACGCTCACGTTATCACGACCGCCGTTGGCGTTGGCGGTGTCAATGAGCAGTGTCGCTTTTTCCTCCAAAGGCATGGGCGCCCGCACGAGCTCCGCCAGATCCGAATCGGACACCATGTCGGTGAGCCCATCGGAACAGAGTAAAAACAGATCATTCGGCGCCACCTGAAACTCGTTGACTTCCATCAGCACATTGGGCTCCACACCCAAGGCCCGAGTCACCAGATTGCGATTGGAAGACAAGGCCGCCTGCTGCGCCGTCAGCAGCCCCGCATCGACCTGTTCCTGCAACCAGGAATGGTCGCGCGTGATTTGCTGCAAAGCACCATCACGCAGACGGTAACAGCGCGAATCGCCAATATGCCCCAGGATCAGGCGGCTGCCGTGGAACACGGCAACCACCAGCGTCGTACCCATGCCCGCGTACTGCGGATTGGAGAGAGATGCCCCCAGAATGGCGTGATTGGCGTTTTCCACGCAGATTTCCAGCGCCCGGCGCACGTCCGTGGACTGGGGACTCGCGCCGGCTTGGGCCAACCAGCGGGCCATTTCGGTACGGATGAAGGTGGTTGCCATGCCACTGGCCACTTCGCCCGCGTTGTAGCCGCCCATGCCATCGGCCAATATCGCGACCTGCGCATCGCGGTCAACGGCTACCGCGTCTTCGTTGTTGGAACGCACGCGGCCCTTGTCGGTCCGCGCAGTGAATTCGTAGGTCATGGATGTGGAGGCGTGCGTCATGGGGCGCCCGAAATCGGCGGGGCTGCCGCACCCCGCACAGCGGGGGGCTCCATCACGGTTTCCTGAAAATCCGCCATTTCTTGCCCTGTTGCATCGCGGTCCGCATCATAGACGACTGGTTCAGGGCTGAATCGGGCATCGCCGGTCATGGCCTGCCGCAGATCCGCCGCGAACTGCCGCCCGGTCTGATAACGCGCCTCTGGCCGCTTTTGCAACGACAGCGCCACCACCCTGGCCACCGCGGCTGAGAGTTCGGGGCGCAGTTGGCGCACATCGGGCGCCTCCACGCTCGCGATCTTGTGCATCAGCTCGGTCATGGACGCTCCCCGCAGCGGCAGCGTGCCCGTCAACAACTGGAAGAGGGTGATGCCCAGCGAATAAAGGTCGGAGCGCCCATCGACTTTCTTTCCCGCCAGTTGCTCCGGAGACATGAAGCTGGGTGTTCCCAGAACCAGCCCCGTACGGGTCTTGCTCGAATCCGTGATGCGGGCAATACCGAAGTCCGTCACTTTGACCGCCTCTGTCCCGCCGTCAAACATGATGTTGGCGGGCTTGATATCGCGGTGCACCACATTGTGGGCATGGGCATAGTCCAGCGCATCGGCCACCCTGGCTGCAATGGAGAGCACGGTGGGGACCGGCAGCAGCCGGCCCTGGCCACAGACATGGGTCAGGTCCTGACCCTTGAGGAACTCCATGGCGATATAGGCCAAGTCATGCTCCTCACCGGCATCAAAAATGGTGACGATGTTCGGATGCTGTAATCGGCCTGCAGTTTCGGCCTCTCGGAAAAACCGTGCGCGCGCATCGATCAGGGCGTCACCTTCGAACTCCTGCCCCAAGGCCAGAGTCTTGATGGCTACGACGCGGCCGATCTTCGGATCGCGCCCCAGATACACCACTCCCATGGCGCCTTTGCCAATTTCACGATCAATCTGGTAGCGCCCCAACATGGGCACGCCGACACTCGCATCGCCTGGCAGGCGGGGCGCTGCAGCGCCGGCACCCGGCAAAGAGTCTGTGGCGCCCTGCGGAGCTTGCGCGCCACCTTGTGCCTGAGCCTTGGCACGCTTGTAGCGGCTGCGGGCGTCCTTGTAGTGCCGGTCATGGCGCAGGATATGTTCGTAGACCGTCTGCGCCTTGCCGAAGTGGCGCTTGCGCTCGAAATCCTCCGCCAGATGGTAGAGATTGTCCAGAAGCGCGTCGCTGGCAGGTACCTTGCGCAGGCGCTCAAAGGCCATATCCAGTTGTCCCTGGCCCTGCAGGGCCAAGCCCATCATGCGGTCCGTCTCGGCGGCTTCTGCGGAACGTCCGGAGGCGTCACTCAGTCGACCACGGTGCAAAAGCACCACCACGGTAGTACCAGCCAATACAGCCAGCACTGGCAGCAACAACGGAACCCACAACCCCCCATAGCGCAAAAGGGTCCATTCGGCGATGACAACGGTGAGCGCGAGCGCCGCACCGCCCCCCATCCCGACGGGGCGCGCCAAACGCGGCGCCAACAGCACCAGATACACCCCCCCCAGCGCCAACACCAGCCAAGCGGCCGGAGTAGCCCAGCCTGGCTCTGTCACGCCCAGCCCGAGGCGAATGGATGACAAGGTTTGCGCCAACACCTCCACCGGATAGGCAGCATGCTCCCCCAGCTGCGCCGCTGGGGCGCCCATCTTCTCCGTCATTTCGCCCACCAATACGATCTTGCCCTGCAAGCTACCAGCGGCGACGGTTCCATCGAGCACGCTGGCAGCCGACAGAATAGGGAAGGTGCCCGCTCCATCGCCAGCCACTTGCCAGCGGGGACGCAACACGGCGCCTGCATTGGTGGCAACGTTCAGCCCTCCGAGCCGCAGCCCCGCAGGCGCATCGACCACGCGGATATCACCCAACCCCAGATGCAGGCTGTGTTGCGCCGCCAGCAACGCCAAGGACGGCACCCCCACGCTGTCGTAGCGAAGAAGCAGTGGAACCTGGCGTACACGCCCATCCAGGTCAGCCTCTGCATACAAGTGCCCCACCCCAGCCGCCACCGCGCCCAACGACGGGATGGGGTGCTGCGCCGACTGCATCGGGGTTGCAGCAGCACCCGGGTCGGGCAACGTGCTGCGACGCACGTACGACGGCAGGGGCGCAGCAGCCCCGCCACTTTCATAACGCGAAGCCAGGAGCACGTTGCCCGCCCGCTGTATGGAGGCTGCCAGACGCGCATCGCCGTCGAGTACAGCTTCTGCCTCACCCACCACACGGCCGAGCTCGGCCGTCAGTGCGGTTCCCTCAGGCGCAGCGGCAAGGGTTTCGCGGATTTTTCTCAGGTAACCCAAGCCCCTGTCGTTCTGGGGCTGTGTGAATGGGGGGGTGTAAACAACGGTTTGGGCACCAGCCGCTGACAGGCCATCAACCAGGCGCGCGTGGATGTCACGCGACCAGGGCCACGGCCCCAGAGCGGCCAAGCTGGCATCATCGATGGCGACAATCACCACGTCGGCCAACGGGGCAGGGGACGAGGTGCGGATGGCGGCGTCGTAGAGCTTGTGTTCGAGCGACAACGATGCGCCCGTGACCGCGCACAGGCCCGCTACGGCCAGTGCCACCAATCCGCCCCAAAAGCCGTCGGTACGCCATCCATCCATCCGCCGCGCCGAGGTTTTTCGTCCCACTTGCTGTTATTCCACTCAGTATTGGGTGGATTTGAAGCAATAACTGCGCCCATGCAGTCCAAGGGCCTCAGGACCGTTGTTAAGAGGAGATTCGGAGCGAATGGGCAGCGGGGGTGGCGTTGCGTGTCGTTCTTGTCACGCAACCCCGGGATGGGACGCCAGCGCCATGCCATTTTTGTCAGTCGCTGGCCTTAAAGAGGGGTTGCACCTCCGTGCAAGCCCCTTGGGCTGCAACCCTCAGGTCGCGGATGCGCTGTTGGATCCCTTGCGCCAGAACTTGCCCACGCCCACCACCAGCGCGGCGCCCAGTGCGGCCGCTACATAGTGCAGCGCAGGGTGCGCCACTGCGTAGTCATGCAAGATGGCATCGCTGGCGATGGTTTCTCCACCCACCCAGCCGATCAGCGCGGCGCCGAGCACCACGATGACAGGGAAACGCTCCATGAGCTTGATCATGAGGGTGCTGCCGAAAATCACCAGCGGGATACTGATGGCCAAGCCCAACACCAGCAGCACCACGTTGCCCTGGGCCGCAGCCGCCACAGCGATCACGTTGTCCAGGCTCATCACCAAGTCGGCGATGAGGATGGTGCGGACGGCGGCCATCAGGCTGCCATAGGTTTTGGACTCGCCCTCGTCCTCCTCGTCGTCGCTGAGCAGCTGAAAGCCGATCCACAGCAGCAGACAACCGCCCACGATCTGCAGGAACGACAGCTCCAGCAGCTTGGCAGCCACAACGGTCAGCAAAATCCGCAAGACCACGGCAGCGCCAGAGCCCCAGAACACGGCTTTCTTTTGCTGATGGGGGGGAAGGGACCGGGCTGCCAGCGCGATGACCACCGCGTTATCGCCTGAAAGAATGATGTTGATCCAGACGATCTTCACCAGGCCGATCCAAAAATCGGCGCTTTGCAGAAACTCCATGACTGACTCCACTGTTATGAATGCAAGAAGCGCCCGGAACCTGGGTTCCGAGCGCTTCTCTTTTTGTAGGAGCCGCCAGTCTAGCGGTCTGTGCCGCGCCCCGCGTCCGTAATTGTGCTTACGGACGGGACAGCGACAGCCCGCTTACTTCAGCTGGGCCTTGAGCAGCTTGCCCAGTTCCGAAGGGTTGCGGGTGATGATGAAACCCGACTCTTCCATGATGGCCAGCTTGGCATCGGCCGTATCGGCGCCGCCAGAGATCAGGGCGCCCGCATGGCCCATGCGCTTGCCGGGAGGGGCGGTCACGCCAGCGATGAAACCGACGATGGGCTTTTTCATGTTGGCCTTGCACCACTGGGCGGCTTCGGCTTCATCCGGACCGCCGATTTCGCCAATCATGATCACGGCATCGGTGTCTGGATCGTCGTTGAATGCCTTCATCACGTCGATGTGCTTGAGGCCGTTGATGGGGTCGCCACCAATGCCCACGGCGCTCGATTGACCAAGACCGACTTCGGTCAACATGGCCACGGCTTCGTACGTCAGCGTGCCCGAGCGGGACACCACACCGATACGGCCCTTGCGGTGGATGTGACCGGGCATGATGCCGATCTTGATTTCGTCAGGCGTGATCAGGCCAGGGCAGTTGGGGCCCAGCAGCAGCGTCTTCTTGCCGCCAGCGGCTTCCTTGGCCTTCATCTTGTTGCGCACCATCAGCATGTCCTTGACCGGAATGCCTTCGGTGATGCAGATGGCCATGTCCAGGTCGGCTTCGACAGCTTCCCAGATCGCGTCCGCAGCGCCTGCGGGCGGCACATAGATCACCGACACGGTGGCACCGGTCTGCTGGGCGGCTTCCTTGACGGAGGCGTAGATCGGGATGTTGAAGATCGACTCGCCCGCCTTCTTGGGGTTCACGCCCGCCACGAAGCAGTTCTTGCCGTTCGCGTATTCCTGGCACTTTTCGGTGTGGAACTGGCCAGTCTTGCCCGTGATGCCCTGGGTGATGACCTTGGTGTCTTTGTTGATGTAGATCGACATGTGTGTTCTCCGGGCTTACTTGACGGCAGCAACGATCTTGGTCGCAGCTTCGGCCATGGTGTCTGCGGCAATGATGGGCAGGCCAGACTCGGCCAGCATCTTCTTGCCGAGCTCTTCGTTCGTGCCCTTCATGCGCACGACCAGCGGCACGTTCAGGTTCACGGCCTTGCAAGCTGTGATCACGCCGGTGGCGATGGTGTCGCACTTCATGATGCCGCCGAAGATGTTGACCAGAATGCCTTCGACCTTGGGGTTCTTCAGCATGATCTTGAAGGCTTCAGTCACCTTCTCGGGGGTAGCACCGCCGCCCACGTCCAGGAAGTTGGCCGGCTCGCCGCCGAACAGCTTGATGGTGTCCATGGTGGCCATGGCCAGGCCAGCGCCGTTCACCAGGCAGCCGATGTTGCCATCGAGGCTGATGTAGGCCAGATCGAACTTAGAGGCTTCCACTTCGGCCGGATCTTCTTCGTCCAGATCGCGGAAGGCCACGATTTCTGGGTGACGGAACAGGGCGTTGGCGTCAAAGTTGAACTTTGCGTCCAGGGCCATCAGGTTGCCCTTGGAGTCGCAGTTCAGGGGGTTGATTTCCACCAGCGACGCGTCGGTGTCCATGTAGCACTTGTAGATCTTGGCGAAGATGTCCACGGCTTGGTCGATGGAAGCGCCGGTCAGGCCGATGGCTGCTGCCACCTTGCGGCTCTGCGCTTCGGTGATGCCGGTCAGCGGGTCGATCATCTCGGTGATGATCTTCTCGGGCGTGGAGTGGGCCACTTCCTCGATGTCCATGCCGCCTTCGCTCGAAGCGATCAGGGCGACCTTCTGCGTGGCGCGGTCGGTGACCAGCGAGACGTACAGCTCATTCTTGATGTCGGCGCCGTCTTCGATGTACAGGCGGCGGACCTTCTGGCCCTCAGCGCCAGTCTGGTGCGTGACCAGCTGCATGCCCAGAATGTCGCTGGCGCGTGCTTTCACGTCGTCAATGGTCTTGGCAACCTTCACGCCGCCGCCCTTGCCACGGCCACCGGCGTGGATCTGGGCCTTGACCACCCACACGGGGCCGCCGAGCTTCTGGGCTGCTTCCACGGCTTCTTGCACCGTGAATGCGGGAATGCCACGCGGAACGGGCACACCAAAATTGCGCAAGATTTCCTTGCCTTGGTATTCGTGAATCTTCATGAGGTCTCTCTCAGGGAAGGGTGGTAGTTACCCGTTTACCATGAACAGATGTCTGGCCGCGGGCTTGGGACATGGCAACCCGCGACTGTATCATGCTGCAACGCACCATCCTTGTGCCTGACTTACACCCTGGGTGGGCCTGGCGGCCTTCCCGCCCCCACTTCTATCCGGCAGACGCTGCCACCTTTTTTGCAGGAGCACCCCCCATGTCCAAAGTCTTTATTGATGGCGAAGCCGGTACCACGGGCCTGCAGATCCGCGAGCGCCTGCAGGCCATGCCGCAGATCGAACTGGTCAGCATCGCGCCCGAGCTGCGCAAGGACCCGGCCGCCAAACGCGACCTGATCGCGGGGGTGGATCTGGTGGTGCTGTGCCTGCACGACGACGCTGCGCGCGACACCGTGGCGATGGTGGACGAGATCGAGCGCAGATCGGTCCGCAAGGTCAAGGTGATCGATGCCAGCACGGCGCACCGCACGGCCGATGGTTGGGTGTACGGGTTTCCGGAACTCGCGGCAGCGCAGACACAAGCGGTGCGCGACGCCACCCGCGTCTCCAATCCCGGCTGCTACGCCACGGGAGCGATTGCCATGCTGCGCCCGCTGGTCGATGCAGGCCTGATCCCTGCGGACTACCCCCTGAGCCTGCCTTCGGTCTCGGGCTACTCCGGCGGCGGCCGCACCATGATCGAAGCCTACGAGGCGGGCACCGCAGCGCCGTATGAGGCGTATGCACTGGGCCTGTCGCACAAGCACATCCCCGAAATCTTGCGCTACACCGGGCTCACACGCCGCCCGGTGTTTATCCCTGCGGTGGGCAACTTCCGCCAGGGCATGCTGGTGCAGTTGCCGCTGCACCTGGACCTGCTGCCCGGAGCCCCCAAGGCCAGCGACCTGCACGACGTGCTGGCCAGCCACTACAGCCGCGCCAACACGCCAGAACAATGGGTCAGCGTGCTGCCCCCCACCGACGATTTGAAGCTGGCCGCCGACACGCTGACCGACACCAACAAGCTGGAGCTGCGCGTGTTTGCCAACGAGCAGTACCGGCAGGCCGTGGTCATCGCGCGCCTGGACAACCTGGGCAAGGGCGCCAGTGGCGCTGCAGTGCAGAACCTGCAATTGATGCTGGGCGTGTAAACACCTCAGAGCGCGTCAGGAAGCGGGGCCGATGCCCCGCTTGTTGGCGTTGCAGTCAGCCCTCGTCAGACGCATCGGCGCCCAGCACCGCGCGCCGCGCCACATCGCCTGAGAACCCCCGTACCAGCAAAAACCGCATGTGCTTGGCGCGGGTTTGTGGGTCTGCGGCGGGCTCGCCAAACTTGCGGCGCCATACCTCGCGGGCACGCTCCAGTTCGCTGCCCTGCAGCTGGGCCACGGCCTGCTGCACGGCCTCTGCGCCCAGCCCCTTGGACTGCAGCTCCTGCCGGATGCGCGAAGCACCCAGACGCCCTGCGCGCCGGTGCAACACCGACTCCACCACGCGCGCCTCGCTGATGAAGTCCTTGGCCTGCAGGTCGTCCAGCACAGCCTCCAGGTCTTCGCCCTCCTGCACATGCGGCGCGAGCTTGCGCTGCAGCTCGGCGCGCGAATGCTCCCGCTGGCTCAGCAGCCGCAGCGCACGGCCCTTGAGCGAGAGCGCAGTGAATCCCATGACTGACCAAATGCTATATTTTCAATAGCTACAAACGCATATGATATGAGCGCCTGCAGGCTATTTGCCTTCAAAAACCGAAATCACTCGTCCGCAGCCGCTGCTGGGGCCTGCAGTGCGCCAGGCAGCAGCGCAATGCCCAGGCCTTCGCGCACCTTGTTCTCGATCTCGCGGGCCAGGTCGGGGTTTTCGCGCAAAAACTCGCGGGCGTTGTCACGGCCTTGGCCGATCTTTTCGCCGTTGTAGGCGTACCAGGCACCGCTCTTTTCCACGATCTTGGCCGTCACGCCCATGTCGATGATCTCGCCCTCGCGGCTGATGCCCTCGCCGAACAGGATGTCGAACTCGGCCGTCTTGAAGGGCGGGCTCACCTTGTTCTTGACCACCTTGACCTTGGTCTCGTTGCCGATGGCTTCGTCGCCCTTCTTGATTGTGCCGGTGCGACGGATGTCGAGGCGCACCGACGCGTAGAACTTGAGCGCATTGCCGCCGGTCGTCGTTTCGGGCGAGCCGAACATCACGCCGATCTTCATACGGATCTGGTTGATGAAGATGACCATGCAGTTGGTCTTCTTGATCGTGGCGGTGAGCTTGCGCAGCGCCTGGCTCATCAGGCGGGCTTGCAGACCGGGCAGGGCGTCGCCCATCTCGCCTTCGATTTCGGCCTTGGGCGTGAGCGCAGCCACCGAGTCCACCACGATCAGGTCCACGGCGCCGGAGCGCACCAGGCTGTCCACGATTTCCAGCGCCTGCTCGCCGGTATCGGGCTGGCTGATCAGCAGGTCGGACAGCTGCACACCCAGCTTCTGGGCGTACTGCACATCCAGGGCGTGCTCTGCGTCGACAAACGCGCAGGTGCCGCCTTGCTTTTGCATCTCGGCAATCACCTGCAGCGTGAGCGTGGTCTTGCCCGACGATTCCGGGCCATAGATTTCGACCACACGGCCACGGGGCAGGCCGCCCACGCCCAGCGCAATGTCCAGGCCCAGCGAGCCGGTGGAGACGACCTGGATGTCCTCGATCACCTCGCCTTCACCCAGGCGCATGATCGTGCCCTTGCCGAATTGCTTCTCGATCTGGGCGAGCGCGGCGGCCAGGGCCTTGGCCTTTTCCGTGTTTACGGGCAATGCGGGGTTGGTGCCTTTGACTGCGACGTCCATGAAAAACTCCTTGTAAAACAACAGGTTGGATGCTTGCACCGCTCTGCGGTTAATCACAGGCTGGATGCTTGAACAGTAGTTTATGCGAGCAATGAAATCCAGATAAAGCGATTTTTAGTCAGTTTGCCTGACAATATCGCATGGCCGATTTTTCTCCAGCCGCCCCCCTTGCCACGCCCGCCCCGGGGCCTGACGACCGCTGGCGCCAGACCCACCTGGGCCGCCTGATGGGCAGCGCCCTGCGCCGCTTCGACGCGCGGGTACTGCAGCTCATGGCGCGCAATGTGGAGGTGCCGCTGGCGCTGTCCAACCTGGCGGCACGCGACCAGGTGACGGCTGCGCACGTGCACATCACCCGGCACCTGGCCTTGCAGGGCGACCGACTGACCGATCTGGCCCAGCGCGCGGGCATGACCAAGCAGGCTATGGCCAACCTGGTGGACCAGTGCGAGGCCTGGGGGCTGGTCACGCGCGAGGCCGACCCGCTCGATGCGCGGGCGCGCCGCGTGTGCTTCACGCCCACCGGCCTGGCGTGGCTGCAAGCGTTCCGGGATGCCGTGGCGCAGGCCGAGGCGGAGTTCCGCGACGAAGTGGGCCATGACGTGGCCACCGTGGTGGCCATTGGGCTGGAGGCCTATGCGGGCGGCGATACGGGTGCCTGAGCCCCCATCGGCTCGGCGCAAGCCAGCAGCCATTCCCTGAAGCACTGCAGCGCGTGCAGCTGCGTGCGGCCTTCGGGGTAGCAGAACCAGTAGCCCACATCACTCCGGTAACCGCCGCGCAGGTCGGCATCGGGCAGGGGCTCGCGCACCAGGCCTGCCGTGATTTCATCCTGCACCAGGCAACGCGGCACCAGCGCCAGTCCCATGCCCGCCATCACGGCGCGGATCATGGTCTGGAACTGGTCGAACTGCGGCCCGGCCAGCGGGTCGATGAGGCCTTCCACACCGTGCGTCTCGCTCCAGCGCAACCACGCCTCGGGCACGGTCACGTGGCGCAGCAGCGTGTAGCGGGCCACATCGCGCGGGGTGTGGATGGGCCAGTCGGCCACCTTGGTGCGAGGGGCGATCAGCGCCACCTCGTTGCCCGTGATGTGGTGGGCGTGCGCGCCGGGCCAGTGGCCGTCGCCGAACAGGATGGCGCAGTCCAGCTCGGGGCGGGTGAAGTCGTAGCTGTGCACATAGGGCACAAAGTGCAGCGTGATTTGCGGGTGCTGTTGCTGGAACTGCGGCAGGCGTGGGATGAGCCATTTGGCCGCAAACGTGGGCAGGCTGGACAGGTGCAGCGCCCCCCCACCGTCATCGCTGGTGATCAGCTCCAGCGTGGCGGCCTCCAGCTGCGCCAGCACGCCACGCACCGCCTTTTCGTAGCGCTCGCCGGCGGGGGTGAGCGCCAGGCGCTTGCGGCTGCGCTCGAACAGCGGCACGCCCACCCAGGTCTCCAGTTCCTTGACCTGTTTGCTGACCGCGCTTTGGGTGAGGTGCAGGGCCTCGGCCGCGCGGGACACCCCGCCGAACCGCGTCACCGTGGAAAAAGCCCGCAGCAGGTGAACAGGTGGCGAGAGGCGGCGAAGAGATGACATAGTAAGTAATCAAATCATTCCAAACAGGAATGTTATCAGGCATATCCATTGCTTGGTAGAGCGCATTGAATCCTTTAACCTCAATGCAACCCATAGGAGAAATGCCCATGCAACGCCGTCACTTGCTCTCAGCGCTGGCCGCCGTATCTTTCGCTCCCGGAATGTCTTTGGCGCAAGAGGGCAAGCCCCTGCGCATCATCGTTCCGTTCCCGCCCGGGGGCGCCACGGACATCACGGCCCGCAGCCTGCAAGAGTCGCTGGCGCGCATCCTCAAGCAGCCCGTGGTGCTGGAAAACCGGGGCGGCGCAGGCGGCTCCATCGGCATGGCCGAAGTCGCCCGCGCGCCGGCAGACGGCCTCACCCTGGGCGTGGCCACGCTGTCCACCCATGGCGTGAACCCCGCCGTGTACACCAAGCTGCCCTACCACCCAACCAAGGACTTCATCGGCGTGACCGAGATCGTCAAGGCCCCGGGCGTCATCGTGATCAACCCGGCCGTGGTGCCCGTCAAGGACTTTGCGGAGCTGGTGAAGTACCTCAAGGCCAACCCCGGCAAGGTGTCCTACGCCACCCCCGGCAACGGCACCATCGGCCACATGTGGGGCGAGCTGTTCAAGAGCAGCACGGGCACCTCCATGGTGCACATCCCCTACCGTGGTGCAGGCCCGGCCATCAACGACGTGCTGGCGGGCCAGGTGGCGGTGTACTTTGACCAGGTGGCTTCGTCGCTCCCGCACGTCAAATCGGGCAAGCTCAAGGCACTGGCGGTGTCGTGGCCCGAGCGGCTGGATGTATTGCCCGATGTGCCCACCTACGCCGAACTGGGCTACAAGCAGGCCAACGAGCCTTCATGGTTTGGCCTGGTGGCCCCTGCGGGCACGCCCCCAGCGGCGGCAGAGCGCATCCAGCAAGCCGTCGCCCAGGCCCTGAAGGAGCCCGCCGTGCGCGAGCGCCTGGCAGGCCAGGGCCTCTACCCCTCGGGCACCACACCCAAGGAGTTCACGGCCCAGATCGCCAGCGAGATCGACAAGATGAAGCGCGTGGCGGCCTACGCCAAGGTGGTGCTCGACTGACCTGATTTCCCCGGGCCCTCGCCCCGGGGACGGCCACAGCTGGGATGGTGAGACGACGCAGGCAAGCCTGCTTCCCGGGCCTGCTCAAGGTCTCAGGGATAACCATAGTCACATCCCGGTCTGGGCGGCTAGGCCAGCCGCCCTCCTTTGCGCACACTCTGCCTATGCATGCAGCCTTGAAACTGATCCACCACCGCTTCCAGCAGGCCCAGCCCGGCGTCACCGGCTCGCCGGGGCTTGCCACACAACCCTCCAGCACCGCCACCGTCACTGCGGTGCCCGGCAGCACACCACTGGTCCTCGACTCCCCCCACAGCGGCACCCGGTACCCCGACGACTTTGGTTCCGCCCTAGACCTGGCCACGCTGCGCCGGGCCGAAGACACCCACGTCGAAAAGATCTACGCCTTTGCCCCCGCGCTCGGCGTGGCCTGGGTCGAGGCCCACTTCCCCCGCATCTACCTGGACGCCAACCGCGATACGACCGAGCTGGACACCAGCCTGCTGGACGGCGACTGGCCCGACCCCATCTCCACCGATCCCAAGGTGCTCAGCAAGGTGCGCCTGGGCAAGGGGCTGATCTGGAAGTTCACCGACCAGGGCGAACCCATCTACCAGCGCCAGCTCACTGTGGCCGAGGTGCGTGCGCGCATCGACCGCTGCTGGCGCCCGTACCACGCCGCCGTGGCCCAGGCCATCGATGCCGCCCATGCGCGCCACGGCTACAGCATCCACCTCAACTGCCACTCCATGCCCGCCGTGGCCGGGCGCTTTGCCACCGAGTTTCCGGGGCTGGAGCATGCCGACTTTGTGGTGGGCGACCGCGATGGCACCACCGCCAGCCCGGCGCTGTCGGCACTGATCTGCGAGCACCTGCGCGCATGCGGCTATAGCGTCGAATACAACCACCCCTACAAGGGCGTGGAGCTGGTGCGCCGCTACGGCAACCCCGCGCAGCACCGCCACAGCATCCAGGTCGAGATCAACCGCAAGCTCTACATGGACGAGCAGACGCTCGCCCAGATGCCTGAGGGCATGGCGCGGCTGCAGGCGGACCTCAAGACCCTGGTGCAGAGGCTGCTGGCACACGATCCGCGCTGAGCACCCGACGCAGGCCCGGCGGGCTCAGGCCACCAGCGTGGAGACCCCTTCGTAGAGCAGGCCCATGCTGTCCGCCGTGGCGATATTGCTGTGGGCCAGGCCCGCGCGCGAACCATCGAGTGCGACCACCGACAGCGCCTGAAAGCCCGCGTCCTGCCCGTTGTGCAGCAACCAGCCCGTGCCGTGCACCGCATGCACCAGCCAACCCAGGCCATAGCGGCCTGCGGGGGCATGCCCCAGGTCCTGCAGGCCCTTCACATAGCTGCGGGGCAAGGGGGTGGCGTCGCCGCGCAATGCCTGCAGGTGCCACTGCAGCCACCGCGCGTCCTCCTCCACCGTCAGGCTCACGGCGCCTGCCGGGTCCAAGACCTCCAGCCACACACGTTCCGGCGCCTCGGCCAGGGGCAGGGGCTGCAGCCGCCCGTCCAGGATTTCATGCCCGGCGGGCTGCTGGCTACCGGCACGCATCGGTTCTCCCACAAAGAGCGAAAGGCCCAGGGGCTGGGCCACGCGCTGGCGCAGCAGATCCGCCCACCCCAGGCCCGTGGCCGCGCGCAGCATGCGGGCCGCCAGCGCATAGCCTGCGTTGGAGTAGGCAAAGCCCGGGTCTGCGCCCGTGCCGCGAACGGGCGGCTGGCGCAGCAGCCACTGCAGGAAGAACGCCTCTGCCTCCGCAGGTTGCTGCAAGCGCGCCAGCACCTCAGGGCCCACTGCATTCACGAACAGGTCCACGTCTTCGATGGCTGAAAAACCCATCACCCCGGCGCGATGGTCCAGCAGGTCGCGCAGCGTGATCTGCTGATAGGCGGGCAGGGCGCTCTGCGCCAGCTCGGGCAAGGTCTGGGCCAGCGTGCTGTCCCAGCGCAGCAGGCCCTGGTCCACCACGCTCGCGGCCGCGCAGGCCGTCATGGCCTTGGTGTTGGAGCCGATGGCCATCAGGTCGCCGGTGGCCAGGGGCGCATTGCCACCCAGGCGGCGCAGCCCCGCGACGGCTGTGCGGACCTGGCGCGGGTCCGCCCACCCGGCGGCAGCGCCCACCACACCCTGCTTCACCAGCGCTTGGGCCAGGGTCTGCACCCGCTTGTGGGCTTCGCGGGGACCGTCGTCGTCGCCACCGCCGCAGGCGGTGAGCACGCCGCCTAGCGTGGACAGGCCTGCGGCGGCCAGCCAGTGGCGCCGCGAGAGAAGGGGGGCGCTGCGCGCCGTGGAAGGGGTAACAAGGTGGGTAGGGTTCATGGCATCTCGTGAAGTGAAGAAGATGCCGGCATTGTTGAAACGCGAACCTTGGGCGAACCCAAAGATCTGCGCTGGGCGTGGAGCTGCCGGGTGCGGATTGTCAGCCCGCCACCGGCCAGCGCAGCGTGAAGCCTACGCCCCGTCCGTACAGCCCCGGCCCCAGGCGGACCTGCCCGCCCAGGTGGCCGATGGCCTGCTGCGCAATGGTGAGCCCCAGGCCCGATCCGCTGCTGCGCGCGCGTGGCGAGCGCCAGAAGCGCTCGAACACCCGGTCTTGCTCGCCGGCCGCTATGCCCGGACCGTCGTCGGCAATCCACACCACCACGTCGCCGCCCTCCTGCCGCACCCGCAACTGCACCTCGCGCCCCGCACCGGGGCCGCAGCCGTGCTTGAGCGCGTTGTCCAGCACATTGCCCAGGGCGGACCAGAGCAGCTGGCGGTCCAACGGCAGCTTCAGGGTGTCCGGCCCGTCGAGCGACAGCTCCACGCCCAGGCCCTCAGCCCAGCCCGCGCGCTCGGCCAGGCAGTCCTGCAGCAGCGCCATCAGGTCCTGGGGCGCGGTGGGGTGCTGCGCGGGGGCCTCCTCCAGTGCCGCCAGCGTGAGCAGCTGTTCGCTCAGGTGCGCGGCGCGCTGCACGGCGCGCGTCAGCGCCTCGCTGGCCTGCGCGCGTGCGGGGCCTTCGGGGGCTTGCGCCAGCACATGGGCCTGGGTGGCGATGACGGCCATGGGCGTGCGCAGTTCGTGGGCCGCGTCGTGCACCAGGGCCTTTTCGCGCGCTAGGTGGGCCCGCAGGCGGGCCAGCAGCTGGTCGAACGACTGGGCCAGGCCGTGCAGCTCGCGCTGGGGCGGAAGGTGCTGCAGCGGCCGCAGGTCGTTGGCCGAGCGCGCGGCGATCTGGGCATCCAGCCGCGCCAGCGGGCGCAGCCCGGTGCGCACGGCCAGCCACAGCGGCAGGCCCACCAGCGGCAGCGCCAGCAGCACCGAGGCCGCCAGGTCTTCGCCCATGAAGCCCAGCAGCCGCGCATCGGCCAGGCGGGGCTCGGCCACCACCACGCGCCACGGGCCCGTGCTTTCCCACGCCACCCAATGGGGTGCGCCGGCCACGTCCATCGCGGCATGGCCTGCGTCGCCTGCCAGCACCACCGCGTGCACACCGGCCGTGCTGCTATGCAGAAGCTGGCCTGTGCGGTCCTGCAGCTGCAGCAGCACCGAGGTGCCCTGCAGCAGGTCCACGTCCGCGCGCATGGCGTTGAGGGTGTGGGCCATGCCGTGCACCAGCGCCCGGGCCTCGGCGGGCTGGTCCAGCGTGGCCAGCGCCCCCGCCAGCCCCTGCGCGAGCTGGCGCACGCCGGGGTTGGTGTCCATGGCGCGGTAGTGGGTGATGGCCGCCTGGCCCAGCAGCACCAGCCACACCAGCGCCATGGCCGCGAGCAGTGCCAGCAGGGTGCGGCGCATGAGGCTCGGGCCCCACCAGCCGCGTGGGGGCGCGGGGGTCTCGGTAGGTGGTGTCATGGCTGCAGCCGGTAGCCCACGCCACGCACCGTGACCACGCGCTCTGCGCCGATCTTCTTGCGCAGGTTGGAGACATGCACCTCCAGCGTGGCGGCGTCCAGCGCGTCGCCCAGGGGTTCGAGACGCTGGGCAAGCACGTTCTTGGCCACCACTTTGCCGGGTTCGCGCGCCAGCTCCACCAGCAGCCGGAACTCGCGCGGCGACAGCGCCAGGGGCTCTTTGCCCAGCCAGGCCTCGTGCCGCCGGGGCGCCAAGCGCAGTGCGCCCAGCGTCCACTCCTCGCTGGCCTGGCGCGCACTGCGCCGCAGCACGGCGTGCAGGCGCGACAGCAGCTCGGGCACGTCGAAAGGCTTGAGCACGTAGTCGTCGGCCCCGCCATCCAGGCCGTCAAGCCGGTCCTGCAAGGCGGTGCGGGCCGTGATCACGATCACCGGCAGGCTGAGGCCCGCGCGGCGCCAGCGACGCAGCAACGCCATGCCCTGGCCGTCGGGCAGGGTCAGGTCCAGCAGCACGGCGGCGACCTCGTTGGCGTCGGGCAGGGGCGGCGTGGCGGCCACGCTGCGCAGCCATTGCACAGTGAAGCCGCCCTGCTGCAGGGCTTGCAGCAGGGCCTGGCCCAGGTCCAGGTCGTCTTCGATGAGCAGGATGTGCATGGCCGCCATTTTCCGTGTCCCCAGCTTGCAGCCAGCCAAAGGCGCCGGACAGGGAGCTGGCGCCTAAAATCCTCGCACAGGCAGACAATGACGACACAGGCCCGCCCACGGGCCGCACCACCCAAGGAGACAGTCCGCATGCGCATCCTCATTGCCGAAGACGACCAGGTGCTGGCCGATGGCCTGCTGCGCACGCTGCGTGCCTCGGGCGCCGTGGTGGACCATGTCGCCAGCGGCAGCGAGGCCGACGCGGCGCTGATGACCAACAACGAGTTCGACCTGCTCATCCTGGACCTGGGCCTGCCCAAGATGCATGGGCTGGAGGTGCTGAAAAAGCTGCGCGGCCGGGGCTCCGCCCTGCCGGTGCTCATCCTCACCGCCGCAGACAGCGTGGAAGAGCGCGTGAAGGGCCTGGACTTTGGCGCCGACGACTACATGGCCAAGCCCTTCAGCCTGCAAGAGCTCGAAGCCCGCGTGCGGGCCCTCACGCGCCGGGGCATGGGCGGTACCAGCAGCGCCATCAAGCACGGCCCGCTGGTGTACGACCAGGCCGGCCGCGTGGCCACCATCGACGGCAAGATGATCGAGCTGTCGGCCCGCGAGCTGGGCCTGCTGGAGGTGCTGCTGCAGCGCGCCGGCCGCCTGGTGAGCAAGGAGCAGCTGGTGGAGCGCCTGTGCGAGTGGGGCGAGGAGGTGAGCAACAACGCCATCGAGGTCTACATCCACCGCCTGCGCAAGAAGATCGAAGGCGGGCCCATCCGCATCGCCACCGTGCGCGGCCTGGGCTACTGCCTTGAGAAGATCCCCAATTAACTATCAAAACGATAGCGGCTTGTGCATATGAATCTAGCGCTATCGGGTGTTTTGGCTTCAAAAATGCCACGGCGGCCGCTGTGAAGATCTTCCAGCGCGAGCAGCGCTCCCTGTTCGGCGAAATCCTGGACTGGATGCTCACGCCGCTGCTGCTGCTGTGGCCTGTGAGCCTGGCGCTGACCTGGCTGGTGGCGCAGGGCCTGGCCAACAAGCCGTTTGACCGCGCGCTGGAGTACAACGCCCACGCACTCGCCCAACTGGTGAGCGTGGTGGGCGACAAGGCCCAGTTCAACCTGCCCCAGCCCGCCAGCGAGATCCTGCGGGCTGACGACTCCGACATCGTGTACTACCAGGTCATCGGCCCGGGCGGCGAGTTCCTTTCGGGCGAGCGCGAACTGCCCGAGCCCCCAAGCGACGAGGTGCCCCTGTCGGGCGAGGTGCGGCTGCGCGATGCCGAGATGCGCGGCATCGACATCCGCGTGGCCTACATCTGGGTGCGCCTGCCGCTGAAAGACACGCCGGTGGCGCTGGTCC
This sequence comes from Acidovorax sp. Root402, assembly GCF_001425125.1. Lineage (NCBI taxonomy): Bacteria > Pseudomonadati > Pseudomonadota > Betaproteobacteria > Burkholderiales > Comamonadaceae > Acidovorax > Acidovorax sp. Root402. The sequence goes on from NZ_LMDQ01000001.1 coordinate 50,268, forward strand.
AGGTGGCCGAGACGCGCGAAAAACGCAGCGTGCTGGCCACCGAAATCATCAAGGGCGTGATGCTGCCGCAGTTCGTCATCCTGCCGCTGGCGGTGCTGCTGGTGTGGCTGGCACTGGCGCGGGGCATCCAGCCGCTCAACCAGCTGGAGCAGCGTATCCGCGCGCGCAACCCCGACGACCTCTCGCCGCTGGACGACCGCACCGTGCCTCTCGAAGTGGCGCCACTGGTGTCGTCCGTCAACGACCTGCTCACGCGACTGAACGATTCGCTGGCCACGCAAAAGCGCTTTCTGGCCGATGCCGCGCACCAGCTCAAGACCCCGCTGGCGGGCCTGCGCATGCAGGCCGACCTGGCCCAGCGCGAAGGCACCAGCACCGAAGAGCTCAAGCGCTCGCTGCAGCAGATCGGGCGCTCCAGCATCCGCGCCACACACACCGTCAACCAGCTGCTGGCGCTGGCGCGGGCCGAGGGCAGCGGCGTGGGCATTGCCCGCCAGCCCTGCGACCTGGCGCGCCTGGTGATCGAGGTGGTGCGCGACTCGGTGCCCCGTGCGCTCGACAAGCACATCGACCTGGGCTACGACGGCGCCGAGCCCGGATCGCCGGGCGTGCTGATCGACGGCAACCCCACGCTGCTCAAGGAGCTGGTGCGCAACCTGGTGGACAACGCCATCAACTACACGCCCTCCACGCCCGACAAGCCCGGCGTGGTCACTGCCCGCGTGCTGGCCGACACCTTCGGCCATGTGCTGCTGCTGCAGGTCGAGGACTCCGGCCCCGGCGTGCCCGAGGCCGAGCGCGAGCTGGTGTTCCAGCCGTTCTACCGCGCCCTGGGCAGCGAGGCCGACGGCTCCGGCCTGGGCCTGCCCATCGTGCTGGAGATTGCCAGCAAGCACGATGCCGAGGTCACGCTCGAAGACGCACGCCCTGGCCAGACTCCGCCCGGCGCACGCTTCAGCGTGCGTTTTGCGGCGCGGGACGCGGTTGCGGGCAGCTGACACCGTGGCGGGCCCTGCCACTGGCGTGGCAGAGGACAAGGCCACCAAGCCGCAGGGTTGATGCGCTGGCAACCCGCCACAGCACCGGGCATCCGGCATCATGCGGCCTCGTAGCCAGGCCCGATCTTTTTGCACGGACGCAGCCCCCCACCATGACCTCACCGCCCCGCCGCTTTGCCAACACGCACCCTGACGTGGTGATCGGCAACTTCCCCTGGTACGAAATGGTCTGGCGCTCGCTGCGCGGCGATTTCAAGCCACGCAGCGAGCCTGCGGGCGGCTATGAGGCCTTTGCTCGGCAGTGGACGCAGCCCGTGGATCCTGCGCGCCTGGCACAGCGCCAGCAGGCCCCCGTGATCACCTGGCTGGGCCATGTCACCATGCTGCTGCAGGTGGCGGGCCTCAACGTGCTGATCGACCCCACGCTGTGCGATTTTGCGGGCCCCCTGGGCCGCTTCGGTGCCCCGCGCCGTGTGCCTGCGCCCCTGGCGCCCGAGGACCTGCCGCCCATTGACGTGGTCCTGATCTCGCACAACCACTATGACCACCTGTGCTACGGCACCTTGCGCCGCCTGCGCGACGCGGGCCAGTCGCCCCGCTTTGTGGTGCCGCTGGGGCTGGCCGACTGGTTCACGCAGCGGGGCATGGGCCCCGTCACCGCGCTGAACTGGTGGGAGCACGCCGACATCGCCCCCGGCGTGCGCGTGGTGTTCACGCCGTCGCAGCACTGGAGCCGCCGCACCCCGTGGGATACGAATGCCTCGCTGTGGGGCGGGTACCTGCTGGAATGGTCGCGCCCGCAGGCGGCTGCGCCCTGGCGCTTTCTGTTCCCGGGCGACACGGGCTACAGCGACGACTCCAAGGCCATCCGCCAGCGCCTGGGGCCGGTGGACTTTCTCGCATTGCCCATCGGCGCCTATCTGCCCCGCGACTTCATGAAGCCCATGCACGTGAACCCCGAGGACGCCGTGCAGCTCATGCTGGACGTGGAAGCCAGGCAGGCCATGGGTGTGCACTGGGGCACGTTCATGCTGACGCAGGAGGCCTTCGACCACCCGCCGCGCGACCTGGCCGCCGCGCTCGCGCAGCGTGGCCTGCCGCTGGACCGCGTCTGGCTCATGCGGCAGGGCGAGACGCGCGCCATACCGTTGCCATAGCGCTGCACCGGGGTTGGCGCAGCAACCGTGCTCACGCCACGCGCTGCACCGACATCAGGGCCATGTACAAAAAGCCCCGGCCCGTGGGCACGCGGTACACGCCCTGGGCGCCCAGCACCTGCGCGGCCACGCCCGACAGCTCCCAGCCATCGGTGGCATCGCCCTTCCACAGCGGCACCGTGAGGTGCAGGAAGCCTTGGGCTTCGCCAAACTCCCGCACCGCAGCGATGCGCGACACCACCGGGGCCTCGTTGTGGAAATTGGCCCAGGCCCACAGCCAGGTGCCGCTGGCCTCCGACACGGAGCCGATGAACTCGATGTCAGCCACCAGACGGGGCACACCGCCGTCTGAAAAGGTCAAGGTGCCTGCCGCCTGGTCGTAGTCCCAGCGTTCAAAGTGCGAGATGCCGTGGTCCTGCTCCAGTGCGCGCTGCTTGTCCCGCAGCGCATGGTGGCCCTGTGTCACCGCATCGATCCAGGCGGCTTCGGCATCACCGTCCAGGGCCTCCACGCTGCGTGCCATGGCGTCCTGGTAGCAGTGGTGGCACAGGATCTGGAGGTCCAGGCAGTCCGCGTTGTGTTCGTTCCACTCGCCGCCTGTCTTGAGCAGCTCGGTATGGCAGCTCGCACACCAGGCGTCCGGGTAAGGGGTGTCTGGCGACGGCGCATCGCAAAACCAGCGCTGCACCGGGTGGCGGCACAGGTGGCCGCACACGTAGGTGGGTGCGGCCTCTCCGTGCTCGCCGCACTGGATGGATGTCTGCTCTTCGTTCATGGTGAAGGTGCTCAGCCGCAGGTGCGCAGCGTCTTGCCCGCCATGGCCGTGCGCAGCACATCCAGCTGTGCCCGCAGCGCGTCGTTCACGGCAGACAGGCGCAGCGTGAAGCCGGGGGATTCGGCGCGCTCCTGGATCACGCGCGCCGTGCGCACGCCTTTGTTGCCAAGGTTGGCCAGCTCGCGCTCGGCCGCCTCTTTCGATGCGAAGCGGCCCAGCGACAAGCCCAGTTCGAGCGTGCCCCCGGCGCGGTCGTGGTCCACCTTGCGGGCGCGCAACTCGGCACGTTTGCGGTCCAGTGTTTCCACGTCGTCAAAGCGCCCCATGTAGACCATCCAGCGGCCCGGCACGGGCGTGGGCTCCAGCGTCCAGCTGCCTGAGGGCAAGCCAGCAGCCGCCGTGCGCAGCACTTCGGCCTGGCGCTCGTCGAAGACGCCGGCCTGCAGGCACTCGGCAGAGTCTGCGGGGGCCGGGGCAGCCGGTGTGGAGGCGGGAGTGGGGGAATAGTTGGCGGCGGTGGCCTGGGAGGGGGAAGTAGGGGTGGGGGGCGCAGCGGAGGAGGTCTTGCTGGGGTTGACCTTCAGGATCTGCAGCGTCTCGGGCCGGATCTGCTGGTTCATGCGCTGGGGCTCGGACTGCTCTTGCGGCGCATAGCCAAACTGGCGCAGCAGCCCCTGCGACCACGCGTAGTAGCCCGCGTTGGCCAGCAACAGCACGATCACGGCAAGACGGAGCATGGGGCGCGGCCTTTCAAGAACACTCGCATCGGAAGAGGAAGCTGTCTCACACCGGTGGCACCGCCGCCGGCCGGACGCTGATTTCAGAACTGGTGATGGCCTGCATGCCACCGGCCGTGTGCACCAGCAGCGCGCCATCATCGCCCACGCCATGCGCGGTGCCGGTGTGGCCGTCGCTCAGCGTCACCGCGCGGCCCTGCAGCACATCACGTGCCGCAAAGCGGGGCTGCATGGGCGCAAACCCATAGCCCGCAAACGACTGCAGCATGGCCACCAGCGGCGGCACGATGCGTAGCAGGGCGGTGGGTGCGTCCAGGCCCGGCTCCACCTCCTGCAGGCTGCCGGGGGGCATGCTCATGCCCTCGGGGCTGCGCGGCAGCACGTTGATGCCAATGCCCACCACCACATAGCGCGCGGTGCTGGTGCTGGCCTGCGAAGCCACAGCCTGGGGTGCCACAAAACTGGCCGTCTCCACCAGGATGCCACCCAGCTTGCGGTCGCCCGCAGCGCCGCCCAGCCACAGGTCGTTGGGCCACTTGAGCCCCACACGCGCAGGCTGCCCCGCCCCCAGCGCAGGCAGCACGGGCTGCAGGCTTTCAGCCACGCTCACCCCCACGGCGAGCGACAGGCCGGACCAGTCCTGGGGGGCCAGCGGCAGTCCCAAGGACATCATGAGAGAAGCCCCCACATCGCTTTGCCACACCCGCCCCAGCCGCCCGCGCCCGGCGGTCTGCTGCTCGGCCACCAGCAAGGTGGGCTCGCACTGGCCGTTGCGCGCACGGCGCATCAATTCGGTGTTGGTGGAGTCGATGGTGGGCAGCACCTCGACGGTAAAGCCCGGTAACAGCGGTGACACCGCTTCCCAGACGGCCTCGGCAGGCCAGCGGATGGGGGCATTCATCGCCGGGCCTTTTTGGCGGCCTTGGCGGAAGGTTTGGACGGCGGCAGCGGCACGGGTGGCGCCCAGCCGCGCTTGGGCGCCAGCAGCGTGCCCCGGCAGTTGGGGCTGCCACACCAGCAGGGGTATTCGGCCTTGAGCTTCGGGGTGTAGCGCTCTTCAATGATCAGGCCGTAGTCGTAGTTCAGCTCTTCGCCCGCCTTGATGTTGCGCAGCGCGGTGATGAAAATGCGGCCGTCCCGCTCGTCGGCGTAGCAGTTGGGGTTGCAGCTGTGGTTGATCCATCGCGACGAATTGCCACCGAACTTTGCGTCGATCACATGGTCTTCATCCACATGGAAGTAGAACGTGTGGTTGGGCTGCAAAGGGTCGTGCGGGTGCCGGTCCTGCGCCTCCTGCCAGCCGATCACTTCACCCGTGTATTCGACAAGGACTTCGCCCTCTGCAATATCCTGCACGGCAAAAACGCCCTTGCCGTGCACGCCCGAACGCCGGGTCTGGATGCGACGGCCCTGCGCGGGGGTAGGGGTTGCAGGCGGTGCGGTGCGGGGCATGGCAAAAACTCTGTTAACTTGAATATGCACACATGCGCGTGCGCGTGTACGCGTGAGGCAACGAATTGTAGAAGCGACCGGCCGGATGCCGGACAGCCAGACTGGCGAGAAACCAAAAAATGACCAAGACCCTGGTAATTGCAGAGAAACCCTCGGTGGCGCAAGACATCGTGCGCGCGCTGACCCCCGTGGCGGGCAAGTTCGAGAAGCACGAAGACCACTTCGAGAATGACCGCTATGTAGTCACCAGCGCCGTGGGCCACCTGGTGGAGATCCAGGCCCCCGAGCAGTTTGACGTGAAGCGCGGCAAGTGGAGCTTTGCGCACCTGCCTGTGATCCCGCCGTACTTTGACCTGAAGCCCGTGGACAAGACCAAGAGCCGCCTGAACGCGGTGGTCAAGCAGGCCAAGCGCAAGGACGTGACACAGCTCATCAACGCCTGCGACGCGGGCCGCGAGGGAGAGCTGATCTTCCGCCTGATCGAACAGTACGCCGGTGGCGCCAAGCCTCTGGGCAAACCGGTCAAGCGCCTGTGGCTGCAGTCCATGACGCCCCAGGCCATCCGCGACGGCTTTGATGCGCTGCGCACCGAGCAGCAGATGGCGGGCCTGGCCAGCGCGGCCCGCAGCCGCTCCGAGGCCGACTGGCTGGTGGGCATCAATGGCACGCGGGCCATGACGGCGTTCAACTCGCGCGATGGTGGGTTCTTCCTGACCACCGTGGGCCGGGTGCAGACGCCCACGCTGTCGCTGGTGGTGGAGCGCGAGGAAAAGATCCGCAAGTTCATCAGCCGCGACTATTGGGAAATCCACGCCACCTTTGGCGCGGAAGCCGGCGAGTACCCCGCCAAGTGGTTCGACCCCAAGTGGAAGAAGGGCGAGGATGTGGAAATGCGCGCGGACCGTGTGTGGTCCGCCGCCGAGGCCACGGCCATTGCCAACGCCGTGCGCGGCAAGCAGGCCACAGTCACCGAAGAGAGCAAGCCCACCACCCAGGCGTCGCCCCTGCTGTTCGACCTGACCAGCCTGCAGCGCGAGGCCAACGGCAAGTTCGGCTTCTCGGCCAAGACCACGCTGGCCCTGGCGCAAAGCCTGTACGAGCGTCACAAGGCCCTGACCTACCCGCGTACCGACTCGCGCGCGCTGCCGGAAGACTATCTGCCCGTGGCCAAGCAGACGTTTGAGATGCTGGCCGACAGCGGTATGCGCCACCTGGCGCCCCACGCGCTCACGGCGCTGAACAACAACTACATCCGCCCGTCCAAGCGCATCTTTGACAACAGCAAGGTGAGCGATCACTTTGCCATCATCCCCACGCTGCAGGCACCGAGCGGCCTGAGCGAGGCCGAGCAAAAGCTGTACGACCTGGTCGTGCGCCGCTTCATGGCCGTTTTCTTTCCGAGCGCTGAATACACGGTGACCACACGCATCAGCACCGTGGCGCCCCACAGCTTCAAGACCGAAGGCAAGGTGCTGGTCAAGCCCGGCTGGCTGGCCATCTACGGCAAGGAAGCCGCCGACGAAGTGGAAGGCGGCAAGGATGGCGACAAGGGCCAGAACCTGGTGCCGGTGAAGCCCGGCGAGAGCGTCAACACCCTGGCCGCCGACCCCAAGGGCCTCAAGACCAAGCCCCCCGCCCGCTACTCCGAAGCCACGCTGCTGGGCGCCATGGAAAGCGCGGGCAAGCAGATCGACGACGACGAACTGCGCGAAGCCATGCAGGAAAAAGGCCTGGGCACGCCTGCCACGCGCGCGGCGATCATCGAAGGCCTGCTGACCGAAAAGTACATGCTGCGCGAAGGCCGCGAAATCATCCCCACGGCCAAGGCCTTCCAGCTCATGACGCTGCTGCGCGGTCTGGAAGTGGAAGAACTCTGCCGTGCCGACCTGACCGGCGAGTGGGAGTACAAGCTCTCGCAAATGGAAAAGGGCCAACTGAGCCGCGAAGCCTTCATGGCCGAGATCGCCGCCATGACCGAGCGCATGGTCAAGAAGGCCAAGGAATATGACCGCGACACCATCCCCGGCGACTACGCCACGCTGGAATCACCCTGTCCTAACTGCGGTGGCGTGGTGAAGGAAAACTACCGCCGCTTTGCCTGTGTGGGCAAGCCCGGTGCGGAAGGCTGCGGCTTCAGCTTCGGCAAGTCGCCCGCAGGCCGCACGTTTGAGACGGCCGAGGCCAACACCCTGCTGCGCGACAAGAAGATCGGCCCGCTGGAGGGCTTCCGCTCCAAGGCGGGCTGGCCCTTCACGTCCGAGATCATCATCAAGTACGACGACGAGGCGCACAACTACAAGCTCGAATTCGACTTTGGCGACGACAAGAAGGGCGAAGAGTCCGGCGAGATCGTGGAGTTTGAAGACGCCGCGCTCGGCCCTTGCCCCATCTGCGGATCGGAAGTGCACGAACACGGCAGCAACTATGTGTGCAGCAAGGCCGTGCCTACCGCGGCGCAGCCCACGCCCAGCTGCACCTTCAAGAGCGGCAAGATCATCCTGCAGCAGCCTGTGGAGCGCGAGCAGATGCACAAGCTGCTGGAGACCGGCAAGACCGACCTGCTCGACAAGTTCGTGAGCATGCGCACGCGCCGCAACTTCAAGGCCCACCTGGCGTGGGACAAGGAGGCGGGCAAGGTCAACTTTGAATTCGCGCCCAGCAAGTTCCCACCCCGCCCGGGCGCCGCTTCAAAAACAATAGCAACCAAGGCAAAACCCACTAGCGCCGCCGCCAAAAAAGCCCCTGCAAAGAAGGCCGCAGCCAAAACGACGGCTGCCAAAGCCCCGCGCAAGGCCGCCGCAGGCAAGGCCCCCAGCGCAGCCCTGGCCGCCGTGATCGGCAACGAGCCGGTGGCGCGCCCCGAGGCCGTGAAGAAGATGTGGGAATACATCAAGGCCCACAACCTGCAAGACCCCAAGGACAAGCGCACCATCGTCGCTGACGACAAGCTGCGCGCCGTGTTCGGCAAGGACAGCGCGGGCATGTTTGAGCTGGCGGGCATCCTGGGCAACCACCTGGGCGGTGAATGATGAAGCCGCTGAACATGGTGCCTATCGCGTCGATGGCGGGCAGCGTCTGCCGCACCGCGCTGGTGGCACTCGCGGTTGCCGCTGCGCTGGGGGGTTGCACCACCACAGGCTCTGCGCGCTCCAGCGACCCGGCCAGCCAGCAGCAGCCCCAGGGCGCGAGCGGCGTGACCGTGTTTGGCGATATCGACGTGAACGTGACGCGGGAGCGCACCCGCTGACTGCAAGCTGCCACCGCGCGCAGCCCGTCTTCAACCAGCACGGGGCCGGGCGGATGATGGAACGTGAGCCGCAAGGGAGAGATTGATGGTCGAACCCGCACTGTCGTTGCAGATTGCCACCACGGTGCACCACCGCATCCACACTGTCACGGTGCGCATGGATTCGGTGGGCTGGGTGGTCTCTGGCACCAAGCACCTGGTCACACCGGGCGGGGCGCACCGCTATCCCAGCGGGCGGGTGTTTGTGCTGCCGCGTGGCGCGCAGTGGGAGGTGGTCAACGACCCCGCCCCGCAAGGCCGCTATGTGGCGCGACTGCTGTGTTTTGCGCCCGAACTGGTGGAGCAGTTTCACCGCCAGTTCGGCCAGTTTGCGGCCGTGCCTGCAGTGCAGGGCTGTGCGGGCCTGGCGGCCGATGCGGCATTTGAAGACAGTTACCGGCGTGCCCTGGCCGCGCTGGAGAGCGATGCCAGCTCGCAGGCGCTGCGCGAACACCGCGCGCTCGAGGTGCTGCTGATGCTGGCCGAGGCAGGCATCGTCTTCGCCCCGCCCGGCGAGCTGGGCTGGGCCGACCGGGTGCGCCGCCTGGTGGGCCCCAGCCCGCAGGCTGACTGGACGGTGGAGCGTATCGCCGCCGCCTTTGCCACCAGCGCCAGCACCCTGCAGCGCCGCCTGGCACAAGAGGGCGAAACCGTAAGCCAGTGCCTGCGCGATGTGCGGCTGGAGACGGGGCTGGTTCTGCTGCAAAGCTCCACGCTGCAAGTGTCCGAAATCGCAGCGCGCTGCGGCTACGAGTCGCACAGCCGCTTCAGCGCGGCCTTCCGCGAGCGTTTTGGCTTTCCGCCCTCGCAACTGAGGCCCTGATTACTGCGGCTGACGCACAGCGCACAGCCTTTGATGCCGCCGGGCCAGTGCGAAGGCGTGGCACACCGCACCATCAAGTCCTTGTTTCACACCGCTACTGCAAGGAGCTTTTTGGATGAGCCACCCACTTTCACGCCCCCGCCGCGCTTTTACCTCCATCGCGGCGCTTGCCACCAGCGGCCTGGCATTGGCTGCCCACGCCCAGGCGTTCACGCTCAGCAGCCCCGACTTTGCGGCGGATGGCACCTTGCCCCAGCGTTTCGAGTTCAAGGGCTTCGGCTGCGCAGGTGAGAACCAGTCGCCCGCGCTGCGCTGGAACGGTGTGCCTGCAGGCACGCAGAGCTTTGCCGTCACCGCGTATGACCCTGACGCTCCCACAGGCTCGGGCTGGTGGCACTGGTCGGTGGTGAACATCCCCGCCAGCGTCACCGTGCTGCAGCCCGACGCCGGTGCTGCTGGCGGCGCCAAGCTGCCTGCAGGCGCCAGCCATGTGCGCATCGACTACGGCGTCGCCGCCTGGGGCGGGGCGTGCCCGCCCGAGGGGGATGCGCCGCACCGCTACATCTTCACCGTGCACGCACTCAAGGTGCCACGCCTGGACCTGCCTGCCGACGCCACCGCTGCGCTGGCGGGCTACATGATCAACGCCAACAGCCTGGGCAAGGCCACACTCACCGCGCGCTACGGGCGCCCTGCGGCCCAAGGCAAGCAGCAGTGACCGTGTGGGGTGGGGCACTGTGATGTTTTAAGCTCAGCAGTCACCCACCCCATCACAGGCCCACCCCATGCGCAGCCCCCGCGAACGAGCCCTCTGGTCCCTTCTGGCCGCACTGCTGCTGGCCGCCGCAGCAGCGGCGTGGTGGACCGCCGACCAGTGGCTGCCCCAGGCCGGACCCTGGACCGAACAGGCCTGGAAAAAGATCACCCGCCCCGGGCCCGAGTCCCTGCCACCCGACAAGCGCCCCGCTGCTGCGCAGGCCCGCCCGGCGCCGGCGGGCGCGTCCCAGCCCGTGGCGCCGCAGCCGCGCAAATGCGTGCGGGACGGCCGCACCACCTACACCGACCAGCCCTGCCCCCAGGGCAGCCAGGAGCTACCGGTGGATGGCGCAGTCACGTCGCTGCCGCCTGCACAGTAAGCGGCTGGCGGCCAGCTGTTGATGGCGTGCAGGCCTGTGGTGGGCATGTCGTTTTTTTCCTAGCCGGCGAGGGGGCTGCACAGATTCAATCGGTGCATTGATTCACTACCCCAGGCCTCTCTCTTTCTTTGGGGGCCGCATGCACCGATGCACCACCACCAACCCCTGCGCGTTTTTCTTTTTCTGCTGGCCGCCCTGGGCCTGGCCATCCCCTGGTACTTCAACACCGTGTACTTTCTGGCCGGTGGCAGCGTGATGCCCGATGTTTTCTGGCGCGACGCCTTTGCCAACGCGCTCACCACCGGCATCACCTGCGACGTGTACCTGGCCGCCGTGGCGTTCTCGGCCTGGGTGGCGGCCGACCGCCGCCTGGGCGCGTGGCGCTGGGCCTGCATCGCGGCCTGCTTTGGTATCGGGCTCGCGTTTGTGATGCCGCTGTACCTGGCTCAACGCCTGCGCAGGGACGCTGATCCCTCCGGCGGCTGACCCGGCTGCGCCTGTGCGCCCACCTGCAGGGGCCAGTGTTCGGTGACCGGGCTGCGGCTGCCCTGCACGAGGGCCTGCAGCGGCTGGCCCGCCAGCCTGCGCACATCACGCGCCATGTGCGACTGGTCGTAGTAGCCCTGGTCCACCGCCAGGCCCACCACCAGGTCGCCGGGCGCAGCCAGGGCGTTGCCCAGCGTGCTGTTCAGCCGTGCAATCACCTGAAACTGCTTGGGCGCCATGCCCCAATGCGCCACAAAGCGCCGCTCAAACTGCCGCTGGCTCAGACCCAGACGCTGTACCGTATCCGTGGCGTTTTCAGTGGCTGCATGCAGCAAGGCCAGCGCCTGTTGCCGCCGCGCCTCGCAAGGCGACGGCGGCGCAACCCACTGCCGGATGAAGTCGCACAGCACCTGCAGGCGCGCACCATCGTCCGCCGCCGAGCGCACCGCGTGTTCCACCTCGGCCCACCCGGGGCCCACCAGGTCTGCCAGCGGCCGCAGCGTGTTCACCACTCCACGCGCACTGGCGAACAGCGCCGCCGCTGCCGAAGGCTGCAGCACCAGCCCCACGGCCTGCACCGGCCCGCTGTGTTCATACGCCGTGGCCATGGTGCTTGCGCTCATCCAGGCTGACTGCGGCACGGGCGCGCCCCGGCACACCACCTGCCCGGCCAGCCGCACCACCAGCATGCTCGACACCATGGCCGGGAAATGCGATTGCGCCAGCGCCGCCGGGGCATTGACCACCACGGCGGCAATCAGCCAAGGCTGCAAATCGGAGGGGACGGGCACCAAGCGCTGCATACCCGCATTCTGCATATCGACGTGGCGCAGATGGCGGCTTTCGGGGTGGTTGGTCAGCCAGTCAGCCGTCGTACTCGACGTTCTCCAGCCACCCGTGCGACATGCAGCTGCCGCAGTGCCCGACTATCCTTGTTGCTTTCGTATCCCCACCCACCACTCAACCGTGCCAAGCACCATGCAGCAAGAGCAAGCCCCCACCCGGTCCGTCCCCCTCGCAGGCGCTACCAACTTCCGCGACCTCGGCGGCTACACCGGCCACGGTGGCCGCCCGGTGAAATGGCGCCGCATCTTCCGCTCTGACCACCTGGCGGGCCTGACGCCCGAGGACCAGGCCCTGCTGGCAGACCTGGGCGTGGCCCGCGCTGTGGACTTTCGCGGCCAGGCCGAAAGCGCCGCGTATGCCTACGCACTGCCCGGCGTGGCCTACCACCCACTGCACATCGAACCCACCGTGGTGCAGCGCGCGCTGGAGCTGCAACGCACCGGCCGCCAGCTCACGGCGCAAGACGCCGTGGGCCTGATGCAGGACACCTACCGGGGTTTTGTGCACGACAACGCCCCACGTTTTGCCGAGCTGTTCCGCCTGCTGCTCGCCAGCGACGCGCCCACCGTGTTCCATTGCACCGCAGGCAAAGACCGCACCGGCTTTGCCGCCGCCCTCATCCTGCTGACCCTGGGCGTGCCGCGCGATGTGGTCATGCACGACTACCTGCTCACCAACACGCTCTACCAGCGCCCGCCCGGCATGGGCAGTCACGCGCCAGAGGAAGTGCTGCGCGTGCTGTGGCGTGTGCAAGAGGAGTTTCTGGACGCCGCCCTGCACATGGTGGACAACGACTATGGCGGCCTGCAGCTGTATCTGGTGGACGTGCTGGGCGTCGACGCCGCAGCGCAGAAAGAACTGGCCGGGCGCTACCTGCAGGCAGCCTGAGCCGCCGATGGTGCCCGCTGGCGGCGCCTACCAGGCTTACCCTGGGCTGTGCTGAGGCCGCGCTGTCACAGCGCGCTGTTGGCGCACGCGCCAGAACAGCCAGCCCACGATCGACAGGTTCAGCAGATTCCACGCCATGCCGTTCAGGAACGCGGCGCGGTAGCTGCCCGTCAGGTCAAAAATCCAGCCCGACATCCAGCCCCCCAGCGCCATGCCGATCAGCGTGGCCATGATCACCGCACCCACCCGCGCACCGGCCTCCTGTGGGGCGAAATACTCGCGGATGATGATGGCGTAGGCGGGCACGATGCCGCCCTGGAACAGCCCGAACATCGCCGAGATGACATACAGCGGCACCAGCCCGTCAAACGGCAAAAACAGCGCCAGCCCCACACCCTGCAACGCAGACCCCAGCAGCAGCGTGCGCACGCCGCCAATGCGGTCGCAGATCACGCCCGACACCAGGCGGCTGACGATGCCGCAGGCCAGCATCAGCGACAGCATCTCGGCCCCGCGCGCCGCGCCAAAACCCAGGTCGGTGCAATAGGCCACGATGTGCACCTGCGGCATCGCCATGGCCACGCAGCACGCGACGCCCGCCACACACAGCAATAGCTGTGCATGCAGCGGGCGCAGACCGAACGGGCGGCTGCGGTCGAGCGGCAACGGCGAGGGCGCTGCACCCGACGCGGCCGGTGCCACCGCTGCCGATGCTGCATCCATCTGCGCCACCGGCGCGCGCTGGCGCATGCGCAGTGCCAGCAGCAGCATGCCCACCCCACACACAATGCCCAGCAGCACATAGGTGTGGCGCCAGCCGATCAGCTCAATGCCGTGCTGCACGATGGGCGGCCACAGCGCGCCCGCAATGTAGTTGCCGCTGGCGCAGATCGCCACCGCAATGCCCCGCCGCTTGTTCCACCACAGCGCGGTGTCTGCCATCAGCGGCGCAAACGTGGCCGAGCTGCCAATCAGCCCCATCAGCCCGTGCGCCAGCCCAAACCCCCAGATACTGCCCGACAGCCCCGCCCACACAAACCCGCCACACACGGCCACCGCGCCCACGCACAGCACCGGCATCAGCCCATGCCGGTCGGCCATGCGACCGGTCCAGATTCCGCCCAGTCCCAGGCACACCATCATCAGCGTGTAGGGCAGCGACGCATCGGCGCGGCCCACGCCAAACTCGGCCTGCACGGCGGGCAGCACCACCGACACCACATACATGCTGCTGTTGCCCAGCACCACCAGGCCCAGCGTGGTCAGCAGGCGCCACGCGGCCTGGCGGGAGTCGATGAGGGATGCGGGGGCGGCCGCAGAGGGGGGCGAAGAGGTGTTCGGCATGCGGGGCAATTTACCCCACAGCGCTGCAGGGACTTGCAGGGCGGCGTCATGGCTCGCTGAGTGCAAGGATGCGGCGCATCGATTGGTGTGATTTTTTAGCTGTTCGCACGGGCTGACCGCACACCCTGGAGGTGCCGCGGGTGGTGGGGCAGGGTCACTGCCACAGACCCCAGGCAACACGCGTTGATCGAGCTACCTGCAGTCTGAAAGTGCCAGGGCAGATACCCCTTCTCAGATCTTGATGAACTGGGCGGCCGACAACGCACCAAACGGCAACTCCGACAAACGCCCGCCCACCGCCAGCGTGCCCAGGTCCACCGGGAAGTAGCCGATGGCGTCCAGCACCTTGCGCACTTCGGCCTTGGCTGCGGCGTCGTCGCCTGCGTAGAACATGGCGCGCTGGCCGCCGGAGACTTGGGGCTGGGCCAGAACGTTCACGTCCAGGTGGTTGAACGCCTTGACCACGCGGGCGCCGGGTACGAATTCGCTGAACACTTCGCTGGACGAGCGCCCGCCCAGGTCGATGGCCTTGATGCCGTAGGCCGCCAGCGGGTTGCTGGGGTCTTTTGCGGCGGGCGAGTTGGGATCCAGAAACTCCACGGGGTTGGTGCCGTCGATGACGATGCGGCCGTTCCACGCAGGCAGGCCACCCAGGGCCTGGCCCAGGTCTTCCCAGCGCACGGCGATGAGCACGATGTCTGCGGCGGCAGCCTCTGCCACGGTGCCCGCCTTGATGGTGGGGCCCAGTTCGGCCACCAGCGCGGCCAGTGATTCCGGCCCGCGCCGGGTGGAGAGGGTGGCCGACAGGCCTTTGCTGGCCAATGCGCGCGCCACGTTAGAGCCGAGTGCGCCTGAGCCGATGATGCCGATGTTCATGGTGATTTCCTTGGTCAATGAGTGAAGTGGGTGGAGGGAAAGGGAACAGTGAAAAGTCGAATGTGGAGGGGGATGTGAAAGGGATTAACCCAGCCGCCCGGCTTGGCGCAGTTGCCCTGCAATGCGCCGGATTTCTGTGGTGCCCTGCCGCAGTGCTGCCTGGCTGGTATGCACGGAGTAAGTCCCCATGACCAGCTCATGCGGGTGCGGCACGGAAGAGCCCAGCACGAAGCGGGTGGCTTCGGTGGCCACAAAGTCGATGCTTTGGTGGGTGGGCTCAAACGCCACCAGCTCGCCTGCCGCAATGGGTTCGCCCGCCGTCAGTGCGCCGGTGGCCACTGCCGCCCACGCCACGGTGTGGCCGGGGGGCGGGGTGTAGGTCCAGCGTTCGCCCTGGGCCAACTGCACGGCCAGATAGGTCATGCCCTCGGGCGCTGCCACGGGGCTGTGCACTGCGCCGTACTCGCCCAGCAGCACCCGCACCGGGCCCACCTGAGGCACCAGTTCGGGGGCGAGGTACTGGCTGTGGGCGGGGGCGTTTTCCAGCGCGGCGGGCAGGGCCACCCACAGCTGAAAGCCCCGGCCCGGCGTGTCGCCCACGGGGGCACCGGTGTGCCACACGCCGTTGCCAGCACGCATCCATTCGACGCCACCCGCAGGCAGCAGGCCCGCTTGGCCGGTGCTGTCTTCGTAGCGCACATCGCCTTCCGACAAGAACGTGACCGTGGCGATGCCCGAGTGGGGGTGCATGCCAAAGCCCTGCTGCGCTGCGCTGGGCTGAAAGTGCACCTGATCCAAAAAGATGAAGGGCTTGAGCACCTGGCCCAGGTCCCCGGGGCTCATGAGGCGGGTGATGGGGCCGTGCGTGGTGCCACGGGTGCGGTGGGTGATGGCGCGTGGGGCGGTGGCGGGTGCAGACATCAAGAGAACCTCGGAGGTGTTGAACTGATGCCTGTAGCTTAAAAATTCATCGATTGATTGACTAGATAGCGCAATATGATTGCACTCGTCCATTAATCGAATGAATGAGCGTGACCATGCTGGATCTGAACGACGTGGCCATCTTTGTGCAGGTGGTGCGCTGCGGCAGCTTTGCCGAGGCCTCGCGCCGCCTGGGCGTGCCGCCCAACACCCTGAGCCGCCGGGTGCAGCAGCTCGAAGCACACCTGGGCACCCGGCTGATGCAGCGCTCGACCCGCCACCTCACGCTCACCAGCGCGGGCCAGGTCTTTCTGGAGCGTTGCAGCGGCGCGGTAGAGGGGCTTATGGATGCGGGTGACGAACTGCTGGCAGTGAACCAGGAGCCCAGCGGCCTGGTGCGGGTGGCGGCCCCGGCTGATTTTTTTGATTTCTTTGCGATGGAGTGGCTGACCGAGTTCCTGGTCGCGCACC
Organism: Acidovorax sp. Root402; assembly: GCF_001425125.1. Taxonomy (NCBI): domain Bacteria; kingdom Pseudomonadati; phylum Pseudomonadota; class Betaproteobacteria; order Burkholderiales; family Comamonadaceae; genus Acidovorax; species Acidovorax sp. Root402. Next base: position 66,464 of record NZ_LMDQ01000001.1, read on the forward strand.
CCAAGGTGCGGGTGGACTTTGTGCTGAGCGACGGCCGCGCGGACCTGATTGCAGACCGGATCGATGTGGCGTTTCGGGGCGGCATTCTGGAGGACTCGGGCCTGTTTGCCCGCAAGGTGCTGGACGCGGGCAGCGACGGCCTGGTGGCCAGCCCGGCCTACATTGCCCGCCGGGGTGTTCCGGCCACGCTGCAAGACCTGGTGGACCACGACTGCCTGGCGTTCAGCCACCCCAGCGGCAAGGCCACCTGGCGCGTGACGGGGCCAGAGGGCGCACCGGCCGAGGTGCAGGTGGCGGGCCGCTTCAGTGGCAACACGGCACAGGCCTTGCGCAAGGCCGCGCTGGCGGGCTTGGGCATTGCGCTGCTGCCCTCCACGCTGACGCAACGCGATCTGCGCGCTGGCCTGCTGGTGCCCATGCTTCCTGGATACCACCGGCAGGGGCATGGCGTGCACATGGTCTACCCCAGCAGGCGCTACCTGCCCTTGGCGGTGTCGGCTTTCATTGAGCTGGTCATCAGCAAGATGGGTGCGATGCAGGAGCTGCCACCCCAGGGCGATGACTGATGACTGATGACTGACGCGGTATGAATCCACGGGTGCCGTTCACGCTGGGTCTGTCAGCGCACTGCACGAGGCTTCGCAAGGCTCCGTCTGCTCACACTCCTGACCGCTATGCTCCCCACCCAACGAAACACAAACAACCCACACGGTGACCGCCATGCACGACATCATCTGCCCCCACTGCAACAAGGCGTTCAAGATTGACGAGACCGGGTATGCCGACATCCTCAAGCAGGTGCGGGACGCGGATTTCGCCGCGCAGTTGCACGAGCGGCTGGAGCTGGCCGAGCAGGACAAGCGCAATGCGGTGGCGCTGGCGCAGGCCCAGGTGGCCAATGAGCTGCAGAAGTCGGCGGCGGCCAAAGATGCCGAGATTCAGGCCCTGAAGGCGCAGCTGGGCGCGGGCGCGGTGGAGCGCGACCTGGCGGTGGCGCAGGCCCTGGGCGCGGTGGAGAAGCAGCGCGACGCGCTGGCCAATGAGCTGGAGCGTGCGCGGCAGGCGCAGCAGGCAGCGGACCAGTTGGCACAAGCACGGCTGGCGCAGCAGCTGCAGGGCGTGGCCGCCCAAAAGGACGCCGAGATACAGCAGCTCAAATCACAACTGGACGCTGCCGAGGTGGCGCGCAGGCTGGCGGTGACCGAGGCAGTCACGGTGGTGGCGCGGGAGCGCGACGAGCTCCAAAACAACCTGAACCTGGTGGTAGTGAAAAAGCAGCTGGAGGAGGCCGCCATCAAGGAGCAGTACGCCCTACAACTGCGCGACCGGGACGGCGAGATTGCGCGGCTGCGGGACATGAAGGCGCGCCTGTCCACCAAGATGGTGGGCGAGACGCTGGAGCAGCACTGCGAGACGGAGTTCAACCGCATCCGCGCCACGGCGTTTCCCCGCGCCTACTTTGAAAAGGACAACGACGCGCGCAGCGGCAGCAAGGGCGACTACATCTTTCGCGACCTGGACGAGGCGGGCAACGAGATCGTCTCGATCATGTTCGAGATGAAGAACGAGAGCGACGAGACGGCCACGAAGAAGCGCAACGAAGACTTCTTGAAAGAGCTGGACAAGGACCGCAACGAAAAGGGCTGCGAGTACGCGGTGCTGGTGTCACTGCTGGAGCCCGAGAGCGAGCTGTACAACACCGGCATCGTGGACATGTTCTACCGCTATCCCAAGATGTATGTGGTGCGGCCGCAGTTCTTCATCCCCATCATCACGCTGCTGCGCAACGCTGCGATGAAGTCGCTGCAGTACAAGTCGGAGCTGGCGCTGGTGAAGGCGCAGAACCTGGACATCACCAAGTTCGAATCGCAGCTGGAAGAGTTCAAGGGCGCGTTTGGGCGCAACTGGCGGCTGGCATCGGACGGGTTTGAGGAAGCCATCAAGCGCATTGACGAGGCCATCAAGGACCTGGAGAAGACCAAGGAGGCGCTGCACAAGTCGGCCAACAACCTGCGCCTGGCCAACGACAAGGCCGAAGACCTCACGATCAAGAAGCTGACCCGCGGCAACCCGACGATGGCGGCCAAATTTGCGGAACTCAAGCAGTTGGGGATTTCGGACGAGGAGTGATACGGGGCGGGGTGAGGCGACCGGCGGACGGGGCCTTGCAAACAGGGCGGGCACAACCGGTCTGCCGCTGCTCCGTCCCCATGGGTGGCATGCACGTTGGGCGGCACTAGCCGCGCACCGACGCCCCCGTCGCATAAAACTGCCCGCCCGCCACATAGTGCAGCGTGCGCAGTTCGTCGGGCGCGGTGTCGAACTCCCAGTGCCCGTTGCGGAACACGCGGTCGTCAGCCCAGGCGGCCACCACTTCGCCGATGAACAGGTCATAGGCCTGCTGGTTGTGCGGCTCGGGGATCACGCGGCACAGCAGCCAGGCGGCGCAGCCTTGCACCAGCGGGGGCATGGTCTGCGCGGACTGGCCCGGTGCTTCAAACAACGCCACGCCATGGCGCTGCAGCTTGTCGGGCGTGGTCTTGGCGCTATCGGTACCCAGCGCTACGGTCAGCGCGGCCTGCGGCACGGTGGGCAACTGCAGTGCAAAGAAGCCGCTGGCCTCCACCAGCTCGCGCGTGCGCGTGGCCTTGTCGAGCACCACCGTGACCTTGGGCGGTGCAAAGTCCAGTGCGCAGGCCCACGATGCCGCCATGACGTTGTGCTGACCCGCATGGGCGGCCGACACCAGCACGACGGGGCCGTGGTTGAGCAGGCGATAGGCCTTGTCGAGGGGCACCGGGGTGAAGTGGGGGTGGGAGGCAGTGGGCAGCATGGGGGTGAGGGTGTGTTCAAAGGGCAATACCAGGGGATGGGGCTGTGCGTGGAGCCTGTGGGCGCTGCTGACATTTGCTATCAATCAAATAGCTATTCAGGCATATTGCACTAGCGCCATGGCGCATTTTTGCCTCAAAACGGCTTCCATGAAGCCTGTGGGGGCGCTCTGGGGCCAGCGGTACAGCCCGCCCAATGCCCCCGCCCCTGAGTGCCGCACAGGGGCTTGTGGCCCGCGCCGGTGATGGCGATAGCCACCCGCTAACATGCCAACGCCAACCGTTGGCCACAACCCGCCCCCTGAGGGGCCTACAGGAGACGATGAATGTTCAGTCATGTGATGGTCGGTGTGAACGACTTGGAGCGGTCCAAGAAGTTCTATGACGCGCTGCTGGGGGCGCTGGGCGTACCGCCCGGGGTGGCCAACAAGAACCGCTACTTCTATCGCGGCCCCACTGGTACCTTTGGCATCACCACCCCCATCAACGGCGAGCCCGCCACCTTTGCCAATGGCGGCACCATCGGTTTTGCCATGCAGTCGCCCGAGCAGGCCGATGCCTTCCACGCCGCCGGTGTAGCGAACGGTGGCATCACCTGCGAAGACCCACCCGGCTGGCGCGAAGGCCCCGGCGGCAAGCTGTACCTGGCGTACCTGCGCGACCCGGACGGCAACAAGATCTGCGCCCTGCACCGCCCGGCCAAGGCCTGATCAACGGGCAGGCCCCCCGCTGCAACCCCGGTAGCGTTGCAGCCAGCGCTGGGCGCCCTGCACACCGCGGCAGGCCGCAGCGGCCATGGCCCCGGTGACGGCCAGCATGGCCAGGGTGTGAACCCCCAGCGTGGCCAGCGCGAACAGCAAGGGGGTGGAGAGCCGGTCGCCCCCAGAGGCCACCCCACCTGCAGCGACATCGCCCCCGCACAGCGGCGCCAGCGCAGGCACCAGCGCCAGCCCGGCACCGTGCACCGTGGCCACCCCAAAGGACCAGAGCGCCATGCCCACGGGCCCGGCCGGCTTGCGCAGGCGATGCCACACCGCCGCCGGCAAATGCGCGCGAGCGAGCACCACCACCCCAGCCAGGCCGCCCGCTACCGCCAGCAGCGCGGATGGCGATAACGATAGCCTCCACACCACCGCAGCCGCCGTCAATGCCACGGCGGCCAGGTGCCCGCAGGCCATGGGCAGCAGTGCGCGCAGCGGCATGCTGCGGTCGTTGGCGTGCAGGCTGCAGGCGGTGGCCAGCCCCCAGCCCGTGAGGGGGTTGAGCCCGTGCAGCGCCCCCATGGCGGCGATGGCCAGCCAGGACCAGAGGGTGGCGTCCATGGTCGCGGTCTCAACCGTGTGTGGCTCAGCCCCGTGTGGAGCAGCACCCGCCCGGCGCCGTGTGGGCCGGTGAAGGCTGTGGCGCCTGTTCAGCTGGTGCCGCCGCAGACCCAGCCGCTGGCAGGAAAGGTGCATACCGGTCGTGGTGGCGCACCCAGTCCATGGGGTAGGCGGGGTTGGTCTCGTGGCGGCCTTGGGGCGTGAGGTCCAGCAGCTGGTAGGTGCCCATCATGGCCTCCACGCCGCGCCCGAAGGTGGAGTAGGCGTGGAACACCTCGCCTGCATCGCTGCGCACAAACACGCTGATGCCCGGCGCCTCATCGGCGGGGAACGGCTGCATGCCGTAGTTGTAGAACACCTCGCCGTTGCCGCGTGCGCGCTGCTCAGGCGTGAAGCTCACGGCAAAGTCGTGGTTGAAGTCGCTGCCGTGCGATGACGCCCAGCGAAACTGCCAGCCCATGCGCTGGCGAAAGCGCTCGATCTCGGCCAGCGGCGCGCGCGAGACGGCGAGCACCGACACGTCGCGGTGCTGCAGGTGCAGCTCCATGCCGCCCATGTGGTCGGCCATGAAAGAGCAGCTGGGGCAGCCCTGCTCCCACCCCGGGCCAAACATGAAGTGCTGCACCAGCAGCTGGCTGCGGCCATCGAACAGGTCGGCCAAGGCGCGCGGACCCTGCAGCGTGTCCAGCGTGTAGCGCTTGTCCACGCGGGTCCGGGGCAGTGCGCGGCGCTGCGCGGCGACCTCGTCATGCAGGCGGGTCAGGGCCTTTTCGCGGGCCAGCAGCGCGTGGCGCTGGGCCAGCCATTCGTCGGCAGAAACCACGGGGTGGGAAGTGGGTGCGTTCATGGGGGTGCTCCTGATGGGTGGTGGATGACGTTGCGGGACGGAGAATTGCGTGGGGAGGGAGGCGCTGGCAGGCGCACCTGTCCCCGGACTGCGACATCGCGTGATGCACGCAGGGCCTGTGGTGGCAACGGGTGGTGGTTGCGGCGGGGCGCCGCGTCGCTCAAGGGCTGAAGGTGTCAGGGGCTCAGGTGCGGGCCGCCTTGGGCCGGCGCACAGCGCGGACCTTGCCGCTGCCGCCGCCCCCGCAGTAGAAGAGGTCGGCACCGTCTGATTCGAGGCCGCTCACGCCCACGCCTGGAGGCATGTCGAGCTGCTGCAGCACGGCGCCGGTGGCGGGGTCGATGTGGCGCAGCGTGCTCTCGTCACCCTCCCAGGTACCGTGCCACATCTCGCCGTCCACCCAGGTCACGCCGGTCACAAAGCGGTCGGACTCGATGGTGCGCCGGATGGCGCCGGTGGCGGGGTCGATCTGGTGGATCTTGCGGTCGCGGTACTGGCCCACCCACAGGCTGCCCTCGGCCCAGGTGAGGCCCGAGTCGTTGCCGTTGCCGGGTGCAGGAATGGAGGCCACCACCCGGCCGGTGGCGGGGTCGATCTTGTCGATGCGCGCCTCGGTGATCTGGTACAGGTGCCTGCCGTCAAACGCAGTGCCGGCATCGCTGGCCACGGCCAGCGTGCGCAGGGTCTCGCCCGTGGCGGCATCGAAGGCCACCAGGTGCGCCCCCGTGGCCGCCCAGACATGCTGGCCGTCGTGGGTCACGCCGTGCACGCTGTCCGCGCCCGCAAAGGGGCCGTATTCGCGCACGATCTCGGCGGGTTGGGAAGGGTGGTGGCGGAGGGTGGCGGGTGTCGGGTCGCTGTGGGTGCATGCGGTCATGGTTGGCTCCTGTGGGGTAGCCCGGTGGGGGCTTGGCGTCCACTTTATGCAATCGGCAGCGCAGCAGGGAGTAACAAGATCGTCGTGAATCCGGACAGCGGCGGCGCCAGCCAGCGCTGCGCACGCGCGCGGCCGATGGAGCGCACACGGCCTTGTTCTTCCAGCTCGGCCAACGCGCGCTGCACGGTGCGCTGGCTGGCATCCGTGGCCAACGCGAGCGCCGAGGTAGACCAGGCCGCACCGTCCGACAGCAGAGCCAGCAGCGCCGCCTGCTCGCCATCGATGGGCGGCGCCAGCACCACCACGGGCCGTGCGTCCAAGGGCTGCAGCGCAAAGCCGCGCGCTGTGGCCTCGATACGCGCCAGTGGCCGCAGAAGCGCGCGCAGGCGCCCCACCTCCACCCGCAGCCGCGCACGGTGGGTGTCGTCCGGGTGGCGGGTGCGAAAGACCTGCGCAATCAACGCCTCGCGCTCGGCATCGCCGGGCCAGGCTTGCGCCAGCGCACACACCAGCGTGAACAGGATGGGCCGGCGTGCCAGCAGTTGCCACACGCCGGCGCCTGTGATGGGGGGGCCACCGCCCACCCCCACGCAGCGCCGACATGCATCCACCACCAGCGCGCCCGATGCCAGCAGGTCTGCCACATCGGAAAGGCGCAGCGGCTGGTCCACCCCCGCCCCCACGCGCCGCGCTGCGGGTTGATCCAGCACGGCGCGCGCCTGCGCCACCTCAGCCAGCAGGGCCGGTACATGGGCTTGCTCAGCGGCCCCCTGCGCAAGGTCCAGCGCCGCGCTGGCGGAGGCGATGTGCAGCGAGCGCAGCGCCAGCTCGGCCAGGGTCAGGTCGGCCATGGCCCGCAGGGCGGGGGGCAGGTCGCCCGCTGTGGGGGCGGTCGCCATAGCGTCCATGGCCGCTGCGGCTTCGTCCAGGCGGCCCATGCGCAGCAGCCGCCGCGCCGCAATCAGCCGCGCCTGTGTGGCGTTGGCGGTGTCGCCGTGGGCTTGCAGCGTGTCGGCCGCCTCCAGCAGCGGGCGGGGTGACCCGCCCAGGTCGCGCATGGCCAACGCCACCTCCGCCTCGGCCACCACGCAGCGGGCGCGCGCCTGTGCTTCGTGGGTGCCAAAGGCGCGCGCAGCCTGCCGCAGCAGGTCGCGCGCACGGGGGTGTTCGCCCAGCTGCGCCATGGCAATGCCGCGCAAGGCCAGGGCGGGTGGGTCGTCGCGCAGGGCCACGCGCTTGAGGGCGCCCAGCGGGTCCCCGGCGGCCAGTGCGCGGGCGGATGCGGAGATCAGCGAATCCATGGCCGCAGACTACACCGCCAGAGGTCCATACGCCCGTGGGCGATACTCGCCGCCTCGAACAGCCACCTCGAATCGCCATCGTGCGGCTGCCCCCGCAGGCGGTTCGCGGCAAAAGGAAGCAGCAGTGAAACCAGTGACCGGCAGCGCAGACGCGGCCATTTTTGACGAGGCGTACTACCAGCGCTTTTACTTCGACAAGAAGACCAGCGTGGTGGACCCGGCGCACACCGAGCGCCTGGGCGCGTTTGTGTGCAGCTACCTGCAGTACCTGCGCGTGCCCGTGCGGCGGGTGCTGGATGTGGGCTGCGGCATTGGCCTGTGGCGCGATGTGATCGCACGGCATTTTCCGCAGGCGCAGTTCCACGGCGTGGAGTTCAGCGAATACCTGTGCCAGCGGTTTGGGTGGGAGCGCGGCTCGGTGGTGGACTACAAGGCCCGCACGCCCTACGACCTGGTCATCTGCCAGGGCGTGCTGCCCTACCTGAGCGAGGCGGACGTGCAAAAGGCCATGCGCAACCTGGCGCGCCTGAGCCGGGGCGCCCTGTATGTGGAGGCCGTCGCGCGCGAGGACTGGGAGCAGGATGTGGTGGACGAGCAGGTGACCGACCCGCGCATGTTCCGCCACCCCGCACAGCTGTACCGCCGCACGCTGGGCGAGGGCTTTACCGAGCTGGGTGGTGGCGTGTGGCTGAGCCCGCTGGCAGAGCTGCCGCTGTTTGCGCTGGAACGTGCGGGCGGCCGGTGACACAGCCCGCAGCCCCCTCGGCGACCAACGTGGCCACCACCGACACGCCGTCCGTCACACCACCTGCCCCACCACATGCGGTGGCACGCCTGCGCGCCGAGCGCCTGGCCCGCAGTGCCAAGCCCTTTCTGGCCCGGGGCGGCCCCAAGGGCGAGCGCTGCGCAGGCTGCCGCCTGGTGCCCAGCCACTGCATCTGCGCGCTGCGGCCCGTGCTGCCCACGCGTGCAGGCATGTGCCTGCTGATGGCGGACATCGAGCCCCTCAAGCCCAGCAACACCGGCTGGCTGATCGCCGATGTGGTGGCCGACACCTATGCGTTTGGCTGGGCGCGCACCGAGGTAAACCCCGACCTGCTGGCGCTGCTGGCCGACCCGCAGTGGCAGCCGTATGTGGTGTTCCCCGGCGAGTTCGTGGCGCCCGAACGCGTGGTCACGCAGGTGGCCCAGGCCGAGGGCAAACGCCCGCTGTTCGTGCTGCTCGACGCCACTTGGCCCGAGGCGCGCAAGATGTTCCGCAAGAGCCCCTACCTCAACCACCTGCCCGTGCTGAGCCTGCAGCCCGAGCAGCTCTCGCGCTACCACCTGCGCCGATCCACCCGCATGGACCACTTCTGCACCTCCGAGGTCGGCGCGCTGTGCCTGGAACTGGCGGGCGAGCTGCAGGCCGCACAGGCGCTGGAGGCATACCTGGACGTGTTCACCCACCACTACCTGCAGGCCAAGCACCAGTTGCCGGTGGCTGCGGACGATGCCACGCACCTGCGGCTGCGCGCGGTGTGCAGCACGGGCTGAGCAAAACGCACTTTGGCACACGGTCCGCCGGGGGATTGCGCGACACGGGCAAAATGCACCGATGAAAGCTCCCCCCCGCCTGCAGTCCCTCATCGAGGAAGGCCTGATCGACACCGTGGTCCGGCAGCTCATGAGCGGCAAGGAGGCCATGGTCTACGTGGTGCGCTGCGGTGACGAAACCCGCTGCGCCAAGATCTACAAAGAAGCGAACAACCGCAGCTTTCGCCAAGCCGTCGATTACACCGAGAACCGCAAGGTCAAGAACTCGCGCTCGGCCCGTGCCATGGCCAAGGGCAGCAAATTTGGCCGGCAAGAGCAAGAGGCCGCCTGGCAAAGCGCCGAGGTCGATGCGCTCTACCGCCTGGCCGCCGCCGGCGTGCGTGTGCCGCAGCCCTACAACTTTCATGACGGCGTGTTGCTGATGGAGCTGGTGACCGACGCCCACGGCGATGCGGCCCCGCGCCTGAACGATGTGAGCTTCACCCCCGAAGACGCGCGCACCCACCACGCCACGCTGGTGGCCGAGGTGGTGCGCATGCTGTGTGCGGGCGTGGTGCATGGGGACTTGTCGGAGTTCAACATCCTGCTGGCCCACCTGCCGGGCACAGAAGGTGAAGAGGTGGGCCACGACGGCCCCGTCATCATCGACCTGCCCCAGGCCGTGGACGCTGCGGGCAATAACCACGCCCAGCGCATGCTGCTGCGCGACGTGGCCAACCTGCGCGACTTCTTCGGCCAGTTTGCCCCCGAGCTGCGCACCACCCAATACGGCCCCGAAATCTGGAGCCTGTACCAGAGCGGGCTGCTGAGCAACGAGACGCCGCTCACCGGCATCTATGCGCCGACGCATCCCGATGTGGACATGCAGGCCGTGCTGCGCGAGATTGACGACGCGCGCGACGAAGATGCAGCGCGCAGGCTGCGCATGGCGGCGGGCTGACGCCGTCTCCAACCGCGCAGGGCTGTGGCACCATCGCGGCCTTTTTCAGTGTCGCTTGCCCGCCATGCCGTTCATCCCCATCCGCAACTTCTGCCCCGGCGACGAACCTGCATTGCGCGCCGTTTTCCATGCCTCGGTGCATGGCCTAGCTTGCAAAGACTACACCGCCGAACAACTCGCGGCCTGGGCGCCGCAGCACCATGACGCCCCACAGTGGGCAGAGCGCATGCGGGCCAACCAGCCCTTCATCGCGCAGGCGCAGAGCAGTGGTGCTATCGCCGGGTTTGCCGACCTGCAGGCCAACGGCTATATCGACATGTTCTTTGTGGCCCCGGCGTTCGCACGACAGGGCGTGGCACGGGCGCTGATGGCACACATCCACGCACAAGCGGCGCAGCGCGGCATTGCCCAGTTGCACGCATACGTCAGCCTGACCGCCGAGCCCTTTTTTGCCGCCCAGGGCTTCGTGGTGGAAGCGCGCCAGCAGGTGGAGCGTGCGGGCGTGGTGCTGCACAACGCGCGCATGGCCAAGGCCTTGGCGGCCCGCCTGAGGGATCAGTCCTGATTTGATAGCTGGTTGCGCTTATCAATCAAGCGCCAGAGGTCAATTTGGCTTGAAATGAAACCACAGCGCTGTGCCCCTGCACCTGCAGGTGCCTTACAGTAGCCGCCCCGCACACACAAACCCACCCACATACCAGCCACGACGGCTGCCACCCCATGACCAAAGACCTGGCCCGACAGAACGAACTCAAACCCATGGCCCTGTGCGAGCCCTGCCAGGGCATTCAGCGCAACTGGCGCAAGGCGCCGGGCCATGCCGAGCTGGTGCAGCGCGGCAACCGCAAGGAAGACCGTGAGGACGGCACCGTCACCATCACCCGCTACGTGTGCGACCGCTGCGGCACCGCGTGGGAGTACGAGAACGACAAGAACAACCAGCGGGCGGGCTGGTCGGTCGTGGGGCGCTGAGCGCGGCGCTGGTCGCACCGGTGGCGGCCGAGCCCCGCCACCGCCATCCCGCAGCCCGCGCGCAAATGCACCTATTTTGATAGCGCCCAAGGCATATAGCACTAGCGCTATCGCCCCAAAATCCACAAACTTCTGGTAACAACGCCTGCAGCAAGCCTTGGGCACCTTTTTGCTACCGCGGTGTCACAACGGTTTTGACGGAAAGCCCCCATGCTGCATCGCCGACGATTCCTGACCCACGCCACCCGGGGCCTCGCTCTGGGCGGCGCGGTGCTGCTGGTGGCGCGGGGCGCGCTGGCACAGCCCAGCTACACCGTGCCCCTGGCCCAACTGCAGGCCATGGTGGACCCCAAGTTTCCGCGCAACGTGCCGGTACAAGGCCTGTTCAACCTGAGCGTGCAGGCGCCCCACCTACGCCTGCTGCCCGAAGTGAACCGGCTGGGCGCAGCCATGGCGCTGGATGTGGCCGGCCCGGCGCTGCGGCGCAGCCACCAGGGCAGCCTGGAGGTGGAGTTTGCGCTGCGCTATGAGGCCACCGACCGCACGCTGCGCGCCCACCAGATCCAGCTGGGACGCATGGAGTTTCCCAGCCTGCGCCCGGCGGTGACCGAGCTGCTCAATGCCTACGGCCCGCTGCTGGCCGAACAGTCGCTGCGCGAAGTTACTTTGCACCAACTGCGCCCGCAAGACACGGCGGTGTTTGACGGTCTGGGCCTGCAGCCAGGGCCCATCACCGTGACGGCCAAGGGGCTGACCGTGGCGTTTGTGAGCAAGACGCCCTGACGGGCAACAGGGCTCAGGCGGGCGTTTTTTTCAAGTAAGGCGCCAGATACCGCCCCGTATGGCTGGCCGGGTTGGCCGCCAGCTCCTCGGGCGTGCCCACGCCCACCACGGTGCCACCGCCCGCACCGCCCTCGGGGCCCATGTCGATGAGCCAGTCGGCGGTTTTGATCACGTCCAGGTTGTGCTCGATGATGACGATGGTGTTGCCCGCGTCGCGCAGCTGGTGCAGCACCTTGAGCAGCAGGTCAATGTCGGCAAAGTGCAGGCCGGTGGTGGGTTCGTCCAGGATGTAGAGCGTGCGGCCCGTGTCGCGCTTGCTCAGCTCCTGCGCCAGCTTCACGCGCTGCGCCTCGCCGCCCGAGAGCGTGGTGGCCGCCTGACCCAGGCGGATATAGGAGAGGCCCACATCCAGCAGCGTCTGCAGCTTACGTGCGATGGTGGGCACGTCCTTGAAGAAGGCGGCAGCGTCTTCCACCGTCAGTTCCAGGATCTGGGCGATGTTCTTGCCCTTCCACAACACCTCCAGCGTCTCGCGGTTGTAGCGCTGGCCGTGGCAAATGTCGCAGGGCACGTACACGTCGGGCAAGAAGTGCATCTCCACCTTCACCACGCCGTCGCCCTGGCAGGCCTCGCAGCGGCCGCCGCCCGAAGACTGCGACACGTTGAAGCTGAAGCGCCCGGGGCCATAGCCGCGCTCCTTGGCGGTGTTGGTCTCGGCCATCAACTCGCGGATGGGCGTGAACAGGCCGGTGTAGGTGGCGGGGTTGCTGCGCGGCGTACGGCCAATGGGGCTTTGGTCGACGTTGATGACCTTGTCGAAATACTCGATGCCCACGATCTCTTCGTGCTCGGCCGGCTCTTCGTGCGCACGGTGCACCTGCCGCGCCACGGCGGCATAGAGCGTGTCGTTGACCAAGGTGCTTTTGCCGGAGCCCGACACGCCCGTCACGCAGGTGAGCAGTCCCACCGGGAAGTCCACCGTCACCCCCTTGAGGTTGTTGCCCGTGGCACCCACCACGCGCAGCGCCTGCACGGCGCCCTGGCGCGCATGGTGCTCGGCCATGCGCTCGGCGCGGCGCTTGCTGGCCTCGGTCTGCGGAAAGCGCGACTTGGGCTTGGCCTCCACCACGGGCGCAGGCTGGTCCAGCACCGGCAACCAAGGCGTGCGGCGCTGGGGCACGGCGATGGTGCGCGTGCCCGACAGGTACTGGCCCGTGAGCGACTGCGCATTGGCGCGCACTTCGTCGTACGTGCCCTGCGCCATCACCCGCCCGCCGTGAACGCCCGCACCGGGGCCCATGTCGATCACATGGTCGGCGGCGCGCATCATGTCTTCGTCGTGTTCGACCACGATCACGCTGTTGCCGATATCGCGCAGGTGCTGCAGCGTGGCGATCAACCGGTCGTTGTCGCGCTGGTGCAGGCCGATGCTGGGCTCGTCGAGCACATACATCACGCCCGTCAGGCCCGATCCAATTTGGGAGGCCAGGCGAATGCGCTGCGCTTCCCCACCGCTGAGCGTTTCAGCGCTGCGGTCCAGGCTCAAATAGCTCAGGCCCACATCGTTCAAAAACTGCAGGCGCGTGGCGATCTCGCGCACCACCTTGTCAGCAATCTCGGCCTTGGCACCGGTAAGCTGCAGGGCCTTGAACCAGGCATGGGCGTCGCTCAGCGTGGCGTGGCTCACTTCGTAGATGGCACGGGCCTGTGGGCCTTCGCCCACCTTCACATGGCGGGCCTCGCGGCGCAGGCGCACGCCGTGGCATTCGGGGCAGGGCTGGGTGCTGCGAAAGCGTGCCAGGTCTTCGCGCACCACCACCGAATCCGTCTCGCGGTAGCGGCGCGCCATGTTGGGGATGATGCCTTCAAACGGGTGCTTTTTGGTGTGCACCTTGCCCTTGGAGGCCCCGCTGTCCATGATGTAGCTGAAGGCGATTTCTTCATCACCCGAGCCGTGCAGGATGGCGTGCTGCACCGGCGCGGGCAGTGACTCAAACGGCGCCTCGATATCGAAGGTGTAGTGCCGCGCCAGGCTCTCCAGCATCGCAAAGTAGTAGCCATTGCGCCGGTCCCAGCCCTTGATGGCCCCGCTGGCCAGGCTGAGGGACGGGAAGGCCACCACACGCGCCGGGTCGAACACCTCGCGCTGGCCAATGCCGTCGCACGCCGGGCAGGCGCCCATCGGCGAGTTGAACGAGAACAGGCGCGGCTCCAGCTCGGCCAGCGAGTAGCTGCACACCGGGCACGCAAACTTGCTGCTGAACAGGTGCTCCTGGCCCGTGTCCATCTCCAGCGCCAGCACGCGGCCATTGCCCTCGTTGCCGCCCACGCGCAGGGCCGCCTCAATGCTCTCGGCCAGGCGCTGCTGCAGGTCAGCGCGCACCTTCACCCGGTCGATCACCACGTCAATGTCGTGCTTCTCGGTCTTCTTGAGCGGCGGCAGGTTATCGTGCTCGTAGATCTGCCCATCGACCCGAAAGCGGATGTAGCCCAGCGCCTGCATCTGCGCAAACAGCTCTGTGAACTCGCCCTTCTTCTCGCGTGCCACGGGGGCCATCACCATGAGTTTGGTGTCCTCGGGCAAGGCCAGCACGGCGTCCACCATCTGGCTCACCGTCTGCGCGGCCAGCGGCAGGCCGTGGTCGGGGCAGAACGGTGTGCCAGCGCGGGCATACAGCAGGCGCAGGTAGTCGTGGATCTCGGTCACCGTGCCCACAGTGGAGCGCGGGTTGTGGCTGGTCGCCTTCTGCTCAATGCTGATGGCGGGCGACAGGCCTTCGATCAGGTCCACATCCGGCTTGTCCAGCCGCCCCAGAAACTGCCGCGCATAGGCCGACAGACTCTCCACATAGCGCCGCTGACCCTCGGCATACAGCGTGTCGAACGCCAGACTGGACTTGCCCGAGCCCGACAGCCCCGTGATGACCACCAGCTGGTTGCGCGGAATGTCCAGGTCGATGTTCTTGAGGTTGTGCGTGCGCGCCCCCCGGATGCTGATGCGCTGCTCGCGCAGGGCGCGGGCGAGGTAGACACCATCGGCGGATCGGTCGTCGGCAACAGGGGGAGGGGTCACGGGCGGGCTCGGTGCAGGAAAACCCACCATGATAGGCGAGACCACCAGGGTCATGACCTGCTCGCTATGGCGAGAGGCGGCGGTGTCGTGTCGCGTTGTTACAACCCCTCCAAAGCCCTGTGGCCAATTGTTAACATCACGCCTTCACAAAAAAGATTCAGTCACGCCTTGGATACATTTCGCCCGAAGCAATGACCTCGGCGATGCCGAAAGCGGGTCTCAGGGAGAAATGCAATGAAATGGATTCTGGGCGCAGCCCTGGGCCTTCTATTGGCCTGCCCTTCGTACGCCGTCAACTACGCCATACAGGATGGCGGCGCGGGTAGCGGTTGTCAGAACGCCTGGCCCCCTTCCATTGTCGGGAACTACAACGAAAACGGCACGCTCAACGGCGTGCCCCGCTATGACGGCAGCGGCTGGTACCTGTACCGCGCCTCCATCTTTGGGCAGGATAACTGGGTCGTCAGCAATTCGCTGGGTAGCACGGACCTCAACAACAGCACCATTGCGTTCTACGCACCCTCTTCGGCCGGCACACCCGTCGCCGGTACGGGCTACAACAGCACCAACTCGGCCTGCGGCAAGATCAACGTACAGCAGGGCGTGACGGTGCCAGCACCTGATGCGCCTACGATCGGACCGCTGAATTCCGGGGTACAGCCCTATATCTCCGGTGGGAGCACGACCGTGTATTGGT
This sequence comes from Acidovorax sp. Root402, assembly GCF_001425125.1. NCBI lineage: Bacteria > Pseudomonadati > Pseudomonadota > Betaproteobacteria > Burkholderiales > Comamonadaceae > Acidovorax > Acidovorax sp. Root402. The sequence goes on from NZ_LMDQ01000001.1 coordinate 81,643, forward strand.
CCGGCGTGCCCGGCGTAGTGGGCTACAAGCTTGACGTCGCAACCGACGCGGCGTTTACGACCTTTCACCCCGGCTACAACGGACTGGTAATTACAGCCTCGCCCACCCCCCCGACCAGCGCCACGGTCACTGGCTTGAGCAACGCGGGGACGACCTACTACTTCCGAGTGCGCTCCTACAACGGCGGCGGGGACAGTGTTCCATCCGCGACGGTTAGCACCACCACAGTGCCCACAGCGCCCACCTTGCAGACAGTCAGCAATGTCCGCGCCGATCGTTTCACAGCCAACTGGGCTGCCGCCACCGGCGCAGACGCGTACCGCTTGCAGGTATGTACAGACGCGGGGTTTACTTCTTGCATTGCTGGCTACAACCCGGCCAGCGTCGGCGACTCGCCAGCCCTCGTTTCGGGCCTCGCTGAAGCCACGACCTACTACTACCGGGTATCCGCCGGAAATGCGAACGGCCATAGCGCCTATTCCAGCAGCGCCAACGTCACAACCAATACCCGCCCCAGCCTGAGTGGCAGTTTCATGACTTCCGGTGCGGTCAACGACAACGCCACGATTGCACCGTTCACAGGCGTTACTGTCTCGGACGCGAACGGCGATGCTGTCTCGGTGCAGATCAGCTACGCAGCAGCCAATGGCACGCTCGCGGGCACAGGGCTCACGGGCAGCGCTGGTAGCTACGTCTTGACAGCCCAGGCACCAGCCACCGTGACCACCAACCTGCGGGGTCTGGTGTTCACGCCCACGTACCAGCAAGGCCCAACGGGGAGCACGGTGACCACCACGTTCACCTTGGTCCCTGATGATGGCACCGATGTCGGCACCAGCAACAGCACCACCAAGGTGACGACGACCATGACCAACGTCGCACCCAGCTTCGTTGGCGCCACGACAACGCTCACGGTCAGCGCGAACGCTGCCGCCACAGACATCAAGTCATTGCTCCACGTGAGCGATACCGACACCGGACAGACAGAGACATGGTCCGCTCAGACGGCGCCGGTGCACGGAACGCTCACCATCAACGGTACAGCGACTGCCTCAGGAGGAACCGACATTGCGCCGTCTGGCACCATCACGTACACGCCCGCATCCAACTACAGCGGCAATGACAGTTTTGCAGTGCGGGTAAGCGACGGGTCCAATAGCGCCGTACGCACTATCACAGTGACCGTGCAGGCCATGGCACCGGGAGCCCCCACAGGTGTGGTGGCCACGCCAGCGGATGGGCAGGCCAGCGTGTCTTTCAGTGCGCCATCCAGCAACGGAGGCTCAGCCGTCACGGGCTACACCGTGACGTCCAGCCCGCAGGGGCTCACCGGCTCGGCGGCCGGCTCGCCCATCACCGTCTCCGGCCTGACGAATGGGACCGCCTACACCTTCACAGTCATCGCCACCAATGCCATCGGCTCCAGTGGAGCGTCATCGCCGTCAGCGCCTGTCACCCCGAAAGGCGAGCAAACCATCACCTTTGTCAACCCTGGCGCCCAGAACTTCGGAACGTCCCTCTCCCTCACGGCGTCTGCGACCTCGGGCCTGCCTGTGAGCTTCAGTTCCACCACCCCAGGCATTTGCACCGTCACTGGGAGCGGGGCATTGACCCTGGTTTCTGCAGGCAACTGCACGATCGTCGCCGCCCAGACAGGCGACAACGTCTGGAACGCCGCGACAACCGTATCCCAAACGTTTGCCATCAATGCCATGGTTCCTGGCGCGCCCACCATCGGCACTGCAACTGCGGGTAACACGCAGGCCACCATCACGTTCACAGCGCCCGCCAGCAATGGCGGCTCAGCCATTGCCACCTACACAGCCACCTCCAACCCCGACAGCAAAACCGGCACCTGCGCGGGGCCCGCAGCCTGTCCCATCACCGTGAGTGGCCTGAGCAATGGCACTGCATATACCTTTACCGTCACGGCCACCAACAGCGCAGGCACAGGGGCAGCGTCGGCAGCGTCCAACTCCGTCATACCCAAGGCAGTGCAAACCATCAGCTTTGCCAACCCGGGGAGCCAAAACTATGGCACCTCACCTGATCTGGCTGTCCTGGGTGGCGGTGCTTCTGCCACCTCCGGCCTGCCCGTGGCCTTCACGTCATCCGCCCTCGGTGTTTGCACCATCACCCCGGCGGGGGTTCTGACCTTCGGGACGGCCGGGACTTGCACCATCAATGCCGATCAGGCTGGCAACAGTGTGTACCTGGCAGCTCCCCAGGTGTCGCGCAGCTTTACCGTGACCCCCATCGCGCCCGGTGCTCCCACCATTGGAACGGCCATAGCAGGTGATACGCAGGCCTCGGTGGCCTTCACCGCACCAGCGAACACCGGCGGCACCGCCATCACGGGCTATACGGTCACCGTCACTCCACCTGACGTGGCGCCTGTCTACGGGGCCGCATCACCCATTGTCGTCACGGGGCTGACCAACGGGCAGGCGTACACCTTCACCGTGACGGCGGATAACTCTGCAGGGACAGGGCCTGCGTCTTCGGCATCCAACTCCGTCACGCCCAAGGCCATACAGTCCATCACCTTCGCCAATCCTGGCAGCCAGAATTTCGGCACCACGCCCACGCTGTCTGCCTCGGCCACGTCCGGTCTGGCCGTTGCGTTCACCTCGTCCACCACCGGCGTGTGCACGATCACCAGCGGGGGGGCACTGACGTTTGTCACGGCGGGCAGCTGCACCATCAATGCCGACCAAGCAGGCAATGGCGTCTTTTTGCCAGCACCGCAAGTCAGCCGCAGCTTCACCGTCAATGCGCAACTGTCAGTGTCTGGCGCAGTGCCTGGCATGGCAGGCCTGGCCACTGCGACGCTATCAGGCGGAGGTGCGAGCTGCACCCTGAACCCAGGCGGCACCAGTTTCATGGCGCCCGTCGGCGTGCCTGGCAACCTCACGCTGCCCCATGGAGGGTTCGAGTTCCTCGCCACCGGCTGCTCGGGGAGTGTCACCATCACGCTGAACTATCCAGACCCCATGCCCGCCGGCATCCAGTTTTGGAAGTTTGGCCCTGCCACAGCAGGTGCGGGGGCTTCTACCTGGTTCGCCTGGTCGGGGGCAACCCTCAGCCCTGACCGGCGTACCGTGAGCTATACCGTGACGGACAACGGTGTGGGAGACTCCGACAACGCTGTCGGTAGCATCCGTGACCCGTTTGCACCTGCCTTCTTTGTCGGATCGGATGCAGCCGCCATTCCCGTCAACAACCCCTGGGCTCTGGCAGTGCTGGTCGCGGTCCTGGGTTGGCTAGGCCTGAGGCGCCGTCACCAACACCGCTGAAATCCGGGACTGCGATGCCATCCACCGGACCGTTGCCTTCCACCGTCTTCGCTACCGACCAGCTGGTGGGTGATGAGCGCTTCGAAGCCTGGCGCTGCAGCATCTCGGTGATCTTCGATGTGGCTCCCGTGGGGCACGAGCCTCCCAAGGACTTCCAGGCCTCAGTCACCGCCCGCCACCTGGGTGCGCTCTTGGTGGGAGACCTGAACTTCGGGCGCCAGCAGTTCTCACGCGGTTCGCCCCGCGTAGCGCGCGACGGTGTGGACCACTACCTGGTGCAGTGGTACCGCAGCGGTGGCTTTGTCGGCCAGCATGATGACGGCGTGGACATGGAGGTGCGCCCGGGCGACATCACCGTGTTCGACCTGGGGCGCACGCAACGCACCTATGCCCAGCCCTCGCATGTGCTGTCGCTAGTGGTGCCGCGCGAGATCGCCGCCGAGTCTTTCGGCGGGCGCGACGCTGACCTTCATGGCACGGTGCTGCGGCAGGGTACGGCCCTGGGCGGACTGCTCAGCGACTATCTTCAGTCTCTGCATCAACGCCTGCCGGACGTGACGCTCGCAGAGGCCCCAGCCGTTGTGCAAGCCACCACCCAGATGCTGGCCGCGTGCCTACGGCCAAGCCGCCACACCCATGCCCAGGCGCGGGCCGAGCTGCAGAGGGTGACGCTGGAACGCATCCAGCGACACATCTTGCAGAACCTGGCAGCGCCGCTGCGCCCAGAGCTGCTGTGCCAACACTTCGGTATTTCGCGCAGCCTGCTGTACCGCCTGTTCGAGCCGCTGGGCGGTGTGGCGCACTATGTACAGCAGCGTCGGCTGCTGCGCGCCTTCCATGCGCTGGCCAGCCCCGCCAATCGCCGTCTGCGGGTGGCCGAGGTCGCCACGCGCAGCGGCTTCTCCAGCGAGGCACATTTCAGCCGGACCTTCCGTGCGGCATTCGGCCTTACGCCCAGCGATGTGCGGGCCATGGCGGGCGGCGCCTTGGCCGCCGCAGCAGGTACTGCCAGCCAGGCAGCCCCCTCCACAGTCGAATACGCGAACTGGGTGCGCACTCTGCAGGTGTAACCCTGCGCCCGGCGCCTGCATGCCGCCGAAACAGCCGGTCAAAAACGTTGAGACGCACAGTCAAGCCGAAGTGACGGCCACGCCTAGCATGGGTCACCGCCTGTTCCCCCCTTGCGCACTCCCCCATGCAATTCATCCGCAAACTGGCTGCAGCCGTGCTCGCTACCGTGCTGTGCAGCCCGCAGCTGGCCTGTGCTCAACCCACCGTCACCAGTTTTGCGCCCACCGAGGGCCTGACCATGGGCTGGACCCAGGTGGTCTTTACTGGCACCAACCTGGGCAGCACCTCGGCCGTTCGCTTTGACGGCGTGGATGCCACCAACCTCATCGTCGACGGCAGCGGCACCCGCGTCACGGCCACCACGCCTGCCCATGCCCGTGGCACCGTCGCAGTTGAACTAATCACCGCCCTGGGCACGGCGGCGGCAGGCAGCTACACCTATGTGCCCCAGCCCAACATCACGAACTGGGGCCCCGGCGAAGGTTCAATGCTCGGCGGCACCGAGGTCACCATCACCGGCAGCGGGTTCACCGGGGCGACGACGGTGCTGTTCGGGAGCAAACCCGCCACCCGCTTCACCGTGGACAGCGACACGCAGATCATCGCTGTCGCGCCGCCCCAGCCGGCAGGCCTTACGGTGATGTTCGAGATCTCCACGCCCATCGCCCATATGCCGCACTCCATGGGCTATTTCACCTACACCGTGCCGCCTGAATTGCGGCCCACCGTCACCAGCGTGGCACCGCGCTGGAATCCCCCTGCGGGCGGGGTACCAGTGGTACTGACCGGCACCAATCTCACAGGGACCACGGCGGTGCGCTTTGCTGGTCAGTCCGCCCTCTCCTTCACTGTAGACAGTGCCACGCAGGTGACCGCCATTCCGCCCCCGGCGCCGTTGCAATCGGCAGGCGTGGAAGTCACAACCGGCCTTGGCACGGCCCAGGGATTCTTCCTGTATGCCTCGGCGCCAGCGCTGGCCAGTGCCAGCCCCACCACCGGGCCCACCACGGGCGGCACCCCTGTAACGCTGCGTGGCAGCGGGCTGCTGAGTACGACGCGCGTGAGCTTCGGCGGCGTGGCCGCCAGCAGTTTCAATGCAGTGGACGACACCCGCATCGATGTGCTCACCCCGTCTCATGCGGCAGGTAATGCCACCGTGCAGGTGGTGGCGGAGAGCGGCACGGCCGTACTGAGCGGCGCGGTCTTCGCCTTCGTCTCTCCGCCCGCCGACGGAGCCTGTGGTGCGGCAGACGGGCAGGAGCGCATCACCCCACCCACGGCCGGCCTGTGCAGCGCAGGTGCAGCAGGCAGCGTGGCCGCGGCCTCATGGGCTTTTGCCTGGACCTGCGCGGGCCAGAACGGTGGGGCCGACTCGCGCCAATGCAGCGCGCCCTGGCCCCTGTCCGGCGTCGGAGGGTTGCGCACATCGCTCGCGCTGCCTGACCCAGCCACCAACCAGGGTTGGGGCCTGGACACAGCGGTCCTCGACGCCGCGCTACCCGCACCATTGCCTGGCGGCGCAAGTACGCAGCACCGGGCATTGCGCCTGGTGCTCAGCGGCGGCAGCGCAGGCTCCAGTGCCCAATTCACCGTGCACTACAGCGAGCCCGTTCCGGCCGGTGCGGTGTACCTCAAATACGGCCCCAGCCCCCAGGGCCTGAACTGCAACGGAGCGGCCTGCGCCCAGCCCCACTGGTATGCGCTGCCCGGCAGCACGGCGGTGTTCGCCCCCGACCGCCGTAGCGTGACGCTAACGTTGACCGACGGTGGCCTTGGCGACAGCGACGCCGTGCCAGGCCACATCACCGACCCCGGGTTGCCCGTGCTGCTGGCGGGAGCGGGTGGGGGGACAGGGCCAGTCTCCGTACCCGCACTGGGGCCCTGGGCTCTGACTGTGTTGGCGCTGGCGCTGCCTCTGTGGGTGGGATTGGGGCGCAAAACAAATCAAAAAAGATAGCTATCGATGCAATACAGGTCAGCACTGCAGGCGATTTTTGGCATTTCTTCGACAGGCATGCCACAGTGCGCAGGGCAGCTCCACCGACGTGCCACCGCGCCCTCACGGCACTTGCTTTGGGCAGGAGCGGCCCTGTGCACAGCCCTCTCAGCCAAGGCCGGTACCGAAGCCCTGCCCTTACCTACGCCGCACGAAACCACTGCCGTGGCCCTGCTGTGCACCGCAGACGTCACAGCGGCCCAGGAGCTCCAATCCGCGGCACCAGCGCCTCGGGCCCCTCATGGCGCCACCTCCCACGACGGCTCCCACGTTCCCACCCCCGTGGACAACCCCTGGGCACTGGGCCTGCTGGCCGCACTCGCCGCACGGATACTGTGGATGGATCGGCATTCCAAGCAGGATTCCGGCTGAAAGTCAGGGCCACAGGGCCGGCTGCAATGGGCCGTCAGGGCCAATGCGCGAAAATCTCGCTTTTGCTTACCGGACCTTAGCGCACCACCGTGCCGGATTATTCCTCCCTGACAGCCGCAGCTGCCCCGCAGCACTCTGCACCCGCCACCCCCATGACCGCGCTGGAGCGTCGCTCCAGCGTCAGCCTGGCCCTCATTTTTGCGCTGCGCATGCTGGGCCTGTTCCTGGTGCTGCCCGTGTTTGCCCTGGAGGCACGCAAGTACCCTGGCGGCGACGACCCTGCACTGGTGGGTCTGGCCATGGGCATCTATGGCCTGACGCAGGCAGTCCTGCAGCTGCCGCTGGGCATCGCTTCCGACCGCTTCGGGCGCAAGCGGGTGATCGTGCTCGGCCTGCTCGTCTTCGCAGGCGGCAGTCTGATGGCCGCGCTGGCGGATTCTCTGACCGGACTGCTGCTGGGCCGGGCGCTGCAGGGCGCGGGGGCCGTGTCGGCAGCCGTAACCGCCCTGCTGGCCGACCAGACACGCGACAGCGTGCGCACCAAGGCGATGGCGCTGGTGGGCGGCAGTATCGGGCTGATGTTTGCCGTGGCGCTGGTGGCGGCACCGATGTTGGCTGCCCATATCGGCCTGGCGGGGCTGTTTGGCCTGACCTGTGCGCTGGCCCTGGCCGGTGTGGCCGTGGTGGTGTGGTGGGTGCCGCCCGAGCCTGCGCTGCATCGGAACGCCACCCGGGGCCGCCTGGCCGATGTGTGGGGACACCCTGACCTGCTGCGCCTGAACCTCGGCGTGTTTGTGCTGCACACCGTGCAGCTGTCCATGTGGGTGGCCGTGCCCGCGATGCTGGTACAGGCAGGACTCACCAAAGACCACCACTGGCAGGTGTACCTGCCCGCCGTGGTGCTGTCGTTTGCCGCCATGGGCGGGCTGTTTGCGCTGGAGCGTGCGGGCCGACTGCGCGCAGCCCTGCTCGGAGCCATTGCCCTGGTGCTGGTGGTGCAGGCGGGGCTGGGCCTGCTGGCGGCCAGCGGTGTGCCTGCCACGCTGTGGGTGCTAGGGCCTTTGCTGTTCGTCTTTTTCTGCGGATTCAATGCGCTGGAGGCCAGCCAGCCCAGCCTGGTGTCGCGCATGGCGCCAGCCCAGCTGCGCGGCGCCGCGCTGGGCAGCTACAACACCCTGCAGTCTCTGGGCCTGTTTGCGGGCGGTGCGATGGGTGGCGCGCTGGTGAAATGGGCCGGGGCTCCAGGCCTGTTTGCCGTGACCACGGCGCTCACGGCGCTGTGGCTGGTGCTGACCTGGCCGCTGCGGCCCGTGGGGCGTGGCGGGCACTGAACGCATTGCCGTGCCACGCCGTCAGGGCTTCCATTGCCCCCCGGTTGCGGCACAATGGCGCGTTTGGCGCCTGGAATCTCTCTCCAAATCCGGCGCTTTTATCCCTTAAAGGCAAAGACAGCACCATGGCATCCGTAAACAAAGTCATCATCGTCGGCAACCTGGGCCGCGACCCTGAAATGCGCACCTTCCCCAGTGGCGATCAGGTGGCCAACGTGACGATTGCCACCACCGACAAGTGGAAAGACAAGCAGTCTGGCGAAATGAAGGAAGCCACCGAATGGCACCGCGTGGTCTTCAACGGCCGCCTCGCCGAAATCGCCGGCCAGTACCTGCGCAAAGGCTCGCAGGTGTATGTAGAAGGCAGCCTGCGCACCCGCAAGTGGACCGACCAGAGCGGCGTTGAAAAGTACAGCACCGAAATCCGCGCCGACCAGATGCAGATGCTGGGCAGCCGCCAGGGCATGGGCGGTGGCGGGCAGGGCGGCGGACAGCAAGGCGGTGGATACGACGACGGTTACGGTGGCGACCAGGGTGGCTACGACCAGGCCCCGCGCCGTGCAGCGCCAGCGCCGCGCCCCATGGCAGCCCCCGCTCAGCGCCCTGCACCCGCTCCCGTGGCACAGGCACCGCGCGCGGCCTCCGGATTTGACGACATGGACGACGACATTCCGTTCTGACAGCTTCTGGCACCGGACTCAGTCCCCAGCCCGCACCCGCAAGGTGTGGGCTTTTTTTTGCCTGTGCGCAAGGCATGCCCGACCCCACGGAAAACGTCGCCTGTGGGCGTCAAAACGTAGCAACTCGCAACAGGAGGTGCTGGAGCCCACCCGACTCACAAGCGCCAGCGCGGCCATGGAGCGATGGCTTTTACAACGGCGCTCACGGGCGCCGCTTCTCCGTTTTGTCCAGTTCGGCACCACCGCGACAAACCAACAATTCCTTACATTCGATACGGAAATATCAAAGATCATCGCGGTCTGGCTCGCCAAAGAGGTGCAAAACCCGGCGGCCAGCAGTTACCAAAATCAATATTCCAAACTGAAAAGAGAGAGGGTTGTGATGCCAGGGTTCGTCCGAAAGATTTTGATATTTGTCACTGGCTACGCGTGGCTCCTGCTGCTGGCGGGCCCGGGGCTCATCTGGCTGTCGGTGTACAGCGGATGGAAGGCGGAAGATGGCCACGCCTACGTGGCGCGCGAAAGCCTGCAGACCGTGTCCGGTACCGTGACGCAGGCCTCTGAAGTCACCGTCAAGCGCAAGCGTCGTACGACCAAGAAGTACTACGAAATCACGGTCCAGCCCGACACCGCTGGTGCCGAGGCGCGCAAGCTGCGCATCGACCACAGCACACCGCAGCAGCTGGTGGGCAACCTGATCGACGAAAAAGTCACCGCCTTGGTCGATGGCAGCGACAGCGACCTGGTCTATGAAGTATCGGCAGACGGCGCGACCGTCATCAGCTACGACACCACCAAACAACGGCTGCAGGCCGAAGCAGCCTCCTCCGCGCAGTCCTTCAGCGGTGCAGGCACCTGGATCTTTGCCATTTTGCTCACGCTGGTGGGAGCGGCAGGCGTGTGGTCCAACCGCAAGCTGCGCGCCGCCGACGAAGCACACCAGCTGGCCGCCGCCTGACGGCCATACCCCATAAAAAGAGAGAGGGAGGGAGGGGCAGCGCCCGGGGCGCGCTCCTCCCATCGTTTGCGCCAACCTGCGCGCTCACTACGGAGGACCACACCATGAACCCCAACGCACTTTCGCCACAAACCCCTGCGGGCGCTCCGATGGAGCGGCGCGATTTCATCGTCTCCACCTACAAGCACCTGGGCGTGGCCATTCTGGCCTTTGTCGTGCTGTCGGCGGTGCTGATGGTGAGCGGACTTTCCACCGCCGCGGCCAAGATGCTCATGGCCAGCGGTAGCAAATTCCTGTGGCTGGGGGTCATGGGCGCTTTCATGCTCGTGGGCTGGCTGGCATCGCACCTGGCCGACAACTCGGACAACCCTCAGACACAGCTGATGGGCCTGGGCCTCTACGTGCTGGCGGAAGGGCTCATCTTTGCCCCGATGTTCGGCATTGCCCAGCTTTTGGTGCCCGGCGCCATCGGCGCTGCCGCCTTCATCACGCTGCTGCTGGTGGCGGCGCTCACCTGGACGGCGTTCAGCAGCAAGACCGACTTTTCGTTCCTGGGCGGCATCCTGAAGGTGGCGGGCCTGGTGGCACTGGGCACCATCATCGCGGGCGCCATCTTCGGCTTCAAGCTGGGCATCTGGTTCTCAGGGCTCATGGTGCTGTTTGCGGGCGCCTGTGTGCTGTACGACACCTCGCGCATCATCCACGACTACCCTGCAGACCGCCCCGCCGGCGCAGCGCTGCACCTGTTCGCATCGATTGCGCTCATGCTCTGGTACGTGCTGCGCATCCTGATCAGCCTGGCCACGAACGACGACTGACACGCCGGGGCACCGCCCCACAAAAAAGCCGGAGCGATCATCGCCCCGGCTTTTTTGCATCTGGAAAGAGAGTTTCAAGACAAATCAGGTGCAAGCGCTGGATTCCATTGCCCTGACAGCTATCAATTTTGAAGTGTCAACGGGCCATGGCTGGCTGCACCGCCGGCGCATGGCCGGTGGGCTGCGGCAACCCCTCCACGGCAGCAATCACGCCACCGCCCAGGCAGACATCACCGTCGTACAGCACCGCGCTCTGCCCGGGCGTCACGGCCCATTGGGCGTCCGGAAACTGCAGCGCAAAGCCATCGGGCACGGTCTCCAGCGCGCACGCTGCGTCCTGCTGGCGGTAGCGCGTCTTGGCAGCGTAGGCGCCAGGCGCCGGGGCCTGGCCAGCGCACCAGCTCACGTCCTGCGCCACCAGGCGGTGCGACAACAGCCAGGGGTGGTCGTGACCTTGCACCACCCGCAGCGTGTTTTTCTCCAGGTCCTTGCGGGCCACGAACCAGGGCTCGTGCGCGCCGCCACCGCGCTGGGCGCCTTTTTCCTTCACGCCCCCAATGCCCAGGCCCTGGCGCTGGCCCAGCGTGTAGAAACTCAGGCCCACATGCTGGCCCAGCTTGCGTCCCCGGTCGTCCAGAATGGGCCCGGGCGCATGGCTGATGTAGCGGTTCAGAAACTCGCGGAAGGGCCGCTCACCGATGAAGCAGATGCCGGTGGAATCCTTCTTCTTGGCGTTCGGCAGGCCGATCTCCTCGGCGATGCGGCGCACTTCGGTCTTGTGCAGCTCACCCACGGGGAACAATGTCTTGGACAGCTGCGCCTGGTTCAGGCGGTGGAGAAAGTAGCTCTGGTCCTTGCTCGGATCCAGGCCCTTGAGCAGTTCGTGCAGGCCCGTGGCCAGGTTGTGTCGCACGCGGGCATAGTGGCCGGTAGCGATCTTCTCCGCACCCAGGCGCATCGCGTGGTCCAAGAAGGCCTTGAACTTGATCTCGGCGTTGCACAGCACATCGGGGTTGGGTGTGCGGCCGGCCTGGTACTCGCGCAGGAACTCGGCAAACACCCGGTCCTTGTAGTCGGCCGCGAAGTTCACATGCTCGATCTCGATGCCGATCACATCGGCCACAGCGGCGGCGTCCACAAAGTCGATGTTGGACGAGCAGTACTCGCTGTCGTCGTCGTCTTCCCAGTTTTTCATGAAGATGCCGACCACCTCATGGCCCTGCTTTTTGAGCAGGTAAGCGGTCACGGCCGAGTCCACGCCGCCGGAAAGGCCGACGACAACGCGCTGTTTGGTAGGGGAAGTCATTGCCCCGATTGTATTTTTGATGCCGCCGGGGCACTGCGCGGGCGCGCAGAACGCGTAGCCACGAGCAGGTCATACAGCTGCTGCGCGGCAGGCGACAGGGTTTTGCCCCGGCGCTTGATGAGCCCCATCTGCCGCGTGACGATGGGCTCCACCAGCGGAATACTGACCAGCGTGGGGTGGTCCTTGCCCGGCATGGCCAGGCTGGGCACGGCCGCCACGCCCAGGCCCGCCTCCACAAGGCCGAGCAGCGTGGTCACGTGCTTGGCCTCGTACAGGCACTGGGGGCGGTCGGGCACGTTGGCGAGCGCCAGGTCCATGAGCAGGCGGTTGCCCGAGGTCTTGCCCACCGACATGAAGTCGTGCTGGCCCAGCTCGGCCCAGCTCACCTTCTTGCGGCGCGCCAGCACATGGTCGCGCCGGCAGGCGGCCACAAAACGCTCGGCCAGCACGGGCTTGAACTCGATCTCGGCCTCCTGGCTGCCGATGAAGTTCAGGCCGAAGTCCGCATCGCCCTGCGCCACGGCCACCAGCACCTCGTTGGCGCTGGCGTCGTGCACCTTGACGCGGATTTTCGGAAACCGCTCGTGGTAGCGCTTGACCACCTGCGGCAGGAAGTAATACACGGCCGACGGCACGCAGGCAATCGTGACCTCGCCCATGCGCCGCGCGGCCACATCGCCCAGGCCCATGAGCATGCCGTCCAGGTCATCCAGCCACACGCGGGTCTTGCGCGCAAAGTCGCGCCCCACGGCTGTGAGCGTGACACGGCGCGTGGTGCGGTCGAGCAGACGCACACCCAGGGCTTCTTCGAGCTTGTCGATGCGGCGGCTGAAAGCGGGCTGCGACAGGTGGATGGCCTCGGCGGCCGCACGAAAGCTCTGCAGCTCGGCCACGGCCGCAAAGGCCTGGATGTCGGCAAGATCGAATTTGTTGTTCATCGCGGCGTCCTTCCAGTGCGCTTCGGGGTGTTTTCAGCGTTGCAAGCCGTGCATCAAACGATCGGAACATTGCAATTCACGGCCGTGATTGGAGCATGTACAAGCCGCGTTAGCCTATTGCACAGCATGCATCAATCGTTGCCAACAATGCAATTCACAGATCATCGAAGGCGTCGCACCATGCCGACCCATGAGCACCAACATTCCTTGCGTTCTGATGCGTGGCGGCACTTCCCGGGGGCCGTTCTTCCTGGCCGACTGGCTGCCGCGCGACCCCGAAGCCCGCGACCGCACGCTGATTGCGGCCCTGGGATCGCCCCATGAGCTGCAGATCGACGGCCTGGGCGGCGGCAACTCGCTGACCAGCAAGGTCGCCATCGTCTCGCGCTCCACGCAGCCCGACTGCGATGTGGACTACCTGTTTGCCCAGGTCAGCGTGCAGGAGGCCCGCGTGGACACACGCCCCAACTGCGGCAACATGCTGGCCGGTGTGGGGCCCTTTGCCATCGAGCAGGGGCTGGTCCCCGCAGACCGCGAAGGCCAGACCACCACCGTGCGGGTCTACAACGTCAACACCCGCTCCCGCATCGACGTGCAGGTGTGCACGGCGGGCGGCCAGGTGCACTACGACGGCGATGTGCGCATCGACGGCGTGCAGGGCACGGCAGCCCCCGTGCTGATGAACTTCCTGGACGCCTGGGGCGCCGTCACCGGGCAGATCTTTCCCACCGGCCAGCGCATCGACACCATCCAGGGCCTGCAGGTCACCTGCATCGACGCGGCGCAGGTGATGGTGCTATTGCGCGCCGCCGACCTGGGCCTGCGCGGCGACGAGACACCTGCCGAGCTGGACGCCAACACCGCCTTGCTCACCCGCATCGAGGCCCTGCGCCTCGAAGCAGGCCAGCGCATGGGCATGGGCGATGTGACACACAGCGTGCTGCCCAAGCCGGTGATCGTGTCGCCGGGCACATCACCAGGCAGCGTGGTGTCGCGCTACTTCACCCCCCACCAGTGCCACCGCTCGCATGCCGTCACGGGCGCGATTGGCGTGGCGGCGGCCTCGGTACTGCCGGGCACCGTGGCCACCGACGAACGGCATGCACCCGCCGCCGGGCTGCGCCGCGTGGAAGTGCAGCACCCGGCAGGCCGCATCCAGGTGGAGGTGGAGCTCAGCGAGGTGGATGGCCAGTTCAAGCTGGTGCAGGCCGCGCTGGTACGCACCGCCCGAAAGATTCTGGAAGGCACGCTGTTCGTGCCCGAAAACGCCCCCGCGCACTGAGCGCTCTTCAGGGCGCCGCTTGCGCAGCGCCCTTCCAACGATTCCAACCATTACGACAGGAGACAAACCATGACCCGTTCCATTCACTCCACCACGCGCCGCACGGCGCTGGCCACGGCTGCGCTGGCACTCGCGTCCAGCGCCTTCTGGGCCGCCGGCACCGCCCATGCGGCCTATCCCGACAAGCCCATCACGCTGGTCGTGCCCACCGCCGCCGGGGGTGGCAACGACGGCATGGCGCGTGTGGTGGCCATCAAGCTCTCCACCCTGCTGGGCCAGCAGGTCATCGTGGAGAACAAGGCGGGGGCCAATGGCGCCATTGCGGCCGAATACGTGGCCCGTGCGGCACCCGACGGGCACACCATCTTGTTTGGCTACATCGGCACCCACGGCATGAGCCCCGCGCTGCAAAAGCTGCGCTACGACCCCATCACGCAGTTCGAGCCCATCGGCATGGTGAGCTACTCGCCCACGCTGATGGTGGTGAATCCCAAGGTGCCGGCCAAGACGGTGGGCGAACTGGTGGCGCTGAGCAAGGCCAAGCCCCACGACTTCAACTACGCATCGGCCGGCAACGGCACAGCCCCACACTTCTCGGCGGAAATCTTCAAGCTCGAAAGTGGCGCCCAGATGGCCCATGTGCCCTACCGGGGCGCAGCCCCCGCCATGAACGACACCATGGCCGGGCAGACGCAGGTGATGTTTCCCAGTCTGTTCTCGGCCTACCCGCACGTGAAGGGCGGCAAGCTGCGCGCCCTGGCGCTGGCCGGGCCCAAGCGCTCGTCGCTGCTGCCCGATGTGCCCACGCTGGACGAGGCAGGCATCAAGGGTGTGGAGATCACCCAGTGGTACGCCCTGTTCGCACCCGGCAAGACGCCCCGCCCGGTGATCGACCTGCTCAACAAGACCTTGAACACCGCACTGGCCGACAAGGACGTGGTGCGCCGCATCGAGGAACAAGGCGCGGTGGTGGACACCAGCACGCCCGAGCAACTGGCCCTGACGGTGAAGCAGGAACTCGCCAAGTGGAAGGGTGTGGTGGTCAAGGCCCAGCTCACACCCGATTGAGCCCCTGCGAAGAAGGCTCTGGGAGACAGAGGGGCGCCACCGCCCCTCAGCGGCACACATGCCCGCATTTCAACAAGAGGAGACACCCATGAAAACGAAGATGGCAGCGGCCTGCGCTGCATTGGTCGGCCACTGCGCGATGGCACAAGGCACTGATGTGACGCTGTACGGCGTGGTGGACCTGGGCCTGCGCAATGGCAGCGGCCTCACCGCATCCAACGCGCCCACGGCCGGCTCCAGCCGCAGCCTGGGCAGCGGCATCCACACCACCAGCCGCTGGGGCCTGCGGGGCAGTGAAGACCTGGGCGGCGGCGCCAAGGCGCTGTTCAACCTGGAGAGCGGCCTCAACGCCGACTCGGGTGCCCCGGCCAACGCCACCAAATACTTCGACCGCGCATCCTGGGTGGGCCTGCAGGGCGGCTGGGGCACGCTGGCCCTGGGCCGCCAGACCACGACGCTGGCCGACGCCATCTCGCCCGTGGACCCGCTGGCCATGCGCTTTGCCAGCTTCAACCCCAACATCGGCGTGACGGCGCTGAGCCAGCATGGCCTGGGCATCGAGTACGGCAGCGCAGGCGCCAACTCGGGCTCGTACCGGCTGGACAATTCACTGAAGTACACGGGCCGCTTCGGCGGCTTCACGGCGCGTGCCATGTGGGGCGTTGGCGAGGTCGCATCGCAGGCCTCGGCCCTGTCGTCACGCGGCGTGGGCCTGGCCTGGGCTGCGGATGGCTTCGTGGTATCCGGCGCCTACCAGAGCTTCAACGACACCAACAAACGCGCACTGGACGCCACCACGCTGGGCGCCGCGTACCAGTGGGGCAACGTGCGCTTGGCCGCCAATGCCGGCCGCAACAAGGCCGAAACGGCGGCAGGCCGCTTCACCGTGCAGCGCGTGTTGTCCGCCGGTGGCACCTGGGCGGCCACCCCGTGGGTGGACCTCACAGCGGCCTACTACAAGGTGGACCGCTCGCGCACCGGCGCCGCCGACGACGGCTACGGCCGCCTGGTGGCGTTTGCCGAATACAAGCTCTCGCGCCGCACCAAGGTGTATGCCGAGCTGGACAACACCCGCTGGCGCAACGGCTTCCAGGGCGCGGCGAACAAGGCCACGGCCACCGGCATCTCGGCCGGTGTGGTGCACACGTTCTGAGCCCTGTAGGCCGATACGGCGGGCGCTGGGCACAGGTCTCTTGGAGGCTTATGCCCCAAAGCCCCCGGTGGCGCGGCGCACACCCGCCGCAGGGGGCCGGAAGGGAGACTCTGTCGACCCGCTATCGCACCACCATGGACGTGAAGGGCCACACATAAGCCTGCAGGCTCACCAACAGCCCCACCAGGCAGGCCAGCGCGATCGAGTGGAAGAAGACGAAGCGCAGGATGTCCCCTTCATGGTTGAACCAGCGGGTGGCGGTAGAGGCCACAACAATCGACTGCGCATCGATCATCTTGCCCATCACGCCGCCCGAGCTGTTGGCGGCGCCCATGAGGTTGGGCGAAAGGCCCAGCTGTTCGGCCGCCACCTTCTGCATGCCCCCGAACAGCACGTTGGAGGCCGTGTCCGAGCCGGTCAGCGCCACACCCAGCCACCCCATGAGGGTGCCAAAGAAGGGGTACAGCACACCGGTGTTGGCAAACGCCAGACCCAGGGTGGTGTCCGTGCCCGAGTAGCGGGTGAGCGTGCCCAGTGCCAGCATGAGCACGATGGTCAGCAGCGAATAGCGCACCAGCCAGACGGTGCGGAAGAACGTACCAACGATAGCGACGGGGCTGTAGCGCATGAGCAGGGCGCTGACCAGTGCAGACAGCAAGATGCCCGTGCCGGTGGCCGACAGCAGGTTCAGCGTGTAGACCGCACCTTCCTTGGTGGGCTTGGGCACCACAGGCGGCATCTTCTCGATGAGGTTGTGCAGCCCGTCCATCGGGAAGGCTGGCGAGAAAATGCCATTGAGCCATGCCTTGACCGATGGCAGCCCCCAGACAAACACACACACCGACAGGATCACCCAGGGCATCCAGGCATTGATCAGCTGGGCGCGTGAATAGCGCACCGGGGCCTGGGCGGGCTTGGTTTCACCGGCACTGGGGTCGTGGCCGCGCATCGAGGGCGAGGTCCAGATCTTCTTGGGCTGCCACACGCGCAGGAACGCGATCAGGCTCGCCATGGAGACGATGGCCGCAATGATGTCCACCAGCTCAGGGCCGATGTAGTTGGAGACCAGGAACTGCGGAATGGCAAACGACACACCGGCGACCAGAATGGCGGGCCAGATTTCCCACATCGCCTTGCGCCCGGCAAACGCCCAGATCAGCCAGAACGGCACCAGCACCGAGAAGAAGGGCAGCTGGCGGCCGATCATGGCCGTCACCTCCATCAGGTCGTAGCCGTGCACCTTGGCCAGCGTGATCACTGGCGTGCCCAGTGCACCAAACGCCACGGGGGCGGTATTGGCGATCAACGACAGCCCCGAGGCAGCGAGTGGCGAGAAGCCCAACCCGATCAGGATCGCGGCAGTGACTGCCACGGGCGTGCCAAAACCGGCGGCCCCTTCAAAGAATGCGCCAAAGCAAAATGCGATCAGCAGCAGCTGGATGCGGCGGTCTTCCGTGATGTTGGACAGCGAGTCCTGCAGCACCTTGAAGCTACCGTTCTGCTCAGTCAGCTGGTGCAGAAAAATGATGTTCAGCACGATCCAGCCGATTGGCAGCAGCCCCACAAAACCGCCATACAAGGCGGCGCGACCCGCCATCTCGGCGGGCATGCCATAAGCGAATATGGCCACCACCAGCGCTGCGATGAGCCCCATGCCGGCAGCGATGTGGGCTTTGATGTGAAAGAACCCCAGGGCGGCCAGCATGATGATCACCGGGATCGCGGCCAGCGCGGTGGACGCAACCATATTGCCCGCCGGGTTGTAGATTTGTTGCCAGATCATGGCCTGTCTCCGTTCGGAAAGGGTTGAAGTGAAAAAATGCTGGCGCAGCAGTCGCCAGTGCCTGGTTCGCCACCGGATTCTTCGGGAAAGCGCCTGTGTCTCTCTTGAAATGCGGTCCACTGGCGGTGTAATTAATTTCAAGTCCCCAGCCTCCATAGGGAATTGACGGGTCACCGGGGCTCGGACTGCGCGTTTACCCGGAGCAACGGCGTCAGCCTGCTGCAAGTGGCGCGTTGCGCGCTCAGCACGCAGTCGCCAACGAGTCAGGGCGGCGCGGCAGCACCGGTGTATTCGCGCCCCCGGGGGGAGCAACGGACGCTCCGGGGTACAGTTCCGCATGGCAAAAAGGGCGCTATGGAACTGAGACAACTGCGCTATTTCGTGCGCGTGGTGGAGCAAGGCTCTATGAGCCGCGCCGCGCTGGACCTCGACGTGGTGCAGTCCGCACTCAGCCAGCAGATCACGCGGCTGGAGAGCGAGCTGTCCACGCGCCTGCTGCAGCGCACGCCGCGCGGCGTGACCCCCACCGAGGCAGGGCTGGCGTTCTTTCGCGAGGCGCAGCTCACCCTGCGCCATGCCGACCAGGCCGTGCGCGCGGCGCAGCAGGCGCGGCTGTCGGGCACCGTCACCGTGGGGCTGGCGCCCACCACCTCGGGCGTGCTGGGCCTGCCGCTGATGCAGGCCATGCGCACACGCTACCCCGACGTGCGGCTGCACATGGTGGAGAGCATGTCGGGCCACCTCACGGCCATGCTGCATGCGCGCGAGCTGGACCTGGCCGTGCTGTTCGACACCCGCCTGCACCAGGCGCAACAGGCCACGGGCGCGCGTCGCTGGGACATGGCGCCGCTGCTGGAGGAAGACCTGTTCCTCATCTGTGCCCGCAGCGGTCCCGGCAACCCCTGTGGCCGGCAGCTGCCGGAAACCATCACCGTCGCCGAGCTGGGGCAGGAGCCGCTGATCCTGCCTACCGGCCCACACGGCCTGCGCAGCACCCTGGACACGGCCTTTGCCCGCGACCGCGTGGCACCGCACGTGGTGCTGGAGGTGGACTCGCTTGCCATGGTGATGGCCGCCGTGGATGCGGGCCTGGGCTCCACCGTGCAGCCCTGGGCCGCCATGGGCCGCTACCCGGATGCGGCCGAGCGCTTTCAGTGCGCGCGCCTCACCGACGCGCCCGCGCGCCGCGTCAACCTGCTGTGCAGCCTGCCCGACGAAGAACTCTCGCCCGCCGCGCTGGCCGCACGCGTGGTGCTGACGGATTGCGTGCGCGAATTGGTAACGAGCGGCCAGTGGTTTGGCACGACATGGATCGGCGGACAAGACACCAGCGCCTGAGCGGCCACCCCGCAGCCATCACGATCCGTGATACCCCCATGACCTGAACCCGCTGCACAGCGGGCCTGCGTCTCCCTACAGTCGCCATCACCCCGATGAACGACACGGCGACCGCGCCAGGAGACACCCCATGGGCCCCACACCCCCTTCTTCATACCCCCGCGCGCAACGCACCGCCTGGAGCCACCGGCCATGAGCGGCGATGCTGTGGTCGATGTGCTGGTCATCGGTGGCGGCAACGCTGCCCTGTGCGCCGCCCTGATGGCGCGCGAGGCGGGCGCCAGCGTGCTGCTGCTTGAATCCGCCCCACGCGCCTGGCGCGGCGGCAACTCGGCCCACACGCGCAACCTGCGCTGCATGCACGATGCGCCGCAGGACGTGCTGGTCGATGCCTACCCCGAGGAAGAGTTCTGGCAAGACCTGCTCAAGGTGACGGGCGGGCTGACCAACGAACACCTGGCGCGCCTGGTGATCCGCGAGTCGAGCACCTGCCGGCCCTGGATGCGCCGCCACGGCGTGCACTTCCAGCCCGCGCTGGCGGGCACGCTGCATGTGGCGCGCACCAACGCGTTCTTCATGGGCGGCGGCAAGGCGCTGGTCAATGCCTACTACCGCAGCGCGGAGCAGCTGGGCGTGCAGATCCGCTACGAAGCGCCCGTGGAGCGCATCGAGATGGAGGGCCCCCGCTTCGTCGCAGCCCACCTGGCCAACGGCGAGCGCATTGCCGCCAAGAGCTGCGTGCTGGCCGCGGGCGGCTTTGAATCGAACCGCGAATGGCTGCGCGAAGCCTGGGGCCAGAACGAGCGCGGCGAGTGGCCGGCCGACAACTTCCTGATCCGCGGCACGGCCTACAACAAGGGCGTGCTGCTCAAGCACCTGCTCGACGACCACGGCGCCGACCGCATCGGCGACCCCACGCAGGCGCACATGGTGGCCATCGACGCGCGCGCGCCGCTGTACGACGGCGGCATCTGCACGCGCATCGACTGCGTGTCGCTGGGCGTGGTGGTCAACCGCGCGGGCGAACGCTTCTACGACGAGGGCGAGGACTTCTGGCCCAAGCGCTATGCCATCTGGGGCCGCCTGGTGGCGCAGCAGCCGGGGCAGATCGGCTACTCCATCATCGACAGCAAGGCCATTGGCCGCTTCATGCCGCCCGTGTTCCCGGGCGTAAAGGCCGACACGCTGCCCGAGCTGGCGCAAAAGCTCGGCCTGCCCGTGGACACCTTCACCCGCACGCTCGATACCTACAACGCCGCCTGCCGCGTGGGCCAGTTCGACCACACCACGCTGGACGACTGCCATACCGAAGGCGTGGCACCCGCCAAGACACACTGGGCCCGGCCCATCGACACCGGCCCGTTCTACGGCTATGCGCTCAAGCCTGGCGTCACCTTTACCTACCTGGGTCTGCACACCGACGACACGGCTGCGGTGCGCTTTAACAACCAGCCCAGCCCCAACCTGTTTGTGGCCGGCGAAATGATGGCCGGCAACGTGCTGGGCAAAGGCTACACCGCCGGCGTGGGCATGAGCATTGGCACTGCGTTTGGCCGCATTGCGGGCACGCAGGCAGCTTTGGCCTCCAAACGCCCGGTAGCGCTAGTCGAACATGCCTCAAACGCTACAAAACAAGGAGCAAACCATGCAAACGCTTGAGGCCCTGACGCGCGACGCCCGGGCGCTGGCAAATGGCGACATCGTGCTGTCTGCGCCCGAGACCGAGGTGGCGCGCCAGCTGCAGATCTGCAACGCCTGCCGCTACTGCGAAGGCTTTTGCGCCGTGTTCCCGGCCATGACGCGGCGGCTGGAGTTTGGCAAGGCCGACATCCACTTCATCGCCAACCTGTGTCACAACTGTGGTGCCTGCCTGCACGCCTGCCAGTACGCGCCGCCGCACGAGTTTGCGGTGAACATTCCGCAGGCCATGGCCCAGGTGCGCGGCCAGACCTATGCCGACTACGCCTGGCCACCCGCGCTGGGCCAGCTGTACCAGCGCAACGGCCTGACCCTGGCCCTGGCACTGGTGGCCGGGCTCACGCTGTTCCTGCTGCTGGCCGTGGTGCTGCATGGCCAGGGCATCGCCGCGCTGTGGCAGGCCCCTGTGGGCGGCTTCTACGGCATCTTCCCGCACAACCTGCTGGTGGGCCTGTTTGCGCCCGTGTTCCTGTTCGCCGTGCTGGCGCTGGGCCTCGGCGTGCGCCGCTTCTGGCGCGACGTGACGCCCGCTACCAGCGGCGCGCCGCTGAGCGCGCCCGCCACGGCCGAGGCCACCGATGCCGTGCTGCGCCTCAAGTACCTGGACGGCGGCCATGGCGATGGCTGCCACAACGAGGACGATGCCTACACCCTGTCGCGCAGGCGCATGCACCACCTCACGTTCTACGGCTTCATGCTGTGTTTTGCGGCCACCAGCGTGGCGACGCTGTACCACTACCTGCTGGCCTTGCCTGCACCGTACGACCTGCCCAGCCTGCCCAAGCTGCTGGGCGGCATTGGCGGTGTCAGCCTGGCCGTTGGCACGGCCGGCCTGTGGCGGCTGAACCTGCGCCGCCACCCGCAACACGGCGATGCCGCACAAAAGCCCATGGACCGCGCCTTCATCGCCCTGCTGTTCCTCACCGCCACCAGCGGCCTGGCGCTGTGGGCGGTGCGTGGCACCGCAGGCCTGCCGCTGCTGCTGTGCCTGCACCTGGGCGCGGTGATGGCGCTGTTCGCCACCATGCCCTACGGCAAGTTTGCGCACGGCATCTTCCGCACCGCGTCGCTGCTGCGCCATGCCGTGGAGAAGCGACAGCCCAACCCCATCGGCCTGGGCGCCGACTGATCCCCAGCCCCCCAACAACCCACAATGAAGGAGACCCCCATGAACCCCAAAAGAACCCTGCTGCGTTGCGCCTTGGCGCTGGCCACCCTGCCTCTCGCCTTGGGCGCTGCGGCGCAAGACTTTCCGCCCAAGAAGCCCGTCACGCTGGTCGTGGGCTTTGCCGCAGGCGGCGCGGCCGATGCGGCGGCACGGCTCATCGCCAAGAAGCTGGGCGAGAACATCGGCCAGTCGGTGGTGGTGGACAACAAGGGTGGCGCAGGCGGCAACATCGCGCACCAGTTTGTGGCCAATGCGCCCGCCGATGGCTCGGTGCTGCTGCTCGGGTCGGTGGGACCGCTCACCATTGCGCCCCACCTGATGAAGGTGGCCTACGACCCCTTCAAGGACCTGGCCGCCGTGTCGGGCGGGGTGAACTTTCCGAACGTGCTGGTGGTGCACAAGGGCGCGGGCGTGAAGACGCTGGCCGAGTTTGTGCAGCTGTCCAAGAAGAAGCCCGGCAGCGTGGACTTTGCCTCCACCGGCGCGGGCTCGGCATCGCACCTGGCGGGTGAACTGTTCAACCAGCGAGCCGGCATCGACATGACCCATGTGCCCTACAAGGGCGGCGCCCCCGCGCTGCAGGACCTGCTGGGCGAGCGCGTGACCTCGTACTTTGCCGCGCCCCCCACTGCGCTGCCGCATGTGGAGACGGGCAAGCTCATACCGCTGGCCACCACCGGCCTCACGCGT
Source organism: Acidovorax sp. Root402 (assembly GCF_001425125.1). Classification (NCBI taxonomy): domain Bacteria; kingdom Pseudomonadati; phylum Pseudomonadota; class Betaproteobacteria; order Burkholderiales; family Comamonadaceae; genus Acidovorax; species Acidovorax sp. Root402. The sequence goes on from NZ_LMDQ01000001.1 coordinate 104,589, forward strand.
CCGGCCTACCTGCCCAACATCCCTACCGTGGCGGAGTCGGGCTATCCGGGCTTTGAGGCGCTCAACTGGTACGCCTTTGTGGCGCCGGGCAAAACGCCCGCGCCGCTGCTGGACCGCTGGAACCAGGAGATCGTGAAGGTGCTGAACGACCCGGGCGTGAAAGAGGCGCTGAACAAGCACGGCCTCACGCCGCAGCCCACCACACGCGCCGAGCTGACGGCCTTCATGAAAAAGGAATCGACCCAGTGGGCCACCATCATCAAGGAACGCAAGCTGACGGCGGACTAGCAAGGGCCGGCACCGCGCGATGCCTCCACAGCACCATCCGCCTGCACCAACCCATCGTCCAGCAGCTGCGCGAGCCAGCCGCCGAGCACGGTGGGGTCGCCCTTCCACAGGCCGCTGCCCAGCAGCGCCGCGCAGGCGTCGTGGACCGAGGCACCGGCGTGCATCGCTTGCACCCAGGCAGACTCGGCCGTGTCGAGCGTGCGAAAGTGCGGCTGGTGGCCTTTGCGCCAGACCAGCAGCGTGGCTGGTGCGGACAGAGCCACGGCCTCGGGCACGTCGTCATCCGTGTGGATGGCTTTCCACACGCCCACGACGTTCGTCGTGATCGTTCGCAGCAAGGCGCTGGGGTGCAGCACACCGGGGCGGGTGGTCCAGGTGACCGATGCCTGAGCTGCCGCAGTCTCCAGGGTTGGCACATCGGCACTGTCAAAGCGGGTGCGCAAATCCCAGTCGAGCTGGGCCAGTTCATGCAGCTCGGGGTTGTCGGGGTATTGCACTCGCAGCGCTTCCACCAGTCCTTCACCGTAGCGATTCAGGCTGCGTGTCTGCGGCGGATGGGCCACCGCAAAAGCGCGGGCATGCACATCGAAACTGTCTGACCCCATGTAGAGAAACGTCTTGGCGTAAGTGTCCGCCAGCACCTCGGCCAGCCGTGCGCGGTAGGCATGGTGGTAGATGGGCAGGCGGCCGGTGACAGGGTCATCGGGTGTGGCTTGCGGCAGCGCGCCGGCCAGCACCTGGTCGGCGAAGTGGCGCTGTACAGCAGCCAGTGGCAGCGGGTCCACTGCGGGGGCTAAAGGCATGACTGCAGCAGTTGCGGGTTCGGGCGAGGCCAAGGTCTCTGCCGCTATGCGCCGCGCCGTCGCCAACTCATCGAGCAGGTCGGCCAGCGGCGGAATGTGGTCGTCGCGCTCGATCATCGCGGCCACGGCGCCAAAGCGCTGGCAGGCCTGGGCGTAAAGATCCCACACCGGTTGCGCTACCGGGTAGTCGTGCGTGTCGATGATGTGGTCGCCGTTGTCGCTGTGCCCAGCCAGATGAATCTGCTGCACGCGATGCGCGGGCAGTGCCTGCAGGTACGTCAGCGGGTCAAAGCCATGGTTCACGCTGCTCACGTAGATGTTGTTCACATCGACCAGCAGCAGGCAGTCGGCCTCCTCAGCAATGTGGGCCAGAAACTGCCACTCGCTCGCGCTGTCTTGCCGGTAGCGGACGTAGCTCGACACGTTCTCCAGCACCAGCCTGCGGCCCAACACGTCTTGCGCATGGCGGATCTGCGCGATCACGTGGCGTGCAGACTCGTCGGTGTAAGGCAGCGGGTACAGGTCGTGCAACTGCTCGGGGCCCGGGCCCGTCCAGCACAGGTGGTCGGACACCCACAACGGCTCGATGCGGTCGGCCAGCGCCTTCACGCGCTGCAGATACGGCACGTCCACGCCCTGCGACGCACCGATGGACATCGCAACGCCATGCATGGCCACGGGGTAGTCGCGCCGGATGGCATCAAGCACCGCCAGCGGCTTGCCGCCATCGATGAGGTAGTTGTCGGTGATGATTTCCAGCCAGTCGAGCGGCTGCTTGCGCGCGAGGAAATCGGCGTAGTGCTGCGTGCGCAGCCCCAGGCCAAAGCCGGTGCCGCGCGTAGCTATGAGGTCATGTGCCATGGCGAAATCAAGGTATCAAAGTGCGGGCACTGGGCATGATCGCCGAGACTGGCACGCCCTGATGCCAGCACCGCCGCGCAAGGGCCGCCCCGCCGCGCTGGCGGTGTCCCCCTGGGGGGATGGCGCGCAGCGCCTCAGGGGGCTTGTTGCCTTATCCCTTGATATCGCCGATGGTGCCCTTCTCCATCAGGCACTGGGCTGCGGTCTTGGCCTTGAAGCCGTGGCCCTTGCAGGCGTTCTGGCCTTTGCAGCTGTGCTCTGCGGTAGAGCAGTCGCTGTTGCCCTTGCAGTCGTGCACGTTGTAGCAGTGCACGGTGTCGTTGGCGCCAATGGCCGCGCCTTTGGCACCCTTGGGCAGATCCGCTGCGAAGCTGGTGGATGCCAGTGCCAGCAGGGCGGCAGACAGGGCAAAGGAGGCGGTGGACTTGGCTTGGGTAGACAGCATGGTGAGTAACTCCGTAAACGTTGAGGGATGAATGAAGCGGGTAGATCACGCTGCACAACTGAGCGCTCTCTGCCTGGTAATTCGTCCCCCGCGTACTGCGGGTTACATGCCGTCCAAAAACTTTTTCGCGTTGCCGCCTGGCGCTATTGCGCAGAGGGTTCCGTCACCGAAATGTCAGTGTGCACCAGCGTCAGCGGAAAACGCTGGCCCGCCAGGTAGTCCTCCAGGCAGCGCAGCAGCAGGGGGCTGCGATGGCGCTCGGGGCAGGCACGGATCTCGTCGGCCGTGAGCCACAGCGTGCGCACGATGCCGGTGTCGAGCGTGCGCCAGTCATGGTGCGTGCCCAGCGTGCCCGCAAACGCAAAACGCATGTAGGTGATGTCGTCCCCCGTGCGCGTCTTGGTGAAGCGGTTGAGGTACACGCCAATCAACGCTGTGGGCTCGAAGTCGTGGGCGGTTTCTTCCAGCACCTCGCGCGCGCAGGCCTGGATGGGCGACTCGCCCGGGTCCAGGTGGCCGGCAGGGTTGTTGAGCTTGAGGCCGTCGGTGGTTTCTTCCTCGACCAGCAGAAAGCGGCCATCGCGCTCGATGAGGGCGGCCACGGTGACGTTGGGTTTCCAGCGGTGGGGCATGGCGGGCATTATGACGAGGGCGGGTGACACTGCGCCTACAAGGTCTACAGCGCTCGCGCCATGTACACCGCGCCTTCGCCATAGCTGGCCAGGCGGGCCTGCTGGGTGGCGTCCTGCAAGGGGTGCAGCGCATAGCCCTGCCGCTGCCAGTAGGCCTGCGAGCCCTGCACCGAGACCAGTCCACTGTGCCGCAGCCCTTCGGCGCGGGCCTGCGCCCACAGGGGCTGCAGCAGCGCGTGGGCCAGGCCTTGCCCCGCATGGGCAGGCAGCACGGCCATGTCGTGCAGGTACAGCGTGTCGGGCTGGGCAGTGGCTTCAAAGTCGCCATGCAGCGGGGTGACCTTGCCGCGCACGCTGCGGTAAGCCGCCAGGTAGGCACACACCGTGCCGCCCTGCTCCAGCACCAGCGAACAATTGGCGGGGCTGGCGAGGCGGCGGGCAAACACCTCGCCGCTCTCCACAAACCCCTCGCCATAGCAGGCCAGTTGCACGGCCAGCAGATCGGACAGGTCGCTCAGCGCCAGCGGGCGCACCACCACGGACATGAGTGAGCTTGGTTCGATCAGTGCGGCAGCACGGGCGCCTGCACGAAGTCGTCCAGCGACAGGCCCTTTTCCTTCAGCAGCGCCTCCAGCACCGGCTGCAGGCGGCCCAGGCTCTCCTGCACGGCCTCGCGCACGGTGTCCACCACCACCTGGGTGCTGCGCTCGATCTCGATGTTCAGGCGGTCGCCCACCTGCTTGTTCTCGAACACGGTGGCGCGGCGGGTCTCGGGGATCATCCAGATCTCGAACCAGCCCTCTTGCCGGTTCACCTCGGCCACCGTGAGGCTGGCGCCGTGAATGGCGATGTAGCCCTTGGCAAAGATGTAGCGGCGAAACGCCTCGGGCACGGCCACGCGCCACACCAGGTTGTTGTCAAACTCGCGCCGCTCGATGAGCGTGCCAGTGAAGTCCACATGGCCCGACAGCGGATGGCCGCCGATCTCGGCACCGTCCTTGGCCGCGCGCTCCACGTTCACGCGGTCGCCCTGGCCGTAGCTGCCCAGCGTGGTGATGTTCAGGCTCTGCAGCATCACGTCGAAGTTGGCCTGCGTGGGCGACAGGATCTCGGTGACCGTGAGGCACACGCCATCGGTGGCCACACTGGCGCCAATGGCCAGGTCCTGGCAGAAGCCCTCGGGGAAATCGAGCGTGAAGGTGCGCAGCCCTGCGCGGTCGTGGATGGCGGCAATGCCTGCCGTGGCTTGGACGATGCCTGTGAACATGGTGGCGCGGCTTCCGGGTACGTTGGAACGGGAACCGGGAATTTTGCCACCCGGCCCCCACCGCGCGCTGGCGCCGGGTTACTTGGCTTGCAGTAGCCCACCCACTTCCAACAGCACCAGCTCGTTGTCATCCGCCTTGTTCGGCTCGCGGCTGCTGCTGAAGGGCAGGTTGTTGTCGTTGCCCACCACGATGTGGGTGCTGTCTACGATGTCCACGTTCTCGATGGTGAAGAACGGGAAGGTGAGCACGCCGTTGTTCAGCGGCTTGCGCGCCAGGCGCTGCGGGTCCTGGATGTTCATGAGGTCGATGTAGCCCACCTTGCGGATCTCGCCGCCCACGTTGGCGTCGCTCATCTCCACCTTGTAGACGCGCTTGAACTTGGCCAGGTCGTGGAAGCAGTCCGTGCGCTTCTGGCCCTCGGGGCAGGCTTTGTCGGCCGTGCCTTCGCCGTTGTCGCGCTCGATGATGAGGCCCGTGGTGCCGTCGATCATGTTGAAGTCGCCAATCGCGTGGTGGTTGGCCTCCAGCACGTACTTCCAGTGGCGGCCGGTCCATTGCTCGGTCTTCACGTCAAATTCGAGCACACGCAGGTACTGCTTGCCGCCCACGTTTTCGTACGCCTTCGCGCTGTCGTTCCACAGCGGGCCTTCGAGCAGTGCATAGAGCTTGCTGCCGTCCTTGCTGGAGGCCATGCCTTCGTAGCCCTTGGAGCGCTTGACTTCAAAGGGCGTGGGCTTGGCGTCGGGGGCACCGGGCATCAGCACACCGGGCGCATCGGGCGAGCGCACGACCTTGCCGTCCACCTGCGTTTCGAACACGGCCAGCACCTTGCCGTTCAGGTCGGCCTTGATGAGGAAGGGGCCAAACTCTTCGCCGATCCACAGTGCGCCACCGGCGAACTGGAAGCTCTCGGGGTCGAAGTCGGCGCCCGTCAGGTAGCGCTTGTCGGTGCCTTCGTGGGTGATCCGAAACGGCACCTTCTTGTCGGGGTCGTGCAGGAAGACTGTCTTGAGGCGGTTGAACTGGCCGCTCTTGAAGTCCACGGTGTAGTGGCTCAGGTGCAGCATGAAGTCGGGCGAGTTGGCCTTGGAGCCCGCGCCGTTGTCGGTCAGGATCCAGAACGAGCCGTCGGCCATGCGCTTGATGCCCGAGTGGCCCTGGAGGGGCTGGCCCTGGAAGGGCAGCGACACGCCTGTGTCGCGGCCACCCGACTGGCCCATCACGCTGCCCACGGCGTCCACACGGCGGGGGGTGGTGAACTTGCCCGCCACCTGCAGGTCTTGCGGCGCGTCCTTGGGCGCGGCAACCACGGTGAGGGCGGGCAGCACGGCGTGGCCGGCCAGGGTGGCGGGGTAGGCCTGCTGGGCGATGGCGGGGGTGGCGGCAGCGCACAGCAGCGCTGCGCAGGCGGCAATTTGGGACAGTCGGGACATGGTGGTCAAGGGGAAGAGAGCCAAAACCGTGAACGATGCCGCCGCCCTGTGACACCGCCATGAAAAGCGGTTCTCCAACGCCCCCCACCAAGTAACGCCGAATCGGGCACACACCAGGGACCTTGCCAGGGACCTTTTGCCGCTGGCATGAGTCACACCCGCCTCACCCCACCCGCACGGCCTGCGCACCCGCCATGGAAACCCTCTCTGCACTGCAATCCCTCGGCCTGGAGCTGCCCAGCCCGGCCTACATAGTGGGCGCCATCCTGTTTGGCCTGATCGGCATGGCGGCGTACTGGCACGGCAAGCGTGCGCAGCAGCCGCGCACCCGCTGGTGGGGCGTGGCGTTGATGTTTTATCCCTACGTGGTCTCGGCCACCTGGCTGCTGTACGCCGTGGGCGTCGCGTTGTGCCTGGGGATGTGGTGGGACGGGCAGCGCGGCTAGGGATCCTCCGCACCAAGGAATCAACCGGCGGCGGCCACCAGCCCTGCGCCGTGCCCGCGCGTGAAGGCTTCTTCAAACACCGAATACCCCGACCAGTCGGCATGCGCAAACGCCAGCCGTGCGGTGGTGGGCGTGGGCAGCCAGGCGGCACGCTCACCATTTGATAGCACCTTAGGCATGAAAGACCTGCGCTCCAGGCCGATTTTGCTCAAAAACTGCTGCAAACCCGGTGTGGGGATGGACATGGCGTGCCCGTAGCGGGTGATGTCCACGCGCGTGGCGCGCTGGCGCAGGTCGGGGTGCGGCACCGCCAGGGCGGCGAGGGCGGCGTCGGCCCAGTGCTGCCAGGGCTGGGTGGCCAGCTGCTGGCGGCCGTCCGCCCGGTCGCCCAGCGCCTGGTAGTAGGTGAGCACGGTGGGGCCGGCCAGCGTCGCACGGGTGTCCAGGCGCTGGTGGCCGGCGTTCACATAGCCCAGGCCCCCCGCCGTGGGGTCGGCATACAGGACGTTGTCCCAGGCCGGCGCGGCGCCGGGGCGGTCGGTGAGCGGACTTTGGATGTGGATGTTGGCCACCAGCCAGGGCGCCCACGACAGACGCTGGGCCGCCCCGGTGAGGAAGGCGGGCGGGTTCTGCACCACGCGCGCCGCCACGAAGACGGGCAGCGCCACGATGCAGCGTGGCGCCTGCCAGCGCTCCACGCTGTCGGTGGCGTGATTGAACGCATCCACCTCCACGCCGTGGCGGCCTTCGGTAATGCGCAGCACGCTGGTGCCGGTGCGCAGCTGGCCGCCGCCGTGGGACGTGTTGGCCAGCGGCTCGGCCAGGCGCCGGGTGATCCAGCCATTGCCCTCGGGCCAGGTGAGCACGCTTTCGCGGGCTTCGTCCACGGCCTCGCCGGGCGCATGAAAGCCATGGCGGCTGGCAAAGTAGTGGATGCCCGCCCAGGCCGAGACGCGGTCGGCCCCGGCGCCGTAGTCGTCGCGGCAGCAGTAGTCCAAGTACCAGCGCAGGTGGGCATCGTCCAGCCCTTCCTGCGCCAGCCAGGCGGCAAACGTCATCGCGTCCAGCGCCTGCTGGCTGGGCGCCAGTGGGCGCTTGGCGGTCCACAGCTTGAGTGCGGGCATGGCAAACCGGGCGGCGCGGGCCTGCGCGTCCACGGCCTGGGCAAAGCGGCGGTACTGCGCCAGCGTGGCCTCGCCCACGCCCTGCACGGGCAGCAGGCCGTCCTGCCACTCGCCATCGAAGTACAGGCGCTCCTGCGGGCTGTGGCACAGGTGGCGTTCGTCGTACTGCCAGTGCCCGGCCACACGCTGGCGCAGGCCCAGCTCCTCCAGCAGGTCCTGCACCTCGCGTGCGTCGTCGCCAGGCACGGGCAGGTAGTGCGCGCCCTGCGGGCAGGTGATGCCGTTGACGGCGGTGCCCCGGCTGTTGCCGCCTGCGGTGTCTTCCAGCTCCAGCAGCGCAAAGTCCTGCACGCCTGCCAGGCGCAGCGCACGCGCTGCGGCCAGCCCCGCCACGCCACCACCGGCAATGATGACCTGCGCGCGGCGCACCACGGCGGGCTCGGGCCAGGTGCCGCGCGCCAGCCACTCACGCAGCTGGTGGCCGCGCGCCATGTCGATGCCGGTGAAGCCGCCTTCCAGCGGCGGCACGGCGTGGTCGCACCCGCCCAGCGCAGCCGTGGCCAGGGCGGCGGCGCCCGCCACGAACTGGCGGCGCTGCAGGGTCCAGGGGGTCATGCGGTCACGCCTCAATCGGCCCAGCGGGCGCGGATCTCAAGCAGCTGCGGCACCAGCGGGGCAAACAGCGCCACCAGGGCGGGGTCGAAGTGTTTGCCGGCCTGCGCTGCAATGTGGTCCAGCGCATCCTGCACGGGCCAGGGTTCTTTGTAGGGGCGGCGGGTGGTAAGCGCATCGAACACATCGGCCACGGCCACAATGCGCGCCGACACCGGGATGGCCTCGCCCGCCAGGCCGCGCGGGTAGCCGCTGCCGTCCCACTTTTCGTGGTGGGCCAGCGCAATCTCGCGGGCCAGCTGCAGCACGCCGGACGGGTGCTCGCCAATGATCTCGGCGCCGATCTCGGGGTGGCGGCGCATGGTGTCCCACTCATCGGCGTCCAGCGGGCCCGGCTTGCGCAGCACGGCGTCGGGGATGCCGATCTTGCCCACGTCGTGCATGGGCGCGGCGTTGAGCAGGTCTTCGGCCCAGGCCGGGCTGTGGCCGGCAGCCAGGGCCAGCAGCTGGGCAAAGTGGCTCATGCGGATCACATGCATGCCGGTTTCGTTGTCCTTGTACTCGGCCGCGCGGCCCAGGCGCTGCACGATCTGCAGGCGGGTTTCACGCAGCTCGTCCATGCGCACCAGCGACAGGTGGGTGCGCACCCGCGCGCGCACCACGGGCGGGCTGACGGGCTTGGTGATGTAGTCCACCGCGCCCGCGTCAAACCCGGCAGTTTCGTCCTGGCTGTCGGTGAGGGCGGTGATGAAGATCACCGGGATGGAGGCGGTGGCGGCATCGGCCTTGAGCGCGCGGCACACGGCATAGCCGTCCAGGTTCGGCATCATGATGTCGAGCAGCACCAGGTCGGGTCGCTGCTCGCGCGCCACCTGCAGCGCACGTTCGCCGTCGGTGGCAAACAGCAGGCGGTAGTCGGACTGCAGGATGTGGCGCAGCACCTGCAGATTGGTGGGCTCGTCGTCCACCAGCAACAGGCGGGGCCGCTGGTCAGGGGCCGGTGTCATGCGGGGTTCTCCAGGGGTTCGTCCAGCCAGTGCGTGCGCAGCTGCTGCAACTGCACCCCGGCCTGGTCAAAGTCAAAGCGGTCGATGGCCTCTTGCAGGCGCTCGGTGGCGTCTGCAGGCAGCAGCTGCATCAGCAGGTCCAGCGGCGGCTGGGCCAGCTCGGACTGTGCCAGGGCCTGCTGCAGCGCCTGCGCGGCGTCCCGGGCCTGCTGGCGTTGGTCTGCGGTCAGCGGTGCGTGCTGGCCCACGCCGGGGGCGGGCGCTGCGGCGGCCTCGGCCTCGTGGGCCAGGGCTTGCTCTACGGCCTGCAACGCGGCGGGCAGGGCGGCCACCAGCGGCTGCAGTGCCGTGCGGTCCAGGCTGTGGGCGGCTTCCTCGATGCGCTGCGCCAGCGTTTGCAGCGGGCCCAGCGCCAGGTTGCCTGCCGCACCACGCAGGCGGTGGGCCAGCGCACGGGCAGCGTCCATGTCGGGCTGCGCCACCAGGGCCTGCAAGGTGGCGGGGGTGGCGGCATGGTCGGTCAGCAGGCGCGCCACGGCATCGCGCAGCAGCGCACGCTGGCCCCAGAGGCGGGTGCCACGCTCCCAGTCCACCGCAGCGACGGTGGCGTGGGGGACCGGTGGCATGTCGGTGGCGCGCGTCAAGGTCTGCAGGCTGCTCCACCCCGATGTGGAGGTGTCGGGCTGCAGATGCAGCACGCGGGCGATCTCGCGGAACAGGCGGGCGGGCTCCAGCGGCTTGCTCGCAAAGCCGTCCATGCCCGCAGCGCGTGCGTTGCGCCGGTCCTGCTCCAGCACGCTGGCCGACAGCGCGATCACCGGCACCGGCTTGCGCCGTTGCGCCTGCTCGAACGCACGGATGCGGCGCGTGGCCTCCAGGCCGTCCATGCCAGGCATCTGCAAGTCCATCAGCACCACATCGAAGCGCCCGCCTTCGTAGGCGGCGACAGCGCTCTCGCCATCCCGCGCCACGGTCACCTGGTGGCGCCCCCGGTCCAGGTGGATCTGCAGCAGCTCGATGTTGGCCGGCACATCGTCCACCACCAGCATGCGCAGCGGCGGCAGCTGGACCGCATGGCTCACGGTGGCCACTGCCGCCGTGGCCTGGCCCACCGGCAAAGGTACACACACGGTGAACGTGGTGCCCACACCCAGGGTGCTGCGCACGCTGATGCTGCCGCCCATCAGCTCCACCAGCTGGCGCGAGATGGTGGTGCCCAGGCCGGTGCCGCCGAACTGCCGGGTGGTGGATGCGTCGGCCTGCGCAAAGGGGTCGAAGATGCGCTCCAGGTGCTGCGCCGCGATGCCGATGCCCGTGTCCTCCACCTCCATCACCAGCGTGCCGTCGTGGTAGTCCAGCCGCAGCAGTACATGGCCGCGCTCGGTGAACTTGAGCGCGTTGCCCAGCAGGTTCAGCAGCACCTGCTGCAGGCGCAGTGCATCGCCCCGCAGGTAGGGCGGCACCCGGTCGTCCGTCAGGCACTGCAGCGCGAGCCCCTTCTTGCCCGCATGGATGCGCAGCGAGGCGAGGATCTGGTCGCACACCTCTTGTAGCGAGAAGTCCGCAATCTCCAGCTCGACCGCGCCTTTTTCCAGTTTGGCGGTGTCCAGGATGTCATTGAGCAGGCGCAGCATGGAGCGCGCCGCATGCTGCACCGTGCCCAGGTGGCGGCGCTGCTGCGCGTCCATGGGGGTGTCAAGCAGTGCCTCGGTGAAGCCGATGATGGCGTTCATGGGCGTGCGGATCTCGTGGCTCATATTGGCCAGGAAGGTGCTGCGCGCGGCTGCGGCCTGCTCGGCACGCTCCTTGGCGGCCCGCAGCTCTTGCTCCATGGCACGGCGCTGGGTGAGGTCGGTCGCAAACTTGACGACCTTGAACGGCTGGCCTTGCGCGTCGAAGATGGGGTTGTAGGTGGCCTGGATCCAGATGCGCCGCCCGTCCTTGCCCAGTCGCTGATATTCACCGCCATCGAGCTGGCCAGCTCGCAGTTGCTCCCAGAACTGCGCGTACGCCTCGGTCTGCGCGTAGGCGGGCTCGCAGAACATGCGGTGGTGCTGGCCCACGATCTCTTCCAGCCGGTAGCCCATGAGTTCTCGAAAGTTGGCGTTGGCGTTGAGCACATGGCCCTGCATGTCGAACTCCACCACCGCGAGCGCGCGGTTGATGGCGCGCACCGTGCTCTCGAACTCGGCGTTGCGCTCGCGAAAGACGGTCATGTCCATGATGACGCCGTCGATCCACAACACCTGGCCATCATCGCCGGCCACGGGGCGGCCGCTTTCCGACACCCAGCGCAGGCGCCCGTCACGGTCCCGCAGGCCAAACTCCACGTGGTAGGGCCGGTGCTCCTGGATGGCCATGGAGACTTCCGCCCACAGGCGGTCCACCTCTTCGGGCAGCGTGAGCTGGGTGAAGTTGATACGGCCGTCCAGAAAGTCCTGCGGCAACCAGCCCGTGAGTGCGGTCACCGCATCGCTGATGAACAGCATGGTCCAGTCGGCATCGTGCCGGCATCGGAAAGTGACGCCCGGAATGTTAGCCATGAGCGAGCGCAGGCGCTGCTCGCTGGCCTGCAGCTCCTGCTCCATGGCGCGGCGCTGTGTCAGGTCGCTGATGAAGCCTACGAACACCGGCGCGCCATCCAGCGGCACGCGGCCTATGGAAATGCGAATGGGCACGGTGCTGCCATCGGGCCGCAAAGCCAGCACCTCGCGGCTGTTGGCGCCGACCACGCCACCGCCCTGGCCTTGCAGGTAGCGCTGCAGGTAGGTGTCGTGGCGCGAGCGGTCGGGCTCGGGCATGAGCATGGACACGTTCTGGCCCACCACTTCGTCGGGACGCCAGCCCAGGATGCGCTCGGCCGCTGCGTTGAAGGACTGCACACGGCCCTGCGCATCGATCATCACCATGCCGTCCACGGCGGTGTCGGCAATGGCGCGCAAGCGGGACTCGCTCTGGCGCATCTGCAGGAACATCTGCCGGTAACGCAAGCCCGCGTTGATGGCGATCACCAGCAGCCCGATACCCGACGCCACTGCAGCAACGGCCAGTGCCAGGGGCGCGCCATCGGCCGCAGTCAGCAGTTCCAGCTCGTTGGGGGCGTCAATGAAACGCAAGGCCGCCATGCCGGTGTAGTGCATGCCCGCAATCGCCAGCCCCATGACCACACCGGCCACCGCATTGAGCCACCGGGCGCGCCAACGCACCACGCGCTCCAGCCCAAACCGCACCCACAGGGCCATGATGGCCAGCAACACGGCCACCAGCACCGAGGCGGCAAACCCCCAGGGGTCGTACCGCATGACAGGCGCCCACTGCGACGCTGCCATGCCGATGTAGTGCATGGCGCCAATGCCAGCGCCCACCAGCACCCCACCCACCACCAGGGCGGCGCGGCTGATCTCGCGGCGCATCAGCAAGCCCAGCGCCACCCACGACGCGCCCACACTGGGCAGCAGGGACAGCACAGTGGTCCACGCATCAAACTGGCCCCGCGCGCACACCGTGAAGGCCAGCATGCCGATGAAGTGCATGGACCAGATGCCCCCGCCCAGCGCCATCGCCCCGGACCCCCGCGCCATCTGGCGCATGAACCGGGTGTCGGCGCGGCGGGCCAGACCCGCCATCTGCAGCGCCAGCACGGAGGCCAGCACCGCCATGCCCACCGACAGCGTCACCAGCCAGGGATCGTGCTGCGCCCAAAGCAGCGGATAGGGCTGTGCGTCAGAAAGGAAAAAAAGGTCCAGCATCGGGGGCGCCCACGGCGATCAGGTCTTGACAGCTTTGTAGCCGATTGTGCTGCCCATGCCAGCGGGCAGAACCCCTGCAAATTGCTCGGCGAATGCCTGTTGGGGCCCTGGCAAACGGCGACTCAATGCGCCACCACCTTGCCCCATTCGCGCTCGTAGCTGTGCACCAGCGCCTGGTTGGACAGGCGGTTCACGTCGGCCGGCACCCGCGCCATGTCGAGCGGAAAGTCGAACAGCAGGGGCAGCGACGGGGCGCTCAGGAACCGGAGCCCGGGTGGCAGGGCGTCGGGCAGGCGCCACGGCCTGCGGCTGGCGATGACATAGCCCCATTCGCCAAAGCTGGGCACATGGGCGTGGTACGGCGCTGTCGAGAGGCCCACGGATTCGATGGTCTGCACCACCGTCCAGAAGCTCTGGCGCGCCACCAGCGGCGAGGTGGTCTGCACCACGGCGTAGCCACTGGCCGCCAGCCGCTTGTCCAGCAACGCATAAAAGCTGTTGGTGTATAGCTTGCCGATGGAGAAGTTGGTGGGATCGGGGAAGTCCACCACGATCACGTCAAAAAGGTCCGTCCCCTGCTGCAGCCACCCAAAGGCATCGGTGTTGACGATGGTCACCTTGGGGTTTTGCAGCGCGTGGCCGTTGAGCTTTGCCAGCGTGGGGTTCTCGCTGAAGATGCGCGTCATGGCCGGGTCCAGCTCGACCAGGGTGACGGACTCGACCGAGGGGTACTTGAGGATCTCGCGCACCGCCATGCCGTCGCCGCCGCCCAGCACCGCCACCCGCTTGGGCGCCCCATGCGCGGCCATGGCGGGGTGCACCAGAGCCTCGTGGTAGCGGTATTCGTCGGACTCGGAGAACTGCAGGTTGCCGTTGAGGTACAGCCGGTGGCCATAGCGGCCCTGCGTGACCACAATGCGCTGGTAGGGCGTGGCCGTGGTGAAGATGATGCGGTCCTGGTAGAACTTGTCTTCGGCAAAGCTCGTGATCTGCTCAGACCCCGCCAGTCCCGCCAGCAGCAGGCCCACCACCATCAGGCAGGCGAACAAATGGGCTTGGAGGCGCCGCAGCTCATGCCGGAACAGCCACACCGCCCACAGCGCCACTGCGGCATTCATCAGCCCGAACAACAACCCCGTGCGGATGAGCCCCAGGTGCGGCACCAGCAGCAGCGGAAACGCCAGCGACACCGCCAGCGCGCCCAGGTAGTCGAACGTGAGCACCTGCGAGACAAGGTCCTTGAGCACCACGTTGCGTTTGAGGATGCGCATGACCAGCGGAATCTCCAACCCCACCAGCGTGCCCACCATCAGCACCATGCCGTACAGCAGGAACCGGAACGCACCCGGCGCATACGCATTGGCGAGGAACAGCGTGGCTGGCAGCGCGCCGCCGATCAGCGCCACCAGCAGCTCGATGCGCAGGAAGTGCGCGGGCAGCTGCCGCTCGAAGTAACGCGACAGCCACGACCCCAGGCCCATGGCAAACAGGTAGGTGCCGATGATGGTGCTGAACTGCAGCACCGAGTCGCCCAGGACATAGGACGCCAGCGCCCCCGCCGCCAGCTCGTACAAAAGGCCGCAGGCAGCCACGACGAACACGCTGATGAGCAGCGCGATATCAATGGGGCGTGGGCCGGGGGATCGGGGCAGCGCCGCGGGCGCTGGCTCGGTAGGGGACAAGGTGGGAGGCGACAAGGCGGCTGTCAGCGCACCCTGCGGGGTGCGCTGCTACGTTCATTCAGACAATGGAGGCAAACAGGCGCGTCAATGAATGGCGGCCGCCACGATGATGCTGATGCCCAGGCACATCGCCGCCACCACCATGCCGAGGGCCTTGTTTTGCTTTTCCACAATTTCGCGCCACAGGTCGTAGGGCGTGATCTTGTCGATGATGATGAAGGCCGCCCAGAAGATGATGATGCCCATCAGGGCATACAGCAGCGTGCCGCCGATGGACAGGGGGTGAAGCCATTCGAATTTGGTCATGCTGTTCTCCGGTGAAATTCGGGTTGTTGCGAGGTTACTTGTGGCTGCCGCCCGACGAATATCCGCCGTACGAGCCCCCCGAGCTGCGGTAGCTGGAGGACGAGGAACAGTTTTCGACCCGGGGATCGCAGCTGGAGCAACGGCTCAGCAAGATGAGCAGGATCAGGATCACCACGGCGATGATGATGATGGTGCCGCAGCCCAGGCCGGATTTGGCCACGAACGGGCCAGGGTCTTCGCGCTGGAGCACATCTTTCTTGTCGTCCAGCTTGAACGCCTTGGCCACCGTGTCGCTGGACAGCTTGTCCCCCGCAGACCAGGTGATCTCGTTCGGGCTCTGCTCCATCGACAGCAGGCCCTTGGCGCTCGCAAAGTCGCGGTTGGTGGTCTTCTGGCCGCGCGTGACCTGCCAGTAGAACTCGCCCAGCACGTAGGTCGTTTCGGCCTCGTAGGTGTACTTGAGGTCGTACTTGGTGCCCATGTACGTGGCGGAGCGGCCCGTGGCCGCCATCTGCGGCGCGCCGGTGGTGGGGCGCACCATGCTCCAGCCTTCTTCGGAATCGACCAGGAACGCGAAGCCACGCTTCTGGTTGTAGAGCAGGTATTCGCTCCAGCCAAAGTGCTCGTCATCGCCGGGCTCCACGCCCATGCGGTGCTGAAAGCCCACCACCTGCCAGTGCACGCCCTGCAGCTGCCCCTTGCTGCCCAGCGGGATCAGGGGCTGCACGGGTTCGTCCTGCTCCGCCGAGCGCAACTCTCCGCCCACGCCACTGTCCAGGCTGATGATGCTGGCGCACGAGCCGCAGGTGATGCTCTTGGAGGTGGACAGCTGTACCTGCACCGGCGCACCGCAGTGCGGGCAGTTGAACTGGCGGCCTTTTTCGTCCTTGGCCGATTCGTCCTTCAGACCCTGCAGCTGCAGGTCTTCCAGGAGCACTGCCTTGCCACGCTCCACATTGGGCGGGGTGTGGCCGTAGTCGATGCTGACCACTTCGCCGTCGGCGCTGCGCAGCTCGACCATGCCAAAGGGCTGGCCCAGCGGCGGTAGTTTGGGCAGCTCGCCCTGGGCCGAGATCAGCTGTGCCTGGCCGGTGTAGGCCACGCTGTAGGGTTTGCCGTTGATGGCCGTGGTGGTGCCGATGCGAAAGCGCTCGGGCGCAGGCATCTCGCGGCCGGGGTCGATGGGCCGGGTGAAGACATAGGCACCGTTGTCTTCGCCCAGCGTGGCCAGCGTGCCGTCATTCAGGAAGGCCGCCCATTCGGTCCACACGCCCGCGTCGCCCTTGTATTGCAGGCGGCCGATGAGGGTAAAGGGAACGTCCTTGCCGTCGAGCTGGATGCGCCCGCTGGCCATGAGCTGCAGCGGGCTGTGGTCGTCGAACAGCTCGGCCATCTTGCCCAGGCGCGTGAGCACATCGCCACTGCGCACGACGGTGCTCTGGCAGTAGCCGCAGACGGCATGGGTGGACTGCGCGCTCTTGAACTCCACCGGCGCGCCACAGCCGGGGCAGGGCGCGCGGTAATAGCGCTGGGTGGGGTCGGTGGCCATCGTGTGGAGTGTTCTGCCCGCGCCGCGCTAAACGGCTTTGAAGCCCTATTGGCCTCTAGCGCTTATCCCTCCAGCGCAAGCAGCTATTTTTATGATAGCAATCGATCCGATCGATCAGACGAGCTTCTTGAGCAGTTCGGCCTTCTTGGCGTCGAACTCTTCCTGCGTGAGGATGCCCTTGGACTTGAGCTCGCCCAGCTTCTCCAGCGTGGCCATCACGTCTTCGGGCTTGACGCCCACTGCAGCGGCCGCCGCTGCGGGCGCTGCCTGGGCTGCTGCGCCGCCGCCTTGCAGGCCCTGCTGCAGGTTCTGCGCGAGCACCTGGCCCAGCGCCACACCCGCGCCCAGACCCATGGCGTCACCCGCCACACCGCCACCGTTGCCCGCGCCCTCGGCAAATTTGGGGATGGCCTGCGCCGTCTGGTACTGCATGAATTTGGCCATGTCGTTGCCAACCATGCCCATGCCGATCTTCTGGTCGAGGATCTTCTGCAGCTCTTCGGGCAGCGAGACGTTCTGCACCGTGAGGGACTCGATCAAGATGCCCAGTTTGGCGAAGATGGGCGCCAGCTCCTTGGTCAGCGCATCGGCAAACATGACCTGGTTGGCCGCCAGGTCCAGGAACGGCAGGCCGCTACCGGCAATGGCGTTGCTGATGTTCTGCAACACCAGGCCACGCAGCTGGCCTTCCAGGTCGGCCACGGGGTAGGACTCGCGCGTGCCCGAGATTTCGGTGTGGAACAGCTTGGGGTCGGCGATACGGAAGGCGTAGTTGCCGAACGCGCGCAGGCGCACGGCGCCAAAGTCCTTGTCGCGGATCGTGATGGGCTGGGGCGTGCCCCACTTCTGGTCGATCTGCTGGCGTGTGCTGAAGAAGTACACATCGCTCTTGAAGGGGGACTCAAAGAGCTTGTCCCAGTTCTTCAGGTATGTGAGCACCGGCAGCGTCTGCGTGGTGAGCTTGTAGGTGCCGGGGCCAAACACGTCGGCCACTTGGCCTTCGTTCACGAAGATGGCCATCTGCGACTCGCGCACCACCAGCGTGCCGCCGTTCTGGATTTCCATGTCGCGCATGGGGAAGCGCCAGGCCAGCGTGCCGTCCCCCTCTTCGGTCCACTGAATGATGTCAATGAACTGTTTCTTGATGAAGTCCATGAGGGCCATGTGTGCTCCCAAAGCAAAAGAGGGGGTTGAAAAGAGCGGCCATCATAGCAACGGGGGCTTTGGTGGCAGCGGCTTTTTTCAGTGGCGGAACGTGAACTAGTTCACGCGCAGAACCAGTCTGTTTGGGATAGGCGCTGCGGCGCTTCGTAAGGCGTCATTGGATAGCGGCTATCTGCGCCTTAGCGATGATCAATTGGCTTTCGCTATTGCGAATCACTACCATTCAACCATCCCTGCTGCACCGCCGCAGGCTCTGTTGAACCAAGGAGTCCGCCATGTCCCTCATCCGCCGCGTTGCCCGCCAGAACCAAACCATGCTGATGAAGACGGGCAGCTACTACCTCATCCACATCTGCGTGGCCGCTCTGGTGGCCTATGCCGTCACCGGCAACCTGTGGGCCTCGCTCACCCTGAGCCTGCTGGAGCCCACGGTGCAGGCGGTGGCCTTCTTCTTCCATGAAAAGGCGTGGGACCGGGCTGGTCGGCGCGCTGCACGCCAAAGCGCTACCCCATCGCCCCACAGCAATCCCGCCATCCAGGGCGCCTGAACAAACTCACGACAAGGAGTACCGCCATGTACGCCATTCCACTGCGCAGCCGCACCGCCACGGGCTTGGCCTTTCAACGCTGGCTGGTCCAGCGCCTGGCGGGGCTGGCCGATACCAACTGATAGCGGGCAGTCCTCTCTGCCTGCGCCAGAAACGAACATGCCCCGACCGGCGGGGCATGGGGGTGGGAACACAAACAGGCGGTGAATGGGCAGCGCTCAGGCTTTCACATCCAGCAAGGAGCCCATCATTTCGTCCTGCGTCTTGATGGTCTGCAGATTCGCCTTGAACGCGTAAGTGGCCGACATCTGCTCCACCGCCTCTTGCTCCAGCGCCACGCCCTTGGCGTCCTGTTCGCGCTGCACGGTGGCTCGCACGCCGGCGCTTTCGGCCACTTCTTCTTGTGCAACCACCTCGCGGCGGTAGCCGGGGGTGTTCATGTTGGCCACGTTGTTGGCCGACGCGTCCAGCCGCAACTGGGCGGCCTGGAGGCCTGAACTGCCGATGGAGGAAATGCTGGCCATGGGCGCTGCTCCCGATGTCACACAATGTTGCAAAGAAGGCGAATTGTCCGCCGCGCCGCGGCGGCTGGCAAGCCGCAGCCCCGCAATACCCCTGTCAGCGACCGGGCCGGTGCGCATCCTCCAGGCATTGCGCAAACGCCTGCGCCGCGCGGGCGGGGGCGGGGGAGCGGCGCATCAGGCTCACAAACTGGCAGTGGTAGTGGAACAGCGACGGGTTCACCGCCTGCATGCGGCCCTGGCGCTCGAAGGCCTCGGCGTAGTGGTCGGGCAAGAACCCGAGAAAGCGGCCCGACAGGATCAGCGTGGCGATGGACTCCTGGTCAAACCCCGTGGCCGCACGCTGCAGCCGGGCCTGATGGCTCAACTCCATATTGGGCGAGTGGTAGCCCAGCCCCGCAAACTGGTAGCCGCGCACGGCATGCCAGTCGGCCGGAGGCGATGACGCCCCAAACAGCGGGTGGCCCGCGCCGCAATACAGCAGCATGGTCTCGCCAAACAGGTCGGCGTAGGCCAGGCTTTGCGAGCTGCGGTGCGCGGGGATGATGCCCACCTGGTAGCTGCCGTCGATCACACCGCGCTCGATGGCGTTGATGGAGCCCACATGCAGTTGCAGTTGCACATCGGGGGCCTGGGCGGTGAAGGCGGCAATCGCCTCGCCAATGCGGGCGGCCGGGTTGCTGGCGGTTTTGTCGAACACCGCCACGGCCAGCTGCCCGCCCATGCGCGAGTGGATGTCGTCCACGCTGTCGCGAAAGCTGCGCACCGAGGCCAGCAGGCGCAGGGTTTCGTCATACACCCGCTGCCCCTCGGCAGTCAGCGCAAACCCCGCCCGCCCCCGGCGGCACAGCGTGAGGCCCAGGCGGGCTTCCAGGTCCTTGATGTGGCGGCTGACGGTGCTGGTGCCGATGTTCAGCTCCAGCTCGGCGGCCGACATGCCGCCGCACTCCACCACGCTCTTGAACACCTGCAGCAGGCGCAGGTCCATGTCGCTGAGCTGGCCCAGCACAGCGCGGTGTTTGCCCGGTACTGCGGGCACTGAAGCTTGGGGGGATGGAATCGGGTCTTTTACTTGCATAAATCGTCAAGTAAACATTGATATTGGATTATTTGAGAGATTAACAGGCGGCGCAACAATGCCCTACGTCAAGCCCCAGGCCGCTGGGGCTGTCCGCTTTTTTGTCGCCGCCTTTGCACTGGAGAACCCCATGAGCTTCGTCAACATCGAAAAACCCGCCGCTGGCGCCGAAGGCCCCCGCATGGACGCCGAGTGGCTGGACGCGCACTGGATGCCCTACACGGCCAACCGCCAGTTCAAGGCCAACCCGCGCATGATCGTGGAGGCCAGCGGCGCCTATTTCACCGACAGCGAAGGCCGCAAGATTTTTGACGGCCTGTCGGGCCTGTGGTGCTCCGGGTTGGGCCATGGCCGCCGCGAGATCGCCGAAGCCATCGGCAAGCAGGCGATGAAGCTGGACTACGCACCCGCTTTCCAGTTTGGCCACCCGCTGTCGTTCGAGCTGGCCAACCGCGTGAAGGAACTGACGCCTGCTGGGCTGGACTATGTGTTCTTCACCGGTTCGGGCTCCGAGTCGGCCGACACGTCTCTGAAGATGGCCCGCGCCTACTGGCGCGCCAAGGGCCAGGGCACCAAGACGCGCCTCATCGGCCGCGAAAAGGGCTACCACGGCGTGAACTTTGGCGGCATCTCGGTGGGCGGCATCGTGGCCAACCGCAAGCTGTTTGGCCAAGGCGTGGAAGCCGACCACCTGCCCCACACCCAGCCGCCCGCAGGCTCGTTCCACAAGGGCATGCCGCCCACGGGCAAGGAACTGGCCGACCGCCTGCTGGAAGTGATTGCACTGCACGATGCGAGCAACATCGCCGCCGTGATCGTCGAGCCCTTCTCGGGCTCCGCCGGTGTGGTGATCCCGCCGGTGGGCTACCTGCAGCGCCTGCGCGAGATCTGCACCCAAAACAACATCTTGCTGATTTTTGACGAAGTGATCAGCGGTTTTGGCCGCAGCGGCGCCTGGACGGGTGCCGAAGCCTTCGGCGTGACGCCCGACATCCTGAACTTTGCGAAGCAGGTCACCAACGGCGCGCAGCCGCTGGGCGGCGTGGTGGCTACCAAGGAAATCTACGACACCTTCATGGCCGCGGGCGGCCCCGAGTACATGCTCGAATTCCCGCACGGCTACACCTACTCGGCCCACCCCGTGGCCTGCGCGGCGGGCATTGCGGCGCTCGACATCCTGCAAAACGAAGACATGGTCGGCCGCGTGAAGGCGCTGGCCCCGTACTTCGAGCAGGCTGTGCACAGCCTCAAGGGCGCCAAGCATGTGGCCGACATCCGCAACTTTGGCCTGGCGGCCGGCTTCACCATTGCGGCGCTGCCCGGCGAGCCTGCCAAGCGCCCCTATGAGATCGCCATGAACTGCTGGAAGAAGGGCTTTTACGTGCGCTACGGTGGCGACACCATCCAGCTGGCACCGCCGTTCATCAGCACCCAGGCCGAAATCGACCGCCTGATTAGCGCCCTGGGCGACGCCTTGCAAGAAACCGCCTGAGCTTCCTTCGCCAGCCAGCCTGCCCCTCCATGCGCATTTCCATCCTCACCTTCGATGCCTTCAACGACCTGGATTCGCTGGTGGCATTTGGCATGCTCAATCGCATCGCGCTGCTGGGCGACAAGGACTGGCAGGTGCGCATTGCGAGCCCCACGCCCCGCATCACGTCCATGAACGGGCTGACCATCGACGCGCACGAAGACCTGAGCCAGCTGGCTGAGGCCGACGCGGTGCTGGTGGGCAGCGGCATGAAGACGCGTGAGGTGGCCAACACCCCCGCGCTGATGGAACAGCTAAGGGTGCTGAACCCCGCCCGCCAGTTGCTGGCGGCGCAGTGCTCTGGCACCTTCCTGCTCAGCCGCTTGGGCCTGCTGAGCGGCACGCCCGCCTGTACGGACCTGACCAGCAAGCCGTGGGTGGTTGAGTCGGGCGTGGACGTGGTGCCGCGCGCGTTTGCGGCCAACGGCAACGTGGCCACGGCGGGCGGGTGCCTGGCCTCGCAGTACCTGGTGGCGTGGCTGATCGCCCGCCTCAAGGGGCTGGACGCCGCGCGCGAAGTGCTGCACTACTTTGCCCCGGTGGGCGAGAAGCAGGAGTTCATCGACCGCGCCTTGGGGCATGTGCTGCCCGCGCTGGAGCCCCAGGCTGCTGCGGCTTGAATACTATAAATTTGATAGCTATCAGCGCATGTTTCACTAGCGCTTGTGGCACTTTTTACTTGAAATCACCATGAACCACGACAAAAACGTCACCACCACCATCGGCCACCTGATCGACGGCCAGATCGTCGCCGACACCGCCCGTACGCAGCCCGTGTTTGACCCCGCCACCGGCCTGTCCACCACCAGCGTGGCCCTGGCAAGCCAGGCCACGGTCGAGGCGGCCATTGCCTCGGCCGAGGCCGCGTTTCCGGCCTGGCGCAACACGCCGCCGCTCAAGCGTGCGCGCGTGATGAGCAAGCTGAAAGTGCTGCTGGAAGAAAACGCCGACAAGATCGCCGCCCTGATCACCGCCGAACACGGCAAGGTGCTGGCCGACGCGCACGGCGAGCTGCAGCGCGGCATTGAAAACGTCGAATACGCGAGCTACGCGCCCGAACTGCTCAAGGGCGAGCACAGCCGCAACGTGGGCCCCAACATCGACTCATGGAGTGAGTTCCAGGCACTGGGCGTCACTGCAGGCATCACGCCCTTCAACTTCCCGGCCATGGTGCCGCTGTGGATGTGGCCCATGGCCGTGGCCTGCGGCAACACCTTTGTGCTCAAGCCTTCGGAGCGCGATCCCTCCTCCACGCTGTTCATCGCCCAGCTCGCGTTGGAAGCGGGCTTGCCGCCCGGCGTGCTGAACGTCGTCAACGGCGACAAGCTGGCCGTGGACACGCTGCTGCGCGACCCCCGCGTCAGGGCCGTAAGCTTTGTGGGCTCCACCCCCATTGCCGAATACATCTACGCCGAAGGCTGCAAACACGGCAAGCGCGTGCAGGCCCTGGGCGGTGCCAAGAACCACGCCGTGCTGATGCCCGACGCCGATGTGGGCAACGCCGTGAGCGCCCTGATGGGCGCGGCGTATGGATCGTGCGGCGAGCGCTGCATGGCCATCCCGCTGCTGGTGGCCGTGGGCGACGAAGTGGGTGATGCCGTGATTGCGGGCCTCAAGACCGAGATCGCCAAGATGAAGGTCGGCCCCGGCACCGACAACAGCAACGACATGGGCCCGCTGGTGACCAAGCCGCACTTCGAGAAGGTGAAGGCCTATGTGGACAGCGGCGTGGCCGAAGGCGCCACGCTGGTGGTGGATGGCCGTGGCGTGAAGGTGGCGGCAGGCCACGAGAACGGCTATTTCCTGGGCGCCTGCCTGTTTGACAACGTCAAGCCCGGCATGAAGATCTACCAGGAAGAAATCTTCGGCCCCGTGCTGGGCGTGGTGCGCGTGAAGACGCTGCAGGAAGCCATGCAGCTCATCAACGACCATGAATACGGCAACGGCACCTGCATCTTCACCCGCGACGGCGAGGCCGCCCGCTACTTCACCGACCACATCCAGGTCGGCATGGTGGGCGTGAACGTGCCCCTGCCCGTGCCGGTTGCCTACCACTCGTTCGGCGGCTGGAAGCGCAGCCTGTTCGGCGACCTGCACGCCTACGGTCCCGACGCCGTGCGCTTCTACACCAAGCGCAAGACCATCACGCAGCGCTGGCCCTCGGCGGGCGTGCGTGAGGGGGCGGTGTTCAGCTTCCCGAGCAGCCGCTGAAGCACCAGCATCCACTTTTCGACGAAAAGGCCCCACGTGGGGCCTTTTTTCGTTCTGTGCCGTGCCAGGTGGTTTGAAGGTGAGCCATGCAAATGTGCATGGCTGGCGTGGCATGCCGTCTTTTGGCGCAAGAAGAGCCCATGAAGCGACCCGTTTTCGGATGCCGAGGTCTTACCCCTCAAAAAGCAAAACACTTCATAGCTTTTGTGCATGGATACGGAGGTCTCAAAACCCTGCCCGCACGACACAATCAATGGGCAAACAGCCCCTCTGTAAGCAGATTCGCTTACTAGGGTTTTTACGCACATCCCCCTACAATCGCAGACCCTTACAAAGCTGACAGCCTGCTGCAGACCCGCTGGAGTACGGTTTTGGCCCCTCACCCCTGAGTTGGAGACACTGAATGCCCGAGAACACCACGGCCCAGAACAACAACGATTCCGACAAGCGTGCCCAGTTGCGCCGTGCCGCTCTCGAGTACCACGAGTTTCCCAAGCCCGGCAAGCTGGCGATTGCCGCGACCAAGCAGATGATCAACCAGCACGATCTCGCGCTGGCGTACTCGCCCGGCGTGGCCGCGCCCTGCGAAGAGATCGTCAAGGACCCGGCCAACGCCTTCCGCTACACCTCTCGCGGCAACTTGGTCGCCGTGATCAGCAACGGCACGGCCGTTCTGGGCCTGGGCGACATTGGTGCGCTGGCCTCCAAGCCGGTGATGGAAGGCAAGGCCGTCCTGTTCAAGAAGTTCGCGGGCGTGGACGTGTTCGACATCGAGATCGACGAGAAGGACCCCGCCAAGCTGGTGGAGGTGATTGCGGCACTGGAGCCGACCTTTGGCGCCGTGAACCTCGAAGACATCAAGGCCCCCGACTGCTTCTATGTGGAGCGCGAGCTGCGCAAGCGCATGAAGATCCCGGTCTTCCACGACGACCAGCACGGCACGGCGATCACGGTGGCGGCTGCCGTCGTGAATGCGCTCAAGGTCGCCAACAAGAAGATCGAAGACGTGAAGCTGGTCACCAGCGGCGCGGGTGCGGCGGCCCTGGCCTGCCTAAACCTGCTGCTCAAGGTGGGCGTGCAGCGCAAGAACGTGTTCGTCACCGACCTGGCTGGTGTGGTGTATGAAGGCCGCGAAGAGCTGATGGACGACGACAAGCGCCAGTTCATGCAGAAGACCGACGCGCGCAAGCTGGCCGAGGTGATGGTCGGCGCCGACGTATTCCTGGGCCTGTCGGCCGGCAACGTACTCAAGCCCGAGATGGTGGCCACCATGGCCGAGCGCCCGGTGATCTTCGCGCTGGCCAACCCCAACCCCGAGATCACGCCCGAGCTGGCGCACAGCGTGCGCAACGACATCATCATGGCCACGGGCCGCTCGGACTATCCGAACCAGGTGAACAACGTCCTGTGCTTCCCGTACATCTTCCGTGGGGCACTGGACTGCGGTGCCACCACCATCACCGATGAGATGGAGATTGCCGCGGTGCACGCGATTGCCGAGCTGGCACAGGCCGAACAAAGCGAGGTGGTGGCCGCCGCCTACGTGGGCGAGAAGCTGACCTTCGGGCCCGAGTACCTGATTCCCAAGCCGTTCGACCCGCGCCTGATGATGAAGATTGCGCCCGCCGTGGCCCAGGCCGCCATGGACAGCGGCGTGGCACAGCGCCCCATCGCTGACATGGACGCGTACCGCGATCGGCTGCAGACCTTTGTGTATGCCTCGGGCACGACGATGAAGCCCATCTTCGACGCGGCCCGCAATGCCGCCAAGAAGCGGGTGGCCTATGCCGAGGGCGAAGAAGAACGCGTGCTGCGTGCTGCGCAGATCGTGGTGGACGAAAAGGTGGCGCGCCCCACGCTGATCGGCCGCCCCGCCATCATCGCCCAGCGCATCGAAAAGTTTGGCCTGCGCCTGAAGGAGGGCGTGGACTACGACGTGGTCAACACCGACTTCGACCACCGCTACCGCGACTTCTGGCAGACCTACCACCGCATGACCGAGCGCAAGGGCATCACCCAGCAGGTTGCCAAGATCGAGATGCGCCGCCGCCTCACGCTCATCGGTTCGATGATGCTGCACAAGGGCGAAGTGGACGGCCTGATCTGCGGTACTTGGGGCACCACCGCCAACCACCTGATGTACATCGACCAGGTCATCGGCAAGCATGCAGGCGGCGCCGACAGCACCGAGCAGGATGTGCCGGTGTACGCCTGCATGAACGGCCTGATGCTGCCGGGCCGCCAGGTGTTCCTGGTGGACACGCACGTCAACTACGACCCCACGCCGCAGGAGCTGGCAGAGATCACCGCCCTGGCCGCCGAGGAAATGATGCGCTTTGGCATCAAGCCCAAGGCGGCGCTGCTGTCGCACTCCAACTTCGGCACCAGCAACAGCCCCAGCGCCGTGAAAATGCGCCGGACGCTGGAACTGCTGCGCCAGCAGGCCCCCTGGCTGGAAGTGGACGGCGAAATGCATGGCGACGTGGCGCTGGACGGCAAGGCCCGCTCGACGCTCATGCCCAGCAGCGAGCTGACCGGCGACGCCAACTTGCTGGTGTTCCCCAACATCGACGCCGCCAACATTGCCTACAACCTGCTCAAGACCGCAGCAGGTGGCGGCATTGCCATCGGCCCCGTGCTGCTGGGCGCTGCCAAGCCGGTTCATATCCTGACACCCAGTGCCACCGTGCGTCGTATTGTGAACATGACAGCCCTCACCGTGGCCGATGCCAACGCCCTGCGGTAAGCCTTAAAAGAATAGCAAGCGCTAACTTAAAATCCCTGCAAAGCCCTTCAGCGTCTGCCCAATCTTTGTGCAGACGCTTGCTTTTTGGGGACCGTTGAGCGACACTAGCGGGTCGAAATTTCGGGTTAACCCGTAGTTTCTGAAAGGTTCGTTGATGCTGAAGGCTGTAGCCACCCGGGCGCGCAAGGCAGGGTTATTGTGTGTTTTGGGTGTTGCTTTCGTGCTGTCTCCGGTCGCGGGACATGCCCGGAAATCCCCGTCCACCGACGGGTCCATCACCCCCATCGCACTGGCCGAGTTGCCGCCCCAAGGGCGGACAACGTATGCGCTGATTCGTGAGGGGGGGCCCTTTCCGTACGACAAGGACGGATCGGTTTTTGGCAATCGCGAGCGGCTGTTGCCTGCCCAAAAGCGGGGCTACTACCGTGAATACACCGTCAGAACACCAGGATCGCGCGACCGGGGAGCCCGGCGCATCGTGTGTGGCGGCAAGCCCCGGATGCCGGATGCCTGCTACTACACCAGCGACCACTACGCCAGTTTTCGCGAGATCGTCGAGTAACCCCAATGCGTCGTACGCCAGCCCATCCCTGAAAGCGTACGCCGCGCCCCATTGAATTCCCCATTCACAGGCCGCATCCTGCAGCCTGTGAGATGCCAGAAGTTTGTGGACTTTATAAAGAAAGAGTAGCGGAGATGCAGACGCCACTTCGTAAAGACCTGGAAACGCCACTGCGTGGCGTGCGCACCAACATCGTGCAGTCCATTCGCGCCTTCCGCGTGCAGGACCTGCAGGATGCCGCGACATCCATGGGTCATCACTTCCTGTATGCCAATCTGGCCCATGCACAGTCCAAGCAGGACGTGCTGGACCTGATCGCTGCACAGTTCACCTTCCCGTCGCACTTCGGCAAGAACTTCGATGCGTTGTACGACTGCATGACAGACCCCTTGCACAAATCGGGCCCGCAGCCTGGTTTCATCGTGGTGCTGGAGCAGATTCCTGCCACGGGCAAGTTCGACAAGGAAGCGCGCGAGCAGCTGCTCGACATCTTCCGTGATGCAGCCGACTACTGGGGTGATCGCAAGATCCCCTTCCGGTGTTTCTATTCTTTTCTGTAGCCCGTTCTGCATCCACCAGCCAAGCAGAACGGGCGAACGAGGCTAGCGACACCCAGGCCGTGGAAGGCATCGAGATCAACGGCGAACCCGCTGAAAAGATGCCCACCGACAAGCTTGTGGACGTGTCGCCCATGGCGCTGCGCATGAGCAGCCCTTTCAATGCCGGGTATTGGCTCAGCGCCGCCTGAATTCGGTACATCCCCCTGAGCGGCTTACGCCGCTTCCCCCTTCTCTCGGCTTCGCCGGGAAGGGGGACGACACCAGCGCGGCGGGGCTGCCCTTGCGCGGTGTCTCTGGTCTGGGCAGCGACAGTTGCCATGGCTGTTACGAGGTCCAGCGTTGTAGCTGCAGGAACGGCATTGATTGCAGTGCGCCGGCTAGCTCAGTGCCACCCAACGCAGCTTACTGGATAGAAAAAGCTGCCTAGCACCCATCGAACAAGCGCTGTAAGCTATCAATTCAAGAGCAAATCTGCGCCAGAGCCACGTATTCAGCCACGGGCACTTCCTCGGCGCGGCGCTGAGTGTCGAATTCACCTGCAAACTGGCGGGCTTCGAGCCAGCGGCCCAGCGTGTGGCGCAGCAGCTTGCGGCGCTGGCTGAAGGCGACCTGCACCAGCTCTTCCAACAGGGGCACAGACAAGGCCGCAGGTTCTGCATGCGGCACCATGCGCACCACGGCGCTGTCCACGCGTGGCGGCGGGTCGAAGCTCTCGGGCGGCACGAACAGCACGTTTTCCATGGCGTAGCGCCATTGCAGCATCACCGACAGGCGTCCGTAATCGCCCGTGGCGGGGCTGGCCACCATGCGGTCGATCACTTCCTTTTGCAGCATGAAGTGCTGGTCTTCGATGACCTGCACATGGTCCAGCAGATGGAACAGGATAGGTGTGGAGATGTTGTAGGGCAGGTTGCCCACCACGCGCAACCGCAAACCGGGCTGTCCTGCCTTGTCACGCAGGGTCTGCGCCAGTGCGGTGAAGTCCACCTTGAGCACGTCCGACTCGATCACGTCGAGCTGGCCATGCAGGCGCAGGCGCAGCGCCAGGTCGCGGTCCAGTTCGATGACCGTGAGGTGCCCCAGGCGTTCCACCAGGGGCTGCGTCAGCGCGGCCAGACCGGGCCCGATCTCGACCATGGGTTGGCCGGGCAGCGGCGCAATGGCCTGCACGATGCCGTCGATGATGCCCTGGTCGGACAGGAAATGCTGTCCGAAGCGCTTGCGGGGAATGTGTTTCAACGCGGCCTTACCTGTTGTCGTGTCTGAGAGTGCTTGGAGCTCGTGTGCGCTGCACTCACTGGGGTGGCTCGCGGTACTCGACATACGCGCGCCCGCGCAACTCCTGCGCCCAGGTGGCATAGGCCTCGTCGAGTTTCTTCTCGCGCACCACGTTGCGTGCCATGTCGCGCTGCTCGCGCTGGGTGAGCTTGGCCTCGCGGCGTTCGAGCAGCTGGATCAGGTGCACGCCAAAACGCGAAACCAGGGGTTCGCTGATGTCACCGGGCTTGAGGGCGTCCAGCGCTTGCTCGAACTCGGGGACATACCGGCCCGGGTTGGCCCAGCCGAGGTCGCCGCCCTCCTTGGAACTGCCGTCCTGTGAATGCTCGCGCGCAAGGGCTGCAAAGTCGGCCTGCCCCGCCAGCACGCGGCGGCGGTAGTCGGCCAGGCGCGCGGCGGCGGCGGCTTCGGACAACTGGGGGCCCGTGCGCAGCAAAATGTGGCGCGCATGGTTTTGCACTACCGTGGTCGGCATACCCGCCGTCACACGTTCCACCACCTTGAGCACGTGAAAGCCCGCTGGCGAGCGCACCGGGCCCACGATGGAGCCCACCGGCAGGCCGAGGGTGGAGTTCACAAACAATTCTGGATAACGATCCGCAGGCCGCAGGCCCAGCAATCCACCGGCCCGCTGGCCTTCGGGCGCATCGGAGAACTCGCGGGCCACCGCTGCAAAGTCTTCGCCTGCGCGCACCTTGTCGGCCGCTCGCTGTGCCCGTGCCTGCCGCTCGGCCACCTGCGTGGGGGTGGCGTTTTCAGGCACCAGCACCAGCACATGGCCCAGGTTGATCTCCATAGCGGCGACATCCGTGCCCTTTTGCTCTTCACGCAGGAACTGGTCCACGTCCAGATCGCTCACCTTCACCCGCGCTTCGACTTCGCGCTCGCGCAGGCGCTGCTGCAGCAGCTGGTTGCGCAGCTCTTCGCGAAAACGGTCCTTGCTCATTCCATCGCGGGCCAGGCGCGCATACAGCTCGTCCACCGTCATGTCGTTCTGGCGGGCCACGCCCTGCTCGGCCTGCGACACGGCGTAGTCATCGACCTTGATGCCCGATTCGCGGGCCTGCTGCAGCTGCACCTTCTCCAGGATGATGCGTTCGAGGACTTCGCGCGCCAGCGCATCGCGCGGTGGCATGGCACCGCCTTGCTTGGCGATCTGCGCCTCGGCACGTGCCAGGCGCGAGCGCACCTCGTAGTTGGTCACGGGCTCGGAGTTGACCACCGCCACGATGAAGTCGGCCGAGCGCGGGGCCGCGCTGGTGGAAGGAGCGGGCAGCGTGATGGAGGGCACGGCAGCAGGGCGCGCATTCAGCGAAGACGGCGAGGAAGACAACCCTGTCTTGCCCGAGGACGAGGTCCCCGATGGGCGCAGGCCCTGGGCCGCAGCGCCTTGCGCCACGAGGGATGCCAACGCGGCCGTCAAGGCCAGTGCGAATACACGGTGGTTCATGGTCTAGTCGTAGTTGCTGAAGCGGCTGGGCGTGGAGACCTGCTCGCGCAGGTTCTGGTAACGCGGCACATTTTGCTTGAAGGAGTCGAGCGGGCTGGAGCCCAGGCTCAGGCGGGAGAAGCCCACGAATTCGATCTGGAACAGCAGGCGCGTGTTGGAGCTGGTCACACTGCTTTGCAGGCGCTCCAGCACCACGCGGCCAATCCAGCAGCAGCTGTCGTACTCGAAGCCCACCACGGTGTCCACGAGTTTGCGGTCCTTCATGCTGTAGTTCAGGCGGCCAACGCTGTACCAGCGCCCGCCGCCCTGGCCGCGGCCGGGGCCCAGGTCCTTGCCCTTGTCGCCCCACAGGTCGTTCAGCGGCCACTGCCAGCCGATGTCGATCTGCTCGCTGGTGCCACGTTGCAGACGATAGGCCGCGCTCACGGTGCGGTAGTTGCTGGGGCTGTAGCGCGCGCCGATGGTGGAACGGATGGACTGCCCGGTCTTGGGGTTGTACTGCACGGTGGAGTCAAAGCCCCACTGCGGTGTCCAGTTGATGCCCGCGCCCAGCAGCAGATCCGACAGGCGCTCGCTCACCGGCGTGCCCCCTGGCAGGGTGACCTTCTGGTCCGAGAAACGCACCCGCTGGGCAATGCCCAAGCGCGCTGCCTGGGCGCCCGACTCAGGATCCAGCAGGCGTGTGGTCACGCCCAGGGTCAGCAGGTTGTTGTCGGCCAGCCGGTCGTTGCCGCCAAAGGCATTCTCGGTGTAGATGGTGGCGAAGTTGAAGTCATTGGCCGCTGTGTCATACACCGGCAGCATGCTCTGGTCGCGGTAGGGCGTGTAGGTGTAGAACGCCCGGGGCTCCAGTGTCTGCAGGAAGGCGCGACCAAAGTAGGCGGTGTCACGCTCGAACACCAGGCCGCTGTCCAGGCTGAAGGTAGGCAGCGTGCGGCTGGCCGAGCGCTGGCCGTTGGACAGGGCCGAGTCAAACTGGTACTGCGTGGCATGCAGCTGCAGGCGCGGGGTGATGAAGCCACCCGGCGACAGGAAGGGGCGGCTGATCTGCGCCATGGCGTAACTGCGATCGGCATTGGGCTGGCCCGTGAGCGCGCGGGCCGCTTCAAAGCGCGTGGTGTCCAGCTCCACGCTGGCATCGAATCCACCGCCCAGCTGCGAGGGGTTGTAGCGCCATTGCACCTGCGGCATGCGGTCATACGGAGGCACGATGGGCGAGCTCACGTCTTGCAGCGTCTGCCATTTGAGGGTGCGCACGGTGGCCGACATGTCGTTGCGGCCCCAGGACAGGATGGCATCGTTGGGCAACAGGCGCTGGCGCAACTGCTCGGTGGCGCGGCTGAAGTCGCGCCAGTAGTTGTCATCACTCACGCGGTTGAGGTTGAGGTTCAGCCCCAGCCCGCCGATGCCGGTGTCGAACGCGCCTTCGTGTTTGCCGCTAAAGCTCCAGCGCACACGGTCGCGCAGACGGTCGGTGGGCATCACGTCGGCACTGATCTGGCCTTTGTAGGTTGGCTCCAGGTAGCGGAACTCGCCGCCCACGTTGGCGCCTCGTTTGGTCATGAGCGCGGCGCGCAAGGTGGCATCGCGGTTGGGCGCGATGTTCCAGTAGTACGGCTGCATGTAAGTCACGCCATCCCGACTGTCGAGCCCTACGGTGGGCGGCAGCAAGCCGGACTTGCGCTTTTCCGACAGCGGGAAGCTGATGTACGGAATGGGCAGCACCGAGATGCCCTTGAACTCCAGCACCGCATCTTCGGCGGTGCCCACCTCTTCCTCGTTGTCAATGCGGATGGTGGCGGCGCGCAGCACCCAGTCGGGCTGCCAGCTTTCCTCGTTGCCACGCTCGCAGGTGGTGTAGGTGCCGTTGTGCACCACGGCGCGGTAGCGGTCCACAAAATCCACCCGCGTCGCATCTCCATGCGCCTGCGTGGCCAGGAAGCGGTAGCGCGCGTCGCTGAAGAAGCCCTCGAAGGCCTCCACCCGCAGCTCCAGCGCCGTCCCTTCGTAGACATTGCCTGCGCGGTTGATGCGCACCTTGCCGTTGGCCTTGGCCAGGTCCTCGGGCACGTTGTAGTCGAGCCGGTCGGCGCGGATGACCGTGTCGCCCCGGCGCAGCTCGGCGTTGCCTTCAATCAGTGCGTTCAGGTCGGTCTGGCCGCTGATGTGGTCGCCCTTCACAAAGACGGGCAATTGCGAACGCACGGCGTCGGGAATCTTTTCCTGCAGCAGGGGTGACGTGCGCAGCACCGGCGGCGCATCCCAGGCGCTGGGCGCGGCTCCGTCCTGGGCCAGAGCCGCCAGCGGCAGGCCACACCAGGCCAGCGCAACGCCCAGGGCCAGCACGCGGGGCACGGGGGGCCGCAGCCGTGCAGACTTCGCCATGGCGGGCCGGGCGCGAAGGGAGGTGAGGTTCTGCACGGTGAGGGGCTGGCAGCGTGGCACGTGGGGTGTTGAGGGGCGGTAGCGGACAAAGGGACCGGTCCTGGCCAGCGCGCACGGCGCCAGCCACGACCGGTTTGTAAAATCGGATTATCCATGAGCCACCCCATCCCCCCATCGCCCGCCGGCCAGCCCCTGGGCGCCACCGTGGCCGCACCTGCTACGCCCGCCGCCTCCACCCCTGTCAGCTGGCCTGATGCAGCCCGCCGCGCGGCCTTCGAAGCCTGGTTGGCGCCACTCGTCGGCCCCCACCAGTTGCTGCCTGCCACGCTGCGCCCCGCCTCGGCCGATGCCAGCTTCCGCCGCTACCTGCGCATCGACACAGCCACGGGCGCCAGCCGCATCGTCATGGACGCACCGCCCGACAAGGAAAACAGCCAGCCGTTTGTGCAGGTGCAGGGCCTGATGGCCGCCGCCGGGCTGAACGTGCCGCAGATCCTGGCGTTTGATGCGCCCACCGGCTTCATGCTGCTGTCAGACCTGGGCCACCAGACGGTGATCGAGCGGCTGAACCCCGAAAAACCCCAGGACGCCTACGCCTGGTACCAGCAGGCCACCGATGTGCTGCTGCAGTGGCAAAAGGCGTCCACCCCCGGCGTGCTGCCCGCCTACGACGAGCCGTTGCTGCGCCGCGAGCTGGCGCTGTTCCCCGACTGGTACTTGGCCCAGCACCGCAGCGTCACGCTGGATGACAAGCAACGGGCCACCTTGAGCAGCGCCTTTGACGCCATCGTGGCGCACAACCTGGCCGCCCCGCAGGTGTATGTGCACCGCGACTTCATGACCCGCAACCTGATGGCACCTGCCGAACAGGGCGCCCCCTTGGGCGTGCTGGACTTCCAGGACGCTGTCTACGGCCCCATCACCTACGACATTGCCAGCCTGCTGCGCGATGCGTTCATCAGCTGGGAAGAAGAATTCGTCATCGACATTACCGTGCGTTACTGGGAAAAGGCGCGCAAGGCCGGACTGCTGGGCGCCACCAGCGCCAGCGGCTGGGGCGATGACTTTGGCGAGTTCTACCGCGCGGTGGAGTGGATGGGCCTGCAACGGCACCTCAAGGTCGCGGGCATTTTTGCGCGCCTGACCTTGCGCGACGGCAAGCCCAAGTACCTGGCCGATGCGCCCCGCTTCATCGCCTACATCCGCGCCACCGCCAACCGCTACCGCCAGCTGGGGCCGCTGCTCAAGATGCTGGACCAGATCGAAGGCACCGAGCCCGTGGTGGGCTTTGCGTACGGCCGGATGTAGCCCTGGCCGCCTGCACGCACGGCACACCCCCATAGATCAAGTAAAAACCGGCTCAAGCGCAGACAAATCATGCGCTAGCAGCTATTACAAAGATAGCAAATGCCCCGTTTCCATTGCCCGCCCCCCCTGGCCACCGGCGCCGAGCTGGACCTGCCCCCGGGCGCTGCACGCCATGTGCAGGTGCTGCGCCTGCAGCCTGGTGACGGCATCACGCTGTTCCACGGCGGCCAGAGCGCGGCCGACCCGGGCGGCGAGTTCGATGCCACCGTGGTCAAGATGGGCCGCAGCGATGTGCGCGTGCTGGTGGGGGCGCACCACGCCATCGAGCGCGAGGCGCCCCGCGCCGTGCACCTGCTGGCGGGTATCACCGCCAACGAGCGCATGGACTGGCTGGTCGAGAAAGCCACCGAACTGGGCGTGGCCAGCATCACCCCGCTGGTGGCCGAGCGCAGCGTGCTCAAGCTCAAGGGCGAGCGCGCCGACAAGAAGATCGCCCACTGGCAGGCCGTGGCCGTGGCCGCCTGCGAGCAGTGCGGTCGCAACCGCGTGCCGGTGGTGCACGCCGCCATCGACCTGGCGGGCTGGCTGCGTTCACCAGGGCAGGGCCTGACATCTCCCGAGACACGGGACACTCCCCAGCGCCTGCTGCTGTCGCTGCGGGCCGGTACCGTGCCGCTGCGCGAGGCCAGGGGCAGCGCGGATGGCCAGCGCCCCGTGCTGTTCCTCTCGGGCCCCGAGGGCGGGCTGAGCGCTGCGGAAGAGGACCTGGCGCTGCAACACGGCTTCGCCCCAGTCACGCTGGGCCCGCGTGTGCTGCGTGCCGAAACGGCCCCGCTGGCCGCCTTGGCCGCGCTCACGCTGTAGCGCGACACCCCGCGCGCAGGCCGGGCTCGCCACGCGCGCCCCACGCCCGGTCAAGGCCCGGACAAGCCCTGGGGGGGCTATACGCACGGCACTACCTCACCGTAAAATCTCCGACCAGCCGGTAACCCAGCATCACACGGGTTTCGGGCCACCCCGCCCGCGCGCCGCGCGGCCCTCTCTCCTGGCCGGAGCCCCCCACCTTGCGCCCACCCGCCCGCTGGCAGCGCCTCAAGGATGTGATCCTCTCCACCGACCCTCGGCGGCGTACGCTGGTGGGCATGGCCTTGCTGGCGCTCACGCTGATGGCAGGCAGCGCCGGCGTGATGCTGCTGGTGGCACATTCCAGCACCACCGTGGACCAGACCGCCGTGCAATGGTGGGCCGCCCTGTCGGTGGGCGGCCTGGTGGTCATGACGGCCTTCATCCGCTCCGGCGAAACCGCCCGCCTGCGCGACCCCTCGCTCACCATCCCGCAAATGGTCTGGACCATCACCAGCGGCGCCGTTGCCTATGTGCTGGCAGGCGATGCGCGCGGGCTGGTGCCCAGCGTGCTGGCAATGATCCTGTTCTTTGGCACCTTCGGCCTCACGGTGGCCGAGGTGATCGGCATTGGCGTGTATGCACTGCTGGCCTTTGCCAGCGCCATCGGCGTCAGTTCGCGCTTCAATGCCAACGCCTCGGGCTACCTCGACACCGCCTATGCGCTGATGGTGCTCATCGTGCTCAGCGGCTGCATTGCGCTGAACCTGCGCATCCAGCGCATCCGTGCCAAGCTGCAGCAGCAGCGCGAGGCGCTGGCCCAGGCGCTCGAAGTCAACCGCGAACTGGCCACCCGCGACGAGCTGACAGGCCTCATCAACCGCCGCGCCATGCTCGACCTGATGGCGCTGGAGCACCGCCGCAGCTTGCGCAGCGGCCGCCCGATGCTGCTGGCGCAGCTGGACATCGACCACTTCAAACCCATCAACGACCAGCACGGCCACGCCACCGGCGACCGCGCGCTGCAGGCCTTTGCGGGCACCGTGCGCGCCAGCGTGCGCGACACCGATGTGCTGGCCCGCTGGGGTGGCGAGGAGTTTGTGCTGATGCTCACCGACACCTCGGCAGACCATGCACGCGAGTTGCTCGAACGTATCCGCCAGGCCGTGCAGGCGCTGGAGATTGCCCACAGCGCAGGCTCACTGCACCTCACGGTGTCCATCGGCCTGGCGCAGCACCTGCCCGGAGACACCGTGGAGCACACGCTGGAACGCGCGGACCAGGCGCTGTACCACGCCAAGGCCCTGGGCCGCAACCGCGTGGTGGTGGCGCCTGCCGCCCACCGTACCGTGGCGGCAGGGTCTAACGCACGGGCTTGATCGTGCCGCAGTCAGCGGCGAGCCACTTGCCGTTTTGCACCATGTCGATCTGCTCGGGTTTGCCGTTCGACGTGGTCTTGACCTTGAAATTGCCCGTGTAGGCTGTGGGGCCCTGGAAGGTCATCGTTCCTTCGCCCGTGGTGGGCGGCTGCCCCTGGGTGCCCTTGCAGCTGAACGTCATCGCCACCGCGTTGGGGCCCGTGCGTTGCACGTTCTGTGTGCAGCCCTCCTGCGCCGGAATGCGGTCCAGGTCGGCCTGCTCGGGGCTGATGCAGACCTTCACGGTGTTGCCGCTGGGGCCCATGCTGACGCCCTGCTGGGCCATGGCCTGTTCCATCTGCTTGCGCTGCGCGGGCGTCAGGCTGGCCATGGACTTCTGCATCTGCGCCATTGCGGCCTCCAGCTGGCCGCTCTGGCTTTTCATGGTCACGCTGTTCTCCCACAGGCCGGGCCGCAGCTTCTGGGGCTGGGCGTGGGCAGTGCAGAGCGCAGCGAAGGAAACGGCAAACACGAAAGCGCGGGGGATGGTGGTGTGCATGGTGTGGGGGCCTCAGTGCCAGCGGCTGGGACCACAGTATCGGCAAGCACGCCCCGGTTGCCAAGTGGAGACGGAGCACTTCAGGGGCCACGATCGACGGCACGCACTCTCAGAAAGACGCCGAACCGCTCAAGCACTCAGGTGCGGCGGCGCGCGCAGCTGCTCGGGGGTGGTGAAGTAGGCCGCCGACGCCCCCAGGGCCCCACGCGCCTGCGCCAGCTCATGGCGCGCCACGGTGCGCAGGTGCACCTCGTCGGGCCCATCCATCAGCCGCAGCGCGCGGCCCCAGGTCCAGAAGGCGGCCAGCGGCGTGTCGGGCGACAGGCCCATGGCGCCAAAGATCTGCATGGCGCGGTCCACCACGCGCTGCTGCAGGCGCGCGGCCACCACCTTGATGGCAGCGACCTGGGCACGTACGGCGCGCGCGTCCGCCGCATCGGCTGATTCGCCCTGGTCCAGCAGCCACGCAGCGTGCAGCACCAGCAGGCGCGCCTGATCGATCTCGATGCGCGACTCGGCCAGCCACTCCTGCACGTTGGCCTGATCGGCCAGCGGCTTGCCAAACGCCGTGCGCTCCAGCGCGCGCTCGGTGGCCAGGCGCAGCGCCAGCTCGCACTGGCCGATGGTGCGCATGCAGTGGTGCACACGGCCGGGGCCCAGGCGCGCCTGCGCCATCGCAAACCCCGCCCCCCAGTCGCCCAGCAGGTGGTCCGCAGGCACACGCACGCCCCGCAGCAGAATCTCGCAATGCCCCTCGGGCGCATGGTGGTGCAGCACGGGGATGTTGCGCACGATCTGCACACCCGGCGTGTCCACGGGCACCAGCACCATGCTGTGGCGGCGGTGGCTGTCTGCACCATCGGCATCCGCATTGCGGCACAGCACGATGAGCAGTTGGCAGTGCGGATGCGCCGCGCCGGTGATGAACCACTTGCGGCCGCTGAGCACCAGGCCATCCCCTTCGCGTCGCATTGTGGTCTGCAGGTTCGTGGGGTCGGACGAGGCCACGTCGGGCTCGCTCATCGCAAAGGCCGAACGCATTTGACCGTGCAGCAACGGCACCAGCCAGCGGGCGCGCTGCGCGGGTGTGGCAAAGCGGTGCAGCAGCTCGATGTTGCCGGTGTCTGGCGCCTGGCAGTTGAACACCTCGGCCGCCCAGGGCAGACGGCCCATGGCCTCGGCCAGCGGCGCGTAGTCCAGGTTGGACAGGCGCGTGCCGGGCTCATCCTCGCGCAGCGTGGGCAGGAACAGGTTCCACAGGCCCTCTTCGCGGGCCAGGGCCTTGAGGTCTTCCAGGAACGGCGGCGGGTAGTCGCGCGCGGCCACGGCCGCATGCCAGGCGGCGTTGTAGGGCAGCAGATAACGGTCGATGAACGCCAGCAGGCGATCACGCAGTTGCAGAGCCAGGGGGGAAGGTGCGAAGTCCATGTGGGCATTGTGAAAACGGCGCCAGCACACGTCACAACGCAGGCGACAACGGGCTTGACGCACATCACGGCCTGCCCGGAGCGCCCTCAGGGAGGCAAACACAGCGCTATTCTATTGATAGCTACCAAGGCATATTGCACTAGCGCTACCAGCCTCTTTTGCTTGAAATCTCGCTGAGCGCCCCCCTGCACACGGGTACCATGGCCCCATGAGTACCCACTACGAAACCCTGCAACACGCCGACACTTACCGCGAGGCGTTTGCGGTCGAGCCCCCTGTGGCGCTGGGTGAACGCCACCTGTGGCCCCGCAAGCCAGGTTTGTTTATCGTGCATGCCGCGACGGCCGCCGCCCTGGCACAAGGGCCCACCAGCCCGGCCGAGGAGACCGCTCCATCAACAACTGCATCAGACACCCCCAGCAACGCCGCCCCCGACCGGGTACTGGTGCCTGCGCAATGGGGCCTGGTGCCGCACTGGGTCAAGTCGGCATCCGACGCCAAGCTGCGTGCACCCAAGCTGGTCAACGCCAAGTCCGACACCGCCTCCACCGGCACGGCGTTTCGCGACGCATGGCTGAACGGCCAGCGCTGCATCGTGCCCATGGCTGCGTTTTATGAGGACGACCTGCGCAGCGGCAAGGCCGTGCCCACCCGCGTCGCGCGCGTGGACGGCAAGCCGATGGGCGTGGCAGGCCTGTGGGCGCGGTGGCAGGGCGCTGACGGCGAGGTGATCGTCAGCTACTGCCTGCTCACGGTGAACGCCAACAACCACGCGCTGCTGCACCGCTACGGCCAGCCCGGCAGCGAGAAGAGCATGCCCGCCATCCTGAACGAAGGCGCGTACGACGCGTGGCTCACGGCCCGGCCGGAAAAGGCCAAGGAGTTCATGCGCCAGTACGCGGCGCAGTGGCTCACGGCCAACCCGGTGGAAAAAAAGGCGGACAAGGTGCCCAAGGGCCTGCTGGGCTGATGCCGCGCCGCGTGAGCGGCACGGTTGCGCGGTGGGAGACTCAGGACGGCCGCTTCATCTGGCAGGACGTCGGCTGGGCGCTGATGTAGTTGTCCCACGCCACTTCGGAGCGGAAGCCGTAGCCGGTTTTTTCCGCGTCGTACTTCACGCCCTTGCTGCCCTGCTTGGCCCAGATGCCCAGGTACAGCGGGGCTTCGAGTTGGTGGTCGGTCTTGCGCATGCGCACCTCGCCCATGGGGCTCTTGTAGGTCATGCCTTCCAGGGCCAGGGCCACCTTCTTGGCGTCGGTGGACTGGGCCTTGCGCATGGCTTCGCGCAGCATGTGCACGCTGTTCCAGTGGGCGGCAAACACAAAGTCTTCACCGGTCTTCTTCTTGTAGTCCACGTAGATCTTTTCGAGCTCGGGGGTGGGGGCGTTGTGCACCCAGTTCCAGATGACCCCGACCTTACCCTCGCCCCAGGGCCCGATCTGCGCGGGCGTGCCGGGGTTGTTGGCATTGAGCGTGAAGTAGTTGATGTTCAGGCCATAGTCGCGCGAGGACTTGAACAGCAGTGTGAGGTCGCTGCCCCAGTTGGAGGTGATGACGGTGTCGGCCTTGGTGGCGGCAATCTTGGCCACGTACGAGGCGAAGTCGCGCGTCTGGGCGATGGGGATGAAGTCATCGCCCACAACCTCGATGTCAGGCCGCTTGCGCGCCAGGTATTCCTTGGCAGCCTTGGAGACCTGGCGGCCGTGGGTGTAGTCCTGGTTGAGCAGGTACACGCGCTTCACGTCCTTGCGGCCTTGCAGGTAGGTGGTCAGCGCTTCCATCTTCATCTCGCTCGACGGATAGAAGCGGAAGTGCCAGAAGCTGCAGCGGTCGTTGGTGAGCTGCGGGTCCATGGCGGCGTAGTTGAGGTACACGGTCGCGCGCTCGGGGTCGCGCTCGGCGAGCTTGTTGAGCGCATCCACCAGCGCCAGCGCCACGCCCGAGCCACCGCCCTGGGTGATGTAGCGCACGCCCCGGTCGGTGGCGGCCTTGAGCGCATTCAAGCTCTCCTGCGGCGTGCCCTTGTTGTCAAAGTCCATCACCTCGAACTTGGGCTCGTTGGGTCCGGCCTTGGCGTTGACCTGGGCCACCACCTCACGCAGCTGGTTCAGCGAGCTTTGGCCGGTGAGCGCAAACGGGCCGGACAGCAGGTCGATGAAGCCGATCTTCACCGTCTCGGCCGCCCCGGCGTGCGTCGCCATCACCAGCGCTGCGGCGCATGCGCCGACCTTCAACCAATGGCGGGGCCATTTCCTGGGAACCATGTTCATGTGTGTCTCCGTGGGGTGGGTGAGTGGGAACGAAAGGAAAGCCAAAACCGAAATCCGTCAGCGCGTAGCAATGTCATTCGCCGCCGAACACCGCGCCATGGCGCTGCCGCAGCTCGTTTTTCTGGACCTTGCCGGTGCCGCCCAGCGGCAGGCTTTCGACAAACAGCACTTCGTCGGGCAGCCACCACTTGGCCACGCGCTCTGCGAGGAAGTCCAGGATCTGCGCCTTGTCGAGCGACTGGCCGGGCTTGCGCACGATGAAGAGCAGCGGGCGTTCGTCCCACTTGGGGTGCTTGACGCCGATGACCGCCGCCATGGCCACCGCCGGGTGGGCCACCGCGGCGTTCTCCAGGTCGATGGAGCTGATCCACTCGCCGCCCGACTTGATCACGTCCTTGGTGCGGTCGCGGATCTGCACCACGCCCTGCGGGTTGATGGTGGCGATGTCGCCGGTGGGAAACCAGCCATCCACCAGCGCCGAACGCTCGGCCTTGTGGTAGCGGTCCACGATCCACTGGCCGCGCACCATCAGCTCGCCCTGCGCCACGCCGTCGCGCGGCAGGCTGGCGCCGTTTTCATCCACCAGCTTGAGCTCGATACCGAACACCGACTTGCCCTGCTTGGCGACCAGCGCGTGGCGGTCCTCGGGCGGCAGTTCGGCATCGGCCGCGCCCAGCACGCTCATGGTGGCGATGGCGGTGGTCTCGGTCATGCCCCAGCCATGGCGCACCTCCACGTCGTACACGTCGTTGAACTTGGCGATCAGCGCCTTGGGCATGGCAGAGCCCCCCACGCCCGTGCGCCGCATGGTGGTAAAGCGCAGCCCGTGCTGCTCCACATGCTGGATGAGGCCCATCCAGATGGTGGGAACACCCGCGCTGACGGTGACGCGCTCGGTCTCCATCAGCTCGTACAGGCTGGCAGCGTCCAGGCGCGGGCCGGGCAGCACCAGCTTGGCCCCGCCAATCAAAGCCGCATAGGGCAGGCACCAGGCGTTGATGTGGAACATGGGCACCACGGGCAGGATGGTCTCCCGCGCGCTGATGCTCAGCACGCCCGGCATGCAGGCCGACAGGGCACTGAGCGCCAGCGCCCGGTGCGAATACAGCACGCCCTTGGGGTTGCCGGTGGTGCCCGAGGTGTAGCACAGCGCTGCGCCGGTCTTTTCATCACATTCGGGCCACTCAAAGCGGTCATGCTGGCCGGCCACCAGGGTCTCGTAGGCCTCGACCCCGGGCACCCCTTGCAGGTCGATG
The DNA here is from genome assembly GCF_001425125.1 of Acidovorax sp. Root402. Lineage (NCBI taxonomy): Bacteria > Pseudomonadati > Pseudomonadota > Betaproteobacteria > Burkholderiales > Comamonadaceae > Acidovorax > Acidovorax sp. Root402. The sequence goes on from NZ_LMDQ01000001.1 coordinate 145,850, forward strand.
CTGCCCAGCGTGTCGGCATCACACAGCGCCACCCAGTGCCGCACGCGGGGGCACGACCCCGCAATGGCGCGCACCAGCGGTGCAAAGGTGGTGTCAAACAGCACCACCTCGTCGTCGGCGTGGTTGACGATGTAGGCCAGCTGCTCGGGGTGCAGGCGCGGGTTGCAGGTGTGCATGACCATGCCGCTGCCGGACACCGCGTAGTACGCCTCCAGGTGGCGGTGGTTGTTCCAGGCCAGCGACCCCACCACGCTGCCAGGGCGCAGGCCCAGCGCCTGCAGTGCGTTGGCCAGCTGCCGGGCGCGCCGGGCCATGTCGGCAAAGCGGTAGCGGTGCAGGCTGCCATTGGTGTCGCGCGAGACGATCTGCTGGTCGCCGTACTGGTTCTCACCGTGCTCGAGGATGGCCGAGACCAGTAACGGCCGATCCATCATGCTGCCGGGCTGCTGCATTGCTGTCGTCTCCTTGTGGTGTGCGCGGTGCTGCATCGCGGCATCCGTGGGATGCCGGTGCAGAGCCCTCTTTGCCGGGGCTGGCGCATCGTCGCAAACAACGCGGGGCGTGCTTGTCTTCTACGTGACTGGAGCGCACAGCACCGCCATGGTGCACGGACGGTTCACAGGCCCAGCGCTGTGAAAAGCCCGTCCACGCGCACCTGCACGGCGGCGTCCATGGCCATGGGGCGGCCCCATTCGCGCTGGGTCTCGCCCGGCCACTTGTTCGTGGCATCCATCCCCATCTTGCTGCCCAGGCCGCTGACAGGCGAGGCAAAGTCCAGGTAGTCGATGGGGGTGTGCTCCACCAGCAGCGTGTCGCGCGCCGGGTCCATGCGGGTGGTGATGGCCCAGATCACTTCCTTCCAGTCGCGCACGTCCACATCCGCATCCACCACCACGATGAACTTGGTGTACATGAACTGGCGCAGGTGGCTCCACACGCCCATCATCACGCGCCGCGCGTGGCCCGCGTAGGCCTTGCGGATGCTGACCACCGCCATCCGGTAGCTACACCCCTCGGGCGGCAGGTAGAAGTCCACGATCTCGGGGAACTGCTTTTGCAACAGCGGGATGAACAGCTCATTCATCGCCAGGCCCAGCACGGCGGGCTCATCGGGCGGCTTGCCCGTGTAGGTGCTGTGGTAGATCGCGTCCTTGCGCAGGGTGATGCGGTCCACGGTGAGCACGGGGAACTCGGCGCATTCGTTGTAGTAGCCGGTGTGGTCGCCGTACGGCCCTTCCAGCGCATGCTGCCAGCCGCTCGCGTGATGGGCATCGGGCTGGATGTGGCCTTCGAGCACGATCTCGGCGGTGGCGGGCACTTGCAGGGGCACGCCCAGCGCGGGCGTGACTTCGGTGCGTGCGCCGCGCAGCAGACCTGCGAACTGGTATTCGCTTAAAGAATCCGGCACGGGCGTGACGGCCCCCAGCAGCGTGGCTGGGTCCGCCCCCAGCGCCACGGCCACGGGGTAGGGCTGGCCCGGGTGGGTGGCGCAGTGGTCGGCAAAGTCCAGCGCCCCGCCCCGATGAGCCAGCCAGCGCACGATGACCTGGTTGCGCGAGAGCAACTGCTGGCGGTAGATGCCCAGGTTCTGCCGCGCCTTGCGCGGCCCGCGCGTGATGGTCAGGCCCCAGGTAATGAGCGGGGCCACGTCGCCAGGCCAGCAGTGCTGCACGGGCAGGCGGGCCAGATCCACGTCCGGCCCCTCCCACACCTCCTGCTGGCAGGGTGCGCCGCGCGCCACGGTGTGCGGCGCCATGTTCCACAGGGTCTTGAGCAGCTGGCCCATGCCCAGCATGTCCTTGAAGCCTTTCGGCGCCTCGGGCTCCTTGAGGGTGGCCAGCAGTTCGCCCAGGGCGCGCACACCGCGCAGGTCGGCTACGCCCATGGCGCGGGCCACGCGGTCTGTGGTGCCAAACAGGTTGGTGAGCACCGGCATGCGGTGGCCCGTGGGCTGGGTGAACAACAGCGCCGGGCCGCCTGCGCGCAGCACGCGGTCGCTGAGCGCAGTCATCTCCAGGTGGGGCGAGACGGGCTCCGCCACGCGACGCAGGCCGCCCGTGGCTTCGAGCTGGGCCATGAAGTCGCGCAGGTCGCTGTAGGCCATGTCAGGTTCAGGATTTAAATGAAATCGCCCGGTAGCGCATGTATTGATTGCGCTAGCAGCTATAAATTAAGGAGCATTGAGCTCCAGGCCCTGCCACCGGGGCGCCAGGGCGTGCGGCACATCCATGAGGTCGAGCACGCGCGCCACGCTGTAGTCCACCACCTCGCCCACGGTCTGCGGGCGCAGGTAGAAGGCGGGCAGCGGCGGGCAGATGATGCCGCCCATCTCGGTCACGGCCACCATGTTGCGCAGGTGCGTGAGGTGCAGGGGCGACTCGCGCACCATCAGCACCAGGCGGCGGTGCTCCTTGAGGGCCACGTCGGCCGCGCGCGTGAGCAGGTTGTCGGCCAGCCCATGCGCTATGGCAGCCAGCGTGCGCATGGAGCAGGGCGCGACCACCATGGCATGGCACTGGAACGAGCCGCTGGCGATGGCCGCGCCCACGTTGGCCACGTCGTGCACGCGGTGGGCCAGGGCCTCCACCGCAGCGCGGTCCATGTCCAGCTCGTGCTGCAGGTTGCGCCAGCCGGCGTCGGAGACGACCAGGTGGGTCTCGATGCCGCTCTGGCCTTGCAGCACCTGCAGCAGGCGCGCGCCGTACACGGCGCCGCTGGCGCCCGAAATGGCGACGATGATGCGGCGGGTGTGGGCAGCATCAGCCATGCGAGGGCTCCACCACAGTGGGGCGCTGCAAGGGCTGCGCCTGCTGATCGGCCTCCACCTGCTCCAGCACCAGCGCGGCCTGCACGGGGTCAAAGTCTTCGTGCGCGCGTTTTTTCACACCGTACTGCTGCAGCTGGTAATGCCGGTCGGCCGCGACGCCGTGGCGCGCGAGCGTGCTTTTGACGCAGACCAGCGGGCAGCCGTCGAGCGCGATGATGGGCCGGCCCGAGCGCACGGTTTTCATGAGGTGCGGCACATCGCCACCCACCCCGGCGATGCACGACATCTCGGCCACGCCGCGCCGGTCGAGCTGCAGCGCCACGTGGTTGGCCAGCTGCGCGGCGCTGGAGCAGCCGGAGCAGGAATAGACCAAGGGGTGGTTCTGGGGATCGGTGTCGATGGCCATGCTCATCCTCCGTTGCGTGGTGTGGGGTCCAGGCGGCGACGCAGGTGGCCCAGCACCTCGCGCGGCGCCAGCCTCTGCGCCCACTGGCGCGGGTCCAGCACGGGCAGCTCGATCGCATCGAGCGCGTTCTTCACCACCAGGCCCAGCTCGGTGTCGCCCTCCATCGACAGGCGGCGGCTGAAAAACAGCGTGTCCGGGTCTTGCTGGCGCTGGGCCAGCAGCAAAAAATCATGGGCTGTGGCGCTCAGCGTCACGTCGGCCACCTGCGGCAGCACCAGCGGTGCGTGGGGGGCGAAGCGCTGGCCGGTCCAGGCAAAGTCAAAGGCCATGCGCGCATCGCGCACCTGCACCCGCATCTTCTTGTGCAGCAGCACCTGGCCCACGTCCGCAGGCAGGTGCCGCGCCAGCGCCAGGTTGAGCGCGGTTACCAGCAGCTGGGAGCCGGGGTAGGCGGGCAGGCGCGCCAGCACAGCGCCCACGGGCGCAGGAACGACCAGGGGGAAAGGAAGGGGAGAAGCCGCCATGAGACAGAAGGGCCCTCAGGCCACGTAGAAAAACACGGTGAAAAAGTGGCAGACGCTGCCGCCCAGCACAAACAGGTGCCACAGCCCATGGCCGTGGCGCACGCGGTGGTCCAGCGCATAGAAGACGATGCCCAGCGTGTAGCAGGCACCGCCCGCCAGCAGCCAGGCAAACCCGGCTGGCGTGAGCGCCTGCCACAGCGGCACCACGGCCACCAGCGCCAGCCAGCCCATGAGCACATAGATGACCAGCGACAGCACGCGTGCGCCACGCGCCCACCAGATCTCTTGCGCAATGCCCAGCAGGGCCAGCCCCCACACCACGCCCAGCAGCGACCAACCCCAGGCGCCGCGCAGCGACACCAGCGCAAACGGCGTGTAGCTGCCCGCAATCAGCAGGTAGATGCTGCAGTGGTCCAGCTTTTGCAGCACGGCCTTGATGGTGCGCCTGCGCACGCTGTGGTAGGCGGTGGAGGCGGCGTACAGCGCCACCAGCATGGCGCCGTAGATGCTGAACGCCACCACCTTCCACGGGTCGCCCAGGCGCGCCGCGAGGGTGATGAGCACGGCCGTGCCTGCCGTGGCGAGCAGGGCACCCACCAGGTGGCTGATGCTGTTGAAACGTTCTCCGGGGTACATGCGGTGATTCGCTTTTTTGCGTTATGGATGCATCGCAGGCCGCGCGGCAGCACCACGCGCTGCCCCTTGCAGCCCCTGCTCCAGGCCTGGGCGACCGAACCAGTAGCCATTGCAGGGCAGATCGGGCATGAAGGGCTGCATGCGCTCCACAAAGTCGGGGGTCTTTTCAGCAGTCTCTTGCGCAAGCACTGCGCGGCGGGCTTCGTCAAACGCGGCGATCACCTGCGCCATGTGCTGCGCCTGCGGGCTCAGCCGCACCACGTCCACGCCCTGGGCCTGCATCGCCGCCAGTTCGTTGGCCAGGTTGTAGACGCGCGCCGATTGCGTTTGTGTGCCGTTGAGCACCAGAAAACCCTCGCCCTCGCGCGTGCGCAGCGGCAGGCCGTCGGCGTGTTGCAGGCAGCTGAACTGGCAGTCGTCCTTGGGCAGGTTGCGGTGGCGGGCGGTGAAGCAGCGCGCCGAATAGGCCAGGGGCATGCGGCCGTAGGCAAACACCTCGGTCTCGATGCCTGCGGGCCGCTGCGCCAGCACAGCAGCGAGCGCGTCCTGCGACATCTCCAGCGGCATCACCCAGCGCGTGGCGCCCCGTTGCGCCATCCATTGCAACGAGGGCGCGTTGTACAGGTTCAGGTGCGGCCCGGCCACAAAGGCCTGCGGCACGGCGGGTGCACGCGCAAGGCAGCTCACCGCCCCCATGTCATTGGCCTCGACCAGAAATTCGCCGTTGCCTGTGATCTTGTGCATCACGCCCACGTCGGCGCTGGACTCGATGAGCACCTGGCTGGACAAGACCGCCTCCTTGCCCGCGTCCCGCAGCATGTGCGCCAGCGCCAGCCAGTCGGTCAGGCGCAGCTCATGGCGGCGCGAGCACACCGTCTCGCCCAGGTACACCACGTCCACGGGCGTGGCGGCCATGGCCTCGTAGAACGCGAACACGGTGTCGCGGGGCCAGTAGTACAGCAGCGGGCCGAGAGCAAGTTTCATGGGGCGGTCTCTAAGGTTTTCATCGTGGTAGCTAGGCGCCAAAGCGGCTCACTGAGTTCGAATCTGGCGCGGCCCAGGCCAGCGACCGCCGCGCAAGGGCCGCCAAGCCGCGTATGCGGCGCTTCGCTGGCGTGCGCTGGCGGTGTCCCCCTTCCCGCATCGCGCAAGCGAGGCGAGAGAAGGGGAAGGCGCGCAGCGCCTCAGGGGGTTGTCGCCTGATCATTTCATTTCCAGGGGCGGTGGTAAGCGCCCAGCGTGTGCTGCTGCCCCTCGGCCACCTGGTCCAGGCTGGCCATCCAGCGCGTCTTGGGCGCATAGCGGTGCGGGTGGGCCAGGCACTGGTCCATGGCCTCGCGCCAGACCTGGGTGACCTGCGCCACATACGCGGGGCTGCGCTGGCGGCCTTCGATCTTGATGGCGCGCACACCCATCTTGAGCAGCTGGGGCAGCAGCTCCAGCGTGTTGAGGCTGGTGGGCTCTTCGATGGCGTAGTAGTTCTCGTCATCCCCCACGTCGAAGCGGCCCTTGCACAGTGTGGGGTAGCCCGCGTTCTCGCCGGGTGCATAGCGGTCGATGAGCACACCGTTCAGGCGCGACTCGCGGCCCTGCGGGGTCTCCACCCAGCGCACGGCCTTCGGGGGTGAACACACGCCATGCGTGTTGGGCGATTCGCCCGTCGCGTACGACGACAGCGCACAGCGCCCCTCGACCATCACGCACAGGCTGCCAAAGCCGAAGACTTCGATCTCGACGGGCGTGCGGTCGATGACCTGGCGCACCTGCTCCATCGAAAGCACGCGCGGGAGCACGGCCCGCATGATGCCGAACTGCTCGCGGTAGAAGTTGATGGCCTCGTAGTTGGTGGCCGAGCCCTGCACCGACAGGTGCAGCCGCAGCTGGGGATGGTGCTGCACCGCGTAGTGCATGAGGCCGGGGTCGGCCAGGATGACGGCGTCCACGCCCAGGTCCACCGCCTTGTCCAGGGCGCTGCGCCAGGGCCCCGGGTTGGCGGCCTGCGGGTAAGTGTTGAGTGCCATGAAGACGTTGCAGCCGCGCGCATGGGCATGGCCAATGCCCTGGGCAATGGCCGCCTCGTCGAAGTTGAGGCCCGCAAAGTTGCGCGCGTTGGTGGCGTCGCGCAAGCCCAGGTAGACACAGTTGGCGCCGTGGTCCACAGCGGCCTTCAGGGCGGGCAGGCTGCCCGCGGGGCAAACCAGTTCCATGGCAGGGCCAGCCGCCTCGGGCAAGGCGGTGGCCGTCGATTTCAAGGGATCCATCACAAGCATTCAAACGCTGGCCCCGGTGGGGAGCCACAGCACTGGGCGCCACCATACGGGGGGCTCTCCGCGCATCCGCTGATCTTCATCAACGGCAGTGCACAATGCCGGAGCAAAGCAGTCGGGTTTTGATGTGCTCCAGCCTTCCCGGCGTTCCACACTGCCCACCGGCCTTGACTTGCGTCCAGTGCCCTGCGTGGGACATCCATTTCATAAAGACGCCAAAAGGCGCCCTCTGCCGTGAACAAGAATCTGTGGTTGCTGGCCCTGTGCCAAGGCCTTTTCCTGACCAACAACGTCGTCTTCATCGCCATCAACGGGCTGGTGGGGCTGCAGCTCGCGCCCTTTGGCTGGATGGCCACGCTGCCGGTGATGGGCTATGTGGTGGGCGGTGCGCTGTCCACGCCGCTGGTGGCGCACAGCCAGGCGCGCTGGGGGCGCAAGGTGTCGTTCCAGATCGGGCTGGCCGTGGCCGTGGTGTCGGCTGCGCTGTGTGCCTGGGCCGCGTTCAGCGCCAGCTTCTGGCTGCTGTGCACGGCCACGGTGGTGGCGGGCTACTACAGCGCCAACGGTGGCCTGTACCGCTTTGCGGCCGCCGAACTGGCCAAGCCGGACTACCGCGAAAAGGCCGTGTCGCTGGTGCTTGCGGGCGGCCTGCTGGGTGCGGTGGCGGGCCCCAACCTGGCCAGCGCCACGCGCACGCTGTTCCCGGTGCCGTTTGCGGGCGCCTATATCGCGCTCATCGGCGTGGCGCTGTTGTCCATGCTGTGCATGGCGGCGATCCGCTTCGAGACGCAGTCCGTGGTGCTCAATGCGGCGGGGCAGCGCGAGCAAGGGCGCCCGCTCAAGGTGCTGATGCGCCAGCCTGCCTTCATCGTGGCCATTGTGGGTGCCGCGTTGGGCTATGGGGTGATGAACCTGCTGATGGCGGCCACGCCGCTGGCCATGCAGGTGTGTGGCTTTGACTTTGATGCCTCGGCGCTGGTGCTGGAGTGGCATGTGATCGGCATGTTCGCTCCCGGCTTTGTCACCGGCCACCTCATCAAGCGGTTTGGTGTGCTGCCCATCATGGGCACCGGGGTGTTGCTCAACCTGGCGTGTGTGGCGGTGGCGCTGATGGGCGTGGAGCTGCACCACTTTGGCATTGCGCTGTTCTTCCTGGGCGTGGGCTGGAACTTCCTGTTCACCGGCTCCACCACGCTGGCCATGACGGCCTACCGGCCGGAGGAGAAGGACCGCGCCCAGGCGGCCATCAACTTCTGCGTGTACGCCACGCTGGCGCTGAGCGCGTTCTCGTCGGGCGTGCTGGTCACCACACAGGGCTGGACGCTGCTGAATGCCGGATCGCTGGTGCCCATTGTGGTGACGGGGCTGGCGCTGGCCTGGCTGGGCCTGCAGCGCCAGCGTGTTTCAAGCGGTGCCTGAAGACCGGTCTGCCACAGCACCTTCGGCCTGCGCCGTGGTGTGCAGCCACTGTGCAAAGGCCGCCACCGCAGGGTCTTCCAGGCGCCCCGGCGCCACAAAGAGGCTGTAGCCCCGCGCACCGCTGTCGTGGTGCGGGTGGGCCAGCACCAACTCGCCCGATTGCAGTTCGCGCTCCACAAAATACCGGGGCACCAGGCCAATACCCAGATCGGCGCGCACCGCCTCCACCAGCATCGAGAACAGATCAAAGCGGTGGCCGCCCAGGGTGTGGGCCGGCACGCGCGTGATGCCCGCACGGCCCAGCCAGTCGTCCCACGCCCCCAGGCGGGAGCTGAGCTGCAACAGCGGCACGGCCCGGAAGTCGCCGCGCTCTGTCGCACGCCGGTGGCGCGACTGCGGTGCACACACGGCCACGCAAACCTCGGGCATCAGGGGCGCGGGGACCACGCCGGGCCAGGCCGCGTCGTCGTACTGCACGGCCACGTCGAACGGTATCTCCGCCATGTAGATCTGCGTGGGGTACACCTGCAGGTGCAGACTGCAGCCTTTGTGCTGTGCAAGGAAGGCCGGCAGACGGGGCAGCAGCCAGCGCTCGGCAAACACCGGCACGCAGCCCACCAGCAGACGCGCGCCATCGGGCCGCTGGGCCATGGCTTCGAGTGTGTGGTTCTGCAACCGCAGCAGGTCGCCCACGATCTGCGCGTGGTAGCGGCGGCCCACGTCGGTGAGGGTGGAGCCGCGTGCGCCGCGCTGCACGAGCTGCAGGCCCAGCTGCCCCTCCAGCAGGCGCAGCTGCTGGCTCACGGCGCTGTGGGTGAGGCAGAGTTCTTCGGCCGCCTTGCTCACGCCATGGTGGCGCGCCACGGCATCAAAAACAAGCAGGGCGCGGGTGCTGGGGATGTGTTTGCGCATGTAAGAAAAACTGTCGGCTGGGCAGATTAAAGCAGAGCCCAGGGGCCGGGTTCGGTCCAACAATTGCATGGCACTGCATGCCGGCCCACGGCTCCATCCACGATGGCTGGACAGGCCGGTCACTCCTTCCGTTTGTGTTCGTGTTTCGCTGGATCACCATGACTCTCCCTCTCCATACCTTCCGTGCCACAGCCCTTGCGGGTGCCATGGCCCTCGCCTGCTCCGCCTTGCTGCCCGGTGCCGCCCATGCGCAGTTCGGCGCCGTGGCGCCCACACCCACCACGCTGCGGCCCGCCGTGGACAAGGCCTACGGCCAGCTCATGGCTGCGCCCCAGATCCTGCAGCTGCTCGACGCCGTGAAGGCCGACCACGACCGCGCCACCGAAGACCTGCGCATGCTCACCGAGATCGAGGCGCCGCCGTTCAAGGAACAAAAGCGTGCCGAAGCCTTCCTGGCCCGGCTCCAGGCCCTGGGCCTGACCAACGCCGCCATTGACGCCGAAGGCAATGTGGTGGGCGTGCGCAAGGGCACCGGCAACGGGCCCAAGCTGGTCATCTCGGCCCACCTGGACACCGTGTTCCCCTCCGGCACCGATGTGAAGGTGAAGGAGCGCGACGGCAAGCTCTATGCGCCCGGCATCTCCGACAACACGCGCGGCCTGGCCGTGCTGTTGTCGTGGCTCAAGGTGTTGAACGACCAGAAGATCGCCACCGTGGGCGACCTGGTGTTCGTGGGCAATGTGGGCGAGGAAGAGCTGGGCAACCTGCGCGGCATGAAGCACCTGTTCAAGGAACACCTCGACATTGACGGCATGGTGGCGCTGGAGCCAGCGCCCGACGGCACGGTGCTGGTGCTGGGCACGGGCAGCCACCGCCACGAGGTGACCTTCAAAGGCCCGGGCGGCCACAGCTACGCCGCGTTCGGCGAGGTGCCCAGCGCCATCCACGGCATGGGCCGCGCCATTGCCAAGATCGCCGAGATCCGCACCCCCAAGAGCCCCAAGACCACCTTCACCGTGGGCACCGTGGGCGGCGGCACGTCCGTCAACACCATCGCGCCGGATGCGCGCATGGCGGTGGACATCCGCTCCGACGAAATGGCCCCGCTGCTGGCCACCGAGAAGCAGGTGCTGGCCGCCGTGGACAGCGCCGTGACCGAAGAGAACGCACGCTGGGGCGTGAACACCCTGAGCGCATCGACCAAGCTCATCGGCGACCGGCCCGGTGGCCGTACGGCGGCGGATTCGGTCATTGTCGAAGCGGCTGTGCGCGCCAACACGGCGTTTGGCCGCAAGACGGTGCTGGGCGGCGCCAGCACCGACGCCAATGTGCCCATGGCGCTGGGCATCCCCGCCATCGTGATCGGGGGCGGCGGCAAGACGGGCGGCTTCCACGCACTGTCGGAGTGGATCGACCTGACGGATGCCTGGAAGGGCGCCCAGACCTCGCTGGTCACGGTGCTGGGGCTGGTGGGGGTACAAGGTGTGAGTGCGCCGCTGCTCGACAAGCGCCCACCCCGCACCAAGTAGTGGCGCGGCACCCCAGCGGCGTCACCCCGTTCACGATTGTTGACACGAAAGCGCCGCCGAGGTGCGTACCATGGATGGTTCCGTCCGGGCTGGCGCACTGCCGCCCTTCATTCCTCTGCAGGAGAACACCATGGGTTTGCTCGATTCCGTTCTGGGTGCCGTCATCAACAACGCGTCGCAAGGCGGCAGTGGCGCCGCTGCGGCGGGTGGGGCCGGTGGTGGCCTGGGAGGGCTGATCAGCCTGGCCGCACAAAACCCGCAGCTGGTACAGGCCGTCATGTCCCTCCTCAGCAACGACGGCCCGGTGGGCGGCCTGCCGGGGCTGATGGCCAAGTTCCAGCAGGCCGGGCTGGGCAACGTGATTGCGTCGTGGCTGAGCGCCGGGCCCAACCAGGCGATCTCGGGTGAGCAGCTGTCCCAGGTGCTGGGCAGTGGCCCGCTGGCGCAGATCGCGTCGCAATTGGGTGTGGGCCCCAGCGCTGCGGCAGGGCAACTGGCCCAGGTGTTGCCGGGCCTGGTAGACCACCTCAGCCCCCAGGGACAGGCGCCCCATGGCGGTTTTGGCAATGCCAACGACCTGCTGGGGATGCTCGGCGGCCTACTTCAAAAATAATAGCAACCGGGTCATATTGCACTGGCGCGACCAGCCGTTTTCTCTGAAATCAGGCCACCCGGCGCCTGCCTACGGCCTTGCAGGCACCGCGCAGCGCCGCACCAGCCACTGCCGCAGCAGGTCGAACACCGGCTCCGCCAGCTCAGGGCTTTCGTTGAACAGCTCGTGGAACAGGGGCTCGAAGCAGTGCGAATGGACCACGGCCTGGGGTGCGGCGGCCGCAAACGCTCGGCTGCCTGCGGGGTTGACCAGCTTGTCGCTGCCCGCCCACATCAGCAGCGTGGGCACACTCCAGTGCGCAGCGCGGGCGACGGTGGCGGGGCCACCCTCGGCAATGAAGCGGGCCAGGCGGGCACTGATGCGGTCGTGGCACAGCGGATCGGCCAGGTAGGCCGCCACCACGGCGCTGTCATGCGAAAGGTACTGCGCGTCCAGCCCGTTGCCCACGCGCAGGTTGGGCGCAAGGCGCGGCAAGGTGGCCAGCAGCAGCTTTTGCACGGCGCCCAGGCCGGCATCGAGCGCGGGGGAGGACAGCACCAGTGCATCCACCGGCCGCAGGTGCAGGGACACAAACCGCGAGGCCACCAAGCCGCCCATGCTGTGGCCCAGCAGCACCAGGGGTTGCCCTGCCGGCATGCGGGCGCGGGTGGCGTCCACCAAGTCTGCCAGATCGTCCAGCAGGCGCATGTCCGACGTGAGCCCGCCGCGCGGCCCGGCCGATTCGCCGTGGCCGTACTGGTCGTAGCCCCGCACCGCAAACCCCCAGTCGTTGAGGCGGCGGGCCAGCGCGTCGTAGCGGCCCACATGCTCGCCCAGGCCGTGCACCAGCAGCGCCGTCCCCCGGCAGGGCTCGCCCTGCGGCAGGGGCCAGTCCTGCACAGCCAGGTTCTCGCCATCGCTCGCGGTGAAGGTGGTCAGGGTCGAAGGAAGCAGTTCGTCAGAAGTCATGGAAAGCAGGGCATTCGAGACGCGATGGGACAGCATACCCGGCGCACCCAAATACCCGATGCACTAAATGGTCAGGCTTGTACTGCCGGCAAGACCCAGAGAGCGTGACCCCTGATCGGGCGAAGCTGCTCCGGGGTTTTCAAGCCAGAGATACCCAGAGGTCATCCCAGTCGGTGGGCAGGAAATTGCCCTCGCGCCGCAGCACTTGCTGGTGCTTGCGGTTGAGCACGAAGTGCGTGGGACGTCGCGAAATGGCGCCAAAACTGTCCTTGTGCCCCTCAGCGTTTCGCCAGGCAATGGGAAAACGCTGCTCAGCGGGCACTGATACCTTGAGCAGCTCGATGTACTGCATGAAGTCAGCAGCCTTCTCATCCATGTTCACGCCCAGCAGCACAAAGTCGCGCTGGCGATTGGCGGTGTAAAACTCGCGCATGAGGCGCAACTCGTTGGTGCACAGAGCGCAGCCAGCGGTGAAAAAGCTCACCAGACACACCTTGCCCGCATAGTCCGTCAGCATGACCGGTTTGCCTTCGCTGTTGGTACCGGTCAGCGTGTGAAGAGGGCCCGGTGTGCTGCTGCCAGCCGGGGTCTGGGCCGTACCGGACGCCGGCGCGAGAGTGGCAAGGGCAGCTGCAGAGCAGGCGTGGAGAAAGGCGCGTTTTTCCATGGTGTGACCCGGTGATGGAAGGCGTGAGGAAGAGCACCCAGGGCGCCCGGTGTGGCGCCCTCTGGTGTCAGGGGGCCGTGGCCGCAGCGGCTGCCTGCTGGGCCATGGCCGCCATCACGTGTGCCACGGAGGCGGTGAGGCGCTTGGCATAGGGCACGTGCAAAAACTCGTTGGGGCCGTGCGCGTTGCTCTTGGGGCCCAGCACGCCGCACACCATCATCTGCGCGGTGGGAAAGCCTTCGCTCAGCATGTTCATGAGCGGGATGGTGCCGCCCTGGCCAATGTAGCCGCAGGGCGCGCCAAAGTGCGCCTGTGAGGCCTCGTTGAGCGCCTGCTCAAACCAAGGTGTGATGGCCGGGGCGTTCCAGCCCGTGGCGCCGCCGCCGCTCTGGAAGGTGACCTTGGCCTGGTAGGGCGCGTTGTCTTCCAGCAGCGCCTTCAGGTCCTGCACGGCTTGCGCGGCGTCCACCAGCGGGGGCAGGCGCAGGCTGAGCTTGAAGGCGGTGTAGGGGCGCAGCACATTGCCCGCGTCCTGCAGCGCCGGGAAGCCCTCGGCACCGGTGACGCTGAGCGTGGGCTCCCAGGTACGCTTGAGCAATGCCTGCACCGGGTCGGTGGTGGTGGGCAGTGCAAACGTGGTGGAGCCGCCGCAGTCGTAGTGCGCCCAGGGGAAGCGGCGGTACACCTCTTCGCCCAGGATGGCCGCCGTGGCGCGGGCCTGGGCCAGCCGGTCGGCGGGCACTTCGCAATGGAAGCTCTGGGGCAGCAGGCGGCCGGTAGCGCTGTCTTCGAGCCGGTCGAGCACCTGCCGCATGATGCGGAACGACGAGGGCACCAGGCCCGAGGCATCGCCCGAGTGGATGCCCTCGGTCAGGATCTCGACCTTCAGCGTGCCGCTGGCCATGCCGCGCAGGCTGGTGGTGAGCCACAGCTGGTCGTAGTTGCCAGCGCCCGAGTCCAGGCACACCACCAGCGCCACGTTGCCCATGCGGGGCTTCAATGCATCGATGTAGGGCAGCAGGTCGCGCGAGCCGCTTTCCTCGCAGGTTTCAATGAGGCCCACGATGCGCGGGTGCGGCACGTTCTGGCGCTTGAGTTCCTGCACCGCAGCGATGCTGGCGTACACCGCATAACCGTCGTCGGCGCCGCCCCGGCCGTAGAGCTTGCCGTCTTCGTACTTGGGCGTCCAGGGGCCCAAGTCGCTGCGCCAGCCGGAGAACTCGGGCTGCTTGTCCAGGTGGCCGTACATGAGCACAGTGTCGGTGGCGCCGGGCTGGGTGGCGGCGATCTCGAAGAACAGCACCGGGGTGCGGCCTTCCAGGCGCACGATTTCGAGCGTCAGGCCCTCCACCTTTTGCGACTCCACCCAGGCGGCGGCGTTGCGCACCACGGTGTCGAGCAAGCCCAGCTCGGCCCAGTCGGCAGCGAACGTGGGGGACTTGGCAGGGATGGCGATGTAGTCGGTGAGCTGGCGAACAATGTCACTGTCCCAGGCCTGGCTGACACGCTGCAGGGCAAGCTCAGGCTGAAGGACTTGGGAGAGCACGCGGGCGTTCATGGTGGGGCTCCTGAAGGCAGAAGGTGATCAATCCGCCATTCCAACACAACCCCCCGCCGGGCGCCATCGATCAATACAGAGACTCGGGCAGGGTCTAGGGATTGGCCTGGGCCGCCAGCTGGGCGCTGGGGCGGCGCAGGCCCGTGGCCACCTCGACGCGGTTGCGGCCGTTGTTCTTGGCCTGGTACAGCGCGCGGTCGGCGGCAGCAATCAGCATGTCCCAGCTGTCACCCGACTCCAGCCGCCCGCCAAACACGCCAATGCTCACCGTGACCGCAATGCCGGGGCCGGGCACGCCATCGGCTGGGCAGCGGGACTCCTCGACCGCCTTGCACAGCTCGCGCGCCAGCTGCTCGGCCCCCACGAGGCCGGTGTCGGGCAGCAGCACCATGAACTCTTCGCCCCCGTAGCGGCCCACCAAGTCCTGCGCACGCACGCGCTGGCGCAGCACATTGACCACGCTGCACAACACGCGGTCCCCCGCCGGGTGGCCGTACTGGTCGTTCACGTCCTTGAAGTGGTCGATGTCCACCATCATCAGCGCCATGGGCTCGCGCATGCGCTGGGCACGGGCCACGTCGCGGTCCAGCGCGGCGATCAGCGAGCGGCGGTTGGCCACGCCGGTGAGCGGGTCCAGCGCGGCCAGCACGCGGTTGTTTTCGTCGGCCCGGTCGCGCGACATGAACACAAAACCCACCGAGCTGACGAGTACCACCGAGAACGTGGCCAGAAAGGTCAGGGTCTGCAGCGCACTGCTTTGCAGGATGTTCGTGGCCTCGGTGTGCGTGCTGATGGCCACCAATGCACGGCCCCCCAGCACGACAGCCTCCAGCAACAGGCCCGCCACCAGCAGCCATTGCCCGCGCCCCACGGTGGCATGCCGGTGCGACAGCGCTGCCAGCAGCGCCCACACGGCTTGCAGCCCGATGACCAGCCCCACAAAACTCACCCGCGCCGGAAAGTTGTCGATGAACACCGAGACAAAAACCAGCACCAGCAGCGGTGGTGCCAGCAGCAGGGGCCAGCGCACGGGGCGCCCCTGGAACTGATAGACCGCAGCAATCATCCCCACGAACACACTGGACAACATCAGGTTGCCGACCACGATGGACAACACATCGGGGATCAGGCCGCGCAGCATGATGAGCAAGTGGCCGATGGCGTTGACCAGCAGGGCCGCCGCCCAGCGGCCCAGGCCATCGCGCCGCCGACCCCAGCCCACCACGGCCATGGAGGCCGCCATCATGAGGGAGCTGGCAATGATCATTGCCAGCATGGTGGGGACGTGGGCGGCCATGGATGCAGGTGGGCGGGGGAGTGAAAGGAATCAGACCAGCATAAACCAAGGGCCACAGACCGCAAACCGCCGGATGACCACCCCCACCGTTCGTGCGCCCTATTGCAGCTGGGTGGGCGCCCGGGCTCCGCTGCCGGGCGCGTGCTGTCCCTCGCCGTCGCCGGTCTGCGCCATGGGCGCAGCCAGGGCCTCGCGCGCCGAGTAACCCAGGCCACCGTGGGTCGCCGTGCCGTCGCCCCGCGAGAGTTTGAACACCTGTACCGCCCCGGCCAGCCGCGTGGCCTGCTCGCGCAGGCTTTGCGCAGCGGCGGCCGATTGCTCCACCAGCGCGGCGTTCTGCTGCGTCATCTGGTCGAGCTGGTTGACGGCGGTGTTGACCTGGCCGATGCCGTCGGACTGTTCGGTCGAGGCTGCGGTGATCTCGCCAATGATGTCGCCCACCCGTTTGACCGAACCCACGATCTCGTCCATGGTGCTGCCCGCGTTCTGCACCAGGCGCGCGCCCGATTCCACCCGCTCCACCGACGCACCAATCAGCGCCTTGATCTCGCGCGCCGCCTCGGCGCTGCGCCCGGCCAGGTTGCGCACTTCGCTGGCCACCACAGCAAAACCCCGGCCCTGTTCACCCGCGCGGGCGGCTTCCACCGCAGCGTTGAGCGCGAGGATGTTGGTCTGGAACGCGATCGAATCGATCACGCCGATGATGTCGGCGATCTTGCGCGAGCTCTGGTTGATGTCGCCCATGGTGGTGACCACCTCGCCCACCACCTGGCCGCCGCGCGCAGCCACTTCGGCGGCGGTGCTGGCCAGCTGGTTGGCTTGGCGCGCGGCGTCGGCCGACTGGCGCACGGTGGAGGTCAGGTGCTCCATGCTTTGTGCGGTCTGCGCCAGGCTGCTGGCCGTGGCCTCGGTGCGGGCCGACAGGTCCTGGTTGCCGCTGGCAATCTCGGCGCTGGCGGTGGTGATGCTGTCCACGGCATTGCGCACCTGCTGCAGCATTTGCGTGTACCGCTGGCGCATGCCCTCCACCTCCTGCACCAGCGCGCCGATCTCGTCGCGCCGCGTGGTGTGAAAGGCTTCGGTCAGGTCGCCCTGCGCGACCAGCGTGATGGCCTGGGTCAGGTCCTGCAGCGGGCGGCTCACGCCCCGGCGCAGCATGACGAACAGGCCGATGGCCAGCAGCACCACGGCCACGGCCATCAGGCCCCACACGGCCAGCGTGACGCGCCGCTGGCTTGCCATGGCCTCGCCGTCGGCCACTTCGGCCACCACCCACCAGCCGCCACCGGTCTTGCGCACCAGCGCCCAGGGGTTCTCGGCGCCGGTGCCCAGCACGTCTGCGGCCTCGCGCACAAAGCCGTCCTGCGATGCAGCCAGCGCTTCAAAGAAGGGGCGCGCTTGCGGGTAGGCCTCCAGCACGCGCTTGCCGCGCGCCGTGGGGTGGTACACGAACACGGCCTGGTCCAGCGAGGTGCCAGGGTTGATCACGTAGGTGCCGCCGTGTTCGAAGAACTTCGTCTGCGCCACCTGCTTTTGCAGCATGGCGTGGAACACGCTGATGTCGTTGCCGATGAACAGCAGCGCAATGACCTTGCCCGAGGCGTCCTTGGCGGGCAGGTAGTGGCCCATGAAGGGCTTGCCGTTCACCACCGTGACGCCGGTAAAGGGCTCGCCCTTGGACACCGTGGCGTAGGCCGGGTCGGTGCGGCCAAGCAGCGTGCCCATCTGGCGCTCGCCCTTGTCGTTCTTGACCGAGGTGGTGATGCGGATGAAATCGTCGCCCTTCTTGGCAAACACGGTGGCAATGCCGCCCGTCTCGCTGGCGAATTTGTCGACCGAGCCATAGTCCTCGTTGACCAGCGCGCCGTAGCTGCGCAGCTCGCCCGAGGCTTCGTCGAGCTGCATGGTGGCCTCGAAGTAGCGCTGAAAGCCCTTCATGGTCAGCTGCACCAGCTCGCGGTTGGTGTTGTCGGCCGCGTCCAGCGACTGCGCCACGCTCTGCGCCGTGTCGCCCACGCTGGCCACCACCTGGGCGCGGGTGCTGCGCTCGGTCAGCACGGCAATCGCCAGCCCCACCAGCACCAGCACCAAGGCCACCAGCGCAATGGCGGTCAACGTGACCTGGCGCGCGACGGATCGGTTGTTGGCAAGGGATGCGGGCATGCGGGGTGTCTCCTGGAATGGAATGCGAAAAGCCGGCTGGGCCGGTCTGCTTTCACTCTAAGCCCAGCACCTTGTTACATTTATTCACGCATTCCCTTACGCATTCGCGCGTACTGGAGCTGGCCCGCGAAACGATTTAGGCCGGGTGCTGGGGGCCGTTGCGCAGGGCAAGGTCCCGCCAGCCAAGCCCTTGCGATGTCCCTGCCGACGGGCTGTATTCGCAACCCACCCAGCCCGTGTAGCCCAGGGCGTCGAGGGTGTCGAACAGGAACGGGTAGTGCAGCTCGCCCCGGTCGGGCTCGTTGCGCGCGGGCACACCCGCCACCTGGATGTGGGCCACGCGGCCCGTGGGCAGGTAGCGCTGCAGCTTGCCGTGCAGATCCCCCTCCACCAGCTGGCAGTGGTACAGGTCCATCAGCACCTTCAGGTGGGGCACCTGGGCCGCGTCGAGCAGCTCGTGCGCGTGGTCCTGCCGGTTCAGAAAATAACGCGGCACGTCGCGCAGGTTGGTGGGCTCGATGAGGATGTCACACCCTGCACGCGCGGCCTGCTCTGCCGCCCAGCGCAGGTTGCCCACGCACAGGGCCTTCAGCGATTCGCGCTCCACCCCCGGCGGCACGGTGCCGCACAGCAGGTTGATGAACGGGCAGCGCAGTTGCTCGGCATACCGCAGGGCCTCCAGCACTCCGGCGCGAAACTCCGCCTCCCGACCCGGCTGCGCGGCCAGGCCGCGTGCCCCCTGGTCCCAGGCGTGGGCCATGTCGGCGGGCGCGACCCCGCCCGCGGGGGCGTTGAACAGCACCAGCTGCAGGCCGTTGTCCTGCAGCCGGGCAGCGATCTCGCGGGGCTCGAAAGCGTAGGGGAAGTGCAGTTCCACCGCCCGGAACCCGTCGCGCGCCGCAGCCGCAAAACGGTCGAGCAAGGGCAGCTCGGTGTACATCAGGCTCAGGTGGGCGGCAAACTTGGGCATGGGGGCAGTGCGAAGGGGCAACTTCAAAGCGCCGCAGCTTATCGTGTAGCCAACGAGCCCATTGCCCGCCCAGAGCGCCGTGGAGCCTGAATTTGTGCCAAATTCGCCTCTAGCGCTAATTTCATATGCCTTTACAGCTATATATTTTATAGCGCCCTCAGGATCATCCATGCGCATCGGAGAACTCGCCCAACGCACCGGCACCACGCCCAAGGCCATCCGGCTGTACGAGGCCCGGGGCCTGCTGGGCACGGTGGCGCGCGCAGGCAGCTACCGCCACTATGGCGAGGCCGATGTAGCCCGCGTGTTGCTGATCCGCCAGGCCCAGGCGCTGGGTTTTCGGCTGTCGGAGCTGGATGGCCTGCCCCACATCGACACCGCTGCAGGCTGGGAACGCATGGCCCAGCTGGTGGCCGGGCGGCGGGCCGCCGTGGCGCAGGAGCTGGCGCGCCTGTCAGCGCTGGACGCACAGCTGGCGCTGTTGGAAGCCGAGCTGCACACCTGCGACACCTGGCCGTGCCCGTGGCACCCGAAGCCTGCGCTGCGCCCTCCACACTGGCGGTGGCACCTCCAGCGCACAACCCCGCGCAATTTGGTGCAGCTACCACGGCGGGCGCTGCGAGATTCACCGCGACTTGACCTGACCGCTTGACTCTGCCCCGTGGGGCAGGGTGACCATGGCGCCATCAACAACACCGTGATGGAGCGTCTGTGGCAGAGCAACAAAACATTCTGGTCATCCTGGGCCACCCCACCGCCGAGAGCCTGTGCGCAGGCATGGCACGTGCCTATGCCGAGGGCGCCAGGCGCGCAGGGGCGCAGGTGCGGTTTCTGGACGTGGGTCAGCTGACCTTCAACCCCCTGTTCCAGGGCTATGGCGCTGCCCAGCCGCTGGAACCCGATTTGCTGGCCGCGCAGGCCGACATCACCTGGGCGCACCATCTGGTGTGGGTCTATCCGATCTGGTGGGGCGCCATGCCCGCGCTGCTCAAGGGTTTTATCGACCGCGTGCTGCTGCCCGGCTATGCCTTCAAGTACCGCAAAGGCTCATCACTGTGGGACAAGCTGCTGGCCGGCCGATCGGCCGAGCTGTTGGTGACCATGGACTCGCCGCCCTGGTACTTCCGCTGGGTCACACGCATGCCAGGGCACCACCAGATGAAGAAGGCCATCCTGGAGTTCTGCGGCATCAGCCCCGTGCAGGTGCACAGCTTTGGCCCGGTGCGCAGCGCCAGCAACGAGCGGCTGGCGCAGTGGGTGGAAAAGGCGCGGCAACTGGGGCAGCGCCAGGGGGCACGCTCCGCGCCGGGCAAGCCGCGCCCGGCACCCGTCACTTCGTCGCCGTGAATGCTTGAACGGCAGCTTGGCCCACGGCCGGGTCGTCGGTGAAGAAGCCGTCGATGCCTGCGCGCAGATAGGCCGTGATCTCACCCACGCTGTCGCCGCGCACCGTGCCATCGGTGGTCGGTGCCTTCTTCAGGCCTGCGGGCAAGAAGGCGTTTTCAGGCCGCAGCGTCCAGATGTGTACGCTCAGGCCTTCGGCGCGGGCGCGCGCCACCAGCGGGGTGGGTTCGCCCGGCACGCCATCCTTGACCGGCACCACCAGCGTCTTGAACGGGCCGATGGCATTGGCATAGGTGGCCACCTGCTTGAGGCCCTCGGGCGTGATGAGGTCGGCATAAGCGCGCGTGTTGGCCGCGCCCTGGGCTACAAAGTCAAAGGGCCGGCCCGAGGGCGCCACCAGCTGCACCAGACGCACGCTGCTGAGCTTGCGGATCGCCTGCAGGTTGCTGACCTCGAACGACTGCACGAACACGGGCGCGTCCTTGTGGTTCCAGCCGTTTTTCTCCAGCACGGCCAGCAGCGGCGCCTCCAGCGGCAGGCCGATGGACTGGAAGTAGGTGGGGTGTTTGGTCTCGGGGTAGATGCCGATGGTGCGACCGGTCTTGGCCGTCGCCGCCTTGGCCAGGTCGATCACCTCCTGCAAAGTGGGTACCTCGAACTGACCGTTGTAGGCCACGTTGGCCGGGCGCTGCGCAGGGATGCGCTCGCGGGCGCGCAGGGTTTTCAGCTCGGCCAGCGTGAAGTCTTCGGTGAACCAGCCGGTGATGGCCTGGCCGTCGATGGTCTTGGTGGTTTTGCGGCCTGCGAACTCGGGGCGGTCCACCACGTCGGTGGTGGCTTCCTTCACCGAGCCATCAGCGCCCAGGATGGCGATGGCGTTCTCGTGCCGCGCCACCAGCACGCCGTCCTTGGTGATGACCAGGTCGGGCTCGATGATGTCGGCGCCGTCGTCAATGGCCTTCTGGTACGCGGCCAGCGTGTGCTCCGGCCGCAGGGCCGATGCGCCCCGGTGGGCAATCACGGTGGGGGTGGGCGGCCAGGCCTGGGCGACGGCGCCCAGCGCCCAGGTGGTGAGCAGCGCGGCGGCAGTCACGGCGCGCAGTGCAGTGCGTTTCATGCGGGTCTCCTACAAGCAGAGCCCGCACCTTAGCCGATGCGTTTGACAGCGTCGTGTCGCGAGGATGCCTACGCGTGTTCGAAGTGAAAAACGGCCGTGCCCGCGCGTGCATTAGGCAGCCAGCGCACCTCTTGCCCGTCCTGCAGCCCGAAGGAGTCGAGGATGCGCAGGCTGTTCTTGGTGGCCAGCACTTCGAAGTCTTTGTACGTGCCCACACGGATATTGGGCGTGTCGTACCACTGGTAGGGCAGGCGCCGCGTCACCGGCATGCGCCCGCGCAGGATGGACAGGCGGTTGGGCCAGTGCGCAAAGTTAGGGAAGGCCACCACACCCGTGCGGCCCACACGCGCTGTCTCGCGCAGCATGGTTTCGGCATTGCGCAGGTGCTGCAGCGTGTCGATCTGCAGCACCACGTCAAAGCTGTTGTCGCCAAACATCGCCAGCCCCTCGTCGAGGTTGAGCTGGATCACATCCACGCCGCGCTGCACGCAGGCCAGCACGTTGGCGTCGTCGATCTCCACGCCATAGCCGCTGCAGCCGCGCTCGCGCTGCAGGTAGTCGAGCATGGCGCCGTTGCCACAGCCCAGGTCGAGCACGCGCGAGCCGGGGGGCACCAGGCGCGCCAAGGCTTGCATCGCCGCTTTTTCGGTCATGGTTGCAACTCCTTGGCAATGCTATCGAAGTAAGAGCGCATAACGCCCATGTACCGGGCGTCATCGAGCAAAAATGCATCGTGCCCGTGGGGCGCGTCGATCTCGGCGTAGCTCACGCTGCGGCGGTTGTCGAGCAAGGCCTTCACGATCTCGCGGCTGCGCTTGGGTGAGAAGCGCCAGTCGGTGGTGAAGCTCACCAGCAGGAACCTGGCCTGCGCCCGGGCCAGGGCCCGCGTGAGGTTGCCGGCATGGGTGCGCGCGGGGTCGAAGTAGTCGAGCGCGCGGGTGATGAGAAGGTAGGTGTTGGCGTCGAAGTAATCGCTGAACTTGTCGCCCTGGTAGCGCAGGTAGCTTTCGATCTGGAACTCGATGTCCTGGGTGCTGTATTTCAGTTCCAGGCCTTCGCGCAGCTGCCGGCCAAACTTCTCGTTCATCACGTCGTCGCTCAGGTACGTGATGTGGCCGATCATGCGGGCAATGCGCAGGCCACGCTTGGGGATCACGCCCTGGCGGTAAAAGTGGCCGCCGTGGAAGTCCGGGTCGGTCACGATGGCGCGGCGGGCCACTTCGTTGAAGGCGATGTTCTCGGCTGTGAGGTTGGGGGCGCTGGCCACCACCACCGCGTGGCGCATGCGCTCGGGGTACTGCAGCGTCCAGCTCAATGCCTGCATGCCGCCCAGGCTGCCGCCCAGCACGGCCGCCAGTTGCTGGATGCCCAGACGGTCGAGCAGACGGGCCTGGGCATTGACCCAGTCTTCCACCGTGACCACGGGGAAGTCCGCGCCATAAACCTCGCCGGTGTCCGGGTGGTGGTGCATGGGGCCGGTGGAGCCAAAACAGGAGCCCAGGTTGTTCACGCCGATCACGAAGAATCGGTCGGTGTCCACGGGCTTGCCGGGGCCGATCATGTTGTCCCACCAGCCCTCGCTCTTGTCCTGCCCGGCGTAGACGCCTGCTACATGGTGCGAGGCATTGAGGGCGTGGCACACGAGCACGGCGTTCGAGCGGTCGGCATTGAGCGTGCCGTAGGTCTCGTAGGCCAGGTGGTAGTCGCGGATGGTCGCACCGCTTTGCAGCGGGAGCACCTCCGGGAAATGCATGGACTGGGGTGTGGCGATGAACGACATAGTTGGAACTGATAAGCCCTCACGTTCCACCGCTTGCACACGCCGCAAGCCCCTTGAGGAGCCGCTGTCACCGAGGGCAAAACCTCGGCAAAAAAATACCCGGCGTCGCTAAAAACGAGGCCGGGCAGGTGTGTCGGACGGGTCTTTAGCAGAATTTATAAAGCGCCCGCAAGCTGTGGCAAATCGGCGCGTCTGGCAAATATACCAAAGCAGCGCCGCGTCGCCCAGCCCGTCGCACCGATCAGGTCAGCCTGCGGACGAAAAAATCGCCAGCAGCCCCAACACCAGAAAGATGGCGGCAGACACCAGATGCACCGCGCGGATGGGCACTTTGCGCGTGATGCGCTCGCCCAGCCAGACCACGGGCGCATTGGCCAGCATCATGCCCAACGTGGTGCCCGCTACCACCCAGAGGTAAGCGTTGTATTTTGCAGCCAGCATGACCGTGGCGATCTGGGTCTTGTCGCCCATCTCGGCCAGGAAGAATGCGACCACGGTGGTGCCAAACACCCCCCAGCGTGGCGATCCGTCGGCTTCGCCTTCGTCCAGCTTGTCGGGGATCAGCATCCAGACCGCCATGGCGATGAATGAGGCGCCCAAAATCCAGCGCAGCACCTGGGGGCCCAGGAAGGTGGTCACCCAGGCACCGACAGCGCCGGCCAGGCCGTGGTTGACCAGCGTGGCCACCAGGATACCCAGCACGATGGGCCAGGGTTTGCGAAAGCGTGCTGCCAGCACCAGAGCGAGCAGCTGCGTCTTGTCGCCCATCTCGGCGAGCGCGACGATGGCGGTGGAAATGAAGAAGGCTTCCATGGGGGAGGGGGTCCTATCCGGCCGGATGGGTGGAAAACGCATTGACTGCACCCCGACTCCGGCCATGTGGATCGGTTTGCAGTCAATGGTCTCGCCCAGCTCAAAAGCCGCATACGCCATAGGTCTCAAAGAACCCAAGTGTGTTGACGCATGCCCCCGGCGCATTGCGCGGCCGGGCGGGCTACTCCCCAAAGACCCACGGATTTTACCCTATGGTTTGCCCTGAAATTCCCCGAAAAACCACGCTGCCCCGGTGTTTTGAGCCCATCTGCCCAGAAATAAAACCCCACGGGCCCCATAAAGTGATTAATAATGGATTCGCTTTTCTGCTTGCAGAAGGGCAGTTAGCTTAGCGGTGAATGGTCAGTTTCGCGTCTTTGAAGTCGTCACAGGTTTGTTGATTGCGTCGGGCTCCATCGCGTTTTTGTGTTTTTTCAGGAGTCCTTCATGGGCAACAAACTTTACGTGGGCAACCTGCCCTACTCTTTCCGCGACGAAGATCTGCAGCAGACCTTCAGCCAGTACGGCTCGGTTGGCAGCGCCAAGGTCATGATGGAACGTGACACCGGCCGCTCCAAGGGTTTCGGCTTTGTCGAAATGGGCAGCGATGCTGAAGCCCAAGCCGCCATCCAAGGCGTGCATGGTCAAAACTTCGGTGGCCGTGACCTCGTGGTCAACGAAGCCCGCCCCATGGAGCCCCGCGCTCCCCGTAGCGGTGGCTTCGGTGGCGGCAATGGCGGCGGCGGCGGTTACGGCGGTGGCCGTAGCGGTGGCGGCGGCTACGGCGGTGGCGGCGGTGGTGGTTACGGCGGTGGCCGTAGCAGCTACTAAAAAGTCCTCATCGGCAGTCCTTAGGGCCTGCCGACGGCAAAAAATGGAGCCTTCGGGCTCCTTTTTGCGTTCTGGCGCGGCACGGACACCACAGCGCGCAAGGCCCCTTGCTTTTTCCCCAAAAGTGTGGAGCATAATGGTCTGGCGGGTTTGGCCCGCATTTCAAGTTTGCGGTGATCCGTCAGTTTCGCGCTGAGAGCGTCATTGAGATTAGCTGGCTGCGTTTTGGGGACTCCATCGCTTTATCCACGTGTTTTTGAGGAGTCCCTCGATGGGCAACAAACTGTACGTCGGCAACCTGCCTTACTCGGTGCGCGACGGTGATCTGGAACAGGCCTTTGGCCAGTTCGGTGCCGTGACCAGCGCCAAGGTCATGATGGAGCGCGACACGGGTCGCTCCAAAGGCTTCGGCTTTGTGGAGATGGGCAGCGACGCAGAAGCCCAGGCCGCCATCAACGGCATGAACGGCCAGCCCCTCGGCGGTCGCAGCATTGTGGTGAACGAAGCCCGCCCCATGGAACCACGCCCACCCCGTAGCGGTGGTTTCGGCGGTGGTGGCGGCGGCTACGGCGGCGGCCGCAGCGGTGGTGGCGGATATGGCGGCGGCCGTGAAGGCGGCGGTGGCTATGGTGGTGGCCGCGAGGGCGGCGGCGGTGGCTACGGCGGCGGCCGCGAAGGTGGTGGCGGGGGCTATGGCGGCGGTGGCCGCAGCGAAGGTGGCTTCCGCAGCCCGTACGGCTCGGGTTCGCGCAACGGTGGTGGCGGCGGCCGCAATGGCGGCGGTGGTGGCTACGGTGGCGGCGGCAACGGCGGCTACTGAACCACACCCGTTTTTCTGTCACAAGGGCCCTTCAGGGCCCTTTTTCATGGCAGCTGCACGTCGAGATAGCAATCTCCATCGCCCCCGGCGCCTTGGGGCGCCTTGTGCAATCCCGCCCCTACTGCATTTCGCTCTGGCGGCGCTTGCGCGGGCGGCCCGCCAGCACCTTGTCAAACAATGGGTTCGGCAGCATGCGCAGCAGCTTGGCGACCACGCCCATTTGCCAGGGGATGACCCGGTAGCTCACGCCCGCCTGAATGGTGCGAAACGCCTGGTCGGCAAAATCGGCGGGCTGCATCAAAAACGGCATGCTGTAGCGGTTCTGTTGCGTGAGGGGGGTGTCGATGTAGCCCGGCGACACCGTCACCACGCGCACGCCGTGGGGGCGCAATTCACCCCGCAGGCTTTCGCAGTAGCTGATGACAGCCGCCTTGCTGGCGCAGTAGGCGCCATGGCCGGGCAGGCCCCGGATGCCGGCCACGCTGCCGATGCCCACCAGGGTGCCGCTGCCGCGCTGCACCATGGCGTCTACAAACGGCTGGAAGGTGGCCGCCATGCCGATGTTGTTGGTGGCAAAGGTGCGGGCCATGACGTCGATATCGTCCCGCACCGCTGTGTCCATGCCCACGCTGATGCCGGCATTGGCGATCACCACATCCGGCACACCCTGGCGTGCGATGCAATCGCGCCCTGCAGCCACGATGCTGTCAGTCACCGACACATCAGCACTATAAATTTCATAGCTTTCAGGGCTTATTCCTTGAGCACTTGCCCATGTTTTGACTTCGGAAGTGCGCCGCGCCACCAGAGCCAGGCGAAACCCCGCTTGGTGGTAGCGCTGGGCCAGCGCTTGGCCGATGCCACTGGATGCGCCGGTGATGAAGACAAGGGGAGTGGTCATGTGCATTCCGACAGTGGGCGGCTAGGCAGGATAGGTGGAGGCTACCGCGTGGTGCCCGGCAGGATCATGCCGCGCACGCGCCCGCGCAGTTGCAGCACCTGGTCGAGGTTGTCGTAATCCATGCTGTCGGCGGTGAAGCGGTCGTTGCCACGGGTGAGCGTGACCGGCTGATCAGAGCGCACCCGCTCGGTGTTGGTGAAGGCATGCAGAAACTCACCACGGAACTCCATGGGGGGCTGCGCTGCCGCCCCGGGCTTGGCGGGCAACGGTTCACGCTTGACGATGGCGTTGCCGAACAACTGCACTTCGGAGCCATCGGCGTTGCTCAGGGCCCGGTTGGCCGTGGCCACGGTGACCCGGCCATCGAGGCTGACCGAACGCATGCGGACCTGATCGATCTCCAGCGTGTCGGTGTCGGGGTAATGGCGCGCCTCGTCACCCTGCACCTCGCTCTGCAGGCGGCCCGTGGCATCGAATGTCTTCACCGAAAAGGACTTCATGAAATAGTCCGGCTGGTGCTGCACGGGCCGGTCAATCGCAGGCAACTGGGGCATGGGCGCGTTGCGCACCAGCCACCAGGTGCCCAGGGCCAGCAGGCCCATCAGCACCACGGGCAGGTAGATCGAGAGCTGGTCCCAGCCCTGACGGATCACGCGGATCATGCGGTGTAGTCCGCCAGCAGCGCCGCATAGCGGCCCGTGGCCACCAGCAGCAGGTCGCACAGCTCGCGCGCCGCACCGTCGCCCCCGCGCGCCTGGGTGACGAAGTGGGCCGCGTGGCGCACCTCGGTCTGGGCGTTTGCGGGCGCGCAGGCAAAGGCGCTGCGGCGCATCACGGGCAGGTCGGGCCAGTCGTCGCCCATGGCAGCGGCCTGCGCCCAGGTCAGGCCCAGGGTGGCCAGCATCTGCTCGGCGGCGGGGCGCTTGTCTTCGGTGCCGAACACGGCGTGCTCCACGCCCAAGGCCTTGAGGCGCACGCGCAATGGGGCAGAGTCGCGACCGGTGATGACGGCGGGGGTGATGCCTGCCTTTTGCAGCAGCTTGAGGCCGTGACCGTCCAGGGTGTTGAACCGTTTGATGGTCTCGCCCGTTTCGCTGAAGTACAGGCCCCCGTCGGTGAGCACACCGTCCACGTCGAAAAAGACCACGCGCACGCCCTGGGCGCGCAGCAGCAGCTCAGGGTCAATCTGCAGGGCAGGAGAGGGAGAGGTCTGAGGAACCAGCGCCATCGTCAGATCACCTTCGCACGCATCAGATCGCCGATGTGCACCACGCCCACCAGGGCGCCCGCTGCGTCCACCACCAGCACGCTGGTGATGGCGTGGGCTTCCATCATTTCGGCGGCGTCCACGGCCAGGGCGTCGGGGGCAATGCGGCGCGGGTTGGCGTGCATGACCTGGGCTGCGGTGGTGGACCGCAGGTCCGCCCCGGCCTCGATGCGGCGGCGCAGGTCGCCGTCGGTGAAGATGCCCAACAGCTGCCCGTCGGCATCGACAATGGCCGAGGCGCCCAGACCCTTGGCGCTCATCTCGCGCATGAGGTCGCTGAACGAGGCATCGGGGGCCACGCGCGGCACCTCGGTGCCCGAGCGCATCACGTCGCTCACATGGGTGAGCAGCTTGCGGCCCAGCGCGCCGCCGGGGTGTGAGCGGGCAAAGTCTTCGGGGCGGAAGCCCCGGGCGTCCAGCAGGGCCACAGCCAGCGCGTCGCCCATGGCCAGCTGGGCCGTGGTGCTGGCGGTGGGGGCCAGGTTCAGCGGGCAGGCTTCGCGCGCCACGCTGCAGTCGAGCACCAGGTCGGCATAACGCGCCAGGGTGGACTGCAGGCCGCCCGTCATGGCGATCATGGGCGCGCCCAGGCGCCGCAGCACGGGCAGGATGGCCGTGAGTTCGCCACTTTCGCCGCTGTTGGAGATGGCCAGCACCAGATCGTCGCCGGTGACCATGCCCAGGTCGCCGTGGCTGGCCTCGGCAGGGTGCACAAAAAAAGCGGGGGTGCCGGTGGAGGCCAGTGTGGCGGCGATCTTGCGCCCCACATGGCCGCTTTTGCCCATGCCCATCACCACCACGCGGCCCCGGGCCTGCAGCACCATCAACACCGCCTGGGCAAACACGCCATCCACGCGGGCCGCCAGGCCATTCAGGGCCTCCACCTCGATGTGGAAGGTCTCGCGGGCCAGGCGCAGGGCCTGGTCGGCATCAAACGGGGGCAGCGCGGCGGGGGCGGGAGTCATGCAAGGATTCTATCGACCGGGCATGCCTGCCGGGCCGTCGCATGGGCCAAGTCCACTGGCACGGTCCGTGCATCCGGGTAGAAAAGCCCTTGCCCAGCCCACAGGGCTTGCCAGACTCGCACAAACAGGGAGGCAGCAGCGGCCTGCAGCCCCGGCCAATGGCTTGCTTGAATCCTGTGTTACACAACTCAAGCCTCGGATAGCATCGAACCCATGTCTTCTCTCGCCCTCACACTGCTTTACCTGCTGGCCGCGGTGCTGGGCGTGGTGACCTGCCGCAGCCTCAAGCTGCCGCCCATGCTGGGCTACCTGGCCGCTGGGGTACTCATTGGCCCGCACGCGCTGGCACTGGCGCAAAACTCCGAAGGCGTGCGCCACCTGGGCGAGTTTGGCGTGGTGTTCCTGATGTTCGCCATCGGGCTGGAGTTCAGCCTGCCCAAGCTGCGTGCCATGCGCAAGCAGGTGTTTGGCCTGGGGCTGATGCAGGTGGTGCTGACGATGGCGGTCGTGTCCGGCATGGCACTGGCGCTGTCGCGCTGGGCGGGTGGGGTGTGGGACATGGGCTGGCAGACGGCGCTGGCGCTGTCGGGCGTGATGGCCATGAGCAGCACGGCGATTGTGGTCAAGCTGATGGCCGAGCGGGCCGAGCTGGAGAGTGAACACGGCCGGCGGGTGATGGGCATCTTGCTGTTCCAGGACCTGGCGGTGGTGCCGCTGCTGGTGCTGATCCCGGCGCTGGGGTCGTCGCCCGACCAGCTGCTGACCTCGCTGGGCTGGGCGCTGATCAAGGCCACGGTGTTGGTGGGCCTGCTGCTCACGGGCGGCCAGCGGCTGATGCGCTGGTGGCTCACGCTGGTCGCGCGGCGCAAGAGCGACGAGCTTTTCATGCTGAACCTGCTGCTGATCACGCTGGGCCTGGCCTGGCTGACCGAGCTGGCGGGCCTGAGCCTGGCGCTGGGCGCTTTCATTGCGGGCGTGCTGGTATCCGAGACCGAGTATCGCCACCAGGTGGGCACGGACATCCGGCCCTTTCACGATGTGCTGCTGGGCCTGTTCTTCATCACCATCGGCATGATGCTGGACTGGCACATCCTGGTGGACCGCTGGGCGCTGGTGTTGATGCTGCTCACGGTGCCGCTGGTGCTCAAGCTGGGGATCATCCTGGTGCTGGCGCGGGGCATGGGCGCGACCACCGGTGTGGCGCTGCGCACCGGGCTGTACCTGGCGCAGGCGGGCGAGTTCGGCTTTGTGCTGCTGTCGCTCACGCAGAACAACGGGCTGGTGCAGCCAGCGCTGATGAACCCCATCCTCGCGGCCATGGTGCTGTCGATGCTGGCCACGCCGTTCCTCATCATGTACAGCAACCGCATCGTGATGAAGCTGGTGGCCAGCGACTGGCTGCAGCAGTCGCTGCAGATGACATCGATTGCGCGCAAGTCCATCAACACCAGCAAACACGTGATCATCTGCGGCTACGGCCGCTGCGGACAGAACCTGGCGCGCATGCTGGAGCACGAGGGCATCCCCTACATGGCGCTGGACCTGGACCCGGACCGCGTGCGCCAGGCCGCTGCGGCCGGCGACTCGGTGGTGTATGGCGACGCCACCCGTCTGCAGGCGCTGATGGCGGCGGGCCTGGTGCGCGCCAGCGCCGTGGCCGTGACCTACATCGACGTGCCCGCCGCGCTGAAGGTGCTGGCCAATGCCCGGTCGCACGCGCCGCAGGTGCCGGTGGTGGTGCGCACGCAGGACGACCTGTACCTGGACAAGCTGCAGGAGGCCGGTGCGACCGAGGTGGTACCCGAGGCCATCGAAGGCTCGCTCATGCTCGCCAGCCACGCCCTGGCCCTGGTGGGCGTGCCCATGCGCCGCGTGCTGCGGCTGGTGCAGGACCAGCGCGATGCGCGCTACAACCTGCTGCGCGGCTACTTCCATGGCGCAGACGACGACACGGTGAACGAACGCGACCAGGAGCGCCTGTCCACCATCAACCTGCCCCCGGGCTCCACCGCCCTGGGCCGCAGCCTGGGCCAGCTGGCCCTGCCCGCCATGGGCGTGCGCGTGGTCAACCTGCGGCGCGGCAATGGCCATGTGAGCGCGGCAGTGGACGAAGCCCTGCTGGCCGAAGGCGACACGCTGGTGCTGTCGGGCCATCCGGCCGCGCTGGCGCTGGCGGAAGACAAGCTGCTGAAAGGCTGACTGGCCCACGGCCCGCCGCTGGCAGCTCAGCGGGTGGTTGGGCACCCCATTTGAATGAAATCAGCCTGTAGCGCTAGTGCAATATGCGCTAGCAGCTACATAATTGATAGCAAACTACAGCAGCTCTTCAGGCCCAGGCCGTCCGAACAGGTAGCCCTGGAACTGGCGGCAGCCGTTGCGCAGCAGGAAGCTGCGCTGCCCCTCGGTTTCCACGCCCTCGGCCACCACGTCCAGGCCCAGGCTGCGGGCCAGCGTGATGATGGTGCAGGCGATGGTGGCGTCGTTGGGGTCGGTGAGCACGTCGCGCACAAAGCTCTGGTCGATCTTGAGCTGGTCCAGCGGCAGGCGCTTGAGGTAGCTGAGCGATGAGTAACCCGTGCCAAAGTCGTCGAGCGAAAAGCCCACCCCCAGCGTGCGCAGCGCCTGCATCTTGAGGATGCTGTCCTCCACATCGTGCAGCAGCAGGCTTTCGGTGAGTTCGAGCTTGAGCAGGCGCGGGTTGGCGGCCGCATCGCGCAGCGCTGCCAGCACCTGCTCCACAAAATCGGGCTGGCGGAACTCCTGGGCACTCACGTTCACGGCCAGCGTCCACGCGGCTTTCGCCGGGGCGGTGGCCCACTGGGCCAGCTGGCGGCAGGCCAGGGCCAGCACCTGGCGCCCCAGGGGCAGGATGAGCCCCGTCTGCTCGGCCAGCGGGATGAAATCGGCGGGCGAGACCATGCCGCGCTGCGGGTGTTGCCAGCGCACCAGCGCCTCGGCCCCCAGCAGGTGGCCGCTGGCGTCCACCACCGGCTGGTAGTGCAGCAGGAACTCGTTGCGCGCCAGGCCCTGGCGGATGTCGCCCTCCAGCGCCGAGCGCGCCGACGCGGCAGCCTGCATGGCGGGGTCGAAAAAGCACAGGGTGTTGCGCCCCTGCGCCTTGGCCTGGTACATGGCCAGGTCGGCGCGCTTGAGCAGCTCTTGCACGGGCTGCTGCGCGTCCTGGAACAGCGCAATGCCGATGCTGGGGGTGCTGTGCATGTCGCAGCCATCCACGACATAGGGCTGGTTCAGCGCCAGCAACACCTTCTGGGCCACGGCCTCAGCCTCGGCCGCAGCTTCGACCTCATGGCCGTGCAGGCCCTGCACCACGACCACAAACTCATCGCCACCCAGCCGCGCCACGGTGTCGGTGGCCCGCACGCTGGCCCCGATGCGCGCGGCCACCTGCACCAGCAGGCGGTCGCCCCACTCGTGGCCCATGGTGTCGTTGATGCCCTTGAAGTTGTCCAGGTCGAGGAACAGCAGGGCGCCATGGCGGCCGTCGCGCTGGGTGGCGGCCACCGCGCGCTCCAGCCGGTCCATCAGCAGCCGGCGGTTGGGCAGGCCGGTGAGTTCGTCGTAGAACGCCAGGCGCTGGATCTCGGCCTCGGCCAGCTTGCGCTCGGTGATGTCGCGGGCCACGCCCCGGTAGCCGGTAAAGCGGCCCTCTTCGTCAAAGATGGGCTCGCCACTGATCGACACCCACACGGGCTTGCCGTCCTGGGACAGGCGCTGCATCTCGAAGTCGTGAAAGACCTGGTGCGCCTCCAGCTGCTCGCGGTGCTCGCGCCATTGCCCTTCGTTGACGAAGGTGTCGGGCAACTCCCAGCGGGTCAGGCCGTAGTGCATCTCATCGGGCACGCCCTCCGTGTGGTACGGGTTACCGTCCAGCCGCACAAAACGAAACTGGTCGTCCTGCTCCCAGTACCAGTCGGACGACAGGTCCGTCAGGCTGCGCCAGCGCGCCTCGCTCTGGCGCAGGGCCTCCAGCGTGCTCAGGTAGTCGGTGACATCGGTGAACGTGCGCACGCGCCCGCCGGGCTCCAGGGCACGGGTGCGCACCTCGATGTAGCGGCCCTGCCGGGTGCGCCGCACGTAGCTCTGCGGCATGTTCATGCGGCCGCCATGCGCTGCGTATTCCGACGCCACATAGTTGCGGGCCATGGGCTCGATGAGCTGGAACTCGGGCCCGAAGTCGCCCCGCTCGGTCTGAAAACGCACCACCTCTTCCACCAGCGGCTGCGTGGCCAGCAGGGACTCGGGCAGGTCCAGCAGCTCCAGGTAACGCTGGTTGTAGACGCGGATGCGCCCCTCGGCGTCGACGTTGGTGATGCCCTGCGAGATGTTGTCCAGGGTGCCTTCGAGGGCTCGGGTCTTCTCGGCCAGCAGGGCGCTGGTGCGGGCCAGTTCGGCCTCCACATGGCTGCGGGCCAGCTCGGCGCGGCGGGCGGTCTCCAGCTGGCCAATGGTGTTCAGCAAGGGCTGCAGAAACTGCACGTCGGCGTTGGTGTAGCCGCCGCTGCGGTTGGCCAGCCCCACCATGGCCACCAGCTCGCCCGCCGCATGGATGGGCAGGCCCAGGTAGGTGCGCAGCGTGGGGTGGCCGGACGGCGTGCCCGCGCTGCGAGCATCGTGGTTGGCATCGTTGCTGAGGACCGGCTCGCCCGTCACCAGCGCAGCGCCCACCAGCGAGTGCAGGTTGTCGAACACCATGCCATCCTCGGCATGCTGGGCATAGCGCTGGCGCGAGGCCTCGTCCCAGCTGATGTCGGTCATCGCGTGCACGCGCAGGTAAGGGTGCCCGTCATCGGCCCGCTGCACCTGGCCCACGAGGCCGAACGCGCTCTGGGTCAGCGTCATCAACTCGCCCAGCAGCGCCTCGAACGCCGCCCGGGGGCCCGAGCTGGCAATGAACATGCCCTGGGCCCGCGAGATGGCCTGCAGCAGCCGGTGCTGGCGCGCCAGCATGGCCTCGGCCGCGCGGCGGGCACGGGCGCTGGAGGTGCGCTCCAGCACGGCTTCGATCTGCGCGGGCAGGGTGAGCAGGTAGTCCAGCGCCGGGTCCTGCACGGTGAAGTCGTCAAAGCCGTGGCGCATGGCCTGCGCCGCGTGGGTCTCCGCCCCCATGCGCACGATGATGATGGCCGGAACGCCGTCGAGCAGCTGCAGCAGGTCAAAGGCCGAACCGTCCAGGGTGCGCTGGGCGGCCAGCACGATGTCGGGGCGGTGGCGCAGCAGGTGGTCGCGCGCCTGGGCGATCGAATCCACCACGTCCACGCGCCAGCCCGACCAGGGATCGGCCAGCGCCCCCGCCACAGCCTGTGCGTGGGGGTGATCACTCTCGATCAGCAGGACGGAGATGGGCATGGGCCGATCGTCGTGGGGGTTGGGGCACCGCCCGCCGCAGGCGGCGCGAGTTTGTAACGCCAGTGAAACACATTATGGCGTCTGGTGCAGGCGCGCGCGGGGACCGCCGGGCTGTTTACACTCTCGCACTTTCCGTGCCTCGCGCCACTGGCCAGCCCCTGGCGCACACCCAGGCATTGGCCCTGCCCGGGCCTCCCCCGCGTCATTACTCCCCACCCGCCCATGCAGCCCCTCAGCGTCAACCAGTACCTTCGCCAGCACATCCGCACCGTCCCCGACTGGCCCGCGCCCGGCGTGCAGTTCCGCGACATCACGCCACTGCTGCAGGACCCGAAAGTGTTCCGTGTGCTGATCGATGCCTTAGTGCACCGCTACATGGACAAGGCGCTGCGCCCCGACGTGGTGGCGGGCCTGGATGCGCGGGGCTTCATCCTGGGCGCCGTGGTGGCCTACGAGCTGAACGTGGGCTTCGTGCCCATCCGCAAGAAAGGCAAGTTGCCCTTCACCACGGTGGAGGAAACCTACGAACTCGAATACGGCAGCGCCACCGTGGAGCTGCACACCGACGCCGTGAAGGCCGGCGACCGCGTGCTGCTGATCGACGACCTGATCGCCACCGGCGGCACCATGATGGCCGGCAAGAAGCTGTTGGAAAAACTGGGGGCCACCGTCACCGAAGGCGCCGCCATTGTCGACTTGCCCGAGCTGGGCGGATCGCAGCGCCTGCGCGATGCCGGCCTGCCGCTGTACACCCTGGTGGACTTTGCAGGGCACTGACCCGAGGAGCGTGGCATGGGTGCACAGCCCCCTGTGGGCGTGCACCACATGACCCCTGAATCAGTTGAGTTCGCCGTACTGGGTACTGCTGAGGTCGGGGGCCGGGCCGTCGGCACCGGGCATTTCGGTGTCCTCAAACCCTGTGGGCTGGGACGGTGGCAGCAGCGGACCGGAGCGCACCGGCACGCCTGGCTTGGCGGCCGCAGCCGTGGCCGTGGCCGCCGATGACCCTGCCGCATTGGCCAGCGCGCGCTTGAACGCGGCCACCTCGTCGGCCTCGATGGGTTCGAAGCGGGCAGAAGAGGCAGGCCGCGCGGCACCCAGCGGTGCGGGTGCAGACACAAGGGGCGCTGGGGCCGACACCGCACCGAGCGGGCGGCGCGTAGCCAGCTGGGCCGCAGCGGGCGCCAAGGGAGCAGGGGAAACAGGTGCCGCAACAGCCGCGGCGGGGCGTGCGCCCGCCAGCGGTGCAGGCGACGGGGCCAGGGGTGCCGGGGCCGTGGCCGCTGCTGCCGGCGGACGGCGCACCGCCGTAGAAGCCGCCTGCAACGGCAGCGCAGCGCCCTGGGGCGCCACGCCCTTTTGCGGAATGCCCACCGCCACATGGTCGTTGATGCGCCAGTACACGGCCGTCACCAGGATGTCGTAGCGGGTTTTGGCGGTCTGGGCGATAAGCGCCTCGATCTCGCTCAGGCGCACCGTCTCGCCGCCGTATTCCCGGGCCAGGTCCATCATCACCAGGAACTGGCGGCCGCGCTGGTCAAGCGACAGCACCTTGAACTTGTAGCTGGCCGACAGCACGCCAGCGCGCACCATGGCGTCGCGCACCACGGTATAGAGCAGCTCACGGCGCTCCATGCGCTCGTTCTTGCGGTTGGCTGCGTGCTCTGGGGGCTGGGGCTCCACGAGGGGCTTGCCCTGGCGCCCAGGTTGCAGGGGCACGGTGGCGTCGGCGTTGAACAAGCCGGAGGGCTCGGCCGCTGCGCGGGGCTTGGCGGGAGCGGGTTTGCGGCTGAACCAACTGAACAGGGACATGGCTTGCTTTCTTCGGATGGTGCCTGGACAAAATCCAAATCGAGTGTAACGCGCCATCCCCCCGCAGAAGGCGGAAGAAGCCCGAGGGAAACCCCCGACAGGCCCCGCCTGTCAGGTGGCCGCAACGCGGCGGCGGCGGTTGCCCAGGCGCTTGGCCAGCACAGCCCCTGCCGCCATGGCCAGACCCAGGGCAATGGCGGGCTGGCGGTTGGTCAGCTCGGTGAAGCGAATGGCCGTGAGGCTCCACAGTTTGCACGGCGCGCTGGCCTGCACGGTGGCACTGCGCGCACGGTGCGAGAAGAAAGCGCCTTCACCCACCACAGAGCCAGCGCCCACAATGGCCAGACGCAGGCGTTCTTTTTCGTCCTGGTAGTGCACGCTCAGGCTGCCGCTTTCGACCAGGTACAGGGTGCGGTCCGTGGCACCCTGGCTGAAAAGCACTTGGCCCGCCGGCAACACCACCGGGAGCAGGTAGGACGACAGCACCTCCCACTGGGCGGCCGTCAGCGGGTTGGTCATGCTGTCCTCCGCCGTGGTCTGGGCAATGGCATCGATCAGACCTTTGAGGTCCACCTTGGAGGCAACGGGCATGGGAACATTCATGGTCCGCCGAAAGTAACCCTGTTACAGATCGGACACAAGCGCTGTTTACGTCCGTTTACAAGATAGGGCGACCAACGGTCGCTATTTACCGATGCAGAAGCTGGAGAAGATCACGCCGAGCAGGTCATCGGAGGTGAACTCGCCAGTGATGGCGCTCAGGGCGTTCTGCGCGAGCCGCAGCTCCTCGGCCAGCAGGTCCAGCGCCGGGCCCTGGGCCTGCAGTTGGTCAGCAGCTTCCTGCAGGTGCAACGACACGGCCTGCAGCGCCTGCACATGCCGCGCCCGGGCAATGTAGATGCCCTCGGGCGCCGACTGCCAGCCCGCCACGTCCAGCAGCAGCCGTCGCAAGCCGTCCAGTCCCTGACCGGTGCGGGCCGACAGATGCACGGCAGGGCGGCCGGGGTTGGCCGTAGGCGCAACACCCGCCGCACAGTCCAGCTTGTTCCAGACATCGATCACGGGGATGCTTTTTGGCAATTTTTGCCCCAAGGCGCTTTCGATATCTGCGTCGGCAGCTACATATTCAGGAGCACTTTGCCGCGATAGGTCGTGCAGGAACAGTACGGCGTCTGCCCCGGCAATCTCGTCCCAGGCGCGGGCGATGCCGATGCGCTCGACCTCATCGCTGCTGTCCCGCAGGCCGGCGGTGTCGATGATGTGCAGCGGCACCCCTTCGATCTGGATGGTCTGCTGGACCTTGTCGCGCGTGGTGCCGGCAATGGGCGTGACGATGGCCAGCTCGGCCCCTGCCAACGCATTGAGCAGCGAGCTTTTGCCGGCATTGGGTTGCCCGGCGATGACCACCTTGATGCCCTCGCGCAGCAAAGCGCCCTGGCGCGCGCGCTGCATCACCGAGGCTAACGTTTGCTGCAAGTTCGATAGCTGGCCATGCGCATCGGCCTTGCGCAAGAAGTCGATTTCTTCTTCAGGAAAGTCCAGCGTGGCCTCCACCAGCATGCGCAGATGGATGAGTGCGTCGCGCAGGCTGTGGATTTCTGCAGAAAACGCGCCGGTCAGCGAGCGGCTGGCGCTGCGGGCTGCGGCTTCCGTGCTGGCGTCGATCAGGTCGGCAATCGCCTCGGCCTGGGCCAGGTCGATCTTGTCGTTCAGGAAAGCCCGTTCGGTGAACTCCCCGGGTTGGGCCACGCGCAGGCCCGGCAGACAGGGCTGGCCGGTCGCCGGTTGGGTGGCAGTCCCCGCCTCCAGACAGCGCGCCAGCAGCAGCTGCAGCACCACCGGGCCCCCATGCGCCTGCAGCTCCAGCACGTCTTCGCCGGTGTAGCTGTGCGGACCGGGGAAGTACAGCGCGAGCCCCTGGTCGATGGCCCGGCCCTGTGAATCCCGAAAGGGCAGGTACGTCGCTTCGCGGGGCTTGAGGGTGCGGTCGCACAGCGCCTGCACCAGGCCCTCCAGCCCTTTGCCCGACACCCGCACGATGCCGACGGCCCCGCGCCCGGGGGCAGTGGCGATGGCAACGATGGGGTCGTGGTGGCGGGCAAGCATGGGCAGAGACTTTACAAGGTGACAGAAAAAAGGCCGCTTGCGCGGCCTTCGGGGGTCAGTTCGTGGATGTCAGCGTTGCCGCTGCCGCATCACTTGAACTTGGGCAGATTGAACTGCGGTGGCACGCCCATGCGGGTGTTGATGATCCACTGCTGCGCAATCGACAGGATGTTGTTCGTCAGCCAGTACAGCACCAGGCCAGCTGGGAAGAAGAAGAACATCACGCTGAAGATCAGCGGCATGAACCACATCATCTTGGCCTGCATCGGGTCTGGTGGCGCGGGGTTCAGGGCGGTCTGCAGCAGCGAGCTGGCCGTCATCAGCAAGGGCAGGATGAAGAATGGGTCAGGCGCGGAGAGGTCGTGGATCCAGCCGATCCAGGGCGCGTTGCGCATCTCGACGCTGGACAGCAGCACCCAGTACAGCGCAATGAACACAGGGATCTGGATCATGATAGGGAAGCAGCCGCCCATCGGGTTGACCTTTTCCTCGCGGTAGATGCGCATCATCTCCTGCTGCATCTGCTGCGGCTTGTCCTTCAGGCGTTCGCGCATCTCCATGATCTTGGGATTGATGGCCTTCATCTTGGCCATGCTGGCGTAGGCCTTGGCATTGAGCCAGTAGAACGCGAT
Organism: Acidovorax sp. Root402; assembly: GCF_001425125.1. Classification (NCBI taxonomy): domain Bacteria; kingdom Pseudomonadati; phylum Pseudomonadota; class Betaproteobacteria; order Burkholderiales; family Comamonadaceae; genus Acidovorax; species Acidovorax sp. Root402. The sequence goes on from NZ_LMDQ01000001.1 coordinate 184,281, forward strand.
CTTGAGCAGCAGCACCAGCGCAACGATGGACCAGCCCCAGTTGTTCAGGAGCTTGTGCAGGTTGTCGAGCAGCCAGTACAGCGGCTTGGACAGGATGGTCAGCCAGCCGTAGTCCTTGACCAGTTCCAGGCCGGGGTACAGCTTTTCCATCATGGTCTCGACCTGCGGGCCGGCGAACAGGCGCGCGTCGATGGTCTTGGTGGCGCCCGGCTCGATGGTGCCGAGGGAGGTCAGCATGCCCACGGAGTACAGGTTGGTGTCCACCTTGCGGGTGAAGGGCTCGCGCTGCACGCCGTCGGCCAGCAGCCATGCAGTGGCGAAATAGTGCTGCACCATGGCGACGTAGCCATTGGCCGAGTCCTTGGGAATGTCGACCTTGCCGCTTTCGATGTCCTTGAACTCGATCTTCTGGTACTTCTTGGCTTCGGTGAAAACCGCCGGGCCGGTGAAGGTGGAGTAGAACGACGACTCGCCTGGCGGCTTGTTGCCGTCGCGCACCAGTTGCAGGTACAGCTGGGGCGATACAGCGGCGCTGCCGGTGTTGACGATGTCGTGCTTGACGGCGATGTCATAAGCACCGCGTTTGATGGTCCAGGTCTTGACCAGCTTCACGCCGCCCTGGTCGGGCGACTCGAAGCGGATGCTCATGGAGTCTTCACCGTCCTTGAGTTCGCGCGGGCCGGGAACGGCCGTCATCACCGTCTTGTGCGTGGGGAAAGTGCCGCCCACCAGGCCGGTCTGCGCCACGTAGACGCGCTGCGCGCTTTCATCCAGCAACAGGAAGTTGCGGGCCTTGTCGGTCATGTCGGCGTGCTTGAGCAGCTCGGCCTGCGTGAGCGAGCCGCCTTCGCTATCGAACACCAGGCGATACAGGTCGGTCTTGACCTCAATGCGTTCGCGTTTGGCAGGCGCAGCCGCTGCAGCAGGCTGCCCGGGCACGGCTGCCGCGCCTTGCGCGGCCGTTGTGGCTGCGGGCACGCTGGTGGCGGGCACGCTGGCAGCCCCGGTCGCGCCGGAGGCCGCGCCTGTGGCAGCAGCAGGGGCTGTCACTGCGGGCGTGGTCGGAAAAAAGGTGGCCTTGTTGCCATTGTGCAGCTGCCACTTGTCCCACAGCAGAACCATGGAAAAGCCAAAAATCACCCACAGGATGGTGCGGCGAATGTCGTTCATGAAGACTTCTTTGGTGAGGATGGGGGAGTGGTGGAAGGGGTGAGCCTGGAGAAAAGCCGCAGGCTGCGCGGCAGATCTTGCGGGACCGGATCATGGCCCCCGTCACACCAGGGGTGGCAGCGTACCAGCCTGCGCACCGTCAGATAACTGCCTGCTGCAGCGCCGTGCTGCTCCAGCGCCTGCAGCGAATAGACCGAGCAGGTCGGCTCAAAGCGGCAGGCCGAACCCAGCCAGGGGCTGAGAAACAGCCGATAGCCTTTGACCACGCCGATCAGCAGGCGCTGCATCATGGGGCAGTCACCGGCTCTGCCACCGGCGGCACAGGCGCAGCAACCGCTGCGCCCGAATGCCGGGTGGCATATCCAAACAGCTGCAGCAGCTCCGCGCGTACCGCCTGCTTGAGCCGGTCGGACGTGGCGCTCAGGAACTGCTTGCGATCAAACGCCGAGCGCAGGCGCACCACATGGGCGGCCTGCGGCAAACGCGCCTCAAACGTGGCGCCCACGGTGTAGATCTGCCGTTTGATGGTGTTGCGCGTCACGGCGCGGCGCGCCCAGCGCTTGGGCACCATGGCACCCATCCAGACGCCCTGAACGACAAACAGGGCCTGCGGCCCTTGCGTGTGCGGCAAGGAGCCGGGCCCTGTAGGTGCAACAGCGGCGGCTTGGCTGGCAACTGCGGTGCTGTTGGCGTCCAGTGCCAAACGGTGCAACGCAAAATGCGCCGTGCGGGAGACAGTGCCCCCCGCCATGGCAGCCTGGAACTGCGGCCGGGTTTTTAGCCTGTGCATGCAAGCGCCCCGTTTGGAACCTGGCGGTACAAACCGGGAACAGGCGGGGAGCAGGCCGTAGACCGTATCGGCCTTAGACGGCCAGGCGCTTGCGGCCCTTGGCGCGGCGTGCGTTGATAACGGCACGGCCGCCGCGGGTCTTCATGCGGACGAGGAAACCGTGGGTGCGCGCGCGGCGCGTCTTGGAGGGCTGGTAAGTACGTTTCATGGTGCTATTCCTTGAGGTTCAGTTCCGGACTGCTGCTCTTGAACCCCCTGCAATCTGCACACCCACACAATGTATGAAACATCGCCTGGAGGCAGACCCACGGGGCAGAAATAACGGCGCGCCGGGTCAAATCACCCTGAACACATTCAGGGAAACCCAAAATTATCGCAGGCTTGTGGCCGACTGGCAATGCCTTTCGATGGGCAGGCCTTTACCAGCGCGTCGCAGAGGCTGCAGCGCCCGACCCTTTCAGGCCACTTCTTCCCCGCATGGCAACCCCGGATTCCCCCGGATGACAGCCGCCTTCAAATTGTGGATAACTCCTTGACAAGCTACAATCCACCGCCTTACCCCGTTCCTCCTATCCACAATAAGAATTCCCCAGAAATGACCGAGGAACCCACCCGCAGCCCTATCAATTCGCCCGGCTCAGATGCCGGTCAGGGCCTGTGGCAAGCCTGCGTTGAGCAACTGGCACAAGACCTGCCAGAACAACAATTCAACACCTGGATCAAGCCCCTGATTGCCCAAGTGGCCGAAGACTTCTCCAAAGTCACGCTGCTCGTGGGCAACCGCTTCAAGCTCGACTGGATCCGCGCCCAGTACGCCGGCCGCATTGCCGCGCTGCTCGAAGGCCTGTATGGCCAACCGGTCACACTGGAGTTAGCACTCGCTCAGCGTGAATCCGTTGCCAGGACTTATGTACGGCCCACATCGCAGGAGCCCTCCAGCCCCGCAGCGCCAGCCGAAACCCCCTCCAGTAGCAACGATGAGGCCTCAGCGGGCGCGTTCCGCAACCGCCTCAACGCCGCCCTCACGTTCGAGACCCTGGTGGAGGGCACGGCCAACCGCATGGCGCGCTCTGCGGCCATGCACGTGGCCGGCATGCCCGGCCATCTGTACAACCCGCTGTTCATCTACGGCGGTGTCGGCCTAGGCAAGACCCACCTGGTGCACGCTGTGGGCAACCGCCTGCTGCAGGACAAGCCCGACGCCAAAGTTCTCTACATCCATGCCGAGCAGTTCGTATCGGATGTGGTTAAGGCCTACCAGCGCCGCACCTTCGATGAGTTCAAGGAGCGCTACCACTCGCTCGACCTGCTGCTCATCGACGATGTGCAGTTCTTCGCCAACAAGGACCGCACGCAGGAAGAATTCTTCAACGCGTTCGAGGCCCTGCTGGCCAAGAAGTCGCACATCGTGATGACGTCGGACACCTACCCCAAGGGCCTGGCCAACATCCACGAGCGGCTGGTGTCGCGCTTCGACTCGGGCCTGACGGTGGCCATCGAGCCGCCCGAACTCGAAATGCGCGTGGCCATTCTGATCAACAAGGCGCGCGTCGAAGGCACCGAGATGCCCGAGGAAGTCGCCTTCTTCGTGGCCAAAAACGTGCGCTCCAACGTGCGCGAGCTTGAAGGCGCGCTGCGCAAGATCCTGGCGTACTCGCGTTTCAACCAGAAAGAGATTTCAATCCAGCTCGCCCGCGAGGCGCTGCGTGATCTGCTGTCCATCCAGAACCGGCAGATTTCTGTGGAAAACATCCAGAAGACGGTGGCCGACTACTACAAGATCAAGGTCGCCGACATGTACAGCAAGAAGCGCCCGGCCAGTATTGCCCGCCCGCGCCAGATTGCGATGTACCTGGCCAAGGAGCTGACGCAAAAGAGCCTTCCCGAGATCGGAGAATTGTTTGGCGGGCGCGACCACACCACGGTTTTGCATGCTGTGCGCAAGATTGCGGGCGAACGCCAGCAGCTGACCGAGTTGAACCAGCAGCTGCACGTGCTGGAGCAGACGCTCAAAGGGTAGCGCCAAGGGTAGATAACCAGCGGGAAACGCCCGTCGGGCAGCCCCACGAAGAAGCGACCCCGTTAAGGGGCAAAATGGCGGGTTATAGATAGCAGGGGGAGGCATGACCTGTGCCGCTGTCCACGCACCGTCCCAAAACCACAAGAGGTTGATGACATGATCGTCCTGAAGGCAACACAAGACAAGGTTCTCGCGGTTCTGCAGTCCGTGGCTGGCATCGTGGAGCGCCGCCACACGCTGCCCATCCTGGCCAATGTGCTGATCCGCAAGACGGGCAATGCCCTGCAGCTGACGACCAGCGACCTCGAAATCCAGATCCGCACCACGGCCGAACTGGGTGGCGACACCGGCGACTTCACCACCACCGTGGGGGCGCGCAAGCTCATCGACATCCTGCGCACCATGCCGGGCGACCAGACGGTCAGCCTCGAATCGGCCCAGTCCAAGCTCATCCTCAAGGGCGGCAAGAGCCGCTTCACGCTGCAAAGCCTGCCGGCCGAAGACTTCCCGCTGGTGCAGGAGTCCGCCGCCTTTGGCCCCGTGTTCGCCGTGCCCCAAAAGACGCTGAAGGACCTGCTCGGCCAGGTGTCGTTCGCCATGGCGGTGCAGGACATCCGCTACTACCTCAACGGCATCCTGTTCGTGGCCGAGGGCAAGACCCTGAGCCTGGTCGCCACCGACGGCCACCGCCTGGCCTTTGCCAGCGCCACGCTGGACGTTGAAGTGCCCAAGCAGGAAGTCATCCTGCCGCGCAAGACCGTGATCGAGCTGCAGCGCCTGTTGTCTGATGCGGGTGGCGAGAACCAGCCCCACATCGAGATGCAGTTCGCCAACAACCAGGCCAAGTTCACCTTTGGCGGCATGGAGTTCGTGACCAAGCTGGTCGAGGGCAAGTTCCCCGACTACAACCGCGTGATCCCCAAGAACCACAAGAACAGCATCACCCTGGGTCGCGCCCCGCTGCTGGCCAGCCTGCAGCGCACGGCCATCATGACCAGCGACAAGTTCAAGGGCGTGCGCCTGAACCTGGAGCCCGGCACCCTGCGCGTGGCGTCCAACAACGCCGAGCAGGAAGAGGCCGTGGACGAGCTCGACATCGACTACGGTGGCGACACCATCGAGATCGGCTTCAACGTGACCTACCTCATCGACGCCCTGGCCAACATGGGCCAGGACATGGTGAAGGTGGAGCTTTCGGACGGCAACAGCTCTGCGCTGCTGACCATCCCCGACAACGACAGCTTCAAGTACGTCGTGATGCCCATGCGCATCTGAGGCTGCGTGACACCCGCCGTGCACCACAGTCGCAGCGCCACACCGCGAACGCTACTTTATTGATAGCTGCAAGCGCATATTCAATATGCGCTTGCGCCCAATTAGACCATTGAACATATTGGAAACCACGGTTTCCACGGATCCCAAGGCCCACCATGACCGTTGACAACAACATTCCCTCCGAGCCCGAATCCTCCGGCGTCTCCGGCCATGTGGAGCCCACCGTCAACAAGATCGACACCAACCAGGCCGGCGCCAGCGAAAGCTATGGCGAAGGCGCCATCACCATCCTCGAAGGCCTGGAAGCCGTGCGCAAGCGCCCCGGCATGTACATCGGCGACACCAGTGACGGCACCGGCCTGCACCACCTGGTGTTCGAGGTGGTCGACAACTCCATCGACGAGGCCCTGGCCGGCCACTGCGACGACATCGTCGTCACCATCCACACCGACAACTCCATCAGCGTGACCGACAACGGCCGCGGCATTCCCACCGGCGTGAAGATGGACGACAAGCACGAGCCCAAGCGCTCGGCTGCCGAAATCGCCCTGACCGAACTGCACGCAGGCGGCAAGTTCAACCAGAACAGCTACAAGGTCTCCGGCGGCCTGCACGGCGTGGGCGTGAGCTGCGTGAACGCATTGAGCAAATGGCTGCGCCTGACCGTTCGCCGCGAAGGCAAGGTGCACCAGATCGAATTTGCACGCGGCTTTGTGCAAGACCGCCTGCTGTCCACCGTGGACGGCTTTGAAGTCAGCCCCATGAAGGTGACCGGCGAGACCGAAAAGCGCGGCACCGAAGTGCACTTTTTGCCCGACACCGAGATCTTCAAAGAGAACAACGACTTTCACTACGAGATCCTGGCCAAGCGCCTGCGCGAACTCTCGTTTTTGAACAATGGCGTGCGCATTCGCCTCAAGGACGAACGCAGCGGCAAGGAAGACGACTTCTCGGGCGCCGGTGGCGTGCGCGGCTTTGTCGAGTTCATCAACAAGGGCAAGACGGTGTTGCACCCCACCTCGTTCTACGCCGCAGGCGAGCGCCCGGCAGAAACGTACGGTGGCATCCCCGGCACGCACATTGGCGTGGAAGTGGCCATGCAGTGGAACAGCGCGTACACAGAGCAAGTGCTGTGCTTCACCAACAACATCCCCCAGCGTGACGGCGGCACCCACCTGACTGGCTTGCGCGCCGCGATGACCCGCGTCATCAACAAATACATCGAAGAAAACGAGCTGGCCAAGAAGGCCAAGGTCGAAGTCACCGGCGACGACATGCGCGAAGGCCTATGCTGCGTGCTCAGCGTGAAGGTGCCCGAGCCCAAGTTCAGCAGCCAGACCAAGGACAAGCTGGTGTCGAGCGAAGTGCGCGCGCCGGTGGAAGACATCGTGGGCAAGCTGCTCACCGACTACCTGCAAGAAAAGCCCAACGACGCCAAGATCATCTGCGGCAAGATCGTGGAGGCCGCCCGTGCCCGCGAAGCCGCCCGCAAGGCCCGCGAAATGACGCGCCGCAAGGGCGTGCTCGACGGCATGGGCCTGCCCGGCAAACTGGCCGACTGCCAGGAAAAAGACCCTGCCCTGTGCGAGATCTACATCGTCGAGGGTGACTCCGCCGGTGGCTCTGCCAAGCAGGGCCGCGACCGCAAGTTCCAGGCCATCCTGCCCCTGCGCGGCAAGATCCTGAACGTGGAAAAAGCCCGCTACGAAAAGCTGCTGACCAGCAACGAAATCCTCACGCTGATCACGGCCCTGGGCACCGGCATCGGCAAGGCGGGCGGCACCACCGGCGGCGATGACTTCGACGTGGCCAAGCTGCGCTACCACCGCATCATCATCATGACCGACGCCGACGTGGACGGCGCCCACATCCGCACCCTGCTGCTCACCTTCTTCTACCGCCAGATGCCCGAACTGGTGGAGCGCGGCCACATCTACATCGCGCAGCCGCCGCTGTACAAGGTCAAGGCCGGCAAGGAAGAGCTGTACCTCAAGGACGCCCCCGCGCTCGACGGCTTTTTGCTGCGCATTGCGCTGAACCACGCCAGCGTGACCACCGGCGGCGCCAACCCGCAAACCCTGACCGGCGAGACCCTGGCCGAACTGGCGCGCAAGCACCAGATCGCTGAAAGCGTCATCGCCCGCCTGGGCAACTTCATGGACGCCGAAGCCCTGCGCGCCATTGCCGATGGCGTGAGCCTCAAGCTCGACTCCGTGGCCGATGCCGAAGCCAGCGCCGTGGCCCTGCAAGCCAAGTTGCGCGAGCTGAACACCACCGGCGCCCCCGCCGAAGTGGCCGGCGAATTCGACGCCCGCACCGACAAGCCCCTGCTGCGCATCAGCCGCCGCCACCACGGCAACATCAAGAGCAGCGTCATCACACAGGACTTCGTGCACGGCGCCGACTACGCCGCCCTGGCCGAAGCCGCCGAAACCTTCCGCGGCCTGCTGGCCGAAGGCGCCAAGGCGATGCGTGGCGAAGGCGACAAGCAGAAGGAAGAAAAGGTCAGCGACTTCCGCCAGGCCATGAAGTGGCTGATTGCCGAGGCCGAACGCACCACCAGCCGCCAGCGCTACAAGGGCCTGGGCGAAATGAACCCCGAGCAGCTGTGGGAAACCACGATGGACCCCAACGTGCGCCGCCTGCTGCGCGTGCAGATTGATGACGCGATCGAGGCGGATCGCGTGTTCACGATGCTGATGGGCGACGAGGTCGAGCCGCGCCGGGATTTCATTGAAACCAACGCTTTGCGCGCTGGGAATATCGACGTCTGAACATGTTGTCAGGTGTAGTGCAGAGGGCGTGACGGCTCCATGGTGGCGGTCAGTTGGCTAAGGGGAAGCCTGTGTATCGTTTCTGCAAGCCCTTCTGCAAATAGGATCCCCTTGAAGGGTGGTCAGCGCAGCGAGAAGAGAAATGATTCAAAGCCATCTTGCTCCTGCGGGGTCGCTTCTGGTTGGGGTGCCGCGCGCCATCGGGTTCGGGCAGAGTCAGTGGATTCGCCGCCAACCCGAAAGCTTGATGACTCCCTGTTTGCTGACCGTTGAAACCCGCGAGACTCGGGCGAGTGAAATCCTATAGTAACCGGGCTCGTCTGTGGCTTCGAAAATGACCGAGTCGCCTGCTGCAGCCTTGTTCGCTCGAAGAAACTTGGTCATCCAAGTAATGCGATATTCGTTCCGGGTCCCATTTGAAACGTGCAACTTGTTGTTGTAGTAGACATAGCGCATTTCCCATACTTCGCCACTTGCATCTTCGCAATGGATCCACTCGTCAGGATTCATGATTGATGCATCGAGTGCAGGAAAAAAAGCCAGCAGCTTGGCATCTGCCTTGGGTACCAGAATGCCCGCTTGGTGGGCGCCAGTAGCACCCGTATCGTTGGCGCTGAGAATCTTTGCGTAGCTTTGGCGTGTCATGGCCGCTCCATAGGAGAAATGCGCAATGCGTGTGCGAGATCATCGCCGTCGCGAACGGATACGGGGACTGCTTCGTTGCCCAGCTGAGATTTCCAGTGCATCCGCTCGAGCATGACCTCCTCGACCGTGTTCACATAGAAGAGCCGGTAGATTGCCACCGGATGAGTCTGACCACGGCGATAGGCGCGCGCACTTGCCTGTTTTTCGAGCGCCGGATTCCAAACCTGCGTGAAATGGATGACTACCGTTGCAGCCGTGATGTTTAGTCCCGCACCAGCTGCGCGCGGATTGAGGACAAGAACAGCCGGACCGATGTGAGCTGTGAAGCTGTCAACTGTCGCCTGCCGTTCCTCCTGTGGAGTTGAACCGTTGATGGCTCCCCAGAATGCCACGGGTAGCGTCTTGGCGGCCTTTCTGATGAGCGGTCCGCACTGGTTGAAAGTAGCAAACAAAAGAACTTTTTTCCCGCGCAGAAACGCCTCACTTAACAGCGCAAGCGTGCGCTCGACTTTTGGAGTGAGAAGTGGCAGCGTGGATGTGCTGTCAACGTTAACCTCATCCTCCCAGGTTGCCCGCGTTGTGTCCCGCGCTCGCAACCAAGGATGGGCGCAGAAAAGCTGCAGCTGCCCGGTAGCCACCAGCGCGCCGGCAACAGGGTATTTTTCGAGGGTTTCAGTCCGAACCCTTTCATATTCCTCTGCGAGCAAGTCACCCAGCTCAAGCGGCACATCGATGTCGATCCGTTCAGGCAAGTCCTTTGCGACTTCGGCAACCCGCCGCTTCAGCACGAAGGGATCAGTGATCGTTGCCAGTGATCGAGCGGAATCCACGTCATCGGGCCAGCGGGCTTCGAATTCCGGTTGAGGACCAAGGAGGCCCGGAATGGCGATGTCCATCAAAGACCACAAATCGAGAAGACGGTTTTCGACAGGCGTTCCGGTCACCGGAATCGCTCGCCGCCGCCGCAAGCCCGCGACTGACATCCTGCGGCGGGACGCCGGGTTTTTTACCGCCTGAGCCTCGTCACAGACAAGATATGACCACTCGATCGCCCCGAAGATGACATGATCATTTGTGAGGGTGTCGTAGGTGGTGATCACCACCTGGGCCTTCTGGAGGTCCCAGTGAAGCCCCGCCCTATCAGCGCCTCGATGCACGAGAACGGACAGGGATGGTGCGAACGCATGCAGCTCACGGACCCAGTTTTCGATCAACGTGGTTGGGCAGACGATGAGAGCGGGGGTCTTGAGCTGTGGCGGATCAAGCAGGAACAGCGCAATGATCTGAATGGTTTTTCCGAGTCCCATCTCGTCGGCGAGAATGACTCCGCCAGCGTGGTCCAGCATGCGGGACATCCACGCCACGCCTTGCGCTTGGTATCCGTACAGTGTTGCCTGCAGACCCGGAATGGCCCCGTTCTCCATCTCCCTACCAGCCTCCTCGTTGGCGGGCACTAGGACATTGATATCCCTGCAGACGGGCAGTTCCTCGCGGGCATTGCGCTCAAGACGCAATATCTCGGGAAAGGTCAGCTGCTCCGGGTTCATGCCGGCAAGCGCAGCAGTCATGACTTGGACAACATCCCGGGGAAGGGGATAGATGGTGCCAGCGTCTTCAACCCAGTTGCAATCCATTCCTCTCGACCTGATCGTACGTGTAACACCGCGGTCCATCCTGCGGGCTCCCGGTCTGGCGATATATCGCGTCCCTTCGCGCAAGATCACAAGTACCGGCGGCATAACCCGTGTAGAGACCTCAAAGCCAGCTGGAGCAGCGGCGACCAGATCGTCGTAGGAGTTAGGAAGAGCTGCCGGCACTGTGATCGTCATGGCTTGAGCAACGCTCGAAGTTCGTCAGGGAGGAGTGCCACTGGGCGTCGGGTATGCACAGCTCGGTGGCAGTTGGGGCACAGAGGAATCAGGTCGACTGCCGGATCGTAGGGGCGGGGTGCAGTCAGCTGACCAAGCGATTCGATGTGGTGAACCTCAAGAATATCTCCAGCCTGACCATACATTTCCCTTGGAGAAAAACCGCACACGGCACAACGCTTCCCGTGAATCGAAAGGCAGAGCAGCCGGTTGCGTGGACTTCGCTCACGCCGCTTCACCGTTGCCTCAGTGAGCCGCCCCTCCTCATCAAACTCTGCGTCGGCGACTGCAAGGTCGTCATAGCCAATAAGCTCGGCCATTGATGCCATCAGAGGCACGATCACTTCGCGTGCAGTAAGACTCAGCGCTTCATCACTGTGGGGATCAGCAATGCCCATGACAGTCACTTTGATCCGGAAGTCTCCGCCTGCGACGATCCAATCGTCGACAGACTGGTCCGGCGCTATTTCAAGAACATGCGAAGCTGCGAGCTGACGGATCAAGGCACGTGCCACGATCACGCGTTCTGGGAGCGCCTTCTTCATTTGCTCAACGCAAGGCCTGGCAAATTTCCCGATTTCGGCTGTCACCGTGTGGCGTTTTAATCCCGAGGGCACGATCCTGAAGTACGGCCCCTCCTCAGGCCCAAAACCTTCGAAGTGGACGCGTAGACCCGATCGGGACCCACGTGAGTCAGCGACGACAACAACACCAGCCCCTACGCCGCGCCAAGCTTCTTCTCGCAAGAGGTCAGACTTGTCCCTGATCACGGATCAACGGCAGTGTCACCACTGAGCTCATCCAGCTCAGTTTCCGTCGGCAATGGTGTGTCGCGCAGCAGCTTCTCAAGGTTGCCAGAGATCTCCTGTCGGATGTCTTCAAAGATCGGCTGCAACTCGTGGTCGGTGTTGTTCTGTTCGGCCGCCGAAAAAGCCCAGAGCAACAGGTCCATACCTTCGACGGCGTAGCCCGAAGCCGCCGCCTTGAGATAAATCTTCTGATAGAAATCGTGGTGCTTGTTCAGCCGCACGCCAGTCGAAAAACCAGAAGTCCCGGTACTGCGAAGCGCCGGCTCCCAGAGCCGGCCACTTGTAATGTCAGTCACTGCTTCAACGTACACAGAAGCCGGATCCACATTCCCCTGCACAGGAACGTGGATGCGAATGCCTGCGCCCCTGTTATTGCTAACCACCGCTTCCTGCGCTGCAGGGTCCACGGATTCGACCGATGGCTTCTTCGTGAACTTGGCACCCGCAATACTGTTGTTGGCTCCGCTATGGTCGATGGTCAAGTCAGCCGAAAGCTGCTTCTTCTTGCGTCGGTATCGCTGGTCGGCTTCGCGGTGAACGGAAGCCAACCTTTCCTTGAGCGCTTCTTCGAGCGCTGGATCGAAAAGGATGCGCGATTTCTTCACATCCACCCTGAAGGCATCGTCAAGCTTGTGTCCAAAATCGAACTCGACACGTAGCAAGGAGTAGTGCGGATCGTCAGAACGGAACACCCCCAGCCACCCTCCGTAATGGATGAGACGACCTTCGCGGTAGATGTAGAAACCCTGACCACGGCTGGAAATCTTGGCGTAGCGCTCGTTTTCCTCATTGGTCATCTCCTTTGCGTGAGGGAGAAGCCAAGCATTCATGGTTGCTTGCTCGATGGACCCGTCTTCGAGCTCGATCTCAAAAACCCTGGCGCCCTCAGGTAGCGCTTGGAGAGATCGTTGTGGATAAAAGGGATTCCAGTGTGAGACAGCTTCGCCATCGACCGAGATGCGCACGTTGCGGTATCGGGTCTCAGCGTGATCGAGGAATCTGTGAAAGACGAGTGCAAGATGCTCACGCAGCTTCTTCACCCGGGAAGTTACTGCCTTCCGCTCGGCTGTACCCGCTGGCTCTGTGTAGGATTTCGACAGCATGCGATCGCACTTGGACCAGATGAGCAGGGTGCCCGTCTCTCCGCAGAGCTCATCGAAGTCTTGTTCTTCGCTCTTGGTGATCGGCTCTTTCAGCATTTCCCACCTGTTCTCGGTCTGCACATGTTCCAGATCCCAGGCAAGCTTCGAAAGGGGTGCATCGGGATTATTGCGCGAGATCAGTGTGAACCGCAGGCAGATGGAACTCGAGGCGGTTTTCAGACCGAGCCCGAATTTCCCAAGACTCTGCAGATTGGTGCGGGCGGGCGCACCATAGCGCATTGCGGCAAACAGGCCTGCCTCATCCATGCCCTTGCCGTCGTCCCCGAACAGGACAAATTTACGTCCGTCTGCATGAAGATCTATCCGGATATTGACGTTCTGCGCTTCTGCCGCAATTGAGTTGTCAACAATGTCGGCTGCTGCCGTGTTGAAGTCATAGCCTGTATCGCGAAGCCCATGGATCAGTCGGGAAGGGTCCGGGAGGTTGGTCAGATCATTCATCTTGCGGCATCGTTAAATTCACTAGGCCGATCGGCAGTCGAATGTCCCCCAGCCCCTGCATCAGAATGTACTGGATTCACATTGGTTGTCGATCCAAAAAACAAACTATCAGGACTCTAATTAGCCTGCTTCCTGATCGGGCAACATCTTTTAGGGCAACAAGCCTCTGGTCTGCCAGAGTGGGTACCGGTCGCGACGCAAGTGCAGGTCAAAGAACTCGCCAAACGAGATCACGCTACTCTGCTTTCGGTACACCGCGGCGTCTGAAACTTTCAGCGACTCGGGAACGACAAGAATGATGCCCTCTTCTCCCATGTCAGAGATTGCGCTTGCAGCAACGTTCTCGTCCACAGTGGCCAGGTACAGGTCGCAATCCCGGATCTCTCCGTGGACCTGTTTCCAGCGTTCGCGAAGGGTTGTTTTTGCGCTGAGCACCAATGCCTCCTCCCGTGCACGTCCTGTATCCGAGTAGAGACGGAAGTCAGGCAGGACGAAGTCCGGACGTTTCTTCGATTCGATGACCACCTGAGCCTCGTAAGGGACTCGCCCGTCTTTCAGAATGCGCTCGATATGCAGCTCGAATGATTTGCCAGCGCGCGATTTGCGCTGCTGAGCCGCAGACAGCATTACCTTGTCTATGCGTGGGAACTCGGTGATCAATGCCCGCAAAGCCCGTTCTACCGACATGCTCGCGCTTTCCATGCCCAAAACGATGCGCACAAGCTCCATCGATCTCGCTCTTAGCTCGAACTCCCTGAACAGGCGATATTCAATGTCGCGGCTGATCTGCATGACTGCGTCGCCGGGTGCTTTCATCGCAAAGGGATCCAGCGAGAAAAGACCATTGGCTTCCAAGTACGCCGCCTGAGCCATCGCCGCCATCTGGCTGGTTCCCGGAATGACTGCATGGGCCCCGGCAAACGCCTCCAGCGTGCCGGAGCGCCATGCAAATACCGCCTGTTCGACATGGTCCAGCACACGCTCTTCGGATTCCCTCGCAACAGTTTCGGGGACAAAACAACCCGAAATGAAAGCGGAGTCGAAGCCAAAAAGATCGCGGAGGTAATCAACACCAGCGCCATTTGAGTCCACGATGAGCGCCCTGAATCGCAGACTGCCCTCCCCAAGTCGATCCCGCGCGATAACAAGAAGGGATGCAGGGCTTATGCCGCAAAATGGCTCCTTCACAAGATTGGTGAGATGTGTCTCCGGTCCCTTGCTCATGTAGTGAACCAGTCGGGCGGTCTTCGTGCGAGCAGCTTGAGGCCATTCAAGCTCGAACCAGATCTCACGGATCGGCGCTCCTCCCTCTTGACGGTCCTTGAGTCCCAGCGGAGGGAAGAACCCGCCGTCCCGGTCTTGCTGGGGAATGTAGACTCCCGCTTGGTGTGCCCGCGGGTTCTCGCTCCACTGCCAGTCGTTGAGCGAGAGCTTCTTGAGGTACACCTGCTCCGCGCCTTCGAGAACGGCAATGAGATCGTCGAGAGATGCTTCCGGCTCTGCAGTAAACATGTCTTGTTGCATATCGCTGCCCTTCACTCTGCTTTAACTTTTGTCGCATGCATCACCGCAATCTCCTCGGGTAAGGGCCCCCTGATATCCAAGTTGCTGCAGCCCTCGCGAATCCACTCCTTAAGTCGGCCCACTAAAGCAGATAACTCATTCGCCGGACGGCCACGCATCGCGCACTCCCAGACGATCGCAGTGCGCCACCCCAACCCGTGCAGAGCATCAAGCGTGGCGATATCGCGTGACCGGTTCGCGTCGATCTTAGCCCGCCAAAACTCCACGTTGGATGCCGGAAGCCGGAAGAACGGGCAATCATGGCCATGCCAGAAGCAGCCATTTATGAAGACAGCAGCCTTCGCCCCGATGAACGCCATGTCCGGTCTGCCAGGCAGCTTTCTGTAGTGCAACCGGTATCGCAGACCACTTGCATGCAGCGCCTTACGCAATGCCAACTCAATCTTTGTATCGCGGCCACGGATGCCGGACATCATCCGGCTGCGTGTCGCAGAGTCAACAATATCGGCCATTTGTCAATCGGCTTTAGACACCTCAAGCGGCCCGTCGATCGTCAACCAGTTGATTCAAAGAGCTCAGAATCATCGGTTGCATCGCACGAGCTACCGCTTCCATGACAGGCACAACAACTGAGTTGCCAAACTGCTTGTACGCACGGGTATCCGACACCGGAATCTTAAAAGAGTCCGGGAAGCCCATAAGACGCGCGCACTCACGAGGAGTCAGTCGTCGCGGGTTTTTCTTGCTGCCTTGGCTTACAAGAATTTCGGAACCATCCTTGTAGTAACGTGCGGAAAGCGTTCGGGTCACGCTGTCCGGAGTCACCAGTCCGAAGCCAAAGCCGTTGCCTGCGGCTTGGTGCTTTTTCTTGTAGTCCTGCAGATAGGCCCAGAGCTTGTCGGTCAGGGTGTACTTGTCCAGAACTCGCCCTGCCTTATGGTCGAAATACTTTTCACCATCGGCCTCAATAAATGGCTCCTCTTTCCCTCGATGGAGGATGTCTCCCAGCACATGGACACCCTTGGCGGGAAGGTCGACCATGTCCCAATCGAAAATAACCGGATCCCTAAAGCCGACAATCAGGATTCGCTCACGGTGTTGAGGAACGAAGTGAGCTCCATCAATCACCTGGCAGTGGATCTGGTAGCCCAGCTCATCCCTAAGCGTGCGTTGGATGACATCGAAAGTCCGACCCTTGTCATGGGACTTCAGGTTTTTGACGTTCTCCAGCAGAAACGCCTTAGGACGCTTTTCCGCAATGATGCGGGCTACATCAAAAAATAGCGTGCCTTGCGTCTCGTCCTGGAAACCGTGCGCGCGGCCTAGCGCGTTCTTCTTTGAAACACCGGCAATCGAAAAAGGCTGGCAGGGAAAGCCCCCCAGAAGAACATCGTGATCAGGTACTTCGCCTGCTTCGATCTTCGTGATGTCCCCGTTGATCGGGTGCCCTCCTGGATAGTTTTCTGCGTAGGTCCTTTGTGCGTACTCGTCCCATTCGCTGGTAAAAACGCATTCACCGCCAATGGCCTCAAAGGCCTGACGGATGCCACCGATTCCTGCAAAGAGGTCAATGAACCGGAAGTCCCCCTTGGGAGTTTGTGAGGCGCCAAAGTCCAACAGACGCTGGAGCTCAGCAACGACATGACGCGGAGGAACGATTTCCCCACCTTTCCAGCGTTGCAGGGTGCGGACGGAAACTCCGAAATGCTGCGCCATATCGAGAGCAGGCCAAGCGGCTTGTGCGGCATACAGGTAGTTCAGGGCCGGCTGGTCGTCTGCAGTGGTGAGTATCATGATATCTAGGCGGGAAAATTTAGCGACATTATGTCGCCACCTTGTCCCCCTGTATATAAATACATATACCAAGCGCGCTTGTTGCTCACGCAGAGCTGCCTGCATGCGCCACGCCCCCATCCACTTGACAGAAAACCCCAGGCTTCTCATGCGCTCCTCCATCTCCATCGTTGACGTAGACCGCCTGGACACCTGGACCCGCTACCGCGCAGGCCTGTGCGACACCTGCGCGGCCAACTGCTGCACGATGCCGCTGGAGGTGCAGCTGTCAGACCTGGTGCGGCTCGAACTGGTGGACCCGTTCGAGGCCGAGCATGAGGAAATCCGCCACATTGCCAAGCGGCTGCAAAAGGCGCGGCTGATCGACCACTTCAACCACAAGAACGCGATCTTCACGATGGCGCGACGGGCGAGTGGGGACTGCAACTTTCTGGACCCCAAGACGCGGCTGTGCACGGTGTATGACAAGCGGCCCGAGACCTGTCGCCTGCACCCGCAGAAGAAAAGCCCCAAGCCAGGCTACTGCGCTTACGGGGCACGGGATCTGCAGCGGCGGGGCTGATGACAAACAAGCGCTGAGGTGTGTCGCACCTCTCATCTGCGCAAGCCCGCAGCCTTCTGAAACCGTCGACCCCTGCACTCACGCCATGTCGCGCAGCTCGCGGCGCAGGATCTTGCCAACGCTGGACTTGGGCAGGGCCTCCACAAACACGATCTGCCGGGGCACCTTGTAGGCAGTGAGCGCTGCGCGGCAATGGGCTGCGATGTGGTCGGCATCCACCGGTGGCGCAGTGCCCGCCGCGCGCACCACATACAGCCGCAACGCCTCGCCCGTCTTCTCGTCCGGCACGCCGATGCAGGCGCATTCCAGCACGCCGGGGCAGGCGGTGGCTACGGCTTCGACTTCGTTGGGAAAGACGTTGAAGCCTGACACGATGACCATGTCCTTCTTACGGTCCACGATCTTGAGAAAACCGCGCTCGTCCAGCTGGCCGATGTCGCCGGTGCGGAAGTAGCCGTCGGGGGTGAAGGCGGCTGCGTTGGCCTCGGGCTGTTGCCAGTAGCCGCCCATGACCTGGGGGCCTTTCACGCAGACCTCGCCGGGCTGGCCCAGGGGCACGGGGTGGCCGTGGTCGTCCAGCAGCAGAACGTCGGTGGAAGGCAGGGGCAGCCCGGTGCTGCCGCTGAAGGCGGTGACCGATGCGGGGTTGAAGGCCACCACGGGGCTGGTCTCGCTCAGGCCGTAGCCTTCGCGGATGAACTGGCCGGTGATGGCCTGCCAGCGGGCGGATACCGAGGGGAGGATGGCGGCACCACCGCCACCCGCCAGCCGCAGGTTGGAGAAGTCCACGCCCTGCGTGCCGGGGTGCACCGCCAGCCCGGCGTACAGCGTGTTGACGCCCATGAACACGCTGGGGCGCGCGGCGTTCAGCACGTCGATCAACCCGTCCAGGTCGCGCGGGTTGGGCACCAGCCAGTTGCGCGCACCCACCGCAAAGTAGCTGATCAGGTTCACCATGAGCGCGAAGATGTGATACAGCGGAATGGCCGTGACGACGACCTCCTGTGCGGGGCGCAGGGCATCGGGCACGAAGGCCTTGAACTGCTCCACATTGGCCACCAGATTGCGGTGCGTGAGCATGGCGCCCTTGGACAGGCCCGTGGTGCCCCCGGTGTACTGCAGGAACAGCAGGTCGCCCCCCTCCAGCACAGGTGGCGCAAAAGGCAGGGTGGCGCCCTCGGCCAGGGCGCGCGCAAACGAGGTGGTGGTGTGCAGGTGGGCATCCACCGGCGGCCCGGGCAGGTCGGCTGCGGTGCCGTCGCCAGGCGCCACGGTGATGACGCTGTGCAGTTCCACCCGGTCCTGGATGGCGGCCAGGGTGGCGGTAGACCCGGCATAGATCACCATCACCCGGGCGCCTGCGTCCCATAGCTGGTGCTCCAGCTCGCGCGGGGTGTAGAGCGGGTTCACGTTGACCTGCACACAGCCCGCGCGCGCAATACCGAGCATGGCGATGGGAAACGCCATCAGGTTCGGGCACATCACGGCAATGCGGTCGCCCTTGCGCACGCGCAGCACGTTCTGCAGGTAGGCCGCAAACGCGCGGGATTGCTGGTCTACATGCGCATAGGTCAGCGTCTGGCCCAGGCAGGTGAATGCGGGCCGGTGCGCATAACGCTGCATGGCGGCACACAGCAGGTGCACGATGCTGGGATGGCTGTCGGGATCGATGTGGGCAGGGATGGCGCCATAGCTAGCCAGCCAGGGTTGGGGAGACATGGTGAATCGGTCCTCGTGGGGGGTGGAGCAGCAACGTGCGGGCAGGCTCAGCGCACGGCCTTGGCCAGTGCCGCAAAGGCTTGCCGGTCCAGCGCGTGGGTGAAGGCGGTGTTGGGCACGGGGTGCGTGGAGAACTTCACCACCACCAGCTCGGCCGCCGGGTTGATGTGGATGTGCTGGCCCATCAGGCCTTTGGCTTCAAAGGTGCCATCGGCATCGTGGGGTATCCACCACTGGTTGTGGTACGAGTAGCCCGCGCGCATGGCCGCGCCTGGGGCCTTGCTGAACTGGGCGGGGTCGGCCCCTTTGCGCAGCTCGGCAATGGTGGCGGGCGAGACGATCTGCTGGCCGTTGAAACGGCCGTTGGATCGCAGCATCTCGCCCAGACGGCCCAGGTCACGCAAAGTGGCGTTCACGCCCACGCTGGTGGCCTGGCCGCCGTTGGCATCGGCAAACACATACGCGTCCTCCTGCGTGCCCAGCTTGGACCAGATGCGCTCGGACAACAGCGTGGCGTAGCTCTTGCCAGTCACGCGCTGCAGCAGCCAGCCCAGCACTTCCGTGTCCACCGACTTGTAGGCAAACGCGGTGCCGTGCTCGCCGTCCTTCTGCACGGTGGGCAGGTGTTCGGCCATGCTCTTGGCCCCGTTGCTGCCGGGGCGCGCAGGCTGCAGGCCCGCAGCGGCCAGATACTGAAAAACACCGGAGGTGGGGTCCGCAAAGTCTTCGGCGTATTTGACGCCGGTGGTCATGTCCAGGGTCTGCTGCACGGTGGCATCGGCCCAGGCGCTGTTGGCCAGCTCGGGCAGGTAACGCACGATGCGCGCACTGGGGTCGATGGCGCCTTCCTGGATGAGTTCGGTCACCAGCAGCCCCACCAGCGATTTGCTCATGGACCACAGCACATGTGGCTGCTGCGGCTGCATGCCGATGTGATAACGCTCATACACCACACGGCCCCGGTGCAGCACCAGCAGGGCGTCGGTGTAGGTGGCCTTCTGCCAGTCGGCCAGCGTGGTGGGCGCGCCCTTGTCGTCGGCAAACGCCAGGGTGTCGGGCAAGGCACGCGGCGCTGCGGGCAGTGCGCTGGGCGCTGCTGCACCGCGCCAGATGGTGGCCGTGGGCCCCAGTTCGCGCAGGTGCTGCGCGGCCCAGCGCACGTTGGGGTACTTGAGGATGTTGGCCAAACGCACCACCTTGTCAGGCGCCGGGGGGAAGCCCTGCATCAGCTGCAGGGTCACAGGGTTGGTGGCGTCCGGCGGCGGCAGCTGCGGAGCCTGGGCCTGGCTGTCAGGCGCGGTCCCCAGGAGGGTGCAGGCCAAGGCGACGGCGGTGAAGGAAGGGGTGAGGTGGCGATGAAAAGAGCGCATGGTGAGAAGGCCTCGGTCAAGAAACGTGGGATGGGGAAGAACAAAAAAGAAAACGGAATCGGTCGGGCCGATCAGCCCCGCGCGGCCAGCAAGGTGCGGATCACGCCCTCGGTGCGCTCGTACTCGCCTTCGCCAAAGTGCTTGTAGCGAATGCGGCCTTGCGCATCGATCAGGTAGGTGGCGGGCCAGTACTGGTTGCTGTAGGCCTTCCAGGTGCCGTAGCGGTTGTCCTGTGCCACGGGGTGCTTCACGCCATGACGGCGCATGGCGGCTTCCACGTTGGCGGTCGGGCGCTCAAACGGAAACTCTGGCGTGTGCACCCCCACCACGGTGAGCCCCTGGGGCGTGTACTGCTCGGCCCAGCGGTTCACATGGGGCAGGGTGCGGATGCAGTTGATGCAGGCGTACGTCCAGAAATCCACCAGCACCACGCGGCCGCGCAACTGCGCCAGGCTCAGCGGTTCGGAGTTGAGCCAGCGCTCGATGCCGGTGAACTCGGGCGCAGCGCCCAAGTCGGGCAACGCTGAGGCGGGGCTGGCGGGGCCCGCCGCGTACGCCAAGCCAGGGGCCGCCAGTGCAGCGGCCATCGACGCCAGGAAGGCGCGGCGCTCGGAAAAGCGCGATGAAGAGGGGTGCAATGTCATGGTGAAAGCTCCTTGCAATCGGTGGGGTGTCGCCCCTTACAGGCCGCCCCAGCCCGAGGGATAAAACTGCGTAAGCCAGACCGTGATCTGCCCATCCACCTCCCACAGCATGGCCAGCGCGATGGCAATGACCACCACGCCAAACACCTGCTGCACGCGGTGTGCGTGGCGTGCAATGCGGCGCACATGGGTGGCCGCGGCCTGGCCGCCATAGGCAATGGCCAGCATGGGCAGCGCGGCGCCGGTGGAATACGCGAGCAGCAGTACGGCGGTGCCTACGCCCGCAGGCTCGGTGGCGATGAGGGTGAGGATGGAGGCGAGCACCGGCCCGGCGCAGGGTGTCCAGACCGCGCCCAGGCTCAGGCCGAGCAGCAGTCCGCCCCAGTTGCCACCCCCGCTGCCCATGCCCAGGCTGGCCATGCGGTTGAGCACGCCGCCCGCATGTTGGCTGAGCCACTGGAACGGCCGGGGCCACACCGTGAGCACGCCAAACACCAGCAGCATCACAGCGGCAAACCGGCGCAGGCCTTCCTGAGACACACCCAGCACCTGCGTGAAGCTGCTGAACAGCAGGGCCACGGCCGCGAACGACAGCGCAAAGCCCAGGGCAATGAACAGTGGGCGTGTGCGCTGCGCTGAGTCGGCGCCGCTCACCGAGGCCCCCAGCACCACTGGCAGCATGGGCAACACGCAGGGCGCCCCCACCGTGAGCATGCCGGCGGCCACGGCCAGCCATGGCGAGGTGGTGGCCATGGTCATTGCCCGCTCCCCTGCTCGGCCGCCGGACGGCGCCACACCTGGGTTTTGCCGAACAGCGGAATGCCCACGTACGCGTGCACCAGCAGTTGTTCCGGCTCGGCCGGCGTCAGGTTGACGCGGTACGTCTTGGCGTTCTCGCGGTTGTAGATTTCGCCCTGGTACTCGCTGCTGCCGCCCTCCGCCGGGCGCAGGCCCGACAGCAGGGTCATGCCCAGCGCAGGCCGCGCGTCGGCCGCCGCCATGTCGGCGCCCGGCGCGCTCATGGAGCGGTTGGCTAGCACGCGCACCACCTTGCCACACAGGGCGTTGCCGCCAGCGGGATTGCAAGGAGCGATGTTCACTTCCAGATTGCCGCTCTCGGTGATCCAGCGGCCCAGGGGGGCTTTGGGGTGAGCGGTGCCCGGCGCTGGTGCCACAGCGGCTGGCGGCGCTGCCGCAGCCTCTTGCGCGCTGACTGCCTGCGCCAGGCCCAGGGTCAGCAGGGCGGTCACGGCGATGGATGGTTTCATGGCAAGGTCCTCGTGAAGTTCAGGAAGACCTCATTGAAGCCAGCGCAGGTATCGGCGATTTGTCTGGCCAGGGGCTTTTGGTATGCGCGCTTGTCGATGCACCGGGCAGACAAGTTGAGATACATATCTGCCCACCCAGCCCATACCGCTGCACCACCAAAGCCCGGACAATGGCCGCCATGACGACGCCCGCTCCCGACCACATCCTGATCGTCGATGACGACGCCGGCATCCGCGAACTGGCTGCCGAGTACTTGCAGCGCCAGGGCCTGCAGGTGAGCGTGGCCGCCGACGGGCGGCAAATGCGCGAGGTACTGGCCACGCAGCGCATCGACCTGCTGGTGCTGGACCTGATGCTGCCGGGCACCGATGGCATCGCACTGTGCCGCGAGCTGCGCAGCCCCGGCGCGCCGCCGCTGCCCATCATCATGCTCACCGCACGCAGCGACGAGGCGGACCGCATCCTGGGCCTGGAGCTGGGTGCGGACGACTACCTGACCAAGCCCTTCGCCGCGCGCGAGCTGCTGGCACGCATCCACGCGGTGCTGCGGCGCACGCGCATGCTGCCGCCCAATCTGGCCAAGGCCGAGCCCACGCGCCACCTCACGTTTGGGGACTGGCGGCTGGACACCACCGCACGCCACCTGCTCGATGCCACGGGCGCAGTGGTGGCGCTGTCGGGCGCCGAATACCGCCTGCTGCGTGTGCTGCTGGACCACCCGCAGCGCATCCTCACACGCGACCAGCTGCTGCAGCTCACACAGGGGCGCGATGCCGATGTGTTCGACCGCTCCATCGACCTGCTGGTGAGCCGTGTGCGCCAGCGGCTGGGCGATGGCGCGCGCGGCTCGCGCTACATCAAGACCGTGCGCAACGAGGGCTATGTGTTCTGCGCCGATGTGCAAACTGCGGCAGCAGTCGCAGGAGCTGCGCCATGACGCTGCGCTGGTGGCCACGCTCTTTGTTCGGGCGCATTCTGCTGGTGATGGCACTGGGCCTGGCGTTGGCGCATGCGCTGACGTTTGTGCTGGCGTTCACCGAGCGCAGCATGACCATGCGGCGGGCCATGGTGTCGTATTTCGCCAGCGACGTGGCCAGCTCGGTCGCCATGCTGGAACGCCTGCCTGCCACCGAGCGCGCACAGTGGGTGGACCGGCTGGCGCGCCGCAACTACCGCTTTGCGCTGGCCGAGCCGATGGACGCACCTGCCGACCCGTCCCAGCTGGCCCGCCTCGTTGCCAGCGCTGTGGCGGCCACTCTGCCCACTGACCGCCCGGTGCAGGTGATCGACCCCCATGTGCCGGGCATCGAGCTGCGGCTGCAACTGCGCCTGGCCGACGGTACGCCCCTGGCCGTGGACATGGACGAGCCCCGGCTGCAGATATCGCCCTGGGTGCTGGGCGCACTGGCGCTGCAGCTGGCGCTGCTGGTGGGCCTGTGCGCCTGGGCCGTGCGTGCAGCCACGCGGACCCTGAGCACGCTGGCCGATGCGGCCGATGCGCTGGGCGCCGACCGCCCCACCGTGCCGCTGGCTGAAGACGGCCCGCGCGAAGTGGTGCGCGCCGCCGTTGCCTTCAACCATATGCAGCAGCGCATCCAGGCGCATCTTCAGGAACGCATGCAGATCCTGGCCGCCGTCGCGCACGACCTGCAAACACCCATCACCCGGCTGCGCCTGCGCGCGGATCTGCTGGACGACACCACGCTGCGCGACAAGCTGCACGCCGACCTGGCCGAAATGCAGTCGCTGGTGGAAGAGGGCATTGCCTACGCGCGCTCATCGCAGGCCGTGCGCGAGCCCCCGCAGCGCGTGGACCTGCGCGCGCTGGTGGAGAGCATTGCGCGCGACTACGCCGATGCCGGCCTGCCGGTACAAGTGCTGCAGGCAGTGGATGTGACCTGCGACACCCGCCCCCAGGCCCTGCGCCGCCTGCTGTGCAACCTGGTGGACAACGCGCTCAAGTTTGCGGGTGCCGCCGAGCTGACGCTGGAGGCAGAAAGGCCAGGCCAGTGCCTGGTGCGCGTCATCGATCATGGGCCTGGCATCCCCCCGGCGGACCTCGCCGCCGTGCTGCAGCCCTATGTGCGGCTGGAAGATTCGCGCAACCGGGGCACCGGTGGCACCGGTCTGGGCCTGGCCATTGCCAGCGAGCTGGCCAAGGCCCTGGGCGGCCGCCTGGTGCTGGGGCCACGCGCGGACGGCGCGCAGGGGCTGGAGGCGCGGGTAGAGCTGCCAGAAGCGCTCCCGGCATAGGCATGCGCACCAGCGCCGCTGCTACAGTGGCCGCTCCGTGGACTCTCAAAAGGGCAACGCCGTGGACACACCTGTCAGCACCCCGCAGAGCGAGATCAGCGCCAGCAACCCACGCATCCGCGTCGGCATCGGCGGCTGGACCTTCGAGCCCTGGCGCGGCAGCTTCTACCCCGCAGGGCTGGCGCACAGCAAGGAGCTGCAATACGCCAGCCGACAGCTCACCGCGATTGAGGTCAACGGCACCTACTACAGCACCTTCAAACCACCCACCTTTGCCAAATGGCGCGATGAAACGCCCGAAGGCTTTGTGTTCTCACTCAAGGCCAACCGCTTTACCACGCACCGGCGCGTGCTGGTCGAGGCGGGCGATTCGATCGCGCGGTTTGTCGACAGTGGCATCTCGGAACTGAAGGACAAGCTCGGGCCCATCGTGTGGCAGTTCATGCCGACCAAGGCGTTTGAGCCGGGCGACTTCGGGGCCTTTCTGGCCCTGCTGCCGCAGCAGGTGGATGGCCTGCAGCTGCGCCACGCGCTGGATGTGCGCCACCCGAGTTTTGCGACGCCAGCGTTTGTGGCGCTGGCGCGCCGGTATGGCTGCGTGCCTGTGTACACCGACTCCGACCAATTTCCGGCCATCGCGGATGCAGAGGCCGACTTTGCCTACCTGCGGCTGATGCGTGGCCAGGCCGGTGTGCCCACGGGCTACACCGCCGATGCCATTGCGCAGTGGGCACAGGGCGTGCGCACCTGGACCAGCGGCGACCGGCCACGCGATGTGTTTGTGTACTTCATCAACGGCGCCAAAGAGCGGGCGCCGGCAGGGGCGATGGAGTTGCTCAGGCAGCTGGGCGCTACACCGTCTCGCGCTGCGTGAAGCCCTGCGGGGCCTCGCCGCCATCGGGCACATTGCCTACCACCACGCGGTCCACCCGCGCATGTGCTGGCCCCTGGTGCGCCCAGTCGATCAGCGCCAGCACGGCGGGTTCCGGGCCCCAGGCGCAGGCCTCCACGCGGCCATCCTCGCGGTTGCGCACCCAGCCCGTCACGCCCAGTCGATTGGCGGCCTGCGCCATGGACCAGCGGTAGCCCACGCCCTGCACCTGGCCGGTGATCAACAGATGGCGGGTGATGGTGGAGTGGGGTTCTGCGTTCATGGGGGGCACTGTAGCGCGCTCCTTGTGGGGAGCCCGCTCCAGGGGCACACTGCCAGCACCACCGCACCCCATGACCACCACCACCCCCAAGGCCCTGCCCACCATCGACCCCCAGCGCTGCACCGGCTGCGGCTGGTGCATTGCGGTGTGCCCGCCGCATGTGCTGTCGCTGCAGGTGTTGGGCGCGGGGCCCTGGGGCCCCAAGTGCTCCACCCTGCACGATGCGCCCGGCTGCACCGGGTGCGCGCTGTGTGCGGTGCGCTGCCCGTTCGATGCGATCCGCATGGTGCGGGTGGCGGCCACCCAGGCCCGGTGAGGCCGTTGCGCCACAGGCGCACACAGGCTCACACAGGTGCGCATAGGCGCGTACAGGCGGGTTGACAGGCCCCGGCCTGCATCCGGTACACTGCGCCCTTCATGTCGTTCACCTCTCTCCCCATCACCACCGCACGCGCCGCTGCCTTCCAAGGCATGGGCATGATGCCGCCCGCACTCACGCGGGCCAATGGTGAACAGCGGGCACTGGGTGCACGAATGATTACCACCATTACCACCGCGGCCACCTGAGCACGCGCAGGTGGCCGTTTCGGCAGCCACCTGGTGATCGCTCTCTTCTCCCCCAAGACGAATGCACGAAACCCAGCTCTGGCAGCTGGGTTTTTTTGTTTGTTCGTTAGCCGGAGAAGTCCATGTACCGCGATCCCGTCCAGTCCCTCGAAGCCCCGTTGTTGCCGTCGTCCGCCACGGCCATGCGCCCCCTGCGCGTGGGCATGATTGGCATTGGCACCGTGGGCGCAGGCACCTTCCGCGTGCTGGCGCGCAACCAGGCGCTGATTGCGGGCCGTGCGGGCCGCGGCATCAAGCTGGTGGTGGTCTGCGCCCGCAGCCTGGCCCGCGCCATGAGCGTGGTGGGCAAGGACGTGGCGCTGACCAACGACCCCATGCAGGTCGCCACCCACCCCGACGTGGATGTGCTGGTGGAGGCCGCGGGCGGCACCGGCCCCGCACGCGACTGGGTGCTGGCCGCCATCCGTGCGGGCAAGCATGTGGTCACGGCCAACAAGGCGCTGCTGGCCGAGCATGGCAACGAGATCTTTGCCGCAGCACGCCAGCACGGCGTGGCCGTGGCCTACGAAGGCGCGGTGGCGGTCAGCATCCCCATCGTGAAGGCGCTGCGCGAGGGCCTCACGGCCAATCGCATCGAGTGGGTGGCGGGCATCATCAACGGCACCACCAACTTCATCCTGAGCAAGATGCGCGATGAAGGCGTGGGCTTTGCCGAAGCGCTGGCCCAGGCCCAGGCGCTGGGCTACGCCGAGGCTGACCCGACGTTTGACATCGAGGGCATCGACGCGGCGCACAAGATCTCGCTGCTGGCGGCCAATGCGTTTGGCATGCCGGTGCGTTTTGCCGATGCGCAGGTGGAAGGCATCACCGCGTTGCAGGGCCTGGACGTGGCCTGCGCCGAGCAACTGGGCTTTCGCATCAAGCTGCTGGGCGTGGCCAAGCGGCGCAAGGATGGCGAGGTGGACGGCGTGGAGCTGCGCGTGCAGCCCGCGCTGGTGCCCGCCACGCATTTGCTGGCGCATGTGAACGGGTCGATGAACGCCGTGATGGTCAAGGGCGATGCGTCGGGCGTGACGATGTACTACGGCGCGGGCGCGGGGTCGGAGCAGACCGCATCGGCCGTGATTGCCGACCTGGTGGATGTGGCGCGGCTCGATGGCACCCACGCGGCGCAGCGCGTGCCACACCTGGGCTTCCACCCCCAGGCCGTGGACGAGCAACTGGCGGTACTGCCTCGCGCGGCCGTGCACACACGCCACTACCTGCGCGTGCCGGTGCACAGCGCGCAGCAGATCGAGGCCGTGGGCGCTTGGCTGGCTGCGCAGCAGGTGCCGGTGCTGCAGGCGGCACTGGCGCATGACAAGGCCTTGCCCCCCGGCAGCGGCCCCCAGGTGCTGGTGCTGACCGATGCCGTGGCGCAGTCCACCGTGGACCTAGCCGTGTTTGCACTGGCGGCGCACCCTGCGGTGGCGGGGCCGGTGGTCACGCTGCGGGTGGAGACGCTGGAGGGGTGAAGGGCACCTGAAAACGTGTTAGCACGAGGTTTTGGCGCCAAAATGGGCGGTAGCGCTAGTGCACCATGCCTGGGATGCTATCGATTTTGATAATCCCTTCCGGTCGCAGCCATCACGCTATCAACCGGCCCAGCACCAGCGCCGCCATGTCCTCGGCCGCGCTGGTGCCCTCTGCCATCAAGCCTTGCACCACACCGGCGCGATCGGTGTCGGTGCGGTTCTGGCTCACCTTCCAGATGCCCTCCCAGCGCTCCACCGCCAGCTCGATGCCCACGATGGCGCGCAGCAGCTTGTCGATGTAGTCGGGCGGCGCGTCGTCGATGCGCCAGGGGTCGGCGCGGTGGGCCTCGTGCTGCTCGCTCAGGGTGTGCAGGATGCCGCGCAGGCGTGCGGGGTCGTCAAACGCGCTCAGTGCGCCGTGGGCGTGCACGGTGGCGTAGTTCCAGGTGGGCACCTGCTTGCCATCCAGGGCCTTGGACGGATACCACGAGGGCGACACATAGGCCTGCGGGCCGTGGAACACCGCCACCGCCTGCTGGGGCAACAGCGGCCACAGCGCGTTGGCGCGCGCCACATGGCCGATGAGCGTGCCCTGCGGGCCGCGCGCAGGGTCCAGGTACAGCGGGATGTGATTGACGTGTTGCGCGCCTTCGTGCGCAATGACCAGCGTGGCCAAAGGCTGGGCACGTACCAGGGCTTGCTGGGCAGCGGCATCGGCCACCTGAAACTGCCGGTTGGGGTTGGCCATGTCAGCCCCTTTCCACTTCAAGCACCGGGGCGCAGTCGATCTGCGTCTTGACCGAGTTGGCCAGAAAACACGATGTGTGGGCGCGGTGGTGCAGGTCGTCCAGCTGGGCAGCGCTGGGCGCGTGCGCCGCGTCAAAACATGTGACGGGGCGCAAGTGCACGTGGGTGACGACCAGCTGGCCCTCTGCGTTCTTGGCCATGGTGCCCACGGCCGCGTCGGTGTAGCGGTTGAGCCGATAGCCCGCGCGGCTGGCGAAGTCCATGAACCACAGCATGTGGCAGCTCGACAGCGCGGCGACATAGGCTTCTTCCGGGTCCACCGCCGCCGCGTCGGAGTACGGCAGCGGCACCACATGGGGCGACGACGACGCGGCCACGGTGGCGCCGCCGTCAAACTGCCAGGTGTGGGCACGGTGGTAGCGCTTGTCCAGAAAGTCGTCGGTGCCACGGGACCAGGTGATGGTGGCGGTGTGCTCGGCCATGGGGTGCTTTCAAGAGGATCGGACCCGTTAGGGGACCCGGGTTTCTACAATGGTTCTTCAGTTTATGAGTACGTCACCCCATTGAAAGGGCCAATTCGTGCCCAGCCCCGGAGCCAATCGAACCACTGCCACCCTGCGCCAGCAGGTGTACGCACAGCTGCGCCGCGCCATCGAGCAGGGCAGCCTGCGCGCGGGCACCCGCCTGCCGCCCTCGCGCGAACATGCAGCCAGCTTGGGCGTGTCGCGCAACACCGTGCTGTGGGCCGTGCAGCGCCTGCAGGCCGAGGGCTATGTGGAGGCGCGCGTGGGGGACGGCACCTATGTGTCGCAGGCCGTGGCCGCCACACTGCCCGCTGCGCAAGGCCTGGTGGCGCCACCCCGGGGCCTGTCGCGCCGGGGGCAGCTGATCGCCGACACGGCAGCGCGCTGGCGCCCGCCCCTGGCCGCAGCCAAGGCATTTCGCATTGGCGCGCCCGAAGTCGCCACCTTTCCGTTTGCGCTGTGGGACCGCCTGACGCGGCAGGCCAGTAAGGGCCAGCGCAGCAACCGCGCACAGTACCTGGACCCGGCCGGCGACCCCGACCTGCGCCAGGCCGTGGCGCAATGGCTGTGGGCTTCGCGCGGCATCCGCTGCGATGCGGCGCAGGTGGTGGTGTGCTCGGGCTCGCAGCAGGGCATTGACCTGATTGCGCGGCTGCTGCTGGACGTGGGCGACGAGGTGCTCGTGGAAGACCCCGGCTACCCCGGCATCCGCGCCAGCCTGCTGGGCCACGGCGCGCTGGCGCGGCCAGTGGACATGGATGGAGACGGCCTGCGCATCGACACCGCTGCGGCGCAATGGCCGAACGCGCGCATGGCCGTCGTCACACCCACGCACCAGTTCCCCACCGGCGTGTGCATGGGCCTGGCGCGACGGCAGGCGCTGCTGCAGTGGGCGCGCACGTACGACGCCTGGGTGGTCGAGGACGACTACGACGGCGAGTTCCAGTACGGCAAGAACGATGGCAAGGCCCAGCGCGTGCCCGCGCTGTGCAGCCTGCCGGGCTCGGAGCGCGTGTTGTACGTGGGCACCTTCAGCAAGACGCTGCACCCCGGCCTGCGCCTGGGCTTTGTGGTGGTGCCGCCCGCGCTGGTGGAGGCCTTTGCCATGGCCCGCGCCATCACCGACCGGCATGCACCGGGCGACACCCAGGCGGTGCTGGCACGTTTCATTGCCGAAGGCCACCTGCTGCGCCACCTGCGGCAGATGCGCGAGCTGTACCTGCAGCGGCAACACACGCTGCGCGCCGCACTGGCCGAGGCCAGCAACGGCGCCTGGCAACTGGCCACCAGCGATCGCGGCATGCACCTGCTGCACGAGGTGGCACCCGGCACCGACGACGAAACCCTGAGCCGCCAGGCGCTGGCGGCGGGCGTGATGCTGGCGCCGCTGTCGCGCTATGCGATGCGGTCGGCGCGCCGGGGCTGGCTGCTGGGCTATGCGGGGTTTGATGATGCAGAGATCCGCGCGGCCGCTCGCGTGGTGGGCGGCCTCGTGCGTCAGCGGTGATGCGGGCGCTGGTGCTTCACCACGCGCCGGGCTGAGGGGCCAGGGCCGTGCCAAGGCGCTCCGGCTGAGCCACAGCCTGCGGCTCCACCTTGCGCCACCAGTGCGTGGACAGTGCGGGCGCGCGGATGTCCAGCCGCTCGCCCATGATGGGCGCCACCAGCGACACCTGCGCTGCTGCCGCGAGCGCGGTGATGCGCTCGAACGGCTCCACCCACGGGTGCAGCGACAGGTCGAACGTGCCGTTGTGGATGGGGAACAGATGGCGCCCCTTCACGTCCAGATGGGCCTGCAGGCTCTCCTCGGGGTGCATGTGGATGTCGGGCCAGTCGGCGTTGTAGGCGCCCGTTTCGATCAGCGTCAGATCGAACGGGCCGAACCGCTCGCCAACGGCCTTGAAGCCGTCGAAGTAGCCCGTGTCGCCACTGAAGAAGACGCGGACTTGGTCAGCGCCTTGACCCGCGATCAGCACCCACGAGGCCCACAGCGTGCTATTGCCGTCCGACAGGCCCCGGCCCGAGAAATGCTGCGCAGGCGTGGCCACCAGCTGCAGCCCGCCGATGGTGGTGCCCTGCCACCAGTCAAACTGCTGCACCTTGGCCGCCGGCACGCCCCAGCCGATGAGCCGGTCGCCCACGCCCAGCGGCGTGATGAAGTGCTCCACCTTGGGCGCGAGTTTCTGGATGGCAGCGTAGTCCAGGTGGTCGTAGTGGTCGTGCGACAGGATCACGCCGGTGATGGGCGGCAGCTCGTCAATCGTGATGGGCGGCGCGTGAAAGCGCTTGGGGCCCAGGAACTGGAACGGCGAGGCGCGCTCGGAAAACACCGGGTCGGTCAGCCAGAACTGGCCGTTGATCTTGAAGAGCAGGGTGGAGTGCCCCAGCCGCCACAGGCTCAGGTCGGGCGCGGCCAGCAGGTCTGACCGCATCACGGCGTACACCGGCACGGGCTGGCGCGGCACCGAGTCGTAGGGCTTGCCGGTGGCAAAGCGCCACATCACCTGCAGCGTCTTGAGGGCGCCCAGCGCATGGCGGGGTGCCACGTTGCGAAACTTGCCACCCGCAAACTGCGGCGACTGTTCATAGGCGGCCACCGGCTGGGCGGCGCGGGAAAAGAGGCTGTAGGCCATGGCGATCAGTACAACGAAGGCGACACAAAGTGCCGGGAGCAGACGGCGGCGGCGGGCGATGGAGAGTGACACCGGATCTGCGACATAAAAATTACACTGCACAGTGTAGTTCACTTTTTAGAAAAGTAAACTACCCGGTGTAAAATTTGCGCATGATCGCCTCCCCGCCCACCCCTCGCCTGACCGACCGCAAGCGCGATGCCATCGTGCAGGCGGCCATCGGCGAGTTCCGCGAACACGGCTTCAACGGCACCAGCATGGACCGCGTGGCCGCAGCGGCGGATGTGTCCAAACGCACGGTGTACAACCACTTCCCAAGCAAGGAAGAACTGTTCGAAGCCATCCTGCTGCTGATGTGGGAGCGCAGCCAGTCACCCGACGAACTGGCCTACACCCCCACGCGCCCGCTGCGCGACCAGCTGCTGGAGCTGCTGGCGCAAAAGATGCGCCTGCTCAACGACGCGAGCTTCATCGACCTGAGCCGCGTGGCCATGGCCGACATGATGCACACCCCCGAGCGCGCGCGCGGCATCACCGCCAAGCTCTCGGCCAAGGAAGAGGGCCTGCCGCGCTGGTTGCGCGCGGCCCAGCAGGATGGCCGCCTGCGCGCCACCATGGATGTGCCCTATGCCGCGCAGCAACTGCAGGGCATGGTCAAGGCATTTGCGTTCTGGCCCCAGCTGGCCATGGGCCAGCCACCCTTGAGCGCCGCACAGCAAGCGCAAGTAGTGGGAGATGCGGTGGACATGTTTCTGGGGTTCTACGCCGCGCCCACCCATGAGGCCAAGGCCCCCGTAAAAAAAACCCAGGCTGGAAGCACGGGCAAGGCAGCGGCAGCCCCTGTTGCCACCTCTGCGAAACCTGCCCCTCGCCGCGCCCCAGCGCGCTGACCCACGCCACCACCCTGGCCAGCAAACCGGCGTGAGGTGCGATTTGCACTACGCTCGCCCGTTCTTTCCACGCAGCCTGACACCAAGATGCCCCTCGCTCCCTACCTCGACACCGCCCCGGTCCTGGACACCGGCGTTTTCATCCACGACTCTGCCCAGGTCATCGGCGACGTCACGCTGGGCCGCGACAGCTCGGTGTGGTGCAACGCCGTGCTGCGCGGCGATGTGAACCGCATCACCGTGGGCGTGTGCAGCAACGTGCAAGACCTGACCATGGGCCATGTGTCGCACCGCAACGCCAGCAAGCCCGAAGGCTCGCCGCTGGTCATCGGCGACTACGTCACGGTGGGCCATTCGGTGATCCTGCACGGCTGCCGCATCGGCAACGAATGCCTCATCGGCATGGGCTCCATCGTGATGGATGACGCCATCATCGAAGACCGCGTGATGCTGGGCGCAGGCAGCCTGGTCTCGCCCGGCAAGGTGCTGGAGAGCGGGTACCTCTACATCGGCCGCCCTGCGGTGCGCCAGCGCGCGCTCACCGATGCAGAGATTGCGTACCTGAAATATTCAGCCGAGCACTATGTGCGGGTGAAGAACAACTATCTGGAGGGCACATACCACGCGGCTGCGGCGCCCCCGGCGCCCCCCGCCCACCAGGGATAAAGCCGGGCCAGGATAATCGAGGGCTCCACGACCCCTGCGGCGGCACCGCATCGCCCCATTGCCTGTTTCCACCATGTCTGCCGTCGCCCCCGCCTCACCCGCCCAGCGCGTCCTCTCCGTCATCCCCCCGATGACGCAGCTGAACACGCCCTACCCCTCCACCGCCTACCTCACGGGCTTTCTGCGTTCGCGGGGGGTGACGGCGTTCCAGGAAGACCTGGCATTGGCGCTGGTGCTGCGCCTGCTCTCGCCCGAAGGGCTGCGCGCGGTGGCGGCCCAGGTGGATGCGCTGCCCGCCAAAAAGCAGAGCCCCGCCGTGCAAAGTTTTGCGGCGCAAAAGGACCGCTACCTCGCCACCATCGGCCCCGCCATTGCCTTCTTGCAAGGCCGCGACAGCACGCTGGCGCACCGCATCGTGGGACGGAACTACCTGCCCGAGGGCCCGCGCTTTGCCACACTGGATGTGTATGTGGATGACGAAGGCGGCGACCCGCTGGGCTGGGCCTTTGGCGCGCTCGGCCTGACGGACAAGGCCAAGCACCTGGCCACGCTGTACCTGAACGACCTGGCCGATGTGCTGCGCGACGCGGTGGACGAGCGCTTTGAGTTTGTGCGCTATGCCGAATCGCTGGCGGGCAGCCAGCCCACGTTTGACCCGCTGGCCCAAGCACTCGCTGCGCCGCCCACGCTGGTGGACGAGTTGCTGGAGCAGCTCACGCACGAAGCGATTGCCAAGCACCAGCCCAGCGTGGTGCTGCTGTCCGTGCCGTTCCCGGGGTCCGTGTATGCGGCGTTCCGCATTGCCCAGGCCATCAAGGCGCGGCACCCGCACATCGCCACCGTGCTGGGCGGCGGCTTTGTGAACACCGAGCTGCGCGAACTGGCCGACCCGCGTGTGTTCGACTTCTTTGATTACGTAACGCTGGACGCGGGCGAACGCCCATTGCTGGCGCTGCTGGAACACCTGCGCGGCGAGCGCGGCCGCCAGCGCTTGGTGCGCACCTTCGTGCGCGGTGACGATGGAGCGGTGCAGTACATCAACATGATGGAAGCCGACATCGCCTTTGCCGAGGTGGGAACACCCACCTGGGATGGCCTGCCGCTGGACCGGTATCTGTCGCTGCTGGACATGCTCAACCCCATGCACCGCCTGTGGAGCGACGGGCGCTGGAACAAGCTCACCGTGGCGCATGGCTGCTACTGGAAGAAGTGCAGCTTTTGCGACGTGAGCCTGGACTACATCAGCCGCTACGAAGGCGCCAGCGCCGCCGTGCTGGCCGACCGCATCGAGCAGATCGTGCGCGAGACGGGGCAGACCGGCTTTCACTTTGTGGACGAAGCCGCACCGCCCAAGGCACTCAAGGCGCTGGCTACCGAACTGATCGCGCGCAACGCAGGCATCAGCTGGTGGGGCAATGTGCGGTTTGAAAAAACCTTCACCCCCGACCTGGCCGAGCTGCTGGCCGACAGCGGCTGCATTGCGATCTCGGGCGGGCTGGAGGTTGCATCGGACAGGCTGCTGCAGCTCATGAAAAAAGGCGTGTCGGTGGACCAGGTGGCGCGCGTGACCCGGGCTTTCACCGACGCGGGCATCCTGGTGCATGCGTACCTGATGTACGGCTTTCCCACCCAGACCGTGCAGGACACGGTGGACGCGCTGGAGTACGTGCGCCAGTTGTTCGCCAACGGCTGCATCCAGAGCGGTTTCTTCCACCGCTTTGCCTGCACCGTGCACTCGCCCGTCGGCAAAAACCCCGAGGAATACGGCGTCACGCTGGCACCGCTGCCGCCCGGTGACTTTGCCAAGAACGACGTGGCCTTCATCGACCCCACGGGGGTGGACCACGACGCGCTGGGCGGCGCGCTGAAGCAGGCCATCTATAACTACATGCACGGCATCGGGCTCGAAGAGGACGTACGCACGTGGTTCCCGTTCAAGGTGCCCAAGACGACGGTGCGGCGGGACCGGATTGAACGGGCGCTGCAGCAGCGCGGCTGAGCCAGCAGTATTTCTTCAAGCAGCCGCCATGAAAGCCAGGATGTCGTCGAAGTCCTTGCGGTCCTTGGGCGTCTGATACTTGTAGGCAGCGAACGACTGCTGGAGCATTTCGGTCAGCCGGTCACGGCGTTGCACGAGTTCGGCCTTCCACGCCGGGTCGCGCACCAGCAGTTTCAGGATAGCGAACTTGCCGTCCAGGTTCTCGTACATGGCGTCGAACGAGCGGGCCGTGAGCTCCAGCAAATTGGCCAGCTTGGGCAGGCCGCGTGTTGTGGCGCCCTTGTCCAGCAGCGACTGCACGATCTTGGATTGGTGGTAGTAGATGGCGATCTCGATGGGGTAGCTCGTTTCCGATGCGCCCTGGGCGCGCCCATCGGGGTCGGCACCGTGCTGCAGCAGCAGGTCCACGATCTTGGGTGCAGAGAACCGACAGGCCTCGTACAGGTTGGGATAGCCCTTGTGCGGCAGGTTGGGGTCGGCGCCATGCTCCAGCATAAGCTGCACGACCTTCACGCGCTTGTCGGTGATGGCCTTGTTCAGGCAGGAGTAGCCGGAAGAGAATGTGCTGTTGGGGTCGGCCCCCTTCTCCAGCAAGGCCTGCACGGTGGCCTGGTTCTTGGAGAACCCGATGGCGCGGATGAAGACATAGGTCGGGTCGTTCTGCTCGCGCTCGGCAGCCTCGATGATCTTTCCCACACGGCCGAGCTGGGCGGTCGGGGCCAGGGTCTTCATCAAGGCCACGACATCTACGGGCGGCTTTTTCTTGCCGTCGATGAAGCCGTATTCAAGCTTGCGGGCGACCTCATCATCGACCAGTTCGGCATGCAGCGCATGACAGACCTTGGACAAGGGCTTGATGAAATCACCAACATCGGCAGAGCCCGAGGTGAATGCCGCGTCGATCACCAGGCCCGAACGCTCGTAGCTGTCAAAGCCCAGGTGGTCCGTGGGGTGGATGGTGAGCTTGCGGGCCGCGAAGAAGGCCCTGACCGCCGCTTCAAGCCCGGCACCATCGGGAGTGCTGAAAACCGCATGCAGTGCATCGGCATCGGTATCGTTCTTGCAGACCAGCGTGAATCGCGTCGTGGTTTCCATGTTCCCTCGGATGGACTGAAGCATTGGTTTTTGCAGGCATCATATTTCGATGCAGACACCTCGCCCGCCCTTCACCGCCGCCATCTTCGACATGGACGGACTGCTGGTCGACTCCGAGCGCGTGACCCTGCGCGCCTGGCTGGACGCCGCACGGGCGCGGGGCATTGCACTGGCAGAGGCCGACTACCTGCAGGTGGTGGGGCGCGCGTCCACCGACTCCGACACCATGCTCACGGCTTTGCTGGGTGGTCCGCAGATGTTCGAACAGGTGCAATCCGATGTGGCTGCGCGCCTGTGGGACGCGGGGCCAGAGCCCCTGTTTCCCCTCAAACCCGGCGCCGCCTCGCTGCTGCACGCCCTGGGGCAAGCAGGCGTGCCCTGCGCGGTGGCCTCATCGTCGCGGCGCGACGAGATTGAGCACCGCCTGGGCAGGGTGGGCGTGCTGCAGCACTTTCACGCCTGGGCTGGCGGCGACGAGGTACCGCGCGGCAAACCCGACCCCGCCCTGTACCAGCTGGCAACTGTGCGCCTGGGCGTGGACCCCGCAAAGTGCCTGGCGTTTGAAGACAGCGAGAACGGCGCACGCGCGGCGCAAGCCGCAGGGGTCGCGGTAGTGATCGTGCCGGACCTCAGAGTGCCGGGCATCGAGGTGGTTGAGCGCAGCCACGGCGTGCTCGAATCGCTGGTGCATGCCCATGACCACCTGCCGCGCTGGTTCAGGGCGGCGCGGGTGCCGTAAAACTGATGAAAATTGGCCTCTAGCGCTTATCCATCGGCGGAAATAACTATCAAATTTGCAGCATTACCGTTTCTGCTTTTGGTACGCCTTGTCGGCCGGTGGCCCCCGGTCGGTGTCCTGCAGTCCACGTTTCACATCACGGTAGGCCTGCTCCATCTTGGCGTCGGGTTCGCCGTCGGTCATGTTGACCGCCTCGTCGCGCTCGTGCGGCAGGAGGGGTTCGGGCCCGCTCAGGTCTTCGGGTCCGCTGCCGGGGTGCGGCTGGGGCTGGGTGGTGTTCACGCGCCGCTCGGTGCGGGCGGGCACAGGAGCGGAGGGGATGATCTCCTCTTCCTTGCGGGGGGCTGTGGGGGTCGTTTTCATGTGGGGCCTTGGTATGCGACGTG
The DNA here is from genome assembly GCF_001425125.1 of Acidovorax sp. Root402. Classification (NCBI taxonomy): domain Bacteria; kingdom Pseudomonadati; phylum Pseudomonadota; class Betaproteobacteria; order Burkholderiales; family Comamonadaceae; genus Acidovorax; species Acidovorax sp. Root402. The sequence continues at coordinate 221,285 of NZ_LMDQ01000001.1, forward strand.
GAGTCCCTTCACCCTAGCGCCGCTGGCCGCCCCGCGTTGTAGGCCCAGGCCCTGCGCATCTGCGGGCGCGCGGAGCCTGCTGTCACCAGAACAGCCAACGCTCCAGCGCATGGAGCAGGAGGAATACGACCACGCCGAGCAAGAAAAGGATCGCCTTGCGGCGCGCCCGCTCGCTCACCACCAGCTTGTAGACCGTGTACGCAGCGAGCGTGCCAACAAAAGGCGCCACGATGGCGGCCCCGGACATGATGATCGCTGCGAGCTTGCCCCAGCCATCCGTCCCGCCCATGGCCCAGATCGACCGCAAGAACATCGCGCTCGGAATGGCTAGGCCCAACCACAGCACCCCGGACGCCACCGCCACGCTGAAGTGGTGCGCGAGCAGACCATAAAGAACCAATGCACCCGCCACGCCACCCAAAAAGGCCAGGCGCTTGAGCCAGAGCGGCGCACTGGCTTGGCTTCACGGGCCTTCTTGGCCGCTGCAGCCTCCGCCTGGGCCCGTTCTTTTTGCAGCTGTTCACGCTTCTCGGAGGATTCACGGGCGCCGCGCAGGAAATTGTCCACCGCCGGGTTGTCCACCTGCACAAGGATGCGGGCGGTGCGCGACAGGGCTTGGTCGTGCTGGGGAATAACGGTCTGCAGCGCCGCACCCTGGCTGAACCAGTGCCCCATCTGCGCCAGCCAGCTGACGCCAGCGGGTGGCAGCCCGTAGCCGCCCTCGACCGCACTGCACAGGTACTGCTGGGTGGTTTGCGGCGGCACCAGCTGCCGCGTGGTGTAGCGGGGCAGCGCGCATTGCATCCGCGGCGCCGCTGGCTGCATGCCAGGGCGGCCCAGCTGCAGCGCGAACTCCGGCAGGGGCAGGGGCTCAGCCAGCATGTTGCGCACGCCCACCCACAGGTACAGCCCCCGAAGCCCACCGTCCTGCGCCCGCCGCACCCACAAGCCCGGCCCCTCCCGCACCAGCTCGGCCCCCAGCGCGTCCAACTCGGGCGGGCGGGGCACCTCGGGGCCATCACGATCCCACTCAGCCCGCAACTGCTGCGCCTTCAGTAGGGTGGTCCACATGGCCTGGGCGCGGCGCTCCAGAAAATAGGGGTCCAGCTCCCGGCCATGGGCGATGGCGGCTTCGATGCTGCTCGCAGCGGGCGCCGGCGCACCTTCCAGCGCCCGCAACCAATCGTCCGCCAGGGCCAGCCGCAGATAAATCGCATCCGCCTCCTGGCCTACGGCCTCGGCCGCGCGCCCCCAGGCAAACCGCCCCGGGTCGGTGGGCAGCACTTGCTGCGCGAGCAAGCGCTGGCGCTCCTGGGTTTTGTCTGCCTGCGCCCCCGCTGGCGACGTTTTGGTTTGCGCCCTGGCGCCCCCGCCGGCCACCAGGCAGATCACCAGTACCGCCCAGCCCAGCCATTGCGTCAAGGCTTGGTGCCACGCAAAGGCCCCGTGCAGGCCAAGGCCTGCAGCCTGCGCTGCTCTCCCTCGCATCGCATACCCCTTTTTTTAGTGTCATTGTTCGCGGATTGTGCGGCCAAGGGGTTGCTACAAGGCCAGAATTCGGGCCCACCGCACGGTCGGCGGCCACGCCGTCTGGAGCATGCGACACTACTGTATGTCTCAACAGGTGTGGGCCGCACAGGCCCTTGAATCTTTCGATGCGGTGGTGTCGGCCACCGAGGGTTTTCGCAGCCGCGCTGGCCAGCGGCTGATGGCGCAGCAGGTAGCACGCACGTTCAGCAGCGCCACGCTGGGCAAGGTGGATGAAGAAAGTGGCGAGGCGGCGCCCAAGCGCTCCATTGCCGTCATCCAGGCGGGCACGGGTGTGGGCAAGTCGCTGGCGTACTGCGCACCCGCCATTGCGCTGGCGCTGTCGCGCGGTACGCGGGTGCTGATCTCCACGGCCACGGTGGCGTTGCAAGAGCAGCTGGTCAACAAGGACCTGCCTGCACTGGCCGCACTGCTGCCCCAGCCCTTCAAGTTTGCGCTGGCCAAGGGGCGCGGGCGCTATGTGTGCAAACTCAAGCTCGACCGCCTGGCGGGCACGGGCGAGGCGGAGGAAGAGGGCGAAGACGACCTGTTTGCCGAAGAAGAAGCCGCCGCCCGCGCCAAGCGCCCCCGGCACGAAACCGAGGCGCGCATCCAGTTCTATTCGACGATGGCACAAACCTTGTCGAAAGGCGCCTGGGACGGCGACCGCGACAGTCTGGACACACCGCCCGAGCCCGAGGTGTGGAGCCCCGTGGCGGCCGAGGGTGCCTCGTGCACCGGCAAGCATTGCCCGGCCTTCAGCCAGTGCACCTACTACGACAAGCGCAAGGAGCTGGTGGGCGCGCAGGTGATCGTGGCCAACCACGACCTGCTGCTGTCGTCGCTGGGCGCGCGCGTGCTGCCCGAACTGGACAACTGCCTCCTGGTGCTGGACGAAGCCCACCACCTGCCCTCGACCGCACTGGATCAATTCTCGTGCAGCATGGACCTGTCGCGCATCACCTGGATCGAGCGGCTTGCCAGCCGGGGCCTGCGCATTGGGGCATTGCTGGAGGTCGAAGAAATTGCCGACATCCCCAAACATTCGGCCCAGCTGCGGCAGACGCTGCAGGACCTGGCGCGCATCGTGATGGATGTGTACGGCGCCCAGCTCAAGAGCCAGCCCAGCGCCTGGGGTCCGGCGCGCGTGCGCGTGCCACGCGGCGAATTGCCAGAGCAATTGATTGCCCCGCTGGGCCTGCTGGCCGCCAGCGCCGAGGGCTTCCTCGACGCCCTGCGCGCCATCAGCAAAGCCCTGCGCGCCGAGATGCGCGACAAGCCCGACGAGGCCAAGCGGCTGTCCACGCTGTATGCACAGATCGGCATGCTGGCCCCGCGCCTGGAGGCGCTACACGCCACGGCCCAGTTGCTGCTGCAGGATGCGCCCGAAGGCGCGGTGCCCGCCGCCAAGTGGTTCACGCTGGAGGTGGATGGCGACTTCATCGTGGTCAAGGCGCATGCCAGCCCCATCCTGCCCGGCACCACGCTGCGCAACCACCTGTGGAGCGCCGTGCGCGGTGCGGTGCTGACCTCGGCCACGCTCACCAGCTGCGGGCACTTTGATTTCTTCCTGCGCGAGGCGGGCCTGCATGGCGACGAGGCCACCACCACGCTGGAGGTGCCCAGCCCCTTCAACTACGCCGCGCAGGGCACGCTGATTGCCGCCGAGACCCGTGCCGACCCCAAGAACGCCGCCCAATTCACCACCGAGATGGTGGACGCGCTGCTGCACGACATTGCCCGCGTGGAATACGGCGCGCTGGTGCTGTTCACCTCGCGCGAGCAGATGCGCCAGGCCGTGGATGCATTGCCCACCGCCATGCGCAGCGTGGTGCTGGTGCAGAACGCGCTGCCGCGCACGCAGCTGCTGCGCCGCCACCGCGAGCGGGTGGAAAACGGCGAGCCCTCGGTCATCTTCGGCATGCAGTCGTTTGGCGAGGGGCTGGATTTGCCGGGACGGCTGTGCGAATCGGTCTTCATCACCAAGCTGCCCTTCGCCCCGCCCGATGACCCGGTGGGCGAGGCCCGCGCCGAATGGCTGCGCGCCGTGGGGCGCGACCCCTTCAGCGAGCTCGTGGTGCCCGCCACCGCCATCCGCTTGGCGCAGTGGGTGGGCCGCGCGATCCGGACCGAAGAAGACATGGCGCATGTGTACTGCTACGACAAGCGCCTGACGCGCACCAGCTACGGCCAGCGGCTGCTCAAAGGGCTGCCACCGTTTGCGCTGGAGCAACGCGCGCCGCTGTGAAGCGGCGACACTTTGCGCACCCATTTCACAACCACTACAACAACGACAGAGAGGACCCCACCATGCCCCACACCGTTCCCGCCTGCCCCCAGTGCGGCCAGGAGAACACCTACCCGGATGGCGGCAACTATGTGTGCCCCGACTGCGCCTTTGAATGGCCGCAGGTGGCCGATGCAGCGGACGCCGACGCCGATGCAGGCGACGGCATCGTCCGGGATGCCAATGGCAATCCACTCGCCGACGGCGACGCGGTGATCCTGGTGAAAGACCTCAAGGTCAAGGGTTCGTCGTCCACACTCAAGAAGGGCACCAAGATCAAGAGCATCCGCCTGGTCGATGGTGCCGATGGCCACAACGTGGACTGCAAGACGGACCTGGGCAGCATGCTGCTGAAGTCGGAGTTCTTGAAGAAGGCCTGATGGAGGAGGGCGGCGCCCCTGTGTCAGACAACCGCCCACAGGCATCGGCGTTCCCCGCCGACGCCCTGGCCGCCCCGTGGTGCCTAGAGTCAATCGATTGCAGTGCCCGCACTCTTCGATTGATTCCCTACCACCTGCTGGAGGCCCCATGCACCCCAATTCCCCCGCCCACGACACCTTGTGGAAGCTCATCAAGGACATCCGTTTTGGCATGCTCACGCACCGCACGTCCACAGGCATGCTGCACGCGCACCCGCTCACCACACAAAACCGGCAGCTCGATGAACAGGCCGAGCTGTACTTCTTCATCTCCCAGTCGGGCGAGCTGTACGAACGCCTTTTGACCGATGGGGAGGTGAATGTGTCGTACGCCGACCCGGGCGAGGACCGCTATGTGTCCGTGTCAGGCCAGGCGCGTTTTGTGGACGACCGCGCGCTCAAGGAAGCCCTGTGGTCGCCCCTGGCCAAGGCGTGGTTCCCTGACGGAGCGACCGACCCGGACCTGGCACTGCTGGTGGTGCGCGTTCGCCACGCCGAATACTGGAACGTGGACGAGAGCAAGATGGTGCAGCTGTTCCAGATGGCCAAGGCGGCCTTCACTGGCGAGCCGCCGCGCAGCCTGGGTGAACACAAGGAACTCACGCTGTTCTGAGCGCCTGTGGACGATCCCTCGGGATCGGCCTGCAGGGTGTGAGTGCAGCGCCGTTCCCCAGGGCGGTGCAGCATCTGCACCGCCATCCTGCAGGTCCCCGGGGCAAATTTCAGGCAAAACCGGGCGCTAGCGCTACGGAAACATGGCTTGTTTGCTACTATTTTGGTAGTAAACGCATGCAGTACCTCCTGGGGCCCGTAGGCCCCATTCTTTTCGGGCAGCTCTTGCAAAGCAGCCAACCACCATCCATATTCCATCCACACACCATCTGTTTGGATGTTTTTTGGAGTGCGCTTGATGAGCAACCTGGTTCCCACCGCCCCCGCACGCAGCAAGGTGCCCGAGTCCGAGAAGGTCACCATCAACCTCGGTTTTGTGGACCTGGGCCACATTGACCTGCTGGTGTCCGAAGGCTTTTACGCCAACCGCACCGACTTCATCCGCACCGCCATCCGCAACCAGCTGACCGCCCAGAACGACGCGGTGCGCCAGGTGGTGGCCCGCAAGATGCTTGTGCTGGGACTGCAGCGTTTTGGCCGGGCCGAGCTGGAGGCCGTGTTGGCGGCAGGCCAGGCGCTGGAGATCCGTGTGCTGGGCCTGGCCAGCATCGACGACGACGTGCCGCCCGCACTGGCGCAGGCCACGATCGCCTCGGTGACGGTCTTGGGCGCGTTCCACGCCAGTGCAGCCGTCAAGGCCGCGCTGGCCGGGCGCATGCATTGAATCCGTACACAGACCGCAGCGCGTCGCCCGTGCCCGCACCCACCACCAAGGAGTCCCCATGGACTGGAACCTGAACCTCAAGCGCCTGATGGGCGAAGCCACCCAGCTGGTGCGCAGCGGCCAACTGGCCGACGCCACGCGGGCCATCCAGCAAACCCTGGGCGAGGCCGTGGCGCGCCATGGCCCCCCTCCCGCACCCGCCAGCACAAGCGCCCCCCCGCTGCACGCACCCGAGCCCGAACCCACGGCAGGGAACGCCCCCCGCTGGCGCAGTGCCCACACCGCGCAAGAGGTGGAAGACGCCGTGGTCATCGACCGCAGCACCCACGCTCCGCCCGCAGAGGCACAGCCCACGACCACACCACGCCCCGCCGCCAGCCACCACCCGCTGGCGGAGCCCGCCGGCAGCTTCACCCGCGTGGCCTTCACCCACCCGGGCGCTCGGCACAACCCGCACCACTACCACCTGTACGTGCCCCCGGGCGCCACGGCAGGCACCCCCATGCCCCTGGTGCTGATGCTGCACGGCTGCACGCAGAACCCGGTGGACTTTGCGACCGGCACGGGCATGAACGACGCAGCCGCGCCCGCCAACGCCCTGGTGCTGTACCCCGAGCAACCCCACAGCGCCAACCCCAACGGCTGCTGGAACTGGTTTCGCCCTGGCGACCAGCACCGGGGCGGCGGCGAGCCCGCGCTGATCGTGGCCATGCTGCGGGATGTGATGGCGCGCCACCCGGTGGATGCGCAACGCGTCTACGTGGCGGGCCTGTCGGCCGGCGGCGCCATGGCCGCACTGCTGGGCCGCGAATACCCCGACCTGTTTGCGGCCGTGGGCGTGCACTCCGGCCTGCAGGCGGGTGCCGCGCACAACGTGATGGGCGCACTGTCGGCGATGAAGAACGGGGCCAAACCCGGTGCGGCGACCCACCATGCCGCTGACGCCCCAGCCCTGCCACTCCCACCGGTGATCGTGTTCCACGGCGACGCCGACACCACCGTACATGCACACAACGGTGAGCAGCTCATCGAGGCAACGCTGTCAGCACTGGCCACGGCCCCAGGTGACGGCCAGACGACGGTGGAGACCGTGCACCAGGGCCAGTCCCGTGGTGGCCAGAGCTACACCCGCAAGGTCTACACCGTGGCGGGTGGCGCCCCGTCGGCCAGCGCACTGACTGGCACGGTGGTGGCAGAACACTGGGTACTGCACGGCGCAGGGCATGCGTGGGCCGGTGGGCACGCGCGCGGCAGCCACACCGACCCTGCCGGGGTCGATGCCACGGCGGAGATACTGCGGTTCTTTTTAGCGCACCCCAAGGGCTGAGGCCCGGGCCGCCGGGATCAGCGCGGAGTGCGGCGCGCCTTGCGATAGCGACGGGTGGCCTCGGCCACCATGGCGTCCTTGGGCAACAGCTGGGTGCCGCCCACCCACAGCTCGGTGGCAGTGCCGCTGGCATCGCGCACGCGGCGCACCGGCTGGCCGGGGCTGGCGTAGGCCGAGGCTTTCTGGACCACGCCGGTGTCGCGCCCGGTGATGGCCAGCTCCGTGGTGGCGGCGTTGAAGGGCACGAACATGGCGGGCACCACCTGGCACACCACCTTGCCCATGGGCACCAGGTCGCTGGCGCCCCACAGGCTCCACCAGCGCCCCGCCCAGGCGGCTTCCTTTTTGCCCGGCGCACCATGCTGCTGGAACGCGAACAGGATGCTGGCAATGCCTTCCACCCACTCGGTGGACAGGCCGTCCTGCGCGTTGGTGAGCACCGTCACCGTCAGATCCAGCGCGGGGTAGCGCGCGGTGCGTGACAGGAACCCTTGCAGGCTGCCGGTGTGGCCCATCCATTCGCGCGAGCCCGGCGCGCTGAGCATGGTGCCCAGGCCGTAGTGGGACTCGAACAGGTTGCAGGGGTCGCGCCAGCGGCGCTGCGCCATCTCACGGCGGCTGGCGGGCGACAGGATGCTGCGCTGGCTGTCTGGCGCCAGCTGCGAAAAGAAGCGGGCCACATCCGACGCGGTGGACACAAACCCGGCCGCCGGGGCCATGGCGTCGCACCGGTTGTCGCCCGGCACGATGAGGCGCTGGCCGAACGGAAACTCGCTGCTGTGGCCCACGGCCATCGGGGCGCTGCGCGCCAGGCGCGGCATGTCGGGCACGGTTTCCTGCAGGCCCGCAGCATCGATCACGTGGCGCACCATCCAGCTGGCGTACTCCGTGCCGGTGACCTGCTCCATCATCAGCCCCAGCAGGCCGTAGCCGTGGTTCGAGTACTTGAGCTGCACCCCCGTCTCCAGCGGCGGCTTGTGGCGCAGATCCGCCAGCAGCTCGGCGCGGGAGAGATACGGCCGCCGGTCCAGGAACTGGCCGGCATCGGGCCCGTCGCGCGTCACGCCCGCGCTATGCGAGAGCAGCTCGCCAATGCGCGCCCGGGCCAGGTCCTTGTGCAGGCCATCGACATAGCGGCCGATGGGGTCGTCCAGCCCGACCTTTCCCTGCTCGCGCAGCAGCATGACGCCCGCTGCCGTAAAGCTCTTGGAGTGCGACGCGATGCGCAGGCGGTGCCGGGGCGTGAGGGGTTGGTGGGTGCGCATGTCGGCCACGCCCAGGGCCAGCTCGGCCACGGTCTCGCCGCCGCGTGCAATGGCCACGGAACACCCGGGCTGGCGGTAGCGCTCCAGTTGCAGGTCCAGCCACTGCGGCAGGTAGTCCAGGGCGGCGTGGAGCCAGGCGGGTTGGGTGGTGTGGTTCTTCATGGGTTGCTCGGCTCCATGCATCCAGAAACGGGGTGGGGCAGTGTAGGCCACACTCCTGGATAGGCGGTTGGACACACAGGCCCGCAGGGCGCACAGGATGGCGCGCAGGTGCGGCGGCACAATCCTTCCTTTTCGCACGCAAGCCCATGCCCCCCATCGCCGTCATCGACTTTGAAACCACCGGCGTCTCGCCCGGCCAGGGCGCGCGCGCGACCGAGGTGGCCATCGTGCTGCTGGAGCGGGGCCAGGTGGTGGACCGGTTCCAGAGCCTGATGAAGACGGGAGTGTGGATTCCGTCCTTCATCACCCAGCTCACCGGCATCACCAACGCGATGGTGAACGCCGCGCCCGACGCGGCGCAGGTGATGCAGGATGCCGCGCGTTTTGTGGGCGATGCGCCCATGGTGGCGCACAACGCATCGTTCGACAGCAAGTTCTGGCAGGCCGAACTGGCACTGGCCGGACTGCCCGCGCCGCAGCCGTTTGCGTGCACGGTGCTGCTGTCGCGGCGCCTGTACCCGCAGGCGCCCAGCCACAAGCTGGGCACGCTGGTGGACTACCACGGCCTGCCGCGCACAGGCCAGGCCCACCGGGCGCTGGCCGATGCCGAGATGGCCGCTGCGCTGCTGGCCCGCATGCAGCACGACCTGCGCACCCGCTGGCGGGTGGCCGAGCCCAGCTACGCCTTGCTGCAAACGCTGCAGCGCTGCGCCAAGCCCAAGGTGGGGGCGCTGCTGGCGCAGCATGCGGGGATCTGACCCCACCTTCCTGCTGGCGATACAGCAGTATGTTTACTATCAAATTGATAGCTATCAGGGCATTATTCACTAGCGCTTGCGGCACTTTTGACTTGAAACCAGGGCTGGCGACCGCTCTTCAGGGCGTGCGGCCGTGGGGGCCGCTCAAGCACTGGCGCGGCAAGTGCAGGGCCTGCTCTGCCGATAATCGACCAGGACCTGCGAGATGGGGCTGTGCCACTGATGGCGCGGCCCCGCCTTCGTCCTCACAACCTGTTCACGACGACATGAAAGGCTTGGCCATGGGGTATCTGGTACTGGGACTGGTGTTGTTTCTGGGCGTGCACTCGGTGCGCATCGTGGCCGATGGCTGGCGCACGCAGACGCGGGCGCGCCTGGGCGAGATGCCGTGGAAAGGGCTGTATTCGCTGGTGTCGGCCGTGGGCCTGGCATTCATCGTCTGGGGCTACGGCCTGGCGCGGCAGCAGCCGGTGGTGCTGTGGGTGCCGCCCATCGGCATGCGGCACGCCGCAGCGCTGCTGACGCTGATCGCCTTTGTGCTGCTCGCCGCCACCTATGTGCCGCGCAATGCCCTCCAGGCCCGGCTGCACCACCCCATGGTGCTGGGCGTGAAGGTGTGGGCGCTGGCGCATTTGCTGTCCAACGGCAACCTGGCCGACGTGCTGCTGTTTGGCAGCTTCTTGCTGTGGGCGGCGCTGAGCTTTCGCGCCGCGCGCCAGCGCGACCGGGCGCAGGGCACCGTGTACGCGGCAGGCAGCGCTGCAGGCACGGCGGCGGCTGTGGTGGTGGGTGCAGTGGCCTGGGCGGGCTTTGCGTTCTGGGGCCATGCGTGGCTGATCGGCGTGGCGCCGCTGGGGCGATGATCGAACGCTGGGAAGGCCAGCACCCCAAATGCCGGAGAATCCGCGCTTTGCGTTTTCTCCTTTCTCGCTGAGACCTCTATGACCGAAGCCACCACCCCCAACACCCCCGCCCTGCCGCCCCTGCCCGACCACCTGTCGGTCAACCCCCGCAGCCCGCACCATGTGGCCGCCGTGTTCGAGCACGACATCGGCATCCGCCTGAACGGCAAGGAGCGTTTTGATGTGGAGGAATACTGCATCAGCGAAGGCTGGGTGAAGGTTCCCGCCGGCAAGACGGTGGACCGCAAGGGCCAGCCGCTGCTCATCAAGATCAAGGGCACGGTCGAAGCTTTTTACAAGTGACCGCTGCACGGGCGGCCGCGCCGCTCGCCCCTGGTGCCTGGGTGATCCACTGCGACGGCAGTGCCTGGCCCAACCCGGGGCGCATGGGCCTGGGGGCCGTGCTGACGGGCCCCGACGGGACCGTGCGGCACCAGATCTCCGAAGCCACCACCTTCACCGGCTGCAACAACGAGGCCGAGTTGCGCGCGCTGATGTTGGCGCTGCAGTGGCTCGCACAGCAGGGCATTGCCACATCAACCCAAGTGCACGTGTTCAGCGATAACAGCGTGCTGGTGGAGCAGCTGGGCGGCCATCCCACGGCGCCGATCGCGCGGCTGGCAACGCTGTTTGAAGAAGCACGCCAGGCACTGCGGCAGTTCCCACAAGCCCAGGTCCAGTGGATTCCCCGCCACCGCAATGGCGCGGCCGATACGCTGGCCCGCGCCGCCCTGGGTCTGGCACCCAAGGCCGCCACGCCGCAAGGCCAGACCATCAAAAAGCGCCGCCGGCGCTGAGCCCCCCGCCCGGCACAGGCCATCAGGCCGGGTCGAGCCCTGCAGCCGCACGGTAGGCCTGGATGCGCGGCAGCACCGCCTGGCGACGGGCGATGCTTTGCGCAGGCCACAACCCCTCGCGTTCGTAATATTCCGCCACGGCGGGTATCCCCGGCGGCAACACCACCCAGGGCTGTTTCGAGGCCGTGAAGATATGGATGTCGGGCGGCAGGTGGTCGGGCGCATCCAGCGTGCCCACGCGCACAAACGCCATCACGGGGCCCGCACCTGCGTAGTGGCTCCACACTGCCACCTGGCAGTGCGGGCAGCGCGCAATCTGCTGGCCCAGGCCGCTTTCTGACGGGGTGTGCACCATCGCCGGGGTGCCTGCGAGCAACTCCACGCGGTCGGCCTCGATCATCGCGTTCAACGCAAAGGCCGCGCCGCTTTCGCGCTGGCACCAGCGGCAGTGGCAGCAGTGCACAAACAGTGGGGGCGCCAACAGGCGGTAGCGCACATGGCGGCAAGTGCAGCCGCCTTCCAGCGGGTATTCAGGGGCAGGGTGGGGCATGAGGGTGGTGTCCTTGCAGCGGGGTGAGGGTGGGCACAACACCGGCCTTCAGCCGCAGGCGCGGGCCAGCAGCAGCGCCTTTTCCTGCGCGTTGCGGGTGAGGCTGGCTGCGCGCTCGAACTCCGCCCGCGCTTCAGCCCCCCGGCCCAGCTTGGCAAGCAGATCGCCGCGCACGCTGGGCAGCCAGTGGTAATGGCGCAGCAGAGGGTCGACCGACAGGGCATCGACCAGCGCCAGCGCGGCCTCCGGCCCCTCGGCCATGCCCACGGCCACGGCGCGGTTCAGTGCCACCACGGGCGAGGGCGCCACCTGCAGCAGTGCGTCGTACAGCGCCACGATGTGGGGCCAGTCCGTGTCTTGCGCCTGCCGGGCGCGTGCGTGGCAGGCCGCGATGGCGCCCTGCAATGCGTACGGCCCCCAGGGCTTGCCGGCGCGCGCGAGCTGCTCGGCTTTGTCCAGGGCGGCCAGACCCCGGCGCACCAGGAGGTGGTCCCAGCGCGCGCGGTCCTGGTCCATGAGCAGCACGGGCTGGCCTTGTGCATCAGTGCGTGCGGGCAGGCGCGAGGCCTGGATTTCGAGCAGGGCTACCAGCCCTTGCACCTCGGGCTCGTCGGGCGCCAGGCTGGCCAGCACCCGCACCAGGCGTTGGGCCTCGCCACACAGCGCGGGGCGCATCCAGTCGTCGCCCGCTGTGGCGGCATAACCTTCGTTGAAGATGAGGTAGATCACCTCCAGCACCGAGGCCAGGCGCGACGCGCGCTCGGCCGCGCCGGGCACTTCAAACGGCACCTGCGCGGCCGTGAGGCTGCGCTTGGCACGCACGATGCGCTGGGCCACGGTGGGCTCGGGCACCAGGAAGGCGCGCGCGATCTCGGCCGTGGTGAGGCCGCCCAGCAGCCGCAGCGTGAGGGCCACGCGCGCCTCGGTGGGCAGCACAGGGTGGCAGGCGGTGAAGATGAGGCGCAGCAGGTCGTCGCCAATGTCGTCCTGCTCGGCGTGCATCAGGGTGTCCACCACATCGGGCGCGTACTGGGCTTCGAGCGCTTCGAGGTCGTGGCCCAGGGCCTCGTGCTCGCGCTGGTGCAGCACCTGCTGGCGCAGGTGGTCGATGGCGCGGCGCTTGGCGGTGGTCATGAGCCACGCGGCCGGGTTGGCGGGCAGGCCGTCTTTGGGCCAATGCTCCAGCGCGGCCACCAGGGCGTCTTGCGCCAGTTCCTCGGCCCGGCCCACGTCGCGCGTCATGCGCGCCACGCTGGCAATGATGCGCGCAGCCTCGATGCGCCACACCGAGTCGATGCTGCGGTGCAGGGCATCGCGGTCGGGCAGTGCAGAAGGTTTCACGCGATCAAGAGGTGTGAATGAATCCGGCGCATTCATTCACACGTTCTCAGCCCAGCGCCTTGCTGGCATCCACCATGTGCACAAACTCCCAGGTGTGGCCGTCCAGGTCGTCAAAGCTGCGCGAGTACATGAAGCCCAGGTCCTGCGCCGGGCGGGGTGTGGTGCCGCCTGCGGCCACGGCCTTGTCCACCAGCGCGTCGACCTCTTCGCGACTGCTGCACGAGAAGCACACCAGCACCTCCGACGTGGTACGTGCGTCGGCAATCGTTTTGTCGGTGAAGGTTTGATAGAAGCTCTTGACCAGCAGCATCACGAAGAGGTTCTCGCCCACCACCAGGCAGGCGCCCTGGTCGTTGGTGAACTGGGGGTTGAACTCGTAGCCCAGGGCGCGGAAGAACGCCTGCGAGCGGGCCATGTTCTCGATGGGCAGGTTCACAAAAATCTGTTGGTGCATGACGGACTCCTGAAGGGTGAGGACGGTAATGGGAAACGAAGGGTTTGGCAAAGGTGGAGGGGCGGTGGGCGGCGTTCACGTTGCGGTCTTTTGCGCCACGGCCTGCAGGTTGGCCAGGCCGTCCTCGAAGTCCTGCCCCACCATGCGGTCCATGTTGAACAGCAGGTGGGCGATCTTGGCCAGGTAGGGCACGGGGCCCTGCATGGCCCAGGTGACGCGGGTGGCGCCGGTGCCTTCGGGCTGCAGGGTGAATTCCACCTGGTTGTGCGCTTCAAAGGGCTTCACAAAGTCGAGCTTCATGCCCACGCGGCGGGGCGCGGTGGCCTCGACGATCTCCATGCTGCCCACGCCCACCTTCTCGCTCTGCCAGGCGTAGCGGGCGCCGGGGCCGCTGGTGGCGGCGCTGTACTGGCCCTGGATGGCCGGGTCTTTGCGTTCATACGGGTTCCAGGTGTTGAACTGGCGCAGGTCGTGGATGAGCCCGTACACCCGCTCGGGCGGTGCCGCAATCACGCGGCTGCGCTCCACGCGGAAGGTGTCGGGGCGGGTGGCGGCAAACGCCAGCAGCAGCGCCAGGGCCGCCAGCAGCACGAGGGCGATGGTCTTGATCATGGGGATGTTGTCCTTCACGCTGGGCATCAGCCGCGCAGGGCTTCGAGGTCGCGGAACTGCTCAACGCCATCCACCCCGGCAAAGTCCTCCATCTCATAGAGCTGGCGCACTTCGATCTCGGCATCCAGGCCCTCGCCGCGTGGATTGGGAAAGCGGCGGGTCCATTCCAGCGCCTCGTCGCGGCTGCGTACCTGGATGAGTGTGTAGCCAGCGATCAGCTCTTTGGTCTCGGTGAACGGGCCGTCGGTGACGGTGCGGGTGCCACTGGCGGCGTAGCCCACGCGCCAGCCCTTGGCGGAGGGCTGCAGGCCACTGGCGTCCAGCAGCACGCCGGCCCGCGCGAGTTCTTCGTGGTAGCGGGCCATCGCGGTCATCAGGGCTGCGGTCGGCTGGCAGCCCTGTTCGGATTCGGCGGTGGCCTGGATGATGATCATGAAGCGCATGGGGTTCTCCTCAAGGCAATAAAAAATGCGGAAGCGCCGACGGTCCTTGCTAGGTGCTTCACAGTGACGACGAATGGGAGCGCCCGAAATCGACATCTGGATGTGCAAGCCCGGGCGGAACCAGGGTTAACACCTATCCTGGCCGGTTGGCGCGCGGGGCGGGTGAGGGGCCGCCATAGGGAGACTACTGAGCGCCCGCACTGGGTTTTGCAACCCCTGGTCGATACAATTTGTAAAGACTGATTCATCGATCCTGAGACTTCGCCCCGCATCCTCCCGCCCGCCCGCCAGCGAAGTCCCCACGGGGGGACAACCGCCAGCCACACGCCGTGCCTTTGCCATGAAACGAGGATCGACCTATCGACAGCGGCCACACCGCCCATGGGTGGTATTGGGGCTGTGCGCTGGCATGGCGGCAGCCCACGCGCAGTCCGACATCGCCGCCATGGCCGACCTGCCGCTGGAGCAGCTCATGCAGATGCAGGTCACCACGGCCAGCCGGTATGCACAGACGGCCCTGGAGGCCCCGGCGGCCGTGAGCGTGGTGACCGCCGATGACATCCAGCTGTTTGGCTACCGCACGCTGGCCGATGTGCTGGCCAGCATGCGCGGGCTGTACGTGTCCTACGACCGCAGCTACCACTATCTGGGCACGCGGGGTTTTGCCACGCCGGGCGACTACAACACGCGGGTGCTGCTGCTGGTCAATGGCGTGCGCTTCAACGACAACCTCTACGACCAGGCGAGCATCGGCACGGACTTTCCCATCGACCTGGACCTGGTGGAACGGGTGGAATTTGTGCCTGGCCCCGGGTCGGCGGTGTATGGGGCCAATGCGTTTTTTGGCGTGGTCAATGTCATCACCCGCGATGGTCGCCAGCTGGGCGGACCCCAGGTGAGCACCGAGGCCGGCAGCCATGGCTACGCCAAGCTGCGGTTTTCCGTAGGCGCCGTCGATGCGCAGGGAAGCGACTGGCTGATCGCGGCAACGCGCTCCACCGCACGCGGGGCCGACCAGTACTACCCCGCGTTCGATGCGCCCGCCAGCCACCAGGGCGTGGCGCACGGCCTGGACTATGACCGCAGCACCCAGCTGTTCGCCCGCATGCGACGCGATGGGCTGACGCTGACCCTGGCCCACGGCGAGCGCACCAAGGGCATCCCGACCGCAGCGTTCTCGCAGGTTTTCAACGACCCGCGCTCGCGGTACATCGACACCAGCACGCGCGTGGCCGCCGAATACACCGCGCAATGGCAGCCGACGCTGGCCTTCACTGCGCGCCTCCACGCAGGGCGCTACCAGTACGTGGGCGACTACGTGTACGACTACCCGCCCGTGACGGTGAACCGCGACGTCGGCACCGGCCAGTGGTGGGGCACCGAATGGCAATGGGTGAGCACGGCCTTGGCGCGGCACAAGCTGTCGTGGGGGCTGGACTACCGGCGCGACACCCGCATCGCTCAGCGCAATGACGACCTGGACCCGCCCGCGCAGTACCTTGACACACGCCGCAACGGCAATGTGCTGGGCGTCTATGTGCAGGATGAGTTTGCACTGCGCCCCGACCTCACGCTGCACACCGGCCTGCGCTGGGGGCAGCAGTCGGGCAGCGCGGGTGCCTTGCACCCCCGCCTGGGGCTGGTGTACTGGTGGGACGCGGCCACTGCTGTCAAGCTGCTGCACGGCACGGCCTACCGTCCGGCCAATGCCTATGAACGCGACTACCGCGTGAACCTGCCTGGCGGCGTGGTGGACACCACCAGCATCCGGTCCGAGCGTGTGCGCACCACCGAACTGGCCGTGGAGCATGCCCCGACCGGGGCCACGCGCCTGCTGCTGACGGCGTTCCGGTCGGGGGTGAGCGACCTGATCTCGCTGGACAGCCTGGGCCACTCGGACCGGCTCACCTTCAACAACACCCGCACCGTCAAGGTGCATGGCCTGGAGGCCGAGGCCGAACAACGCTGGGCGGGCGGGCGGCGCCTGCGCGTGGCCTACGGGTGGCAAAAGGCGCGGGACCCGTCAACGGATGGAGCGCTGACCAACTCGCCCCGGCACCTGCTCAAGCTCCAGTGGTCCGACGTATTGCACACGCCTGCGAACTGGGGCTGGAACCCGGGCCGCTACGCCATCGAGGCCATCGGCATCGGCCCGCGCAACACCGTGCTCAACGCCCGCCTGCCCGGGCATGTGCTGACCCATCTGACCTATTCCACGCGCATTGCGGATGTGGATGTATCGCTGGGGGTGTACAACCTGTTCAACCACCGCTACGCAGACCCCGCTTCGTTCGAGGTGCGGGAAGATGCGATCCGGCAGAACGGGCGTACCTACCGCATCAAGCTGACGTACGCGTTCTGAGCCATGGCCTATTTCCTGCGATTGCGCACGCTGCTGGCGATCTGCCTGTGGACGGTGTGTGGCGTGGGCACCAGTGCAGCCCGTGCCAACGAGCCCGTGGCTGACCTGGACCTCAAGGCCGCCTACATCTTCAACTTCATCCAGTTCATCGACTGGCCCGACAGCGATGGCGCGCCCGGCAATGACGTCACGGTGTGCGTGTCTGCCTTCAGCCCGCTCAAGCGCGCCCTGACTGCGCTCGATGGCAAACAGGCCACCAAGGGCCGCACCGTGCGCGTGCGGTTGCTGGATCTGCCGGCGATTCGTGGCTGCCGCGTGCTGATCATCCACAACGCCGAAGTGGAACCTGTTCTGCGACTGCTGCGTACCCTGCCACCGTCCCACGGCATCCTCACCGTGTCGGATGAAATCACCTTTGTGAATCCAGAAATCGTCATCGCCCTGGCCCAGCAGGAAGGGCGCGTGGTGTTCGGCATCAGCCCCGACGCCGCCAGCAAGGCCGGCCTCATCATCAGCTCACGGCTGCTGCGGCTGGCCAGGGGAGGCCGATGAAAACACGCCCCGCTGAAGCCGACACTGCAGCGCCAGCAAGCCCGGCGACACATGCCCTACTGTCATCGCGCCTGGTGGTCACCGGCATCCTGGCCGCAGGCCTGGCGCTGCTGACCGTGGTGCTGGCGCTCACCGGCGTGGACTACTGGAGCACCCGTGCGTCCATGCTGCAAGACAGCCGGGTGGAAGCCGCCATCGTGGCCGACAACATCTCTGCGGCCGTGGTGTTCCGCGACACCAGCACCGCCAACGAAATGCTGGGCGCGCTGCGGTCATCGTCCATGGTGATCAGCGCCACGGTGTACGACAAGGATGGCGTGCTGTTTGCGCATTACGCGCGCGACCGCGACCCTGACTTTCCCACCACGCTGCGTGCCACGGGACTGGACGGCGCCGCAGAGCGCGCTGGCTGGCGCATGCTTGAGATCGCCCGGCCCATCGAGGCGTCTGGCACCAGCTGGGGCACGCTGTACATCCGCAAGTCGATGGCAGCGGTGTACATGCGGCTGGGCATCCGGTTTGGCACCGCCTTGTTGATCGCCATTTGCGTGATGGCCATGGCCACCGCCATGGTGCTGCGCAGCCGCGCTGCTGTGCGCGAGGCCGAGAACCGCTTGCACGCGCTGGCCCACACCGACGCCGTCACCGGCACGGGCAACCGGCACGCGTTCAACGAGCGGCTGGCCGCCGAGCTGCAGGGCGCACGCGGTGCGGGCTACCGGGTGGCGCTGGTGTACATCGACCTGGACAACTTCAAGACACTCAACGACACCTTCGGCCATGCGGCGGGGGACGGCCTGTTGCGCCAGGTGGCCCGGCGCCTGCAATCCGTGGTGCGCAGCACCGACACCATCTCGCGCCTGGGGGGCGACGAGTTTGCGTTGATCCTGCGGCTGGACATGGATGACGCGGCGCTGGAGAAATACGCGCAGCGCATCGTCAGCGTCTTCCAGGCCGCTTACACCGAGGTCGGCCAGCAGGTCAACGTGACCTGCAGCGCAGGCATTGCCACGTTTCCCGACGATGCGATGGACATGGACGCGCTGGTGAGCAACGCCGACACCGCCATGTACCGCGCCAAGGAGATGGGCAAGAACCGCTGCGTGCGGTTTGATGCGTCGATGAACCTGGCCGTGGTGCGGCGCCAGGCCATTGAACAGGCGCTGCGTGCCGAGCTGGAGCAGGGCACCGGTTTGGCGCTGCACTACCAGCCCCTGTTTGCCGCCAGCGACCGGGCCCTGGTCGGCGCCGAGGCCTTGCTGCGGTGGACGCATGCGGAGCTGGGCTCCGTGTCGCCGCTCGAGGCCGTGTCGGTGGCCGAGGACTGCGGACTCATTGCCCCGCTGGGCTACTGGGTGATGCGCACCGCCTGCCGCGACGCCGCGCAGTGGAAAGGGGGCCCGCCCCTGCGCGTGGCCGTGAACATCTCGGCACGGCAGCTGGGTGACCCACAGTTTCTGGAACGCGTGATGGACATCCTGCGCGAAGAGGGCCTGCCAGCGCACCTGCTCGAAATCGAGCTGACCGAAACCGTGCTGATGGAAAACATGGAGGCCGGCGCCCACACGCTGCACCGGTTGAGCCAGCTGGGCATTCACCTGGCCATCGATGACTTTGGCACCGGCTACTCATCACTGGCGTACCTGCGCCAGTTGCCCATGCGGCGCCTGAAGATCGATCGCAGCTTTGTCAAAGACCTGCCGGGGCAGGAGCACAGCCGTGCCATCGTCACCGCCATTGTGGCGCTGGCGCATGGCCTGGGGCTGCAGGTGACCGCTGAGGGCGTGGAAACCCAGGAGCAGGCCGACTACCTGGTGCGGCAAGGCTGTGATGTGCTGCAGGGCTATGTGTTTGCACGCCCCATGCCTGCGCCGCAGTTCCTGGCGCTGCAGGCAGGCGCTTCGGCTTGATTCAATCCACCGCGCCGTGGTAGCAGGGCGCCAGTTCGCGCACCTCCACGGTGGCCCACTCGGCGGCCGGGCATTCGCGGGCAATGGCAACGGCCTCGTCGCGCGTGGCGCAGTCGATGAGAAAGAAGCCGCCCACCATTTCCTTGGTCTCGGCAAACGGCCCATCGGTCAGGCGGGTCTGCCCTTCGCGCACCTGCAGCCGCACCGCCTGCTCGGTCGAGGCCAGCGACTCGCTGGCGCGCAACAGGCCCCGGGCCTGCAGACCGGCACCAAAACGCTGCATGCGGGCATAGGCTTCCTGGCCACCGGCCAGGCCCCGCTCGGCACGCTGGCCGTGGGGTTCCATGATGAGCAACAGATAAGGCATGGGGTCTCCTGAATCGGGGCCAATCGTGCCAGCCGCCATGGGCAGTGGCGGAGATGGGGACGTTCAAGGGCGTCATGCTACCAGCCTCATTTGCTACATATTTGGTAGCTAATTAGGCATATACAACCAGCGCCATAGGCAGATTTCATGCAAATGGTTGCGCACCGCAGCATCGCTGTGCTATCTTTGGTTCCCTATGCAACGCAGCATGCTCCTATCCACCCTATCGCTAGGCCTAGTGCCTGGCCGGGGTCTGCCTGCGTTCGCCACCGTTGCCGTTTTGCGCAACACCTGATCTCCCCCTGACCCCGGCCCGCGAACCAGCCTTTGCACACGCAAAGGGCTGCAGGGGATGTCATTCATTTTGATTTCTTTCGATTCCGATTGACCCGTGCACCGTGCCTGATTGGCACACCGCACACACCGTTCGTGGAGCCCCTCATGATTGCCAAGCCCGCCACCAAATACCAACCCATCGCCCCCATTGCGCTCGCCGACCGCCAATGGCCCAACCGCAGCATCACCCAGGCGCCCGTGTGGCTCTCCACCGACCTGCGCGATGGCAACCAGGCCTTGTTCGAGCCGATGAACGGCGAGCGCAAGATGAAGCTCTTTCACGAGCTGGTGCGCATCGGCTTCAAGGAGATCGAAGTCGGCTTTCCGGCCGCGTCGCAAATCGATTTCGACTTTGTGCGCCGCCTCATCGACGAAAACCTCATCCCCGATGACGTGACCATCATGGTCATGACCCAGTCGCGCGAGGACCTGATCGCACGCACCGTGGAGGCCGTGAAAGGCGCACCCCGCGCCATCGTCCACTTGTACAACGCCACCGCACCCGCGTGGCGCCGCATCGTTTTTGGCATGAACGTGACGCAGGTGATGCAGCTCATCGCGCACCATGTGGGCTACCTCAAGCAGCTCACCGACGCACAGCCCGAAACGCAGTGGACCCTGCAGTACTCGCCCGAAACCTTCAGCGCCACCGAGCTCAGCGTGTCGCTCAAGGCTTGTCAGACCGCCATCGCCACCTGGGGCGCAGGCCCCGGCCGCCCCATCATCATCAACCTGCCCACCACGGTGGAAAACGCCACCCCCAACGTATTTGCAGACCAGATCGAGTGGATGGACCGCCAGCTCAGCCCGCGCGAGCACATCGTGCTGTCGGTGCACCCGCACAACGACCGGGGCACGGGCGCGGCGGCAGCAGAACTTGCAATGATGGCCGGTGCCGACCGTGTGGAAGGCTGCCTCTTTGGCAACGGTGAGCGCTGCGGCAACGTGGACATCGTGACCTTGGCGCTCAACATGTACACGCAGGGCGTGCACCCGAACCTTGACTTCTCGGACATCACCTCGGTCGCGCGCATTGCCGAAGAATGCACCTCGCTGCCCGTGCATCCACGCCACCCGTATGCGGGCGACTTGGTGTTCACCGCGTTCTCGGGCTCGCACCAGGACGCGATCAAGAAGGGTTTTGCTGCGCAAGACCCGAACGCCTTGTGGGAAGTGCCCTACCTGCCCATCGACCCGGCCGACCTCGGCCGCACGTATGACAGCGTGATCCGGGTGAACAGCCAGTCGGGCAAGGGCGGCATCGCGTTCTTGCTCGAACGTGAACATGGCGTGGTGATGCCGCGCCGCATGCAGGTGGAGTTCAGCGCCGTGGTGCAGCGCCAGACGGACGCGAGCGAAAGCGAGATGACGGGCGATGCGTTGTGGAGCCTGTTCCAGACCACTTACCTGCAGGCACCCGTACACGCCACAGTACAGGCCGCCATCACCTGCCACAGCCACCGCATTGACGAAGACGGCCAGGGCATCGAGCTGGACGTGACCATCGACGGCACGCGCCAGACCCTGCGCGGCCAGGGCAACGGGCCGATTGCCGCTACGGTGGACGCGCTCGGCCTGCCACTGCGGGTGGACCACTACGAGGAACGCGCCACCGGCACGGGCGCCAACGCGCAGGCGATGGCGATTGTGGAAGCAGCCATGGACGGCGTGGCAGGTTCCACCTTTGGGGCAGGCGTCAGCCACAACATCGTGACTGCCTCGGTGCAAGCGATTGTGAGCGTGGCCAACCGGTTGATGGCGCGGCGGCCTGCGTTGCATCCGGAAGCAACGTCCCTGGCCGTGTGACCGAAACCCGCATGGAAATTCTTACCGCATCGACCCGGGATGCGCCCGCCATCAGCGCGCTTGCGTTGTCGGTGGCGCACTTCTTCACGCTGGACAAAGACGGGCGAGGTGCGGAGGTGTTTTTACAGACCCTGCAGCCGGAGGCGGTGGCGCTACGGCTGCAGAGTCCATCGTTCAAGACCTGGGTGGGGTGGACACGCAACAACACCTTGGCGGGCGTCGTGGTGGTGCGGGAGGACAGCCACCTGTTCCAACTGTTTGTGGCCGAGGCTTTCCAGGGACTTGGCTACGGGCAGCAACTGTGGCAACACGCCCTGTCCCATATCGCTACCGGCCCTGCACCGGGAATCACAGTCAACGCGACACCCCATGCCCGGGGCTTCTATGAGCGCATGGGGTTTTTGGCAACGGGTCCCAGGGTGGAGACCCGCGGGGTTGCATTCATTCCGATGCAGCGCGCCAGCGATGCATCCAGCATGGCGTACAAACAGGCCGCAGGGAATACCCCGTTCTGACGGGGATCGACAGGGGGTTTTCTCAGGCACTGCCAACGGCCTGCGCAAGGCTTGGCGCGCAAAGACCTTGGGGAGCCTGGGTAAAGTGCAGGGAGCCGCGTAAGTCCAGTAACCTCGGGCCCATGCGCGCCTTTCACAGCCTGAGCCTTGCCGCCTGCACCGCCGCCCTGCTGGTGCTGGCCGGTTGCAGTACATCGCGGCCTCCGTCCCCCTCGTCGCCACCGCAGGCTTCCACACGCACGGCGCCGCCGCTCACGCCGGAGCAGGCACACGACATTGCCATCCACGCGCTGGGCCTGGTGGGCACGCCGTATCGCTACGGCGGCAACACCCCGGACTCGGGCTTTGATTGCAGCGGCCTGATCGGCTATGTGTACCGCAACCAGGTGGGTACACCACCGCCGCGCACGGTGGCCCAGCTCAACACCTGGGGCTATCCCATCGACGGCAGCGAGCTGCGCGCCGGCGACCTGGTGGTGTTCGGCACCGGCCGCCAGCCCAACCATGCGGGAATCTATGTGGGCGAAGGGCGGTTTGTGCATGCGCCGTCCACCGGCGGCACGGTACGGCTGGACCACCTGCAGTCGCGCCACTGGGCGCGGCAGAATGCGGCGTTCCGCAGGCCGTAGAGGCTCCCCCTGAGGCGCTGCGCGCCTTCCCCCAAGGGGACGACGCATTCGCTGAGGGGCGGCCCTTGCTCTGCGTCTCTCGCGCTGGGCCGCGCCAGTGCCGACGGCCATGCACTGGTTCGGTCGCCAAAAGGGGCTGGAATCCAGCTCCGCGACAATCGGGGCCACCATGACCCACGCACACCGCTCCGCCACCCCCATCTCCACCCACGACACCACCCGCATTGATGACACGCGCATCAAGGCCGTGCGCCCACTGATCACACCGGCGCTGCTGCAGGAATGGCTACCCACGCCCGATGCGGCGCTGACCCTGGTCGAATCCAGCCGCGCTGCCATTTCGCGCATCCTGCATGGGCAGGACGACCGGCTGATCGTGGTGGTGGGGCCTTGCTCTATCCACGACCATGGCCAGGCCATGGACTATGCGCACCAGCTGAAAGCACAGGCCGATGCGCTGCAGGACGACCTGTTCATCGTGATGCGGGTGTACTTTGAAAAGCCGCGCACCACCGTGGGCTGGAAGGGCTACATCAACGATCCGCATCTCGATGGCAGCTTTGCCATCAACGAGGGGCTGGAGCTGGCCCGCCAGCTGCTGCTGGACGTGCTGGCACTGGGCCTGCCCGTGGGCACCGAATTCCTGGACCTGCTCTCGCCGCAGTTCATCAGCGACCTGGTGAGCTGGGGCGCCATCGGCGCGCGCACGACCGAGAGCCAGAGTCACCGGCAGCTGGCCAGCGGCCTGTCGTGCCCCGTGGGTTTCAAGAACGGCACCGATGGTGGCGTGAAGGTGGCGAGCGACGCCATCCTGGCGGCCAGTGCCGCGCACGCCTTCATGGGCATGACCAAGATGGGCCAGGCCGCGATCTTTGAAACGCGCGGCAACCAGGACTGCCACGTGATCCTGCGCGGTGGCAAGCAGCCCAACTACAGCGCCGCCGATGTGGATGCGACCTGCGCCGTGCTCAAGGCCGCCGGCCTGCGCGAGCAGGTGATGATTGACGTGAGCCACGCCAACAGCAGCAAGCAGCACCAGCGCCAGATCACGGTGGCGGCAGAAGTGGCGCAGCAGATTGCCGCTGGCGACACACGCATCACCGGCCTGATGATCGAGAGCCACCTGCAGGAAGGCCGTCAGGACATCGTTCCCGGCCAGCCGCTGGCGCATGGCGTGTCGGTGACGGATGCCTGCATCAGCATGGCGCAAACCGTGCCGGTCCTTGAAGGACTGGCAGCAGCAGTGCGGGCGCGGCGCCAGAAGGCCTGACGCATCCGACGCACCTTGTGCTCGGCTGGCACGCCTGGCGTCAGGCTGCGCTATCAGCCCTGGGGCGGCCTCGCGGCCCCCATGTCGATGTTGCGCGCCGTGGCCAGCAGCGTAGCGCACAGCCGCTGCTGGCCGGCGGCATCCACTGCCCACACGTCGGCGGCACAGACGGTGAGCAGGCGCCCCGCATCCACCACGCGGCCACGCGCCCGCAGGCACTCGCCCTGGGCAGGGGCCACAATTTTCAAGGTGGTGTCCACCGTGGCATTGGTCCAGCCAGGTGGTAACACGCTGCCTGCTGCCGCCACCGCCGCAAAGTCGGCCACCGCAAACACGGCCGTGGCCTGCAACTGGCCGGGGCGAAAGCTGAAGGCCTCGCTCACCGGTATCTCCACCTCCACCCGGCCGGGCTCGGCATGGACAAAGCGCAGCCCCAGCGTGCGGGCCATCGGCATGGCCAGCACCACGGCCTGCAGAGTTTCGATGGTGCTACGGGGTCCGCTGGACAAAGCATCGCAGGGCGCGGGTGTGAGTGGGGCTGTCATGGTGGGGGTCTCCAGGAGGTGGGGGTGTTTGGGTGCTGCGAGGGGTCTAGGGCTTGCGGGCCGACGGGGCACGCACACGCGGCCAGGGCTTGGTAGATGCAGTGGCTGCGCCCGAGGGTGTTTGCCGACCCTGGGTTTTTGATCGCTGCTTTGTGAGCAACTGGCCACGCAACCAGGCCTGGTGCGCCTGCACGGTGGATTTTTGGGACTGCAGCGCAGCGATCTGCTGGTCGATCGCGTCCACACGCGCCTGCAAGGCCTGCACCATGTCGTCAATGCCGAGGGTGCCGGCGCGGTATTCATCCAGGCGAAGGGCAATCTGCGGCAGGCTGAAGCCCAGCTGGCGGGACATGGCGATAAACACCACCTCGCGCCGCATGCGGGCCGGATAGTCGCGGTAGCCGTTGGCCCGGCGGTCGGGGTGGATGAGCCCCAGCCGCTCGTAGTGGCGCAGCGCGTGGACGGACACCGAGGCCTGTTGCGCGAGTTCGGAAATCTGCATGGGGCCACGTTAGCAAGCCTCGTGCTGCGCGAAGGTTGCCTGGGTGACTGCCCGAGGTCAAAACACTGTGTTTTTTGGGACAAACCCCCATGGGCGCACGTCGCCAGCGAGGACTGTGCGGTGTAGCATTCACACTCTTTGCCACAGTGCTTGTGGCGCTGTGAACCTGAGCGCGCGGTGCGGCCGCATTGCACGCTCCCTCTACTGCCCGATTGCCTTGCCGACGCTACTCCGCCCCGCCACCCATGGCTTGGTCGCACCGACCAGGCTGGGCAGCTGCGTGCGCAGCGGCGCCACGGTGGACTGACCATGCCACCAGCGCAAGCCACCGCAGAGGCCGCCCGGCTCCAGGCACTGCAGTCTTACGCGATCCTCGACACCCCGGCGGAAGACAGCTTTGACCAGCTGGCCACGCTGGCTGCGCGTGTATGCCAGTGCCCCATGGCGGTGGTCAACTTCGTGGACAGCGACCGGCAGTGGTTCAAGGCCGCAGTGGGTGTACCGTTCAAGGAGACCGAGCGCGCGATTGCGTTCTGCGCGCATGCACTGAGCGGCAGCCGCGAGCCCATGGTGGTCAACGACACCCACAAGCACCCGGTTTTTGCCCACAACCCGCTGGTCACGCAGGACCCCCATGTGCGCTTTTACGCCTGTGTGCCGCTGGTCACCCCCGAGGGGCAGGCGCTGGGCACGCTGGCGGTGCTGGACTCCATCCCCCGGCACATCGAGGCCGAGCAGCTGGAGGGCCTGCGCATACTGGCCGAGCAGGCCATGGTGCAGCTGGAGCTGCGCCGCCAAAAGCAGGTGCTGGCCGACCTGGTGCAGCAGCGCGACAAGATGCATGCCGAACTGCTGGCCCAGAGCGAGACCCTGCGCGTGGCCGGGCAGATGGCCCGCATTGGCGGCTGGATCGTGGAGCTGCCCAGCCTGCAGCTGAACTGGTCGCAGGAGATCGCCGCCGCCTTCGGCATTGCGGGACGCATGGGCTCGGTGGAACAGATCATGGAGCTGTACCTGCCCCCGCACCGGCAGGCCATGTTGGCAGCGTTTGAGAGTTGCATCCGCCACGGCACACCGTTTGACCTGGAGGCCGAACTTGTCACACTGGCGGGTCGGCACTTCTGGGTGCGCACCACCGGGCAGGCGGTGCGCGACGCCGAGGGCCGCATCGTGCGGATACAGGGGGCGTTTCAGGACATCTCTGCCCAGCACCAGGCCCGGCAGGCCCGCCGTGAAAGCGAGGAGCGCTTTCACCTGGTCTCTCGCGCCACCGCCGACGCGGTGTGGGACTGGAACCTGCACACCGATGCCATGTGGTGGAACGAAGGCATGCAGACCCTGTTCGGCGTGCCGCTCGACCAGTTGCCGCCCGACAGCACCTCGTGGACCTTGCGGCTGCACCCGGACGACAGCCAGGCGGTGCTGGACGGCATCCATGCAGCCATCGACGGCACGGCCAACCACTGGTCGGACGAATACCGCTTTCGCCGCCAGGACGGCAGCTATGCCTGGGTGCTGGACCGGGGCTTCCTGATCCGCGACCTGCAGGGCAAGGCCGTGCGCATGGTGGGCGGCATGACGGACATCAGCGCGCAAAAGCTGGCCGACCTGGACGCCCAGCGCGACGCACAGAACCATGCCGAGCTGCTGCAGGTGCAGCAGCGCATTTCGTCGCTGGACATGCCGCTACCCGAGGTGCTGCAGCTGGTGGCCAGCACTGTGCTGCGCCAGACCGAAGCGCGCGGCGCCATGGTGGAGCTGCTGCAAGGCCGCCAGCTGGTGGCGCAAGCCTCGGCCGGTGACCACGTGCGCCCGGTGGGCAACCTGCTGCCAGTGGACCAGAGCCTGCTCTGGCCTGCGCTCAGCAAGGGCCAGACCGTGGTGTGCAACGACACCGAGGCAGAGGGTTGGGACATGGCTTCGATGCCCCACCGCCACGGCGTACGGTCGGTCATGGCGGTTCCGCTGCGCAGTGGCGACGCCATCGTCGGGTCGCTCAAGGTCACGTCGGACAAGGTCAATGCATTTTCGCGCCGCGATGTGGCGCACCTGGAGATACTGACCGAGTCCCTGGGTGCCATGGTGCAGTTGCGGCATGTGGCGGGGCAGCTGCATGCGTCCGAGCAGCAATACCGCATGCTGTTTGACGAGCACCCGCACCCCATGTGGGTGTACGACCGCGAAACCCTGCAGCTGCAGGCCGTGAACCGGTCGATGGAACGCCACTATGGCTACACCGAGTCCGAGCTGCTGTCCATGTCGATGCTGGACCTGTGGCCCGCCGACCGGCGCCCCAATGTCGAGGCCAACATCCGCGCCGTTCCGATGGAACAGCGCAACGCGCCGGTCATCAGCCGCCACATCAAGAAAGACGGCAGCTTCATGGATGTGGAGATCACGGCGGGCAGCATCAGCTTCAACGGGCGCCCAGCCCGCCAGGTGCTGGCCACCGACGTGACCGAACGCCTGCGCACCGAGCGCGAGCTGGCGCGCATGGGCCGTGCCCAGCGCCTGCTGAGCGCGTGCAACGAAACCCTGGTGCGCGCCACGTCCGAGGCCGCACTGCTGCAGGCCATCTGCCAGATTGCGGTGGACATCGGTGGCTACCGCATGGGCTGGGTGGGGTTTGCGCTGGACGACGAGCGCAAATCCATCCGCACCGTGGCCCATGCGGGCTACAACCAGAACTACCTGGAAAACCTGCAACTGAGCTGGTCGGCCGACGACCCCTATGGCCGGGGCCCGGCGGGCATTGCGGTGCGCACCGGCCAGCCGGTGATCGTGCAGGACATCCGCACCGAAGGCGACTTTGCCGACTGGACCGAGCGCATGCTGGAGCATGGCTTTCACGGGGTGATCTGCCTGCCGTTGCGCGAGCATGCGCGCGACCACGCGCAGGACCGCAGTTTTGGCCTGTTGTATCTGTATGCACCCGACGTGTTGCAGATCAGCCCCGAAGAAGCCGCACTGCTGCAGGAGCTGTCCAACGACCTGGCCATCGGCATCACCAGCCTGCGCGCGCACAAGGCGCAGCAGCGGCTGCAGGCTTCGGTGCTCAAGGTGGCGGCGGCCGTGTCGGCCAGCACCGGCACCGAATTTTTTGTGCAGCTGGTGCGCAACATGGCCGATGCGCTGGATGCCCAGGGCGGCTGCGTGGTGCGGTTGCTGCCGCATTCGCAAGACCAGGCGCCCCGGGTGGTCACGCTGGCCGCCGTGCTCGACGGCCAGATGCTGCCCAACGACGAATACAGCCTGACCGGCACGCCCAGCCTGTTGCTGATGTCCCAGCGTACCCATGTGGTGACCGACAAGGTGCAGCAGCTGTACCCCGAAGCCCCCGTGCTGCGCGCGGTGGGTGCCCAGGCCTATGTGGGCCAGCAGCTGTGCAATGCCGACGGCGAGGTGGTGGGCATCGTCTTTGTGCTGTTCCGCCATGCGATTGCCGACACGGACTTCATCACCTCCACGCTGCAGATCTTTGCCTCGCGTGCGTCGGCCGAGATCGAGCGGCAGCTGGCCGATATCCGCATCCGCCACCAGGCCTCGCTGCTGGACAAGGCCCAGGACGCCATCCTGGTGCGGGACCTGGACCACCGCATCATCTTCTGGAACAAGAGCGCGGAGCGCCTGTACGGTTGGTCGCAGCTGCAGGCGCTGGGGCAGTCCATCGAGACGCTGCTCTACGAAGACCCCACGCACTTCCGGCACGCCACGCAGACGGTGCTGGAGCAGGGG
This sequence comes from Acidovorax sp. Root402, assembly GCF_001425125.1. Taxonomy (NCBI): domain Bacteria; kingdom Pseudomonadati; phylum Pseudomonadota; class Betaproteobacteria; order Burkholderiales; family Comamonadaceae; genus Acidovorax; species Acidovorax sp. Root402. The sequence continues at coordinate 249,994 of NZ_LMDQ01000001.1, forward strand.
GAGTGGACCGGCGAGATCGTGCAGCGCCACCGCGATGGCAGCACCATCGAGGTGGAAGGCCGCTGGACGCTGGTGCGTGGCGACGACGGCCAGCCACAGTCCATCCTGGCCATCAACACCGATATCCGCCAGCGCAAGGCCAGCGAGCGCGAGATCCAGCGCCTGGCGTTCTACGATGCGCTCACCGGCCTGCCCAACCGCATGCTGCTCATGGACCGCATGCACCAGGCCCTGGCCACCGCGCAGCGGCGCCAGCAGGGCGGGGCGTTGCTGTTCATTGACCTCGACAACTTCAAGACCCTGAACGACACCCTTGGCCACGACCAGGGCGACCTGCTGCTGCAACAGGTGGCGCAGCGCCTGAACACCTGCGTGCGCAGCGTGGACACGGTGGCCCGGCTGGGGGGTGACGAGTTTGTGGTCATGCTGGAAGAACTCAGCCCCAAGCCGCACGAGCTCGCGCTGCACGCCCGGGGCGTGGGTGAAAAGATCCTGGCCATGCTGGCCGTGCCCTATGCGCTGCAGGGCTACCAATACCGCAGCACCCCCAGCATCGGCATTGCGCCCTTCACCGGCGAACACACCACGGTGGGCGAGCTGCTCAAGCAGGCCGACCTGGCCATGTACCAGGCCAAGACGGCTGGCCGCAACACGCTGCGCTTTTTTGACCCCGACATGCAGGCCGTGGTCACGGCGCGCGCGGGGCTGGAAACCGACCTGCGCTCGGCGCTGATGCAGGAAGAGTTCCTGCTGCACTTTCAGCCGCAAATCCACCAGTCGGGCCGCTGTGTGGGGGTGGAGGCGCTGGTGCGCTGGGCCCACCCGCAGCGCGGCATGGTGTCGCCCGCGCAGTTCATCCCGCTCGCTGAAGAGACGGGCCTCATCCTGCCGCTGGGCCGCTGGGTGTTACACACCGCGTGCAAGCTGCTGGCCAGCTGGCAGAGCGACCCGGCCCTGTCGCACCTGACCATGGCCGTCAACGTGAGTTCGCGCCAGTTCCGCCATGCCAGTTTTGTGGACGACGTGGCCCGCGTGCTCGCCATCACCGGCGCGCCCTCGGCCCAGCTCAAGCTGGAGCTGACCGAAAGCCTGCTGGTGGAAGACATGGAGACCACCATCGCCACCATGACCGCGCTGCGGTCGTACGGGGTGGGCTTCTCGCTGGACGACTTTGGCACGGGCTATTCCAGCCTGAGCTACCTGAAGCGCATGCCACTCGATCAGCTCAAGATCGACCAGAGCTTTGTACGCGACCTGCTGACCGACCCCAACGACGCTGCGATCGTGGACACCATCATCGGCCTGTCGCGCAGCCTGGGGCTGGAAGTGATCGCCGAAGGCGTGGAGACCCCCGAGCAATGCGCTCTGCTGGCCCGCGCGGGCTGCCAGCTCTACCAGGGCTACCTGTTCAGCAAGGCGCTGTCGGTGGACGTTCTGGACAGCTTCCTGCGCACCTCGCAGGCATAAGCGGCGCCCGCCAGGTGTTCCTGGCTCTTGTCCACATCCAAGGCGCCCTTAACCCCTAACTCCCTCCTGAGGGCCCCAGAAGCTCCGTGAGGAACCTGTGGGTCCGTTTCGGCCCCCTGGGCCTGCTTTTGCGCCCAAGGCCCTCCACGGCCTTCTGGGCGTCTCCAGATCCCCTCATTCATCCCGGTTGGGGCGGGTACACCACGGTATGTGGGCGCCCCTCCATTCACCCCCGCCGTGCGCGTGGCCCCAGTTGTTCTCCGTCTTCTTCTTATTTCTTTTATAAATACATAGTCGTAGTAGTAGAGGGCGGCCTGGCGTGTGGACAACTGCATTTTTGCCAGCGCTGGCAAGCACTTAGCCCGCTGCCAACCCTGTGCACCCAGCCCTGCTCCCGTTGTCGCCCGAGCGGGGACAAAAGCGGCGCATCGCACTTTTCTGTGGATAAGCCCCCGGTTGTGCCAAAACTATCCCCAGTTTTACGCACCGAGCGCGTGGGCAGCAAGAATTTCAATCAAAACGACCCCTAGCGCTACGGCTGTATGCCTTTTTTGCTCTTCAATTGATAGCATTGAGGCAGATGTGACGCTCCGCTTCCGGTACTGCAGGGGCTTGGGGGGCGCCAGTGAGGCGGTCAGAACCTGCCCAGACGATGGTCGATGCAGCGCACCGGGCCTTGGCACAGCACATCCCTCGTACCAGGCCGCAAAGCCGTTTCGTGCAGTCAACGACCGCCTGTGGGTTCCCAAGAGAACCTGAGTGATCCGCAGGGCAGGCTGAGCTGTCGTCACCACGGCCTGGTGGTGATGTCCGTGCAGACAGGCCCCCACAAGCAGAACCGCACGTCGCAGGCGTGTGATGGGTACCCCGGAGTTGGGGTTCTGGTTATTCTTTAATAGCTTTATATATAAATAGCAGTAGTAGTAGAGAACGCCTGTTTGTGTGGACAAGCGTCTTTTCTTCAATGCTGGCGCGTACTTGCGTCGCTGCAAAGTGTGTGGGGCGGCTCGCACAAAGTGCGGGGCTCACCGACAACAACTTTCGGGTGGCGGATTTTTGTGTGGATAACTCCCCGGTTGTGCCAGAACTGTGCCCAGAGTTATCCACAGTTGCGTCGCATGCTGCCGTTCGCTGCTCCCCATGGGCTGGCCGCCACAACAAAAAAACCCGGCGTTCTGTGAAGAACGCCGGGTTGGCGGGTATGCGCCTTAGCGCCTGTCAGCCTGGCCGGGGGGCCTTATTTGGCCGGAGCGGGGGCCGGATGGCCTTCGCCCCCGCGCATGCCGCCGTGGTGGTCGCCGTGCCCGTGGCGGCCCTCGCCACCCCGCATGCCACCCATGGGGTGGCCCCGGTGGGCCTGGGCGTCAAAGGTCTTTTGCTGCTCGGGCGTCAGCGTGGCATAGAAGGCCTTGGTGGCCTCGCCACGGCGGTCGGCTTCGGCAGCGTGCTGAGCGCGCAGGGCCCGCATGCGGTCGATGCGTTCCGGCGTGGTCAGCTTGTCCATGTCCTGGCGGTCCAGGCGGGCGGGGCGTTCGCCGGGCTGCATGGCAGTGGTGAAGGTGGTCCAGGCGGATTCCTGTGCAGGCGTCAGCTTGAGCTGGGCCTTGAGGTCTGCCAGCCGCTTGGCATGGCGCTGGGCCATGTCGCCATGGTGGCGTTCATGGCGGCCCTCGGCGGCCTTGGCAGGGGCTGTGGGGGATGCCGCATGCGCAGCTGGGGGCTGCTGGGCCAGCACAGGCAACGCCATGGCGGCGAGCAGGGCGGTGGCAGCAATGCGGTGAGAGATGGGGCGGGAGAAACGGGATGCCATGGTGGAAGTCCTTTCGCGGTGGTGAGCTCGCTGCAACGACCGTTTCAGCGATTGGAGTCCAGTGTCTGCCGCCCACGTATCGCCACCGTGCGCGTTGGGTGAGGCTGTGTAAAGTTGCAGCGAACGCTTGCAGAGTGGCCTCCGAGATAATTTTGGGCTAATAGTCGGCGATGCGCTAGTGGCATATGCCTTGTTTGCTATTGATTGTGTAGCGTTTTCAGTCCCTCAAGGGCTGCCTGTGCCCCAGCGGCCCGGCGCCTGGGTGGCGACCGCCGACAATGGCGGGTTCCGTGTCTGTGTCGTTGTCCGCAGCGACCCCAACCAAAGGTTTTCCGTGTTCAAGAACATGATCGTGTACCGCATTGCTCCGCAATGGCAGGTCGAGCTGACGCAAGTAGAAGACGCCCTGGCCAAGGCCCCGTTCCAGGAATGTGGTGCCACGCAAGAGAAGTCGCTGGGCTGGGTGCCCCCCCGGGGTGAACTACATGGCCCCCTGGTCGAATCGGTGGGCGGGCAGTGGATCCTGCGTTTCATGGTCGAGACCAAGGTGTTGCCCGGCAGCGTGCTGGCGCGCAAGGTCAAGGAAAAGGCCGAACGCATCGAAAAGGAAACCGGCCGCAAGCCCGGCAAGAAGGAAAGCAAGGAGCTGAAAGACGAGGCCAAGCTGGACCTGCTGCCCATGGCCTTCACCAAGCAGGGCTCGATGTGGATCTGGATCGATACAGCCTCGCGCCTGCTGGTGCTGGACACATCCAGCCAGGGCCGTGCCGATGAAGTGGTGACCTTGCTGGTCGAATCGCTGCCGGGCCTGTCGGTGTCGCTGCTCGACACCCAGACCAGCCCCCAGGCCGCCATGGCCCACTGGCTCAAGGAGCAGGAGCCACCCGTGGGCTTCACGGTGGACCGCGAGTGCGAACTCAAAAGCGCCAACGAGGAAAAAGCCGTAGTGCGCTACGCCCGCCACCCACTGGACATCGAGGAGGTGCAGGCCCACATCGACGCCGGCAAGCTGCCGACCAAGCTCGCCCTCACCTGGGACGACCGCGTGAGCTTCATGCTCACCGAAGGCCTGCAGATCAAGAAAGTGTCGTTTCTGGACACGGTGTTTGAAGGCACCAAGGCAGACGATGGCGGCTTTGACACTGACGTGGCGATTGCCACGGGCGAGCTGGTCAAGCTGATTCCGGACCTGATCGAGGCGCTGGGGGGAGAGACCGAGAGTGGAGTGGCAGGTGCGGCGCAGGCAGTGGCGAGTGACAGGGCTGAAACTGCTCCGGCAGCATCACGGTCACCCATGCCAGCAGCAGCACCCTCTGCCCCGGCGCGCAAGGTGGCTGGGGGTGGGGTGGTGACCGGTCCTCGGGAAGTGCCCGTCGATACCGACCCGGAGTCGGCCCCGTTTTGAGATCGTGGCCCGAGCGGGGCCATGGCGGCTTCAGCGGTCGCTGCTATAGGCGGCGGCGTTCACCAACGCCGCCAGCTCACGCACATAGGCGTCTTCAATTCCCAGCACCCCACACTGCCGCACCAGCTGCTCCAGATAGTCCCGGTTGCTGCCGATGCGTCCGCAGGCGGTGGCAATGGTCGCGGCCGTGGCCTGCAGCGACAGATTGGCCCGGTAATGGGTATGGGCCGTGTTGGCGACCAGCACCAGCGCCTGCACCTCGCCCTGGGGCGTTGGCAGGGGCAGCAGTTGCGGGCAGTAGGCGCCGGTGATCATCTCGCGCCGCCACAGCAGGCGGGACTCGTCCTCCACCAGCGGCGCCGGGATGCGGAATGCCAGGCCTTCGCAGCCCTGTGGGTCTTCGTCGCCCGTGCGCTGTAAGGTCAGCACCAGGCCCGGGCAATCGGGGGTGCCCCGGCCGATGGTGGTGCTCAGGGCAAAGCGGCGTGCAAAGCCGGGCAGGCAGGCGCGGCGCACTTCGCCAAAGTGAAAGCCTGGGTTCCACATCAGCGAGCCATAGGCAAACACCCACAGATCCTGCTGCTCGGCGGTGATCGTGGAAAGCACCTCGCGGCGGGATTGCTCAACCTCGATATCTGGCAGGCGCCAGTGGGCGGGCAGGCCCTGGCAGCGCGCCTGGGCGTCCCACTCGGCCAGCACCTCATCGGTGAGGCGCAGGCCCGAGGCATGGGCAGGGGTCAGCCGGCCTTGTAGCTCGGGCAGGTGAAGGAAGGCGTTGTCGGGGGTCATGGGGGCAGTTCCGCGCGCTGGTGTTGGGCGTCAGGTGTCTTAACGCCGCGCCAGGTCAAACACCAGCACCTCGGCGTGGTGGCCCTCGTGCAGGGTCAGTGTGTTTTCGCCGTCCAGCAAGGCGCCATCGCCACCAGACAGCGCGATGCCGTTGACCTGCACCGCCCCTCGCGCCACGTGCACGTAGGCCAGGCGTTCGGGGTTCAGCACTTGGGTGGCGGTTTCGCTGCCATCCAGCAAGCCTGCCCAGATGGAGGCGTCGGCGTTCATGGTCACCGAGCCGTCTTCTCCCCGGCGCGAGGCAATGCGCACCAGGCGGCCCCGGCGGTCTGCGGGCGGGAAGTGTTTTTGTGCGTAGCTGGGGCGGATGCCGGTGAATAGGGGCTTGATCCAGATCTGCAGGAAATGGGTGGGTTGGTCGGCCAGCGCATTGAACTCGCTGTGGCGCACGCCCCAGCCTGCGCTGATGCGCTGCACGTCGCCCGGGTGCAGGATGCCGGTGGGAGCCGCCACCGAATCAGCCCCTGGCGCCCCCGAGGCCGCTGGGGCCCCAGGTTGTTGGCCGGTGCGTTCGTGCAGGTTGTCCTGGTGGGCCAGGGCGCCGTCGAGGACATAGCTCACGATCTCCATGTCGCGGTGCCCATGCGTGCCAAAGCCTTTGCCGGGCGCCACAGTGTCGTCGTTGAGCACCAGCAGATTGCCATGGCCCTGGTGGCGCAGGTCGAAGTAGTCGCCAAACGAAAAGCTGTGGGCGCTGTGTAGCCAGCCGGTGGAGGACCGGCCCCGTTCGGAGGAGGGGCGGACGGTGATCATGGCTTTGTTGCGGGGGTATCCGGCCCGATGTTGCACCACAGGGGCAAGAGAGTGCGTGGAGCCGCGTAGGTTGTCGTCGCCATGGCCTCACTCTAAGGGCCGATGGGTTCGCCATCAATGGCTGGCGGCTCAACTCACTGTTCCGCGATTCAGTCCAATGCTGTGGGTTCAGGCGTTCACCCAGCCCCGCGCCTGGCACAAGGGCGCACGGTGCGGAAGGTCGAACCGTCGATCAGGCCAGCAGCAGGGCTGCCAGCATCAAAGCGGTGCCGACCGCCACCAGCGTCCATGAGGATTGCTGCTTCACAAACACAAAGCTGCTGGGGTCGTTGGGCATGTAGGCGATTTCGACCGGGCGATGGGCCTTGAATTCGGCCAGGATCTCTTCCGGGAAACTGTGCTTCACCACCATCTGCTGGCCGCTGTCGGTCTTGTAGTGGAACTCGGCGGTGTAGGTGGAAGAACCGCTTTTCTTGAACTCCGTGTACTGCGTGATGGGCTCGACCACGGCGTGTTTGCCGAGCTTGAGCGTTCTGGAAAGCTCGGACCGCTCCTGCATTCCAAAAGCAACGAACACGACCCCGGCGAGAACGCCCGCGATTTTGAACAGCAGCTTGCCTTGTTGGCGTGATGGCTTCATACCCTCTCTCCCTCCGTTTTGGCGGGAGTGTAAGGGCTCTGCTTGAAGACAAGGAAGAGGCTGCCGGCGATGCAGTTGCGCTTGCGTTACCGCCCCACAAACTGCGGGCTCTGGCGCTGGTGAAACGCCTCCACCCCCGCGCGGAAGTCCTCGGTGCCCGCGCAGTGCACAAAGGCGTCCTTTTCAGCGGCCAGTTGCTCGGGCAGCGTGTGGTCCATCGACGCGCGCATCAGGCGCTTCATGGCGCCGTAGGCCAGCGTGGGGCCGCTGGCTAGGCGCTGGGCGAGGGCGGTGGTGGCACTGTCCAGCTCGGCGCCGCGCACCACGCGGTTGACGAGGCCCAGGCGCAGCGCATCGTCGGCTGTGAAGGCCTCGCCCAGTAACGCAATCTCCAGCGCTTGGCGCACGCCCACGATGCGCGGCAGCGCCCACGATGCACCCACGTCGCAGCTGGTGCCGAGGTTGATGTAGGCCAGGTTGAAACGTGTGCCTTCTGCGGCGATCACGTAGTCGGCCATCAGCACCAGGCTCAAGCCCGCACCGGCGGCCGCGCCGTGCACCTGCGCGATGACCGGCGCGTTCATCTGCGCCAGCAACTGAAGGGCGGCATTGAGCGGCGTGAGGATGTCGATGGCGCCCTGCACCGGGTCCGCGCGCAGCGTGGCCAGGTCGCCCCCGGCCATGAAGCCCCGGCCGTTGCCACGCAGCACCACGGCCCGCACACCGGGGTCGGCAGCGATGGACTGCACGGCGGCGAGGAAGGCATTGGCCATGGGCACGTCGATGGCGTTGAGTGCCTCGGGCCGGTTGAAGCGCAGCGTGGCGACGGCGCCGTGGCGCTCCAGCAGCAGGGGCGGCTGTGGGACGGGCGCGGACGGTGCGGTAGCGGCTGCTGCAGGGTCTGTGGCGGTATTTTTCATGTCAAATCCGCTTCAAGCGCTAGTGGATATTGCGCTATCAGCTCCTGTTTTGATAGTAAGTGGATTCCAATGCGCCGAGCCCTGGGCTATTGGTACAGCGCCTCGATCTCGGCCGCATAGGTTTTGTAGATGCTTGCGCGGCGCACCTTCATCGTCGCGGTCACCTCGCCGTCGTCGTGGTCCAGCTCCTTGGTCAGCAGGTGGAACTTGCGGATCTGCGAGACCTGCGCCAGCCGCTGGTTGCCCTGGTTGATTTCGGCATCGATGAGGCCACGCACCTCGGGGTGCTCCACCAGCGAGCGAAAGTGCGTGAACGGAATGCGCCGCGCCTCGGCCCATTTGCCCACGGTCTCGTAGTCGATCATCACCAGCGCGCCGACGAACTTGCGCGCCTCGGCCACGATGATGCATTCCTTGATGAAGGGGCTGCCCTTCATCGTGTTCTCGATCTCGGACGGCGTGAGGTTCTTGCCGCCCGCGGTGATCATGATGTCTTTCAGGCGGTCCACGATCTTGATCTCGCCCTGCTCTTCGCGCACCACGTCGCCCGTGTGCAGCCAGCCGCCCTGGATGCTGCTGGCCGTTGCTTCGGGGTTCTTGTAGTAGCCCGCAAACACCATGTCGCCTTTGAGTTGCAGTTCACCGTTGTCGGCAATGCGGTGCTCCACACCCAGCGTGGGCACGCCGACGGTCCCCACCACCACATGACCGAGCCGGTGGCCTGTGACCATGCCGGTGGATTCGGTCAGGCCATACACCTCGATGAGCGGCACGCCCAGCACGCGGAAGAAGCGCACCACGTCGGGCGGAATGGGCGCGGCGCCGGTGAGCGCCACATGGGCGTTGCGCAGGCCGATGAAGTTTTGCAGCGCGCGGAAGACGAGCCAGTAGCTCGTGGCAAAGGTCAGCTTGTCGGCAGCGCTCCAGGCACTGCGTGGCTTTTCGGCCAACGGCTTGCAGGCGTTGTAGGCTTTGTGGAACAGCGCACGGCGCAGGCCGCCCGTTTCCTGCAGCTTGATGTGGATGGCCGCGTGCAGCTTTTCCCAGATGCGCGGCACGCCCAGGAACATGGTGGGTGCGACCTCGCGCAGGTCCTCCTGCACGGTGCGGATGGATTCGCCAAAGTTCACCTGCGAGCCGATGTACACCGGCACAAAGCTGGTGAGCATCTGTTCGGCCACATGGCACAGCGGCAGGTACGACAGGTGGGTGGTCTCGCGCGACAGCTCCAGCCGGTCCACGATGCCCGGCACCACGCCCCGGATGTTGCGGTACGAAATCATCGCGCCCTTGGGCTTGCCGGTGGAGCCTGAGGTGTAGATCATCAGACCCACGTCATCCAGCCGCTGGCGTGCGAGTGCGTCGTCGATGATGGCTTGTTGGCCCGATGCCGCGCCCAGCTGCTCGACCTCGTCAAACGTGGTGATGAACTGGCGCACCTCGGGCGCAAAGCTGCGCAGGCCCTTGGTCTCCATGACCACGATTTTTTTCAGGCGCGGCAGCTCGGGCAGTGCGGCCAGCAGCTTGTCGGTCTGCTCCTGGTCTTCGCAGACCATGATCTCGATGTCGGCATGGCCGACCACATAGGCCACTTCGTTGGTGGGGCTGGTGGGGTACACACCCACGGTCACGGCGCCCACCAGGCCCGCGCCCATCTGGGCCAGCACCCATTCGATGCGGTTCTCGGAGATCACGCCCACATGCCCGCCCGGAGGCAGGCCCAGTGCCTTGAGGCCCAGGCCGAAGTGGCTGGCGCGCTGGTGGTACTGCGCCCAGGTGAAGGGCTTCCAGATGCCGAAGTCCTTTTGCCGGATGGCGATGCGCTGCGCGTCGGTGCGCGCGCGCTCGCGCAGCATCTGGGGCAGGGTGAGGTCGGGGAGCGTCATGACAGCCATCTTTTGCGGCGCTTGTAGTGCTTGATCTCTTTGAAGCTCTTGGCCTCGCCACCACCGCCCATGCCGAGGTAGAACTCGCGCACATCGGGGTCGTTGGCCAGGCGTTCTGCCGTGCCGTCGATCACGATTCTGCCGTTCTCCATGATGTAGCCCCGGTGCGCCACGGCCAGGGCCACGGTGGCGTTCTGCTCCACCAGCAGCATGCTGGTGCCCCGCTCGGCGTTGATGCGCGCAATGATGGTGAAGATGTCTTCGACGAGCTTGGGGCTGAGGCCCAGTGAGGGCTCGTCGAGCAGGATGAGCTGGGGCTGCGCAATCAGCGCGCGGCCAATCGCCAGCATCTGCTGCTCGCCGCCCGACAGGTACCCGGCCAGGCCCTTGCGCCGCTCATGCAGGCGCGGAAAGTAGCTGTAGACCAGGTCGAAATCCGGCGTCGCATCCCTGCGCCCCGTGAGCGCATAGGTGGCCGCCACCAGGTTCTCTTCGACCGTGAGGTCTTCAAACACGCGGCGGCCTTCCATCACATGGCTCAGACCGTTGCGCACCAGCTGCTGCGGGGCCGCGGCGGCCGTGGGCTGGCCATTGAAGTGGATGCTGCCGCTTTCGACCACACCATCCTCCAGCGCCAGCAGGCCCGACACCGCTTTGAGGGTGGTGCTTTTGCCCGCCCCATTGCTGCCCAGCAGCGCCACGATCTGCCCGCGCGGCACAGCCAGCGACAGGCCACGCAGGGCCTGCACCACCTTGTTGTAGATGACCTCTATGTTATTGACTTCGAGGACGTGGGCCGGGGTTGGCTGGGTCATGGCGCAGGCAGTGTCAGAGTTTGATCCAGTCCGATGCCGCGACCATTTTTTGCGCCTTCATGTCGGCGCGGTACACGCGGCCCACGGGGATCGAATTCCCGCTGATGGTGATCGGCACGCCGATCAGCCCGCCCGTGTCGAAGTCCTTGATGGAATTGAGTGCGGCCTTCAGGTTGGGGCCGGTGAGGGGCTTGCCAGCGTCCAGCGTGCGCTTGGCTGCCTCGGTGAACAGCATCGCGGCCAGGAAGCCCTGGATGTAGGCCGTGCTCTGGTACTCGGGCCGCAGGGCGCGGATCTTCTCCAGCATCGGCGCCTTTTCAGTGTCGTAGTAGTAGCGATACGGCATCACACCCATGAAGCCGTCGGCGGCTTCGCCCATCTTCATCACGGTGGAGCTGTCCATGGTCCAGAAGGTGCCCATCCACTTGCTGGTCATGCCCTGCTGCTTGCCCTGGGTGATGAACTCAGGGATGGGCGCGAGGATGTAGCCGTGAAAGATGGTGTAGTCGGGCGCCGCGCGGCGCAGCTTGATGACCTCGGTGGACACGTCCACGCTGCCGGCGGGCGTCATGATCTTGATGGGCACCGACAGGCCCAGCTGCTTGGCCATGGCTTCGCTGGACTCGATGGGGTCGCGACCGAATTCCGAATCGGAGTACACGAAGGCCACCTTGGCACCAGGCTTTTCCTTGGCGATGTGCTTGAGCAGGATGCCGAACATCTCGGTGTAGTCGGGGCCCACAAGGAACTGGTTGGGGTACTTCTTGGGGTCGTTGAGTTCGGTGGCAAACGACGCGCCGGCCATCAGGATGTTGCCGTTGCGGTCCAGCTCGGGGTTGATGGTTTTGGAGAAGCCCGTGGAGTCGCCGTAGTACAGGTTGACCTTGTTCTGGCTGGTGATCTTCTTGAACGCAGCCACCGACACATCGACCTTGTAGCCCGTGTCTTCAGGCACGTACTTGACCTTGCGGCCCTTGATGCCACCCGCGTCGTTGAGCATCTTCACGTAGTCGCCCATGCCCGCGTTGATGCCCACGCCCGCAAACGCGAACACGCCGGTGAGCGGGATGGAGCCGCCGATCACGATCTCTTCGGCGCCTTGGGCCAGCACCGACAGCGGGCTGGTGAGGGCGGCGGCACCAGCGGCTCCGAGCAAGAGTTGGCGGCGCTGGAAGTAAGTGCGTTGTGTGTCCATGGTTGTCTCCTGTGGATTTAGTTGCGGAAAGGCCAGAGATGGAAGAAACGACGGACGCGCCGCCACACTTCGGCCAGGCCATGGGGCTCGAAGACGAGAAAACCGATGATGAGCAGGCCAAAGATGACCGTGCGCACGGGCGAGAGGAACACGGTGAGTTCGCTGCCGCCGGGCATCAGGTCCACCACGAGCTTGAGCAGCTCGGGCACCATGGTCATGAACACCGCGCCCAGGATGCCGCCCAGGATGGAGCCCATGCCGCCGACGATGATGGCCGCGAGGAAAAAGATGGACATCAGCAGCGGAAAGCTCTCGGGCGTGACCACGCGAAAGAAGTACGCCCACAGCCCGCCTGCCACACCCGCATAGAACGATGACAGGCCAAACGACAGCAGCTTGTAGCGCAGCAGCGGTATGCCCAGCACCTCGGCCGAGATGTCGCGGTCGCGAATCGCGATGAAGGCACGGCCCACGCGCGTGCGAAACAGGTTGGCCGCGCCCAGGAGCATGAGGATGGTGACCGGCACGATGAGCCAGTACAGCCTGAACGAGGTGTCGAGCGCCATGCCGAACAGCTTGGCGGGCGGCACGCTCAGGCCACCGGTGCCGCCGGTGAACTTCCAGTTGGCAAAGATGAAGTGCGCGATGAACGATGCGGCAATGGTGGCAATGGCCAGGTACAGCCCTTTCACGCGCAGCGAAGGAATGCCCACCACGATGCCGCCCAGCATGGCGACAAAGCCACCTGCCAGCAGGTTGAGCACAAAGGGCGTGCCCACCTTGGTTTCCAGCACGGCCACCGTGTAAGCCCCCAGGCCCATGAAGGCCGCCTGCCCCAGGCTGACCAGCCCCGTGTAGCCTGTGAGGATGTTGAGCCCCGTGGCACTGGCCACATTGATGCTGACCAGGCAGGCCAGGTAGAGCCAGTAGTCGCTGGCCATGAAGGGGAACAACACCAGCAGCGCAGCGCCCACGGCCAGCCACACTTTTTGCGTGCGCGAGTCGAACAGCGCCGCGTCGGCGATGTAGGTTTCCTTGAGGGTTCCGATGCGCATGGGTCAGGCCTGCCGCCGGGCCGCCCCAAGGGAGGCCTGCGCCCCCTTGGGGGGCAGTGAATACACGAGGTGATGAACGTGGGGGTTCATGTTTTTACAGTCTCTCGATTTCGTGGGTGCCGAACAGGCCGTAAGGCCGCACCAGCAGCACGGCCACCAGCACGATGAACGTGGCCAGCAGCTTGTATTCGCCGCCCAGGTAGGCCCCGGCCAGCGCCTCGATCAGGCCGATGAGGATGCCGCCGACGAGCGCGCCCAGCACGCTGTCGAGCCCGCCCACGATGACGACCACCAGCACCGACAGCCCGAACACGCCCATGCTGGACGAGATGCCGCCAATCGAGCCAACGATGATCCCGGAGATGGCAGCCAGCATGGCCGAGGCCACCCAGGCCAGCGAAAACACGCGCGGCACGTTGATGCCCACCGAATACGCAGCCGCCTGGTCGCTGGCCGTGGCACGCAGGGCCACCCCGCCGCGCCAGAAGCGGAACACCACCAGCACTGCCGCGATGAACACGATGGCGATCACGGCGCCCCAGAACACCTTGGGTGCCAGGAATGCGTCCCCCACCATGATGGGCTGCGTGGGCATGAAGTCGGGCAGGCGGCGCTGGTCTGCCGTCCAGATCATCTCGACCAGGCCCACCAGCACCGAGGCCAGGCCCACGGTGACCATGAAGACGGAGATCGGCGGCTCGCCCAGCAGCGGGCGGATCATGGTGCGCTCGATCACCGCGCCCAGCAGGCCCGTGCCCAGCACGGCGGCGGGGATGGCCAGCCACAGCGGCAGCGCAAACATCGATGCAAAGGTGAAGAACAGGTACGCACCCACCATCAGCAGCTCGCCAATGGCAATGTTGACCACGCGGGTGGCCTTGTAGACCATGACGAAAGCCAGTGCGGCCAGTGCGTAGAGACCGCCACCGGCGATGCCGGTGAGGCTGATCTCAAACAGGTAGGCCCAGTCGAAGTTGCCGGTCATGCGGTGGTCACTCCCTGCAGCTTGGCACGCAGGTCGCCCACGTCGCCCGCGCCCAGGTAGGCGCGGATGACCTCGGGGTCCGCCTGCACCTGCGCGGGCGTGCCCTGCGCGATGACCTGGCCGAAGTTGAGCACCACCACGTGGTCCGACAGGTCCATCACCATGCCCATGTCGTGCTCCACCATCAGCACCGTCACGCCCCACTCCTCGCGCACGTCGAGGATGAAGCGCGCCATGTCTTCGGTCTCTTCACGGTTCATGCCGGCCACGGGCTCGTCCAGCATCAGGATCTGCGGCTGCATGGCGAGGGCCCGGGCCATCTCCACGCGCTTTTGCAGGCCGTAGGGCAGGGCCGAGACGGGGGCGTGGCGGATGTGGTCGATTTCGAGGAAGTCGATGATGCGCTCCTCGACTTCGCGGCGCAGTTCGGCCTCTTCGCGTCGGGCGCGGCCGAAGTACAGCAGCGCGTCGAGCACGTTGGTTTTGAGGTGCGCGTGGCGGCCCAGCTTGATGTTGTCGAGCACCGTCATGCCGCGAAACAGCGCGATGTTCTGAAAGCTGCGGCCCAGGCCCAGCTTGGCGCGCTGCGGCGCGGGCACGCGGGTGATGTCCTGCCCCTGAAAGCGGATCGAGCCCTGGCTGGGCCGGTAAAAGCCCGAAATGGTGTTGAACAGCGAGGTCTTGCCCGCACCGTTGGGGCCGATGACGGCGGTGATGGAGCCGGGCTGCACGTCAAAGCCTACGCCGGTCAGCGCCTTCACGCCACCGAACGCCAGGGTCACGCCCTGCACCTGCAGCAGGGGCGTGGCAGCAGCGGGGCCGGAAGGGGTTGTCTCCATTGGCTTTCTAATACGGGTTGACTGCAGCTTTTGACAGAAATTTCGATGGAACCCAGCGCAAATTTCCTACTTGTGCGTAAACTGTTTACTCGCAAGTAGATTCTGGAAGCCGCGACCCTCATCAGCATCCGTACTTTCCCGAGGAACTGCCATCCATGCCCCACGCCAAAGTGGCACCCCGCCGCCGCAGCGCCACCGCCACCGCCGCAGCCCCGTCTTCGCCACCCACAGCCAAGCGAGCCACGCCGGTCAAAGCGGCCAAGCAGGCCAAGGCCACGGCCGCCCAGACCGCAGCCGCTTCTCCCTGGCCCCCGGTGTCGCACCGCGAGCGCCAGCGCGAGGCCAAACGCAATGCCGTGCTGCAGGCAGCGGCCCAGCTGTTCAACGAACGCGGCTTTCACGCCACCTCGCTCGACGACATCGCCGCGCGCCTGAACGTGACCAAGCCCACGCTGTACTACTACGTGAAGAACAAGGACGAGATCCTGCTGCAGTGCGTGAGCAAGGGGCTCACGATGATGCTGGAGGGGATTGACGCCTCGCGCGCTGCGGGCGGCAAGGCCATTGACCAGCTCATGACCTGCATGCAGGTGTACGCGCGCATCGTCACCATGGACTTCGGCATGTGCCTGATCCGCGTGGGCGACGAGCAGCTGCCCCCCGAAAGCCGCAAGGAGCTGCGCCGCCTCAAGTCCGCCATCGACCAGGAGTTCCGCCGCCTCGTGGCCGAGGGCGTGGCCGAAGGATCGCTGCAGCCCTGCGATCCGAAGATGACGGCCTTTGTGATTGCCGGAGCGCTCAGCTGGATCGGCCGCTGGTACCAGCCAGATGGCGAATACACGCCCGAGCAGGTGGCGCAGCAGTGCATTGCGACGCTGTGTGATGGGGTGCTGCGGCGGCCTGGGCAGACTCCGGTGTCAACCGCCGAGGCGGGGACTGCACCGGCGCTGCCAGCACGCCGAAAGGCCGCCGTTGGCAAAGCCAAACCCCCTGCGCGGTCGGCGGGCGCCTGAAGGGCTTGGCAGCGCAGGTTTCAAGCAAAAACTGCTCCAAGCCCTAGTGGAATATGCGCAAACAGCTATTGATTTGGTAGTGTTTTGCGCAAGGCCCGGGGGGCGTGTTGTTCTGCCTGCCCGGAGGCCAGATCGTCCAGGATGGGGCAGTCCGGCCGGTCGTTGCCCTGGCAGCAGGACACCAGCGTTTGCAGGCTGCGCTGCATGGCCTGCATCTGGGCGATGCGTTCGCTCAGGTCGTCAATATGCTGCTGCGCGATGCGCTTGACCTGGCTGCTGGCGCGGCTGCGGTCGTGCCACAGGCCCAGCAGTTCGGCGATTTCTTCCATCGAAAAGCCCAGGTCGCGGCTGCGGCGGATGAAGTGCAGGGCGTGCACGTCGGCCTCGGTGTACTGGCGGTAGCCGCTGTCGGTGCGCGTCACGCCGTTGATGAGGCCCAGCGATTCGTAGTGCCGCACCATGCGCGCCGAGATGCCTGCGCGCTTGGCAGCGACGCCGATGGGCACAGGCCAGGCGATGGGGCGGGGTGCTGCGGCCTTGGCGCGCGTGGTCGGCGCGGCATCTGGGGAATGGGGCGTGGTCATGGTGT
Source organism: Acidovorax sp. Root402 (assembly GCF_001425125.1). Classification (NCBI taxonomy): domain Bacteria; kingdom Pseudomonadati; phylum Pseudomonadota; class Betaproteobacteria; order Burkholderiales; family Comamonadaceae; genus Acidovorax; species Acidovorax sp. Root402. Next base: position 266,215 of record NZ_LMDQ01000001.1, read on the forward strand.
GGCCCTCGCTGGGTGCGTGGTGGCGTGGCGCTCAGGCCGCGACGGTGTAGCCTTCTTCGGCAATGGCGGCGGCCAGGGCCTCGCGGGGGGCGGTGCTGTCCACGTCCACCTTGCCGCTGGCGCGGTCGATGCGCACCTGGGCGTCGGGATCTATCTGCTGCACGGCCTGGGTGACGGCGCGTTCGCAGTGGCCGCAGGTCATGCCCTGCACTTGGAAAGTCGTGGTGGTGGTTGCCATGGGGTGTCCTTGTTGGGTTTGGAAATGTGGCCGTGGATGCGACCGAAGCGAATGTTGAAGCTTGACATCGTGGCAGAGTCAAACACCGCTCAAGACACTCATGATGTGAGGGTTGATCAATATCAATGCTTGACCTTGCCATCACGTCAAGGATCAGCATCCCGGCCATGAACACCATCACCACCCCCCTCAACACCGCGCCCGGGTCTGTGCACTCGCTGGACCTGGGCATTTCTGGCATGACCTGCGCAAGCTGCGTGGGCCGTGTGGAGCGCGCGCTGCGCAAGGTGCCGGGCGTGCAGGAGGCCTCGGTCAATCTGGCGACCGAGTCTGCGCGCATTGCCTTTGTCACGCAGGTGGGCGCTGATGCTGCGGCCATGGAGGCGGTGCTGCGCCGCGCGGTGCGCAATGCGGGCTACGAGCCGCGTGCGGCGGGGCAGGAGGATGCTCCGGAGGACTTGTCGCCCTGGGCCGGCTTTTTACCTGTGGGCATTGGCCTGCTGCTGTCGGCGCCGCTGGTGCTGCCCATGATCGGTGACCTGTTCGGCCAGCACTGGATGCTGCCGGCCTGGGTGCAGTTTGTGCTGGCTACGCCGGTGCAGTTCATCCTGGGGGCACGGTTTTACAAGGCGGGCTGGCATGCGGCCAAGGCGCTCAGCGGCAACATGGATTTGCTGGTGGCGCTGGGCACCAGTGCGGGCTGGGGCCTGTCGATGTGGCTGTGGCTCACGGCGCCCTCAGACCACCCGGGGCATGTGCCGCACCTGTACTTCGAGGCTTCGGCCGTGGTGGTCACGCTGGTGCTGCTGGGCAAGTGGCTGGAGGCGCGCGCCAAGCGCCAGACCACGGCGGCCATCCGTGCGCTGCATGCGCTGCGGCCCGATGTGGTGCATTTGCTGACCAAGCAGGGCGAGGTGGATGTGCCGGTGTCTGAGGTGCTGGTGGGCGATCAATTGGTGGTGCGGCCTGGCGAGCGCATCCCCGTCGATGGCACGGTGCACGAGGGCCACACGCAGGTGGACGAATCCATGCTGACCGGTGAGCCCTTGCCGGTGGCGCGCGATGTGGGCGCGGCGCTGACGGGTGGATCGATCAATGGCGATGGCCGCATCGTGATGGCGGTGACGGCCGTGGGCGCCGAGACGGTGTTGGCCCAGATCATCCGGCTGGTGGAAGACGCGCAGGCGGCCAAGGCGCCCATCCAGCGGCTGGTGGACCAGGTGTCGGCCATTTTTGTGCCGGTGGTGCTGGTGGTGGCGCTGGTGACCCTGGCGGGCTGGCTGGCCATGGGCGCGGGGCTGGAGGCGGCGCTGATCCACGCCGTGGCCGTGATGGTGATTGCCTGCCCCTGTGCGCTGGGGCTGGCGACGCCCGCGGCCATCATGGCGGGCACAGGCGTGGCGGCCAAACACGGCATCCTGATCAAGGACGTGCAGGCGCTGGAGCTGGCCCACAAGGTGGACACGGTGGCCTTTGACAAGACCGGCACGCTGACCGTGGGCCAGCCCCGGCTCACGGCGTTTGAGGTGGTGCCCGGCCTGGATGACAGCGCGGTGATGGCGGCGGTGGCCGCTGTGCAAAGTGGCAGCGAACACCCACTGGCGCGCGCAGTGGTGGCGGCTGCGGGCGAGCGGCAGATCCACGTGGTCACCGCGCAGGACGTGCGCGCCGTGCCCGGGCGCGGCACCGAGGGCGAGGTGGACGGCCAGAGCTACCTGGTGGGCAGCCTGCGCTGGATGCAGGAGCTGGGGGTGGCACTGGGCCCGTTGTCAGACCGCGCGGAGGCGTTGCAGCGCGAAGGCGCCACGGTGTCCGCCGTGGCCCAGCGGGTCACGGAAGGGTTGGCGCTGCGGGCATTGATGGCCTTTGGCGACGAGCCCAAGCCGGGCGCGCGCGAAGCTTTGGCGGCGCTCAAGGCGCGTGGCATCCGCACCGTGATGATTTCGGGTGACAACCGCGGCGCGGCTGAGGCCATGGCCCGGCGCCTGGGGCTGGACCCCGACGCGGGCGAGGTGATGGCCGAGGTGTTGCCGGGGGACAAGGCGGCCAAGGTGGCTGCGCTGCAACAGGGCGCTGACGGCAAGCACCACCATGTTGCGATGGTGGGCGACGGCGTTAACGATGCCCCGGCGCTCGCTGCTGCTGATGTGGGCATGGCCATGGGCAACGGAACGGACGTGGCCATGCATGCAGCGGGCATCACGCTGATGCGCGGCGACCCGATGCTGGTGGCGGCGGCGCTGGACATTTCGCACCGCACGGTGATGAAGATCCGCCAGAACCTGTTTTGGGCGTTTGCATACAACGTGGCGGGCATTCCGCTGGCGGCGCTGGGTTACCTGAACCCGGTGGTGGCGGGCGCGGCCATGGCGCTGAGTTCGGTCAGCGTGATGGCGAATGCCCTCTTACTCAAGCGGTGGCGCATGTGATAAATACGTACAGCACGGTCATCGATGTCTGGCAAACTGCAACGATTTGTTGCGAATCCGTCGCCTCGGGGGAGGTGCGGCGACCGCATTGGCATAGCTATATCAAGGACGACAGATCATGAATCTCTTCTCGCTCATGCGGCAGTTCACCATACGTTTGCGCATGTTGGGTGCCATTGGCGTGGTGCTGGGCCTGCTGGGGCTGCTGGGGGGCGCGGGCATGCTGGGCATGTTCCGCATCCACAACATGAGTCAGGACTTCATGGACCACTCGTTCGCCGAGGTGGGTTACATGGCCGAACTGCGGGGCGAGATGGGTGCCATCCGCCAGTTCGAGAAGGACATGATCATTGGCTACGAGAAGCCCGAAGCCGTGAAGGCCGCGTATGCCAAGTGGGTGGAGAGCCAGGACAAGGCCAAAAAGATTGCCAACAAGTTCCTGGAAGGCGAGGAGGACTCTGACAACCCGGTGGTGCGCAACATCGTCAAGCGCCTGGACAGCTACCGCGAGTTGTTTGCGCACGTGGCGCGCCAGCTGGAGGCGGGTGGCTATGACACCGCCACCATTGCCAACCGCATGAGCGGCAAGGCCGTGGCGGAGTTTGCCGAGGCCGACAAGCTGATGGCCGAGCTGGACTCGGTGCTGCGCGCGGAGGTGGCCAAGTCGGTGGCGCAGCAAAGCGAAGTGTCCAACCAGACCAAGTGGCTGTTTGTGCTGGCGGTGCTGATCACCGTGGTGGTGGTGGTGCCCACCACGCTGATGAACATGAACTCCATTTGCAAGCCGCTGGAAGACGCACGCAAGATGGCCCAGGCGATTGCGGGCGGCGACCTGTCGCAGCACATTGCTGCCGAGGGCAAGGACGAAGTGGCCGATTTGCAGCGCGCGCTGCGCGACATGCAGCAGGGCCTGAGTGCGCTGGTGGCGCAGGTGCGGGATGCCAGCGGCAACATCGCCACGGCCAGCCAGGAGATCGCCACGGGCAACCAGGACCTGTCGCAGCGCACCGAGCAGACGGCCAGCAACGCGCAGGAGGCCGTGTCCTCGCTGTCGCAGCTCACGTCCACGGTGCAGCAGACGGCATCGTCGTCGCAGATGGCAAACCAGCTGGCCGCGTCGGCCTCGCAGATGGCCACACACGGTGGCGGCGTGGTGCAGCAGGCCGTGGCCAGCATGCATGAGATTTCGACATCGAGCCGCAAGATCGGCGACATCATCGGCCTGATCGACTCCATTGCCTTCCAGACCAACATCCTGGCGCTGAACGCTGCGGTGGAAGCTGCCCGTGCAGGCGAGCAGGGCCGGGGCTTTGCCGTGGTGGCCAGCGAGGTGCGCAGCCTGGCGCAGCGCAGCGCAGCGGCGGCCAGCGACATCAAGGGCCTGATCCAGAGCAGCGTGACGGCCGTGGACGGCGGCGTGCGCCATGTGGAAGAAGCCGGCACGGCCATGAAGGACATCGTGAGCAGCGTGCAGCGCGTGGGCGACATCATTGGCGAGATCACGGCGGCTGCGTCCGAGCAGTCGGCTGGCATCGGCCAGGTGAACAGTTCGGTGGGCGAGATCGACCGCATGACGCAGCAGAACGCGGCGCTGGTGGAGGAATCCGCCGCAGCCGCCGAGTCGTTGCGCGAGCAGGCCGCGCGCCTGTCGCATGTGGTGCAGCAGTTCCGCCTGGCCGAATCTGCAGCCGGCTACGGCCACGGCGGTGCGGTGGCCGCACCGTATGCAGGGCATCAAACCCAGGCGCTGGCAACAGGCGCCGCGCAGGCGCGCCTGACGCACTGACCGCACCAGGCCTTTTCTTCCGATGAGCCCCGCAGGCTTGGTCTGCGGGGCTTTTTTGTGGGCAGAGCTGCCCGGCGGTTTATTGACCTGCGTCATGGGCGCACCCGTGCACGCGTGGCACCCTTGGGGCCTTGTTGAACCTGGGGAGTGCGCCATGCCGTCGATCAGTCTGCGAACCATTCGCGAGGAGCATGCGTCGCTCGCGGCGGTGCTGCACTCGCTGCGCCTGATGCTGGACCAGGGCCCGGGCGACGAGCCCGCCGCGTTCTTTGACGTGATGCGGGCCATGCTGTTCTACATCGACGAGTTTCCCGAGCGCCAGCACCACCCCAAGGAGTCGCAGTGGCTGTTCCCCAGGGTGGCCGAGCGCTCGCCCCAGGCGGCCGAGGCCATCGCCCAGCTGGAGCGTGACCATGAGGGCGGTGAGGCCGCCGTGCGCGAACTGCAGCACCTGCTGCTGGGCTGGGAGCTGATGGGCGACGCGCGCCGCGAGGCGTTTGCGCTGGCGCTGGAGCGCTACATCCGCTTTTATCTGGAGCACATGCGCCTGGAAGAAACCGTGGTGCTGCCCGCCGCGCAGGAGACCCTGCAGCCGGGCGACTGGACCGCCATCGACGCGGCCTTTGCCAGCAACACCAACCCGCTGGCCCCGGGCAAGCCGCGCGACGCGGCCTATGACCGGCTCTTCACCCGCATCGTCATGCGGGCGCCCAGTCCGATCGGGCTCGGCTCACCCTCCTGAGCGACTGCGCCGTTTGGTGCTGACTGCGGCAGGCGACCGCTGGCTCGCGCAGCGGCAGCTGCAACCGGTGCGGCCCCATGGGGCCGTTCCGGCGCGGTGCAGACTCAGGCGCTGAGCGCCGGGTAGTCCGTGTACCCCTCGGCCCCGCCGCCGTACAGCGTGGCGCGGTTCACCTCGTTGAGCGGTGCGTTGGCTTTCAGGCGCGCCACCAGGTCGGGGTTGGCGATGAAGGGGCGGCCAAAGGCCACGATGTCGGCACCGTTGGCCAGGGCGGCATCGGCCAGCTCGCGGGTGTAGGCGTTGTTGACCATCCATGCACCCTTGCCACCCGCCGCACGGTAGGCGGCCTTGAGGGCGGCGTAGTCAAACGGGCGACCTTCCACCTCGCGCGGGCCACCGGTGGCGCCTTCGATGATGTGGATGTAGGCCAGGCCCAGCGGGCCCAGATGGCGCACCACGTGGTCGAACAGGGGCTGTGGGTCGGCGTCCACGATGTCGTTGGCAGGGGTGACGGGCGACAGGCGGATGCCGGTGCGGCCGCCGCCGATTTCCTCGACGATGGCGCGGGTCACTTCGAGCAGCAGGCGGGCGCGGTTGGCAATGCTGCCGCCGTAGTCGTCGGTGCGCTGGTTGGCACCGGTCTTGAGGAACTGGTCGATCAGGTAGCCGTTGGCCGCGTGGATTTCCACACCGTCAAAACCCGACGCAATGGCGTTGCGCGCGGCGTGGCGGTAGTCCTGCACGATGCCGGGGATCTCTTCGGCGTCGAGTGCGCGGGGCATGGAGGTGGGGGTGAAGGTGGGCACGCCGTCCTTGATGAGCACGGTCTTGGTGTTGGCCTGCACGGCCGAGGGTGCGACGGGTGCGGCGTTGCCCGGCTGCAGGTCGGTGTGCGAGACACGGCCCACATGCCACAGCTGCACCACGATCTTGCCGCCGGCATCGTGCACGGCGCGGGTCACCTTCTTCCAGCCGTCCAGCTGCTCGGTGCCGTACAGGCCGGGCACATCGGCATAGCCCTGGGCTTGCGGGCTGATGGCTGTGGCCTCGGAAATGATGAGACCGGCACTGGCGCGCTGCGCGTAGTAGGTGGCGACCAGGTCGGTGGGGATGGCCTCGGGCGAGCGGTTGCGCGTGAGCGGCGCCATGGCAATGCGGTTGGCCAGCTGGAGGTCGCCCGCGCGGGTGGGTTCAAACAAAGAGGTCATGTTGAAGGTGTCCTGTAGAGGTACGTGCAAACAAAGCAGCCTTGCAGCTTAATGCTGCAGCGCAAAACGTGCAGCACACTGGCGTCTACAAGGGCTCCGGTTTTGTGTTAACCGAGTCGCTCAAGCCCGTCACGTCTGCAGCACCGTGGCCGTTGCATGAGAATGAAAGGCCATGCCCTTGCCACCGCCCCCCGCACCGTTCCCTGTCTCCCCGTTGCGCAGCCTGTGGCTTGCCGTGGCCCTGTCGATGGGCGCCGCCATCTCGCTGGGCATCACGCGGTTTGCCTATGCCCTGTTGCTGCCGCCCATGCGCGAAGACCTGGGCTGGTCGTACACGCTGGCAGGGGGCATGAACACGGCGAACGCGCTGGGCTACTTGCTGGGCGCTCTGGCCACACCCTTTCTGTTGCGGCGCGCAGCCCCTGGGGCGGTGCTGCTGGTGGGCGCCGTGATGGCCACGGTGTTCATGGGCCTGAGCGGGTTTTTCACGCAGGCAACGCCCTTGTTGGCGCAGCGCCTGCTGGCCGGTGGGGCCAGTGCGCTGGTGTTCATCGCCGGGGGCTTGCTCGCGGCGCGGCTGGGTGCGCAGGTGCCGGGGCGCAGCGGTTTGCTGCTGGGCCTGTACTACGGCGGCACGGGCTGGGGCATTAGTCTGTCGGCGCTGCTGGTGCCTGCGGTGCTGGGCGTGGCGCCTGCGCCGCATGGCTGGACCTGGGCCTGGTGGGCGCTGGCGTTGGCCTGCCTGGCAGCCACGCTGGCGCTGCTGTGGCCGGCGCGGGTGTTGAGCGGGCTGGCTGCACCTGTGGCGGCTGCATCCGGGACCACACCGGCGGCTGCAGTGCCCGACCGCGTGCGCTGGCGGGCGCTGGCCCCTGCGCTGCTCGGCTACGGCCTGTTTGGCGTGGGCTACATCGGCTACATGACCTTTGTGGTGGCGCTGCTGCGCGAGCAGGGCCGGGGTGCGGGCGAGGTGACGCTGTTCTACGCCCTGCTGGGGCTGGCCGTGGTGCTGTCGTCGCGCATCTGGGCCGGGCTGCTGGACCGCAGCCGGGGTGGCGAGGCGCTGGCGCGCCTGAATGCGCTGCTGGGCGTGGCCACCATCCTGCCTGCCGTCACGGGCTCGTGGCCGGTGGTGCTGGGCTCGGGGCTGCTGTTTGGCGGGGTGTTTTTGTCCGTGGTGGCATCGACCACGGCGCTGGTGCGGCACAACCTGCCGCAGGCGCTCTGGGCCAGTGGCATCAGCGCGTTCACCATCGTGTTTGCGGCCGGGCAGATCGTGGGGCCCACGGTGGTGGGCTGGATCGCCGACGGGCCTGGAGGCCTGGCGCGCGGGCTGGTGTTCTCGGCCTGCGCGTTGTGGGTGGGGGCGCTGGTGGCGTGGCGGCAGCGCCCCTTGTAGCCCTGGCCCTACTTCAGCAGGCCTTCGGCCTTCATCGCGGCTTGCACTGCGGGGCGGGCACCCACGCGTTCACGGTAGGCCGCCAGGTTGGCCAGGCCGGAGATATCGAGCTTGGTGGGCTGGGTCCAGTTGGTCACGGTGAACAGGTAGCCGTCGGCCACGGTGAACTGGTCGCCCATCAGGTACTGCTTGCCGGCGAGCTGGCCATCCACCCACTGCAGGCGTTGCAGCAGGCGCTCGCGCACCATGGGCTTGTATTCCTCGGGGGTGGCGGGGTTGAACAGGGGGCTGAAGCCCTTGTGCAGCTCGGTGCCGATGAAGGTCAGCCACTCTTGCAGGCGGTAGCGCGCCAGGGTGCCGTTGGCGGGGGCGAGCTGCTTGTCGGGCACCTGATCGGCAATGTATTGCACGATGGCCGGGCCTTCGCGCAGGCGCTCGCCATTGTCCAGCTCCAGCACGGGCACGTAGCCCAGCGCATTGATGGTGTAGTAGTCGGTGCCGTCCTGCAGCTTGTGGCTCTTGGTGCTGGCCAGCACGGGGGTGTAGGCCAGGCCGGCCTCTTGCAAGGCGATGTGGGGGGACAGGGAGCAGGCGCCGGGGGAGTAGTAAAGCTTCATGGATCGGTCCTTGAAAACGGTCGGAAACCGCCGATCCTATGCGCTGCGCCGGATTCTTGCAGGCGCCGGGGCGCAACCCCGGCGCCCGCCGCGTGGTGCAGCGGGGATGGGTCGTGTCAGCTGTCGTATCCGGGCAGGTCGCGCTGTACCTTGCGCAGCAGCGCGGGCCAGGCAAAGGCGCCGCCCAGGCCGCCGGTCTGCACGCGCATGGCCTGGGCCACGCCGGTCACGATCTGCGGGTTTACCTGCGTCAGTTCGCCCCCGGCCTGCGCGTCGATCTGGATGCGGCAGGTGTTCTCGAAGGTGTACATGGACAGGAAGGCGTCGGCAATGGTCTTGCCCACCGTCAGCAGCCCGTGGTTGCGCAGCATGAGGAAGTTGGCTTCGCCCAGGTCGGCCTGCAGGCGCGGCTTTTCTTCGTCGCGGAAGGCCACGCCTTCGTACTCGTGGTACGCCAGCGAGCCCAGCACAAACGTGCTTTGCTGGCTGATGGGCAGCACGCCGCCCTTTTGCGCGCTGACGGCCACGCCGGCGCGCGTGTGGGTGTGCAGCACGCAGCCCGCCTCGGGCCGGGCCTCGTGCACGGCGCTGTGGATCACGAAGCCGGCAGGGTTAACGGGGAAGGGCGAGTCGTGCAGCTTGTTGCACAGCATGTCCACCTTGATCAGGCTCGACGCCGTGATCTCGTCGAACATGAGGCCGTAGGGGTTGATGAGGAAATGGTGCTCGCCCGGGCCTGACACCGACTCGGGCAGCTTGGCGCTGATGTGGGTGAAGACCAGGTCGCTCCAGCCGTACAGCGCGACGAGCCGGTAGCACGCGGCCAGGTCGCAGCGCAGCTGCCATTCTTCAGGGCTGACGCTGCCTTGCAGCGAGGGGATGTTGAGCATGGGTGGGTGTCTCCGGTGTTGTGGGTGGGAAGACACCACTGTAGGGCGGGGCGGTGGCTGGGTCTGTCAGGCAGGCTACACCCGTAGCCATGTGTCGGGTGCCTTGTGCTTCACTATTGATAGCAAAAGAGGCATGACTCACTAGCGCTATCGGCCATTTCGACGCGAATTTCTGGTGCACGGCGCCCGCAGCGGGCCCTACGGGCCGATGTCCCCTTCACCGGCCCGTACCCCTCATCGGCCAGCGCTCAGCCGGCCTGTGGAATCGGTGCGCGCATGCCCGCGTTCAGCAGGTTCCAGGCGTTGATGATGGCGATGGCAAAGCCCAGGTCGGAAATCTCGGCGTCGGAGAACAGGGCCTTCAGCTTGGCGTATTCGTCATCGCTCGCGTCGCTGTGGGGTGTGGCGGTGATGATCTCTGCCCAGCGGAAGGCGGCGCGTTCGCGTTCGCTGAAGAACGGTGCCTCGCGCCAGCCAGCCACAGCGTTGAGGTGGCGCGGATCGGCGCCGTCCTTGACGAGCGCGCTCCAGTGCATGTCCATGCAGTAGGCGCAGCCGTTGATCTGCGAAACACGCAGGAACACCAGCTCGGCCAGCCGGGTGCCCAGCGGGCCTTTCTTGATGGTTTCAGAGACGTTGACCAGGCCCATGAAGGCCTTGGACGACAGTTGGTGGTAGGGCAGGCGGGCGCTGTGTTGCGACATGGAAATCTCCTGGGTGATGGCAAAGGGTTGTTGATGACGGTGGTGAAAGACGGCGCTGGTGCGGGGCCTTGTGGCGATGTCGCCATGTGGCTGCATTGCCGTCTTCCATACCCATCAAGACGCTGCGCCGTGCCGGGTTGTGACAGGAGGCGTGTGTTTTTTCTCCCCAGGCGCGCTTGCCGGGGGCCGCCTGCGCAGCGGTTCGCGCGAGCAGCGCCATGCCCGTGTCTTTACAGCGGCAGCATGGCCGGGATGCCTGCCAGCTTGTCCGGGTTGCGCACGGCGTAGATGGCCAAGATGCGCTCGCCATCGGTCACAAACGCCTGGGCCGACTCTATGCGCGCGTCCACATAGCGCAGCAGGCCCGGCTCGCCGTTGATGAGCGCCATGCGGTACACCACCTGCGCGCCCAGGCGCCGGAACACCGCCCAGTACAGGTTGGTGATGCGAAACGGCCCCACCAGCGGCTTGGGAAACGAGGGCACGATGCCACCGCCATCGCCGATGAGCTGGGCGTCTTCGCTCAACAGTGCCTGGATGGCATGGCGGTCGCCACTCTGGGCGGCTTTCATGAAGCGCTGCAGCAACTGGTGGTGCACCGCCTGCGGCACCTCAAAGCGGGTGCGCGCCTGCTGCACGCGCTCGCTGGCGCGGTGCACCATCTGGCGGCAGCTGGCCTCGGTCTTGCCCAGCTGGGCGGCGATCTCGGGGTAGTCGTAGTCGAACACCTGGCGCAGCAAAAAGGCCGCGCGCTCCTCCGGCCCCAGCCGCTCCAGCACATACATGAACGCCACCGACAGCTCGCCCGCCAGTTCCGCCGCCGACTCGGGGGTGTGCGCGTCCAGCTCCACCAGCGGCTCGGGCAGCCACCAGCCCACATAGGCCTCACGCTCGGCCTTGAGCGCGCGCAGCCGGTCGATGGACAGGCGCGTGACCACCGTCACCAGCCAGGCCTCGGCCGACTGCAGCGCGGTGGGGTCCTGGCGGCTCCAGCGCAGCCAGGCGTCTTGCAGCACATCCTCGGCATCGGCGCGCACGCCCAGCATGCGGTAGGCAATGCCGAACAGGCGCGGGCGCAGGGTGGTGAAGGGGTCGGCGGGGGTGGGGGCAGAAAGCGTCATGGCAGCGGAGCGGGGGAGGTAGAGTGTGCGCCCAATGCACCGGATCGGGCGGGGCCTGGGCTTAGACGCGCGGGGCCGCCGCTGTGTGACACCAGAGTATCAAGCGCTTCTGTTTTGATAGCTATCAAGGCATGATGGACGAGCCGAAGGGCCCATTTTTCTTCAAATCCAGAGAGGACCACCCATGCCACCCGCCCCCACCCCACTGCGGCGCCACGCCCGCCACCTGGCGCTGGGCGCCGCGTCGCTGGCCTGCGCCGTGGCCGCCAGCGCCCAAAACACTGCTGTGCCATCGACCAGCCGCGCTGCCCCGCTGGAAAACCGCTGCGGCTGGTTCCACAACCCCACCCCCGGCAACGCCACCCTGACCGACCGCGATGGCGAGTGGGTGATCGCCACCCAGGGCGGCGCCAGCGCCGAGGGCGACTGGCCCGTGTTCACCGACGCGCAATGGACAAAGACCAACGGCCACTACGGCCACGGCTGCGCCTGCATGAAGGTGGTGGTGGACCGCCGCGAGCAGCGGGTGCTGCGCATCGCCTCGGCCACGGCCAAGCCGCTGAAGGCGTGCCGGGAGGATCGGGCGTTGCCCAGGCCGTGAAAAGCAACAGGCGCAACGGATCGACGGATAGGCATGACCGTCCAGCCGATTTCGGTCGGGCCTGCGTGCGGCGGTGGCTATAGTGAGGCGGCGACCCACTACACCCTTCCCCAAGCGCTATGAGCATTCACCTGAGAATCGCACGCCCTGTGCGCGACCTGCATCACGCTGTCGCGCAGTACCAGCAGGGCCTTGGCCTGGAAGAGCTTGCAAGCTTTGCGGACCACGATGGCTTTGATGGTGCCATGCTTGGGTTTCGCTGGGCGGATTTCCACTTCGAGTTCACCGTCTGCCGCAGGCACCCAGTGACGCCGCAGCCAACGCCCGAAGATCTGTTTGTCTTCTATGCTCCAGATCATCAGGCGTGGACGGAACGTTGCCAGGCGATGCGTGGCGCTGGCTTCAAGGAGGTCGAATCGTTCAATCCGTACTGGAGCCAGCAGGGCTGCACGTTTGAGGATGGGGACGGTTACCGGAGGGTGATTCAGCGCGCTGCGTGGAACCCTCCGCTTGTCCGTCACCAGTAGCTTCACCATGCGCCTATTCCTCGTATCTCTGAGCCTTGCACTATTGGCGCTCTCCCTGGCCGCCTATTGTTTTGTGCAGATCCCGCTCATCAAAGACCCCATTGCAGCGGTGATTTCAAATCTGGAGGATCAACTTCTGGCGGACCGTTCCCAGCTGAGCCAGCCGGAAGCTGAGCGTCCTGACGCTCATTTGTGGGTTCTTCGCTTCGACACTCAAGCTTTGAATGCTGCACACACAAACCTTTGGCGTGCTGGAGTGCTTGGTTTTCTGGGCTTGGGGATTGCGAATCTGGTGGTGGCCGGTGTCGCATACAAAAAGCACAAACTACAAAATGCCACGGCGCCGGGTGACGCGCCACCATTGCGCTGGTCAGCGTACAAGTTCACAGTGCTGGTTTTCGGTTTCCCAACCCCAAGGAGAGCCCTATGCCCCATGCCTTGAACTGGTTCGAGATCCCCGTGACCGACTTCACCCGCGCCAAGACTTTCTACGAAACGGTGTTGGGCATCACCATCGCGCCCATGGCCATGGGCCCGACCATGATGGGCATGTTATCCACCGACCCCGAGGCCGTGGGCGGCGCCATTGTGCAGGGTGAGGGTGGTGTGCCTTCGCAAAACGGGACGATGGTGTACCTCAACGGCGGAGACGACCTGGCCCCCCTGCTGGCGCGCGTGGCGCAGGCCGGTGGCCAGGTGGTGGTGCCCAAGACGGAGATTGGTAATGACTTTGGCTTCTTTGCCCACTTTGTGGACACCGAGGGCAACAAGGTAGGTCTGCACTCGATGAAGTAGCAGTCACCTGGTCAGGCGGGAAGAGGAAGAAGACCGGCTATGCCACCGGTTCGCCTACACTTCCTGGCTGCGTCAGCTGCTCCAGCCGCATCAGATACACCAGCGCTTGCTCGTTGGTGGCGCCGCACATTTCAGTGGATGGCATCAACCCGCCGCACACCGCCGGGCGCTCGTGCTGCCCAAAAATGCGGCAGCGCGCATCGTCCCCCAGCTGGATGCAGCGCACCCCCGCCGGTTTGCCCTGGGGCATGCCCGGGATGGGCGAGCTGATGGAGGGGGCGGTGCAGCAGGCGCCGCAGCCGGGGCGGCAGTCCATGGGTGTGTTGCTCTTTTTTGTATAGCTGTCAGGGCATACGGGGCGCGCGCAAGGGCTTGTTTTGGCCTTTGTTTTTTGCGCTCACTGGCCCGTGGCGGCCGCAGCATTCAGCCGGGCGGATGCCCACAGCACCTGGTCCACCACGGCGCGCACGCGGTCGCGGTGGGTTTGCTGGATGAGGGCGCCGCTGTCGTCAAATGCGCTGCCCGCCGAGCCCAGCGCAAACGCCTTGGGCGCGAGCCAGCATTCGGCATTGATGAGCAGGGGCGCCAAGTGGCTTTGCGAGCGCAGGCCGCCCAGGGCGCCGGGCGACGCGCTGAGCATGCCCACCACCTTGCCGCGAAAGCTCTTGCCGCCGTCCTGCCAGTCGGGGTTGCCTTTGACGGGGCTGGAGGCCCAGTCGATGGTGTTCTTGAGCAGGGCGGTGTAGCTGCCGTTGTATTCGGGCGAGCAGATCACCCAGGCCGGGTGCTGCCACAGGATTTCCTTCAGACGGATCACATCGGCGGGCGTGCCCTGGGCTTCGAGGTCGGCGTTGTACAGCGGGATGTCGAACTCGGACAGCTCCAGCAGCGTGACTGTGGCACCCGCATCGCGCGCGATGGCGGCGGTGGCATGGGCCAGTTTGCGGTTGAAGGATTGCTGGCGTGTGCTGCCGGCAAAGATGAGGAGGGAGGGGGTGGTGTTGGGCATGGTGCCTGCGATTGAATCACAGGCGGGCGGCAGGAATCCTGCAAGCGGGGAGCGCGTTGCGGTTTTTTTGGCTTGGTGCTGTGCGGGGGATGACGGTGGCCAGCGTTGCCCATGTCAGCCCGGCATGCGGCGACCGGCCTGGCGCCCCACCAGCGTCCCCAGCGCCGCTGCAAAACACCCCAGGCTGAGCCAGGCCCGCCACAGGTTGGCGGCATTCCACTGGTCGCGCACTTTGGCCCAGTCGGCGGGCAGGGCCTGGGGGTTCCAGGCTTCGGTGGTGTGGTTGAGCGGCAGGTTGACCTGCTGGGTGAAGAACACGATGCCCAGCAGGTAGGCCGCGCCGACCAGGGCCAGCAGGCGCCACCACAGCGTGCGGTGTTCACGCCAGGCCATGGCTATCGTCAGCGCACACCACAAGGGTGGGCCAAAGAACAGCACAAAGAACAGGGCGTGCCGCACGTTGCGGTTGAAGGCGGACTGCACCGTGGCATAGGTCGCGCCGTCCATCTGCAGCAGGGCCAGGTTGACGTTGGCGCTGTAGGTGCCGAAGAACCCGGCCATGAGGCCCAGCCACAACACGGCAAGGGTGTGGGGCAAGAGGGAGAGGTGCAGGGGCGGTGTGTTGTGGGCGTGTGGGTGGAGGGTCATGGCCGGGACTGGTGGGAGCGATTCCCGCACTCTGCCGAAGGCCCGCGCCCCCCGCCTTATCCTTTGATAAGCCCCATCTCGCTGCGCAGGCGCGACAGCGAGACGTCGGTCACGCCGAGGTACGACGCCAGGTGCTTGAGGGCGATCCGCTCGGCCCATTGCGGGTGTTGCTCCAGCAAGCGGGTGTAGCGCTGGCGGGCGCTGAGTTGCAGAAATTCCTGCTCGCGCTGCATCTTGCCGTCGAGCAGCGCGCAGAGTACCCGGTGCTCCAGGGCGGTCCACGGTGCCCAGCCTGCGCCGGGCAGTGGGTCGCTGGGATGGAGGGGCAGCGCCCACACCACGCTGTCTTCCAATGGTTCCACGTGAAACATCACCGGCTGCTGGCGCAATGTGGGGGTGATGGGCCAACACAGGGCGCCGTCCAGAAAGAAGTTCTTGTTGGACTCGGCCCCGTCGCGGTCCAGGTAGTACAGCCGCAGCGCGCCGCGCTCCACCCACCACAGGTGTCGCCAGTGTTCGCCGGCTCGCAGCAGGGGCTGGCCGCGCTCCAGCAAGCGCCGTTCGGCGCGTACCCACCAGGTCTCCACGGCCGGAGGCGGAGCGCCCAGCAACTCGGTCAGGAAGAGGGTGAGGGGGCTGGAAACAGACACGGCCTGCGCAAAGTGGGAAAATCGCGGGTTGCCTGCTGGGGCACCGGGTGCGCCCGCCACCAGCAGGGCCGGTGTGCGGCGCCCTCTGTAGGGTGCCCGCGTGCACCGGGTGTTTTGATTATCGGGCCCGCCGGGCCCCGGAGTGTCCCCATGTTGTATCCCCAGGAATTTGATGTGATCGTTGTCGGCGGTGGCCATGCAGGCACCGAGGCCGCGCTGGCCGCTGCCCGTATGGGCAGCAAAACGCTGCTGCTGACCCACAACATCGAGACCCTGGGGCAGATGAGCTGCAACCCGAGCATTGGGGGCATCGGCAAGGGCCACCTGGTGAAAGAGGTGGATGCGCTGGGCGGGGCCATGGCGCTGGCGACGGACGAGGGCGGCATCCAGTTCCGCATCCTCAACAGCTCCAAGGGCCCGGCCGTGCGGGCCACGCGCGCCCAGGCCGACCGCATTCTGTACAAGGCCGCCATCCGCCGCATGCTGGAGAACCAGCCCAACCTGTGGCTGTTCCAGCAGGCGGTGGACGACCTGATGGTGGAAGGCGACCGCGTGGTGGGCGCCGTGACGCAGGTGGGCATCCGCTTCCGCAGCCGCACCGTGGTGCTCACGGCGGGCACCTTCCTGGACGGCAAGATCCATGTGGGGCTGAACAACTACGCAGCCGGCCGGGCAGGGGACCCACCGGCGGTATCGCTGTCGGCGCGCCTCAAGGAGCTGAAGCTGCCGCAAGGGCGCCTCAAGACCGGCACGCCGCCCCGTATCGATGGGCGCAGCATCGACTTCTCGAAGTGCACCGAACAGCCCGGAGACGGCATGCCCGGCGGCGTGAACGAGGGCACGGTGCCTGTGTTCAGCTTCATGGGCAATGCACAAATGCACCCCCAGCAGGTGCCCTGCTGGATCACCCACACCAACGAGCGCACGCACGAGATCATCCGCAGCGGCTTCGACCGCAGCCCCATGTTCACCGGCAAGATTGAGGGCGTGGGCCCGCGATACTGCCCGAGCGTGGAAGACAAGATCAACCGCTTTGCGGACAAGGACAGCCACCAGATCTTCCTGGAGCCCGAGGGCCTGACCACGCACGAGTTCTACCCCAACGGCATCAGCACCAGCCTGCCGTTCGACATCCAGTACGACCTGGTGCGCAGCATGCCGGGGCTGGAGAACGCGCACATCCTGCGCCCCGGCTACGCCATCGAATACGACTACTTCGACCCCCGCTCGCTCAAGAGCAGCTTTGAAACCCGCCAGATCCAGGGCCTGTTCTTCGCCGGGCAGATCAATGGCACCACCGGGTACGAAGAGGCGGCGGCCCAGGGCCTGTTTGCCGGCATCAACGCCGCGTTGCAGTGCCGGGGCGATGCGCCCTGGCTGCCCGGCCGCGACGAGGCCTACCTGGGCGTGCTGGTGGACGACCTGATTACCAAGGGCGTGACCGAGCCCTACCGCATGTTCACCAGCCGGGCCGAGTTTCGCCTGCAGCTGCGCGAGGACAATGCGGACATGCGCCTGACGGAAGTGGGGCGCCAGATGGGCCTGGTGGACGATGCGCGCTGGGATGCCTTCAGCCGCAAGCGCGATGCGGTTTCACGTGAAACAGAGCGCTTGAAGGCCACCTGGGTGAACCCACGCAATCTGCCTGCCGCCGAATCTGAGCGGGTGCTGGGCAAGAGCATCGAGCACGAGTACAACCTGTTCGAGCTGCTGCGCCGCCCCGATGTGGGCTACGCCAACCTGATGTCCATGGATGGCGGCAAGTACGCATCCGCCGATGTTTCACGTGAAACCCTGGGCGACTTGAGCGACCCTGTGCTGGAGCAGGTGGAGATTGCCGCCAAGTACGCAGGCTACATCGACCGCCAGAAGGGCGAGGTGGAGCGCGCTGCGCACTTTGAGAAGCTGCGCCTGCCGCCCGACCTGGACTACATGCAGGTCACCGCGCTGAGCATCGAGGCGCGCCAAGTGCTCACCCGTCACCGGCCCGAGACCCTGGGCCATGCCTCGCGCATCACGGGCATTACGCCTGCGTCGATCTCGCTGCTGATGGTGCATCTGAAGAAGGGTGGGTTCAAGGAGTTCGCCGTGGCACCCGCCATGCCATCCAAGGCAGAAGGCGAAGTGGCGGCATGACGATGGCGGTGAACAACAACCACGACAGCCTGCGCCAACAATTACAAGCCGGGGTCGACACTCTGGCGCTGGGCCTGAGCGATGCGCAGGTTTCCCTGTTGATGGATTTCCTGGCGCTGCTGCAAAAGTGGAACAAGGTCTACAACCTGACCGCCGTGCGTGACCCGCAGGAGATGATGACGCACCACCTGCTGGACAGCCTGGCCGCCGTGGCGCCGCTGCGGCGGCATGTGGCGGGCCTGCAGCAGGGTGGGGTGGCAGCGGTGAAGCTGCTGGATGTCGGGTCGGGTGGCGGCTTGCCTGGCGTGGTGTTTGCCATCTGCTGCCCGGATGTGGATGTGAGTTGCGTGGACACCGTGGGCAAGAAGGCGGCGTTCATCCAGCAGGCGGCGGTGGCGCTCAAGCTGCGCAACCTGCATGGCGTGCACGCGCGGGTCGAGACGCTGACCACGCCGTTCGACATCATCAGCTGCCGCGCGTTTGCCTCGTTGCCAGACTTTGTGACCTGGTCGCGCAGCGCACTGGCCGCGCCCCATGGCACGTGGCTGGCCATGAAGGGCAAACACCCCCATGAGGAAATCGCCGCCCTGCCTGCGGATGTGGCGGTGTTTCACGTGGAACAGCTCACGGTGCCGGGTCTGGACGCGGAGCGCTGCATCATTTGGATGAAGCCCGCCTGATGGCTCTGTCCTCAGTGCGCCGACTTTTCGACGGGTGGAGCAGGGGGCTCGCGTAAACTCGGCTCCTCACCCGGGTGCATCTTTCGGTCGCACCCTCCCCGCGCACCAGGAGAAACCATGTTCGGCATCGCAGACTACGGCGCCTTTGTCGCCGCCATCGTGTTGTTCCTGCTCATTCCGGGCCCTGGCAATCTGGCGCTCATCACCTCCACCAGCAAGGGCGGTATTCGCGGCGGCATGGCGGCCACCATGGGCGTGATTGCGGGCGACCAGGTGCTGATGTGGGCGGCAGTGGCCGGGGTGGCTGCGTTGCTCGCCACCTACCCCACCGCCTTCCGCGCGGTGCAGTGGCTGGGGGCCGCCTATCTGGCGTGGCTGGGTTTCAAGATGGTCACGGCCAAGCCGGGCTCCCAGCCCATCCTGAACATCGAGCCGCGCCACTATTTCAAGCAGGCCGGGCTGATCACCTTGCTCAACCCCAAGGCCATCGTGTTCTACATGGCGTTCTTTCCGCTGTTCGTGGACCCGGCCCGGCACCAGGGCATGCTGACCTTTGGCGTGATGGCGGCCACGGTGGCCGCGTTGACGTTTCTCTATGGCCTGACGGCCGTGCTGCTCACGCACCACCTGGTTGAGCGCATGCGCGCCAACCCGCGCATCGGCCGCGTGCTGGAGAAAGTGGCAGGCGTCTTCCTGATCGGCTTTGGCATCAAGCTGGCCATCTCCAAATAACACCACACGAACTGCAGCATCCACATGGCCAAGATCTTTTGCGTTGCCAATCAAAAGGGTGGGGTGGGCAAGACCACCACCACCGTCAACCTCGCCGCTGGCCTGGCCAAGATCGGCCAGCGCGTGCTGATGGTGGACCTGGACCCGCAGGGCAACGCCACCATGGGCTCGGGCGTGGACAAGCGCAGCCTCGACCTCACGGTGTACGACGTGCTGCTTGAGTCCGCCTCGGTCAAAGAGGCGGCCGTGCTGTCGGACAAATGTGGCTACTGGGTGCTGGGCGCCAACCGCGAACTGGCCGGGGCCGAGGTGGAGCTGGTGGCGCTGGAGCACCGCGAAAAGCGCCTCAAATCTGCGCTGGCCGAGGCCGATGGTGACTATGACTTCGTGCTGATCGACTGCCCTCCGTCGTTGTCGATGCTCACCCTCAACGGCCTGTGCAGTGCCCACGGCGTGATCGTGCCCATGCAGTGCGAATACTTCGCGCTGGAAGGCCTGACCGACCTGGTCAACACCATCAAGCAGGTGCACGCCAACCTCAATGCCGACCTGCAGATCATCGGCCTGCTGCGGGTGATGTTCGACCCGCGCATCACGCTGCAGCAGCAGGTGAGCGACCAGCTCAAGGGCCACTTTGGCGACAAGGTGTTCAACAGCGTGATTCCGCGCAACGTACGCCTGGCCGAGGCGCCCAGCTATGGCCTGCCCGGCGTGGTGTTTGACCCGGCCGCCAAGGGCAGCCAGGCCTTTGTGGAGTTTGCGCAGGAGATGGTCGAGCGCGTGCAAACCATGCCTGCTGCAGCCTCTTCCATGGCCAAAATGGCCGCAGGCGCTTGAAGAGTATGCGGTGGCAGCTATTAATTTGATAGTAATGAAGGCCTCCAACATCCTGCTGCTGCCTGGCTGGCAGAACTCTGGCCCCGACCACTGGCAAAGCCGCTGGGAGGCCGCGCACGGCTACCAGCGCGTGGAGCAGCACGACTGGATGCGCCCGCTGCGCGGCGACTGGTCTGCGCGCCTGGAAGAAACTGTGGCCGATGCCGAGGGCCCCGTGCTGCTGGCGGCGCACAGCCTCGGTTGCATCCTCACCGCCTGGTGGGCGGCGCACACCCGCCACGCGGCCAAGGTGCGCGGCGCGCTGCTGGTGGCGCCGGGCGATGTGGAGCGGCCCGACCTGGCTGCGCAGATCCACGGCTGGGCGCCTATTGCGCGCCAGCCGCTGCCGTTTCCGGCCGTGCTGGTGGGCAGCCGCAACGACCCGTACTGCAGCTTCGAGCGCGCCGAAGGTCTGGCCCAGGCCTGGGGTGCGCGGTTTGTGGACTATGGCGAGCGCGGGCATATCAATGCCGAATCCGGGCTGGGTGACTGGGACGAGGGGCGCGGCTGGCTGATGCAGCTCGCCACCCCGGCATGAGCCGCTGGGCCTTTTGGCGCAAGCGCCCGGATACGGCGGGTGCTGCACAGAGCCAATCACCCACGATGGCGCGGCGTCCTGTGGCGCTCTACTGGCCGCTCGATGCGCTGCAAGTGGTGCTCGCCTGGCTGCTGCCCAGCGGGGCGGTGGTGGTGGGCGCGCTGGGGCAGTTCATGCTGGCCCTGGTGCTGCTGGCCATCGGGTTCGGTGTGTGGCTGCGCCTGTGGCGCAGTCGCAAGCGGCGTCGCGTGGCGAGCCGCTCTGCGCGTTGATGTTTTGAACCCTTGTTGCCGACCCATGACCAAGATCAGCCTGCCCGCCATTGCCGACCAACTGCCCCGCGCCTGGAACTCCACGGTGGTGGGCCAGGCTGCGGGCGCCAACGTCAAGGTGCTGCGCATGGACGACGCGGCCTATCCCGACGAATCGCACGACTTTGACGAAGCGCTGTTGGTGCTGGACGGCTGCATGCGCCTCGCCCTGCAAGGGCAGGTCACCGAGGTGAACGCGGGCGAGGTGTTCATCGTGCCCGCTGGCGTGCCCCACGCCGTGGCGCCCGGCAGCCACGGCACGCTGGTCATCATCGACCGCTGATTCTTCCCCCCTTTCCCTTTTTCCTTTCGCGAGACGCATTTCATGGTCACCAAAAAACCCAAGGGCCTCGGCCGAGGCCTGGAAGCCCTGCTGGGCCCCAAGGTCGAAGACAAAGTGGAGCAGGCCCAGGCCGCCGAAGCGGGCCTGCCCAGCAGCCTGCCGCTCTCCGAGCTGGTGCCGGGTGTGTACCAGCCGCGCACGCGCATGGACGAGGGCGCGCTGTACGAGCTGGCCGAGTCCATCAAGGTCCAGGGCGTCATGCAGCCGATTCTTGTTCGTCGCCTGAGCGACGAACAAGCTCGGCTGCGCCGGCAGGAACGAGCATCGCAGGGGCCCTCCCCTGCGATGGGCGCCCTCAGCACAGAGGGTGCGTTGTACGAAATCATTGCGGGTGAGCGGCGCTTTCGGGCCTCCCGCCTGGCGGGCCTGGCTGAGGTGCCGGTGCTGGTGCGCGATGTACCGGACGAGTCGGCCGCCGCCATGGCGCTCATCGAAAACATCCAGCGCGAAGACCTCAACCCGCTGGAAGAAGCCCAGGGCCTGCAGCGCCTGGTCAAGGAGTTTGGCCT
Source organism: Acidovorax sp. Root402 (assembly GCF_001425125.1). NCBI lineage: Bacteria > Pseudomonadati > Pseudomonadota > Betaproteobacteria > Burkholderiales > Comamonadaceae > Acidovorax > Acidovorax sp. Root402. The sequence continues at coordinate 287,704 of NZ_LMDQ01000001.1, forward strand.
GACGCACGAGCTGGCTGCCCAGGCCGTGGGCCGCTCGCGCAGCGCCGCCAGCAACCTGCTGCGCCTGTTGAATCTGGCCGAGCCTGTGCAGACCATGCTGATGGCGGGCGACATTGACATGGGCCATGCGCGTGCACTGCTGTCGCTGGACCGCGCCGCGCAGATCACGGCGGGTAACCAGATCGCGGCCAAGAAGCTGTCGGTGCGCGAGGCCGAGGCCCTGGTCAAAAAGATCGGCGCCGAGTTCAGCCTGGTGCCGCAAAAGCCCCAGAAGGAAAAGTCGCGCGACCTCAAGCGTGTGGAAGAAGAACTGTCGGACCTGCTCATGGCCGAGGTCGAAGTGCGCGTCAAGAAACGCGTCAAGCGCAACGGCCGGGTGGAGGACATGGGCGAGCTGGCGATCCAGTTCGGGTCGCTGGAGGCTTTGAACGGCCTGATCGACCGCCTGCGCGGCTGACCCTCTCATCGCTCCGGGGCGCGGCGTTGTTGCCGCGCAAGATGGCGTGAAATAGCGCACACAAACGGTTTCCACAAGTAACTTGCAGGGGCAAAATGCGTCCTTGCGGGGCCTACACTGCGCTGCGTTCAACACACCCGGGTTGACCGCAAGGCCTCTTCACAGGGCGGCGACGACGCTGCTTTGCGGCCCATGATGGTTTGCCGGGTGATCCATGTATCTCCTGGAGCAGACCTGATGACAACCCCTTTGCGCTACCTGACCCCCGCCTGCCTGGCCGCTGGCCTGTGCATTGCCAGCCTGGGCGCCCAGGCCCAAAACACCAAGGCTCCCAAGGTGCAGCTGTGGATGGACCTGTCCACCGGCACCATGGCGGGCATGCCCGAGATGGACAGCCTGCCCGGTGGCGGCGGCATGCTCGGCGGCCTGATGGGGGGGATGGGCGGGGGCGCGCAGGGCAGGGCGGGTGGTGGCAACACGGCCTATGGCAACGCCCGCGCCATGTCCATCATGCCGCCGCGTGTCATCGACATTGCCTTGCACAACACGCTTCGTCCCGGCGTCGAAGCCAGCCAGGCCATCCCGCCCGGCATGCGCATGGGCGAATCCCTGCCGCTGATCCCGCCGCGCGCGCAGCCCACGCAGACCGAGCCGGGCGAAGTGCCCCGTGAATACCAGCAACAGCAGCCCAAGGGCCGCATCCTGCTCTACTGGGGCTGCGGCAGCGCGGTGCGCGCGGGCCAGCCGCGTGTGATCGACCTGGCGCGCGCCAAGCCAACCGACTACGCCCAGGCCTTTGCGGGCCGCACCGTTCCCGACCGGGGGCCGCGTGTGGGCCCGGCCTATGCGCTGTACCCCAACGAACGCAACCAGGTGAGCCTGTCGGCGGGCAGCTCGCTGGTGGGCGAACACCAGGTGCGCGGCGACGGCGTGCCTGCATCGATGAAATTCACGCTGGGCGCAGCACAAGACCTGATGCCCGCCATCGACCTGCGCACCACCGGCAAGCCGCAGGACAGCATGGGCACCAGCTGGCAGCCCGTGCGCAATGCACGCGCCTACTACCTGCATGCCATGTCGCAAAGCGGGGACGACCTCATCATGTGGTCCAGCGCCGAAACGCCAGACACGGGCATGGGCCTGTTCGACTACCTCTCGCCCGCCACCATCGACCGCTGGCTCAAGGAGCGCGTGCTGCTGCAGCCCGAGACCACGCAGTGCGCCATTCCTCAAGGCATCTTTGCGGGCGGCGGGCGTGACGCCACGCCCATGTTGCGCATGATGGCCTACGGTGGCGAGAGCCACATCGTGTACCCACCCCGCCCGGCCGACCCCAAGGCTGCGTGGGAGCCTGAATGGTCGGTGCGCGTGCGGGTGAAGTCACACACCATGGCCATGCTGGGCGAGGAGATGCAGGGGCGCCGTGGTGGCATGGGCGCAGCACCCGCTGCACCGTCGGGCGGCACAGGCGCTTATTCCAGCGGCATGGGCGGCGCGCCCGCAGGCCAGCCGCCAGCAGGCGACGGCGGCACGGACGCGGGCAATGTGGTCAACCCCGTCAATCTGCTGCGCGGCATTTTTGGCCGCTGAGAACGGAGAACCATGCTCGCGCTGCGCATGCCCTGGCCCCTGCCCGCACTGGCGGCGTGGGCGTGCGCGTGGCTAATCTTTGTGGCGCTGCAGCGCGCGGTTCCCCCGGTGGCCGCCTTGCTGGTGGCCTGCCTGCTGGGCACGGCTGCCAGTGTGCTGGGCGACAGCTGGTGGCGGCGCGGGCTGATTGCCGCAGGGTTCCCGTTGTCGCTGGCGCTGCTGGGGGCGGCCAGCCTGCCCACCTGGGCGTGGTTGGTGCCGCTGTCGCTGTTGCTGCTGGTCTATCCGCTCAATGCGTGGCGCGATGCGCCCCTGTTCCCCACGCCGCGCCATGCGCTGCAGTCTCTGGCCGTGCAGGCCCCGCTGCCTTTGGGTGCGCGGGTGCTCGACGCAGGCTGTGGCCTGGGCGATGGCCTCAAGGCCTTGCGCCATGCCTACCCTGCCGCCCAGCTCGACGGGCTGGAGTGGAGCTGGCCGCTGCGCCTGCTGTGCGCCCTGCGCTGCCCCTGGGCGCGGGTGCAGCGTGCCGACATGTGGAAGGCCGACTGGAGCGCCTACCAGATGGTGTACCTGTTCCAGCGGCCCGAGAGCATGGCCCGCGCGGCCGCCAAGGCCCAGGCCGAGCTGGCGCCTGGCGCGTGGCTGGTCAGCCTGGAGTTTGCGGTGCCCGGCTGGCTACCCAGCGTCCAGCTGCGTGCGCCCGGCGGGCGGGTGGTGTGGCTGTACCGCATGCCGCGCCAGCAGCAGGAGGGATGACATGCACACCATGCTCCCACTGTGCTGGCCCCTGTGTCCGTCTGTGTCACCGGCCCCACACGGTTACAGAAAAGATACAAGCTTTTGCTACATTCCGCGGCTGGCTACAACCCCATACACAACAACCAAGAAACTCACAGCCAGAGGGGGCCGCACACAGCACGTATCCGCGCCGGGAGGGGGCGCACGGGCTGCCAGCGCCCGCCTTGACCGGACTTCCACCACGCACGCCGTATTCACAGCACCCTCCCTCTGGCGGGGCTGTTGCACGGCTGCGCGTGGTAAGCGCGGGGTGTTTCTGGTGAGCAACCGACCGATCTGCAAGGAGCATCCATGACCGCCCACTCACCCCGTTTCCGTCCGCGCCTGCTATGGGCCCTGGCACTGAGCGCGGCCCTCACCGGCTGCGCCACCATGCAGAGCCATGACAAGCTGGCCACCGACATGCAGACCGCCGGGCGCAGTGGCGGCATCCCCGCCGCGCTGGCCAGCCTGGAAAGCACGGCCAAGACCGAAGAAGAAAAAACGGCGCTGCTCTTCAACATGGAGCGCGGCGAACTGCTGCGCATGGACCGCCGCTATCCCGACAGCACCAACGCCTTCCTGCTGGCCGACAACAAGGTCAAGGAATGGGAAGAAACCGCCAAGACCAACCCCTCCAAGCTGATGGGCACCGTGGGCGCCGCCCTGGTGAGCGAGCGCCTGAAGGTCTATGAAGGCCAGGATTACGAAAAGGTATGGCTGACCACGCGCCTGGCGCTCAACCGCATGGCCGTGGGTGATTTTGAAAACGCCCGCGTGGACATCAAGCGCACCCACGAGCGCGAAGCCATCATTGCCGAGTTCCGTGCCAAGGAAACCCTGGCCGCTGAAGAAGAAGCCAAGTCCAAGGGCGCCACATCGGGTGGCAAGGAGCTGAATGGCTACCCCGTCGAGACCCTCAACGACCCCGAGGTGCTGGCGCTCAAGAACGGCTACTCCAACGCGCTGAGCCACTACCTGGCCGGCTTCCTGTACGAAATGCTCAACGAGCCCGGCCTGGCCGCGCCCGGCTACCGCAAGGCCATCGAGCTCAAGCCCGACGCCCCCGTACTGGAGGAAGGCCTGCGCGGCCTGGACAACCGCACCGGCTTCACCTGGAAGCGCCGCCAGCGCATGACCGACGTGCTCTTCATCGTCGAAGCCGGCGACGCCCCCGCGCGCAAGCCCAAGGCCTTCACCATCCCCGTGCCCACCGGCCGGGGCCTGGTCACCGCCAGCATTTCGTACCCTGTGATCGAGCCTTCCAAGGACGCACCCCTGACGGTGGTGTCGGCCGCTGGCACCGACCTCAAGCTCGAAAAAGTGGTGGACGTGAACGTGATGGCCCGCCGTGCCCTCAAGGATGAAATGCCTGGCATGGTGCTGCGTGGCTTCACCCGCGCCGTGGCCAAGGGCGTGCTGCAGAACGAGCTGCAAAAGCGTGGCGGTCTGATCGGCGGCATCATCGGTGCCGCTGCCTCGGTGGCCACCGAGCAGGCTGACGACCGCCTGTGGCGCATGCTACCCGGCCGCGTGTATGTGGCCCGTGGCTACCTGCCCCCTGGCGAGCACACCGTCACCATCAATGGCCGCCAGTTGCCCCAGCCGATCAAGATCGACGGCCAGTACGCTCTGGTGCCCCTGCGCATGTACGACAACAGCGTGCTGATCGGCGACGTGGCCATGCTGGGCCAGCTGCCCACGGTGGCGGCCGCACCCCAGCCGGCTCCTGCCGCAGCAGCGGCCCCCGCGGCCCCGGTGCGCACCACCAACAACAACCGCGCCCGCACCGTGCCCTCGTCCACCGTCAAGCCCACGGCCGCCCAGCCTGCAGCGGCTGCCAAGAACTGACCCCTGTTTCTGACCCCATTCAAGGAGCCTCTGGCATGAGAACCCGTTTTGTCCCCGCCGCGATCCCTGCAGTGCTGTGCGCGGCCCTGATGACCCTGGCTGGCAACGCCAGCGCCCAGTTGCATGACCCCGCCACGCCGCTGGCCGTGGCGGCCAAGGTGGCGCTGCGAGGCGAGGCCAACAGCATCGCCGTGCGCGAGATGCGCATCGTGCGCAAGAACGACATCCTGGTGGTGCAGGCCGACATGGCCAACATGGGCCGCACCGACCGCACCGTGTTCTACCGCTTCAAGTGGCTGGACAACGTGGGCAACCAGGTGGGCGATGGCGAGTCCTGGAAGCAGATGAGCGTGCTGGGCCTGGGCCAGCAGACCGTCAAGAGCGTGGCGCCCACCAGCGCTGCCGTGGACCTGCGCCTGGAAATGAATGTGGAGCCGCGCTGATCGCGCCGCGCCAATCCCTGTTTGAGTGAGGAGTAAACCAACATGAACACCAAGAACCGCATCCAGCGCAGCGCGCTGATCCTGGCCTTTGCGGCCAGCACCCTGGCCTTGTCGGCCTGCCAGAACCTGTCGTCCCCCACCGTGCGTTTTGACCGCCAGGTCAACTACGGCGACGCCAAGGCCGTCGAGCTGGTGACCAACGAGTTCGGTTCCACCGACCTGCAGATGATTGCCGAGAAGATGACCGGCGGTTTGCTCGAAACCGGCATCTTCCAGGGCCGCCCCACGGTGACCATTTCCACCGTCAAGAACAAGACCAGCGAGTACATCGACACCACCAACGTGATGAACTCCATCCAGACCGCGCTGGTCAAGTCGGGCAAGGTGCGCTTTGTGCGCTCCATCAACGAGATGCAGGCCGGTGTGGACGAGCTGCAGCGCCAGAACCAGAGCGGCCTGTACAAGCAGGGCACCACCGCCAAGGTCGGCCAGATGACCGCCGCCAAGTACAGCATGGAAGGCGAGCTGACCAGCATCGTCAAGCAGAACAACACGACCAAGGACGTGTATTACAAGTTCACGCTGAAGCTGTTTGATGTGCAAGAAGGCACGATCGAGTGGCAGGACGAAAAGGAAATCCGGAAGACCAGCAAGCGCTGATCTTTCCCAAGGAGCACACCATGCAACGCAGAATCACCCTCCACACGGCCCTGGCCGTGATCGCGGCCACCACGCTGGCCTGGGGCACCGGCGCCCAGGCGCAGCAGCCCGGCGCCGCGCCCAAGATCGCCGTGACCGACCTGGCCTATGCCCAGCGCGTGTCCGAATACTTCATGGCCGGCACATACCAGCGCAGCAGCCAGATGAGCGCCCAGGGCAGCCAGGGCGGCAGCCACAGCCATGGCATGTACGGCGGCGGGGGCTCGTACTCCGGCCAGCAGTCCATGCAGGCGTCCGAGCAGGCCAGCGGCACTTATGTGGCCGGGCGCTACAGCTACATCGAGCAGCGCGAGCTGGGCGGCTACACCAACGACATCAAGGGCGCCATCCTGCAGGGCACGTACTTCCGTCTGGTGCAGGGCAAGGGCTTTGACGCTGGCAAGCCCCAGCCCAGCAAGGCCGAGCAGGTGCTCAACCAGGTGCAGGGCGGCAAGATGGCCACGCCCCAGGCACAGCCCCAGGTCAACGACGTGATCACCCGCATCAAGAAGGGCGAGTTCAACGGCGCCGACTACGTGCTGTTTGGCGTGGTGTCCAGCATCGAGTTCACCGACGCGCTCTCGCCCCTGCAGGGCACCACCAGCGCCACGCGCCAGTACGGCCTGCAGCTCCTGGCCGACTTCTCGCTCATCAACACCAAGACCTACGAGATCAAGGCCGCGTTCTCCGCCCAGGGCGAAGGCAACGACACCAAGATCCTGTCGATCCGTGGCGACATTGCGCCCCCCAACCGGGCCAAGGTGATGCGCGAAACCTCGCTGTCGCTGGCGCAGGACGTGTACCAGCAGCTCGCGGTGCAACTGGGCTACACCGACGCCAACTTGGCGCGCGGCGTGCGCCCACCGGTGGTTTACCAACAAGGCGGCCAGCCCATGCCCGTGCCGCAACCGCAGCAGCCCGAGCAGGTGCTGATCCTCAAGTAAGCCGCAGTGCGTCCCACCGTGCACCCGCAGCCCTTGCGGGCACCGGCCAGTGCGGTGCCCGTCCTCCCCAAGGCCAGCCCTGCGCTGGCCTTTTTTGCGTCTGCCGCCCTGGCCATGGCGCTGGTGGGTTGTACGGCCCCGCGCGCACCTGAAGGCGCTGCTGCGGCACAGGCAGACCTTCAAGGGATCGCCGTCGAGCAGGGCCCAGCGCAGGACGCGGGGTTCATTCTGCGGGCCATGCCGGGCGTGGGCGGTGCTGTGCTCCAGACCCTGCAGCGCGCGGAGCGCACCGCGCCGCTGCGTTACCGCGTGATCGTCATCCCTGGCTCGGGCTGCGCGGGCATGGGTCCCATCGCGGACCGTTACTTTGCCGGCCTGCTGCACGCGCAGGTGCTGGTGCTGCACAAGCCCGGGGTCGATCCCCAGTCACAGACAAAGCCCGCCGACTGCCCCCACCCATTTGTGCTGCAAGACCGCCACTCCACCTGGTTCGCCCAGGCGCGCGCGGCGCTGCTTGCAGATGCACTGCAGCGCCAGGGCCAGCCCGCCGTGCCGCAGCTGCTCGTGGGTATCTCTGAAGGGGCCGAGCTACTGCCCGCGCTGGCCCCTGAGGTGCCCCATCTGGCCGGTCTGGTGCTCATTGGGGCCAGCGGCCTGGACCCCCAGGAGGCAGGGGCACTGCAAGCCCGCCGCATGGGTGCAGAGGGCGACTGGACCGCGCTGGGGCAGCTCGTGGCAGGGGCCCCCCACGACAGCGTGGTGGTGCAAGGGCGCAGCCTGGGTTATTGGCGCGACCTGTGGCACTGGCCAGTGGCGCAGCCGCTCATCGACAGCCCCTGGCCGGTGTTACAGGTGTGGGGGGCTGAAGATGCACTGGTGCCTGCGCAGGCCTACGAACGGTTTGAGAAACGGGCGGCGCCGCGTTCACCTGCCGGTTGGTGCGTACGCCGACTCCCGGGGGCAGACCATGGTCTGCAACAGCGGGTGGCAGACGGCGAGCACCCGGCAGATGGCGTGCAGCGCGTCTGGGCCTGGCTGGAACAATGGGCACGCGCCCCCCAGGGCGGGCTGTGCGCGCCGCTGCAGCGCTGAGCGCCTGGAACTCAACGGGGCCGATACATCCTGAACAGCTGCTCCGGCCCCACAGTGAAATAGTCCGCCGGCCCGCCGCCGCGCAGGATGTGCCCCGCGTTCGCGGTGTCGTACACGCCGCCCTTCAGCAGCGCCTGATCGATGTGCACAGCCACCACCTCGCCCAGCACCAGCCAGGTGTCCACCTGTGCGCCATCTACCCCCTGCAGCTGCAGGACCTGCGTGCTACGGCATTCAAAGGTGACCGGGCTTTCGGCCACGCGCGGGGGGCGCACGCGGGTGGAGGGAAGGGGAGTGAGGCCGGTCAGGTCGAACTCGCTGACCTCGGGCGGCACGGCGGCGCAGCTCTGGTTCATCACCTCGGCCAGATCGCGGGTGGCCAGGTTCCACACGAACTCGCCCGTGGCGTGCACGTTGCGCACCGTGTCTTTGTACCCAATGCTGGCAAAGCCCACGATGGGCGGCACGTAGTTGAAGGCGTTGAAGAAGCTGTAGGGCGCGAGGTTGGTCGCTCCCGTGGCGCTTTGCGTGGAGATCCAGCCGATGGGGCGGGGCCCCACGATGGCGTTGAACGGGTCGTGTGGCAGGCCGTGGCCCAGGCGGGGTTCGTAGCTGTGGAAGGTGCGTGGGGGCGGTGGAGTGGTCATGGGGCTCGGCAGGGTAGGGCGAACAAGCTGACACCTTAGCGGCGGACGCGGCGCGCTGCAGTCATCCGGGTATCTGTATGCTCACTTTTTCGTAGCGGTCTGGGCATATGGCTCTAGCGCACAGAGGCAATATGAGGCAATATGAGGCAAATATGGGCCTGCAAAGCCTCCAAATACGCTGGCGCATGCTTGGTGCAAGGGTGCGGTGCGGTCAGGCAACGCGCAGCGCCCGGGCTGCTCGCACCGCACGGGACTACGGGACCACGGCCGCTGGCTGCTGCTGCCCCAAAAACCGCCCCGGCGGCTGCCCCACTGACTTGCGCACCATGGCGCTGAAGGCGCTGGCGCTGTAGCCCAGCTCGGCGGCGATCTGGCCCATGGGCATGCGGCCGGCGGCCAGCGACACGGCCTTGGCCAGGATCACCTGCTGGCGCCATTGGGTGAAGGTGCTGCCCAGCTCGGAGCGGAACAGGCGTGCCACGGTGCGGGGGCTGGCGCCCGTGTCCTGCGCCCAGTCGGCCAGGGTGTCGTGGCGCGTGGGGTCGGCCAACACGGCCTCGCACAGGTGGCGCAGGCGCTTGTCCTGGGGCAGGTCCACGCCCAGCTTCACGGCAGCGGCGCGGGCCAGTTCGTCGCGCACCAGGGCGCTCAAATGCTCTTCGCGCCGCAGGTCGGTGGGGCTGATCGCGGGGCCGCCGTCGGGCGTGGTGGGCATCTCGCGCACCAGGGCGCGCAGCAGGTCGGACACCTCCAGCACGCGGCACTGGCGCCATGCGTCTTCCTGGTCGCGTGGCACGCCGGGGCCGCAGCGCCCCCGGGGCTGGTGAAAGTACAGCGTGCGCAGGTCGGCGTCTTCCACCATGGTCACGGCATGTTCCACACCGGGCGGAATCCACAGCGCGCGCGAGGGCGGCACGATGTAGGTGCCGTGGTTCACTGTGAGCCGGATCACGCCCGTGGTGGAGATCGCCACCTGCGCCCAGGGGTGGCTGTGGGGCATCACCTGCGTGTCGGCGGCCAGCCAGCGCAGCTTGGCGCGCACCGGGCGGGCGGCGGTGGGCACAAACAGCTCGGGCGTGAGCGAGTCCACGTACGACATCCCGCGCGGTTTGCCGGCCTGGGCGCGAGGCACGACCTCGGCGGCGAAGTGTTCCACCACCGGTTCGTTAGGGGTGGGGTACCTGGTGGGTGGGTTTGGCATGTTTGCGATAGAAATTGGCCGTCTATCGTAAACCTGCCGAGGGCATGCTGCCTAAGATCCAACCCATGACTGCTTCTACCTCCGGCGCCACCGCCACCACTGCCAACCCCGTCCCCCTGCGGCAGGACGCCCGCACCATCGGCCTGATCGGTCTGGCCCACGGCAGCTCGCACTTCTTTCACATGCTGCTGCCGCCGCTGTTTCCGTGGCTGATCGGGGAGTTCGGCTTCAGTTATTCCGAGCTGGGCCTGCTGGTGTCGGTGTTCTTCGTGATCTCGGGCGTGGGCCAGGCGCTGTCGGGTTTCCTGGTGGACCGTGTGGGCGCGCGGCCGGTGATGTTTTTTGCGCTGTCGAGCTTTGCCGCGGCGGGGCTGGCGGCGGGCACGGCGCAGGGCTACACGGGCCTGCTGCTCGCGGCGGCTTTGGCCGGGCTGGGCAATGCGCCGTTCCACCCGGTGGACTTCACCATTTTGAACAAGCGCGTGTCGCCCCAGCGCCTCGGGCATGGCTTTTCGGTGCACGGCATCAGCGGCAATCTGGGCTGGGCCACGGCGCCCGTGTTCATGGCGGGCATTGCTACCGCCACGGGCTCGTGGCGCACGGCCTGCCTGTGCGGCGCGCTGCTGGCCCTCACGGTGCTGGCCATCATGGTGTGGAACCGCGATGCCATTGACGACCGCCAGGGCGCCTGGGCGCACCAGGCCAAGGGCGGCGCGGCGGCGAAGCCCGAGCACCCCATGGCCTTCCTCAGGCTGCCTTCGGTGTGGCTGTGTTTCTCGTTCTTCTTCTGGAGCACCTGCGCACTCAGCGCCATCCAGAGCTTTGCCAGCCCGGCGCTGCAGTCCATGTACGGCCTGCCGCTGAGCGTGACGGCCATGGTGGTCACGGGCTACATGCTGTGTGGCGCGGCGGGCATGCTGGTGGGCGGCTTTCTGGTGGGGCGTGTGCAGCGGCTGGAGAAGATCATCTCCGTGTGCCTGCTGGGCTCGGCCGCGCTGCTGGTGGTGGTGGCCTCTGGGCTACTGCCCGGCATGGCGGCACTGGTGGTGGCCTCGGTGGCGGGGCTGGGCACAGGCCTGGCGGGCCCCTCGCGCGACATGCTGATCAAGCGCGCCGCGCCCCCCGGTGCCACGGGCCGCGTGTATGGCACGGTGTACTCGGGGCTGGACCTGGGCTTTTGCCTGGCGGCACCGGTGTTTGGCGCCATGCTGGACCACGGCATGACGGCGGGCATCTTCTACGGCTCGGCCGTGACGCTGGGCCTGAGCGTGGTGTCGGCGGCGCTCGTAGGGGTGGGCGTGGCAGCGCGGGCGGCACGGCCCGTGCCTGCAGCGGCCTGAAGGGTCCATGGGGCGGGGGCTCTGTACGGCGCCCAGCACGCCGCGCGGGCCTGTGTTGCAATCGCGGTCGGTGGCGCCGGGGCCCTGTTTGGCAGGGTTCGCAACGGCGCCCTTCCTTTTCAACGCACTTCCAGGACACCGCCCATGACGAACCCCATGTACAACGCCAGCATCCCTGTCTTTCGCCAGATGCTGGGCTCGCTCCAGGACATCCTGGCCAAGACCGAGGCCCATGCCACGGCCCGCAAGATCGAGCCGGACGCATTGCTGCAGGCCCGCCTGTTCCCCGACATGTTCCCCATGGCCCGCCAGGTGCTGATCGCCTGCGACTTTGCCAAGGGCGTGGCCGCGCGCTTGGCCGGTGTGGAGGTGCCTTCGCTGCCCGACGCTGAGCGCCCCGGTTTTGCCGACCTGGCCGAGCGCATCCGCACGGTGCTGGCGTTCATCGAAGGCTTACCGCAGGCAGCCTTTGCCGAGGCCTCCACGCGCCAGATCACCATCCAGCCTGGCACGCCGCGCGAAAAGCAGTTTGTGGGCGAGCACTACCTGCTGCACTACGGCCTGCCTCAGTTCTTCTTCCACGTGAACGCGACCTACGCCATCGCGCGCCACAACGGCGTGGAACTGGGCAAGCGCGACTACATGGGCAAGTTCTGACCCTGAGCCCTGTCCCGGGGCGCCAAGGTGCCCTGGGTGCTGCCGTGTGGGGTCAAGCATGCAGACATGGGTAAAAATGGCCCGTAGCGCTAGTGAATCATGCCTGAGGCGCTATCAAATTTGTAGTATCTAACACGACGCCCAGCGCGGACAAAAAAGACAACGGAGACCCGACCCATGCCCACCCCCCGTGCCACACCACGCAACCTGCCAGCCCTGGCGCTGGCCGGCGTGACCTGCCTGCTTTCTGCCTGCGCGCCGGTGCCCACACAACCACCAGCTTCGGCGCCGGTGAGTGCAACGGCCGAGGCCGCGCCCACGGCCACCCCGTGCCCCAAGGACCTGGCGCCCATCGCCCGCTGCCTGTCGGGCAAGGACTCGGCCGGTGCGTATTACCTGGTGGCGGTGCCGCAGCAGTGGAACGGCCACCTGGTGCTGCACGCCCACGGTGGCCCGGCACTCGGCGCGCCGAAGATGGAGCGGTCGGTGGAGGACCTGGAGCGCTGGGCCATCATGGTCCGCGCGGGGTACGCCTGGGCGGGCAGCACCTTCCGCCAGGGCGGTGTGGAGGTGCGTGCCGCGGCCGAGGACACCGAGCGGCTGCGCCAGATCTTCGTGCGCCACGTCGCCCAGCCGCAGCGCACCATCCTGCACGGCCAGTCCTGGGGCGCCAGCGTGGCGGCCAAGGGGGCTGAGATGTTCCAGACCACGGCCGATGGCAAGCGCCCCTACGACGCCGTGCTGCTCACCAGCGGCGTGCTGGCGGGCGGAACGCGCTCTTACGACTTTCGCACCGACCTGCGCGTGGTCTACCAGTACCTGTGCAACAACCACCCGCGGCCCACCGAGGTGCAGTATCCGCTGAACATCGGCCTGCCTGCCGATGCGGCGATGACCCAGGCGGACCTGGCCGCACGCGTGAACGAATGCCTGGCGCTGAACAAGCCGGTGGCCGAGCGCACGCCCGAGCAGCAGCGAAAAGTCAAAACCATCGTGGATGTGGTCCGCATCCCGGCCAGCTCCATCCAGGGCCACATGAACTGGGCCACCTTCCACTTCCGCGATGTGGTGCAGCACCGCACGGGCGGCGCCAGTCCGTTTGGCAACCGGGGGGTGTCGTACCGGGGTTCGCCCGACGACGCCGCTCTGAACGCCGCCGTGCTGCGCTACCGTGCAGACCCTGCCGCCGTGGCCCGCTTTGCGCAGGATACCGACCTGACCGGCCGCATTCCCGTGCCTGTGCTCACCGTGAAAGGCGTGGACGACCCCACCGCCTTCGTCGAGCTGGATGCAGCCTTCAAGGCCACCATGGCGCAGGGCGGCAGCGCGGCGCGCCTGGTGCAGACCTTCACCCAGCACAACACCCACAGCTACCTGAGCGACCCGACCTACCCCACGCTTTTGGCGGCGCTGCTGCGCTGGGTGGACACGGGCGACAAGCCCACGCCCGAGGGCATTGCGCGGCAGTGCGCAGGCATGGAGACCCCCTTTGGCAAGGGCTGCGCCTTCCTGCCTGGCTATGTGCCTGCGCCGCTGGCAAGCCGGGTGGCTGAGCGCGAGCGGCCGTAAACCAGCCGCTAGCGCAAAAAACAAAGGCCCCGCTGGAACAGCGGGGCCTTGTGTCAAGGCGCTACAAAACTCATAGCTGATTGCGCTTTCTAGATAAGCGCCAGGTGCCAATATCTCCAAAAATCACAGTCAGAGCACCTGTCTTCTCACACCGGGTGCAGCCCCGGCCGGGGCCGCCCCGCCGCCTCTGCTTACTTGACGGAGGCAAGCGCCTTGTTCAGCGTGGCGCTCGGGCGCATCACGGCGTCCAGCTTGGCCACGTCGGGCAGGTAGTAGCCGCCGATGTCGGCAGGTGTGCCCTGCACGGCCGCCAGCTCGGCCACGATGGTCTGCTCGTTGTCGGTCAACTGCTTGGCCAGGGGCGCAAACTTGGCGGCCAGCTCGGCGTCTTCGGTCTGTGCGGCCAGTTCCTGCGCCCAGTACAGCGCCAGGTAGAACTGGCTGCCACGGTTGTCCAGCTGGCCGGTCTTGGGGCTTGGGTTCTTGTTGTTGTCCAGCAGCTTGCCCGTGGCAGCGTCCAGCGTCTGGGCCAGCACCTTGGCCTTGCCGTTGCCGGTCTTCAGGCCCAGGTCTTCCAGCGACACGGCCAGCGCCAGGAACTCACCCAGCGAATCCCAGCGCAGGTGGTTTTCTTCCACCAGCTGCTGCACGTGCTTGGGGGCAGAGCCGCCCGCACCGGTTTCGTACATGCCGCCACCGGCCATCAGCGGAACGATGGACAGCATCTTGGCCGAGGTGCCCAGTTCCATGATCGGGAACAGGTCGGTGAGGTAGTCGCGCAGGATGTTGCCGGTGGCGCTGATAGTGTCCAGGCCACGGATCACGCGTTCCAGCGTGTAGCGCATCGCACGCACCTGGCTCATGATCTGGATATCGAGGCCGACGGTGTTGTGCTCGTGCAGGTACATCTTCACCTTGGTGATGAGTTCCTTTTCGTGCGGGCGGTACGAGTCGAGCCAGAACACCACGGGCATGCCGGAGTTGCGGGCGCGGTTGACGGCCAGCTTCACCCAGTCGCGGATCGCAGCGTCCTTGACCTGGCACATGCGCCAGATGTCGCCAGCTTCCACGTTCTGGCTCAGCAGCACTTCGCCCGTGGCCAGGTCGGTGATGTTGGCCACGCCGTCTTCAGCGATCTCGAAGGTCTTGTCGTGGCTGCCGTATTCCTCGGCCTGCTGGGCCATCAGGCCCACGTTGGGCACGGTGCCCATGGTCTTGGGGTCGAATGCGCCGTGCCACTTGCAGAAGTTGATGATCTCCTGGTAGATGCGGGCGAAGGTCGATTCAGGCATCACGGCCTTCACATCCTTCAGGCGGCCGTTGGCGTCCCACATTTTGCCGCCGTTGCGGATCATCGCGGGCATGGAGGCGTCCACGATGATGTCGTTGGGCGAGTGGAAGTTGGTGATGCCCTTGGCCGAATCCACCATGGCCAGCTCGGGGCGGTGCTCGTGGCAGGCGTGCAGGTCGCGCTTGATCTCGTCGCGCTGGCTTTGTGGCAGCGTCTCGATCTTGGCGTACAGGTCCACCATGCCGTTGTTCACGTTCACGCCGAGTTCTTCAAAGGTCTTGGCGTGTTTCTCGAACGCATCCTTGTAGAAGATCTTCACGCAGTGGCCGAACACGATGGGGTGCGACACCTTCATCATCGTGGCCTTCACGTGCAGCGAGAACATCACGCCGGTCTTGCGCGCGTCTTCGATTTCCTTTTCGTAGAACTCCAGCAGCGCCTTCTTGCTCATGAACATGCTGTCGATCACTTCGCGGTCGAGCAGGCTGACCTTGGGCTTGAGGATGATGGCCTTGCCGCTCTTGGTGATCAGCTCCATCTTTACGTCACGGGCGCGGTCCAGCGTCATGGACTTTTCGCCGTGGTAGAAGTCGCCAGCGTGCATGTGCGAGACGTGCGAACGCGAGGCCTGGCTCCACTCGGCCATGCTGTGCGGGTTCTTGCGTGCGTATTCCTTCACGGCCTTGGGCGCGCGGCGGTCAGAGTTGCCTTCGCGCAGCACGGGGTTCACGGCCGAGCCGATGCACTTGCCGTAGCGGGCCTTGATCTCTTTTTCCTTGTCGTCCTTGGGCTGGTCCGGGTAGTCGGGCAGGGCGTAGCCCTTGGCCTGCAGCTCGGCGATGGCGGCCTTGAGCTGCGAGACGGACGCACTGATATTGGGCAGCTTGATGATGTTGGCGTCGGGCTGCAGCGTTTTCTTGCCCAGCTCGGCCAGGGTGTTGGGAGCGCGCTGGTCTTCCTTCAAAAACTCGGGAAACTCGCCCAGCACGCGGGCGGCCACGGAGATGTCGCTCTCCGTCACATTGATGCCTGCGGGCGCCGCGAACGTGCGGACGATGGGCAGGAAGGAGGCCGTGGCCAGACGGGGTGCTTCGTCGGTCAGGGTGTAGATGATGGTCGGTTGCTGGGTCGTCATGGCTTGTCTCACGAAACAGAGTAGGTAGGTGCCCCCGGCTGCGTCGCAGCGGGGCCAAACGCGGATGCTCTCTGATTCTCCTTGCTCGGGGCTGTCACTGCCCGCTGTTTTTGCAATCGAATCTCACAATGCAAAATTATCATAAGCCCAGGGCACTTTTTTTCACCAAATAGGTGGTAATCACCCTGCGGCCTTCTGCAGTTTGATCCCGTTGGCGCTCGCGCGCCACCCCCCGCAGACCCTAGGAACCCCCCCCAGGAACAGCCACCACGCGGCCAGGCAGGACGGCAAACTGCGTCCAGTGCGCGGGCAGGGTGTCGGGCGCCGTGCCGGTGAAAGCCCCGAAGGCGGGCAGGATCAACTGCCCGTCGCCCCACCCGAAGCAGGGCGCCCGCAGCGCATCGCGTGCAGGGCCGCGCAGCCGCAGCGTGGGGTGCAGATGCCCTGCGAGCACCGTGTGGCCTGCCACAGCCTGAGGGTGGTGGCAGGCCAGCACCGGCGCATCGGCACAGGGCCACCAGGGCTCGTTGACCAGCGCCACTGCCAGCGCGGCCGGCGGGTCGCCCGCATGCAGGTCATGGTTGCCGCGCACCAGGGTCATCGCCACACGGGCATGGCGCTGGCGCCAGGGCAGCAGCTGCTGCCACAGCGCATCGGCCGCGCCGCTGCGCGCGTGCAGAAAGTCCCCCAAGAACACCAAGTGGTCGGCACCGGTGGCAGCGAGCACCGCATCCAGCCGCGCTAGGTTGTCCGCCGTCGTGCCATGGGGCACCGGCTGGCCCGCGCGGCGGAAGGTGGCGGCCTTGCCGAAATGCACATCCGCCACCAGCGCCACGCGCGCGGCGGGCCACCACAGGGCGCGCTGGGGCAGCAGTTGCAGTGCGGTGCCGCAGGGCAGGGCAATGGCGTGCGCACCGATGGGGAGCGTAGGGACTGCCGGCGTGCCGAGGGCTGCGGTGTGAAGGGGGAGCGAGGTCATGGTGCTCACAATCCGTGGCGTCTGCGGGTGCGGCGGGGGGTGTCCCCGCCCGCTGCACGGCGCGCGCGTTGTGTGCGGGCGCCGGAGCTATCGGGCAGGTCCCACGCCATATCTGTGGACTGCACCGCGTGCTGCGCCAGGTGGGTGCCCGTGGTCGCGTCGGCCGCCTGCTCCAGCGTCTGCACCATGCGCGCCAGACGGTCGGCCAGGGTCTCGGTGCTCAGGCGCTCGCGAAAGCGTTCCACCATCAGCGGCAGGGCAAACGGGGTGGGGCGCTCCAGGGCGTGGATGGACAGGGTCTGCGCCTGCATGCCGCGCAGCGTGCGGGCCAGCCGGTCCATGTCCAGCTCGTTCGTCAGCAGCTCGGCGCGTGCCTGGGCCAGCAACAGGTTGTCGGGGTCGTACTGCGCAAACACGTCGTAGTACAGCGACGACGAGGCCTGCAGCTGGCGGCTGCTGCGCTGCTCGCCCGGGTGGCTCTGAAAGATCAGGCCCGCGATGCGCGCGATCTCGCGAAAGCGCCGGCGCGCCATCTCGGTGGCATTCAGGCTGGCCAGCACTTCGTCTTCGAGCCCGCTGCCCATGGTGGTGTGCGTGCCTTCGCCAATCAGGCGCGGCAGCAGCGTGGCCCAGTCCACGGGCTTGGCCGACAGTAACTCCAGTCCGTAGTCGTTGACCGCGATGGAGAAGGTGTTGGGCACCTGCTGCGACGCGCGCCAGCCCAGCAGCCCGGCCAGGCCCAGGTGCACCAGGCGCCCCGCCAGCGGGTACAGGTACAGGTGCCAGCCCTCACGCGTGTGCAGGGTCTCGGCCACCAGGCGGCTGGGTGTGGGCAGGGCCGACCAGGCCTGCTGCAGCTCCAGCAGCGGCTGGGCGCAGCGCATCTCGGGCGTGGAGAACTCGCCGTGCTCGGCCTGCGCCAGCTGCTCCAGCATCGCATCGGCCAGCAGGCCGCAGGTGGTGATGATGGCCACGGTGGCCGAGCCCTGGGCGGCGCGCAGGGCCAGAGAGATGATGGTGCGCACCAGCTCCAGCAGCCGGCCTGCAAACATGAACACATCGCCCTTGCGCAGCCGGGCGATAAAACTCTCTTCCACCGACCCCAGGCGCCCGCCGCTCACAAACTGCACCTGCATGCTGGCATCGCTCACGATGGTGCCGATGTTGCTGCGGTGGCGGCGCGCCAGGCGGGCATCGGGCACGCGCCAGATACCTTCGTCGTCGGGCACCACGCGGTGAAAGTCCGGGTAGGTGGCCAGCGATGCGCCGCCCTGGCGCACGAACTGCAGCGCCCACTGCCAGTCGTTGTCAGCCAAGGCAGCGTAGGCGGGTGTGCGGCGCACCTCGGCCAGCAGCGCATCGGGCACAAAGCCGCCGCCCAGCGCCACGGTGACCAGGTGCTGCACCAGCACATCGAGCGGCGCACGCGGCGTGTGCCGGTCTTCAATGCGGCCCTGCGCCAGCGCGTGGCGTGCGGCGGCGGCTTCCACCAGCTCCAGACTGTGCGTGGGCACCAACGTGATGCTGGAGCTGCGACCCGGCGCATGGCCCGAGCGGCCCGCACGCTGCACCAGCCGCGCCACGCCCTTGGCCGAACCGATCTGCAGCACCTGCTCCACCGGCAAAAAGTCCACGCCCAGGTCCAGGCTCGATGTGCAGACCACAGCCTTGAGCTGCCCGGCTTTGAGGCCGTGCTCCACCCAGTCGCGCACCTCATGCCCGAGCGACCCGTGGTGCAGTGCGATGGTGCCGGCCCAGTCGGGCCGTGCCTCCAGCAGCGCCTGGTACCAGCGCTCTGCTTGCGACCGGGTGTTGGTGAACACCAAGGTGGACGCTGCCGCTTCGATCGACTGCACCACCTGCGACAGCAGGCTCAGCCCCATGTGGCCCGCCCACGCAAAGCGGTCGGCACGCGCAGGCAGCATCACCTGCACCTCCAGCCGCTTGTCGATACGGCCCTGCACCAGTACGGCGGGCGGTGGCTGTGACCCCTCCGGCACTGGCTGCGGCAGCAAGGTGTGCAGCGCCTCCTCCAGGTTGCCCAGCGTGGCCGACATGCCCCACACCTGCAGCGCCGGGTTCCAGCCCGACAGGCGCGCCAGCGCCAGCTGCACCTGCACGCCGCGCTTGTTGCCCACCAGTTCATGCCACTCGTCCACCACCACCAGGCGCACGCTGGCCAAGCGCTCGCGCGCATCGGCGCGGGCCAGCAGCAGCGAGACGCTTTCGGGCGTGGTCACCAGCAGCGTGGGCAGGCGGCGGTCTTGCGCGGCGCGTTCGCCGCTGGCGGTGTCGCCGGTGCGCAGGCCGCTGGTCCAGTCCGGCGCCAGATCCGGCAGCGGCGCTGCCAGCGCGCGTAGCGTGTCGGCGGCCAGGGCGCGCATGGGGGTGATCCACAACACCGTGAGCGGCGGCGCTGCCGCGCGGCGCGTGCGCAAGGCCGTGCGCGCGCTGGCCTGTGCAGTCGATGCTGCAGGCTCGCCGGTCAGCGCCAGGTGCTGCAGCGCGCCCAGCCACACGGCATAGGTCTTGCCCGCGCCGGTGGTGGCATGCAGCAGGCCCGAGCGCCCCTCGCCCATGGCGCGCCACACCTCCTGCTGGAAGCCGAAGGGCTGCCAGCCACGTGCGGCCATCCAGCCTGAAGCCGCACCCGCAGGCTTCGTTGCCGCAGAGGCCACCGTGGCAACGGCGGCCTCCCCGGGCACTGGCTTGCGCGGGCGGCGGGCTGTGCTCATGCGGGCGTGTCCTGCCCCGGCAGCAGGGCCATCAGCGTCTGCAAGGTGTCGGCTTCGGCCACGGGCTTGTCCTGGCGCCAGCGCAACATGCGTGGAAAGCGCACGGCGATGCCGCTCTTGTGGCGCGGGCTTTTAGCGATGCCCTCGAAGCCCAGCTCGAAGACCTGGGTCGCATCCACGCTGCGCACCGGGCCAAAGCTTTCGCGCGTGGTCTTGCGGATGATGGCGTCCACCTGCGCGATCTCGGCATCGGTCAGGCCCGAATAGGCCTTGGCAAAAGGCACCAGCTGCCGGTCTGGGTCGTCCTGCGGCCCGGTCCACACGGCAAAGGTGTAGTCGGTGTAGAGGCTTGCGCGGCGGCCATGCCCACGCTGGGCGTAGATGAGCACCGCATCCACGCTCATGGGGTCGATCTTCCACTTCCACCACACGCCCACCTCCTTGGTTCGGCCCACGCCATAGTGGGCGCTGCGGTGCTTGAGCATGAAGCCCTCCGTGCCCATGCTGCGCGCGGCCTCGCGCTGGCGCGCGAGGTCGGCCCAGTCGGAGCCGTGCAGCAGCGCGCTCAAGCGCAGGGCCTTGTGGGGCGGGGGGGCGATGGCGGTGTCATTGGGCGGCTGCAGCGTGGCCTCCAGCAGTGCGCGGCGGGCCTCTTGGGGCTGCTGGCGCAGGTCCTGCCCCGCATGTTCGAGCAGGTCGTAGGCCACCAGCACCACGGGCAGCTCGCGCAGCAGCTTGGGGGTCAGCGTCTTGCGGCCCAGGCGTTTTTGCAGGTCGGCAAAGGGGCGGGGCTGGGGCTCATCGGGCAGCCACACGAGGATCTCGCCATCGACCACCGTGCCATCGGGAAGCTGCGCCATCGCGGCCTCGGCCAGCTCGGGAAAGCGGTCGGTCACCAGCTCCTCGCCACGCGACCACACCCACACCTCGCCCGCACGTCGCACGATCTGCGCACGGATGCCGTCCCACTTCCATTCCACCAGCCAGTCACCTGGCGTGCCCAGCAGGGTGGGCATCTCGGCCACGGGCTGGCTGAACGGGTGGGCGAGGAAGAAGGGGTAGGGCTGGCCTGCATCGGCAGCATCCTGCGCACAGGCATCGTCATCCACCGGCGCGATCAGCGCCTGGTAGTCGCTGGCCTGCGGCTGCCGGCCGATCTGCGTGTAGCCCATCAGCCGGTGTGCGATGCGCTTGGGGTCCAGCGCGCTCACGGTGGCCAGCGCCTGCGTGACCTGCAGGCGCGACACCCCCACGCGGAAGTTGCCGGTAATGAGCTTGAAGTACACAAAGCGCTGCTCAGGTGCCAGCCTGTCCCATTGCGTGCGCAGGCGGGCGTCGGCCTCATCGGGCGGCTGGGTGCGCAGGGGTAGCAGCTGGGCCATCCATTCGGCCAGTGTCAGTTCGGTGGGCTGGGCGGGCGGGGGTAGCAGCAGGGCCAACGTTTCGGCCAGGTCGCCCACGGCCTGGTAGCTTTCTTCAAACAGCCACTCGGGCAGGCCAGCGGCCTCTTGCGCCAGCGCTTTCAGGCGCTTGGTGGGCACCATCTGGCGGGGTTTGCCGCCTGCGAGAAAGTACGTGGCCCAGGCTGCATCGGCGGGCGGTGCCACGCGCAGGTAAGCCACCAGGGCCGCGAGTTTGGCCGACTGCGCGGTGGTGGCGTCGAGCGCCTGGAACAGCTGGGCAAAGGCCTTCATGCGGCTGCCTCAGGTGTGGGTGTGCTGCCTGGCACCTCAAGCGCCGCCCCTGCATCGTCCTCGTTGTCATCGGCGCCGTATTCGGTGGCGAACACCTGGGCGTCCAGCCCTTGCTCGCACAGCCAGCGCACCATCACGGCCGTGCTGCCGTGCGTCACGATGACGCGCTCCGCGCCCGTGGCGCCAATGGCTTTTTGCAAGCTGGGCCAGTCGGCGTGGTCGCTCATCACAAAGCCCCGGTCCACCCCCCGGCGTCGGCGTGCGCCGCGCACCAGCATCCAGCCGCTGGCAAACGCGTCGGAGTGTTCTCCAAACCGCTTGAGCCAGGGGGTGCCCGCTGCCGAGGGCGGCGCCAGCACGAGCGCGCGTTTCAAGTCCGCCTTGGTCAGGCCGGGATCCGTCACGCGCAGCGTGGGCGGCAGGTCCACGCCCGCCGCGCGGTACACGGCGTTGAGCGGCTCCACTGCCCCATGCACCACGATGGGCCCGATGCTGGCATCCACCCCGTGCAGCAGCCGCTGCGCCTTGCCGAATGCGTAGGCGTACAGCACGCTGGCCTTTCCTGCCGCTGCATTGGCAGCCCACCAGGCATTGATGTCGGCAAACAGCGCGGGCTGCGACGGCCAGCGGTAGATGGGCAGGCCGAAGGTGGATTCGGTGATGAAGGTGTGGCAGCGCACCGGCTCGAACGGCGGGCAAGTGCCATCGGCTTCCAGTTTGTAGTCGCCCGAGGCCACCCACACCTGGCCGCCTTGTTGTTCGACGCGCACCTGGGCCGACCCCAGCACATGCCCGGCCGGGTGCAGCGAAACGCGCACGCCATGGTGGTTGATGACCTCGCCGTAGGCCAGCGTCTGCAGCGCGATGTCCGCCCCCAGCCGGTTGCGCAGCGTGCCCGCGCTGTCGTGGTGCGCCAGGTAGTGGGCCGAGCCCATGCGTGCGTGGTCTGAGTGGGCATGCGTGATCACGGCCCGCTCCACCGGCCGCCAGGGGTCGATGTAGAAGTCGCCAGGCGGGCAGTACAGGCCTTCGGGGCGGTGGACGATCAATTCGTTGCAGGACATGCGTGTGGCATCGTAGGCGGCAAGGCAAAGTCGGTGGGGCTGCCCGGGTTTGCCCGGTGGGGTGTTGCAGGCACTTTTGACGTCCAATCTGCCACAAGCGCCGGTATTGCATGTCTCATTTGCTATCAATAATGAAGCATATTGACCTGTTGGGCCGTGCCGCTCAAGGCGCGTCCCTGCCCATCATCCCGCCATCGGTTGCGCCGTCTGCAGGACTGCGCCGCGTTCTGCGCGTGGTCGCCTGTCTTTACGGCAGAAAACCACGCCCGTACGATGGCGGTCGCCTGCGGCCCAGACCCGCAGCCAGGGACTCATCCATGCGCATGTATCCGTCGTATCGGTCGCTTTTTGTCGTGCTCTACGGCCCGGTTTTGGGCCTCGTGGCCGCATCAGCCGGCGCCCAGGCCCCTTCGGGCGCCGCGCCGCGCACCAACGCCTTCAACGACCCCTTCGTCCAAGTCACCCAAGCCATCCCGCAATGCCCCGTGCCCGAAGGGCCTCTGTACACCGAGGCCGAGGTGCGCGAACTGGCGCATGTGCGCTCTCAGCATGGCGGCAGCTGCCACCGCGTGGGGCGCTGTCGCCTGCCCAACTCCTACCTCTACGACGCCGAGATCATCCCGCGCGTGCAGCGCTACATCCAGCAGGACGGCCGCTTTGACGACACCAGCGTGTGGGTGCTGGGCGAGCGGCGGCTGGTGACGCTCAAGGGCTGCGTGCAGTCGCAAGCGCAGTCTGATGCGCTGGAGAAGGCTGTGTGGCTGGTAGACGATGTAATGGGGGTGATCAACCTGCTGCAGGTGGGGACGGATGCAGCGGCGGCGCGGTACCCGTTGCTCAGACCTTGACGGCGCCCTGAACAAGGGCAGGCTGCGCTTCAGTCGAAATGGGTGATTGAGAAACGCACACTCGCCTGGCCGTTGTTCTTAGGCAGTGCATGCATGCCCAATACAACCAAGTCTCCTCGTGCCGACCGGTATTGCACTTCACGGAGGGTAGGCACCACCGTACTCAGGTTGGTGCTGTATGCGGGTGTGGGGTCCGTGCCGTCACGGGATGCTGTGGAGTGCTGCAGCCCCTGGCCCAAGAGTTAAGCATCCAAGGCATTCCAGACCCGCTCGCCTGCGCCAGCTGCCGTGGTGAAGCCAAGCTGCGATTGCGGCGGCTTGTTGCCATCGCCCACCGATCCGAAGTATTCCTGATCCTCTGCACCCTCCGGTACTCCCAGGCTTCGAATCAATCGCGATATGCCCGCGTAGTAAACAGGAGATCCGGGCTGCGCCACGAAATCCTCCATAGAAAACATGTAGCCAATGGTGATGAGCAGGCCACACAGGGCGGCGAAGGCTACACCCGCCAGGGAAGAAAGGATCACGGTTCGGATGGAGGTGCGGCTCATAGGGCAGATCGTTGGGCACCGGATTGTGGTGCTGAGCAACGTGTCCTACCGGGATTTCCATGGTCTCCAGACCCATTCATGTGCTGCAAAGTGTTGCCTTTCATTCACGAGGAGTTATCTGTGCAGCTGCTGTCTTCCCCGCTTTTGTCTAGATACCTGCCAGCCGTGTCCATCGCCGCTGTGGCACTGCTCCCCTGCCTGCTGCCCAACTATGCCTGGGCCAAACCCTTCAAGTGGTCCGGCTCCAGCGACATCCAGACCATGGACATCCATTCGCAGAACAGCGCTCTGGGCAACGGCATCCATGCGGCGGTGTACGAGTCGCTGGTCATGTTCAACAGCCGCACGCTCAGGGTGGAGCCGCTGCTGGCCACGTCGTGGCAGCAGGTCAGCCCCACGCAGATGCGCTTCAAGCTGCGCCACGGCGTGAAGTTCAGTGACGGCTCTGCCATGACAGCGGACGACGTCGTGTATTCGCTGCAGCGTGCGATGAGCAAGACCTCCACCTACGCCATCTACACCCAGGGCATGGACCGCATTGCCAAGGTGGATGGCGAGACCATCGACATCTTTCTGAAGAACCCCAACCCGGTGCTGCTCAACCAGCTGACCGAGCTGCGCGTGATGAGCAAGGCCTGGGCTGAGAAGAACAACGCGGTGGAGCCGAAGGACATCAAGGCCAAGGACGAGACCTATTCGCACCGCAACGCCATGGGGACAGGCCCGTACGTGCTCAAGGAATGGGTGCCCGACCAGAAGATTGTGTTCGCTGCCAATCCGGGCTGGTGGAACGCAGGCAAGGCGGAAGGCAACGTGACCGAGATCACCTATCTGCCCATCAAGTCCGAGGCGACGCGCATTGCCGCGTTGCTGTCCGGCGAGGTGGACATGGTGCGCGACACCAGCATCCAGGACCTGAGCCGTATCAAGGCCAACCCGAACCTCAAGGTCATGGAGATGGTGGAAAACCGCACCGTGTACCTGGCCATGGACCAGTTCCGCGACGAACTGGCGGGCAGCAACATCAAAGGCAAGAATCCGCTGAAAGACCTGCGCGTGCGCAAGGCGCTGTACCAGGCCATCGATGGCGCAACACTGCAGCGCGTGACCATGCGCGGCATGTCCAAACCCACGGGCGCGATGGTGTCGCCCCTGGTCAACGGGTGGACCGAGGCGGTGGACAAGCGTCTGCCCTATGACCCCAATGCCGCCAAAGAACTGCTGACGCAGGCCGGCTACAGCGATGGCTTTGAGGTGGACTTTGCCTGCAGCAACAACGCCATCGTGCAGGACGAGCAACTGTGCCAGGCGATCACCGCCATGTGGTCGCGCATCGGCGTCAAGGCCAAGCTGCGCACCATGCCCGCCGTGAGCTACTACCCCATGGCCCAGCGGCACGAGGCCAGCATCGCGCTGCTGAGCTGGGGCGTGCCCACGTTCGATGCGCTGTACACGCTGCAGTCGCTCACCCGCAGCAAGACCACGGGCGGCGACGGCAACTACAACCTGGGCCGCTACAGCAACGAGCGCATGGACTACATCGTGGACCGCGTGAAGACTGAGACAGACCTGCCCGTGCGCAACCGCCTGCTCACCGAAGGCCTGCAGCTGCAGAACGACACCGTGGCCCACATCCCCCTGCACAACCAGATGCTGGCCTGGGCCATGAAGAAAAACGTGGAGCTGGTGCAGCGGCCGGACAACCGTATCGACTGGCGGTTGATCAAGGTGAATTGAGCCCTCTGGCGCCACAGCCTTTGAGGCTGGCGCTGCCCATGCCAGTGCACCCGTGGAACCGGCTTTGCCGGGCCCCCCATGGGCGAAAGCGCCGAAGGCGACTCAGGGCGGCACTCAGTGCTCGGGCTGCAGCATGATGATCGCCATGCCCGCCAGCGCGACCAGAACGCCCGCCACATCCCAAGGCGTGGGGCGGATGCCATCCACCGCCCACAGCCATACCAGTGCCACCCCGATGTAGACCCCGCCGTAGGCTGCATACACGCGGCCTGCGCCTGCGGTATCGTGCAGCGTCAAGAGCCATGCAAACAGGGCCAGGCTCGCTGCAGCAGGCAACAGGAGCCACGCGGGCTTGCCGTGCTTGAGCCACAGCCAGGGCAGGTAGCAGCCCACGATTTCGGTGAGGGCCGTAGCGATGAAAAGCAGCAGGGTATTCAGCATGGTGCGGGGCCTTGTGCGGCACGGGAGTTCGGGGCATCCGGGTGGGTGGCCAGCCACTGGCGCAGCGCCAGCTCGCCCTTGGGGGTGAAGTGCACAACGCGCGAGTCCTGAGCGCGTTGTGCCCATCCCCCGTCGAAGAGGCGCTGCAGCAGCGCCGCGCCCAGGGCGCCGCCCAGGTGGTGGCGGCGCTCGCTCCAGTCCAGGCAGGGGCGGCACACCATGCGCCGCTGCTGCGCCAGCGTGGATGTGTCGATACCCACGTGCGCAAACCACCGCGCGCCAGCGGGCGTGATGGTCGTCCCCTGGGGCGTGGCCTGCAGCATGCCCTGGCGCACCAGCGCTTCATAAAACTGCACGCCCACCTCGCCCGCCAGGTGGTCGTAGCACATGCGCGCGCGGCGCAGTGCTGGCTCCCGGGGGCTGGCGCGCAGCCGCACGGCACCGGCGCGAAACGCCACGTTCATCAGTGATTCCAGCAAGTGCGCCACATCGCGGTCCGCCAGCCGGAAGTAGCGGTGCCGACCCTGGCTCTCCACGGCGATCAGGCCTGCATCCAGCAGCTTGGCGAGGTGGGCGCTGATGGTCTGCTTGGTCACGCCTGCAATGTCAGCCAGCTCGGTGGCCGTGAGCGCGCGGTCCGCCATCAGGGCGGTGAGGACTTCGGCGCGTGCGCTGTCGCCGATGAGCGCGGCAATGCGCGCGATGTGGGGGCCGTCTTTCATGGTTCGATCTTGGGCGAACCATTGATGGCCGTCAACCGCCTATCGTGAAGCCCTTGTCCACCAACCTCTCCTGAACGCCATGATCACATGCTTCATTCGCTACGAAATTGATCCCTTTCAGCGCGAGCTGTTCGCCGAATACGCACGCCGCTGGGGCCAGATCATTCCCCGCTGCGGTGGTCATCTGCTGGGCTACTTCCTGCCGCACGAAGGCAGCAACTACGAGGCCTGGGGCCTGATCGGCTTTGAGTCCCTGGCTGCCTACGAGGCCTACCGTGCGCGGCTGCGCGCAGACCCGGAAGGCCGTGCGAACTTTGCACTGGCGCAGGATAAGCGCTTCATTCTTCGCGAGGAGCGCACGTTCACACAGGGGGTGGAAGGCACGCTGGACCTGCCGACCCACTGTGGGGCGCCCTAACGTTTTTGCACTCCCGCGTGTCCTAACGCTCGTGGCAGCCGCGTATGACTTGACCGATTTAGTTCATAGCGGAGAGTGTCCGGTCTGTTTGATGTCTGCGTGCTTTGAGCACGAGCTTGCTGCGGAGGCGTCTGCTGCACTTACCGCTTCGGACCCAATGACCGACGAGAGCCTCACTCTAGGTCCTGTCCAGAGTTTATTCACGAGCGGAGCAGAGAAAGCAACGTGTGCAATGCACGTAGTGTTGATCGGTCTGTGTCGGGGCTTCCGCAACCACCGGGTCCTGTTCATCTAGGCCCAGTTCCGCTCGATCGTCATATGTCCGTGCCCCCTCAAGCTTTTGCAACTCGCTGAGCTAAGCCTCTCGCTCAATGACGTTCTTCGTGCAATCGCCTTTTTCTTGGTCGCCCCGAAGTGGTAGATACCTATCGCGATCTGTTATGACGTCGAATGCCGACAACGCCGCTCAAGCCCAATACCGAAACGAGCGCAATCAAACCCCATTCTGATAGTGTAGGAATCGACGCAGGGCTCGCGGCAAGAATGTTCAATGTGATGGTGTCCGAACTCCCGCCATTGCTGAGCGTGTAAGCGTAACTACCGGGTGTGAGCCCGGCACTGGCAAGGGTAGCACCTGCGAACGTCATCGTTGCTACCAAGTTGGTGGCCGATGTCCAACCGGTGGGTCCCCAGAATCCTGATGCCAAGTTGGGCTGAAAGAAGTATGAGACCCCGGCGTTTGTTGGTCCTGTAAGGCTCGCTCCCGTGCCAAAGTCAGTATTGGGCGTAATGGTCGTACCAAGGCATTGCTGCTGCGATGATCCCACTGCACCGAATGCGAGGCCAGCGTTGACACCCGTATCCATGCCATTGGCGCTCGAGACGGTTGGGCCACCTATCCCCGTGCAAACAGCGGTATTCAGCGTGCCTGTTGAATTGACTACCAAACTAGAACCAACTTGCTGAATCGTCACCGTCACCGCAGCTTGCGCAACTGTCCCGCTGATCAGCAAGGCGGCTAGCATGGTTTTAATTGGGCTTTTCATGATTACTACTACTGGGCTGTGAGATGTAACAGTGTACGGTCTCATCAGGTGCAGGGTAACCAACCGGACTGTCTTATCCGAGAACGAATGTGGCGCAGGCGACCTGTAGCCAGACTCTCTTCGGCACTGTCTCAAAGCGCAAAAATCTTTCCAGGATTGAGAATATTTTTGGGGTCCAACGCCCGCTTGATGGCGCGCATCATGTCCACCGCGCCGGTGCCGGTCTCGTCCAGCAAAAAACCCATCTTGTGGATGCCCACGCCGTGCTCACCGGTGCAGGTGCCGCCCATGCTGAGGGCGCGGGCAACCAGGGTGTGGTTCATGGCTTCGGCCTTGGTGCGTTCTTCGGCGCTGTTGGGGTCGATGAGGTAGCCAAAGTGGAAGTTGCCGTCGCCCACGTGGCCGACGAGGAAGTAGGGGATGCCGCTGGCTTCGACCTCGTCCACCGATTCGAGCAGGCAATCGGCCAGGCGGCTGATGGGCACACAGGTGTCGGTGCTGATGGCGCGGCAGCCGGGGCGGCTTTGTACGGCCGCGAAGTAGGCGTTGTGCCGCGCGGTCCACAGGCGCGTGCGCTCTTCGGGCGTGCTGGCCCATTCAAAGGCCTGGCCGCCGAATTCGCTGGCAATGTCTTGCACCATCTCGGCCTGTTCCTTCACGCTGGCGGGTGAGCCGTGGAACTCCATCAGCAGCATGGGTTCTTCGCGCAGGGTCAGCTTGCTGTGCGCGTTCACCATGCGCACGGTGTGGTGGTCTATGAGCTCCACACGTGCAATCGGCACGCCGATCTGGATGATCTGGATGGTGGTGCGCACGGCCGCTTCGATGCTGGGGAAGGAGCAGATGGCGGCGCTCACCGCCTCGGGCAGCGGGTACAGGCGCACGGTGATCTCGGTCATGATGCCCAGCGTGCCCTCGCTGCCCACCATCAGGCGCGTGAGGTCGTAGCCCGCGCTGCTCTTCTTGGCGCGGGTGCCAGTGTGGATGACTTCGCCGCTGGCAGTGACCACCTCCAGCGCCAGCACGTTCTCGCGCATGGTGCCGTAGCGCACGGCGTTGGTGCCGCTGGCGCGCGTGGCGCTCATGCCGCCGATGCTGGCGTCGG
The DNA here is from genome assembly GCF_001425125.1 of Acidovorax sp. Root402. Classification (NCBI taxonomy): domain Bacteria; kingdom Pseudomonadati; phylum Pseudomonadota; class Betaproteobacteria; order Burkholderiales; family Comamonadaceae; genus Acidovorax; species Acidovorax sp. Root402. The sequence goes on from NZ_LMDQ01000001.1 coordinate 316,737, forward strand.
CGCCGGGGTCGATGGGGAAGAACAGGCCGGTGTCCTTGATGGCTTCGTTCAGTGCCTTGCGTGTGATGCCGGGTTGCACGGTCACCGTGAGGTCTTCGGCGTTGATGCTGAGCACCTGGTTCATGCGGCTCACGTCGATGCTGATGCCGCCCTGCACGGCCAGCAGGTGGCCTTCGAGCGACGAGCCCGCGCCGTAGGGGATCACGGGCACTTCGTACTGGCTGGCCAGCTTCACCGCATCGGCCACGTCCTGCGTGCTTTCGGCAAACACCACGGCGCTGGGCGGTGGGGCCTGCAGCGAACCTTCGTCGCGCCCATGCTGCTCGCGCACAGCCTGGGCCAGCGAGCACTGCGCGCCAAAGCGGGCCTGCAGCGCATCAATGAGGGCTTGCGGAACGTCGCGCAGTTGGATTTCGGGCAGCAGGTGGGCGGCAGCGGTGGGGGCGTTCATGGTGTGTGTCTCCGGTGGGTGCGGTCAGTGAGAAGCATTCTAGGTTCGGCCCCGTGGCCGGGCCCTGGGTGATCCACCTTGGGCCCGGGTGGGGATGCGGGTATTCACGGGCTTGCTGGTCAGCGGGGGTATAAATACATTACGTTCGAAATGTATATTGTGAAAGCGCCATGAACCACCGTGTTTCCCCCAAGGCCGGGACGCGCCGCACCCATGCCGAGCGCAGCGCCGCCACCCGCCAGCACCTGATCGCCACGGCCATCGACGTGATCCAGCACCGCAGCCTGGAGGAGATGTCCATCCACGAGCTGGCCAAGTCGGCGGGCATGACCTCGGGCGCGGTGCAGCACCACTTCGAGTCGAAGGCGGTGCTGATGATGAACGTGCTGAGCGAGCTGATCGAGTCCACCGTGCGCTCGGGCGAACTCTGGCCCAGCGCGGCACTGCCCGCGCGCGAGCGGGCGGCGAAGTTTGTGCAGGCGGTGTGGCGCCTGGTCTACGCGCAGCCGCGTTTCATCGTGGCCTGGAACATCTACCTGGGCTGCCGCAACCAGACCGAGGTGCTGGGCCACATTGCCGAGCTGCGCCAGAGCGTGCAGGCGCGCATGCACGAAGGCTTTTTCAGCGCCTTCCCCGAGCTGGCAGCAGAACCCGACCGCGATGGACTGCTGGGCCTCGTGCTGTCGTCGCTGCGCGGGCTGGGGCTGCTGCAGCTGTTTGCGCCTGCACCGCCCACCGTGTCCGATACCGTCCAGCAGGCACAACTGGCTTGCCTGGCCGACTGGATTGCCACCCGGTGCGAAGCGGCTGCGCCATCAACGGCCGCCGCTGTGTCCACCAAGGCACGTACACGCCGTCGCTGACCCCTTTTGTCTGCCTGCTTGTCGTGCGGCATCTCCCGCCTGCACGCCACGCATCGCGGACATCCATCGAAGAAAACATTACCAGGAGACACACCATGACCTCAGCTTTTACGCGCGTTCCAAGCATGGTCGCGCTGGCCGCGCTCGCCTGCCTGGCCGGTGGCGCCCAGGCGCAGCTGCCTGCTGCCTACCCGGCCAAACCCATCCAGCTCATCGCCCAGCAGCCGCCCGGCAGTGGCTCGGACGCCATGACGCGGGTGTGGGCCGACTGCGCCGCGCGCGAGTTGGGTCAGCCCGTCGTGGTGCAGAACAAGCCCGGGGCCAACGGCATCCTGGCCGTCAACTACCTCAAGGCCCAGCCTGCAGATGGCTATAACCTGCTGAGCATCGGCATGTCGCAGATGACCATCACGCCCTACGTCTACAAGCAGCAGCCCTACGATCCGCTGCGCGACTTTGACGGCGTGGCCGTGCTGGGCACGTCGCCGCTGGTGCTGGCAGTGCCCGCAGGGCAGGGCATTGCCAACCTGGCCGATCTGCAAAAGCTGGCGCGGTCCACGCCGGGCGGGGTCAACTTCGGGTCGCCGGGCAAGGGCAGCCCAGCGCACCTGCTGACCTCGGCGTTGATAGAAAAGCTGGGTGTGCCCGGCACCCATGTGCCTTTTGTGGGTGAGGGCGCGGGCCTCACCGCGCTCATGGGCCAGCAGATCCATGCGATGACGCTGGTGATTGGCACGGCAGCAGCACAGGTCAAGGCGGGCAAGCTGGTGCCGCTGGCGCTGTTTGGTGCGCAGCGCTCGCCGTTGCTGCCCGATGTGCCGACCATCGCCGAAGCCTTGCCCGCTGCCAGCGACCTGGCGCGGCCCGCGTGGATTGCCGTGGTGGCCAAGGCCGGCACGCCCCCCGAGTTGCTGAACCGGCTCAATGCGGTCACTGAGAAGTGTCGGGGTGGCGATTCGCAGTACAAGACCCGCCTTGAAGCCATGAACGTCACGCTCACTGCCACCGCACCTGCCGATGCGCGCACCTGGGCGGCGCGTGATGCGGCCGTGTGGCGCCCGCTGATCGACAAGCGGGGCCTGGCCACGGAATGACGGCGGGCACTGCAGAGCCTCAGGTCACGCTGGCCCACGGTGGGCAGCTGCGCGGCCTGTGGGAGGAGGGCGTGCGTGTGTTCCGTGGCATGCCGTACGCGCAAGCGCCACGCGGCGCGCTGCGGTTTGCGGCGCCGTTGCCCACATTGCCGTGGTCTGGTGTGCGCGATGCCACCGCGTTTGCGCCCATGGCACCGCAGCTGGCCCGCAGCGCCCGTGCCGATGCGCCCATGCTGGGGGGCGATGACTGCCTGGCGGTCAATGTGTGGGCGCCAACCGCCGAGCCCGGCGCCCACCTGCCCGTCATGGTCTGGGTGCATGGCGGAGGCTTCTTTCGCGGCGCGGCCAGCGAGCCGCTGTATGACGGGGCAGCGCTGGCGCGGCGCGGCGTGGTGCTGGTGTCGGTGCAGTACCGGCTGGGCATTGACGGGTTTTTACACTTCGAGGGCGAGGAGCACGCTGCGCCCGCCAATCGCGGCCTGCTGGATCTGCTGATGGCACTGCAGTGGGTGCGCGACCATATCCACGCCTGGGGCGGAGATGCGGGGCGCACCACGGTGTTCGGCCAGTCGGCCGGTGCCGGGGCCTTGGCCTGTCTGATGGGCATGCCCGCGTCGCGTGGGTTGTTCCAGCGCGCCATTCTGCAAAGCCCCAGCGTCGCCTGCCAGACCTTGCAGGAGGCCGCTGCGGCGCGCCATGCCGTGGCCGTGCTGGCGGGTGTGGAGCCCACCCTGGCTGCACTGGGCGCGGCGCAGCAGGCTGCTGTGCTGCACGCCGTACACCGGCTGGCCTCCGAGCCTGCCCTGCGGCAACAGCACGGGCTCGGCGGACGCAACTTCTTTCCCTTGCGGCCCGTGGTCGATGGACGGGTGCTCACCGCACCGCCGTTGGAGGCGCTGGCGCAGCAGTGGGCTGACCAGCCGCCGGCCCTGCAGGTGCTGGTGGGCAGCAACGCGCAGGAGATGCGCCTGTACCACGTGCCCGGCGGTGCCATTGACCGGGTGACAGAGGCGCAGGTCCATGCCTTTGCGCAGGACGTGGGCTTGAATGCCTCCGCCGCACAGGCCCTGCGAAGCATGCTGCCACCCGCGCAGCAAACGCCTGGGGAGTGGCTGTGTGCGCTGCAATCCGACTACTACTACCGTGTGCCTGCGCAGCGCATTGCCGCGCTGGCCCACCGCTGGGCCCGCAGCGCCCATGGTTATGAGTTCACCTGGCCCTCGCCGCAGTGGCGTGGGCGCTTGGGCGCAGCGCATGGGGTGGAGCTGCCGTTTGTGTTCGGCAATCTCCACACGCCCACAGGGCAGGAACTCACGGGGCCGACGCCGCCCGCTGCGCTGGCCGAGGCACTTCAGCAGCGCTGGGTGGCGTTTGCGCGGGATGGCAACCCTGGATGGGCGCCGTATGCCGGTGCACAGCCACCGGTCCAGCATGTGGGCGAAACGCTGTTTTGTGCGCCCCACACGCAGCCGGAGCGGTTTGCGCTGTGGGAGGGAGTTCTGTAGCGACCCTCTCTCAGGGCTCACCCGTCAGGGGTACCACAGCGGCCGTTGGCTCGCTACACTGAGCCAGCGCTTGCGCGCGACTGACCAACTACAGAGAGAGGGATTGCCATGGCTTCAGCCAGTGTGGGAGATTGCCTGTCGGGTGCCTGGGGCACCTTCAAGAAAAACGTCCTCACCCATGTGGTGTGCACCTTGCTGGTGATGGTGGTCGCCGGCATCAGCGCGGGCCTGCTGGCCGGGCCCATGATGGTGGGCTACATGCGCATGATCGAGCGCGAGACGCGCGGCGAAGCGGTGCAGATCGGCGACGTCTTTCGGGGCTTTGACGACTTTGTGCCCGCCTTTGTGGCGGGGCTCATCAGTTCGCTGGTGGTGTCGCTGGGCTTCATGCTGTGTTTCATCCCCGGCTTGCTGGTCATGGCGCTGCCCCCGGTGGCACTGTTCCTCGTGGCGCGCGGCGAGCGCGATGGCGTCGCGGCTTTCAGCCAGGCCTGGGCCATCGTGACCAAGAACCTGGGCTCGGCGTTCTTCTGCTCGCTGGTGCTGGGCATCGTGGGCTCGCTGGGTTTCCTGCTGTGCTGGGTGGGTGCGCTGCTGACACTGCCGCTGTCCACCATCGGCTCCTACTACATGGCACGCCAGCTGGTGGGCGATGAGCCGGTGGCCCTTCCTCCCCTCTGACCCCGGCCCCGCAGTGGTGCCGGTGGGCAGCCCACCCGCCTGGCAGCCTTTGGGCGGAGGCGATCGGCGGCAGCGACTGGCGTTGGGCCTGGGCTGGCCGCTGGCCATGGCGGCCACGCCCTGGTGGCTGGGGCAGGGCGGGCTGGGTCTGGGTTGCGGGTTTCTTGCGCTGACGGGCATACCCTGCCCGCTGTGCGGCGGCACGCACGCGTGTGCGGCCCTGGTCCAGGGCGATTGGGCGGCCGCCTGGGCAGCCAACCCGGGTGCGCTGGTGTTGCTGCTGTGGCTGTCGCTGCTGGCGGGCCAGGCGGTGGTCGAAGGCGCTCAGGGCCGCCGCCGCGTGGCGCGCTGGCCCTGGTGGCACCCGGCAGTGTTTGTCGTGTTGGGCAGCGGGTTGGTGCTGTCCTGGCTCTCGCGCCTGGCCGGGCTGGTGTAGCCGCTCGCTGGGTCCTTGGGTCTTGGTACTTCCTCTTCGTGAGGTGACCGCCTTCTATGGCCGTCTGAGTGCCCTGCGCAGCCGGTGGCCCGCCAACGCCAGCGCCTGCACCACATCCATGCACCAGCATCCCTTTGGTTCAGGCTAGCGCAGCCCCACGCATCGTTGCGGGGCAGGCTGCCCCATGGTGCACAGCCTCCGTGCGCCAGGCTGGTGCATTCAGCTTGTATACCAGTTGGCACGGAACCTGCGATACCGCAGGCAATGACCACCGCCACCGAGATCAGCAACCGCATCATCGAAGCCGTGATGGCGCAAAAGCTCGCGCCCGGCTCCCGCCTGGGCGAGCAGCAGCTGGCCATGCTGTTCGACTGCAGCCGCACCATCGTGCGCGAGGCGCTCACGCGGCTGGCCACACGGGGCATCGTCACCGTCAGTGCCCGGCGCGGCTGGTATGTGATCGAGCCGTCGCAGGACGAAGCGCGCGAGGCCTTTGAGGCGCGCCGCGTGATCGAGCTGGGCCTGCTGCACCAGCTCAAGGTGGTGGACAAGACGGCGCTGCGCCAGCTCAAGAGCCACCTGCAACGCGAAAAAGCCGCGCTGGCGGGCACCGATGTGGGCATGCGCAGCTTCTTGCTGGGGGACTTCCATGTGTGCCTGGCCGAATGCCTGGGCAACAGCCTGCTGGCCGACACGCTGCGCGACTTCACGGCGCGCACCACGCTGATTGCCATGCTCTACCAGTCATCGCACGATGCGGCGCAGAGCTGTGCCGACCATGTGCGCATCGTCGAGGCGCTGGAAGCGGGAGACATTGCCGGCGCCGAGGCACTCATGTCCGAGCACATCGGCACCGTGCAGTCGGCCCTGCGCCTGCAGGCCAGCAGTGACCCGCTGGCCGGGCTACGCGATGCGCTGGCGCCGGTGCGCAAAAGCCCCGCTCAGGCCACCCCAACAGCCCGCGCGCGCAAGCCCCGCGCCGCCCCCAGTTCCATCCCCCCAGCGTCTGACCCAGACGCACCTGCCGACGCATCCACCTACCTAGGAGCCCTGCTATGACCACCGTCCGCACCGTCACTTCGTCCACCCGCCGCCTGACCCTGGGCGTGCTTGCCGCCACCGGCCTCGCAGCGGCCCTGATGGCACCTGCAGCCCACGCGCAGAACGCGCTGGACAACATCCTCAAGGCCAAGGAAATCAAGATCGCCATTCCCACCGACTACCCGCCCTACGGCTTTGTCGGCACCGACCTCAAGCCCCAGGGGCTGGACGTGGAGATGGCCAACTACATCGGCACCAAGCTGGGCGTGAAGGTCGAGCTGATCCCCGTGACCAGCGCCAACCGCATCCCGTACCTGCAAACGCAGAAGGCTGACCTCGTGATCTCCACGCTGGGCAAGAACCCCGAGCGCGAGAAAGTGATCGACTTCACTGCGGCCTACGCACCGTTCTTCCAGGCCGTGTTTGCGAGCAAGAGCCTGAACATCAAGAGCTTTGCCGACCTGGCGGGCAAGACGGTGGCCGTGACGCGCGGCGCCATGGAAGACCAGGAGCTGGCCAAAGTCGCGCCTCCCGGCGTGGACGTGAAGCGCTTTGAAGACCACGCCGCCAGCATTGCGGCCTTTGTGTCGGGCCAGACGCAGGCCATTGCGACCAGCGCATCGACGGCGGGCACCATCATGGTCAAGAACCCCAACCTGGCCACCGAATACAAGCTGCTCCTCAAGGACAGCCCGAACTTCATCGGTGTGGCCAAAGGCGAAGACAAGCTGCGCCTGCGCGTGAACGAAATCATTGCCGAGGCCCGCAAGTCGGGCGACATCGACAAGCTGTCGAACAAGTGGCTGGGTCGTCCTGCGGGTGACCTGCCCCTGTGATGCGGCGCACAGGATGAACTGCTGAAACCCAGGGGCCTGCGGCGCGACAAGCGGCGCAGGGCACAAGCATGCTGATTGCGCTCGATTTTTCCGCCGTCCTCACGTCGTGGCCGTTGCTGGTGCGCGGCGTGGTCTGGACCATAGCCCTCACCATTGTGGGCACCGTGCTGGGCCTGCTGCTGGGCACGGTCTGCGCCTGGGCGCGTGCGCGCAACCTGGGCCACCGGCCCACTGCGCTGCGCTGGGCCGTGGCCAGCTATGTGGAGCTGGTGCGCAACACGCCTTTCATCGTGCAGCTGTTCTTCCTGTTCTTCGGGCTGCCCGCGCTGGGGCTCAAGCTCTCGCCCGAGTTTGCATCGGTGCTGGCCATGGTGATCAATCTGGGCGCGTATTCCGCCGAGATCATCCGCGCAGGCATCGAGGCCACGCCACGCGGCCAGATCGAAGCCGCGCACAGTCTGGCGCTCACGCCGGGCCAGACCTTCCGGCGCGTGGTGCTGCCGCCCGCGCTGCAAAAGGTGTGGCCCGCCATGGTCAGCCAGATCATCATCGTGATGCTGGGCTCGGCCGTGTGCGGGCAGATCTCCACGCCCGAGCTGAGCTACGCCGCCAACCTGATCTCCAGCAACACCTTCCGCGCTTTCGAGGCCTTCATCCTGGCCACTGCCGTGTACCTGGTGCTGTCCATGCTCACCCGCCGCCTGCTGATGTGGGTGGGCGCCCGATTCTTGGTGGGGAGGTAAATCGAGATGGTTGAATTTTCCCTGTGGGACATCCTGCGCAACCTGCTGCTGGCAGCGCGCTGGACGGTGTCCCTGTCCCTCATCGCCTTCATCGGTGGTGGCCTGGTGGGCCTGGTGCTGCTGGTGCTGCGCCTGTCCAAAGTGCGTGGCGTGGACCGCGCCGTGGGCGCTTATGTGCAGGTGTTCCAGGGCACGCCGCTGCTGATGCAGCTGTTCCTGGCCTACTTCGGCATTGCGCTGTTCGGTATCAAGACCTCGCCGTGGACGGCTGCTGCGGTGGCGCTCACGCTCTACACCAGTGCCTACCTCACAGAGATCTGGCGCGGCTGTGTGGCCTCCATCCCCAAGGGGCAGTGGGAGGCGGCGCAGAGCCTGGCGCTCAACTTTGGCGAGCAGCTGCGCCACGTGGTGCTGCCGCAGGCGCTGCGCATCGCGGTGCCGCCCACGGTGGGCTTTCTGGTGCAGGTGATCAAGGGCACGGCGCTGGCTTCGGTCATCGGCTTTGTGGAGCTGACCAAGGCGGGCAGCATGATCTCCAACGCCACCTACAAGCCCTTCCTCGTCTACGCCTGCGTAGCGCTGCTGTATTTTGTTTTGTGCTTCCCGGTGAGCCTGGTGGCGCAGTCCCTTGAAAGGAAACTCCATGGCCATCGCCGCTGAAGCCTCCGCAACCAAACCCACCCCTGCGCACGACGGCATCGTGGTGGGTGAGCCGCCCATTGTGGACATCACTGCGCTGCGCAAGTCCTATGGCAGCAACGAAGTGCTCAAGGGCATTGACCTGAAAGTGCAGCGCGGCGAGGTCATCGCCATCATCGGCAAGAGTGGCTCGGGCAAGAGCACGTTGCTGCGCTGCGTGAATGGGCTGGAGGAGTTCCAGGAAGGCGCCCTCAGCGTCAACGGCCAGAAGCTGCTGCACGACAGCCCCGCCGCCATGCGCGCGCTGCGCCAGCAGGTGGGCATGATCTTCCAGAGCTTCAATCTGTTTCCGCACCTCTCTGTGGGCCGCAACATCATGCTGGCGCCCACGCTGGTGAAGGCGCGCGATGCCAAGGCGGCCGAGGCGCAGGCGCGTCAGCTTTTGGCGCGCGTGGGGTTGGCCGAAAAGTTTGACGCCATGCCCGACCAGCTCTCGGGCGGGCAGCAACAGCGCGTGGCCATTGCGCGCGCACTGGCCATGGAGCCGCAGGTGCTCCTGTGCGACGAGATCACCTCGGCGCTGGACCCTGAACTGGTGGGTGAGGTGCTGCGCGTGGTCGAATCGCTGGCGCAAGAAGGCATGACGCTGATGATGGTCACGCACGAGATGGCGTTCGCCCGCAAGGTGAGCGACCGTGTGATCTTCATGCACCAGGGGCGGGTGCATGAGCAGGGCACGCCTGCCCAGCTGTTTGGAAGTCCGCAGACGCCTGAGCTGCAGCAGTTTTTGTCATCGTTGCACGACTGAAATTCATTTGCTGCTGCTTGTACGCACAAAGGCCTGCCCACGCCCTGGAGTTCCAGCGCGGGCAGGCTTTGCGGTTTGGTAGTTGCGCCTACCCCGGCCTCTGGCTCAGGGCAGTTAAGCGTTGGGCAGGGTCAGGACTGCACCCCCTTGTCGAACTCGGCGCGGGACAGAGATCCGTTCTTGTCGGTATCGAGTTCCTTGAAACGTTGGCTGATGGCTGGCAGCGTGGCGGCCTCTTGCGCGCTCAGCTGACCGTCCTTGTTGGTGTCGGCCTTGTCAAATGCGGCGGCCGCTGCGGTGGAGACGCCGCCACTGCTGGGCCCCACAGAAAAAGGCGAGCCTGACTGTGCGGTGCTCTTGCTTGCGGGGCCAAATTGGGGAGGAGAGGAAGAGGAGGACGTCTGTGCCTGCAAGGCACCCACACCACCCAGAGAGAGGGCGGCGAAGAGCATCACGCTGCGTGTGTCGAACGAGTAGTGGCGTCGTTGCAGTGCTTTCATGGTGAGCCTGGCTCCTTGGAAGTTGAACAGGGTTGCATTGCACCGCAGCAAAGCGTGCCGCGCCAGCACTCTTGCCTGCTGTTGCCTCACTCTACATTTGCCAGCGCGGTGTAACGCGGCACGCCGGTTGTGTGTAGATGTCCGCACAGTTTGTAGCCAGACGCAAGCGTCCCCTGGTGCGCATTCACACCCCACCTGCTCAAGCGCTTGGCCTGACCTGCAAGCCCGTGAACGTCCTACAAGCGGGGTCGGGGCGCGGCAAAACAATGCATCCAAGCATTTCGCTTGATCGCACGTTTTTCCGAAGGAGTTCTCCATGCAAAAGCAAACCGTCTTCGCCGCTCTGGCCGCACTGGCATGCACCGCTGCGCTGGCCCAGGCCCCCGCCAACAGCAATGCGCGCCCTCCGTCCGAGGTGAACCCTTCTGCATCCGGAGGTGCGGCGGCGTCCAAGGCACAAAACAAGGTGGACACGCGCAGCGCCAACAGCAGCGCCATGCCTGCCAACCCCGCAGCTGGCGACGGACGTGCGGCTCCGGTGGCCGAGATCAACCCCAGCGCTTCAGGCGGAAAGGCCGCAGCCAAGGCCGATGCACGCGTCAATGCGCGCCTGATGGACACCAACGGCGACGGCATGGTGTCGCGCCAGGAGTGGGACACCTACCACGCACATGCATGGGACACCATGAAGCCCACCAACGCTGGCGTATCCACAGCAGACATCGACAAGCTCAACCGCGCCCCCGCTGCGCATTGATCTCGCCGTACGCAGCGCCTTCATAGCGCTGCGCCGTCGCCCTGTGGCGCACCATGTTGTGTGCCACAGGGCGTGGGTTCGCGTAGCGGGCATGCTGCGCGTGGTGGGCAGTCAGTGCTCAGGGCGCAGTGCGTAGGGGATTGGAGGCGAAACGCTTGCACCCGCGTGGCGGTGGCGGAGAATCCGGGCAGATTCACTGCGGTGGCTTGTGCCGCGCAGAAGCTGGCATCCATCCTCCCGTTTCCTCATCAAGGCACCCCATGGGCAACCGACTCACAGAAATCGCAACCCGCACCGGCGACGCCGGCACCACCGGCCTGGGCAACAACCAGCGTGTCTCCAAGAACAGCTTGCGCATTCACGCCATGGGAGATGTGGATGAACTCAACTCGCACATCGGCCTGTTGCTGTGCGAGCCGCTGCCCGACGAAGTCCGCACCCTGCTGGTCGAGGTGCAGCACCAGTTGTTCAACCTGGGAGGCGAGCTGTCGATCCCGGGCTTCGAGCTGCTCAAGGCCGACGCCGTCTTGGCATTGGACGAAGCCCTGGCCCACCACAACGCCGCGCTGCCGCGCCTGCAGGAGTTCATCCTGCCCGCGGGCACCCGCGCCGCGTCACAGGCCCACGTGTGCCGTACCGTGGCCCGCCGCGCCGAACGCGCCGTGGTCGCCCTGGGCAACGAAGAGGCGCTGAACGACGCGCCGCGCCAGTACCTCAACCGCCTCTCCGACCTGATGTTCGTGCTGGCCCGCGTGCTCAACCGCATGGATGGCGGTGATGACGTGTACTGGAAAAGCGAGCGCCTGGCCCAGCAAAACGCTACAAAATAGATAGCTACCAGCGCATATTCTTCTAGCGCTTGGGGCCGATTTCATCAAAAACACCCCCAGCCTTTGCCACGGGTGCGTCCCCAGGCCAAAACCGCCGCGCAAGGGCCGCCCCGCCGCGCTGGCGGTGTCCCCCATCCCGGATCGCGCTAGCGATGCGAGAGAAGGGAGTAGGCGCGAAGCGCCTCAGGGGGATGCACTTTATCTCGGTGTGAGGATCGCCATCGTCAGCCGCGACACACAGGTCAGCTCACCCGCTTCGTTGTGCAGATCGATGTGCCACACGTGTGTGGTGCGGCCGATGTGCACCGGCTTTGCCGTGCCGGTCACCCAGCCGCTGGTGGCAGAGCGCAGGTGGTTGGCGTTGATGTCCAGGCCCACGGCGCGGTAGCCCTCTGGCAGGGTGTAGTAGGCGCCGGTGGAGCCCATGGACTCGGCCAGCACCACGCTGACACCGCCGTGCAGCAGACCAAAAGGCTGGATGGTGCGGTGGTCTACCGGCACGCGGGCGCGCAGAAAGTCGTCACCCACCTCGACAAACTCAATGCCCAGGTGCTCTACGGCGGTGTTGCGGTTGGCGGCCTTCAGCAGGGCCAGGTCGATGGGTTTTTTCCAGATGGGCATGGTGGTCACGGGGCAGGGCCAAGTCAGTGCAAGCCGCTGATTGTGCCAATGCCTGTGGCCCCGCCCTGTGCCGCAGGCGCCTAGGAGCCTGTCCGACTTGGAAGTCGTCGGCTGCGAATCGGCCGCACCGGTCCATTTTTTACCGTCTTTTTGCCCCATAGCTGGGCTATGGGTCTGCAAGTCCGGCAAAAACTGTCCTCGCTGGGGCCGATTCTCGCTATCGACGCTCCAAGTCCGACAGGCTCCTAGCCTCAGCCCACAAACTTCCCGTTGGCGCCCATCACCCCCAGGTCCAGAAAACGCGAGCCCACATACGGCGCGCCGCTGGCGTAGTCGATGGACAGGCCGCCCAGGTCGTTGCTGCGGATGCCTGCGAGGGCGTTGCGCAGCTTGGCGCGGGTCAGGTCGCGGCCGGCGCGCTCCAGGCCCTCGGCCAGCACGCGGGCGTTCACATAGCCTTCAAAGCTGCGGGCCGAGAACTCCTGGTAGCCCAGTGCGCGCATGGCCTTCTGGTAGTCGCGCACCACGGCAAAGCTGGTGCGGGCCGCGTCGGGCAGCACCATCGACAGCGCAATGCCCGAGGCCTTGCCACCGAGCTGGCGCAGGTTGTCGCCCGACAGCGCTACGCTGGTGGCGGCCAGCGGCGTGCTGGGCGACACTTTCTTGAACTCGTTGACCAGCGTGGCGGTGATGTCGCCCGCCGTGCCCAGCAGCACCGCATTGGGTTTGGCGGCCACGGCCTTGCCCACCACGTCGGCCACCTGGGCGCCTTGGGCGTCGAGCTTGAAGGCTTTGGGTGCGGGCTGCTTGGCGGCGGCCATGGCCTTGGTCACATCGGCCAGAAACTCGCGGCCAAAGGCGGTGTCCTGGTACACGACAGCCAGCTCGGTGATGCCCATGGACACCAGCTTTTGCGCCAGGCGCTGGGCCTCGTCGGTGTAGCTGGCGCGCACGTGGAACACCGAGCGGTACTCGGCCTTGCGCAGCGAGGTGGCGCCGCTTTGCGGGGCCACGTAGGGGATCTGCGCCTCGTCCACCAGCGGCAGGATGCGCTGGTTGTTGGCCGTGCCCATGCAGGAGATCAGCGACACCACGTTGGCATCGGCAATCAGCTTGCGCACGTTGTCTTCGGAGCGCGCGGCGTCATAGCCGTCGTCCATGGCCAGCAGCTTGATCTCGCGGCCGTGGATGCCCTTGGCGTTGGCCTGGGCCAAGCCTGCGTCCAGCCCCTGCTTGAGTTCCTTGCCCAGGCTGGCCAGGGCGCCGGTCGTACCCAGCGAGCAGCCAATGGTCACGCTCTTGGCGTCCATGGGGTCTTGCACGCCAACGGCGCGCGACGAGGGGGCAAGCAGCAGGCCGGCGCTGGCGGCCACGAGGGATTGGGTGAACTGACGGCGTTGCATGGTCATCAAAAAACTCGCAGACAAAATGCCACCAGCCCCGCATGGGGGCTGGTGGGGGTGGACAGGGGGAGGTCGAAAGACCTAGGGTTAACCCTGATTTTATCTGCGCAGGCTGGCAATTGGCTGTCAAAGGCCTGCGGGCTCTGGGGTGAGAGCCGCGTCCTCTCACGCCCCTCACGCCCTTCGCTCTTTACCCCGCGCTGGCAGGGCCCGCTGGCGCGCGCATGCTGCCCGTCTCCACATACCGCTGGTGCCACGACAAGGCCTCGTTCAGCAGGTGCGGCGTGTGCTGGCCCACGGCGCCCCGTTTGGCGCGGGCCACATAGTCGTGCAGGGCGGGGCGGAAATCCGGATGCGCGCAGCGGTCGATGATGATTTCGGCGCGCTGTGTGGGCGAATGGCCGCGCAGGTCGGCCAGGCCTTGTTCGGTGACAAGGATCTGCACATCGTGCTCGGTGTGGTCCACATGCGAGGCCATGGGCACGATGCACGAGATGCTGCCGTTCTTGGCCAGCGACGGCGTCATGAAGATTGACAGGTAGGCATTGCGCGCAAAGTCGCCCGAGCCGCCGATGCCGTTCATGATGGCCGAGCCCATCACATGCGTGGAGTTCACGTTGCCATAGATGTCGGCCTCGATCATGCCGTTCATTGCGATCAGGCCCATGCGGCGGATCAGCTCGGGGTGGTTGCTGATCTCCTGCGGGCGCAGCACGATGCGCTGCTTGTAGTAGTCGATGCGGTCGTTGAAGTCCTGCATGGCCGCCGGGCTCAGCGACAGCGCCGTGGCCGAGGCGCTGGCCAGCGTGCCCGAGCGCAGCATGTCCAGCATGCCGTCCTGCAGCACTTCGGTGTAGGCCGTGAGGTTGTCGAACGGGCCGTTGTTCAGCCCTGCCAGCACCGCGTTGGCGATGTTGCCCACGCCCGACTGCAGCGGCAGCAGGTCTTTGGGCAGGCGGCCCTTTTTCACCTCGTGCTGCAGGAAGTCGATGATGTGGCCCGCGATGCGGTTGGAGGTGTCATCGGGCGCGGCGTACACGCTGTTGCGGTCGGGCTGGTTGGTCATCACCACGGCGATGACCTTGCTCGGGTCGCAGCGCAGGTAGGGCTCGCCAATGCGCTCATCAGGCCGTGTCATGGGGATCGGCTTGCGGTGCGGCGGTACATCGGTGCCGTAGTAGATGTCGTGCATGCCCTCCAGCTGCGGGTTGTGCCAGGCATTCACTTCCAGGATGACCTTGTCGGCCTGGTCCAGCCAGGTCTTGTTGTTGCCCACCGAGGACGAGGGGATCAGGCGCCCGTCGGGCAACACGCCCGCCACCTCGACCACCGCCACATCCAGCTTGCCCAGAAAGCCGAACCACACGAACTGCGCCACGTGCGACAGGTGGATGTCCACATACTGCATCTGCCCCGCATTGATCTGGCGGCGCACCGTGGGGTCGGACTGGTAGGGCAGGCGCATCTCGATGCCGTCTACCTGGGCCAGCGCGCCGTCCAATTCGGGTGCGGTGCTGGCGCCTGTCCACAGCCCGATCTTGAAGCCAAGGCCCTGCGCGTTCAGGCTTTCGATGCGGCGCGCCAGCGCGCCGGGCACGGCCTTGGGGTAGCCCGCGCCGGTGAATCCGCTCATGCCCACATGGGCACCGGCAGGGATCAGGGCGGCCGCCTCATCGGCGGTCATGGTGCGGGAGAGAAAGTCGGGGTACAGCACCCGATCGGCCAGGGACATGAACAAACTCCGCAAAAAGAAAAAGGCCACCCGCCCGGTGAGCGGATGGCCCTGTGGACAAAACCCAGGATGCTAGCCTTCGTTCCTTACAAATTAAGGGTTAACCCTTACAAATGCGGTTCAGCCTGGCCACATCCACAGATTACGCCGCTTTGCGGTTGAGCAGCGCGTACAGCAGGATCGCCCCGAACGTGGCGGTGCCGATGCCACCCAGCGCGAACTGGCCGAACTTGAGCGTGAAGTCGCCCGTGCCCAGGATGAGGGTGATGGCCGCCACGATGAGGTTCTTGTTCTGCGAAAAGTCCACCTTGTTATCCACCCAGATCTTGGCACCCGCCACCGCGATCAGGCCAAACACCACGATGGACACGCCGCCCATCACCGGCAGCGGAATGGTCTGGATCAGTGCGCCGAACTTGGGGGAAAAGCCCAGGACCAGCGCAAACACACCCGCCAGCAGGAACACGGCGGTGGAATAGATCTTGGTCGCCGCCATCACGCCGATGTTCTCGGCATAGGTGGTCACGCCCGTGCCGCCTGCGCTGCCACTGACCATGGTGGCAATGCCGTCACCGATGAACGCGCGGCCCATGTAGCGGTCCAGGTTCTGGCCGGTCATGGCCGTCACGGCCTTCACGTGGCCCAGGTTCTCGGCCACCAGGATGATGGCCACGGGCGCAATCAGCAGCATGGTATTGCCGCTGAACTGCGGGGCTGCAAAGTTCGGCAAACCAAACCACGCAGCGTTGGCCAGTGCGGTCAGGTCCATGGGCTTGCCCAGGCCCAGGCCGTTGGTCAGTACCGCATAGATGATGCTGGCCACGATCAGCCCCACCAGGATCAACAGGCGCTGCACCATGCCGCGCGTGAGCACGGCCACCAGGCCCACGCTCACAAAGGTCACCACCTGCATCCAGCTGTCAAAGTTGCTGGCCGCCATGTTCTTGATGGGAATGCCCGCGAGGTTCAGCCCGATCACCGCCACCACCGAGCCGGTGACCACGGGCGGCATGAAGCGCTCGATCCAGCCCGTGCCAATCGCCTGCACCAGCGCGCCGATGAGGGTGTAGACCAGGCCACACGCAATGATGCCGCCCAGCGCCACGCCGATGTTGGCATTGGCCCCTTGGCCCGCATAGCCCGTGGCCGCAATCACCACGCCAATGAACGCAAAGCTGGAGCCCAGGTAGCTGGGCACCTTGCCGCCGGTGACGAGGAAGAAGATCAGCGTGCCGATGCCGCTCATCAGGATGGCCACGTTCGGGTCAAAGCCCATCAGGATGGGCGCCAGCACCGTGGCGCCAAACATCGCAATCACGTGCTGCACGCCCATCACCGCCGTCTGCGGCCAGGGCAGCCGCTCGTCCGGCGCGATCACGCCGCCTTGTTGCAACACATCAGCGCTTTTCACACGCCAGTTCATGAATCCCATGTGGTTGTTCCTTGTGGTTGAGGCGCGAATGCTAGTGGATGCGGCCAGGGTGGGGGACGAGCATCCCGGGCGGGTTACGATGCCCCCGCCCCCGCGAGGCACCCCGCACCGCTGCCCAGACCCTCACTGCCATGTTTCCTGCACCCACTTGCCCCTCGTGCCGCCAACCCATGCAGGCACACCGCTTTGCCAGCAACCTGGGCGATTCGCTGGAGCTGGACATCTGCTTTGCCTGCCAGGGCCTGTGGTTTGACCGGCACGAGAACCTGAAGCTCACGCCCCAGTCCGTGGTCGAGCTGTTTCGGCTGCTGCACGAGCACCGTGTGGACCAGCACCAGGCCCTGGCCGAGAGCATGGCCTGCCCGCGCTGCAACACCAGCCTGGCCAAGGGTTACGACGTGGTGCGCAGCGGCCGCTACATGGTGTACCGCTGCGGGCGACAGCATGGGCGCTTCAGCACCTTCTCGTCCTTCATGGTCGAAAAAGGCTTTGTGCGCCACATGACGCGCCCCGAGATCGACGACCTCGCCAAGCGCGTGGGCGCCATCTACTGCACCAGCTGCGGCGCGCCCGTGGACATCCGCAAAGACCACGCCTGCCCCTATTGCCGCGCCGCGTTCTCCCTCATCGACCCCCAGGCCGTGGTGCGCGCCATGGAGGGCTATGCCACCGCGAGCGCCAAGGCACCGGCGGCGCCGGCATCGCCCGTGGACATTGGCGACGCCCTGGTGGCCCTGGAGCGCGACCGCACCCGGGCCGAGCGGGAGCGCCAGAAGCGGGCGTTCACCACGGCCAGCAGCGACGCCAGCGACAACACGTTCACCGGAGATCTGTTGGCCGCCGGGGTGGCGCTGGTGTGGGCGCTGGTGAAGGACTAGGTATTCAGCGTCGCGCTGGCCGCAAGCCCCGCCAGTGCATTGACATACCGCAGCACGCGCTGCGGTCATTCACGACAGACTGGGGCAGACCGTTCAGAATGGCCCAAGAACCTGTTGAACAGGCTCTAAGGCCCTTGCCCTGGGCCACACCGCATCCCACGCAACCGTGGCGCCCGCAGCCACTGGAGGAGCGCCCCGTGCCGCAGTCCCCCACCAGACGCCCTGCCCGATCGCCGCGCAGCCCTGCGCCACCGGCGCGTGCGCTCCACCGCACCAGCAGCCTGCTGCAGCGCGCGCAGCTGCCCCCCGTGCCCAGCACCTTGCTCATCCCTTTGGTCGCGCGCGCCCACGGCGGGCGCTATTTCCCCTGGCTCGACTGCCACGATGCCGTGGCCCAGGCCTTGCTGACGCAGTTGGGTGCCGATGTGAACAGCACCCTGGACGACCTGCCCACGGTGCTGCATGTGCTGTGGCGCACCCGCGCCATCAAGGAGGCGGGGCGCGCCTTTTTTGCCGAGCACCCGCAGGCCCTGGGCGTCAACCTGGGGTGTGGCCTCACGCACCACTTTCAGTGGCTGGACACGGGGGCCAACCAGTGGCTTGATGCGGACCTGCCTGCGGTGATGGCGCTGCGCAAGCCCCTGTTGCCGCCGCAGTGCCCGCGCATGCGCCATGCCGATCTGGACCTCTCGCAACCCGGCTGGTGGCAGCGGCTCGGGCTGCCCGCGCAGCGCACCGCCCCCCCGGTGCTGCTGGTGTGTGAGGGCGTGTTGATGTACCTGCCGCCTGCGCAGGTGCACGCCGTGCTGGCCGAGTTTGCGCAGCACGCGCCGCCGGGCTCGCACATGGTGCTGGATGTGATGACGCGCCAGGCCGTGGGTTGCGCGGCCCGCCACGCCAGCGTGGGGCCTACGGGCGCGGAGTTTCGGTGGGGGGTCGGCCGCATGGCAGAGCTGGCGGCCGTGCACCCGCGCCTGCACCTGCTGCGCGAGCAAAGCGTGGCGGAGGGCTACGGCTGGGCCGGTATTGCCATGGACATGTGGTGGCGCCCCTGGCTCGGTGCGCCGCTGTATGGTCTGGCCACGCTGGGGGTAAGGGACGGCTCCTCCTGAGCCGCTTCGCGTCGTCCCCCTGAGGGGGACGCCACCGGTGGCCTGGCAAAGCCAGTTCCACGGTGGCGCTGGCGTGGGGCGCGCCCGTTGCAGAGGTTGGCTACGGCCTGAGCGTCAGTGCGCGCATCCATTGGGGTGCCTTGCCCGTCAGCTGCCCCACGATGGCCGCCTGCAGCGGTGGCAGGCGCCGCGCGCCCTGCAGCACCAGTTGCCGCAGCAGGCGGGGCACCGGGCGGGCGTCGGTGTACAGGCGCACGATGGCGTTGGTGCCCTGGTAGATGGACCAGGCGTGGCGGTGGTGGCCCTGGGCGTAGGGGGCCAGGGCGTCGTCGCTGCCAATGTCCTGCCCGCGCTGGCGGGCGCTGACCAGCGCGGCCGTGAGCCGCTCCACCCCCGCCAGCCCCAGGTTGTAGCCATGCGCCGTGACCGGGTGCATGCCCACGGCGGCGTCGCCCAGCAGCGCGCAGCGGTGGCCCGCAAAGCGCTGGGCATACACGGCCACCAGCGGGTAGGCGTGGCGTTCGCCCACCAGCGCCATGGGTCCCAGCCGGTCGTTGAACTGGGCCTGCACCTGGGTGGCAAAAGCCTCGGGGCTTTGGGCCATCAGCGCGGCGGCGTCGGCCGCGCCCGCCGTGACCACCACCGAGCACAGCGCCTGTCCCGTCTGTGGGTCATCGGGCAGGGGCAGCACGGCCAGTGTGCGGTCGTAGCCAAAACATTCGTGCGCCACGTTGCCGTGGGGCAGGGCGTGGCGCATGCGGCAGACGATGACGGTGCGGCCAAAGTCGGTCATGTCTGCGCCAAGGCCCAGTTGGCGGCGCGTGGCCGAGAAGCGGCTGTCGGCGGCCACCAGCAACGGGGCCGTGAGGCGCTGGGGCGTGGCGTGGTCGCCAGGGCCCGTGTGGGAGGGCACGCAGTCCAGCTCGGCATGGCCGGGCAGCGCGGCCACGCGGGTGACCTGGGTGCCGGTGAGCAGGCGCACGCCCGGGGTGCTCGCAGCCACCGCGTGGGCTGTGCGCCGCAGCGCGTGGTTGGGCACGATGAAGCCCAGGGCGCCGGGAGCTGACACATCGCCGTGGGTGCCGCTGGCCGCGTTCAGTTGCAGCGCGCTATGGCGGCCCAGCGGGCCGTCGTGCACCTGGGCCTCGGAAATCTGGCCCACCTCGTGGTCGGCCAGGTGCGCCCAGCTGCCCAGCCGCTGCAACGTTGCCCGGCTGGGGTGGGTGAGGGCGATTTCGCGGCCGTCAGGTGCGGGCTGGGCCAGCGCGCGGTCGCCCTGCTGCTCCACCACGGTGGCGGTGAACCCGGCCTGCGCCAGGGAGATGGCCAGCGACAGGCCCGCCGGGCCTGCGCCGACGATGAGCACGTCGCTGTGGTGGGTGGTCATGGCGGGATGAATACAGGGTGACAAGGTGCCCGCCCCGGGTCGGGGAGGCCGCGCGCCATTGTGGGCGGGCGGGTCTGGGCACGCTTTGCCCTGCGTCAAGCCATGGCGTGGTGGCGCTATCCAATTGATAGCTGCTCAGACATATGTTTCTAGCGCCTGGGGGCTAAAACAATCGAAACTCAGTCTCTGGCTGCCTTGCGCGGGGTTTTGCTGGACTTCTTTTTGGCCGGGCCTGCCTTCTTGCCGCGCAGGTGCAGCACCCAGGTGACCAGCAGCCACAGGTAGCCCGCCGGGATGCTGTACGCCGCAAAAGCCGCCAGCGACAGTGGTGGTGCGGTGATGGAGCGCGGGTTGGCAATGGTCTCCAGCAACTGGCGCGTGCCGGTGCCCAGCGTGGGCGTGGCGTGCTGGCTGCCCGAGCGGGCCATGAGGGCGCCCATGAAGGTGAAGAACTCCATCAGCAGCGCGCCGATCAGAAAACAGGCCAGCAGGGCCATCAGCTGTGCAAACGCCCGCCGGTTGCCCTTGGCCAGGAACACGATCGCCGACACCAGCCACAGCGCGGGCAACAACAGGACCAGGGCGGGCCAGGCGGACAGGAGAGTGGACATGGGAGACACGGCAGGTAGCAACAGGCAGCAGGGGCCGCTGGTGCGGGCACCAGCGATTCATCGGCAGGGCGCCTCCAGGAAGGCGGCCGAGTGCGGATGATAGAGGCTGCCTGTCTCCGGCTGATTCCGGCAGGTCGCGCGACCCGTCTGCCACCACCGGCCGGCGCTTACGCCGCCACAAAGTCGGCCACGGCCTGCAGCACCTCCGCCTGCTGCAGGATCTTGCGGTGCCCCAGCCCCTCGGTGGCCAGCAGCGCGGCACCCGGAATGTGGTCGCGGTAGGCCTCGCCGTCAGCAAAGCGGTTGATGCGGTCGCCCCGGTCGTGCACCACCAGCGTGGGCAGTGCAATGCGCGGGCCCACGGCGGGGGGCTCGAACTGTCGCATCAGGATGCCCTCGCGCGCCTCGATGCGCCGTTGCATGGCGGCGCGGGTGCGCTCGGACAGGCCAAACACCTGCGCGAACAGGCGCGTGTATTCGTGCGGCGAGGCGGGCGGCGCCAGCAGCACCAGCCGCCCGGTGGCCAGGCCCCGGCTGGCCGCATGGGCCGCTGCGTTGGCCGCCAGCGAATGGGCCACCACGGCGTGGGGCGCCGAGTCCTGCGCGTGCAGGCGGGCGGTGGCGTATTCGATGGCACGGGCGAACTGCGGCAGGTTGCTCACGCGGCCCCGGCTGCCGCCGTGTGCGGGCAGGTCCACCAGCACCGGGCGCAGGCCGCGGCCGGCCAGCGTGTCGGCCAGCGGCAGCATCTGGCGCGCATGCCCGCCCCAACCGTGCAGCAGCAGCACCGTGGGGCCGTGCGGCTGGGCCTGGGGCAGGTACAGCGTGATCTCGGCGTCCTCAAACGCCAGGCGCTCCGTGCGCCAGTGGCCCGGTGGCACGGCGCTGCGGCCCGGTTTGCGCAGGGGCAGGGGCGTGCCAAACAGGCGGTAGGCCGCGCGCACGGCCAAGGTGGGCCACAGGCGCTCGGCCGTGCCCAGCGCCACACGCAGCAGGCGCATGCCGGGGTGCTCGCCGTAGAAGCTGGACGTGGCCTGCAGCGCGGCGGATGGGGAGGTGTTCATGGTGGGACTCCAGGAGGGAGATGGGGGTAGATGGGGGAGGTGGACTGGGCGGACGGTCAGTAAAAGATCCAGTCCCGGTTGCTGCGCGGGAGGCTGGTGAGGGTGCTGCGCAGCGACCGGATGGCGCCCACTGCGGCCGCGATGGCGGCGATGCCCAGGATGATCAACATGGTGGTTCCTTTCTTCGCACGGTTGTGCGAAATTGAGGCATAAAAAAACAAGAGCACTCCCTGGCACACCACCGCGTATCAAGCGGGGGAGGGGAGATAACTCTTGACGAGGCGCGCCCAGGACGCCTCGGTGCGTGCCACTGCCTGCGGATCGCGCAGGAAGCGAACGTCGTGCAACAAGCCCATGATCAGGCCATAGATCTCGCCCACCAGCTGGTCGGGGGATGTGTCGGCCGCCAGGTGCCCGGCCTCGATCGACTGGATCACGGTGCGGCGCAATGCGGCGCGCCAGCGGGTGATTTCAGCGTGCAGCAGGTCGCGCAGCTCGCCCTCGCGGTCGTCCAGCTCGAACGCGCCTGCGGTGTAGATGCAGCCCGTGAAGGCCTCCACGTCGCGCGTGCGGGCAATCCAGCGGCGCAGGATCTCCTGCAGGCGCGGCAGGCCCTTGGGCTGCTGCATGGCGGGTACGAACACATCGGCCAGAAAGCGGCGGCCAAACTCCTCGATCACCGCTTTTTGCAGCGCCTCGCGCGAGCCGGCCCGCGAGAACACGCCGCTCTTGGACAGGCCCACGCGGTCTGCCACGGCCTGCAGCGTGATCGACTCCAGCCCCTCGGCCGCAGCCAGGTCCAGCGCCGCGCCGACGATGGCGGCGCGGGTGAGTTCGGCTTTCTGGGTTTTGGCGTCCATGGGCGCAATTTAGCACGATTGTGCGAAACAAGGCAATCCCCGCGCTGTCAACCGGGCGACGGGTGTGGCTGGCCTCTGCCGGGCGCCGCTGGTACGCTGCGTCGCCATGGAGACAACACACAACACCCCGCCCTACATTCCCCAGATCCGCCTGTACCAGAACTGGCTGCGCGACCAGCGCGGTCTGCAGTTCGACAGCTACGACGCGCTGTGGCGCTGGTCCACCACTGATCTCGACGCCTTCTGGCAGAGCATCTGGGACTACTTCCAGCTGCAGTCGCCCACGCCCCACACGGCCGTGCTGGCGAAGAACACCATGCCCGGCGCTTTGTGGTTCCCCGGTGCGCAGGTCAACTACGCACGCCAGGCGCTGCGGCATGTGGATGCCGCCCACGCGGCGGGCCTGCCCGCCATCATCAGCCGCAACGAAAAGGGCCAGCACCGCGAACTGAGCTGGCCCGAGTTGCGCCGCCAGGTCGCGTCGCTGGCGCTGCACCTCAAGGCCCAGGGCGTGTTGCCCGGCGACCGCGTTGCGGCCTACCTGCCCAACGTGCCCGAGGCCATGATCGCCTTCCTGGCCACGGTGAGCATCGGCGGCGTGTGGAGCATCTGCGCGCCCGACATGGGCACGCATGCGGTGCTCGACCGCTTCCGCCAGATCGAGCCCAAGGTGCTGATTGGTGTGGACGGCGTGAGCTACGGCGGCCGCGACCACGACCGCTGCCCCGTGTTGGCCGAGCTGCGCGAGGCCCTGCCCAGCGTGCAGCACGCGGTGCTGCTGGGCAATCTAAATGCTTCTGTTTCGATAGCTGGCTGGGCAAGCTGGACGAACGCTACCGCCCGAAATGATGCAGAAACGGCTGCCTTCGAGCCGATGTGGCTGCCGTTTGACCACCCCCTGTGGATCGTCTACTCCAGCGGCACCACCGGCCTGCCCAAGCCCATCGTGCACGGCCATGGCGGCACGGTGCTGGTGGCGCTGCAGCTCAAGGTGCTGCACAACGACATCGGCTGCAGCTACGAGGCCAACAGCTTTGGCGAGCGCTACCACTGGTACAGCTCCACGGGCTGGGTGATGTGGAATGCGCAGCTCAGCGGCCTGCTGTCGGGCACCACCTGCGTCATCTTTGACGGCAACCCCGGTGGCAGCAAGGACCACCCCGACTGGGGCGTGCTGTGGCGCTTTGCGGCCGAGACGGGCGTGACCTTCTTCGGCGCGGGCGCGGCGTTTTTTGCCAACTGCATGAAGGCGGGCATTACGCTCGCGGACTATGGCGACTTGACGCGCATCCGCGCTTTGGGCACGACCGGTTCGCCGCTGTCGCCCGAGGTGCAGCAATGGGGCACGGCGCAGTTCGAGGCCATTGGCACGCGCGACATCTGGTGGAACAACATATCCGGGGGCACCGACTTTTGCGGCGCCTTCATCGGTGGCAACCGCGAGATGCCCCAGGTGCCCGGCGAGATGCAATGCCGCATGCTGGGCGCGGCCGTGGAGTCCTGGGACGCCGAGGGCCGCCCCGTGCAGGACGCGGTGGGGGAGCTGGTTTGCGCGCAGCCAATTCCATCCATGCCGCTCTACCTGTGGGGTGACAAGGACGGTTCGCGTTATCTATCGAGCTACTTCGACATGTACCCCGCAGGCCATGGCCGCCAGCCTGGCGGTGGCGACGGCCCCGCCAGCATGGGCGCGGTGTGGCGGCATGGCGACTGGCTCAAGATCGGCGCCAACGGCGGCTGCGTGATTTATGGCCGCAGCGACGCGACCATCAACCGCCACGGCCTGCGCATGGGCACGAGCGAGATCTACAGCGCGGTGGAGGCCTTGCCCGAAGTGCTTGACAGCCTGGTGGTGGACCTGGAATACCTGGGCCGCGAGAGCTACATGCCGCTGTTTGTGGTGCTGCGCCCCGGCTACGCGCTGGACGATGCCCTGCGCGCGCGCATCAATGGCGCGGTGCGCACGGCGCTGAGCCCGCGTTTTGTGCCCGACGACATTTTTGCCGTGGCCGAGGTGCCGCGCACGCTGAGCGGCAAGAAGCAGGAGCTGCCCATCAAGAAACTGCTGCTGGGCCAGCCCATCGAAAAGGTGGTCAACAAGGACGCGATGGCCAACCCGGGGTGCCTGGACTGGTATGTGGCGTTTGCGGCGCAGCGGGCGAGTACGCTCCAAAAATAATAGCTGCTAGCGCTTATTGAATGAGCGCTAGCGCCTTGTTTGGATGCAAGGGTTCGTGCGGCACCGAGGCGCGCTGCGCCCCAGGGGGTCAGTCCAGCTTCGCGCCCGATGCCTTGATCAGCCGCTCCCACACCGGGCGCTCCTTGTTCATGGCCGCGGTGAACAAAGCCGGTGAGCTCTTTTGCACGTCAAAGCCCATGGCCGTGATGCGCTGCGCCACATCGGGATGCTCGGTGGCTTTGCGCACCTCGGCCGCAACGCGCTCCAGGATGGCGGGCGGTGTGCCTGCGGGGGCTCCAAACGCCAGCCAGCCCGCCACGCGGTAGGCCTCGTCGTTCAGGCCCTGTTCGCCCAGCGTGGGCACGTTGGGCAGCGTGCCCATGCGGCGCTCGCCGCTCACGCCAATGGCCTTGAGCTTGCCGGCGTCGATGTGCGCCTTGACTTGCAGTGCACTCGCAAAAGCAATCTGGATCTGCCCACCCAGCAGGTCCTGCACCATGGGCGCCTCACCCCGGTAGGCCACGTGGCTCATGTCGGCGTTCTGCGACTGGCTCATGTACGCGCCGGCCAGATGCGGGTAGGCACCCGTGCCGTACGAACCGTAGGCCACCTTGCCCTTGTTGGCGGCGATGTATTTCAGCAGCTCAGGCCCCGTGGCCACCGGCACGCTGGGGTGGGCCACCAGCACCAGGGGCGCGATGGCGATCTGGTAGATGGGCGCGATGTCCTTCTCGGGGCTGTAGGGCAGCTTGGTGTACAGGAACTGGTTGGTGAGCATGGAGTTGCTCAGCGCCAGCAGCAGGGTGTAGCCGTCCGGTGCGGACTTGGCTACCGCGTCGGTGCCGATGATGCCGGCCGCGCCGGGCTTGTTGTCGATGACCATGGGCTGGCCCAGGCCCACGGCCATCTTCTCGGCCAGCACGCGCGCCAGCACGTCGGTGGCGCCGCCGGGGGCGAAGGGCACCACCACCTTGATGGGCTTGTTGGGGTAGGCGGCCTGTGCCCAGGCAGCGGTGCCGGTGCAGGCGGTGGCAGCGGCCAGCGCGGCAGCGCCGAGCCAGGAACGGCGGGTCAGGGGGAAGGGCATGCGTTGTCTCCTGTCGTGGTTATTAGCAATGAGAAATCGAACGGGCTCCACCAGACATGGTGGCGGGCCGGGGCTTGGCTGTCACGCCATGGGCTTATGCGGTCTGGGGGCTCCCTGGGGCGGGGCCGGTGGTGACGCGCACGGTGAGGGGCAGGGGCGCGAGCATTTCGCGCAGGCGGGCCTGCAGCGCGTCGGCGTCGGGGCCCGGGGCCACGGTCACGCGCACGGCGTTGTCGCCCTCGGGCTGTACCTGGGGACGGAGGCCGTCCGTGGCTTGTCCACACACGCCATCGACCAGCGCTTGCACCGTGTGGCAGGCGGCGCGTTGGCGCAGCTCGGGCTTGTAGATCTTGCCCACGTTGGTCACGGGCATGGTCTGCAGCACCTGCACCCAGCGCGGGCGGGCCACGGCCTCGTCCACGCGTTCGGCGGTGAAGGCCAGCAGTTCGGCCTCGGTCACAGCCGGTGCACCGGGCACCAGCGTGGCGTAGACCACGGGCAGCTCGCCCGCATAAGCATCGGGCGCGCCCACGGCGGCGCACAGCTGCACGGCGGGGTGGGCGCCCAGCGCGTCTTCGATCACCTTGGGGTCGATGTTGTGGCCGCTGCGGATGATGAGGTCCTTGGAGCGGCCGCTCAGGTGCAGGCGGCCCTGGTCGTCCACAAAGCCCAGGTCGCCCGTGGCCAGCCAGCCATCGGGCGTGAACGCCTTGGCCGTGTCGGCTGCATCGAGAAAGCCCGAGAACAGGTTGGGCGACTGGAACAGCACCATGCCCGGCTGGCCGGGCGGCAGGTCCTGGTCGGACGCATTGCCCTGCGCATCCAGCGCCACGATGCGCAGCTGGGTGTACGGCAGCCGCCAGCCCACGCAGCCTGCGGGCGCGTTGACGCCCGGTGGGGTGATGGTGGAGATGCCCGCCATCTCCGTCATGCCCAGGCTTTCGTGGATGTGCAGGCCAAACAGGCGCTCAAACCGCGCCGCCAGCTCGGGCGCCAGGATGGCCGCGCCGGTGCGGCAGTAGCGCAGCGTGGCAATGTCGGCCCCGTCCAGCGGCACGTTGGCCAGCGCCGCCAGCACTGTGGGCACGGCCGAGAGGTAGGTGCAGCGGTAGCGCTCTACCAGCCGCCAGTAGTTCGCAATCACCTCGCGGTTGCGGAACAGGCCGGTGGTGGGGATGATGGTCTCCACCCCTGCCGACAGCGCCGCCAGCGAGCCGGGCAGCACTCCCGCCACATGGAACAGCGGGTAGCCGTTGATGCCCACGTCCTCGGGCCGTATGCCCTGCATCTGCACGCTGCCCCAGGCGGTGAACACCTGCGCGCCGTGGCTGTGGCGGGCCAGCTTGGGCGCGCCGGTGGTGCCGCCAGTGTGGAAGTACGCGGCGATGTCGCTGGCCACAATGCGGCGGCCGCTTACTAGGTGGTCGCCCGGGTGCTGGTGGCGCGCGGCCAGGTCGAGCATGCCTGGGGGCAGGGCGGTTGTTGCGCCCGCTGCCTCGTCGTGCGGGGCTACGCGCAGCACTGTGGTCAGGGTGGGTACCAGGGCGCGCAGGCGCAGGGCCTTGCTCCAGTAGCCCAGGTCGCCCTCGCCGCCGTAGGCAATCAGCACCTTGGCCCGGGCCAAGGTCATCATGGCCGCGATCTTATCGTCGGTGAGCATGGGATTGAGCGGCTGCACGATGCCCGCCGCCTCGCCACCCCACAGGGCCAGGTGGTATTCGAGGCAGCCGGGCAGCAGCACGGCCACCGCGTCTTGCGGGCCCACGCCCAGGTGGTGCAGCAGGTTGGCTGTCTGGTGGATGCCGGTGAGCAGCTGCGCATACGACCAGCGGATGGGTTCGGCAGCCGGGTCGGCGGCGGGCAAAAAGGCCAGCGCCGTCTTGTCGCCAAACGCCGCCGCCGAATTCACAAAAATTTCGTAGGTGCTCTGCACCGGCAGCGCCTCGGCCAGGGGGCGGGCTTCGAGCCGTTCCACATCCTGCAGGCTGCGCACCGGGGCACCCGGGGCAAAAGGACTGTGCAGGGGGGGCAACGAGGGGTGGCGCATGGGGTTGTCTCGGGTCTTGTGGGGAATCAGGTCGGTCACCGATGGTGCACATATGCGGCGTCGTCCTACCTGGCGGCGACCGCCGCTTGCCCACAGTCTGTCCGTGTGCCAGCGCAAAAGCAGTCACGCAGATGTCAGGGCAGGTCTTCAGGGCATACAGGCGATCCGCTGCGCGATGGACAACAGGCTCTTGACGCGCCGGTGGCGCTGCAGCACACCCATAATGGACCTTGTTGATTGCCACTGCGCGCCCCGCTGCGCGCCTTTACTTCATGAACACACCGCAGCCGCCCAAACGTTTTTCGATGATCCGTGAGTTCCACCTGGCCGACTGGTTCACGCTGGGCAACGCGGTCTGCGGCGTGGGCGCGCTGTTCTCGGTCATGTCGTACCTGGAGACCAGCAATGTGGTGCATGTGTACTTTGCATGTGCCCTGGTGCTGGCCGCGCTGATCTTTGATGTGCTGGACGGCCGCATCGCGCGCTGGCGCCAGAAAAGCTCGGCCATGGGCCGCGAGCTGGACTCGCTGGCCGACGTGATCTCGTTCGGCGTGGCCCCGGCGATCATTGCCTATGGGTGCGGCATGCAGGGCCTGTACGACCGCATCGTGCTGGCCTACTTTGTGGCCTGCGGCGTGTCGCGCCTGGCGCGCTACAACGTCACGGCCGAAACCCTGTCGGGCGACGATGGCAAGGTCAAATACTTCGAGGGCACCCCCATCCCCACCTCCATCGTGCTGGTGGGCCTGCTGGCCCTGGCCGCCTGGCTGGGAGCAGTGCGCGAGAACCTGTGGTTTGGCAAGCTGCTCATCGGCGGCTTCACGCTGCACCCGCTGGTGCTGCTGTTTGCGGTGTCGGGGTCGCTGATGATCAGCCGGATTCGCATTCCGAAGCTCTGAGCCGCTGGCTAGCGCGTCCTTTCTTTGTGGATGTTGAACACCATGGCACTCCAAAAAATCGCAGCGTTCTCCGACGGCCCCCAGGGCGGCAACCCCGCCGGTGTGTGGATCGGTGACGCGCTGCCCAGCCCCGCAGATATGCAGCGCATTGCCGCTGAAGTCGGTTTTTCTGAAACTGCGTTTGCCGCCCCGCTGGGCGATGGCCGGTGGCGGGTGCGCTACTTTGCGCCCGAGAGCGAGGTGCCCTTCTGTGGCCACGCCACGATTGCCCTGGGCGCCGCGCTCGCGAAGCGCGAGGGCGACGGCGTGTTTGCGCTGTCGCTGAGCCAGGCCGAGATCACGGTCGAAGGCCGCCGCGCGGGCGATCTGGTGCAGGCGGCGCTGCAGTCGCCCCCCACGCGCAGCGGGCCTGTGCCAGCGGCGCTGCTGGCCGATGCGCTGGCCCTGTTTGGCCTCAGCGCGGTCGATCTGAACCCGCGCATTCCGCCCGCGCTCATCCACGGCGGTGCGGACCACCTGGTGCTGGCCCTGCGCAGCCGCGCGGCGCTGGCGGCCATGCACTACGCGCTAGATGCCGGCCGCACGCTGATGGTGAGCGCCGGGCTGGTCACCATCGTGCTGGCGTTTGTGGAGTCAGACCGCCTGCTGCACACCCGCAATGCCTTTGCGTCGGGCGGCGTGCTGGAAGACCCGGCCACGGGTGCCGCCACGGCCGCGTTGGCGGGCTACCTGCGCGACCTGGGCTGGCCGCACGGCGGTGCCATTGACGTGGTGCAGGGCGAAGACATGGGCATGCGCTCGCGCCTGCGGGCCGAGATCGGGCCGGTGGCTGGCAGCTCCATCCGCGTGTCGGGAACGGCGCGGTGGATGGGCGATGGCGAATGATTTTTGCTATTGAAAATATAGCTGCTAGCGCATGATTCACTAGCGCTACCGCCCGATTTGTGCAGAAAGCGGGCAAGCCGAGCACGTGGGGCTCTGTGCGCCCGGCCTCCCGCTCAGGCGCTGATCTCGTCCTGGAGCCACTGCACAAAACGCAGCGTCTCCGCCGATGGGTCCGGCGCCATGCCCAGGTAGTGCCGCGTCAGCGGCAGGCGCAAGCTGGGCAGCGGTGACACCAGCCGCCCCGAGGCCAGGTCGTGGGTGATCAACGACACCGGGGCCACCGCAAAGCCCAGCCCATCCACGGCCGCCTGCAGCACAAAGTGCAGGTGGTCAAACTGCAGGCAGCTGGAGGGCTGGAGCGTTGGCAGGTTTACCTGCTTCTTCCAGCTTTCCCAGTCCTTGCTGCGCGACTTGGACAGCAGCAGCACGTGGGA
This sequence comes from Acidovorax sp. Root402, assembly GCF_001425125.1. Taxonomy (NCBI): domain Bacteria; kingdom Pseudomonadati; phylum Pseudomonadota; class Betaproteobacteria; order Burkholderiales; family Comamonadaceae; genus Acidovorax; species Acidovorax sp. Root402. The sequence continues at coordinate 346,552 of NZ_LMDQ01000001.1, forward strand.
CGACAACGCCTCGGGCCGCGTCACCGGGGGCTGGGCGAACAGCGTCGGCGACCCCACCACCAGCGCCTCGTCTTCCAGAAACGGGTGGACCTGCATGCCTGGCGGCCACCCGCGCGGGCCGCGCCGCAGGGCCAGGTCGAAAGCCTCGGCCGCGTGGTCGGGTGCCAGCGTGCTGGTGATGACCTGGGGCTCGATGTCCGGGTGCTGGGCCACAAAACCCGGCAGCCTGGGGATCAGCCAGCGCACCGCAAAGCTGGGCCGCACATTGATCTTCACGCTGCGCAGCCCGGCATCGCCCCGCAGCGACTGGGCTGCAGCGCCGATCTGCGCGAGTGCAGGTCCGACCTGTGCGTGGAACTGGTGGCCCGCCGCGGTGAGGAGCACCTGCCGGGTCTTGCGCTCGAACAGGTCCACGCCCAGGTGGGCCTCCAGCGCCTTGATCTGGCGACTGATGGCGCTGTGGGTGACGTGCAGCTCCAGCGCGGCGTGGGTAAAGCTCTGGTGCCGCGCCGCCGCCACAAAGGCGCGGACGGCGTTCAGCGGGGGCAGGCGGGGTGGCATGCGTGCAATTTTGTCACGCATGGCGCGCAGCAATATCGTTTGTCGCGCCCGGCACTGCCGCGCACCATGCGGGCCATGCCACAGCCTTCGGACGACACCTTGGCCCCAGACCTCCACTCGCGCCGCGCCGCCTTGGCGCTGGGCCTGTCACTCCCCGGGGACACGGTGCTCTACCTGCTGCTGCCGATGTTTGCCCCGGCGTTTGGCGTCACCCTGTTTGAAGCGGGCATTCTGCTGGCCGCAAATCGCCTCGTGCGCATTGCGGGCTACGGGGCGGTGGCGCGGTTCTATGCCCGCCATGGCGAGCGCCTCACCTGCTCGCTGGCCGTGCTGGCCGCCGCCGCGTGTGCGCTGGGGTACGCCATCCTCAGCGGCTTCATCGCCTTGTTGGGCCTGCGGCTGCTGTGGGGCCTGGCCTTTGCGGCGCTGAACCTCGCCACGCAGGCGCTGGCCACGGCCGAGCCTCTGGGCGCAGCGCGACGCGCCGGGCAGTCGCGCGCCTTTGCAGCACTGGGGCCTATGCTGGCCCTGCCCGCTGGCGGTGTCTGCGCGCTCTGGTGGGAGCCCCGGGCCATCTTCTTTGTGTTTGCGGCTGTTGCGTTGTGCGCCTTGCTGGCCACGCGGCATTTGCCCGCCCAGCCGCATGCTCTGCCGCCACCGCCCAAGCGCTGGGACAGGTTGCCGGGTCGCCTGGACCGCTTTTCGTTCGTTGAGGGGCTGGTACTGGACGGCCTGTTCATCATCGGCCTGTCGTACCTGGGCCGCGATGTGCTGCCGGGCCATCCGGTTGTCGTGGCGGGGCTGTTGCTGTCGGTCCGCTATCTGGCCGAGATCGCGCTGAGTGTGGTGGGTGGCGACCTGGCCGAGCGCTATGGCGCCGAAGTGCTGCTCGTGGGTTTCGCGGCGCTCACGTCGCTGGCCCTGGTGGGTTTTGGCCTGGGGTGGCTGTGGACCAGCGCACTGGCCATCGTGATTTTGCGGGCCCTGCTGCTGCCGCTGTTGCCGCCGCTGGTCGCGCGCCGCACACCGGGGCCGGGGCGCATCCAGGCCCTGGCAACGCGGTCGGTCTGGCGGGACCTGGGCGCTGGTGCAGGCCCGGTGCTGGCGGGTGTGCTGCTGCCCATTGCGCCGTCCGCCTGGGTGTATGGCGTCGCAGCCTTGCTGCTGTCGGCCACGGCCATCGCCTGCTGGGCGCCGCGCAGCGGCGGATGAGGCGCGGATCGGCCATCGCCCCTTTTTACAACCTGCCGTTTTGGAGAAGTCCCCGTGAACATCCACACCACATTGATCCGCTGCGCCGGTGGCACCGTTGACCTGCCCGCGCGGCCCATGAACCACCGCAGCGATGGCGGGCATGTGCTGGTCCACCCGCCGCGCCCCGTCTGGGAACGCAGCGAGCTGACGCCCGAAGAGCTGGCGCATTGGTCGTGCCTGGTGGCCGCAACGGGCCGGGCCATGCTCGACACCTTGCCGCAGCTCGCCGGAGGCTGCCTGAACTACTGGGAGGCGGGCAACAACGCGCTGAACCCGCTGGCCCACCCGCAGGGGCCCAAAACCCCCGCGCTGCACCGCAAGATGCACCTGCACGTGTTTGGAAGAAGCCCCCGGGCCACCCACCCGGACTGGCTGTGGGGCGAACCGCCCCGGTTTCCGAATTTTGCGCAGTCTGAGGCTTGGACCCAGCAGTTCACACGACTGGAGGACGATGAGGGCGCCGCGCTGGGTGTGCGCATTCAGGCGTTGCTGGATACACGGTATGCACTGAGTCGGGTTGGCTGACGACATCCACCAGCACACGAATTGCTATAAAAATTGAAGCAGTAAGCGCTTGTTGGTCAGACGCTAAGCGGTGTTTTTATGAATCTCTTTTGTTGCGGTTACTACGCGACCACAGGCCGCCGGTTCACCAGTACGATACCTGCCGCCACCAGCACCAGCGCTGCCACCAGCCCGGGCGTCACGGGCTCACCCAGCCACAGCGCGCCAAATAGCAGCGCAAACACCGGCGTGAGAAACACGAACACCGAGATCTTGGTGGCCGGGTAGTGCGCCAGCATCCACATCCAGGCGAGGTAGCTCACAAACGCCCCCACCAGCCCCTGCACCAGCAGCGAACCCCAGGCAAAGCCGCTGAACTGCCAGACCCACGCCTCGCCCAGGCCCAGCGACAGCACTGGCAATACCGCCGTGCTCACCGCCACTTGATAGAAAAGCTGCTTGGCAGGCGCCACACGCGCCAGCGGCGTGGTGCGGATGACTACCGTGGTCAGCGCCCACATCAGGCCCGCAGCCAGTCCCAGAAGATCTCCCAGCCAGCCTTTGGGCAGCGCCGTGCTGGCATGGCCCAGCAGCCCGTCGCCCAGTGCCAGCCCCACGCCCACAAACGCCGCCGCCAACCCCAGCCACTGCCAGCCCTGCAGGCGCTCACCGGGGATGAAACGCGGCAGCAGCAGTGCCACCCAGAAGGGCGATGCATACAAAAACACCGTGAGCCGCGAGGCGGTGGTGTACTGCAGCCCCAGGTAGATGCACGCAAACTCGCCGGCAAACAACGCCCCCGCCAGCAGTCCGGCACGGGTGGCCCCGGCGGGCTCGCCCGCGCCGGAAAGGCCTACACCACGCCACAAGCACCAGGCCGCTACCGCTACCGTGGCCAGCGCAAAGCGCACAAAGGCCTGGAACACGGGCGCCACCTCAGCCACTGTGGCCTTGACCAGCACCTGCTGGAAGCCCCAGAACATGCAGCAGGCGAGCAGCAGGGAGATAGCCAGGGCGTCGATGTGTGTTTTGCGGGTGGAAGGCATCGGCGCATTATCAAAGGGCGCGGTGGGTCTGCCGGTCGCCTGGGTGCATCCGCTGGCCTTCTTGCAGTCCGCTGTGAATGCCGAAAAAGCGCATACGGACGCTTACACAGGCCCACGGTACACTTTGCGCCTTCTGAAACAGGTTACCGCGCTCCTTTTTCCCATCCCCCTCATGGCCCTTACGACGGCGGCGCAGTCCCGCTCCAGCTTTGACCTCAAGAGCGCCTCGCTGCCAGTGGTGGCGGTGTTGCTCAAGACCACCGACGCCGCCCAGTTCGTAGCCGACCTGGCCGAGCGCGTGGCCGACGCCCCGGGATTTTTTGACAACGACCCCGTATTGATCGACCTGGCGCCCGTGCGTGAGGCCGAAGCACCCATCGACTTTGCTGCCATCGCAGCCGCGCTGCGCCAGCACAACACCCTGCCCGTGGCCGTGCGCGGCGGCAGCACTGCCCAGATGGAGGCCGCGCGCGCCGCGGGGCTGGCCGCCGCACCCGACGCGCCTCCCGCGCGTGCAGAGGCGCCAGCGCCGGTGCAGGAGGTGGTGCGTGAAGTGATCCGCGAGGTTGAGGTGGAAGTAGTACGCGAAGTGCCCATGCCCGGCCCCGGCACCGTGGTGGTGGACAAGCCCTTGCGTTCTGGCCAGCAGGTCTATGCGCGCGGCGCCGATCTGGTGGTGATGGCCGTGGTGAGCTTTGGCGCCGAGGTGATTGCAGACGGCAACATCCACGTTTATGCCCCGCTGCGTGGCCGCGCAATTGCCGGTGCGCGGGGCAACACTGAAGCCCGCATCTTTTCGACCTGCCTGGAGCCGCAACTGGTCTCCATTGCAGGCATCTACCGCACCACCGAGACCGAGCTGCCTGCCGATGTGCGCGGCAAGCCGGCCCAGGTGCGGCTGGAAGGCGAGAAGCTCCTCATCGAGCCGCTGGCCTGACCCCTTCATTCCCCATTCGTACCAACCCCACAGAGAATCAGCAACACATGGCCAAAATCGTCGTCGTGACCTCCGGCAAAGGTGGCGTGGGCAAGACCACCACCAGCGCCAGCTTTGCCACCGGCCTCGCCCTGCGCGGCCACAAGACCGCCGTGATCGACTTTGACGTCGGCCTGCGCAACCTGGACCTCATCATGGGCTGCGAACGCCGCGTGGTGTACGACCTCATCAACGTCATCCATGGCGAGGCCAACCTGAACCAGGCGCTCATCAAGGACAAGCAGTGCGACAACCTGTTTGTGCTGGCCGCCAGCCAGACACGCGACAAGGATGCGCTCACGCAAGATGGCGTCGAGAAGGTCCTCAAGGACCTGGCCGCGATGGACTTTGAATACATCGTCTGCGACTCGCCTGCCGGCATTGAAAGTGGCGCCCTGATGGCCATGCACTTCGCCGACGAGGCGCTGCTGGTGACCAACCCCGAGGTCTCTTCGGTGCGCGACTCCGACCGTATCCTGGGCATGCTGGGCAGCAAGACCAAGCGTGCGATTGACGGCGGCGAGCCCATCAAGGAACACCTGCTCATCACGCGCTACAACCCCAGCCGTGTGCAGGACGGCCAGATGCTGAGCCTGGAAGACATCCAGGACATCCTGCGCATCAAGCTGATCGGCGTGATTCCCGAGTCGGAAGTGGTGTTGCAGTCGTCCAACCAGGGCACGCCCGCCATCCATGCGCAGGGCAGCGATGTGAGCGAGGCATACAAGGACGTGATCGACCGCTTCCTGGGGCAGGACAAGCCGCTGCGTTTCATTGACGCCGAAAAGCCCGGCTTCTTCAAACGCCTGTTCGGGAGCAAATAGCCATGGCTTCTTTTCTGTCCTTCCTGCTCGGCGAGAAGAAAAAAACCGCCAGCGTTGCCAAGGAGCGGCTGCAGATCATCCTGGCGCACGAGCGCAACGGCCGCAATGCGTCCGAGCCCGACTACCTGCCCGCGCTGCAGCGCGAGCTGGTGGCGGTGATCTCCAAGTACGTCAAGATCAATCCCGACGACCTCAAGGTGCACCTGGAACGCCAGGACAACCTGGAAGTGCTGGAAGTCAAGATCGAGCTGCCCGATACCGTGCGATAGGCAGCCACTGCCACAGGGCCACGCACTCCCATCGTGCCCCTGCGTCGCCCCAGACCCTGCCCCGCAACCTGCGCGGCAGGGTTTCTTTTTGGGCTGGCGGCATCTGATTTGGCCTGACAATTGCTAGATGTACTAGGGTAATCCCTAATCTCTCGGCAACAAGGCTCCTGTGGACACAACCTGGAAACTCAGCTGGCAGCGTGCACGCAACCATGAGGGCGTCACGCGCGGCGCGCGTGCCTTGGTAGCCCTGGCTGCCGTGCTGGCCTATGGCTGGTGGGCCGACTGGCAGGCTGAGCTGATGCCCGTGCTGCTGGGCGTGATCGCCAGCGCGCTCACCGAAACCGATGACAGCTGGCGCGGACGCCTACGGGCGCAGTGCCTGGCGCTGGCGTGTTTTGGCCTCATGGCCGGGGCCGTCTGGGCCGCAGTGTCCTGGCCCTGGGTGCTGATGGGGGTGATGGCGCTGCTGGCCTTCGGCATCACCATGCTGGGGGCGCTGAGCGAGCGCTACCGTGCCATTGCCTTTGGGTCGCTCATCCTGTTCATCTATGCGGGGCTGGCCGCCCACAGCAGCCGTGCGGGTGCGGGTGACGCCATCCCCCGCATGCTGGCGGGTGCGGCCTGGTACGGCGTGGTGTCGGTGCTGTGGCATGCCGTGCTGCTGCGTGCACCGGTGCGCTACCGCCTGGCCAAGCTCTACGCCATGCTGGGCGAATACCTGCGCCTGAAGGCGCTGTTGCTGGAGCCGGTGCGGGATGTAGACCTGGAGCGCCGCCGCATGGCGCTGGCGCTGCACAACGGCCGCGTGGTGGACGCCCTCAACGCCACCAAGGAGAGCCTGATCAGCCGCATGGGTGCGAGCGCCCCCCCGCTGTGGCTGCAAACGGCCATGCACCAGTACCTGGCGGCGCAGGACGTGCATGAGCGCGTGAGTTCGTCCCACGAGCATTACGACCTGCTTGCCCAGTCGTTCTTTCACAGCGACGTGCTGTACCGCTGCCAGCGCGTGCTCACGCTGCTGGGCGAACAGGCGCTCAAGCTGTCGGTGGCCATCGAGGCGCAGTCGGTGCCCCAGCACTGGGGCGTGACGGCCCGTGCCATTGAGGACATGCAGGCCGCCGTGGCGCACCTGCAGTCCCAGGCGCAGCCCGCCGGTGCCGCGTCCCTTCCCGCCCAGTCCCGGGCGTTGCGGTCACTGCATGCGTTGGCCGACAACCTGACCGCGCTGGCCGGGGTGTTTGCCGGTGCGCTGGCGCTGCCAGCTGGCAACGCCGAAGTGGCGGTGGACCACGCACTGTTTGACCGCGAGCCCCGCAGCCTGCGCGATGCCGGGGCACGCCTGCGATCGCATTGGCAGCTGCAGTCTCCCTGGCTGCGCCACAGCCTGCGGCTGAGCCTGTCCCTCATGGTGGGCTTTGCCCTCATGCAGGCCACGGCCGATCCGCACGGGTACTGGATCTTGCTGACCATCGTGTTCGTGAGCCAGCCGCAGTACGCGGCCACGCAGACGCGGCTGATGGAGCGCGCCAAGGGCACTGCCATGGGGCTTGCGCTGGGGTGGGCGGTGATCCAGCTGTTTCCGGGCGAGCTGGTGCAGGCCGCCTTGCTGGTGCTGGGGGGCGCGGTGTTTTTTGGGGCGCGGCACACCCGCTATACCTTGGCTACGGCGGCTGTCACCACCTTGTTGCTGCTCAGCTTTCACCAGATGGGCGCGGCCAGCGGCGTGATCTCCGCGCGCCTGCTCGATACCGTGGTCGGCTGCGTGATCGCCGCCGTCGCCTCATGGCTGGTGCTGCCGTCGTGGCAGTCGCGCCACTGGCCCCGGCTGGCCGCCCAGGTGCTGCAGACCCAGGCGTTGTACCTGCGGGAGATCCTGGCGCAGTACCAAGGTGGCAAGTGCGACCACCTGGCCTACCGCCTGGCCCGGCGCAATGCCCACAATGCGGATGCCGCACTGTCCAACTCGTACAGCGCCATGCTCAAGGAGCCCTTGCATGTACGTGGCAACGCCGAGGTGGTGGGGCATTTCCTTTGCCTGTCGCACACCCAGCTCAACTACCTGTCGGCCCTGGGGGCCCAGCGCGGTGGTGCGGCGGCCCAGCCCATGGACGAGGCCACGCGTGAACTTGCGCAAAGCCTGCTGGCGTCCCTGCAGCAACTGGCGCTGGAGCTGGAGCGCGCGCAGCAGTCAGGCCGGGTGCGCAAGTCCCACAGCGCCCCGGCAGTGGCCCGGGTGCTGCGCGAGTGGGGCACGGTACCGGCAGCGCCCAGTGCGCACAGCCTCATGGCGGCGCAGCTGCAGCTGGTGGGCAAGGTGTTCCCACAGCTGCAGGCGCAGGCGCGCCAGCTGGTGATCACGGAATAACCTGGGTGGAGTGCGGCGCGCGAATGCTGCCGCAGCCGGGTCAGCGTGCGTGCTTGGCGAACTTGCCCGCAAATGCCTGGGCAATGCTCAGCCCGCGTTGCCCCGCGACCAGCGTGGCGGTCTGCCCAGCGGCGATGGTGCCAGGCCGGTCCACCGCCAGGTAGTAGCCGCAGCAGCCCGCCACCGCCATGGCGCGGCCGGCCTGGGCAAAACCCATCACGGCATTGAACTTGAAGCAGGGCTCGCGAGGCGCCGTCACGCGCAGCACGCAGTCCGGGAAATGCCACTCGTCGCCCACAAACACCTCATGTTCCAGTGGCCCGTCAATGGTGAGGTTTTCGCCCATGAAGCCTGGTGGCAGCGCCTCGTCGAACAGGCTCACGCCCCGTTCGCGGCGTTGGGCCTGCCAGAACGCATAGTGCGCAGCGGGGTAGGCATACACCGCCTTGGCCAGACCGCCGTGCACGCTCAGGTCGGCCTGCTCGTCACCCGCCAGCCCCAGTGGGCCCAGGGCCACGGGGCCAGTGACGGATGTTTTGCCGATGGCGGTGAGCACCGACCGCTCGCCCACCTTCAGGCGGCGGGCGGAGCCGACGTTCACGTGGCGTACGACGATGAAGGGCGCCGTCACAGCGGGTGCTCGGTGTAGAACTTGCCGCCGTGGTACAGCAGGGGCGACGCGCCCTCGCGGTGCTCGCAGCGCTCCACCTCGCCCACGAAGATGGTGTGGTCACCCTCCTTGTACTGGCTGCGGTTGAAGCACTCGAACGTGGCGGCGGCACCGGCCAGCAGCGGCGCGCCGCTGATACCGGGGCGGTGCTCCAGGCCGGCCCAGCGGTCGATGCCGCGGGTGGCGAACCGTTCGGCCAGGTCTTTCTGGTCCGCTGCCAGCACATGGATGGCGTAGTGTGAGCCGTTGGCAAACGCCGGCATGGTGCTGGCGCCATGCGACAGGCTCCACAGCACCAGCGGGGGCTCCAGCGACACCGAATTGAACGAGCTGGCCGTGAGCCCCACCAGTTCACCCGCGGCATTGCGGGCGGTCACGATGGTCACACCCGTGGCGAACATGCCCAGCGCATTGCGGAATTCGCGGGTCGAAAAGCTCGGCGGCAGGGCGAGGGCGGGGCGGGGGAGCGATGGGTTCACAAAAGCGGCGCCAGCGGTGGCGGCGTGGGGGCAAGCAACAGGACCTATTATCAGGCGCCACCCTCCGCTGCGCTGTTGCGGGGTTTACTTCTGCTTTTCACCGCATGGCTGCACTGCTCCCTACCTTCACCACCCTCGGCTCCGGCCCCACCGTGCTCATGCTGCACGATGCCGACGGCGACCACCTCACCTTTGCGCCCCAGGTGGAGACCCTGGCCACCGCTGGATACCGGGCTGTGGCCTGGGACATGCCAGGTTATGGCCGCAGTGCGCCCGTGGAGCCCTACACCTTCAAGGCACTGGCACAAAGCTGTCTGGCGCTGATCGACGCGCTGCGTTGTGGTCCCGTCACGCTGGTCGGCCACGGCATGGGCGCCATGGTGGCGCTGGAGGCTGCGGTGCGCGATGCGTCCAAGGTGCGCCGCATGGTGCTGTGCGCGGGCGGCCCGGCGCTGGATGCCCAGGCCGTGCAAGACTGGGTGGCACCGCGCGAGCAGGCCCTCAAGGCCCTGGATGCGGGCGGCAGCATGGAACAACTGGCACAGACCCTGGTGCCGCAGTGCATCGGCACCGGCGCCCTGCCCGAAGGCGTGCGGCTGGCGGGCCATGCACTGGGCCAGGTGTTCCCGGGCGCTTACCGCCGCGCCCTGGAGGCCCTGCCCACGTTTGACCGGGGCGCTGCCGCGCTGGCGCACCTGGCCATGCCGGTGCTGCTGGTGGGCGGTGATCAGGACCGGTGCACTCCCCCCGCAGCCTTGCAGGCGCTGGCCCAGGTGTTGCCCGATGCGCAGACGGTGCTGCTGCCGCATGTGGGGCATTGGCCCCAGCTGGAAGACCCCGAGGGGTTTGACGCTGCGCTGCTCGATTTTCTGGCCCACCGGCGCACGCTGCACTGACCCATTTGATCTTGGCTCGCCCGGCCGCCGCGCCCGGGCATGAACGCTGCCTTCTTTCTCCATGTTGTTTGCCCTCAAGAAAATTCTGTCTGCGCTGCTGTTGCCGCCGGTGTCCAGCATCGTGCTGGCGCTGTTTGGCCTGTGGCTGGCGCGCTACCACCGTCGCACTGGCAACACGCTGGTGGTGCTGTCGCTGTTGTCGGTGCTGGTGTTGTCCTGGCCGCCGGTGTCGGACGCGCTGGTGCGCAGCCTCGAGCGCTACCCCGCCGTCACGCCGCGCCAGTTGCCCGAGGCGAAGGTGCAGGCCATCGTGGTGCTGGGTGGCGGCGCCGACACCGTGGCGCCCGAATACGGGGTGGACGTGCTCAGCCGGGGCGCACGCGAGCGGGTTCGCTATGCCGCCTACCTGCAGCAGCAGACCGGCCTGCCCATTCTGGCCACGGGGGGCTCCACGGGCGGCACACGGGCCGAGGCCCTGGTGATGAAGGATGTGGTGGAGCGGGAGTTCAAGGGCCGCGTGCGCTGGACCGAAGTGGAGTCCCTCGACACCCGCAACAACGCCGAAAAATCGGCTGTGCTGCTCAAGGCCTCGGGCATCGAGCGCATTGCGCTTGTCACCCACGGCTGGCACATGGTTCGGGCGGCGAAGGACTTTGAACACGCCGGGCTGCAGGTGCTGCCTGCGCCCATGGGCTTCAAAGGGGGGCAGTCACGCAAGCTCTATCGCGTGCTGCCCCGCGCATCGGCCCTGTCCGACAGCAGCCTGGCGCTGCATGAATGGCTGGGCATAGTGGCCCAGCGTGCTTCGCTGGACCGGTGAGAGCTCGTTGACGATCCCCTGCTAGATTGTCCACAGGCTCTGAGATCAGCCTGCCGCGGGTGTGACCAGGAAGCGGCTGGCCGCCTCCACCGCCTGCGCATCGGCCTGCACGGCGCCCGGGGGGCCGCCCTTGCCCCACAGGGCGCCGCCCCAGGTCATGGACAGGAACTGAGCACACAGCGCCACCGAATCGATCATGGGCTGGGCCTTGGTGCGATCGCCGCTGGTGGTGATGAGCAACAGCGTCTTGCGGCCCATGGCGTCCTTGAAGTCCAGGCCGGGCACGCGCATCCAGGCGCTCCACTGGTCGAGGTAGGTTTTGAGCGGCGAGGGGATGCTGTACCAGTACACCGGCGCCACCCAAACAATGTGGCTGGCGGCCAGCGTGGCGTCCAGAAGGGTTTTCATGTCGCCCTCAGGCGGTGCGTAGGTGCCGGTGGTGTGGCGCTGGTCCACAAAGGGCGGCAACTGCATGCGTGCGAGGTGGTGCCAGGTTTGCTCCGTGCCCGCAGGCAGGGCGGCGGCGGCCTGCCGCGCCAGCCATTCGGTGTTGCCGAGGTGGCCGGGTTCGCGGGTGGAGGTGGTGAGGAAGAGGTAATGGGGTGCAGACATGGCCGGCATCGTAGCGGCACCGGCCCGTGTCTGCAGGAGCCGCTACGTCAGGCCGCGACCACGGCGCGCGGCGCGCGCACGGCTTCGGCACCCAGAAAACCAAAGTTCATCGCAGGCTGCTCGCCGCTGATCAGCTCGGCCAGGGCCTTGCCCGAGCCTGCACCGTGCGTCCAACCCAGCGTGCCGTGGCCCGCGTTGACCCAGAGCTTGCCCACGCGGGTGCGGCCGATGAACGGGATGTTGGTGGGCGTGGCGGGGCGCAGGCCGGTCCAGTACTGCGGGTTGCCGCCTTCCTCGGGCGTGCGGGTGTCGCACACGCCGGGCAGGATGGCCTCGATGCGGCGCGAGAGCATGTGGCAGCGCGCGCGGGCCAGGGAGCTGTCGAGTGTCAGGTCCCAGCCGTTGAGCTCGATGGTGCCCGCCACGCGCAGGTGGTTGCCCAGCCGGCTCATGGCAATCTTCTTGCCGTCGTCGATGGTGGAGACCATGGGAGCGCCCTCGGGCTTGAGCAGCGGGAAGGTCGCGCTGTAGCCCTTGCCAGGGTAGATCGGCAGGTCCACGCCCACGCTGCGCAGCAGCGGTGCGCTGTACGAGCCGCAGGCCACCACGATGGCGTCCGCCTTCAATATGAAGTCTTTTTTGCCGCTTGCGCTAGTGGAATTTGGCATGACTGCTACTGAATCAATAGCATTGCCGATTTTGTTCAGGCGCAGCACATCGTGGCCGTACAGGAACTGCGCGCCGCGCGCTGCGCAGCGGCGGGCCAGTTCCTGGGTGAAGACCCGTGCATCGCCGCTCTCGTCGGTGCTGGTGTAGGTGCCGCCAGTGATCTTGTCGCCATAGGCCTTGAAGGCCGGTTCGATCTGCAGCAGCTCGTCGCGGCTCACCAGGCGGCGCTGTACGCCGTGCTTGCGCATCAGTTCGACCGCGTGGCCTGCGGCGTCGAAGGATTTCTGGTCGGTGTAGAAGTGGGCAATGCCGCGTTCGAGCCGGTTGTATTCGATGCCCGTGGTTTTCACCAGGTCCTTCAGTGCCGCATGGCTGTAGGCGCCCAGCGCCACAATTTGCGCCACGTTCCGCTCGAACGCCGCGTCGTTGCACTGCGCGAGGAACTGCAGGCCCCAGCGCCATTGCTGCCAGTCCATCTGCGGGCGAAACAGCAGCGGCGCTTCCTTGTCGAACATCCACTTGAGCGCCTTGAGCGGCGCCTCGCGGTTGGCCCAGGGCTCGCAGTAGCTCACCGAGATCTGTGCCGCATTGGCAAAGCTGGTTTCGAGTGCTGCATCGGGCTGGCGGTCGATCACGATGACTTCGTGACCGCGTTCCAGCAGGTGCCACGCCGTGCTGATGCCGATGATGCCGGCGCCGAGAACAATGGTTTTCATATGCGGAATGCCTTGTGAGCCTTTGCGTGCCACACGCCCCAGTGCGGGACACGATGGGGCGCAGTGTGCGCGACATTGCATTCAACTAAAAGCAAAATTAAACTTACTCCAAAAACATCAGCGCACCTAATGAATAGCGCTGCGGAGACAACCCTCTTTTGTTCGAGCCCGAGACCATGAGCACCTACGATCCCGCCGCCCTGGAATGCCTTGCCGCCATCGTTGAAGAGGGCGGCTTCGAGCGCGCCGCGCAGCGCCTGAACGTCACGCAGTCGGCCGTCTCGCAGCGCCTGCGCGCGCTGGAGGCGCAGGTGGGCTCGGTGCTCATCGTGCGCAGCCGCCCGCTGCGGCCCACGTCGGCCGGGCAGCTGCTGCTCAAGCACACCAAGCAGATGCGCCTGTTGCGCGCCGACCTGGAGCGCGACCTGCAGGAGCTGGCGCCCAGCGCGCCGGGGGGCTCGCGCGAAGACGAGCGCATCTCGATCGCCATCAACGCCGACAGCATCGCCACCTGGGCCATGGGTGCTCTGCACGATCTGGTGCGCCAGCGCCTGCCGCTCGAAATCATCGTGGACGACCAGGATTTCACGCAGGAATGGCTGCGCTCGGGCCAGGTGCTGGGCTGTGTGACCACGCTCAAGCAGGCGCTGCGCGGTTGCAAGATGGTGCCGCTCGGGGCCATGCCCTATGTGGCGGTGGCGTCGGCCAGTTACGCGCAGCAGTACCTGCCGCAGGGGCTGACGCCCCACAACTTCCGCGACGTGTCGTTTCTGTCGTTCAACCGCAAGGACGACATGGCGGCCGAGTTTGTGGCCCGTGCGTTCGGGCTCAAGCGCGTGGCGCTCAACCACCTGTTTGTGCCGGGCTCTGAGGCGCAGATGCGTGCGGTGGCCGCTGGCTGGGCCGTGGGGGTGATGCCCGAGCTGATGGCGCGGCAGGCGCTGGCCGACGGCAGCATGGTGGACCTGGCCCCAGGCCGCTCACTGCCAATCCAGCTCTATTGGCATTGCTGGAACCTGGAGTCCGAGCTGCTGGATGCGTTGTCGGCAGCGCTGACGGGCGCTGCGGCCCAGGCGCTGGTGTCCTGACACGGCCTTGCTGTTCGCCACATGCGGGGCGCAAGGCACGGTTTGTGCTGTCAAAAACGTGAACGACGTAGTTGCATTGCAACTTAGTCATTTATTTTTTTACTGCAATGTATAAAATGGACGCCATGCAAACGCCGCAACCCAAAGTCTCTTTCAAGGAGCAGATGCATCAGGCCCGCGAGGATGCCATCCTCCAGTCCGCCTGCCGCCTGCTGGGTGAAAAAGCCTTCGACGCCATGACCATGGACGACGTGGCCAACGCCGTCGGTATCGCCAAGGCCAGCCTGTACAAGCATTTCTGCAGCAAGGAAGAGCTGTGCAGCGCCGCCATGGTGCAGATCCTGGGGCGCGTACAGGCTTATCTGGCAGGGTTGCCGGCCGACATGCCCCCGCTGGAAAAGCTGCATGCGCTGGTGCGCTGGTCGCTGGAGCGCCTGCTGACCAACGAGATGCCCCTGCTGCCCAGCCGCAACTCCACGCTGCGTGCGGTGCTCATGGCCAACAAGGACTACCTGAACGGACTGGTGGCCGTGAGCGACCAGATCGGCGAATGGATCACCCAGGCCCAGGCCCAAGGGGTGATCAGCCCCACGCTGCCGCCGCTGGTCGTGCTGTACACCCTGTACGCGCGTGCGTGCGACCCGGTGGTGAGCTTCCTCAAGGAAGGCGGCCAGTATTCGGACGCCGAAATCGTGGACTTGGTGGTGCGCACCTGTTTTGACGGCCTGGCGGCGCGTTGAGCCGGGCGGCTTCATAGGCCACACAGCAAAAAGCCCGGCATGCCGGGCTTTTTGCTGTGTGGGTGCTGCGCCGGTGGGGCCGCGCAGCACCTGGGGCCCTGTCACTTCGGCAGGATCACCTTGTCCACCACGTGGATCACGCCGTTGCTGGTGAATACGTCGGTGGCCACAATGCTGCTGGTGCGCATGTTCTGGTCGGTGATCGCCAAGCTGGCGTTGATGGTGAAGGTCTGGCCCTGCACGGTGGTGATGGCGGTATTGACGGGCACTTCGGCCTTGAGCACGCGCGCGGGCACCACGTGGTAGGTCAGCACCTTGGTCAGCAGGGTCTTGTTGGCCAGCAGCGCGTCCTTGGTCACGCCCAGCTCGGTCAGCAGCGCCGCGAACGCGGCGTTGGTGGGGGCAAACACAGTGAAAGGGCCAGCGCCTTGCAGTGTGCTCACCAGGCCCGCGGCCACTACGGCCTCGACGAGGATGCTGAAGTCCGGCAGGGCCGAGGCCGTGGCCACAATGTCCTTGTCGGCGGGTAGCAGCACCTTGTCCACCAAGTGCACCACGCCGTTGCTGGCCTGGATGTCGGTGCTGCTGATGGTGCTCACGCGGTTGCGGCCGTCGGTGATCTTCAGGCCGTTGTTCGACTCGATCTTGAAGAAGCCGCCCGACACCGGCGTGATCGCCTTGCCCAGAGGCACATCAGCCCGCATCACCTTGCTGCCCAGCACGTGGTAGGTCAGCACGGCGGTCAGCAGGGGCTTGTTGGCCAGCAGCGCTTCCTTGGTCACGCCCAGTTCGGTCAGCAACGCCGCAAACGCCGCGTTGGTGGGCGCGAACACGGTGAGCGTGCCTGTGCTCAGCGTGGGTGCCAGGCCAGCTGCGACCACGGCTTCGACCAGGATGCTCAGCTCGGGGGTGTTTTGCGCCAGTTCGACGATGTTGCGCTGGGGTTCGTCGTCGCTGCCCCCGCAGGCCTGCAACAGGGTGGTGCTGGCGCCCAGGGCGGCGGCCATCAGGACGGTGCGGCGATTGAATACGGTGTTCATGGCGGCTTCTCCTCGTGATTGGATGGTGGGTGAAAAGAGCTGTGGTGCCAGTGGCTTACTTGGGCATCAGCACCGTGTCGATCGCATGGATCACGCCGTTGCTGGCGGCCACGTCGGCGGCGATGACCTTGGACTGGTCCACCATCACGCCCATGTTGGTGGTGACGGTGAGTTCCTGGCCTTGCACGGTCTTGACCTTGCCCGCCTTCACATCCTTGGCCATGACCTTGCCGGGCACCACGTGGTAGGTCAGCACCTTGGTCAGTGCGGCCTTGTCAGCCAGCAGGCCGTCCAGCGTGGCCTTGGGGATCTTGGCGAACGCTTCGTCGGTGGGGGCAAACACTGTGAACGGGCCGGGGCCCTTGAGGGTGTCCACCAGACCGGCGGCCTGCACGGCGGCTACCAGGGTCTTGAAGTTGCCCGCCTTCACGGCGGTATCGACGATGTCCTGCGCCATGGCGCTGAAGGTGGCGCCAGCGGTCAAAGCGAGTGCAATCAGGGTCTTCTTCATGGATCGTTCCTCTCGGTTTCGATGGAAATGACACGCCAAGATGGGCGTGGCGCGAATGTATAACCATTTGGTACGAAAGTAAACTGATTGGTTATTCAATAACCATTTAGTCGTAACGAGATGAAAAAAAGCCCTGCAAGGCAGGGCTTTGGGGTGGGCGTTGCGCCGTTGTGCGCAGTGGACCTGCGCGTTCAGCGAACGATCAGCAGCGGCACCTTGCTGTGGGCCAGCACCTGGGTGGTCACCGAGCCCATCACCAGCGTGGCGATGGCGCCATGGCCGTGCGAGCCCATGACCAGCAGGTCGAACTTGCCGGTGTCTGCCACCTTGGCAATGGTCTCGCCCACCGCGCCGACCTTGACGCTGCGCTTGGCATCCACCCCGTGGCGGCCCAGGAACTTGCACACCGGGGCGAGGATTTTTTCGGCTTCTTCAGCGTGGTAGTTGTCGACCACTTCCTTGCCCAGCGCGGCGCGTGCACGGGGAGGCAGCGGGGCCTGCACCGTCAGCACGGTGTAGGTGTGGGTGCCGCCCAGCAGTTCTTCGTGGGTGGCCAGGTAGGCCAGCATTTTCTTGGTGTAGGCGCTGCCATCGACAGCAAGCAGGATGTTCATGGTGTTCTCCGAAAAAGGATGAAGCAGACTACTCTGCGCGGGTGCCTGTTGTCTTGACCTGGGTCATGTTGTTCTGTTCGGCGCGTGGCGGATTCGTACGAACCGCGCACCGATCATACGGTGACCATGCAGCGCGGCTGAAACGCTATCTGCTCGCCCTTGCGCGCATAACCCAGCGGGTTAGCCACCACCCGGCACTGCCAGGCGGAGCCATCGCAGTGCGTGCCCTGGGCGGTGTAGTCGCTGGGCGCATGCAGGTGGCCGTGCAGCCACAGCGGGGTGTACATCAGCAGGTCGTCCAGCGCGTTGCAAAACCCCGCCGTGCCAGGCACCAGGCCGTAGCGGGGGTCGGCGCTGCGCAGGCTGGGCGCAAAGTGGGTGACAACCACGGTGGCACCGTCAAATGGCTGCTGCAGCGCATCGCGCAGCCACTGCTGGCAGACCAGCGCCTGATCGCGCATGGGTTCGGCCAGAAACGGCTCCGCGTGGCGCGTGCCACCGGTCTTGCGCAGGTAGAAGTTGGCCGCGCGAAAAGCCTTGTCGCGCAGCTTGAGCCGGCGCGTGAGGTCGGTGGTGCCTTCATGGTCGGCCAGCGCGTCGAAATCGCTCCAGAGTGTCGTGCCGACAAAGCGCACGCCTTGCAGCACCAGGGTTTCACGTTCGAGCCACGCAATGCCCAAGCGGTCACAGGTCCGGCGCAGCCGCAGGTGCGCGGCATCGAAGTCCTGGGCGTCGTACTCATGGTTGCCGGGCACAAACAGCACGGGGGTCGGCCAGCCTGCATATTGGGACAACGGCGAAAACCGGGCCAGGCCGAAGTCGTCGTCGTCCAGTTGAGAGCCCTGCTGGTAGGAGCCCACGTCCCCCGCCAGCACCAGCACATCCGCGCCAAGGGCGGGCTCGGGCACAAAGTGGGGGTGTGCCTCCAGATGGAGGTCGGACAAAAGCTGGATATTCATCAGCCGTACAGTCTAAGGCGTGCCGTGCAGGTCCTGCCCCGGAAAGGTGCGCCGTGCTGACCGTGCAAGCGCCTGCAGCAGCCAGGTCATCGCAGCCTGCTGGGGGCCGCGCCGGCGCCACAGGGCATCCACGTGCACGGCGGGCACGTCCAGGGGCAAAGCCCGTTGCACCAAGGCGTCGGCGATGCCGGTCACTGGCACAAAGTGGCGCGGCAGCACGGTCAGCAGGTCCGAGCCCGACACCACCCGACCGGCCGTGAAGAATTGGTTGACCGTGATCACCACCTTGCGCTCGCGGCCCAGCGACGCCAGGGCTTCGTCGATGAAACCAAAGGGCCGGCCCGAAAAACTCACCAGCATGTGCCGCGCTGCGCAGTAGGTATCCAGCGTCAGCGGCGCGTCGGCCAGAGGGTGGCCCTGGCGCATCACGCACACGTATTCGCCGTCGTACAGCCGGCGGCTTTCAAAGGCGACCACGCCACCGGACTGTGCCCGCGCCGTGAGGTCGGCCAGTGCCGCTGGAAAGTAACCCACAGCCATGTCGGCCGCCTCTTCTTCGAGCAGACGCCGGGGGTCGCGCGTGGTCAGCGGCAGCACGCGGATGGAGATGCCGGGGGCTTCGCGCTCGATGATCTCCACCAGGGCCGGCACCAGCGTCGCCGCCGTGGCATCGGCCATCGCCAGCACAAAGGTGGACTCCGCCGTTGCCGGGTCAAAGTGCCCCGGCGCCAGGGACTCCTGCAAATGGGCCAGGGCCTCGCGCACGGGCGGCCACAGGGCCAGCGCACGTGGCGTGGGCTCCACCCCCTGGCCGCTGCGCACCACCAGTTCATCGCCCACCACATCGCGCAGGCGCCGCATGGCATTGCTGACGGCCGGCTGGGTGATAGACAGCTTGTGCGCAGCCCGGGTGAGGCTGCGCTCTGCCATCACCTCGTCAAAGACGCGCAGCAGGTTCAGGTCCAGGGAGCGGAAGTTCAGGGGAGTCATGGTCACCCGAGAGCATATTCATCACTGATATGAATATCAATGATTCAAAATATAAACTTGAACATGCAAAGGGTAAACCCTAATATCACCCCATCGCCCGGCAATCTCGCCACAAGCGTTAGAAAAGGGAAACCGAAATGACCGCCTTTGCACACGTTGAGTACCCCACCGAACACCCCGGCGTTGTCCGGGCCGAAAACGCAGCCGCCGCTCTGAAGAGCGCTGCCGCCCATTTTGACGGCGCGCGTGGCGCAGCCTCCCTGCTGTTGGCCGCCGTGGTCTCCGCGCTGCTGGTGGTGGCCAACCAAGTCATCGACACCTGGACCGAAGGCCACCTGCTGGCTGCCTGGATGGTGCTGTGGCTCGTGGCCTTTGCGGCCCTGGCGCTCCTGACCAGCCCCGCCCGCCGCGCCGGTGTTGCGCTGCGCGGCACTGCGCTGGCATGGGCTGAAAGCCGTCGCCGCGCTGCTGAAGATCAGCGCACCTGGCAAGTCGCCCTGAAGGACCCACGGATCATGGCTGAACTGAACCATGCCATGGGCATTCCCACTGTGAACAGCATCCGCAAGTACTACTGAAGCATTTTGCGCGGCGCACGCTGCGCAGAGACTCCCATTCAAAGCCGTGGCCAACGCCACGGCTTTTTTTATGCCCCGTTGCGCCCCGCGTGCAGTCTGTTCTTGCAGTGTCCGCACGAAAAAAAGCCGCCCCGCAAGGGCGGGACGGCTTTGAATGGTCAGCTTCCTTGACTGAATGTCGCAGCGTCAGGCTGCCAAACGCTTTTGCAGTTGCGCCTTGGTATCGAGCAGCGCCTTTGGCAGGTGGTAGGCCAGCTGTTCGAAGTGTGCATCGTGCAGCTTGAACTCTTCGGCCCAGGCCGCCTTGTCGATGCTGGTCACGGCGTCAAACTTGTGGGCGCTGAAGTCCAGGCCCGTCCAGTTGATCTCTGCGTACTGCGGGGCCACGCCGAACATGGTTTCCTGGCCTTGGGCCTGGCCTTCGATGCGGTCAATCATCCACTTGAGTACGCGCATGTTGTCGCCATAACCGGGCCAGACGAACTTGCCAGCCTCGTCCTTGCGGAACCAGTTCACGCAGAACACCTTGGGCAGCGCCTTGCCGGTGGCGGCAATCTTGCCTTCCATGTTCAGCCAGTGCTGGAAGTAGTCGCTCATGTTGTAGCCGCAGAACGGCAGCATGGCGAACGGGTCGCGGCGCACCACGCCCTGGGCGCCAAACGCAGCGGCAGTGGTCTCGGAGCCCATGGTGGCAGCCATGTACACACCTTCGGTCCAGCTACGGGCTTCGGTCACCAGGGGCACCGTGGTCGAGCGACGGCCGCCGAAGATGAAGGCATCGATGGCCACGCCATTGGCGTCATCCCACTGGGCGTCCAGTGCGGGGTTGTTGGTGGCAGCCACCGTGAAGCGCGAGTTGGGGTGGGCGGCCTTGGCGCCAGTTTCCTTGGCGATCTGGGGCGTCCAGTCCTTGCCTTGCCAGTCGATCAGGTGGTCGGGCAGCTTGCCCGTGTCCTTTTCCATGCCTTCCCACCACACGTCGCCGTCGTCCGTCAGGGCCACGTTGGTGAAGATCACGTCCTTGTCCAGGCTGCGCATGCAGTTGGGGTTGGTGTGCATGTTGGTGCCGGGAGCCACGCCGAAGTAGCCAGCCTCGGGGTTGATGGCGTACATCTTGCCATCGGCATGGGGCTTGATCCAGGCGATGTCATCACCGATGGTGGTGACCTTCCAGCCGGCAAAGCCCGCCTCGGGAGGCACCAGCATCGAGAAGTTGGTCTTGCCGCAGGCGCTGGGGAAGGCCGCTGCCACGTGGTACTTCTTGCCGGCGGGGTTGGTCACACCCAGGATGAGCATGTGCTCGGCCAGCCAGCCCTGGTCGCGGCCCATGGTCGATGCGATGCGCAGGGCCAGGCACTTCTTGCCCAGCAGCGCGTTGCCGCCGTAGCCCGAGCCGTAGGACCAGATCTCGCGCGTTTCGGGGTAGTGCACGATGTACTTGACCTTGGGGTTGCAAGGCCAGCTGGTCGTGTCCTTCTCGCCTTCGGCCAGGGGCGCGCCCACGGTGTGCATGCAAGGCACGAACTCGCCTTCCACACCCAGCACGTCGTACACGGCCTTGCCCATGCGGGTCATCAGGCGCTGGTTCACGGCCACGTAGGCGCTGTCGGTCAGCTCCACGCCGATGTGGGCGATGTGGCTGCCCAGTGGGCCCATGCTGAACGGCACCACGTACATGGTGCGGCCCTTCATGCAGCCGTCAAACAGTGGCTGCAGCGTGGCGCGCATTTCAGCGGGAGCCATCCAGTTGTTGGTGGGGCCGGCGTCTTCCTTGGCGGCCGAGCAAATGTAGGTGCGGTCTTCCACACGGGCCACGTCCGATGGATCGGACCAGGCCAGGAAGCTGCCGGGGCGCTTGGCGGGGTTCAGCTTCTTGAAGGTGCCGGCATCGACCAGCTGCTGGCACAGGCGGTCGTACTCTTCCTTGGAGCCATCGCACCAGTAGATGCTGTCGGGTTTGCACAGGGCGGCCATGTCGGCGACCCAGGCGAGCAGCCGGGCGTTTTTGACGTAAGCGGGGGCGTTGAGATTCAGGCCCTGCATCGTGGGTGCGTTCATCGGGGAGCTTCCTAAGTTGAAAAAACGTTTTTTCAAAGGAAGCGGACCGGGCGGGTCACGGCGAGGCCTGGCGCAGTTGCGGTGCTGAGCGCTGCCTTTGAAAAAACGGCTTTCGTGCTCAGTCGGCGGGCGGGAGCGTGTGTCAGCCCCACGGGTGGAGGCTAGTTCCACGGATTCCGCGGGTCGGCTGGGATGTCAATTTTATGAATCTGCCGCCGGTTTGTCTGTCAGACAGGGGTCAAAACCATGCAAAAATAACATAGGTTTATGCATGGTTCTTGCCCCCCTCTCTGTGGGCTTTGGGGCTAGGCGGTCGTGGCACCGCTCCAGCGCTCATAGCCGCTTTTGCGCAGCGCGCAGGCCGGGCAGGTGCCGCAGCCATAACCCCAGGCATGCAGCGTGTCGCGCACGCCGTGGTAGCAGGTGTGCGAATCGTTCACGATCAGATCGACCAGCGCCTGCCCGCCCAGCGACCGGGCCAGCTCCCAGGTCTCGGCCTTGTCCAGCCACATGAGTGGGGTATCGAAGGTGAAACGCTGTCCCATGCCCAGCGACACCGCGACCTGCAGCGCCTTGAGCGTGTCGTCACGGCAGTCGGGGTAGCCCGAAAAGTCGGTCTCGCACATGCCGCCCACCAGGGTGTGCAGGCCACGCCGGTAGCCCACGGCGGCCGCCAGCTGGAAGAACAGCAGGTTGCGCCCTGGCACAAAAGTGTTGGGCAGGCCGGCGGCGGTCATCTGGATCTCGGTGTCGCTGGTCAGGGCGGTGTCGCTGATGTGGCCCAGGACCGCCAGGTCCAGCATGTGGTCCTCGCCCAGCCGGGCGTTCCACTGCGGAAACTGCGCGCGCAGCGATGACAGCACCGTCTGCCGCGCCTGCAGTTCGATATGGTGGCGTTGGCCATAGTCAAAGCCGATGGTTTCGACATGGGCAAAGTTCTCCAGGGCCCAGGCCAGGCAGGTGGTGGAGTCTTGGCCTCCGGAAAAGAGGACGAGTGCGTGTCCGGGTCTCATGGGGGTTCTCCAGGTCAAACGAGGATGGGAGTGGGGGCTGGACGAAAAAAAACCCCGCACTGCGGGGCTGTGGTGGAGGCCTGCCGGAGCGGTCAGGCCATCATCACGGCGATGAACGCCAGCAGGAACATCATGATGCCGCCCACCACCGGCAGCACGACGGGGACCACGTGAACGACGTTTTCCACAGGGTCGTTCGATGGTGTTGCGGGGGCGTGCGAGTTGTTGTGGTCAGACATGGTGGGCTCCAGATGCTTAAAACTTGCGCAATTCTAGCCGCGAGAACCTGCGTGGGGCGCAAAACCCTGTGGTCTCAGATCAGGTCGGCCTGCATGCCCGCCGCCCGCAGCTGTCCCAGCACCTCATCCACATGGGGCTTGCCCCGGGTTTGCAGCACCAGTTCGATCTCCACGTTCTGCGCGGCCAGCATGGTGAAGGCGCGCTGGTGGTGCACTTCCTCGATATTGGCGCCCGCGTCGGCCACGGTGGCGGTGATGCGCGCCAGCACGCCGGGCACATCGCGTGCGCTGACCTTGATGCGCGCCAGGCGCCCCGAGCGCACCATGCCGCGCTCGATGATGGCCGCCAGCAGCAGCGGGTCGATGTTGCCGCCACACAGCACCAGGCCCACGCGCTTGCCCTGGAAGCGTTCGGGGTAGCGCACCAGCGCCGCCAGGCCGGCGGCGCCTGCGCCTTCGACCAGGGTCTTTTCGATCTCCAGCAGCATCAGCACCGCCTGCTCGATGTCGCCCTCGTCCACCAGCACCAGGTCGTCCACCAGGCGCTTGACGATCTCCTGCGTGATCTTGCCCGGCGTGCCCACGGCAATGCCCTCGGCTATTGTTGATGTGCCCTGCGGGTGGTGCGTACCCTTCACCGCGTTGACCATGGCCGGGAAGCGCATGGTCTGCACGCCAATGACCTCGATGCCGGGCTTGATCGCCTTGGCCGCCGTCGCCACACCCGAGATCAGCCCGCCGCCGCCCACGGCAATCACCAGGGTGTCCAGGTCGGGCACGGCCTGCAGCATCTCCAGGCCCAGCGTGCCCTGGCCCGCAGCCACTCCCTCGTCGTCGTAGGGGTGGACAAAGGTCAGGCCTTGCGCATCGGCCAGCGCGTATGCGTGTGCGCGGGCTTCTTCCAGCGTGTCGCCATGCAACACCACCTCGGCACCAAACCCGCGCGTGCGCTCCACCTTCACGCCGGGCGTGAAGCGCGGCATCACGATGACTGCGCGCAGGCCCAGGCGCTGCGCGTGGTAGGCCACGCCCTGGGCATGGTTGCCGGCGCTCATGGCCACCACACCCCGCGCACGCTCCTCGTCCGTCAGCAGCGTGAGCCGGTTGCAGGCGCCGCGCTCCTTGAAGGACGCGGTGAACTGCAGGTTCTCGAACTTGAGGAAGACCTGCGCACCCACGATCTGCGAGAGCGTCTTGGATTCCACACAGGGGGTGTCCAGCACGTGGCCTTGCAGGCGGGTGGCGGCGTCGCGGATGTCTTGGAGGGTCAGCATGGGCCGATTGTGGCGCAACGCGGGCCGGTGGAGCACTGTGGCGGGTGCCGGGCAAGAAATTGAATGAAAAGTGCCGCAAGCGCTAGAAATTCATGCACTGTTTGCTATCAATTTTGATTGTCTATTTGATTCCCAGCCTGCGCGCCAGTTTGTGCAGGTTGCTCGCGTCCACCTCCAGCGCACGCGCGGCCTGGGCCCAGTTGCTCTGGTGGCGCGCCAGGGCCTGCGCGATGGCGTGCCGTTGGCAGGCATCCACGGCATCGCGCAGCGGGCTGTCGGCGGTGTTTGTGGTGGTGGCGGTCGCGGGCAGCTCTGCCGCCGGGGTGGGGGCGCTGGTGTTCAGCGGGGCATGGGCCGCGCTGGCCGCGTCGGCGTCCAGGTCGAGCAGCGCGGGCTCCAGCGTCACGATGTCGGCGCGGCTCACGCCCCGGCTCAGGGCCTTGAGCGCCGCGCGGCTGACTACATGCTCCAGCTCGCGGACGTTGCCGGGCCAGGGGTAGCGGCGCAGTGCGTCCTGCGCGCTGGCAGACAGCCGCAGGCTGCGCAGGCCCAGGCGCGCGCGGTTGAGTTCCAGAAAACGGCCCGCGATCAGCAGCACGTCGTTGCCCCGTTCGCGCAGCGGCGGGATGGGCACCGGGTACACCGACAGCCGGTGGTACAGGTCGGCGCGAAACGCACCGTCGCGCACCTGGTCGCGCAGGTTGCGGTTGGTGGCGGCGATCACGCGCACGTCCACACGGCGCGGGCGGTCGGCGCCCAGGCGCTGGATCTCGCCGTTCTGCAGCGTGCGCAGCAGCTTCGCCTGCACGGCCAGCGGCAGCTCGCCCACCTCATCAAGGAACAGCGTGCCGCCCTCGGCCGCCTCGAAGCGCCCCGGCCGGTCGGCCACTGCGCCGGAGAACGCACCGCGCACGTGGCCAAAGAGTTCGCTCTCGGCCAGGGACTCGGGCAGCGCCGCACAGTTCACGTGCACCAGGGGCTTGGTGCGGCGCGTGGACTGGCGGTGCAGCAGGCGCGCGAACAGCTCCTTGCCCACACCAGTTTCGCCCAGCAACAACACGGGCAGGTCCGAGCCCGCCACCACCTCCAGCTCGTGCAGCAGGCGCAGCAGGGGCTCGCTCTGGCCGACGATCTCCATGTCGCCATCGCCCGCGCGGGTGGTGCGCTCGTCGTCGGCGCTGCGGGTGTGGGGGGCGCTGCGCAGCGCCTGCACCTCGCGCTCCAGCCGCGAGATGCGCACGGCCGCCTCCACCAGCACCTTGCAGTCGGCCAGCGCGGCGCGTGCGGCCTCGCCGAAGGTGCCGGTCTGCAGTGCGTCCAGCGTCAGCACGCCCCAGGCCTTGCCGTCCACCCACAGGCTCACGCCCATGCAATCGTGCACGGGCAGGGGCTCGCCCACCAGGGTGTCGAGCAGGCCGTCGTAGGGGTCGGGCAGGGTGCTGTCGTGGTCGAAGCAGGTCACCTCGCGCCGCGCCAGGATGGCCGCGAGCCGGGGGTGCTGGCTGACCACAAAGCGCCGGCCCAGCGCCTCGCGCACCAGACCCTCCACGGCCACGGGGCGCAGGTGGTCTTCTTCCAGCTGCAGCAGGGCCACGGCGCCGCAGTGAAAGCGGGTGCGCAGGTGGTCCACCAGCCGCTGCAGGCGCACGGCCTGGGGCAGGTCGGTGGCCAGGTCGGCCAGCAGGGGGCTATGGTCCATGGTGATATTCACCTTAAATGGGTGAATTAGACCCCATTTGAGAAGGGTCAAAAAAACCATGACCGGTGTAAGTGGTTGATTTGATAGGCCGGCAGCCCTGGCCCGGCGCTTGCGATGTGGGCAGTGACACCGATTCACCCGTTCCAAAAAAGCCATGACCACAAGACCCCGACCCCATGCCGCCAGCGCACGCTGGCGCCGCCCCTTCATTGTTGTTCTGTTGAAGCAGGAGGCCCGCCATGGGTAACTACCGCAAGCTCTGGTTCACGCTGATCGGCGTGCTCATCGTCACCTTCAGCCTGCTGGGCTACTACGGCGCCGAGGTCTACCGCACCGCGCCCGCCATCCCCGCGAAGATCGCCACGGCAGGGGGCGAAGTGCTTTTCACCCACGACAGCATCCTCGACGGACAGACCGCGTGGCAGTCGGTGGGGGGCATGCAGCTGGGTTCCATCTGGGGCCACGGCGCCTACCAGGCGCCCGACTGGACGGCCGACTGGCTGCACCGCGAGCTGCTCAACTGGCTGGAAGTGGCGTCCGAGCGCACCCACGGCAAGCCTTTTGCGGACATCGACACGGCCGCGCAGGCCGTGCTGCGCGACCGCATGAAGACCGAGTACCGCACCAACACCTACAGCCCCGAGACGGGTGTGGCCACGGTGTCCTCGGTGCGGGCCGACGCGATCGCGATGACCGCGCTGTACTACGACCAGCTTTTCAGCGACGTGCCCGCGCTGCACAAGACCCGCGAGCACTTCGCCATGAAGGAGAACACCCTGCCCAGCGCCGAGCGGCGCGCGCAGATGACGGGTTTCTTCTTCTGGACGGCCTGGGCCGCCGCCACCGAGCGCCCCGGCACCACGGCCACGTACACCAACAACTGGCCGCACGAGCCACTCATAGGCAACAAGCCCACGGCCGAGAACATGGTCTGGTCGGTGATGAGCGTGGTTGTGATGATGGCGGGCGTGGGCTTCCTCGTGTGGGGCTGGTCCTTCCTGCGCAAGCACGACGAGGTGGAACCCACGCCACCCCAACACGACCCACTCTCGCGCGTGCCGCTCACGCCGTCGCAGCGCGGGCTGGGCAAGTATTTGTTCCTCATCGTGGCGCTGTTCAGCTTCCAGGTGCTGCTGGGCGGCTTCACGGCCCACTACACGGTGGAAGGCCAGCAGTTCTACGGCATCAACGTATCGCAGTGGTTCCCGTATTCGCTGGTGCGCACCTGGCACATCCAGAGCGCGCTGTTCTGGATCGCCACGGGCTTCCTGGCCGCCGGCCTGTTCCTCGCGCCGCTCATCAATGGAGGCAAGGACCCGGCTTACCAGAAGCTCGGTGCGGACATCCTGTTCTGGGCGCTGGTCGTGGTGGTCGTGGGCTCGTTCACGGGCAACTACCTGGCCATCGCGCAGATCATGCCGCCCGAGTGGAACTTCTGGCTGGGCCACCAGGGCTATGAATACGTGGACCTGGGCCGCCTGTGGCAGATCGGAAAGTTCACCGGCATCGCCTTCTGGCTGGTGCTCATGCTGCGTGGCATCGTGCCGGCGCTGCGCACCCCCGGCGGCGACAAGAACCTGCTGGCGCTGCTGACGGCTTCGGTGGTGGCCATCGGCCTGTTCTATGGCGCGGGTTTCTTCTACGGCGAACGCACCCACCTGTCGGTGATGGAGTACTGGCGCTGGTGGGTGGTGCACCTGTGGGTGGAGGGCTTCTTCGAGGTCTTCGCCACCACGGCGCTGGCCTTCATCTTCTCGACGCTGGGGCTCGTGTCGGTGCGCATGGCCACCACGGCCAGCCTGGCCTCGGCCTCGCTGTTCATGCTGGGTGGTGTGCCCGGCACCTTCCACCACCTGTACTTTGCAGGCACCACCACCCCGGTGATGGCGGTGGGCGCAGCCTTCAGCGCGCTCGAAGTGGTGCCGCTGGTCGTGCTGGGCCACGAGGCCTGGGAACACTGGCGGCTGCAGCACCGCACGCCCTGGATGGCCCGCCTGCGCTGGCCGCTGATGTGTTTCGTGGCCGTGGCCTTCTGGAACATGCTGGGCGCGGGTGTCTTCGGCTTCATGATCAACCCGCCCATCTCGCTGTACTACGTGCAGGGCCTGAACACCACGCCGGTGCATGCCCACGCCGCGCTGTTCGGGGTGTATGGCTTCCTGGCGCTGGGCTTCACGCTGCTGGTGCTGCGCTACATCCGGCCGCAGCTGGTGTTCAGTGAGCGGCTCATGACGACGGGCTTCTGGTGGCTCAATGCCGGCTTGGTGCTGATGATCGCCACCAGCCTGCTGCCCATCGGCTTGTTCCAGTTCCACGCCAGCGTGAGCGAAGGCCTGTGGTACGCCCGGGGTGAGGCCTTCATGCAGCAGCCTTTCATCCAGACGCTGCGCTGGGTGCGCACCTTCGGCGACGTGGTCTTCATTGTCGGCGCGCTGGCCATGGCCTGGCAGGTGGTGAGCGGCGTGTTTGGCTCGCGGGCCCCTGTTGCCAACGCTGGCGCCTACCTCGCGGAGACCCGCCGCTGATACGCCACCGACCTGCGCCGCGCGCCACCCCCCTCGGCGGCAGCGCAGGCCCTTCATTCATCCCACAAGGAGTGAGCATGAACCTCGAAAAATTCAAGCACCAGCACACCGACATCCTGCGCAGCATCGCCACCTTGCGCGCCCTGGCCCACGCAGGCGTGGAGGCCAACGCCACGGCCATCGCCCAGGGCATTGTGGCGATGAGCGGCACCATCAAGCTGCACCTGGCCGTGGAAGACCAGGTGCTGTATCCCGCGCTGCAGCGTGGCGGCAATGTGGAACTGGCGCGCCTGGGCCGCCACTACCAGAGCGAGATGGCCTCGATTGCCAGCGCCTACGACGCCTTCGCGCGCCGCTGGAACACGGCCGAGAACGTGCGCCGCGATGCGCAGGATTTCCGCAATGAGGCCAACGTGGTGCTGCGCCGGGTGTTCGAGCGCATGCAGCGCGAAGACCATGACTTCTATCCCCGCATCGAGGAGGAAGAAGCCGCCGCCTGCCATTGAGCTGCAGCTCTTCTACCCCACCGCAGCCAAAGCATGCACGTGAACCATCGGTAGGTCCTGCACGGATCTCCCTTGCTTGCCGCCCAAGCCACGTTCGGTCGAACTGCCCACAGGGCTGGTTAGGTAGGTTGCAGCCGATAGGTTCGGCACCGCTCCACATCTGGCCCCACAACCCCACTAAGACGCCATCCTGGGGGTGTGGTGTGAATTGCGGTTGCGGGTATTCCGACAGCAGGTGGCGCGCAGCCGCGCGGTGCGATTTGACCAATGCGCAATCTGCTGACGCGACCCCAGGCGCTACAGGCATGCTGGGACCACCCCAGAGCACCCTGTGCAGTCACTCCATCAAAGGCGGACAGATGGAACTAATAATTGGTCCCCTTTTCACTTTGCAGGCAATAGAGTCGTGGCCGGGCTATATTGCCGTGCGCTAATCGGGCTTAGTTGAGAGAACCGCCAGTCGCAATGTTCTCCATGTGAAGCCGAAGCGCAGGATGTTCAATCGCAGGCTGTTGCTCGTCCGATTTGTAGACGAGGCCCGTGCCTACGCCCTGCGGAGTTGTCAGTCTTCGGATAGACAGGAGCTGTTGAGTTCCGGTACCTGAGCGCTGGGAATAGCCTTCGCCTTCATTCACGCTGTAGGCGAACACATAGGATCTTTGCAATTGGCCTTGCGCATTGATCTTGATACACAGCACGTTTCCAGCCAATCCACCAGAGGTTTGGTGTTCGCACCCGAAAAGTCCGTCCGAGGTTGCGACTAGGCCATTTCCGGTGGAGGTAGGGCCCAAGTTGCTGGTCAGCTGCACGGCATCCGCGATAAGCCCCTCCGAGCCCAAAGAGGTCAAGGCCCAGATTCCCACAAGGCTGGATGCTGCAAAGGCATATCCGAAATTGAACCGGGAGATGGCTTTCTCGGATTCACCCGGGAGAGTGATGTAGCCCGTGGCTCCGCTGGTGAAACGGAACCGTACCGTGCCAACGGTTCCCGCCTCTTTCCCTGACAGCGGGCCGCTGCCCAGGTAGCGCCCCCCGGTGTAACGAATCAAGGGCGCTGCGACCTGATCATTCGCTATCTTGCCTGTTGCCAAATAGAAGGTGGGTTGTCCGCTGCTTTCGTAGGCGTACATCTGCATCACGAACGTGTCGTTCTGCACGTCAATCGCCAGCCCCCGCCCTGGCTTGCCATCCAGTTCAGAGCTCACGACCCAGGTCCCTGCCTGTGGTGCAAATGCTTGCGCCAGGCCCGCTCCCGATAGCAATACGACAGCTATCAATTTCTTGGAATGCATCCCTCTCTCCCTCTCTTGAATACAGCAGTGGTGGTTAGACAATCCAACTGAATGTATCCCTTTTCAGCGGCCGCACAGCAAACTAAATTGCCAGCAGATTCAGGGGGACACGCGTCGCAGATGTGACAGAAATCAGCGACCTTCCACCACCCTCAGCACCTCCGCCCCATACGCCTCCAGCTTCTTCGCCCCCATGCCGCTGATGCCCTGCAGGTCGTCCAGGGACGCGGGGTTGCGCTCGGCAATCGCAGCCAGTGTGGCGTCGTGAAAGATCACATACGCGGGCAGGTTGTGCTCGCGTGCCACTTCGGCGCGCCAGGCCTTGAGGTTGATGAAGCGCACCTGTGCGTCGGGTCCCAGATTGGCGGCAGCGGCTGGCGGTGAGCTGCCCTTGCGGGTGCGCTTGGCGGGGGCGGACGACACCGATTCGCGCAGCTGCACCGGCACCTCGCCCTTGAGCACGGCGCGCGAGCCCTCGGTGAGGCACAGGGTGTCAAAGCTGTGGCCGCTGTCCAGCATCACCTTCTGCAGGCCCAGCGCGCCCGTGGCGATCAGCTGGCGCAGCACGCCGCGCAGCTGGGGCTCGGTCAGGTCTGCGCCAATGCCGAAGGTGGAGATTTTTTCGTGCCCGAACTGCGCGACCTTCTCGGTCTTCTTGCCGCGCAGGATGTCCATGATGTGCCCCGTGCCAAAACTGATGCCGCTGGCCTGGTTCACACGGTAGATGGTGGACAGCAGCTTGCGGGCGGCATCGGTCGCATCCCACACGGCGGGCGGGCTGATGCAGTTGTCGCAGTTACCGCACGGCGTGGACTGCTCGCCAAAGTAGGCCAGCAGCCGCACGCGGCGGCAGTCGGTGGCCTCGGCCAGCGCCAGCAGCGCGTCGAGCTTGCCGCGCAGCGCCTGCTTGAACTCCTCGCCCGCGGGGCTCTCGTCGATCATGCGGCGCTGGTTGACCACGTCGTTCAGGCCATAGGCCATCCAGGCATCGGCGTTCAGGCCGTCGCGGCCCGCGCGGCCGGTCTCCTGGTAGTAGCCCTCGATGTTCTTGGGCATGTCCACGTGGGCCACAAAGCGCACGTCGGGCTTGTCGATGCCCATGCCAAAAGCGATGGTGGCCACCATCACGATGCCCTCCTCGCGCAGAAAGCGGTCCTGGTTCTTCTGTCGCACCTTGGTGTCCAGCCCCGCGTGGTAGGGCAGGGCGGTGATGCCCGCGTCGCTCAGGGTGGACGCCAGCTCCTCCACGCGCTTGCGCGACTGGCAATACACCACGCCCGCCTCGCCCGCGTGCTCGCGCTCGATGAACCGCAGCAGCTGGGTGGTGGCGTCCTTCTTCTCGACGATGGTGTAGCGGATGTTGGGCCGGTCGAAGCTGCTGATGAACAGCCGCGCGTCTTCCAGCTGAAGCCGCTCGATGATGTCGGCGCGTGTGAGGTCGTCGGCCGTGGCCGTGAGCGCAATGCGTGGCACGCCCGCATAGCGCTCGTGCAGCACCGTGAGCGCGCGGTATTCGGGGCGAAAGTCGTGGCCCCACTGGCTCACGCAGTGTGCCTCGTCGATGGCAAACAGCGAGAGGTGACCGCCTTCGTACAGGCTATCGAGCAGGCCCAGAAAACGCGGCGTATTCAGCCGCTCGGGCGCGGCGTACAGCAGGGTGATGTCGCCAGTCTGCAGGCGCAGCTCCACATCCTGCGCCTCGTCAAAACTCAGCGTAGAGTTCAAAAAGGCCGCATCCACCCCCGCCTCGTGCAGTGCCCCTACCTGGTCGTGCATCAGCGCGATCAGCGGAGAGACCACGATGGTCACCCCGCGCCCCTGCCGCTGGCGCACGATGGCCGGCACCTGGTAACACAGGCTCTTACCGCCGCCGGTGGGCATGAGCACCAGCGCATCGCCACCGGCGATCACATGCTCAACAATGGCCTGCTGCGGGCCGCGAAACTGCTCGTAGCCAAAAACGTCCTGCAAAACGGCATGGGCAGGGGACAGCGCGGGAGACGGGCGAGAGGACAAGCGGATACTCTGAAATAGATAGCTACAAGCGCATATAAATCAAGCGCTTGGTGCCGATACGGCCAGTATTTTCTGGCGCGCCAGGGCTTGGCCCTGAGCGCGGCAGGCGCATATTGTGCGCTGCAAGGGCGCAGGGGCCGCACTTTCTACAATAGGGGCCTATGCAAGCCCTCCACTACACGCGCGCCGCGCAACTCCCCGATATCCTTGCCCAACGCATCGTCATCCTCGACGGCGCCATGGGCACCATGATCCAGCGCTTCAAGCTGGGCGAGGCGCAGTACCGGGGCGAGGGCTACACCGGGCCGGATGGCGCGGGGGACCGGTTCAAGGACTTTGCGTACGACGTGAAGGGCAACAACGAGCTGCTCAGCATCACCCGGCCCGACGTGATCCGCGACATCCACGAGCGCTACCTGGCCGCTGGCGCCGACCTCATCGAGACCAACACCTTCGGCGCAACCACCGTGGCGCAGGAGGACTACCACATGGCCGAGCTGGCGCGCGAGATGAACCTGCGCTCGGCCCAGCTGGCGCGCGCCGCTTGCGACAAATACAGCACGCCCGACAAGCCCCGCTTCGTGGCCGGCGCCCTTGGCCCCACGCCCAAGACGGCCAGCATCAGCCCCGATGTGAACGACCCCGGTGCGCGCAACATCGACTTTGAAACCCTGCGCGCTGCCTACTACGAGCAGACCGAGGCGCTGGTCGAAGGCGGCGCCGACGTGCTGCTGGTCGAGACCATCTTCGACACCCTGAACGCCAAGGCGGCGCTGTTCGCGATTGACGAGTTCTTTGAGAAGAGCGGCGAGCGCCTGCCGCTCATCATCAGCGGCACCGTGACCGACGCCTCGGGCCGCATCCTGTCGGGCCAGACCGTCACCGCCTTCTGGCACAGCGTGCGCCACTCGCGCCCGCTGGCCATTGGTCTGAACTGCGCCCTGGGCGCCACGCTGATGCGCCCCTACATCCAGGAGCTGAACCGGGTGGCCGAGGACACCTTCATCAGCTGCTACCCCAACGCCGGCCTGCCCAACCCCATGAGCGACACCGGCTTTGACGAAACGCCCGAGATCACCAGCCGCCTGGTGCACGAGTTTGCGGCCGAGGGGCTGGTCAACATCCTGGGCGGCTGCTGCGGCACCACGCCAGACCATATTGGCGCCATTGCCAAGGCGGTGGCCGATGTGCCCACTCGCAAGATGTTCTACCCCGCAGAAGCCTGAATTTGAGTCGAATTGGCTGCTAGCGCCTGTTCCATATGCGCTGGTAGCTATAAAAATAGTAGTCAATGCCGTACCAGCGCAGTGCGGCAGCCCATTGCAAGGCGCCGCTGGGTGCGGCAACCTTGCAATCCCCCCTTCATTGCGCCTTCCCGTTTCGCCGTCTGGTCCGTCCATTCCATGCTTGATACCGCCACCCCGCCCGCCTCTTCCTTTGTGGAGGGCGACGACGCTGCCGCAGCGGCTGCCAAAGCCGCCGCCCACGCCGCGCTCAAGCTCGAAAAGCGCCTGGTGCGCCAGGTGGCCCAGGCCATCGGCGACTTTGGTCTGATCGAAGACGGCGACAAGGTCATGGTCTGCGTCTCGGGTGGCAAGGACAGCTACGCCATGCTCGACGTGCTGCGCATGCTGCAGCAGCGCAATGGCCACAAGTTCGAGCTGATCGCCGTCAACCTGGACCAGAAGCAGCCCGGCTTTCCGGCCCATGTGCTGCCCGAGTATTTGACGAAGGTGGGTGTGCCCTTCCACATCGAAACGCAGGACACCTACAGCGTCGTCAAGGAGCACATCCCCGAAGGTAAGACCATGTGCAGCCTGTGCAGCCGCCTGCGCCGGGGCATCCTGTACCGCGTGGCCGACGAGCTGGGGTGCACCAAGATCGCGTTGGGCCACCACCGCGACGACATGCTGCAGACCTTCTTTCTCAACATGTTCTTCGGCGGCAAGCTCAAGGGCATGCCGCCCAAGGTGCAGAGCGACCGGGGCGACCATCTCATCATCCGCCCGCTGGCCTATGTGGCCGAGGATGACCTCACCCGCTGGGCCGAGGTTCGCAACTTTCCCATCATTCCTTGCACCCTGTGCGGCAGCCAGGAGAACCTGCAGCGCAAGCAGATCGGCCAGATGCTGCGCGACTGGCAGCAGCTCTACCCCGGCCGCATCGAAAACATGGCCGTGGCGCTGCGCAACCTGGTGCCTTCGCACTTCATGGACCCGCACCAGTTTGACTTCAAGGGGTTGGTACCCAACGGCGTGGCCGACGCCGATGGTGACAAGGCCTTTGATGCCGAAGAACTGCCTGCACAGGCCGTGGGCATGCTGGGCGGTCTGCCCCTGATGCCCCGCTGAACCCGACCCCCGACGATTTTTAGATTGGGCCACCCCATGACCACGCTCAAAGCCCCCGAACTCCTCCTGCCTGCTGGCTCGCTCGACAAGATGCGCGCCGCCTACGACTTTGGCGCCGACGCGGTGTACGCCGGCCAGCCGCGCTACAGCCTGCGAGCGCGCAACAACGAGTTCCGCCTGGAGCAGATCAAGCAAGGCATTGACGAAGCCCACGCACGCGGCAAGAAGTTCTTTGTGACGAGCAACCTGATTGCGCACAACGACAAGATCCGCACCTACCTGCGCGACATCGAGCCCGTGATCGACTGCCAACCCGACGCGTTGATCATGGCCGACGCGGGCCTGATCATGATGGTCAAGGAAAAGTGGCCCGAGCAGGTGGTGCACCTCTCGGTGCAGGCCAACACCACCAACTGGGCGGCGGTGAAGTTCTGGCAGAAGATGGGCGTGGAGCGCGTCATCCTCTCGCGCGAACTGAGCCTGGACGAGATCGAAAAGATCCGCCAGGAATGCCCTGACATGGAGCTGGAAGTGTTCGTGCACGGCGCGCTGTGCATTGCGTACTCGGGCCGCTGCCTGCTCAGCGGCTACTTCAACCACCGCGACCCCAACCAGGGCACCTGCACCAACGCCTGCCGCTGGAACTACGCCACGCACGACGCCGACATCGACCCTACCACGGGCGAAGCCATTGCGCAGAAGATGGAAGGCGACTTCAACTTCGAGGCCGCGCAGCAAAAGGCCGAGCAGTCGTTCTCCACCACCGGCAACGGCGAGCGTCATCCCAAGGCCGACAAGGTCTACCTGATCGAAGAAGCGGGCCGCCCAGGGCAGATGATGCCCATCATGGAAGACGAGCACGGCACGTACATCATGAACAGCAAGGACCTGCGTGCGGTGGAGCATGTGGCGCGCCTGGCGCAGATCGGCGTCGATTCGCTCAAGATCGAAGGCCGCACCAAGAGCCTGTACTACGTGGCCCGCACCGCCCAGGTGTACCGCCGTGCCATCGACGATGCCGTGGCGGGCCGCCCCTTCAACCCCGAGCTGCTGATCGAGCTGGAAGGCCTGTCCAACCGAGGCTACACCGGCGGCCTGCTGGAGCGCCGCCCCAGCAACGACTACCAGAACTACATCAACGGCCACTCGGCCACGCAGCGCAGCCAGTATGTGGGCGAGGTGCTGGGTGCCGAAGGACGGGCCGATGTGGGGCTGTCTGGAGACTGGGTACAGGTCGAAACCAAGAACCACTTTGCCGTGGGTGACCTGATTGAAGTGGTGCACCCCAGCGGCAACACTACGGTGCGCCTGCAAGAGATGCGCAATGTGGAAGGCCAGCCCGTGCAGGTCGCCCAGGGCAGCCCGGTGCGCGTGTGGATCCCGCTGCCCGCGCGCTACAGCGGCGCGCTGCTGGCGCGGGTGATTGAATCGCAACCGCCTGCTGCAGCGGCAGAGCCTGCATTGGCGGTGTAACTCTCTCGCAGGGGCTGGAGCATGAAGACCTTGGTGCACGCCACACGGCCTCGCCACTGGACCATGGCTGCTTTGCTGGGCGCAGTTCTCGTAAGCCCGGTCAATGCCCAGACGCCGGCTGTAGCGCCAGCCAAGCAGCGTTATGTGCAGGGCTCGTGGGTCAACCTGCGCGAGTCGGCCCAGTCGCAGGCCCGCATCGTGGCCCAGGTGCCCGCCAACACCGCGCTGCAGCAGCTCTCCGAGCGCGACGGCTGGTGCGCTGTGCTCTATTCGGGCGATGCGCGCCTCGGCCCGCCTTTGTCTGAGCCCCTGCAAGCCCACGTGGCCTGCAACCTGCTGGCCGACCAGCCCCTGACCCTGGCCCAGGCGGGCAAGGACGCCGCCCGCGCCTTCTGGGTGGCTCCGTCACCCAACCGCCTGCGCGCTTACGGCAATGCCCTGCCACGCCCGCCATCCCTGCAGCTGCCCGCGCTGGCCAAAAGCCACGCGCATGAAATGCCGGTGCAGTACCCCACCCGAGCTGAGTGGGAAGCCGCCAAGAAGCTCATGCGCGCTGGCGTGGTGCTGCGGCCCGAGCAGGAAATCGACCGGGGCCGCCCCGTCAACCCGCTGGATGACCTGAAGCTGGCCACCCGTGCCGTGGACCACATCCCTGCCGTGGCACCCCTGGCCGCCCCGCCCACGTTGCCAGCCATCGCCCCTTCGTACTTTCGCTCCCACACCAGCGTGGCCCTGCTGCACGAGACCGATGCCGACGGCCTGGCCGCCGTGGCGGGCACCCGCATCAGCGTCATCCCTACCGGTGTGCCCGTGGGGCGGTTCAATCGCCACAGTGGTCCAGAAATCGAGTACATCACCGGCTTCTGGGACGTGGGCACTGCCGATCAGGCCTTCGCACCTGCGCTGACCATCTATGCCATCACCCACCAAGGCCTGGTGGGCGCCCATACTGTGCGCCAGCGCTATTGGGACATCAGCAACGAAGACCACTACTGCGGCGGCCACTACCCCGGCCGTGGGTTCAACGACCCTGGTGAAGAAGCCCAGCCCGTGCGCGGCTATGCCAAGCTGTCCGACAGTGCCCAGGTACTGACCCGCCTGGTGCTGCCCGCAAAGCTTCCGCCGGACGCGGTGAAGGTGAAGACCCGGCGCTACGCCACGAGCTGGATGCAGCCCGCGGACCCGCCCATCCGGGACAAGCCCCAGCGCAAGAACACCGCCGTGATGGTGCATGAGATTGACTTGGACCGCGACGGCGTGGCGGACATCCTGCGCATCGACACGCCATCGCCGGGCGGCATGAGCTTTGAGCCCATCTTTGAATGGCGCTGGTACCTCAATATCAACGGCCAGTGGTTTCCGGCGGGGTATTGGGTGGATCAGGAGTGCACGTAAGGGGAGGCTGCTGGACAACGTTCGGCTGGGAGCAGCAGTCGGCGAGCCAGTGTCACCGTCCAATTCAATGCTTGAATGTTATTTTTCTCTTCAATTGAAGTTTGCCGCGCACTATGCGGTGAAAGCGGCGGTTCCAATTGACGTGGCCATTGACCGTTGTACTAACCTGCGACGCAGGCTGAACCTTTGGGGCAACGCCGGCGAGACTCAATGGAATCGCTTCTTGGCCAGAGTTCAAAGCACAGGCAGTGACCATGCTGCCCACCTCGCCTTGTGCGCCGAGTACCAGCGGCCCCACTCCTACCCCGAACTCGAACGGTCGTTTGGCTGCTTCTCGTACGACCCGCCCGATGCCACCGGTACCTTGCGCATCCACTTTCTACCGCCAAGTGGACTCAATTCCAGTCCATTGGCTGTTGAGAACGTCGGCGCGAGGATGTCAGACCTGCGCGACTTGTTTGCACATGTTCAGCGAAGTGCGCCAATGGCTACAACAGTGCGTGGCGTTTCGTGGCTCTACAACCTTCACGCCTACAGGCGGCTCTTTCCTCTGGCCTATAGCGCATCAGTGCAAGCCGTGCGGTTTCCATTGCATTTGAATGGGAGTTCAACCTGGGGCCAGGTCTTGAACTGGCGACAGGAAGTGAAAGCGGCTGTGCGGGATCAATTGTTGGCTCGCCTTGATGACATGAGCGTTGAAAATCCCTGGGAGATTTTTCCGCTCCAGGCCAAGGTCGCCACGAGCCCGATTGATGTGTTTTATGAGCAGTTCAGCTGAGTACTGCTGAACGTCGGGCATGGCTCTCATCCGTCTGCCAG
The DNA here is from genome assembly GCF_001425125.1 of Acidovorax sp. Root402. Taxonomy (NCBI): domain Bacteria; kingdom Pseudomonadati; phylum Pseudomonadota; class Betaproteobacteria; order Burkholderiales; family Comamonadaceae; genus Acidovorax; species Acidovorax sp. Root402. The sequence continues at coordinate 384,396 of NZ_LMDQ01000001.1, forward strand.
CGGATCTGCACGGCGTCTCCCTCTTATCGCTGCCCCGGCTGACGCAACAACGCCCCCAGTACCAGCGCCTCGGCCACCACTTCCAGCCCTTCTTCCAGCGTGGCCAGCAGGGCGGGCAGCTCGGGCAGACTGGGCCAGCGTGCTTGCACTTCGGGCCATTGGTCCACACCGATCGCCAGCCAGCCCACAGCCAGGCCCGCCCACAGCAGCGCGCGGGTGCCGGGGTGCCACAAGGCGCGGTGCAGCCAGGCCATGGTGAGCAGGCCCACCACCGCCACGGCGAGCATGGGGGCTTCGCGCACGGGGGCCCAGCGGCAGGCGTCCGTCCATTCATGGCAGCGGAACTTCCACAGCTCGTGCAGCATGAACTGCTCGTCCAGCGCCAGCACAAAAAACGCAAGCGCCAGCCAAGCACCCAGCAGCCGGGGCAGGGCGCGGTCCCCCACCATCCGCAGGGCCGTGATGCTGAGCGCCAGCAGCAGCGCACTCGACAGCCACGACACCGGCGAGCCGTCTGAGCGGAAGGCGCGCTCCCACTGCGGCGCATACATCCACCCACTGAACAGCAGGAAGCCCAGCACGGCCATCAGCAGTGCAGGCGCAACCCCGGTGTGGGGTGTGGTGTGGCGATCAACAAGGCGCGAGCGGGCGGTGGTGTGCGGGTGCATGGCGGGGAGGTGGCCGCACGCTGAGAGGCAGCGCGGCGGGCGGTGGAACCGGATTGTGGGCAAAAAGTGCCGGTAGCGCTGGACTTTATTGCACCTTTTGCTATGTAGTTGATAGCTGATGCGGGCGACAGGTTTGCCCGCACCATGGCCTGTTCACGCTGGACGAATCACTACAGAATCGGGCATCCATTCCCCAGGCAACCCGGCATGACCCTCCCGATCGATCCGTCCCGCACGGCACTGCCGCCCGTGGCCCAGTTCCTGGCCGAGGCGGCGCTGCAGCGGCAGACGGCGTTGCTGGGGCTGGACAAGCCCAAACCCGCTGTACCCGCCGCACCCTCGCCGTTGCCCACGGCAGACCCCAGCGCGCCGCCGCCCTCGGTCACCTCACCCAGCCCGCCCGGCGGGCCGTTGCCTGCACCGGCGGACCAGGCCAACATCTCGCCCCAGGCGCGCGAGCAGTTGGCGGCGGGCTTCGACCCGCGCCGGGCGGGCGGGGCCGATGGCCGATTGCAGGGCGCAAGGGGTGAGGGGGCTGCGCGGGCCTCGCCAACGGGGGCATCGGCGCTGCCCCGTGGCGCAACCATGGCCGCGCAGGCCAATGCGGCAACCTCCGCTGCCTCCGCCACAAGTGGCACGGCCTGGCCCGCGTCGGGCCTCAGCGCACCGTTGCTGCGGATGGTGAGTGCCCTGGTCGCACACGTCACCGCCCAGGCCGGAGTGCCGCAACGCGTGGTGGCCGCGCAGCCCTGGCCCATCGGCATGGCGCAGGCGCTGGAGAGCGGCGCGCTGGATGCCGACCAGCCGCCGCTGCAAACCTGGCTGGTGCGCCAGGGCGTGGTGTCGACGCCTGAGGGGCCGCGCGGGCTGGCGCTCACCTTGCGTGCCCCGGTGCCGTGGCTCGCGGCCCAGGCGTCATCTGCCGCTGCGGGCGCGGCGGCGGCGCAAGTCGGCGCAAGCCTGGGCGCGGGCGCCAGCGCTGCGGGCGGCGCGCTGCAGGTGCCTTTTGCGGGCGGCGGCCAGGCGTTGCAATCGGGGGTCATGGCCTTGGTGTTGCAGGGCATGGATGCTGCCGCGCCGCGCACCAGCGCGCTGCTGGTGCTGGACCTGCAACCGCAACTGGCTGCCACCGTGTATGGCCGCGACATGCTGCAGCAGGCCACAGGGCGCCTGGACCCCTGGACTCAGATGGCCGTGCTGCAGGCCAGCGGCCAGGTGCCCCGCGAGGACGCGCGGGCGCGCAACGGGGAATCGGGCCTGTGCGAGACCGTGGGCTGCCCGTATGCAGCGCGCGCTGAGTGTGCGCAGCCCTTCTGTCTGGCGCTGCGCGGCGTGTTGCCGCCCGAACCGGTCGGGCCAGCGCCGTCTGCCTGAGGGCGCTCCCGGATGTTCTCTAACGACTGTGTGCGAAGTCGTGCACACCGCCGGGCAGGTTGCGTGAGGGCTCCCACGCAGGGCGGGTGGTGTGTTCGCTTTGGCGCACAGGGGTTGCGGCCACTGCTGCCGCACTGGCCGTCTCCGCCGGGGCGGCAGCGTCCACGCTGCGCACCAGGTCTGCATGGCGGGCGCGGGTGATGGGGTAGGCCATCAGCAGCGGAATGGCCAGCACCAGGCACAGCGCCGGCAGCAGGCCCGTCATGGCCGTGATGCCTTGCAGCGCCTGGGCAGACTGGGCCACGTTGGGCACATAACCGGTCAGCTCCAGCATGCCGGCCACCAGCACCGTGGCCAGGGTGCGAGCCAGCTTGTCGACAAGTCCATACAGGCCGTAGTACATGCCGGTCTGGCGTTCGCCCGCTTGCATGTGGCCGTGGTCGATGGTGTCGGGCACCATGGCAAACGGCACGATCCAGTGCGCGCCCATGCCAATGCCCACCACCACCAGGATGCCAGTCACCAGGGCCTGCTGGCCTGGGCCCACCCAGTACAGCGCCACCAGCCCCGCACAGCAAAACACCAGCCCGAGGATGTAGGCCCGGTTTTTCTCCCAGCGGTCCACCACGCGCTTCCAGACGAACAGCGAGACGCCCACCACCGCGAGCAGGATGCCCATGAAGCGTGGCAGATCGCCCTTGTCGCCCTGCAGCTGGTAGATGACGAAATAAGCGAGCGAGGCCTGCACCAGCGTGAGGCCCAGCCGCACCAGCCCGGCTGCACTCACCAGCATCACAAACGGGCGGTTGCGCAGCGTGGCCAGCAGGGTGCTGCGTACCGACGCCCAGCCGGGTGTGGCTGCTGGTGGGTTTGGGGCCGCAGGCGATAAGTCGCCGGTGGTGGCGGGCTCGCGCACGCGCCAAGCCACCACGGCCACAGCGACCCCGGCGACCAGCCCGAAACAGGCGCCGGCCAGTGCGTAGCCCGTGCGTGCATCGAGCGCGGCCCGCACCAGCAGGGGCATGAACACGCTGCCCGCAAAAAAACCCAGCAGGGCACCCATGGATGCAAAAGCCGTGAGGCTGGTGCGCTCGTCGTAGTCCTGCGTCATGTTGGCGGCCATGGCCTGGTAGGGCAGCTGCACCAGCGTCATCACGGTGTCGAACAAGGTGTAGGTGACGGCGATCCACACAAACGCTGCCCAGGGGCTCAGGCCTGGCGGCACCATCCACACAGCGGCGGCCACCACGGCCAGCGGCAGGGCGCCGTAGATCAGGTACACGCGGTGGCGGCCGTGGCGCGAGCGCGTGCGGTCGGTCAGCCAGCCAAACAGCGGGTCGTTGATGGTGTCCCACACCTTGCCCACCAGCAGCGCCGCACCGGCCACGGCCGGAGGCACCAGGGCCACATCGGTGTAGAAGATCATGAGCAGGAAGCTCATGGCCGCAATCAGCATCTGCAGGCCGACGTTGCCCACGGCGTAGCCGAGCTTGGTGCCCAGGCTCAGCCGGATGTGTGGGGTGTGCTGCATGTTCATGGGGGCTGTCATGGGTGCGCGGATGCCATTGCTTCAGCCCGGGCAGCCGTCGCCATCGAGCCCGCCACAGGCTCTGCGTGCGCCATGTGCGCCGCGCTGCTGCGCGGCGGCATGGCCTCCAGCATCAGGCGCACCTCGCGCCGCAGCATCTTGTTGAGGAAGCTGCGCGGAATCTCGGTGACCAGGCGCACATCGTCGGGCTGCATCTCGGGCGGCAGGTGTTGCACCAGGAACTCCGCCAGGTCGTGCTCCAGGGCCTGGGTGCCTCGGTCGTTGCGCCAGCTCTGCCGCAGGCTGGCCACCAGCACGGCGGCGGTGCCATGCTGCACCAGGCAGGCCTCCTTGACGGCCGGGTGGCAGTGCGCCACTTCCTCGATCTCGCGCGGGTTGAGTGCCTGGCCGTGGCGCACCACGCGGTCGGCGCTGCGGCCCAGCACGTGCAGATAGCCCGCAGCATCGAAATAGCCCAGGTCCCCCATCACCACCCAGCCGTCGTGCAGGGTCTCGCTGGTCTTTTCCGGGTCCAGCCAGTAGCCATCAAACCGCACCGGCGTCTGCACGGTGATCAGGCCCATCTGGCCCAGCGGCAGCGGCGCAAACTGCTCGTCGCGGATGACCACGTCCACGCCCGGCATCACGCGGCCCACGGTGGAGAGGATGTCGTTGCCCAGCGGGTTGCCTTGCGCGTCCACATGCTCGTGGGGCAGCAGCCAGGTGATGGGGGGCAGGGCCTCCAGGCAGCCGTAGCCCTGCTGGAAGATGGGCCCGAAGCGGCGGATGGCCTCGGCGATCTTGGGCGCGGGCATCATCTCCGAGCCGTAGGGCACATGGGTCAGCGACGACAGGTCGTACTGGCCCAGCGTGGGCTCGTCCAGCAGGTCGATGATGGCCGAGGGCGACAGGAAAGCGCGCGACACGCGGTGCTTCTGGATCAGCCCGGCCAGCGTGGTGGCGCGGAAGTCCTCGGGCATCACCAGCGCCGCGCCCGCCAGCAGCGTGGGCAGCACCAGGCCCGAGCCCGGGCCGGTGAGCGGCAGGCCCAGCATGTTCACGTCCGGCCCGTTGGCGGGCGGCTTGAAGTCGATGGCGCGCGAGATCAGGCGCACGCTGTCCAGGTACTTGCGGTTGCTGTAGCCGATGGACTTGGGCAGGCCCGTGGTGCCCGAGGTCATGTGCAGCGCAAACACATCGTCTTCGTGCACATCGGCCGTTCCCGCAGAAGGGGTCTGCTGCGCCAGGGCGCGCTCGTATTCATCCCCCAGCGCCAGCACGCGCAAGCCGGGCAGCTGCTCGCGCACGGCCTGCAGGATGGGCGCGCTCAGCAGCGGGTCATGGATGAAGACAGTGGGCTTGACGCGGCCCATGGTCGTGAGCGCTGCCTCGGCCGGCAGGTGCTTGTGAAAGCTGGCAAAGATGGTGCCGTTCTCGAACGTGGCCAGGCGGGTTTCGTACTGCTCACCGGTCTCGGGCAGCCAGGTAAAGACCACGTCCCCTTTTTTTACGCCCTGGGCCTGCATCCAGGCCTGCAGGCGGTACACGCGATCCTGCAACTGCGCGTAGGTGAGGGTGCCGCGCCGGTCGATGAGCGCGGGTTTGTGAGGGTGCAGGCGGTACGCCAGACGGGCCACGGAGCGCGCGGTGCGCAGGCGGCTGAGCAGAAAGCGCGCCAGCAGGCTGCGCAGGGATGGAAGGGCCACCAGAATCTCCCGAAGACGGCGTGAGTGCAAAGTCCAGGCAGTTTTTCACGCAAGGTCCGGGGGAAAGATCACCATTTGTATGTGTGCGTATCTTTTGGTTTCTGCGGCGGCTGCGCGGTCGTTCTGGGGCCTTGAACGGCCGTTGTGCGCGCTTGCTGCGTCGCCACGGCGCAACAGCCACGGTGGCTGCGCAAGGCCTGGGCAAAGAAAAACCGCCAGGGCTGGATCGCAGCGGCTGGCGGTGGTGTGACGGCCCGTCCCGGGTAAGGGGCGGGCCGGTGGGGCGGGCGAGGGCTTATGGATACAGGCCGCGCATTTCGCGGGCGTGCAGGATGCGCTGGCAGGCCACGATGAAAGTGGCAGTGCGCAGGCTCACCTTGTGCTCTTGCGCCACTTGCCAGATGCCCGCAAAGGCCTCTTGCATGATGCGCACCAGGCGGGCGTTGATCTCGTCCTCGCTCCAGAAGAAGCTGGAAAAATCCTGCACCCACTCAAAGTAGCTCACTGTCACGCCGCCGGCGTTGGCGATCACATCGGGCAGCACCAGCACGCCCTTGTCGTGCAGGATGTCGTCGGCCTCGGTGGTCGTGGGGCCGTTGGCGCCTTCGATCACGAGCTTGGCCTTGATCTGGCCCGCGTTGTCCTTGGTGATCTGGCCTTCCAGCGCGGCAGGGATCAGGATCTCGCAATCCACGCCCCAGAACTCTTCGGCCTTCATCACATCGGCGCCGGCAAAGCCGCCCACGCCACCACGGGTCTTCACATGCGCCAGCAGGGCGGGCACATCCACGCCCTTGCTGTTGAAGATGGTGCCGGTGTGGTCTTGCACTGCCACCACCTTGGCACCCGCCTCGGCAAACAGCTTGGCGGCAATGCCACCCACATTGCCAAAGCCCTGCACGGCCACGCGGGCACCGTCGAGCGCCAGGCCGGTCAGCTTGGCGGCTTCCACGCCCACGGTGAACACGCCACGGCCGGTGGCTTCCACACGGCCCAGCGAGCCGCCCAGGTCCACGGGCTTGCCGGTGACCACGCCGGTGGCGGTGGCGCCCACGTTCATGGAGTAGGTGTCCATCATCCAGGCCATGATCTGGCCGTTGGTGTTCACGTCGGGTGCGGGGATGTCTTTGGACGGGCCGATCAGCAGGCCGATTTCGCTGGTGTAGCGGCGCGTCAGGCGCTCCAGCTCACCCATCGACAGCTTCTTGGGGTCCACGCGGATGCCGCCCTTCGCACCGCCGTAGGGCACGTTCACCGCGGCGTTCTTCACCGACATCCAGGCCGACAAGGCCATCACTTCCGACAGCGTCACGTCCTGGTGAAAACGCACGCCACCCTTGCCGGGGCCGCGGCTCAGGTTGTGCTGCACGCGGTAGCCTTCGTAGTGGGCGATGGTGCCGTTGTCCAGCTCGATCGGCACGTCCACGATCAGGATGCGCTTGGGGCGCTTGAGCGTTTCCACCCAACGCGCCAGGCTGCCCAGGTAAGGGGTGACGCGGTCTACCTGCTGCAGGTAGTTGCCCCAGGGGCCGAGGTGGTCGGCCTGCAGGTACGAGGGCAGGGGGTGGGATTGTGCGGCGGGGGCGCCGACGGGGTTTGACATGGTGAATTTCCTTGTGGGATCAGTTCAGGCTGCGAAGCTTATGCCTCGGCCCGGGCACTGTCCAAGGCCGGTGTGTTTGTGGGTTATGCATTCGATGCATAGTTTGACGAGGCCGCCTTCCATGTTGCAGTGCGGCAATGCGCAGGCGTGCTGGCGACCCTTGGCTCCGGCCATTGCCCGGCACCCCGTTGCCCCTAGACTCAAGCTTGCCCGGCACAGCACCGGGCGCTGCACCAGGCCTCTACCGCACCGCCGGGGCCAAGAAAAAAGAGAGGGAAATCCTATGAGCGTGACCCACACCGCCTGCCCGCAGTGCCAGGCGCCCAACCACCCTACGGCGCGTTGGTGCGTGAAGTGCGCCCACCCCCTGGAGGCAGAGGCCAACCTCGCCACCCCCGCTGCCCCGGCGCCGATGGAGTTTGTGTTCGATGACGACGAGCACCCTGCTGCGGGCCCGGCGCGCCAGCGACCGGTCATGGCCTACGCAGGCGCCGCAGTGGCCCTGCTGGTGGTGGCGGGCGCCGCGGCCTGGTACCTGCTGGGTCGGCCCGATGCCGTGCCGCCCCCGCAGCAGGCCCCGGCCGTCGCAGCCCCCGCCGCAGTGCCCGGCACTGCGGGCACTGCGGGCACTGCGGAGTCTGCACCTGCCCGCCCCGAGCCGGTGGAGGAAATCATTGAATCCGAACGCGCACGCCCGGCAGCCGCTGCGTCCGCACCAGGCAGTACCGCTGCTGCTGCACCGTCGTCTGCATCTGCGGCCTCTGCGCCGCCTTTCACGCCTGTCACCGCGCCCCGCGTGGCCGATGCGGCATCGCTGCCCGCCACCGGCAAGCCACGCGCAGTGGCACCGGCCGACAACGCACCGTGGCCGCCGCCCGCAGCGCCCGCGCCGTCGCCCGGCGACAGCCTAGCCCGCTTGCGCGGTGCGCTGGCCCAGTGTGCGGCCATGAGCAACGAGCTGTCGCGCGCGAGCTGCCTCACCCGCACGCGGCAGAACTTCTGCGGCGACGCCTGGGGCCGCATCCCCGAATGCCCGCCGGGCCAGTGATGGCATGCGCAGCCTGTCTTTGCGCCGCCCGCTGCCGTGCCCGCAGCGGTGCGGGCCCTATTCGATGCGGATCTTCTGCAGCGCCGGGTCGCCCGGCGGGTAGCGCAGGTCCAGGCCGGTGAGCACCTCGCGCACCAGCGTGGCGATCATCAGGTTGCGGTGGGTCTTGGAGTTGGCAGGCACGATGGTCCACGGCGCCCAGGGCGTGTGCGTGGCGGCCAGCAGCATTTCGTAGGCCTTCTGGTACTGGCTCCACTGCTTGCGGGCCTCGATGTCGCTCATCGAGAACTTCCAGTGCTTGGCCGGGTCGTCCAGGCGCTCCTGCAGGCGTTCGCGCTGCTCGTCAGCGCTGATGTGCAGCATGAACTTGAGCACGATGGTGCCGGTGTGCGTGAGCATGCGCTCGAAGTCGTTGATGTGGCCAAAGCGCTGGTGGTGCTGCTCGGGGGTGATCCATCCGTTCACGGCGGGCACCAGCACATCCTCGTAGTGGCTGCGGTTGAACACCGTGATCTCGCCCGCGCCGGGCACCTTCTGGTGGATGCGCCACAGGTAGTCGTGGGCACGTTCGGCCTCGGTGGGGGCGCTCCAGCCCACGGCGTGCACGCCCAGCGCGCTCATGCGGCCAAACACGCCCCGGATGGTGCCGTCCTTGCCGGCCGTGTCCGTGCCCTGCAGGATCACCAGCAGCTTGTAGCGCTTGTCGGCATAGAACAGGTTCTGCAGCGTGTCCAGCTCCTGCGCAATCGACTCGGTGGCGGCCTTGTCCTTGAGCTTGTCGCCCAGCGAAAACGGCTTGGCCGACGGATCAAAGTCCTTGAGCGCCACCGTGCGGCGGTGTTTGCCGGCCTTGCGCCGCTCGGGCTGGCCGTCGGTCCGCTTCTCGTCGTCGTGCTGCGGCGCGTCCGGCTGCCACTGCGACCAGCGCTGGGCCACGTCTTTGTTGCTGCTGTGAAACGGGTGGTTCATGCGGGCTCCTCGATGGGCCATCGTACGTCAGCAGTGGGGGCGCGGTCTCCCCTTCTACGAAAACATGATGCTATCAAGTTGATAGCTAATTGCGCATGATTCACTGGCGCTTGGAGCAGATTGAGCTTGAAAATTGGCGCAGAAGTCGTTTAGGGACCCTCTGCACAAATCACCGCGCCGTGTGCAGCTGCGGTCTCGGGCGGTCTGCGGCGTTGCAAATACTCGCAATAGCTGCGGCTATTGCTGCGTTTTGCGCCTTGCAGCCCATCCCGATCCGCAGCGCCCACTTGCCGCTCGATTCGTGCAGAAGATCCCTTAGCGCACGCCATGTGCCATGCGGTAGGCCAGCGGCGTCTGCCCCGTGGCCTGGCGGAACGCGCGGTGCAGCCCGGCCTCGCTGGCAAAGCCCAGGTCTTCGGCAATGCGCTTGAGCGGCAGCGGCGTGTCGCACAGCGCCTCGCTGGCCTGGCGCAGCTTGATGCGGCGCATCCACAGCGCCGCCGTCAGGCCCGTGTGGGCCTGCACCCGCCGCGCCAGTGTGCGGGGCGAGAGGCCCAGCGCCTGGGCCAGCGCGGGCAGTCGCAGATCGGCGGCGGGGCTGCGCTGCACCCACAGCAGGGCGCGGCGCAGGTCAGCGTCTGCCAGCGTCATCAGGTCATGCCCGGCAAATGCCGGGTGCGCCGTGCGGGGGCGGGGCAGCATCAGCAGCTCCTGCAGGTCGGTCATCGCCTGGGGTGACAGGCGAGCGGCCAGCGCGTGCAGCATCAGCGGCAGGTAGCCGTTGGCCCCGGCGGCCGTGGTGGCGGTGGGGCCGACCACCAGCGGCTCGTCAAAGCGCCAGTCCACCTGCGCAAACTGCTGCCCCAGCGCCGCACGCAACCACCAGGTGGCTGTGGCGCCCTGGCCGCGCAGCCGCCCGCTGGCAGCCGCCAGCACCACGCCCGCGCAGTAGCTCCACAGCTGGGTGCGCCGGGGCAGCGCGCGCAAGGCCTGTACCACCGGGGCCAGCTGCTGCAGCGGCCCCTGCAGCTGGTTGGGCGACGAGAGCCACAGGCCCGGCACCAGCACCACATCGGCCTCGGCATGCTGCAGCGCCACGGTGGGGGCCAGCGCGGGGCCTTGCCAGGTGGGCACCGGCAGCAGGTCCACCCCCACCCAGCAGATGTCCATCACGCTGGCCTGCGCGCGCAGGTTGGCGGCGCGTGCCATCTCCGCCGCCGCAAACAGGCCGGCGGGCATGCAGCCCGGGTAGAGCAGCAGCGCCACGCGCAAAGGCGGCTGGTGTGGAGAGGGTGGCGAAACCATGGGTGGCACAAAAAGGCAAGAAATTGTCAATCTGTGCCATTTTCGGGGGAGGCCTGCTTTTCAACAATGTCAACACCCCTTCCCACTGAAAGCCCCCCATGCTCATCACCCAACTACGCAACGCCACCGTTCTGCTCGAGTTTCAGCACGCGGGCCGCCCTGTCGGCCTGCTGGTGGACCCCATGCTCGCGCCCCGGGGCAGCCTGCCCGCGCTGCGCTACCTGGGCACCCGGCGCCAGCGCAACCCTCTGGTGGACTTGCCCGCCGAGGCCGACGCGGCGCTGCAGCGCGTGACCCACGCGCTCATCACCCATTGCCAGCGTGGGCACTTTGACCACCTGGACCGCGCGGGCAAGCAGTTTCTGCGCGAGCGCCAGATTCCCGTCCTGTGCATGCCACACGACGCCGCCTACCTGGCGCAGCGCGGCCTGCAGGTGCTGCCGCTAGCGGGTGAGGGCCGCCAGCCCTTTGCGCTGGGCGGGCAGGTCACGCCCGTGGCTTGCACCCACGGCCGGGGCTGGGTGGCGCGCTTCATGGAGCACGGCCACGGCTACCTGCTGGAGCTGCCGGGCGAGCCCAGCGTGTACCTGGCGGGCGACACGGTGCTGACGCCCCCAGTGCGCGACTGCCTGCAGCGTCTGCACCCCTGTGTGGCCGTGCTGCCCGCCGGTGGCGCCCGGTTCGACCTGGGCGCGGACATCCTGATGGACGCCGCCGAGGTCGCACAGGCTGCCGCACTGACGACGGGCGCCGTGGTGGTCAACCACCTGGAGGCCCTGGACCACTGCCCCACCACCCGTGCCCAGGTGCGCGCCCTGGCGCAGCGCGGCGGGTGGGCGCACCGCCTGTGGGCGCCCGAGGACGGCGAGTGCCGTGAATACCCCGGACCCATCGTCCAAAAAATGCTATGAATTTGATAGCTTTTACGGCATGATCGACTAGCGCTACCGCCCAAAAGGGCCGTAAATCACGCCAGCTCGGCCTCCAGCGCCCGCTGGTCGCGCATCAGCGCCACAAACCGCGCAGCGCCCAGGCCCAGTGGGCGCTCCTTGGACCACACCACGTCCACCCACAGCGCGGCGCCGTTGCTCAGGTTCTCGAACGGCATTTCCACCAGCCGCCCCGCCTCGATGCGCGACTGCACCAGCGCGCGCGGCTGCCAGCCCCAGCCCAGGCCGGCTTCGATGAGGCCCAGCGCGGCCAGGTGGTTGTCGGTGCGCCAGTGGTGGCGGGCAAACACAAAGCGCGGGTCGGTCTGCGCCAGGTCGCGGCTGGCCACCACGATCTGGCGCGTGGTGGTCAGGTGCTCTTCGCGCAACATGGCGTCCTCGGGCGGGGCTCCGCGCGCCTGGGCGGCGGCGCGGGCGGCCACCAGCACCGGGTGCTGCGGCGCCATCACCGCCACCAGGGTTTCGGTGCCCACTTCCTGAAAGCCCTCGCGCCCATCGATGCTGGGCCGCTCGAACACCAGCGCCAGCTGCGCGCGGCCGCTGTGTAGCAGCGCCAGCGCATCCACCTGCGGCGCGGCCAGCACCTCGATCTGGAGCAGCGGGTGTTCTTGCGCCAATGCCGCCAGCGCCTCCGTCCAGCGCGAGGCCAGCAGCTCGGGTGCAATGGCCAGCGTGAGCCGCTCCTCCAGCCCCTGGGTGAGCGCCAGCGCCTGGGCGTTGAGCTGCTGCAGCTGGCCCGCCAGCAGCCGGGCCTGGGGCTCCAGCGCGCGGGCGGCGGCGGTGGGGCGGGGCTCGCGCCCGCTGCGGTCAAACAGCTGCACATCCAACTCGGCCTCCAGGTGCGCAATGGTCATGCTCACGGCCGACGGCACACGCGACAAGGCCCGCGCGGCGGCCGAGAACGAGCCGTGGTCGAGCACGGTCAGAAACACCTGCACGCTGTCAGAGTTGAAGGCCATGGCGGTTGATCTATCAATAAAAATGAAACAAGCTGACTTTATATGTCAGTGCGGCGAATATAAAGTACCACCCATGGACAAGACACCCACTCTTTTTGGCCTGCAAGGCGTCAAGCGCCGCGTGATCTACGTGACCCTGTACGAGCTGATCGCCATCGGCGCCGCCACGGTGGGCCTGGCGCTGCTCACGGGCCAGGGCGCGGGGCATTCGAGCGTGGTGGCGGTGGCAGCCTCGGTGATCGCCATCGTCTGGAACATCGTCTTCAACTGGGCGTTCGAGCGCTGGGAGGCACGCCAGCCCGTGCGCGGGCGCAGCGTGGCGCGGCGCGTGGCGCACGCCATCGGGTTTGAGGGCGGCCTGGTGTTCACACTGGTGCCGCTGTTTGCCTGGTGGTTTGGCGTGAGCCTGTGGCACGCGTTTGTGATGGACCTGGGACTCATCGTGTTCTTCCTTTGCTACACCTTTGTCTTCAACTGGGTGTTTGACCACCTGTTCGGCCTGCCCGCATCGGCCATGGCGGCGTCGTAGCAACAGCCCAGGGCGCGCTTCTTCAAACAATGTCAACCGCCGTTCGCCGGCGGGCTGGGGCGCTAAGCGGCAACCCATAATCGGCCCCATGCGAGGGCCGTTTTTATTGCTGCTGCGGGGTTTGCGGGGTCGGTGGGCTGGCGTGGCGGTCTGCTGCGTGCTGGCAGGCTGTGCCAGCAACGCCCCCACTCCGCGCGGCGAGGTGAAGGGTGCACCCACCCATGCCGCCGAACTGGCCCAGTCCGATGCCAACCGCATGGCCACCTTGGCCATGCAGGAGAACCTGGACGGCCTGATGCGCCTGGCCGACAAGCTCTACCGCCGCAACCCCGCCGAATGGCGCAAGGGCACTGCCACCAACCGCGAGCAGGCGCTGGAGCAGCTACGCACCGCCGTGCTGCAGCGCCAGCCCTGGGCCCCACTGCAGGGCCGCCGCGACATCGCCGCCATGGCGCTGGCCCTGGCGCCCGAGTTCGCAGGCGACCGCGTGGCGGCCTTCATTTACGCCACGGCCGATATGATCATCACGGCCCACGGCGGCAAGACCGAGTTCTTCTTGCTCGACGGCATGGATGCCCAGCACCTCTACAACGCCGCGCGCAACGTCGAGACCGCCGTGTGGCTGCTGGCGCAGCGCCGCAACGCCCAGGGCCAGCCCCTGCTGCTGGCCGACGAGATCGGCCAGCAGGGCCGCAACCTGAGCTTCGAGCGCGAGTTCGGCAAGATCATCGCGCGGCTGGATCTGCTGGCCGCGTTCACCACCGAAAAGTACCGCCGTGCCGCCATCAGTTACGTGCAGGGCATTGTGGGCGGTACCTTTTTGCAATTCCTGCCGGTGCGTTGATGCGGCGAACGCCAGCTCGTATCACCCGGTAAAATCCGCATCTGCCCAAGGAGCGTTGCAGCGGCCTCTCACCACGACGGGGCCGTCAGGCTTGGGTACCCAAAAGCTATTCAAGCCCCACCGCAACGACGCTCACCTGTTTTTCTGCTGCCCCTGCACAGGTGAGTCCTATGTCCGCGTCTGCCCCGTCCATCCCCCCCATGAAGCTGTCCGGCCTGGAGCCCGTCTCCATCGGTGAGGGCACGCTGTTCGTCAACATCGGCGAACGCACCAACGTCACCGGCTCCAAGGCGTTCGCGCGCATGATCCTGAACGGCCAGTACGAAGAGGCCCTGGCCGTGGCGCGCCAGCAGGTAGAGAACGGCGCCCAGGTCATCGACATCAACATGGATGAGGCCATGCTCGACAGCAAGGCGGCCATGGTGCGCTTTCTGCAGCTCATCGCGTCCGAGCCCGACATCGCGCGCGTGCCCATCATGGTGGACTCCTCCAAGTGGGAGGTGATCGAAGCCGGTCTGCGCTGCATCCAGGGCAAGGGCATCGTCAACTCCATCAGCATGAAAGAGGGCGTGGAGAAGTTCAAGCACGAGGCGCGCCTGGTCAAGCGCTATGGCGCTGCAGCCGTGGTGATGGCGTTTGACGAAGTGGGCCAGGCCGACACCTACGCGCGCAAGATCGAGATCTGCGAACGTGCCTACCGCGTGCTGGTGGATGAGGTGGGCTTTCCGCCCGAGGACATCATCTTCGACCCCAACATCTTTGCGGTGGCCACTGGCATCGAGGAGCACAACAACTACGCGGTCGACTTCATCGAGGCCGTGCGCTGGATCAAGCAGAACCTGCCGGGCGCCAAGGTGTCGGGCGGTGTGTCGAATGTGTCGTTCAGCTTCCGCGGCAACGACCCGGTGCGCGAGGCCATCCACACCGTGTTCCTGTACCACGCCATCCAGGCGGGCATGGACATGGGCATCGTCAACGCGGGCATGGTGGGCGTGTACGACGACCTGGAGCCCGTACTGCGTGAGCGTGTGGAAGACGTGGTGCTCAACCGCCGCCCGGATGCGGGTGAGCGCCTGGTGGAGATCGCCGAAACCGCCAAGAGCGGCGCCAAGGACGAGAGCAAGAAACTCGAATGGCGCGGCACGCCCGAGCACCCCAAGACCGTGGGCGAACGCCTGTCGCACGCGCTGGTGCATGGCATCACCGACTTCATCACCGAAGACACTGAAGAGGCCTACCGCGCCATCCTGGCCAAGGGTGGGCGCCCGCTGCACGTGATCGAAGGCCCGCTCATGGACGGCATGAACGTGGTGGGCGACCTGTTCGGCGCGGGCAAGATGTTCCTGCCCCAGGTGGTGAAAAGCGCGCGCGTGATGAAGCAGGCCGTGGCCCACCTGATCCCCTACATCGAAGAAGAAAAGCGCCAGGACGAACTGGCCGGGCGCGATGTGCGCAGCAAGGGCAAGATCATCATCGCCACCGTGAAAGGCGACGTGCACGACATCGGCAAGAACATCGTCACCGTGGTCCTGCAGTGCAACAACTTTGAGGTGGTGAACATGGGCGTGATGGTGCCCTGCCACGAGATTTTGGCGCGCGCCAAGGTCGAGGGGGCCGACATCGTGGGCCTGTCGGGCCTGATCACCCCCAGCCTCGAAGAGATGCAGTACGTGGCCGGCGAGATGCAGAAGGACGACCACTTCCGCATCAAGAAGATACCGCTGCTCATCGGCGGCGCCACCACCAGCCGCGTGCACACCGCCGTCAAGATCGCTCCGCATTACGAAGGCCCCGTGGTCTACGTGCCCGATGCGTCTCGCAGCGTGAGCGTGGCGCAAAGCCTGCTGGGCGACGGCGTGCAGAGCTACGTGGATGAGCTGAACGCCGACTACGACAAGGTGCGCACCCAGCACGCCAACAAAAAGGCCACACCTCTGTGGCCGTTGGCCAAGATCCGCGCCAACAAGACGCCGATCGACTGGTCGGCCTACCAGCCCGCCGTGCCCCGCGCGCTGGGCCGCCGCGTGTTCAAGAACTTCGACCTGGCCGAGCTGGCCAAGTACATCGACTGGGGCCCGTTCTTCCAGACCTGGGACCTGGCCGGCCCGTACCCCGCCATCCTCACCGACGAGATCGTGGGCGTGGAAGCCACGCGTGTGTTTGCCGATGGGCAGGCCATGCTCAAGAAGATCATCGAAGGCCGGTGGCTCACGGCCAGCGGCGTGATGGCCCTGCTGCCCGCCAACAGCGTGAACGATGACGACATCGAGTTCTATACCGACGACACCCGCACCGAAGTGGCCATGACCTGGTACGGCCTGCGCCAGCAGGCCGAAAAGCACACCATCGACGGCGTGACCCGCCCCAGCCGCTGCCTGGCCGACTTTGTGGCGCCCAAGGAAAGCGGCATTGCCGACTACGCCGGTATGTTTGCCGTGACGGCGGGCCTGGGCATCGAGAAGAAGGAAAAGGCTTTCATCGACGCGCTGGACGACTACTCCGCCATCATGTTCAAGAGCCTGGCCGACCGCCTGGCCGAAGCCTTTGCCGAAGCCCTGCACCACCGTGTGCGTACCGACCTGTGGGGCTACGCTGCCGGTGAAGCGCTGAGTAACGACGACATGATTGCCGAGAAGTACCAGGGCATCCGCCCCGCGCCCGGCTACCCCGCCTGCCCCGACCACAGCGCCAAGACCGACCTGTTCCGCGTGCTGCAGGCTGGCGAGATCGGCATGTCGCTCACCGAAAGCTTGGCCATGATGCCCGCTGCCAGCGTGAGCGGCTTCTACATCGGCCACCCCGACAGCGTGTACTTCAACGTCGGCAAGATTGGCGAAGACCAACTGCACGACATGGCCCAGCGCCGGGGCATGGACGAGAAGGTGCTGGAGCGGCTGCTGGCGCCGAACCTGTGATGCTATGAATTGAATAGCTTCCAGAGCTTGTTCGATAAGCGCTGGAAGCCTGTTTGATTCAAATGTCCCGGCCCATCAGCCCTTATAGCCAGGCAGCTTCGCGATCACCTTGATCTCGAACTGGAATCCGTACAGCCAGGTCACTCCGATGCCGGTGAGCGTGGGGTAGGGCGCCTCCCCCCAGAACTCGGGCACGACGCCCCAGACGGTCTCGAAGTTCGCCTCCGGGTTGACCACGAACATCGTCACGTCCACCACGTCATCAAACGTGCAGCCTGCAGCGTGCAGCACGGCGTTGAGGTTGCTGAACGCCAGGCGCACCTGCGCGGCCAGGTCGGGCTCGGGCGAGCCGTCCTCGCGGCTGCCCACCTGGCCCGAGACAAACAAAAACCCGTTGGCGCGCACGGCGGGCGAATAGCGGTTGCGCTCGTACAGCGCCTGGCGGCCTGCGGGGAAGACAACGTCACGGTGGGGCATGGGATTCCTTTCGTTCTGCAGGGCAGATGATTGCGATGAAGGCACTGTAGAAGCGCGCGTTGTTCTGATAAACAGGCTAATCTGCGCACCACTGTTCCTGATCGCCAAACAATGGCGGGCGTGCCGCCCCTTCGGCATGTCTCAACTACCTGTACGCCATGGACCGTTTTGACGCCCTGCAGGCCTTTGCCCGCGTTGTGGAATCCGGCAGCTTCACCAAGGCTGCCCTCACCCTGCACCTGAGCCGCACCACCGTCACGCAGCTGGTGCAGCAGCTCGAAGCGCGCCTGCGCGTGAAGCTCCTGCACCGCACCACCCGGCGCGTGCAGGTCACGCCCGATGGTGCTGCCTACTACGAGCGCGTGGTGCGCCTGCTGGCCGACCTGGACGATGCCGATGCCAGCGTTTCCACCGCCGCCGCCGCGCCCCGGGGCCGCCTGCGGGTGGATGTGCCCAGCCCCTTGGCGCGCCTGGTCCTCATCCCCGCGCTGCCCGCGTTCCACGCGCAGTACCCCGACATCCTCCTGCACATGGGCGTGAGCGACCGCCCCGTGGACATGGTGGGCGACAACGTGGACTGCGTGGTGCGCGGCGGCGCCCTCACCAACCCGGCGCTCGTCGCACGCCATGTGGGCGATCTGCAATTGCGCGTGTACGCCGCCCCCAGCTACCTGCTGTGCGCGGGCACGCCCGAGCACCCGCAGGCGCTGGAAGGCCCGCACCACCGCACCGTGGGTTTTCTGTGGGCGCGCACCGGCCAACCTCTGCCTTTCGAGATGCGCCGCGGCACCGAACATGTGCGCGCCCAGGGCCATGACATCTGCGCTGTGGACGACGGCAACGCCTACCTGGCCGCAGGCCTGGCGGGCCTGGGCGTGCTCTGGCTGCCCGACTACATGGCCCGCCCCCACGTGGCGGCTGGCGAGCTGGTGCCCCTGCTGCAGGACTGGACGCTGGAGCCGATGCCGCTGTACGTGGCTTACCCACCCCAGCGGCATGTGAGCGCCAAAGTGCGGGTGTTTATCGAATGGGTGGCGGGGTTGATGGCGCTGCATGCGCCGATTCATCGCTCTTCGAGGGCCCCATAAGACGCACCTTGGTCCGATGGAATTGTTCGTGAAGCGAAAGAGGCATGCCTGTTGGTACCAGCCTACAGCACCCATAGTGTGCGCTGTAAGAGTTGGAAACAGTTATCTGATTTAAAGAGCGCATTCATACAATCGCTCGCAAAAAGGAGTTGTATAAATGACAGATTCTTCACCAGTACCTCAGGATAAACGCGGATTTTTCATGCTGCCTCAAATGCCGGAGGAATCTGGCTATTACACCTATGGAACTCCTTTCGGTGGAAGAGGGCAATATGCCCATGTGCAAATGCTGAATTTCATTTTCAAACTTGAGCATGGCTGGAGCATCACAGAAGAGCGAAAAATCGGCATTGGTAACATCAGTTTGGCCGAAGGAAAAAAATTTCCACCGCATGCTAGCCACAGAAGCGGTCTGGAGGTCGATATTCGTCCCATTCGCAAGGATGGGCTGAAGCAGCCCGTCCGCTGGTCTAGCAAAGACTACGACCAAGCCGCGACGCAAAGGTTAGTAAATTTAATTTGGCAGACTGGCATGGTAAAAAAGGTTGGATTCAATGATCCCAAAATTGCCAATGCTACTTATATGAATGGACACGATGACCATTTGCATGTGGAAGTGCGAATTTGATCATTCCCGAGTATTGATTTCGGGCGACTGGTTGCGTTTCATTAATAAGTGCTGCCACGGGCCAAGATAAATACTCCATGTTTCTATATAAACAAGTAAAGGCTTAGGAATGAGAAAAGGTGTTGCGGTTATCGGAGTATTGCTTATGTGTGCAGGCGCGATAGCCGCAGACTGGGCATTTGAATTCAAGCCAGTCAATGCGCAAATGGCAATTTACTCTGGAGGTTTGGGCGATCCAGCAGCACCCACAGCCCAAGACGCCAAAGTGTCATTCCATGTGCAGGGTAGAGCTGCACGCGACTTGTTTGACCGCATGGGGCCCGACGTGAAGAGTGAGTGTGGGTCCGACCCGAAAACGCGTGCAAGAGTCCGTGACCGCCTTCAGTGCATTCGCTATTCCCCATCCGACTACAGCTGCTATTTCGGCTTTGATCTGAAAGACGGGAAAAGCATCGGCGGCAATATCTGTTGAGTAAGGCCAGACGACCTGCTGCTCAATAGGGGGCGTTTTCTCCGCTAGGCAGGACGCATGCGGATGCATGGCCGCGGTGGGTTGTCCGTGCCTGGCCCATTCCAAAACCGCCTAAGCCCTTTGATCAGGGTTGCACCAAGGCATTTTTCGCTTTAGCCCGGGTCCGCCCCACCCGCACTCTCCGCCATCTCCAACTGCATCATCACCATGTTGACCAGCGTGTGCACCGAAGGCCGCCCGGTCTCGATCACGTAGTGGGCGGTCTCGCGGTACAGGTGGTCGCGCTGGGCGTAGAGGTCGCGCAGCTTGTCCATGGGGTTACCGCCTTGCAGCAGGGGGCGGGTTTTGTCGTGTTTGACGCGCTTGAAGATTTCTTCGGGCGAGGCGCGCAGGTACAGCACATTGCCGAACTGGCGCAGCACCTCGCGGTTCTCGGGGCGCAGCACGGCGCCGCCGCCGGTGGAGAGGACCATGCCGCCGGGCTGCTGGGCCACGTCGGCCAGCACCTGGGATTCGATGTCGCGAAAGCGGGCTTCGCCTTCGGCCTCGAAGAAGCTGCGGATGGTGGTGCCCAGGGTCTGTTCCAGCCGGTGGTCCAGGTCGATGAAGGGCACACCCGCCCGGTGGGCCAGTTGCCGGCCGACGGTGGATTTGCCCGAGCCGGGCATGCCGACCAGTGCGCAGCGAATCTGCATAGGTTCAAAAAAGAGGTCTGGGGGGAGGGCCTGCGTACTGCGGATGGGGCTGTTTCGCGTGCCGTAACTGGGCGTTGAGTGTAAGCCTGCCCCTCTGGCGCCGGGCGTAGAGCGTAGCCTTTGCAACTGGCGCCGCCCCCGCCAGGGACGCCGAGCAAGGGCCGCCCCGCAGCGAGGGCGTCGTCCCTCCGCCCGCGCAGCGCGAGAGTGGGGGGAAGCGGCAAAGCCGCTCAGGGGGGCCTAATCACAATGCCGCATACACCAGCGCCGGGTATAGCTCGCACAGGTACCGCAGCTGGCCGGGCGCCTGCGTGAGCAGGATGGCGAACAGGTCTTCCGCAGGGTCCACAAAAAAGAAGGTGCCGCCCAGGCCGCTCCAGCTGTAGTGCCCGGCCGATCCGGGGCGGGTGGCCTGGCCGGTGGCGGTGCGCACGGCCACGCCCAGGCCAAAACCGTAGCCGGTGGGCAGGATGTCGCCCGCCACGGGCAGGCTGCCCAGGTGGTCTGCGGTCATGAAGTCCACCGTGGCGCGGCCCAGCAGGCGCACGGGGGCGCCGAGGCCATCGGGCCCGGGGGCCGTGCCCCGGCCCAGCATGAGCTGCAGGAAGCGCGCGTAGTCGCTGGCGGTAGACACCAGCCCGCCACCGGCCGATTCGAACACGGGCGGTGCGGTCACGTCGATCAGTGGCATGCCGAGCCCGGTCTGCGGGTCGCGCTCAAAGGCTTCGGCCAGGCGGTGCTGCTGCGCGGCGGGCACCGCAAAGCCCGTGTCGTGCATGCCCAGCGGGCCAAACACGCGGCGTTGCAGGAGGGCGCCCAGGCTTTCGCCCTCAATCACCTCCAGCACCGCGCCCAGCACGTCGGTGGCGCGGCTGTATTCCCAGCGGGTGCCGGGCTGGTGGACCAGGGGCAAGGGGCCCAGCGCGGCGGCCAGCTCAGCATTGCTGTGGCGGCGCGAGCCGATGCGCGCCGCGCGGTAGGCGTCGGGCACGGTGCCCGCCTCCCACGCGTAGCTCAGGCCGGCGGTGTGGCGCAGCAGGTCGTGCACCGTGGCCTCGCGCTGCACGGGGGCGGTGGTGCCGGTGGTTTCGTCGTACACACGTTGGCCTGCAAACGCGGGCAGGTAGTGCGACACGGGGTGCGACAGCAGCAGGCGGCCTTCTTCCATGAGCATCATCGCCACCAGCGAGGCGATGGGCTTGGTCATGGAATAGATGCGGAACACCGTGTCGGGCGCCATCGCGGGCACCGCCGACTCGGCGATGGGCGGGCGCTGGTGGCCCACCGCCGTGTGCAGCACCGTATGGCCCTGGTGGTGGATGAGTGCCACGGCACCGGGCAGCAAGCCCTGGTCCACATGGGCTTGCAGCACGGAGCGCAGGCGGGCGAGGGCGGTGGGGTTCATGGCGGTTGGAAGTGGGTTTTGAGGCGATTTTGGCCGGTAGCGCTAGTGCATATTGCGCCGGTAGCTATCAAAAACAGAGCGAATCTGGCAGGCCGTGAATGCGGGTTTCAGTGCGTTGCACCGGCCGCGCGGCTGCGCTCCTGCTCCTGCAGCTCGCGCCACTGCACCTTGCCCGTGCCGGACTTGGGCAGGCTGTCCACCAGCTGCACGATGCGCGGGCTTTTGTAGGCGGCCATGTGTTCGTGGCTCCAGTCGATGATGGACTGTTCGCTCACCTGGCCCTTGAAGGCGTCGCGCAGCACGACCAGGGCCTTCACCGTCTCGCCCCGGCGCTCGTCGTGTGCGGCGATCACGCACACCTCCTGGATCGCAGGGTGGGCGTACATCATGGCCTCGACCTCGGCGGGCCAGACCTTGAAGCCCGACGCATTGATCATGCGCTTGAGCCGGTCCACCATGAAGAAGTAGCCGTCCTCGTCCACCTGCGCCAGGTCACCCGTGCGCAGAAAACGCTTGCCGTCCAGTGTGATAAAGCTGTCGGCCGTGGCCTGCGGGTTGTTCCAGTAGCCCAGCATGACCTGCGGGCCATGCACCACGATCTCGCCAATCTCGCCCGGTGGCAGTTCGGCGAAGGTGGCCGGGTCCACCACGCGCGCATCCACGTCAAACACCGGGATGCCCAGGCACTGCGGCTTGGGGCGGTGCGGCGGGTTGATGTGGGTAGCGGCCATGGTTTCAGACATGCCGTAGCCCTCCACGTAGTCCAGCCCGGTCAGGTCCTTCAGCTGCTGCGCCACGGCCTTGGGCATGGCCGCGCCGCCGCCGCGTATGGCCTGGATGCTGCTGATGTCGTAGTCGGCAATGCGCGGGTTGGCCAGAAAGTCAACCACCATGGTCGAGATGGCCTGCCAGATGGTGACCCGGTAGCGCTGGATGAGCTGGGCGGCCGCGTCACGGTCCCAGCGCGGCAGCACGACCACGGTGGCGCCCACAAACAGCGGCCCGTTCATGCTGCCCGACAGGCCGGTGACGTGGAACAGCGGCAGCACCGCGAGGTAGGTCGAATCCTGCGTGCGTGCAAACCACTGCACGCCGCCCACCAGCGTGCTCATGGCGCTGCGGTGCGTGTGCATGCAGCCCTTGGGGTGGCCCGTGGTGCCCGAGGTGTAGGGCATCACGCACAGGTCGTCCGGCCCGGTGGTGATGGGGCCGGGGTCGCGCTGCTGCGCGAGCATGTCGCTCCACAGCGTGACGCCGGGGGCATCAATGGCCTGGCGCGGTGCGCTGACGAACGCGGGCACGGGCAGGTCGGTGGGCACCTGCAGGTAGTCGCTGTACGCGGCCACGATGAGGTGCTGGAACTTGCCCTCACCGCCGGCCACATCCACCAGCGGCTGGGCCTGTGCATGCAGGTCCTGCGGCACAAAGGCCACGGTGGCACCGCTGTCGTGCACATAGTGGCGCAGCTCGTCGGTGCGGTTCATGGGGTTCACCGGCACCACCACCGCGTTGGCGCGCAAGATGCCGTAGAACGCCAGGATCCACTGCGGGCTGTTCTGCATGTACAGCAGCACCCGGTCGCCCGCCTTCACGCCACACACCTGCTGCAAGAAGCCCGCAATGTGCTCCGCCTGTTGCTGGAACTGCCGGAAGGTCACCAGCGTGTCGTAGAACACCAGAAAAGGCTTGTCCGGGTAGCGCGCGGCCGACACCTCGGCGTTGTGGAACAGATGGGTCTGCGGTAGCGTGAGGTGGCGCGACAGGCCGGGCGGCCAATGGGCGAGGTGGCGGTCGGACATGGTGACGGAACTCTGGGTTGGTTCGTGCAGGGTACAGGCCGGGCAAAACAGGGCGTAACCCAGGCGAGGGACGGCCAGCAAGGGCCGCCCCGCAGCAAAGGCCGTCGTCCCCCTGAGGGGGACGACGGCCAGCGCCTCATGGGGCTCAAATCAAACTGGCGCCACCGTCCACCACGATGCTTTCACCCGTGATGTGCCGCGAGGCGTTGGACGCCAGGAACACCACCGCGCCTTTGAGGTCCTCTTCGCCGCCAATGCGGCGCAGGGGCGTGCGCTCGATCATCGCAGGGCCCAGCTTTTCAATCAGGCCGCTGGCCATTTTGCTGGGGAAGAAGCCGGGGCAGATCGCATTGACGCGAACGCCGTAGTGCCCCCATTCGGACGCCAGCGTGCGCGCAAAGTGCAGCGCGGCGGCCTTGGAGGTGTTGTAGGCAATGGTGTTCATGCCCGGGGGCGTGCCCTTCAGTGCGGCCACTGAGGCCGTGACGATGATCGAGCCTTTGCCGCGCGGGATCATGCAGCGCTTGCCGACCTCGCGCGATAGGAAGAACGGCGCGCTCACGTTCAGGTCCATCACCTTGTGCCAGGCGGCGTCTGGGTAGTCCTCGGCCTTGGCGCCCCAGGTGGCGCCCGCGTTGTTGACGAGGATGTCGATGGTGCCAAAGCGCTCGACCACCTGGTCCACCAGGCCGGGGATGTCCTCGGTCTTTTGCAGGTCGTTCACCACGGTCAGCACCTCGTAGCCCATGCCTTCCAGGTGCTTCTTGGCCTCGGCCAGCTCATCGGCCTTGCGCGCGGTGATGGCGAGTTTGGCGCCCATTTCGCCCAGGGCCTCGGCCATCTGCAGGCCCAGGCCGCGCGAGCCGCCAGTGACCAGGGCGACCTGGCCGGTGAGATCGAAGAGTTGCTTGACGCTCATGGAAAAAACGCTTTCGTGCAGAGAGGGGTGAAGGTGAATGAATGCCAAGACCGGCCCGACGGCTTGTGGCCCGCAGAGTGGGTGAGGAGGTGCGGCTGGGGCGGCGGTGGCCGCTGTGTCAATGGCGGTCGAGTCAACCGACAGCGCCCCATGCTAGCCCTGCCCAGGCACCGTGTAAAACCGGTGCTGTCACCTTTGAAACTCTGTGCGCTGCACCCGGCACGCTGCCTGTGGGACAGCGCCTACCCCGCCTCGCGGCTGCGGCGGATGGCTGGGGCCGCCTCCAGGCCTTACGCTCGCGGGGATGACCGCGCCCCCTCCGTCCCTGATGGCGACTTCGCTTGCCCGCATCGCCCAGCCCCTGTTGCCCCTGTGGCGCCTGGTGCAGCCGTTCTGGCGCGCCGCGCAGATGTGGCTGGACGCCGATGGGCTGCGCATGAGTGCGGCCATGTCGTTCTACGGCATGCTGAGCCTGGCGCCCCTGCTGCTGTTGCTGGTGGGCGTGCTGGGCTGGTGGGTGGACCGCAGCTACCTGGAGAGCAGCCTGGTCGCCCAGGTGCAGTCGGTGATGGGCCAGCAGGTGGCCGATGTGGTGCGCCAGGCCATGGCCAGCGCCCAGGCCCCGTCCGAGGGGCGACTGGCATCGGCCATCGGGTTTGTGGTGTTGGTCTCGGGCGCCACCGGGGTGTTTGTGGAGTTGCAGTCGGCGCTGGAGCGGCTGTGGCGCCGGGATGGCTACACACCTCCCCAGCGGGCCGCGTGGTGGCGCATGGCGTCGCTGCGGCTGCGGGGGCTGGCTTATGTGCTGGCGCTTGGCTTTTTGCTCATGGTGTCGCTGGCGCTGTCCACGCTGATCCACCTGTTGGCGGGCTGGGCGGGAGAGCGGCTGACCGTGGCACACCTGCCCACCTTGGCGCCCCTGGCACCGTTGCTGCAGGTCGTCAACGAAGCCATTGCCTTCGGGTTTGCGGTGGCCCTGTTTGTGGGGCTCATGCGCATCGGCGCGGGCCCCAAGCCGTCGCTGCGCTACCTGGTGATGGGCGCCGTGGTGGGGGCCACACTGTTCACGGTGGGCAAGCAGCTGCTGGCGTGGTACCTGTCCACAGCAGCCGTGGTGTCGGCCTATGGTGCGGCGGGTTCGCTGGTGGTGCTGCTCATGTGGATCTATTTTTCATCGGCCATCCTGCTGTTTTCTGCCAGCTGTGCGCAGGCGCTGGAGCAGGCCTTGCACCCCGGGCCACGCCGACCGGTGGGCTGGGCCCGGTGGACGGCTGCGGCCCGCGCGCGGGTGCAGGAGCTGTAAATGTTGGCAACAGCGCACAACAAGCCGGGGCCAGCGCGGCGCCCGGATCGTTCGGGCCGCTGCGATGGTGCCCGTTGCGCTGCCGGGCCGTGCGGGCAGGGCCCATATGCGGGGCCTGGCGTCGCAAGTGCTGGCCAAGGTGGTTTACCGCTGCTTACTGCCGCTTACAAACCGGCCACACCGCAGCGCCCCCCGCTGTGTACCTTTGCACCATCCAGGCCGTTGAAACACCACGGCTCCATTCCGTAGCGGACATGCAGCGCACATCTACCTGCCACCCCTGTGGATTTCTCCGACATGAACAAGGACATGACCATGAACCTGACAGTTTCTTCTCCTGCCTCGCCCGTACCCGCTGCAGCCCCCGCCGGACCGGCTCTGAAATGGATGTGGGCGGCCATTGGCGCGCTGGGCGTGAGCGTGCTGGCCTTGGGTGCCACCCTGGTGATGCAAAACCGCACGCCCTCGGCAGCCGATGCGACAGCCCCCGCCGCCCTGGCGGCGGCCCCCCGCACGCCCGAATCCGAGATCATTGAAGAAAAACGGGCCCAAGCGCCGGTTGTACCTGCCCAGAATGCTATGAATAACGGAGCAAACTACCGTCCGCAGACCGGCGGCAGCGCAGGCCGGTCCGGTGACATGGCGGGTGGTATGGCCCCCGGGGGCGCTGCCCAGCCCGTGCGTGCTGCAGCCCCTGTGTGCCGCAGCTGCGGCCGTGTCGAATCGGTGCAGGCGGTTCAACAAGCTGCCCCCGCCACGGGCGTGGGCGCCGTGGCCGGCGGTGTGCTGGGCGCCGTGGTGGGCAACCAGATCGGCAAGGGCAGCGGCCGCACCGCTGCCACCGTGCTAGGTGCCGTGGGCGGTGGTTATGTGGGCCACAAGGTCGAAGAGCGCACCCGCACCCACACGGTGTACCAGGTGGCGGTGCGCATGGAAGACGGCTCGCTGCGCCACTTCCAGCGCGCTGAACCCACTGCTGTGGGCACGCCCGTGGTGCTGCAGGGCAAGGGCTTCCGCGTGGACCAGGGCGGCTCGGCCCGTGCTGCAGACCCCTATGCACAACCGCAGCCCCAGCCGGGTGCGGTGCGGGTGTCGGACACCTACTGAGCCCGGCAGTCGCTTCCCCCAAAAAAAGCCCGCAAACGCGGGCTTTTGTTTTGTTCAGCCGTTGGCTGGGTGCCGCTTGGCGGGCGGGTTACAGCACCACCGGGATCTCGGTCGCAGGCGGGGTGTTGCGGCTGCGTCCACAGCGCACCAGGCCGTCGATCATCACCATGCCAATGCCCGGGATGTCGCCCAGCTGCACGCTCTCCAGCAGCGTGGCGCCGGCGGTGTGCTGGGCGCGGTCCATGAAGACGAAGTCGGCCGCGCGGCCTACCTCGATCAGGCCGCAGTTCAGGTTGCGCATGCGCGCCGTGTTGCCCGTGGCAAAGCAGAACACCAGCTCGGCGGGGATGTCGGCGAAGCTGGAGATCAGCGCAATCATGCGCAGCATGCCCAGCGGCTGCACGCCCGAGCCGGCCGGACCGTCGGTGCCCAGGATCACGCGGTGCGGGCACTTGAGCTCGATGGCGGCGCGCGCGGCCTGGATGGCAATCTTCTCGTTGCCGTTGTGCACCAGTTCGATGGCGCGCGACGACTTCTCGCACAGCTCGCACACATGCTTCCAGGGCAGCGAGGTGTGGCCGCCGTTGATGTGGCCGATCACGTCGGCATCGGCCTCCAGCACCACGTCCTTATCGATCAGGCCCGAGCCCGGGATGGACGGGCCGCCCGTGTGGATGGTGCTCTGGATGCCGTGCTTGCGCGCCCACGCCACCATCTGCTGGGCCTCGTAGCCCGCCTTGACGGAGCCCAGGCCCACTTCGCCCAGCAGCGTCACGCCGGCGTCGGCCAGGTCCTTGAAGTCCTGCTCGGTCATGCCTTTCTCGATGACCGGGGCGCCTGCAATCACCTTCACGCCGCCGGGGCGGAAGTTGTCGAACGAGCGCTGCGCGGTGATGGCCAGCGCCTTCAGGCCCACGATGTCCTTGGGCCGGCCGGGCAGGTGCACTTCACCGGCCGAGACCATGGTGGTCACGCCGCCGTTCATGGTCGAGTCGATCCAGCCGATCTGGTTCTGGCGCGGCGTCCAGTCGCCAAACACGGGGTGCACATGGCTGTCGATCAGGCCCGGGGCGACGCAGGTCTGGCGTGCGTCGATCACGGTGTTGGCGTGGTCGGTGTCGCAGTCCTTGTAGCGGCCCACGGCCACGATGAGGCCGTCATTCACCACGATGGTGTCGGCGTCGAGGATGGGGTGGTCCAGGTCGCCCGACAACAAAAGACCAATGTTCTGGATGACGACCTTGCCCGATTTGCTGCCTGCTGCTGCTTCTGCCATGGATTCTCCTCGTGGGGTGGTGGGCGGGGCACCACGCGGCACCCCGCAGGGAAAAATCTCTTGTTGATTCAGGCCGCTGCCCTGCCCTTGGGCAGGCTGGGGCCGGGTGCCACGGTGCGCAGCACGCTGTCGATGACGAAGGATTCCCAGTGCGCCAGCGCGTCGGGCGTCTCCAGGTCTTCGCCCAGAAAGGCCGACAGCGTGTGCCGGTTAGACATGTAGAAGTAGCCCGTGGCGGCGATCAGCAGGTACACGTCGCGCGCCGACACGTCCTTGCGGAACAGCCCTTGCGCCTGGCCGCTCTCCAGCACGCGGCGGATCACCTCGATGGCGGGCGACGAGTATTCACGGGCGCGCATCGACTTGGAGATGTGCTTGCCCTTGTGCAGGTTCTCGGTGTTGAGCAGCGTGATGAACTCGGGGTTCTTGCGGTAGTAGCCCACCACAAAGCGGATCACCGCCTGCAGCGCCTCCACCGGCTTGGCGGTGTCCAGGTCCAGTTTGGATTCCGCGTCGTTCATGCGCCGGTAGGTTTCCTCCAGCACCTCGATGAACAGGCCTTCCTTGCTGCCGAAGTAGTAATAGATCATCCGGTCGAAGGACTTGGCCGCCTTGGAGATCTTCTCCACGCTGCCGCCTTCGTAGCCGTAGCGGGCGAACACCTTGGTCGCCGCCTTCAGGATGTTGTCGCGCGTGGTCTGTGCGGCCTGCTCGCGCACGCCCGTCTTTCGGGCAGAGGCAGCGCGGGTGGACGCGGTCCGGGTCTTGGTGGGAGTGGCAGACATGGCGGGTCCTGGTGGATGAGGCGGGCCCCGGTAAGGGGGCCGCCGGGGGATCACTGCTCTGCGAACGCGCGCTCGATCACGAAGTCGCCGGGCTTCGTGGTGTTGCCTTCCTTGAAGCCACGCTCTTCCATCATGTGCTTGAGGTCGCGCAGCATTTCGGGGCTGCCGCAGATCATCACGCGATCTTCGGCGGGGTTGAGTGCGGGCAGGCCCAGGTCGCGGGCCATCTGGCCGTTTTCGATCACGGTGGTCACACGGCCCTGGTGCTTGAAAGGCTCGCGCGTCACGGTGGGGTAGTACTTGAGCTGCTTGGTGACCATCTCGCCCAGGAACTCGTGTTGTGGCAGCTCCTGCGTGATGTAGTCGTGGTAGGCCAGTTCCTTCACCTCGCGCACGCCGTGCACCAGGATGACTTCCTCGAATTTCTCATAAGTCTCGGGGTCGCGGATCAGGCTCAGGAACGGGGCCACGCCCGTGCCGGTGGACAGCATGTACAGGCGCTTGGCGGGCAGCAGGTAGTCGATCAGCAGGGTGCCAGTGGGCTTCTTGCCGACCACGATGGTGTCACCCACCTTGATGTGCTGCAGGCGCGAGGTCAGCGGGCCGTCGGGCACCTTGATGGACAGGAACTCCAGGTGCTCTTCGTAGTTGGGGCTCACGATGCTGTAGGCGCGCAGCAGGGGTTTGCCGTTTTCGCCACGCAGGCCAATCATCGTGAAATGCCCGTTGGAGAAGCGCAGCGCGGTGTCACGCGTGGTGGTGAAGGAGAAAAGGCGGTCCGTCCAGTGGTGGACCGTCAGGACGCGTTCGTCAAGAAAGGCGCTCATGGTGCGTTAGATGGAAAAGTTGGAAGCAAATAAGGAATTTGGCTGAAGAGCAGGGCCCTGTGCGCTCTACAGCGCAATGTTCAGGCCTGAAAGCTTGTGGCTCACAACCCTCCATTGTTCCGCATCTGGCAAAGCCGCTTTTCTTTTGGTGATTGTGGGGAGCGTGGGCGCCAGCTTTTTGTTGAACTGCAGAAAGATTTCCATGCCTTCGGGCAGGTCGTCTTCGGCATAGATGGCGTTGGCCGGGCACTCCGGAATGCACACAGCGCAGTCGATGCATTCGTCCGGGTCAATGACCAGGTATTCCGGCCCTTCCTTGAAGCAATCGACAGGGCACACATCGACGCAGTCGGTGTACTTGCACCGAATGCAGGCGTCTGTCACAACGTGCGTCATTTTGGGGCTCCTTATGCACCATTTTTGGGGGCGCAAAAACACCATTGCAGAGTCTGATCGATTCCGCTACATTGACATCGAATGTAGTGTTCACAACATTTAAGTTAAGTGAATGCTACACAAAATGCAATGCGCGTACAAGCACTTGCCACAATGCAATGAATGGGCCGCCACGATGACTGAACACACCAAGACCGACGGGCTACCTGGCATGGATGCGCCGGATCTGCCGCAGGTGCTCGAGCGCGCCCGGCCGCGCAACGAGCGCATGAACGCTGCCAAGGTCGAGTGCAATGCGTGCCCGGTGCTGTGCCAGATTTCCGAAGGCCGCGCAGGCGCTTGCGACCGCTACGCCAACCACGCGGGCGTGCTCGTGCGGCTGGACCCGGTGGTGCTGCTGCGCAAGACCCTGGAGGCGGGCGAGGCCACGCTGGTGCCGTTTGCGGGCCGCGCCCCGGCTGCACAAGACGCTGAGACCGCAGTGGCTTCAGAACCCGCATGGAACGGTGACCTGCTGCTGTCTGAAGAGGTGTTCGTGACGGGCGTTGGCTCGTCCACCACCTACCCCGACTACAAGCCGGCGCCCTTCATCGTGGGTTCCCAGACCGATGGCGTGGACATGGTCACCGTGGTCACCGAGGGCATCTTCAGCTACTGCAGCTTCAAGGTGAAGATCGACACCGACCGCTTCCTCGGCTCCGAGCAGGCCAACGTGCGCTGCAAGGGCGAGGTGGTGGGCCATGTGACCACTGCAGAGTACGGCTCGCAGATGCTGTCGCTGGGCGGTGTGCACCACCTCACGGGTGGCACCAAGAAAGAAGGCCGCATCACCGCCGAGATGATGCAGGCGTTGGGCAACAAGCAGGCGGTGGAGTTCACCATCGACGGCGGCTCGCAGCTCGTGATCCAGGCGGGGCGTGCGCCCATCGTCAACGGTGTGGCTGAGCAGCGCATGCGCGTGGGCTGCGGCTCTGCGGCCATTGGCATCTTTGCGCGCCAGTTCTTCGGCCATGCGGACGAGGTGGTGGTGGTGGACGACCACATCACCGGCGTGCTCACAGAGCACCAGGCGGGTCGTTGCCTCGACATGAAGCCTTCGGGCATTCAGATGCGCGGGCGCAAGTCCACACCGGGCCGTTACTTTCAGGTGGCCAACCCGGGCACCGGCTGGGGCGGCACCGACATTGCCGACCCGCTGTCCATCATCGAGGGCTGGGACGAATCCGTGGCCTGGCCGGGGCTGCGCTTGTTGATGACCTCCACCACCGGGGAGCATGCCTCCTGGTACGTGCTGGACGCGCAACTCCATCCGGTCGAGGCCGAGATGCCCGCCGAAGTGCGCCGCATCGTGGACCGCATCGGCGAAAACTGCGAGCCCTCGCTGGCGTCCGTGCTGTTCCTCGGCGGTGCTGGCGGCAGCCTGCGCGCAGGGGTCACCGAGAACCCGGTGCTGCTCACCCGCTCCATCAAGAACGCGCTGGTCAATGTGACCTGTGGCGGTGCCCCTGCCTATGTATGGCCTGGCGGCGGTATCACCGTGATGGCTGACGTGCTGCGCATGCCGGACAACAGCTTTGGCACCGTGCCCACCCCCGCCATCGTGGCGCCCATCGAGTTCAGCATGCGCCGTGCGGACTATGAAGCGCTGGGCGGGCACACCGAACAGATTCGCAGCCTGCGCGACGTGCTGGAGCGCGGTGCGTGGCACAACGATGGTGCACCGCAGGCGCGCGTGTGGCAGACCTTGCCCGCCGCCAATCCGTGGCCGCTGGGTCGCCCACCTCTGCTGGGTTGATATGAAGCACCCCCTGAGTCGCTTTGCGCCTTCCCCCTCCAGGGGGACGACACCCTCGCTGCGGGGCGGCCCTTGCTCGGCGTCTCTGGCGGGGGCCGCGCCGGTGTTTACGGCTGCCGGCGGTGCGCCCTGCGGTGAGTACTGAAACGCACATGCAAGCCGCTCGCAAGCTCCTGTCCGATGGCCGCTGGCATTTCCAGCATGGTCCGATGGACCTCATCCTCCAGGCCGAAGGGGCGCGCGACGCCGTGGCCCAGGCGCACGAACGCGCGTGGCAACGTTTTGAAGGGCTGCTGCAGGAGCTGGTGAATGAACTCCCCGGCCTGCGGGCGCCGGTGGGTGCGCACTGCACGTTGCAGGGTGTGGTGGCGCGCCGCATGTGGGCCGCCTGCAGTCCCTACCGCGCAGGCTTCATCACATCGATGGCGGCGGTGGCGGGTGCAGTGGCGCAGGAGATTCTGGCCTGCTACGAGCAGCCGGGCATAGACCGCGCCTGGGTCAACAACGGCGGCGACATTGCGCTGCACCTGGCGCCCGGCCAGTCGGTCACGGTGGGGGTGTACGCTGACATCGCCGCACTGAATGCGGCACAGTTGCGCAACGGTTTGGTGCTGGATGGGCAGATTCGCATCGACAGCGCCATGCCGGTGCGCGGTGTGGCCACCAGCGGCTGGAGGGGGCGCAGCCAGTCGCTGGGCATTGCGGACAGCGTGACGGTGCTGGCGCGTTCGGCGGCGCAGGCCGATGCGGCCGCAACCATCGTGGCCAACGCGGTGGATGTGGCCGATGCGCGGATTGTGCGCAGGCCCGCGTGGCAGGTGCGGGACGACAGTGACCTGGGGGCCATTCCTGTCACCGTGGATGTCCCTGCCTTGCCCAGGGAGCTGGTGGCCCGGGCATTGCACCAGGGGCTGCAAAAAGCGCAAGAATTGCAGTCCAGCGGCCTGCTGTGGTTTGCGCTGCTGGCGTGCCAGGGGCAGTTCGTGGCGACCTCGGCGCCCCAGGCGCTGGCGGATGCGGTATGGCCCCGGGATCCGGCGGTGGAATCGGAAGTTGGTTCAGTATTTGCTTAACGAAATGCACAGGTCTCCAGAATGATCCAGATACGACGCGTTTTCACCCATCTTGAGGAAATCCGGCACGAATTCGGGCCGGTGGCCGACGTGCCGCTGCTGCGTGGCGCCATTGGCGCGGTGCTGACCAACCCCTTTGCGGGACGGTACGAGCCCGACATCCTCCCCATGATGGACGAGCTGCAGGACGTGGGGCTGGACATGGCCCAGCGCCTCCTGAAGGCCATGGCGGTGCCTGCCGAGCGCATCGAGACCTATGGTAAAGGCGCCATCGTGGGCGCGGCCGGTGAGCTGGAACACGGCGCGCTGTGGCATGTGCCCGGCGGCTACGCCATGCGCGAACTGCTGGGCTGGAAGGGCGACCGCAACGCCTACGCCAAGGGCCAGGCCGAAGAGAAGACCGGGCAGCCCGCGAATGCGCTGTCCATCGTGCCCTCCACCAAGAAAGTGGGCGGCCCCGGTGCAGCGCTGGATGTGCCGCTGACCCACATCAACGCCAGCTACGTACGCAGCCATTTCGACGCGATCGAAGTGCGTGTTCCGGGCGCGCCATCCGCTGATGAGATCGTGTTCATACTTGCCATGACCACGGGCCCGCGCATCCACGCCCGCGTCGGAGGGCTCAAGGCGGCAGACATCAGCCAGTGGAACGGCCTGCGCTGAGCCGCCCGCCGACCCGCACACCAATCGAACAAGACAAGATCCCAAGGAGCCAAAAAATGCCAGCCAAGATTCGAAAGATCATCGTCCAGACCGACGAGGTCCGCGTGGAAATGGGGCGTGACGTTCAGCCCCCGGTGCGCAAGGCGCTGGCCATGGCCGTGATCGAGAACCCCTTTGCCGGACGTTATGTGGAAGACCTGGACGAACTCATCGCCATCGGTGAGGAGCTGGGAGGCCTTCTGGGCGCCCGCTGCGTTCAGGCCCTGGGCATTGCCCCGGGCGATGCGCACAGCTACGGCAAGGCCGCCATCGTGGGCGAGGCGGGCGAGCTGGAGCACGCCGCCGCCATCCTCCACCCCAAGCTGGGCGCACCACTGCGTGTGGCTGTCGAGAAGGGTGCCGCGTTGGTCCCATCCAGCAAGAAGATGGGCGGCCTCGGCACGGCCATCGACGTGCCCCTGGGCCACAAGGATGCGGCTTACGTGCGCAGCCATTTCGACGCCATGGAAGCCCGTGTAGCCGATGCCCCGCGGGCCAATGAAATCGTGGTGGCCGTTGTCGTGACCGACAGCGGGCGGCCGTTGCCACGTGTCGGCGGCCTCACGGCCTCTGAAATAAAAGGCGTTGACGGCCTGCGCTGAGCCCGGCGCGCGTACAACACACACCTGTCCTGTCTCACCCCCGTTCGATCTCTCTCCAACCATCCTTCAGGAGTCTCCCCATGACGATGCGACGAAACCTCATGCGTGCCACGGCTGCGGCTGCATTGGCCCTTACCCTGGCCCCTGTTTTTGCCCAGGGCGTGATCAAGATTGGCGAGGTCAACAGCTACAAGGCGCAGCCTGCTTTCCTGGAGCCCTACAAGAAGGGCATGGAGCTGGCGGTCGATGAGATCAACGCTGCGGGCGGCGTCAATGGCAAAAAGATCGAACTGATCACGCGCGACGATAACGCCAACCCTGGCGACGCCGTTCGTGTGGCCGAAGAGCTGGTGTCGCGCGAGAAGGTCGATGTGCTGGCTGGCACCTTCCTGTCGAACACCGGCCTGGCGGTGGCCGACTTCGCCAAGCAGAAGAAGTTCTTCTTTCTCGCAGGCGAGCCGCTGACCGACAAGATGACTTGGCAAGGCGGCAACCAATACACGTTCCGCCTGCGTCCTGGCACCTACATGCAGGCCGCCATGCTGGTACCCGAGGCCGCCAAGATGAAGAAAAAGCGTTGGGCCGTGGTCTACCCCAACTACGAATACGGGCAGTCTGCCGTGGCGGCTTTCAAGCAACTGCTCAAGGCCGCCCAGCCCGACGTGGAGTTTGTGGCCGAACAAGCCACACCACTGGGCCGGGTGGATGCCGGCAGCGTGGTGCAAGCACTGTCGGATGCCAAGCCCGACGCCATCTTCAACGTGCTGTTTGGCGCGGACTTGTCGAAGTTCGTGCGCGAAGGCAACACGCGCGGCCTCTTCAAGGGCATCGAGGTGGTCAGCGTGCTGACGGGTGAACCCGAGTACCTGGACCCCCTGAAAGACGAAGCCCCCAACGGCTGGCTGGTAACCGGCTATCCCTGGTACGGCATCAACACCCCCGCACACAAGGCGTTCGAGCAGGCGTACCAGGCCAAGTTCAAGGACTACCCGCGCCTGGGTTCCGTGGTGGGCTACAGCATGATCAAGTCGG
Organism: Acidovorax sp. Root402; assembly: GCF_001425125.1. Taxonomy (NCBI): domain Bacteria; kingdom Pseudomonadati; phylum Pseudomonadota; class Betaproteobacteria; order Burkholderiales; family Comamonadaceae; genus Acidovorax; species Acidovorax sp. Root402. The sequence goes on from NZ_LMDQ01000001.1 coordinate 419,175, forward strand.
CTGCGGCCGGTATTGCCAAAGCCAAGAGCACCGACACCGACAAGCTGGTCGCTGCCTTCAAGGGACTGCAGGTGGACACCCCGTTCGGCAAGATCACCTACCGGCCTGAAGACCACCAGGCCACCATGGGTGCGTTTGTCGGTCGCACCAAGAACGAAGGCGGCAAGGGCGTGATGGTGGACTACGTCTACCTCGATGGTGCCGATGCCAAGTACCAGCCGTCCGCTGCCGACGTGAAGAAGTCGCGAAGCGCTGATTGATTCCCTTAGGAGTCTGAGGCGCCTGCTGCGCCTCGGTCCCAGCAGACGCTACCGGCAGTCCGGCACAGCCGGATTTCTGGTGGCGCTGGCGGGGGCGCGCCTGGCTTCTTTCATGTGCTGCGAGCGATGCGCAACACGGGTGGTGATGACTTGAGGGTTTTTCGAACATGAGTTTTTCGGGTTTCATCGTCCAGCTCATCAACGGGTTGGCGAGCGCGTCGTCGCTGTTCCTCGTGGCGGCGGGTCTGTCGCTGATCTTTGGCGTCACCCGCATCGTGAACTTTGCCCATGGCTCGTTCTTCATGGTGGGCATCTACGTCGCGTACTCGCTGGTCGAGCGCCTGAGCGGTGCCCTGGGCTTCTGGGTGGCCTTGCCGCTTGCCGCGCTGATCGTCGGCGTGCTGGGGGCGCTGATCGAGGTGGTGCTGCTGCGCCGCATCTACAAGGCGCCCGAGCTGTTCCAGCTGCTGGCCACGTTTGCACTGGTGCTGGTCATCAAGGACGCCGTGCTGTGGCTCTGGGGCCCTGACGAACTGCTGGGCCCGCGCGCGCCGGGCCTTTCAGGCTCCGTGAGCCTGCTCGGGCGGCAGTTTCCCAGCTACGACCTGTTCCTCATCGTGGTCGGTCCGCTGGTGCTGGGTGCGGTCTGGCTGCTCCTCACGCGCACCCGGTTTGGCACGCTGGTGCGTGCCGCTACACAAGACCGCGAGATGGTGAGCGCCCTGGGCGTCAACCAGGCCTGGTTGTTCACGGCCGTGTTTGCGCTGGGCGCGATGCTGGCCGGGCTGGGTGGCGCACTGCAACTGCCGCGTGAGCCCGCGACGCTGGAGATGGACCTGCACACCATCGGTGCCGCCTTCGTGGTGGTGGTGGTGGGTGGCATGGGCTCCATTCCGGGCGCGTACGCCGCCGCCCTGCTGATCTCCGAGATCAAGGCCATCTGCATCTGGCTGGGTGTGGTCGATGTGTTTGGCCTGAGTGTGTCGTTTTCCAAGCTGACCCTGGTGGTGGATTTTCTGGTGATGGCGGTGGTGCTGGTCTGGCGCCCGTGGGGCCTGTTCGGTAGGCCGCAGGCGCCCAGCCGCTACGTGGGCATGCAGGAGGAGCCGTTGCGTCGGCCTGGCAGGGCCTACCTGGTGGCGGCCGCCGTGCTGGGCCTGCTGCTGGCGGCAGCCCCGCTGCTGACCGCGCAGTCGCCGTACACCACGGTGTTGCTGATTGACCTGCTGATCGCAGCGCTGTTTGCGGCCAGCCTTCACTTCATCATGGGGCCTGCGGGCATGCACTCCTTCGGCCATGCCGCCTACTTCGGGCTGGGCGCCTATGGCGCGGCCCTGCTGGTGCGCTCGCTCGGGCTACCGATGGAGATCGCACTGGTCGTGGCGCCGCTGGTGGCCGCCGCCGGGGCGTTTGTCTACGGCTGGTTTGCGGTGCGGCTGTCGGGTGTGTACCTGGCCATGCTGACGCTCGCCTTCGCCCAGATCACCTGGGCCATCACCTACCAGTGGGACAGTTTCACGGGGGGCAGCAACGGCCTGACCGGTGTCTGGCCTGCGGCCTGGCTGGCAGACAAGCGCATGTATTACTGGCTCACGCTGGCACTGGTGGGGGCAGGCGTGTGGTGGCTGCGCCGCGTGCTGTTCTCGCCGTTTGGCTATGCGCTGCGCGCGGGGCGCGACTCTGTGCTGCGCGCCGACGCCATCGGCATCGACGTCAAGCGCATGCAGTGGGCGGCGTTTGTGGTGGCGGGCACGGCTGCAGGGCTGGCAGGGGCGCTGTATGCGTTCTCCAAGGGCAGCATTTCGCCGGAGTCGCTGGCCGTGGGCAAATCGGTGGACGGGCTGGTGATGGTGCTGCTCGGCGGCATCCAGACGCTGGCGGGCCCTGTGGTGGGTGCGGTCACCTTCACCTGGCTGCACGACACCGTGGCGCGCAACACCGACTACTGGCGCGCCATGCTGGGCGCCATCATCCTGATCCTGGTGCTGCTGTTTCCGCAGGGCATCGCGGGCACCATCAAACAGATTTTTGACAACATGCGCGACGCCAAGAACACCAAGGAGGGCGCAGCATGAGCCTCCTCAAAGTCACCGGTCTGGGCAAATCGTTTGGCGGCGTCAAGGCGGTGGATGGCATCCACTTCGAACTGGCGGCTGGCGAGCTGCTGGCACTCATCGGCCCCAACGGCGCGGGCAAGTCCACCACGTTCAACATGGTCAACGGCCAGCTGCCTGCCGATGCAGGCTCCATCCAGCTCAACGGGCAAGAGCTGGTGGGCCGCAAGCCCCGCGACATCTGGCGCATGGGGGTGGGCCGCACCTTTCAGATTGCCGAAACCTTTGCATCGCTGACGGTGGTGGAGAACGTGCAGATGGCACTGATCTCCAACGACGGCCTGCTGTTCTCCTTATGGCGCAGAGCTGCCGACCACAAACGCGAAGAAGCTCTGGCGTTGCTCGACCAGGTGGGCATGAAGTCGCAGGCCGACCGGCCCTGTAGCGTGCTCGCCTATGGCGATGTGAAGCGCGTGGAGCTGGCGATTGCCATGGCCAACAGTCCCAAGCTGCTGCTCATGGACGAGCCCACCGCCGGCATGGCGCCCAAGGAGCGCAACGAACTCATGGCGCTGACCAAGCAGCTGGTGATCGACCGCAATATGGCCGTGCTCTTCACCGAGCACAGCATGGACGTGGTGTTTGCCTATGCCGACCGCATGATCGTGCTGGCGCGCGGGCGGCTGATTGCCGAGGGCAAGCCGCTGGAGTTGCGCGACCACCCCAAGGTGCAGGAGGTCTACTTCGGCACCGGCAAGACGTTTGAGAAGAAAGCCGCAGCCAATGCGGAGGCGGCATGACCATGACGACCCACAACCCCAAAGAACTGCTGCTCCAGGCCAAGGGCCTGCAGGCCTGGTACGGTGCCGCGCAAATCCTGTACGACGTGGACCTGGACGTGCGCCGGGGCGAAGTGGTTGCGCTGATGGGCCGCAACGGCGCAGGCAAGTCCACCACGCTCAAGACGCTGATGGGTATGCTGGCCAAGCGCAAGGGCAGCATCCAGTTCATGGGCAAGGACCTGTCCAAAACCGACCCGCACGACGCTGCCCGTTTGGGCCTGGGCTTTGTGCCCGAAGACCGCCGCGTGTTCACCGACCTCACGGTGATGGAGAACCTGGAAGTGGGCCGCCAACCCGCCCGCACCTGGCCCGACGGCACAGCCGCCCCGGTGTGGACGCCCGAGCGCCTGTTCAAGCTCTTCCCCAACCTGGGCGAGATGCCCCAGCGCCCCGGTGGGCGCATGAGCGGCGGCGAACAGCAAATGCTCACCGTGGCCCGCACGCTCATGGGCAACCCCTACCTGGTACTGCTGGACGAGCCCTCTGAAGGTGTGGCGCCCGTCATCGTGGAGCAGATGGCGCACATGATCCTGGAGCTGAAAGAGCAGGGCGTGAGCATCCTGTTGTCCGAGCAGAACATGCACTTTGCCGAGCTGGTCTCCGACCGCGCCTATGTGCTCGAAAAGGGCCAGATCCGTTACCAGGCCAGCATGGAAGAGCTGGCCGCCAACGAAGAGGTGCGGCGCGCCTACCTCAGCGTGTGAAGAAGAAGTTCCCCGGCCCTGGCCCTACCGGGCCATGGCCGATGTGTCAGTGCGTTCCCAACCGGAGTGTTCACCATGCAAACTGCGCAACGTCGTCGCTTTCTTCTTCAATCGGCCGCGCTTACCGTGGCCGGGGCCAGCTTCCCCGCAAGCTGGGCGGCAGGCAAGATCAAACCCGGTGAGCGAGCGGCGCTCATCGTGGTCGATGTGCAGAACTGTTTTGTCCCCGGCGGCACGCTGCCCGTGGCCAAGGGGGATGAGGTGGTGCCCGTCATCAACCGCATTGCCACAGCGTTTGAAAACGTGGTGGTCACGCAGGACTGGCACACCCAGGGCCACGCCTCTTTTGCCAGTGCTCACGCGGGCAAGAAGCCGTTTGAAACCACCAAGCTGAGTTACGGCCAGCAGGTGCTGTGGCCCGACCATTGCGTGCAGGGCACCGACGATGCCGCCCTGCACAAAGACCTCCAGGTGCCCAAGGCCCAGGTGATCCTGCGCAAGGGCTTTCACCAGCATGTGGACAGCTACTCGGCCTTTGAAGAGGCCGACCGCAAGACCTCCACCGGCCTGGCGGGCTACCTCAAGCAGCGTGGCATCAAGACCGTATTTGTCACCGGCCTGGCCACCGACTTCTGCGTGGCGTGGACGGCGCTGGACGCCAAACGCCTGGGCTTCGAAACCTATGTGGTCGAAGATGCGACCCGCGCCATCGACCTCAACGGATCGCTCGACGCGGCCTGGAAAAACATGAAGGCCAAGGGTGTCAAACGCATCCAGTCCAGCGACATCGATGTCGCCTGACGGCGCACCGCCCCGGTGCTTCGGCGCCGGGGTTTGACGGATTCACAACACCCCGCAGAAATGGTTGCGCAGCCGCTCCGCTTGCAGGGAAACTTGCGCCTTTGATGTAAGGAGCGTTTCATGAAATGTCGTGGGATGGAGGAGGGCAGCATCGACCGCCGTGTGGTGCTGACGGCCCTGGCCGCCGCTGCTCTGGGGGCCGCGGGCCCGGCTGCTGCCGAGACCGGGGTGACGGACACCCGCATCAAGGTGGGACAGTCGGCCGTGTTCACCGGTCCGGCCAAGGATTTCGGGGTGGACTACAAGGCGGGCATTGCGCTGGCGTTCGACAAGGTGAACAAGACCGGCGGCGTGCAGGGGCGCACGCTGGAGCTGGTGTCGCACGATGACGCGTACGAGCCCAAGAAGACCGCCGAGAACACGGCCAAGCTCATTGACGAAGACAAGGTCTTCGCCCTGATCGGCTATGTGGCCACCGGCAACCTCATCGCCGCCATGCCCCTGGCAGAGAAGGCGGGCGTGCCCATGTTCGCCCCACTGGTGGGCACCACGTCCTTCCGCACCACGCACAACCGCTACCTGTTCCATGTACGCGCCAGCTACGAGACCGAGCTGCGCAAGATCGTGGGGCATCTGGCCACGCTGGGCATCAACAACATCGCCGTCATCTACCAGAACAGCGCATTCGGCAAATCCAACCTCGACACCTGCCTGCAGATCGCCCAGGGCCTGAAGGTGAAGGTGGTCGATTCCGTGCCCATGGAGATCGCCGCCACCGACGCCAAGCCCCAGGTGGCGCAGCTCACCAAGGCCCAGCCGGGCGCGGTGGTGATGATCATGGCGGGCAAGATGGTGGAGGTGTTCCTGCGCGACTACCGGGCGGCGGGCGCGGCGTCGCCGCTGTACACCATCTCGGTGGGTATCACTGACGCACCGGGGTCTGCCCAGCGCCTGAACGGCGGCATCGAAGGGCTGGTCACGGCCAGCATCGTGCCCTCGCCGCAGGCCAGCCGCCTGGCCATCGTGGCCGACTACCGCAAGGACCGCGCGGATGCAGGCGAGAAGATCGACAGCTACACCATGCTGGAGGGCTATATCGCCGCGCGTGTATTTGTGGAAGGCCTCAAGCGCGCAGGCAAAGCGCTCACGCGTGAAGGCTTCATCAAGGCCATGGAAGACATGGGCACCACCAAGATCGGCGACTTTCCGCTGGTGTACGGCCCGGGCAACCACAATGGCTCCAACTTTGTGGACCTGGAGATGTACACGCGCAGCGGATCGCTGCGACGCTGACTGAGAACAACCCACCGAGACATGCACGCGCCCGCTTCAATATCCCCGGTTGTCGTCAATGGCCAGCCGTGTGCCCTGCCGCAGAGCACCTTGGCCAGCGCCACGCTGCTGCACGTGCTGCGCAACGATTTGGCCCTCAACGGCCCCAAATACGGCTGTGGCCTGGGGCAGTGTGGGGCGTGCACGGTTCTGGTGGATGGTATTGCCGCGCGGGCCTGCGTGATCCCGGCGCAGGGCGTGGCAGGCCGCGAGGTGACCACGCTGGAGGGGTTGCCCCGGCGTTGCAGCGTTACCGAGGGACTTCACCCGGTGCAGCAAGCCTTTGTGGATGAACAAGCCGCGCAATGCGGCTATTGCCTCAATGGCATGGTGATGATGGCCGTGGCCCTGCTGGAGCGCAATCCAGACCCCGACGAAGCAGCCGTACGCCGCGAGCTGTCGGGCAACCTGTGCCGCTGCGGCACGCATGTCGAAATCATCCGCGCCGTGCTGCGCGCGGCCCAGCTGATGCGCGAGGCCCAGGCATGAACACGCCTCCATCCCTGCGCGCCCACAGCCCGCTCACCCGCGCCGACTTCCATGCCGCCCGGGGCGTGCTGCTGGTGGTGCGCAACCCACCGCCCGCGCCACCGCCCGTCAAGGGCCAGCCCGCGCTCGTGGCGGGCAACCCGGCCGAGGGCGTGGAGATACTGATCGCCGTGTGGGACGACGGCAGCGTGACCGCACTCAACGGCCATGTGGACCTGGGCACCGGCATCCGCACCGCGCTCGCGCAGATCGTGGCCGAAGAATTGGACGTGCCCTTGGCCCAGGTGAACATGGTGCTGGGCGACACCACACGCGCGCCCAACCAGGGCGCCACCATCGCGAGTGCGTCCATCCAGATCCACGCCAAGCCCCTGCGCACCGCCGCTGCGCAGGCGCGCCACTGGCTGGTGGCCCAGGCCGCAGAGCGGCTGGGCGTGTCGGTGGAGGCACTGCAGGTGCGCGCGGGGGTGGTGCAGGTCATGGCAGACCCGTCGCGCCACGTGGCCTACGGCGCGCTGCTGGCGGGCGCGCACACCACGCTGGAGCTGGTGGACGCCACGCCCACCAAGGCTGCGGCTGACTACACCGTGGTCGGCCAGTCCGTGCCGCGCGTGGACATCCCCGCCAAGGTCAGCGGCGAGCTGGTGTTTGTGCACGACATGCGCGTGCCCGGCATGCTGCACGGCCGTGTGGTGCGCCCGCCGTATGCGGGGGCCGACCATGGCGACTTCATCGGCAACACGCTCGAATCGGTGGACCAGCAGTCCATCGCCCACATCCCCGGCATCCGCGCCGTGGTGGTGATCCGCGACTTTGTGGGCATCGTGGCCGAGCGCGAGGAACAGGCCGAGCAGGCGCTGCGCGATTTGAAAGTGCACTGGAAGGACTGGCCCGGCTTTCCGCGCCAGGACAGCGCCGAGGCGCTGGAACAAGCCATCCGCGCCAACCCCGCCACGCAGCGCCGCTTGGTGGACGAGGGCGATGTGGAGGGTGCCCTGGCCGCGCTGTCTGCCAACGGCCAGCCGATGCCGCGCACCTACGTGTGGCCGTACCAGATGCATGGCTCCATCGGCCCGTCGTGCGCGGTGGCCGAATGGCGCAGTGATGACAGCACCGGCCGCCCGCGCATGACCGTGTGGGCAGGCACGCAAAACCCCCATGTGCTGCGCGCCGACCTGGCTCGCCTGATGGGCCTGGCCGATGTGGACATCGACCTCATCCGCATGGAGGCCGCAGGCTGCTATGGCCGCAACGGTGCCGATGACGTGGCCGCCGATGCCGCGCTGCTCTCGCGCGCCGTCGGTGCCCCGGTGCGCGTGCAGCTCACGCGCGAGCAGGAGCATTTGTGGGAGCCCAAGGGCACGGCGCAGCTCATGCAGGTGCGCGGCGGGCTCAAGGCCGATGGCACCGTGGCGGCGTACGACTTTGAAACGTCCTACCCCTCCAACGGCGCACCCACGCTGGCCCTGCTGCTCACCCGCACCATCGAGCCCGTGGCCCAGGCCTACGAGATGGGCGACCGCACCGCGCGCCCGCCCTACCAGTACGACAACCTGCGCGTGGCCGTCAACGACATGCCGCCCATCGTGCGCGCGTCGTGGCTGCGCGGCGTGTCGGCGCTGCCCAATTCGTTTGCGCACGAGTCCTATGTGGACGAGCTGGCCACGGCGGCGGGGGTGGACCCGGTGCAGTTTCGCTTGCAGTTGCTGAACGACCCGCGCGCTGCCGAGCTGGTCCAGGCCACGGCCGAGAAGGCGGGCTGGATTCGCCGCACCGGCCCCCAGCAGCGCCCCTTGGATGGGGACTGGGTGCAGGGCCAGGGCTTTGCCTACGCCCGCTACATCCACAGCAAATGGCCCGGCTTTGGCGCCGCCTGGGCGGCCTGGGTGGCCGATGTGGAGGTCAACAAAAAGACCGGCGAAGTGCACGTGCGCCGCGTGGTCGTGGGGCACGACGCGGGCCTGATGGTGAACCCCGCAGGCGTGGAGCAGCAGGTGCACGGCAACGTGCTGCAGACCACCAGCCGCGCGCTCAAGGAGCAGGTGACGTTCGAACCCGTCAAGCAGGCCGTGGACAACCGCGAATGGGGCAGCTACCCCATCCTGAGCTTCCGCGAGGTGCCGGTCATTGAGGTCATGCACATGCCCCGGCAGGACGAGGCGCCACTGGGCTCGGGCGAGTCGTCGTCCGTGCCGGGCACAGCAGCGATTGCCAATGCGATTTTTGACGCCACGGGCGTGCGCTTTCGCGCGCCGCCCTTCACGCCCGAGGTGGTGCGCGCCGGGCTCAACCCACTGCCCGGCGGCGCAGGTCAAGCGGCTGCGGGCAGCACCCCATCTCCCGAGCAAGCCGAGGTGCTGCCCACGCTGGAACTTCCAGCACCCGCCGTACCTGCCAGCGCCACATGGCCCACCCAGCGCAGCCCCTGGGCGCGCGCCCTGGCCCTGGTCGCCGGCGGCATCGCCATGGGCGCCGCGCTGCTGGGCTGGCGCCCTTCCATCGCACCCGTGGTGCAGACGGCGGGTGCCTCGGTCTACAACGCCGCCACCATCGAGCGGGGCCGCCTGCTGGCCGCTGCGGGCGACTGCGTGGTGTGCCACACCGCACCGGGCGGCACGCCCAACACGGGCGGCCGCGCCATGGACACGCCGTTCGGCAAGGTCTACACCACCAACCTCACGCCCGACGCCGAGACCGGCATCGGCCAGTGGTCCTTCAGCGCCTTCCAGCGCGCCATGCGCGAAGGCATCTCGCGCGATGGCAAACACCTGTACCCCGCGTTCCCGTACACGTCGTTCGCCAAGATGAGCGACGACGACCTGACCGCGCTGTACGCCTACCTGATGGCGCAGCCCGCCGTGCGGGCCGAGGTGCCGAAGACCGAGTTGGCCTTCCCGTTCAGCGTGCGCCCGCTCATGGCGGGCTGGAACGCGCTGTTCCACGACGCGACCCCGTTCAAGCCCGACCCGAATCGCCCGCCCGAATGGAATCGGGGCGCCTACCTGGTGCAGGGCGTGGGCCACTGCGGCGCCTGCCACACGCCGCGCAATGCGCTGGGGGCCGAGCTGGGTGGGGCTGCGTTCCTCTCGGGCACCATGGTGGATGGCTGGGAGGCGCCTGCGCTCACCGGCCTGTCGAAGGCGCCCGTGCCCTGGACGGCCGATGCTTTGTATGGCTACCTGCGCCACGGCCACAGCCCGCAGCACGGCAGCGCCTCCGGCCCCATGGCGCCTGTGGTGCGCGAGCTGGCCCACTTGCCCGACGAAGACATCCGCGCCATGGCGGGCTACCTGGCCTCGTTCACCGCGACGGAAGCGGCTACCCAGCCAGCCACCCTGCCAGTGTCTGACCCGCAGCAGCGCGCCCAAGCCGCTGTGGCCCAGGCCGCCGCACTGGCCCCGCAGCCCGGCCAGGCCCAGCGTTTGTTCGACGGCGCCTGTGCCGCCTGCCACCACGACGGCGATGGGCCGCGCCTGCTGGGCGTGAACGTGCCCCTGGCGCTCAACAGCAACCTGCACAGCGACCGGCCCGACAACCTGCTGCAGGTCATCGTGCACGGCATCCGCGAGCCCGCCGCGCGGGACATCGGCTTCATGCCCGGCTTCGGCCACGCGCTCAGCGACGCGCAGATCACCGAGCTGGCGGGCTACATGCGCCAGCGCTACGCCCCCGGCCGCCCGGCGTGGCGCGATGTGCCCGAGGCGCTGGCCCGTGTGCGGGCGGGGCCTGCACATCCGTAGCCTGACGATCTCGCAGCCCCCCCTGGGCGATCGTCAACACGGTTTTGGAGCCTTTTGGTGCTGAGGCGCTAGTGGAATATGTGCAAGCTGCTATCAAAAATAGAGCGACCGCAGGTGCGGTGTTCGGCCCGACAATCGGGCTGCACCACCGCCCAGACACCATGAAACCTGCCGCTCCCTTGCCATCGCACAGCGCCTTGCGCACCCCGCACCGGCGCGTGCAGCGCATCGGCGGGGCCGCAACGCTGGCCCTGTGTTGCCTGGCCCTCACGGCCTGCGGGCCGGATGTGCAGGGGTCGCCCAAGCCGCCTCCGGCGTTTGGCCCCGTGCAGAGCAGCTGGTTCGGCTGCCCGTCCCTGCAAGGGGTGTACGCCTGGCCGCCCGTGGAGCCTGCGGGTGTGCGGGGCAGCCTGCCGTTTTTTACCGGCTCGGCCGAGATGCAGGTCTGGGTGCAGCAGCAGCGCGGCGAAACCACGCTGCGCACGCGCACCGTCAACCGCGCGCGCAACGTGCGCACCTCGTTGACTCGGCAGTGGAGCCTGGTCACCTACGGCGGCGCGCAGGCCCGCTGCAGCTCCGGCATGCTCGACCTGGTCCCGCAGACCGTGTCGCCGGACAAGGAGCCTGGGGCCTCGGGCGTGCTGCAGGGTTTCAGGCTGGCGCGGCTCAAGGATGGCGGGCTGGCCGTGGGCAAGCGCACCGTCAGCACGGGCAACAAGGGCTCGTACTTCTCGTGGGGTGGGCAGTCCTACGGCAGCTACGACGCGCCCGATGTGGAGACCTGGACCTGGTTCAAGCTGGCCCGCACCGCTGCGGGGGACAGCGAGCCGCCGGTCATCGACGCCTACGTGCCTGGGGCCACCTCGCCCTAGGCCTTTTGCTTGTAGAGCGGCGCGCGAAAAAGGCCGCGAACTTCCCCGTTTATCGCGCCACCGCCTGCGCTGCCGTCTCGGCACAGTGGCATCGGGGCTTGGTCCATGGTGGGGCAGGCCCGGGCGCCCGCCTCTTTTTGTCGTGGCAGGCGCCCATGTCATCGGCCAGCCCCAGCGGTAGGCCGCCCACTGTTGTCCGTTCAAGGAGAAGACCATGCCCGCTAGCGAAATTGAAATCCATGCGATCGTGCTGCGACTGCTGCGTGAAGGCTATGCCGCCCTGACCGCCGCCCAACGCCGGGTGGTGGACACGCTGATGGCGGTGTGCTGACAGCTACAGCTGCCCGCGGGCTGTTCGGAGGCCCCACGGGGCTGTTCGCGATCCGTTTGAAGCCTTATGGGCCGGATGCGCTAGTGCAGATTGCCTGAGGTGCTATCAAAAATGTAGTAACTGCAGCTCGGCCTGCATCGCCTGCGCAATCAGGTGCATATCGTGGTCGCTGACGGCAAACAGCCCAAACCGAAACTTGCTGCCCCAGCGCTGGCGGTCGTCCACAAACTCCAGCGCGTCCAGCAGCGGCGCAATCGCCGCCTCACGCGCAGGCACATAGGCCACGTCCCGCCGCGACGGCACAAACCCGCCGCCCATGTCAAACGCATACGGCGCGCCCGGCAACACGATGCCGATGGAGACAAACGCCTGCAGCCGGTCCTTGCCTCCCATGGTCACCGTCGGCGCGTAGTACGCCACGCGGTCGCCGGGCCGTATGCGCTGCAGCGGCGCCACCTTGCCATGGCACACCTGCATGTAGCCCTCGCCTGGCGTGGCACAGCCCCGGCGGGCATGCTGGGCGCAGGCCACGGCGATCCAGTTGCGGCGCGTGGCGGCCGCAGAGGCAGCTGTCGGCACAGGCATGTCGCTGCGCGCAGGCGCGGCATCCGGCCAGAGAGGGTGTTGCAGCACGGCGTCGGTCATGAAAAAGCTCCTGGTCAAAGAAGCCACCGATGGTGCGGGCGTGCTGCTGACACCGCAGTGTCAGTACCTTTGCAGCATCCCTGTCAGCACCGCGCGACCCCTTAGACCAACTGCCCCCACTGCCACAGTGCAAACCCGCCCAGCAGCAGGGCCGACGCCCGGTTGATGCGCTGGCGCCAGGCGGGTGTAAAGCGCTGCCGCTGGTAGGCAATTGCGCCGGTCAGCAGCAGCCACCAGGCGGCAGAGCCCACCAGCACGCCCGCCACCATCCACAGCGGCGACGGCAGGCTGGGCCGGCCGCCACCCAGCGAGCCAAACACCGCAATGAACGACACGATGGTGGCCGGGTTGGCTAGCGTCAGCGCAAACGTGCCGGCCGCCAGGCCCAGCAGCCCCCGCGCATCGCGGGCTGGTGCGGCGGTGTGGGCCACCGGCGCGTGCCAGGTGCGCCAGGCCAGCACCAGCAGCAGTGCGCCACCGCCCAGCGCCAGCGGCGTCCTGGCCTGTGTCAGCCCGTCAATCAGCCAGCGCACGCTGAAAGCGCCCACGGCGCCATACACCGCGTCGGCCGCAGCGGCGCCGAGGCCCGTGGCCAGCCCAGCCGCCAGGCCCCGCTCCAGGGTGCGTTGCATGGTCAGCAGGCCAATGGGGCCCACGGGGGCTGCAATGAGCACGCCGATGACGGCGGCTTGCAGAAACACGGTGATTGAGGTGAAGTCCATGCACCGATGCTAGGGCGGCAGCGGGCGGTGGAGAATGCAGAAAATTCGGCGAATCCCGCATTGGGTTTCGTTTTTTTCTGTGCTAATCGATAAAGGCTTTTATGGAAGTGGATGACAAAGCCTGGCGCCTGATCAGCGCGCTGCAGGCCGATGGCCGCGCCTCGCTCAAGGAACTGGCCGAGGCCGTGGGCCTGTCGGTGCCCGCCACGCTGGAGCGCCTGCGCCGCCTGCAAGAGGCGGGCGTGGTGCGCGGCGTGCATGCCGACATCGACCCCGCCAAGGTCGGCTACGGCGTGCGCGCGGTGGTGGGCATCAACGTGCCGCAGCCCGGCAAAAAGGCGCTGATCGACAAGCTGCGCCAGTCGCCCCAGGTGCTTGAATGCCACCACGTCAGCGGCAACGACTCGTATGTGATGCAGGTCGTGGCGCGCGATCTGCCCGATCTGGAGCGCTTTCTGGGCGACATCAACGGCTATGGCGAAACGCGCACGTCCATCGTGTTCTCCACGCCCATCCCGCTGCGCGGCCTGGCCCGCCCGGAGGTGGGCTGACTCACACGCTCAGAACGTGATCTTCACCGACGCCGCACTGCGCTGCGCGTCGCCATGGAACACCGCCTCGATGTTGTTGCCATCCGGGTCCAGCACAAAGGCGGCGTAGTAGCCGGGGTGGTAAGCCCGCTCGCCCGGCGCGCCGTTGTCGGTGCCGCCGTGGGCCAGTGCGGCTTGGTAGAAGGCATGCACCATCGCCCGGTCCCGGGCCTGAAACGCCAGGTGGTGGCGGCCGGTGAGATGGCCCTGTGCGGCAGGGCTGTCGGCTGACGACACAAACAGTTCGTCCGCCCAGAAGTAGCCTTCGTCCGCCCCGCCCATGGGCACCTGCAGGGCCTCCAGCACCGCCGTGTAGAAGGCCTGGCTGGCCGCCAGGTCGCGCACGACCAGCTGCACATGGTCAAACAACCTGCCCCGGTGGATTTCTTGCGCTTCCATGCTGTGCTCCTTTAGTACGCCGTCGGTGCGTTCTGGCTTCAATTCAGCGCGTGCAGACCCACGCGGTTGCCATCCAGGTCGTGGATGTGCGCAAAGAAGCCCATGCCCGGCGGCAGCGCCTGGCGCGGCAGGGCCACGCGGCCGCCCTGGGCCACCGCGCGGTCCAGCGCGGCGTCAAGCGAGGGCGATGCATCCAGGTACACCAGCGTGCCGCTGCCCGACACCTGGGGCGCCGTGGGGCCCATCATCAGCGCGCCGCCTGCGCCATCGGCTTCGGGGTCGTAGGCAAACACGGCGCCTTCGCTCGGGCCCATGTTCTCGCGGCGCATGGGCTGGCTCAGCACGGCTTCGTAAAAGGCCTGTGCGCGGTCCAGCTGGGTGGTGGGGATTTCAAACCAGGCGATGGCGTTTTTCATGGGGGCTCCTTGTGTGTGAAAGAACGAAAGTAAGAAGCCCCGATGGTGAGCTGGGGCTGCTGACAGCGGAGTGTCAGCAGCCTGTCACCCCGCATCACATTGCCGGAGCGGGCGCCGACGCCGCCACCTGCGCCCGAAACGCACGCGGCGACAGCCCCGCATCGCGCGTGAAGGCGCGGGTGAAGTACGCCGGGTCGGTATAGCCCAGCGTGTAGGCAATCGTGGCCACGCCCAGGTGGGTGTAGGCCAGGTTGCGCCGCGCCTCGCGCATCAGCCGCGCCTCAATCAGTCGCTGGGCCGACACGCCGGTGGCGGCCCGCGCCACGCGGCTCAGGTGCGTGGGCGACACAGCCAGCGCCCGCGCGTAGTCGGCCACCTGCCAGTGCTCCAGAAAATGCGCCTCGATCAGCGCCTCCAGCCGCTGCACCAGGCTGGACTCTGGCGCGTGGGTGTCGTCCGGGCCGTGGTCTTCCATCGCGCGGGCCACCCAGCCCAGCAGCGTGGCGCTCAGGCCCCGCAGCACCAGCGCACGCGCCTTGGCCCGGCCTGAGAACTCCTGCCAGACCTGGCCCATGGCCTGATGCAGTTCAGGCGGCGCAGGCGCCACGGCGGGCCGCGCCAGGTCGCGGCGCACATCGCCCACGCGCACAAAAATCTCGTCCATCAATTCGTCCGCCAGCGTGGCCACCCAGCCCTGCGTGTGCTGCGTAAAGCGGAATGCGTGCACATGCCCCTGCGGCACGTTGATGAGCGCGCCGGCAAACAGAGGCACCCGCTCGCCATCCAGGTGCGCCACGCCCCCGCCCGAGGTGATCAGCAGCACCTGGTGCAGCCGCGTGTGCCGGTGCGGCGCCAGCTCCCAGTCGTGCAGCGCCGACCGCTCGGCAATCGTTTCGCAGTGCAGCACATCGGGCAGGTGCTGCGACTCGCCGAACAGGCTGTAAGAGCGGATGCCATCGATGTTCGAAAAGTGCATGTTCTGGCTCCATCCGTCCATTCAACGCGGCGACTGTGCCACGTATCTTTGGGTGGTCCGTTTGACCCATGTCATGAACACACCAACCACTACTGGAGACGCTATGAAAACCCAGGTTTGCATCATTGGTGGAGGCCCCTCGGGCCTCATGCTCTCGCAGCTCTTGCACCTCAAGGGCATCGACACCATCGTGCTGGAGCGCCAAAGCCGCGAGTACGTGCTGGGCCGCATTCGCGCCGGCGTGCTGGAGCACGGCTTTGCCGCACTCATGCGCGAGGCCCAGTGCGGCGAGCGCATGGACAAGGAAGGCGAGATCCACGACGGCTTCATCATTGCCCACGACGGCAAGATGGACCGGGTCGATTTGCACAAGTACAGCGGCGGCAGCTCGGTGGTGGTCTACGGCCAGACCGAGCTGACGCGCGACCTGTACGAAGCGCGCGACCGTATGAAGGGTGTCGTCATCCACAACGCCGAAGACGTGCAGCCGCACGACCTGAAAAGTGCCAACCCGTATGTGACCTACCGCAGTGGCGACGAAGTGGTGCGCATCGACTGCGACTTCGTCATCGGCGCCGACGGCTTTCACGGCGTGAGCCGCAAGTCCATCCCGCGCGACGTGCTCAAGGAATACGAAAAGGTCTACCCCTTCGGCTGGCTGGGCGTGCTCTCGCGCACCAAGCCCGTCTCGCCCGAGCTGATCTACGCCAAGCACGAACGCGGCTTTGCGCTGTGCTCGCTGCGCTCCCAGGTGCTGAGCCGCTACTACATCCAGGTGCCGCTGACCGACAACGTGGAAGACTGGTCTGACGAAGCCTTCTGGGCCGAGCTGAAGCGCCGCCTGCCCGCCGAAGTGGCCGAGCAGCTCATCACCGGCGCATCCATCGAAAAGTCCATCGCCCCCCTGCGCTCCTTCGTGGCTGAGCCCATGCGCTACGGCAACCTGTTCCTGGCGGGCGACGCCGCCCACATCGTGCCGCCCACCGGCGCTCGGGGCCTGAACAGCGCGGCGTCGGACATCTATTACCTGTACCACGCCATGGTCGCGCACTACAAGGATGGCGACAGCACCGGCCTCGACAAGTACTCCGAAAAGGCCCTGGCCCGCGTGTGGAAGGCTCAGCGCTTCTCGTGGTGGATGACGACCATGCTGCACACCTTCCCGGATTCCATCGCGTACGACCAGAAGCTGCAGGACACGGACCTGGCGTACCTGTTCTCGTCCGAGAAGGCGCTGGGGTCGTTGGCGGAGAACTATGTGGGGTTGCCGTTCTAGTCACCCAGCAATAGCACTGACACCCAATCAAAGGCCTGCATGGGGTTCTCTCATGCAGGCCTTTTTTGTATGTGCCCGGTCGGCGTTGTGTGCAAGCGGCGCTCCGTCTGCTCACGCGGCGCGCTCTATGGCCTGCGCGCTGCGGCTCCATGCGAACCTCAATCCAACGCCGCTTTTCATGCAGCCGCCCCGCACGGCAATATTCATCTGCTACGCAAAATTTAGGCAGAACTGATGCTTACGCCCGCATACCAGGCCCGATAGCATCACACCAAGTTTTCAGATCATGTGCCCCGTGCTGTCGATGTGTGATTCGACGATGGCTTGAACACGATGAAGCTGCTGACGCAGCGTTTTGAGGCAGTGCACTTGACGTTAGTGGGTGCCCATCAACAACCAGGAAAGCCATCAACAATGGATTGGGTCCCCATAGTCTTTATCACCTTCAAGGTGCTCGTGTTTGGCACCTGCATGTTCTACGCCATCAAGTGGCACCACGACCAAGGGAAGAAGGCGAAAGAAGAGGCCAACCGATCGCAGGCGCCGGATGAACGCAAGCCGGGCGTGGCGGAGTAGCTTCCCTCAGGAAACATCGCGGTGGGTGTCATCACTGGGGTTCAGCATGCGGACTACAAAATCGCGGAACACCCGCATCACAGGCTGCTCGGTGCGTCCGGCCAGCGTAACCACACCGAGCACGGCGCCCTGATCCAGGTGGGGGACTACCGACAGTTGCACCAGGTCACCCCTCGACATCTCCTGGCGCGCCGCTGCCAGAATGCCCAGGTAAATCGCGTCCGATTGCTGCACGGTTTGCAGCAGGCTGGAAATCTCTTCACACTGCAACGTGGTCATCTCGGCGGGGTCGGCTCTGGGGCCATAGCGGGCTACAAGGATCCGCGCTATCTCCTCTGACAAGGGGATCGAGGCCACGGGGTAAGACAGCAGGGCTTCGAAGGGCACGCCGTTGGGGTACTGCGCCAGCAAGGGATGTCCGGCACGGCAAACCATGCCAGCAGGCATGTCAAAGGTCGGCCCAATGCTCAGGTCCGCAGCAGGCACGATGCGGCGTATATCCACGACGAGGGCATCCAGCGAGCGATCGCGCAGCTGCCGCAATTGCACCTCTGTCGGGCCGCGCGTCACCGACACTTTCACTCCGGGGTGATGCGTCGCCATGTACACGAGCCACGGCGTCATCAGCAAGGCACCCGGGCCGGACCCCAATCCGAGCCGCAGGCTCCCCAGTCCGCCTTGTTGAAGCAGGGCGGCGCCCCGTTTCAATTCGGCGGCCTCTTTGACGATGCCCCGCGCCCGCTCCAGCACTGACTGGCCCAGCGGGGTCAGTTCATTGCGTTTTCCGATGCGATCCAGCAGCGGCCCGCCCAGTTCTTCTTCGAGGGACTGGATGCTGCGGCTGAGAGCGGATTGGGTGATGTGCAGTTTCTCGGCCGCACGGCTGAACGAGCCCATATCGGACAGCGCCAGAAAGTGTTCCAGATGCCTGAGGTTCACCTATTCATTTTACGAATGCAAATGGAGAAAAGAAGTCATTGGACGCAACAAAAATCGTTTTCTACGATGCAGCTGGCACTTGAATCCACAACACCAATTTCATGGAGATTCGGATGAACTTCAAAACCTTTGTGGGCGCACTGATCATGGCTGCCAGCGCCATGGGCACAGCCTGGGCGCAGAGCTGGCCCAGCAAACCCATCAGTCTCATCGTGCCTTACCCGGCCGGCGGGCCCTCTGACTTTTTTGCCCGCAAGTTGCAGCCCGAGGCATCCGCCCGGCTGGGGCAGACCATGGTCATCGAAAACGTCGGTGGCGCTGGCGGCTCCATTGGCCTGGCCCGGGTGGTCAACGCGCCCGCCGACGGCTACATGCTGGCCCTGGGCAGTCCGATGGAACTGGTCCTGGCGCCCATGGCCATTCAGGGCGTGAAATACAAGGCCGAGGACTTCACGCTGGTGGCCCAGTTCGCCAACACGACCACCATACTGGCGGTGCGCAATTCACTCAACGTGAAGAACCTGGACGAGCTGCTGGCCCTGGCGCGCAAGAAAAGCGGCAACCCGTTGAGCTACGGCAGCGTGGGCCCGGGTTCGCTGTACCACCTCATCGGCGAGAGGTTTTCGCAGCTGACCAAAGTCGAGATGCTGCATGTGCCCTACAAGGGCATTGCGCCCCTGCTCACGGACCTGATGGGTGGCCAGATCGACATGGCTTTCCTGCCCATGGCGGGCTCGATTCCGCAAACCATCATGGACGGGAAAATCCAGGGCCTGGCCGTGACTGCCAAAGCGCCGCACCCGTTGTTCAAACAGTTCCCGGCCATGGCGACCATGAAAGGGCTGGAATCCATGGAATTCAACATCTGGAGCGGTGTGCAGGTACACAAGAGCACCCCTGAGAATGTGATCAACACGCTGAACAAGGCCTTCTATGCGGCGGCGGAAATTCCGGAAACCCGCAAGGCTTTCGAAGCCAGTGGCAATGTCGTGATCAGTGCGCGCAGCCCCGCAGAGCTGGCAAAAATCTACCAGGCCGAGATTGAACTCTATCGCGGCATCGCACGCAGCATCAACCTGCAGCCGCAGTGATTGCAGAAAGGCCCTTCATGAACGCCCCACGCGAAGCTTTTGCGCACCACATCATCGAGGCCCTACAGGCGCAGGCCGCCGAGTTCATTGCGGTGCGCCGCGATATTCACAAGCATCCCGAGATGGGCTACCAGGAGTACCGCACGAGCGACCTCGTGGGCGAGCAGCTCGAAAAATGGGGCTACCAGGTCACCCGGGGCCTGGGTGGCACCGGCGTGGTCGGGCAGCTGCGGCGAGGCAATGGCAGCAAAACCCTGGGCTTGCGCGCCGACATGGACGCGTTGCCCATCGAGGAAAACACGGGCCTGCCGTACGCCAGCTGCAACGTGGGCATCATGCACGCCTGCGGGCATGACGGTCACACCGCCATGCTGCTGGCCGCAGCGAAGCACATTGCACAGAACGTAGAGTTTTCGGGCACGCTCAACCTGATCTTCCAGCCTGCCGAAGAGAGTCTGGGCGGTGCCAGGAAGATGATGGAGGACGGCCTTTTCACCCGGTTTCCGTGCGATGCGGTGTTTGCCATCCACAACATGCCGGGCCACCCGCAGGGCCATCTGGTGCTGCGCGACGGCCCCACCATGGCGTCGTCCGACTACGTCACCATCACGCTGGACGGCAAGGGCGGCCACGGTGCCATGCCGCATCTGGCGGCCGACCCTGTGGTGGCCGGCTCGGCCATCGTGCTGGGTCTGCAAGCTATCGTGGCGCGCAATGTGGACCCGCAAGAGACGGCAGTCATCACGGTGGGGGCATTCAACGCGGGCGTGGCCAACAACGTCATCCCCCAAAAAGCCACGCTCAGCCTGAGCGTGCGCTCACTGAATCCGCAAGTGCGCGAACTGCTCGAAAAGCGCATCACCGAACTCGCCCAGGCCCAGGCCCAGAGCTATGGTGTGCAGGCACAGGTCGAATACAAGCGCGGGTATCCGGTGCTGGTCAACCACGCGCGCGAAACCGACTTTGCGCGGGAGGTGGCTGAAGAGCTCGCAGGCGCTCATCGCGTGACCCGACAGGGAAAGGCGCTGACTGGCAGCGAAGACTTCGCATTCTTCCTCGAAGAAGTGCCGGGCTGCTACTTGTTCATCGGCAATGGAGAAGGCGAGGGCAGTCACGGCGCCTGCATGGTGCACAACCCAGGCTATGACTTCAACGACGAGAACGTGGCAGTCGGTTCCGCCTACTGGTCTTTGTTGGTCCAGCGTTTCCTGCAGCCGTGATGCTGAAGCGCGCCACCTTGGGACGCAGGCGCAGCGGCTCCAAGCTTCCCGCTGTCGCCGGTTCCGGCGCGTAGCGGCGTGGGTGTGGGCATGGTCGGCTTCGCACCCATTTCTCTCGCATCTGTCACAGCACCCTCACGTCAAACGTCTGGTGAGCAGGAGGTCGATACCGGCCTCCGCCCAACATTCAATGTGAAGGAACTGCTGTATGAACCGCGCTATTTGGTTCAACGTATCGCCCGAGGGGGCCAAGGCCATCGGGACGCTGCACCACTTCGTCACCCAGGGCACAGGCCTGCCCAGCTTGCTGACGCACCTGGTTTTTCTGCGCGTGTCGCAGATCAACGGGTGCGCGCACTGCATCGACATCCACACGCGTGACCTGCTGGCCGAAGGCATGTCGGTGGAGAAGGTGGTGCTGGTTCCTGTGTGGCATGAGGCGGCGTATCTGTTCTCCGAGCAGGAGCGCGCTGCGCTGGCCTGGGCCGAGGAGGTGACCCGCGTGAGTGAGACCCATGCCTCTGATGAAGCCTATGCGGCCGCGCTGGCCGTGTTTGGCGAGAAGGACCTGGTGGACCTGACGCTCACGATTGCCACCATGAACGCCATCAACCGCATGGGCGTCAGCTTTCGCATGAAGCCTCGCGCCAAGGCGTAAAAGGTAAAGAAAAAGGGAAGCCCGGCTTGCGCCGGACTTCCCGCTTTTCAAGCGCTGATCACTTGCAGCTGAAACTGCTTGCGCTCTCCACATCCCCCGTGCCGTTGTAACGCGCCACCTTGGGGTAAACGCACAGCGGCCGGGTGCGGTTGGCGGACCAGCTGGCGGGCAGCTCGGCGTTGACCACGTTGGCGCCTGCGCCGCGTGCCTTGGCGGTCACGCTGTCGGGGGCCTTGCCTTGTTCCACCCAGGCGACCAGCGGGGCCAGCATGTCGAACTGGTCGGTGGCGGGGCCGCCGGAGCAGTGGTTCATGCCGGGCACCAGGAACAGGCGGGCAAAGGCGTCGGCCTTGCCGCTGTGGTTGGCTTGCAGGCGGTCCATCCAGTTGGCGGTGTCCATGGGCGAGAACACGCCGTCGGCCACGCCGTGGAAGACGATCATCTTGGCGCCCCGGTTCTTCAGGGCGCTCAGGTCAGCTTCGTTGGGCGGGGTCATGTACGACCAGGGTGACTCGGCGTATTGCGCGTTGGTGGCGAACATCTTGGGGTAGTCCGTCTCCATGCTGAAGTTCAGCGCGTACTGCATGCCGGGGATGGCGGTGAACGCTGCCACGGTGGATGGGGGTGAGGTGAAGATGAAGGCCACCGCACCGGCGTCACGCGTGGCGGGCGCGCCAAAGTGCCACGATGCAAAGTTGGCGCCCGCAACGCCGGGGTCGAACCAGGTGCCGGTGTACAGCGCCTCGCCCTTGCTGTTCTTGGGGCCTGCAAAGATGCTGGCCAGCACGCCCTTTTGCTCGCTGGTGATGCAGCTGCCGTCGCGTGCGCCGGTGCAGGTGGGCACGTCGGTCTGCAGGTTGAAGGCGGCCTGGCAGGCGGCTACGTCGTTGACCTGGCCGTCGGCCACGCCGTCCAGTGCGTCGCACTTGGCGACGATCTTGCTGCTGATGAGCTTGAACTCGGTCGGGCTCACGGCGGTGGTCAGGTCGGGCAGGCCGGTGGTGGCGTCTTTGGTGGACACCTTGGCGTATTGCTGGGCCTTCCACAGCTGCGTGGTGGCGGCCTTGGGCAGGTGAAAGCCGGGGTTGCCCGCCAGGATGCCGTCGTACTGCTCGGCATAGCGCGACGCGCCCACCATGGCGTGGCGGCCGCCGTTGGAGCAGCCGGCCAGGTACGAGCGGTCGGGCGCCTTGCCGTAGGCGCTCTTGATGAGGTTCTTGGCCATGGGGGTGAGGGTGCCCACGGCCTGGTAGCCGTAGTCCAGCCGGGCCTGCGGGTCCACGCCAAAGAAGGGCGTGGGTGCGCTGTGGCCTGCGTCAGAGCTGAGCACCGCAAAGCCCTGCACCAGGGCGGGCGCCACGGGGGCGCCGCCGCTCACCGAGCCCAGCGCGGTGACCACGCTGCCGTCCAGGCCGCCGTTGGCCTGGTGCAGAAAGCGGCCGTTCCACTCCACGGGCAGGCGCATTTCAAAACCGATGGCGTAGCTGGCGCCGTCCACGGGGCCGGTGCGCTCTTTCATCTTGCCTTTGACGAGGCAGTGCGCAGGCGCCTGGGTGGTCACGCCCTGCACGGTGATGGGGCCTGCGGGCACTTGCTCGGCCGAGGTGATGCGCGTGTCGGGCAACGCCAGGCTGCTGGCGAGCGTGGCGCACGACTGCAGGGTGGCCGGTGTGGCGGCGGAGAGCTGGGGCAGGGCGGCATCGGACGAGCCGCCACAGCCCATGAGCAAGGCAGCAGCCGCAGCCGAGAGTGCCAGGGGGTGGTGGGCACGCATCCGGTTTCTTCTCATCTTCAAGCGCATGGTGTTGTCTCCAGTGGTTTTTTTGAGGCGCAAGGAACCCCGCAACGTGGCCTCAACACGCTGTGGGTGGGAGATCGATGGAAGGTGTTTCGCTACTGAATCAGGAGCTGCTGGCGCATATGAATCATGCGCTTGCGGCCTCCTGCGGCCTGAATTCAAACGCCTGGGCAATGCGCTGGCGCAGGATGGTGGTGCGCAGATCGAACTCGGGCAGCACCCACTGGGCGAAGGCCTGGGCGGGTGTGGTCCAGCGGTCTGTGGCGGCCGTGGATTGTTCCGCGCGGTGGGGGCGGGCGGCGCCGATCTGGGCCCAGGCCCATTCCAGCAGCACCAGCGCCACGGCGCGCAGGTAGTCGTCGGCCACCCAGTAGGGCAGTTCGGGGTCGGACTGGGCGGCAATCGCCAGGGTCTGCGTGATCTCCACCAGCGCATGGCGGCGTGCGCTGGCAGCGGCGCTGGGGGCTGCGCCGGGCAGTGTGGTCAGCAGCGTTGCCAGGCCCTGGCCGCCATCGGCCAGCACCTTGCGCACCAGCAGGTCGATGGCCTGGATCTCGTTGGTGCCCTCGTAGATCATGGCCACGCGCGCGTCGCGCACGATCTGCTCGATGCCCCATTCACGTACATAGCCGTGGCCGCCAAACACCTGCAGGCAGGCGCTGGCGCCGTGAAAGGCCTGGTCGGTGAGCGCGGCCTTGAGCACGGGCGTGACCAGCGCGCACCAGCGCTGCGCGGCGGCGCGTTCGCCGGCGTCGGTGCTGTGTTTGGCCACATCGAGTTGCAGGGCCGTGTGGTAGGCCAGCACGCGGCCGCCGTCGATCCAGGCGCGTTGCGTGTGCAGGATGCGGCGGATGGCGGGGTGGTCTTGAATGAGGCTGGTGTCCTTGGCGCCGGGCGCGCGCATCTGGCGGCGCTCTGCGGCGTAGGCGCTGGCCTTTTGCCAGGCGGCCTCCAGCAGGCCGATGCCTTGCAGGCCCACGTGCAGGCGGGCGGCGTTCATCATCACGAACATGGCGTTCAGGCCCTTGTTCGGCTCGCCCACCAGCCAGCCGGTGGCGTCGTCAAAGCGCATCACGCAGGTGGGGCTGCCGTGCAGGCCCATTTTTTCTTCGATGCGCTCGCAGACCACGGCGTTGTGGCTTCCATCCTGAAGAATCTTGGACACCAGGAACAGCGACAGGCCCTTGGGCCCCGCAGGCGCATCGGGCAGGCGCGCCAGCACCAGGTGCACGATGTTGTCCGTCAAGTCGTGCTCGCCGCCAGAGATAAAAATCTTGCTGCCGTTCACCCGGGCGCTGCCGTCGGGCTGGGGCACGCCGCGTGTGCGCACCATGCCCAGGTCGCTGCCTGCGTGGGCTTCGGTCAGGCACATGGTGGCCAGCCATTCGCCGGTGGCGACCTTCTCCAGGTACTGCGCCTTGAGTTCATCGCTGGCATGGTGCTTGATGCATTCGTACGCGCCGTGCAGCAGGCCGGGCGCCATGGTCCAGCCGTGGTTGGCGCCGGCCAGCCATTCAAACAGCACACACTCCAGCACCGCAGGCAGGCCCTGGCCGCCATCGTCGGGCGCGCAAGACAGCGACGGCCAGCCCGCCTGCCAGAAGGCCTGGTACGCATCGCGAAAACCTGCGGGGGTGTGCACGCGTCCACCGTCAAAGCGGCAGCCTTCTTCGTCGCCGCTGCGCTGCAGCGGGGCGATGGCGCTGTCCACAAACTTGGCCGCCTCGTCGAGCACCTGGGCCGCCAGGTCGCCGTCGGTATCCGCAAACGGCACCAGGCCTTGCCAGCGCGTGGGCGCCTTCAGCACGGTGGTCAGCAGGTGCTGGATGTCGGCAAGGGTTTGGCGGGCTTGCATGGTTTGATCTCTTATTGGTAGCTGTCTGCGCTTGTTGGATGTGCGCTAGCGGCTGTTTTCTTCTATTTTTTGCCATGCGGCAGCCCGGACTGGGGTCAGTCCGGACCTGCGGCGCAGGGGGGATCAGGACTCTGCGGTAAAGCCGATCTTCTTGATCAGCGGGCCCCAGCTGTCGTACTCGGCCTTTTGCCAGCGGGCCTGTTCTTCAGGGGTGGAGCCATGGGGCATCAGGCCCACGATGGCCAGGCTGTCGATGACCGACTTTTCCTTCAGCGCAGCGTTGATGGCGGCGTTGGCAGCGGCAATCACCGGCTTGGGCGTGGCGGCCGGGGCGTAGAAGCCAAACCATTCTTCGGTGGTCAGCTCAGGGAAGCCCTGTTCGGCAAACGTGGGCACATCCGGCACGTAGATGGAGCGCTTGGGGCCCGAGGTGGCCAGGATGCGCAGCTTGCCGGCCTTGTAGTTGGCGATGAAGTCACCGTGCGGCGTGACCATGGCAGCCACCTGGCCGCCCACCACGTCCGTCACACCAGGGATGGAGCCACGGTAGGGCACGTGGCGCAGGTCCACACCGCTGTTGATGCCCAGCAGCGCGCCCAGGAAGTGGGGCGTGGAGCCTGCACCGGGCGAGCCGTAGCTGGCGTCCTTGGGGTTGGCCTTGGCCCAGGCCAGGAAGTCCTTCACGTTCTTCACGCTGGCGGGCACCATGGGGCCCACAGCCAGGCCGTGGTGCATGATGGCTGCGATCGACACGGGCGCGAAGTCCTTGTCGGTGTAGTTCATCTTGCTGTAAATGTGCGGGTAGTTGGCCAGGGCCGATACCTGCGCCACGGCCAGCACCGAGCCGTCTGCGGGCGCAGCTTTGAGCGTCTCCAGCGCAATGCGGCCGCCCGCGCCGGGCTTGTTTTCCACCACGCCAGGGTTCTTGCTGAACGCGCTGCCAGCCCACTTCTCGGCCACGCGGCGGGCCACGGTGTCGCCCGAGCTGCCGGCGGGGAAGCCGAAGTACACCTTCACCTGGTCCACCTGGGCATGGGCGGCAAAGGGGTGGAAGGCGCCCAGCGCGGCGCTGGCGCCAAGGGCCTGAACAAATTGACGGCGGGTGGTGGTCATGCTGATGTCTCCTGGTGTGTGTCTGACGGAAATCTCGGGGGTCAAGCTGGAGCGCTTTCGCGCCCTCTTGTTATTTACTGATGTGTGGCGCTGATCGTTTACCGGGGCGCCATGCGCAGGGCGCCATCCAGGCGAATGACTTCGCCGTTCAGGTGGCCGTTGGTCACGATATGGCAAGCCAGCTCGGCAAACTCTTCGGGTTTGCCCAGGCGTGGCGGGAAGGGGATGCTGGCCGCCAGCGACTGTTGCACTGCCTCGGGCAGCTCTTTCATCAGCGGCGTGGCAAACAGGCCGGGCGCCACGGTGCACACGCGGATGGCGTGCTGCGCCAGGTCGCGCGCCATGGGCAGTGTCATGCCGGCCAGACCTGCCTTGGAGGCGCTGTAGGCCTGCTGGCCCACCTGGCCATCAAAGGCGGCGACGGATGCGGTGAACATCATCACACCGCGCTCGCCGTTGTCCAGCACGGGCAGCTTGCTGCAGGCGGCGGCAAACAGGCGGCTCACGTTGTAGCTGCCGATGAGGTTGATGTTGATCACGCGCACGAAGTCTTCCAGCGGCGCGGCGCTGCCGTCGCGTTGCACCACGCGCTTGGCGCTGCCAATGCCGGCCACGTTCATGAGGATGCGGGCGGGGCCGTGGGCGGCAGCGGCCTTCTCCAGCGCGGCGGTCACGCTGGCGGCGTCGGTGATGTCGCAGGGGCAGGCTACGCCGCCAATTTCAGCAGCAACTTTTTCGGCCAGCTCGGCATTGCGGTCGAGCACGGCCACCTTGGCGCCCAGGCGGGCCAGTTCGCGTGCGGTGGCCTCGCCGAGGCCCGATGCGCCGCCGGTCACGAGGGCGGCTTGTCCTTGAATCTGCATGGTGGGTCTGTCCTGTTCGGGGTGGGGTTCAGGCGCCGGGCTTGAGGATGCCCGGTGCTATGTCGTCGTGCAAGGCCGTGACGAGCGCATCGCGGTGCTTGAGCACGGCACGCTGGTTGACGGAGCCCTTGTCGGTGATCTCGCCCTTGTCGATAGAGGGCGGCTCTGCCATCAGCAGCGCACGGGCCACGCGGCTGGCGCTGCCGGTGGCTTCCCGGGCCAGCCCGTCCAGCACCGCCTCGATGCGCTGGCGCACGGCGGGGTGCGCCACCACGTCGGCCCAGGGAGCGTCCGGGCCCAGGCCCGCCACTTCGCGGCAGGCGGGGGAAGGGAACAGCAGGGCGCCCACTTCCTTCATGTTCAGGCCGGTGAGCACCACGTCCTGGATGTAGGGTGCGCCCGCCACGATGATCTTGGCGCGCATGGGGCCCACGCTCACGAAGGTGCCGGTGGAGAGCTTGAAGTCCTCGGCAATGCGGCCGTCAAACGCCAGGCCACGGTGGATGTTGTTCTCGTCGATCCACTTCACGGCGTCGCCGGTGCACAGGTAGCCTTCGTCGTCAAACGCGTCGCGCGTGGCGGCGTCGGAGCGCCAGTAGCCGGGCGTGACGTTGGGGCCGCGGTAGCGCACCTCGGTCTTGCCGTCCACCTCCACCAGCTTGAGCACCATGCCGGGCACGGGCGCGCCGATGTGGCCGGAGCGCACGTCGGGGCTATTGCAGAACATGGCCGAGGGGGCGGATTCCGTCATCCCCAGGCCCGTGCACATCACGATGCGCTCGCCAATGGCGGCCTCTTGCGTGGCGTGCAGGCTGTCCCACACGGGCTGGGCCAGGCCGGCGCCCGAGTAGAAGAACAGGCGCACGCGCGACAGCAGGTTGGCGCGCAGCTGGGCGTCGGTCTTCATGGCCTCGGCAATCATTTCAAAGCCGGTGGGCACGTTGAAGTACACCGTGGGTGCGATCTCGCGCAGGTTGCGCAGGGTCTCGCCAATCAGTGCGGCCGTCGGTTTGCCGTCGTCGATGTACAGCGTGCCGCCATGCATCATCGTGAGGCCGAAGTTGTGGTTGCTGCCGAAGGTGTGGTTCCACGGCAGCCAGTCCACCAGCACGGGCGATGCCTCGGCCAGCACCGGCAGCGACAGCGAGATCTGCTGCAGGTTGGCGCACCACATGCGCTGGGTGTTGATGACCGGTTTGGGCATCTTGGTGGAGCCGCTGGTGAACAGGAACTTCACGATGGTGCCGGGGCCGGTGGCGTGCATGGCCGCGTCCACCGCCGGGGTGGCGGTGGTGTGGCGCAGGCTCTGGAAGGTGCCCGCCTTGCGGCCCTCCAGCGCGCCCTGGGCCAGGATCACTTCGACATCGGCCGCCACGGTGGCTGCGATGGCCTTGCCGTAGCGTGCGCCGTCGGCGGCAAACACCAAGCCGGGGGTGAGGGTGTCGATGACGTGGCGCAGCTTGTCGTAGTCCTGGCTCACGGTGGCGTAGGCGGGCGACACGGGGCAGTAGGGCACACCGGCGTAGATGCAGCCCAGTGCCAGCAGGGCGTGCTCGACAGTGTTCTCGCTCAGCACCACCACCGGGCGCTCTGCGTTCAGGCCCCGATCCAGTAGGGCCTGGCCGATGCTGCGCGCGGCATCCAGCGCCTGGGCGTAGCTCACATGCTGCCAGTCACCCGTCTTGCCACCGGGCAGCTGCTCGCGGCGTGCCAGAAAGCTGTGGTCGGGCGTGGTCTCCGCCCAGTGCACCAGGTAGTCCGTCACGCGGCGGGCAAAGGCGCCCAGGGGCAGGTCCGCCTGCAGGTAACGCACGCCCGGTGCACCGTCACGCAGGCTGACGCGGGTCACGCCGAAGGTCACGGGGCGGTAGCGGGCCGGGGCGAGGGGGGTGGAGAGGTCGCTCATAGGGGGTTCCAGCAGGGGCAAGGGGTGACTGGGGGCGGGCTCAGTCCTTGCGGACCTTGGCGGCGCGGCCTTCCAGGAAGTCGGCGAGGCGGGACTTGGCTTCAGGGGCGCTCTGGGCGATGGCGGCCATCATGGCTTCGGTGAAGAAGCCCTGGTCGGCGGGCTGCTCGGCAATGCGGGGCAGGGCGTGCATCAGCGCGTAGTTGGTCAGCGGCGCGTTCTGCGCCACGCGCACGGCCAGTTCGAAGGCCTTGTCAAAGGCCTGGCCTTCGGGCACGAGGTACTGGGCAAAGCCGACCTTCTCGCCGTCCTGCGCGTTGTAGACGCGGCCGGTGAGCATCATGTCCGTCATGCGCGCAGCGCCGATGAGCTTGGGGATGCGCACAGCGCCGCCGCCGCCCACGAAGATGCCGCGCGAGCCTTCGGGCAGCGCGTAGAAGGTGGACTCGTCGGCCACGCGGATATGGCAGGCGCTGGCCAGCTCCAGCCCGCCGCCCACCACGGCGCCATGCAGCGCAGCAATGACCGGCACGGGGCCGTACTGCACACGCTCCAGCGCGGCGTGCCACATGCGCGAGTGGTGCAGGCCCTGGCCGGCGTCGCGCTCTTTGAGCTCCGACAGGTC
The DNA here is from genome assembly GCF_001425125.1 of Acidovorax sp. Root402. NCBI lineage: Bacteria > Pseudomonadati > Pseudomonadota > Betaproteobacteria > Burkholderiales > Comamonadaceae > Acidovorax > Acidovorax sp. Root402. The sequence goes on from NZ_LMDQ01000001.1 coordinate 448,268, forward strand.
CAGCCCGGCGCAGAAATGGGGGCCGTCGCCATCGATGACGGCCGCGCGCACGGTGCTGGGCATTTTCTCGAACAGGTCGCGCAGCGCGAGGATCAGGCCGTCGTTCAGCGCATTGCGCTTGGCCGCGCGGGTCAGGCGGATCACGGCCACTTCCTGGTGGTCGCCGCGCAGCTCGAAATGGATGTCTGGATGGGTCATAGAGGCTTTCGTGTTGGTTGAATTGTGGTTATAGTTCATAACCAATTCAAGCAAGCCAAGCCCGTTTTTTATTGGTGTTTACCCTTGATCTGCGTCACGCGCCGTGGCGCATGCTGGGGGTTTGACGCTGCACCGGCGGGCGCCAACCCAGGAGACACGCATGGACCACGCCAATCTGATCGCCATCGACATCCACACCCACGCCGAGGTGAGCTGCTGGAACCCGTTTGACAACTACGGCGAGGAGTACGACCGCGCCGCCGACAAGTACTTCAAGAACGGCCGCCGCCCCACCATTGCCGAGACGGTGGCCTACTACCGCGAGCAGAAGATTGGCCTGGTGATGTTCACGGTGGACGCCGAGTCCAAGATGGGCCGCCGTCGCATCCCCAACGAAGAGATCGCCGAGGCCGCCAAGGCCAACAGCGACATGATGACGGCCTTCGCCAGCATCGACCCCCACAAGGGCAAGATGGGCGCGCGCGAAGCCCGCCGCCTGATCGAGGAGTTCGGCATCAAGGGCTTCAAGTTCCATCCCACGGTGCAGGCCTACCACCCCTACGACAAGATGGCCTGGCCTATCTATGAGGTGATCGCCGAATACGGCATGCCCGCCATCTTTCACACCGGTCACAGCGGCATCGGCAGCGGCATGCGCTGCGGCGGCGGCCTGCGGCTGGAGTACAGCAACCCCATGCACCTGGACGATGTGGCCATCGACTTCCCCGACATGCAGATTGTCATGGCCCACCCCAGCTTTCCGTGGCAGGACGAGGCGCTGTCGGTCGCCACGCACAAGCCCAATGTCTGGATCGACCTGTCGGGCTGGAGTCCCAAGTATTTTCCGAAGCAGCTGGTGCAGTACGCCAACACGCTGCTGAAAGACCGCGTGCTGTTCGGCAGCGACTACCCGCTGATCACGCCCGAGCGCTGGATGAAGGACTTCCAGGAAGCGGGCTTCAAGCCCGAGGTGATGCCCGGCATCCTGAAGGGCAACGCGGTGCGCTTACTGGGTCTGGACAAGGCCCCGGCAGCGCCGGCCGCCTGATACCCATCCAGGCCTCTTGCGGCCTGCTGAGCAGCCGCTGGATCAGTCGTAGACTTTTTGCAGCAGCCGGATCAGTGTCTTGCGCTCGGCCGCCGTCAGGCGGTTGGTGGCGTCTTCTTCCAGTTGCGCGGCCGTCTGCTCGGCCTGCGCCGTCAGTTCCACCCCGGCGGGCGTCAGGTGCACGCCCATGGCGCGCCCATCGCTCGGGTGCGGGCGCCGCTCGATCAGGCCGCGCCGTTCCAGCGCCGCAATCAAGCCCACCATGTTGGGCGGCAGCACGCTGAGCGTGGCGCACAGCTGGCGCGAGGTGATGCCCGGGTTGTGCGCCACCAGTGACAGCACCGAGAAATCCACCACCTTCAGGTCGTACACGGCCATGCGTTCCATGAACACGGCAATGATGGACAGCGCCGCGCGCCGCGTGTTGTAGCCCACCAGCGTGCGCAAAAAGCCGGTGTCCACGGGCTCGTTGGCGGGGGCTGCGGTGTCTGTGGGGGCGGGGACCGACGGGGATTTCTTGGGGGAGCGGACGCTGGACATGGGGGGAGATTGTGCCGGGCGCCCGGGCCCCTGCGGCCGGTGCGCAGCGCCCGCTGGGTGCTGCGCACCCTCTTTTTGATCAAAATCAGCCGCAGGCGCTAGTGATACATGCGCCAGGCGCTATCAATTTGATATCTGTCTCCGTCAAGGTGCTGATGTGCCTCAAGGGCCGCCAGCGCTACTCACACCGGGCTGCGCAGTACGCGGCGGTATTGCACGGCCTCGGCGACATGGCTGACCTCGGTGGTGGGCGCGCCGGCCAGGTCGGCGATGGTGCGCGCCACCTTCAGCGCCCGGTGCGTGCTGCGTGCCGACCAGCCCAGGCGCGCGGCAGCGGTGTTGAGGAACTTGGCGGCCGCATCGTCCAGGTGCAGGTGGGCGTCGATGGCCTGCCCCTGCAGCGCCTGGTTGGTGCTGCCCTGGCGCGCCAGCGCCTTGGCGCGGGCCTGCTCCACCCGGGCGCGGATGCTGGCGGTGGACTCGCCCGCAGCCGCCTGCACCAGCTGCTCGGCGGGCAGGGCGGGCACCTCCACATGCAGGTCGATGCGGTCCAGCAGCGGGCCGCTGAGCTTGGCCTGGTAACGGTGCACCTGGTCGGGCGTGCAGCGGCAGGCGCGCTGCGTGGAGCCCAGAAAGCCGCAGGGGCACGGATTCATCGCCGCGATCATCTGGAACCGGGCCGGAAACTCCGCGCGTTGCGCTGCCCGGGCGATGGTGATGTGGCCGGTCTCTAGCGGCTCGCGCAGAGCCTCTAGCGCAGCGCGGGGGAATTCCGGGAGTTCATCAAGGAAGAGCACGCCCTGGTGGGCCAGCGAGATCTCGCCCGGCCGGGGTGGCGAGCCACCGCCCACCAGCGCCACCGCGCTGGCCGTGTGGTGGGGCTGGCCGGTGGGGCGCACGCCAAAAGCCTCGGGCCGAAAGCGCCCCGCCAGGCTGGCAATGGCGGCGCTCTCCAGCGCTTCGTCCACCGTCATCGCGGGCAGCAGCCCGGCAAAACGCTGCGCCAGCATCGACTTGCCCGAGCCAGGTGGCCCGGCCATCAGCAGGCTGTGGCCGCCAGCCGCTGCAATCTCCAGCGCGCGCTTGGCGCTCGCCTGGCCCTTCACGTCGGCCATGTCGGGCCCGGTGGTGCTGGCGGTGAGCGCGGTGGCCTGCAGGCGGGTCCAGCCGTCGTTGGCCACGTCGGCATCGCCACCGGCCGTGCTGCCCGGTGGCAGGAACGCCCGCACCACATCCAGCAGGTGCCGCGCACGCACCACGCGCGCGGCGGGCACCAGGGCGGCCTCTTCGGCGCTGCCGGGCGGCAGCACCAGCTGTGCGTCAATCTGCTGGGTCTGCAGGGCCAGGCTGGTGGCCAGCGCGCCGCGCACGGGGCGCAGCTCGCCGGACAGCGACAGCTCGCCCGCAAACTCGTAGCCTGCCAGGCGGCTGGCATCCACCTGACCGCTGGCGGCGAGGATGCCCAGCGCAATCGGCAGATCGAAGCGGCCCGAATCCTTGGGCAGGTCGGCGGGGGCAAGGTTGACGGTGATGCGTTTGTTCGACGGGAACTCCAGCCCCGCGTTCTGCAGCGCGGAGCGCACGCGCTCGCGGGCTTCTTTCACCTCCACCTCGGCCAGCCCGACCAGCGTGAAGCTGGGCAAACCGTTGGCCAGATGCACTTCGACGGTGACTGCAGGCGCCTGCAGCCCCAGAAGGGCGCGGCTTTGCACCAAAGCAAGACTCATGAAGCGATTTCTCCCCAGATGGGTGCGTTTTGTGGTTTTTTAGCGCGGCCTGTTGGGTGTCTGCACCAGTTGGGTGCAACATGCCGGACGCGGTCACCGCCACTGTACTGGGGATTGTTGTAACGCAACGCAACCGTGCAGCGCGCCGTGCACCTTGGTGTGGCACGGTCCGTGCTTAAAGCGCTTGTCCCTACTTTGTCCAACCGGAGGAAACATGACCCGCGCCATCATCAAGACCCTGGGCGTTGCCCTTGTTGCAACCCTTCCCATGCTGGCCAGCGCCCAGCTCACCGCCAACGTCAGCCTGACCACGAACTACAAGTTCCGTGGCCAGGACCAGGACACGTCCAAGGTCAAGGCCGTCAAGCCCGCACTGCAAGGCGGCTTTGACTACACCTTCGGCGAAACCGGCTTCTACGTGGGCAACTGGAACTCCAGCGTCAACTGGCTGTCCGGCAACTCGCTCGAATCCGACATCTACGGCGGCTACAAGTTCAAGGCCGGTGACGTGGACCTGGACGTGGGCCTGCTGACCTACATCTACCCCGGCAACAGCGCGGGCAACACCACCGAAGTCTATGGCGCTGCCACCTTCGGCCCCGTGACGGCCAAGTACTCGCACACCCTGTCCAAGGACTACTTTGCCTACGCAGGTCCTGGCATGAAGGGCCGCAACACCGGCTACCTGAACCTGGCGTTTGCCCAGGAAGTGGCCCCCAGCACCACGCTGAAGGCGTCGGTCGGCTTCACCCGCTTTGGTGGTGACATCACGGCCCCCAACTTCATGGACTACAGCCTGGGCGGTTCGTACGACTTCGGCGGCGGCGTGTCCCTCGGCGCTGCCGTGGTTGGCGCCACCAAGAAGGCCTTCTACGGCCCGGTCAACAAGTCGCGCGTGATCGTCACGCTCACCAAAACCCTGTAAGTCTCAATGGGCGCCGGTGGCGCCCATTCCGGAGGAACTGAAAATGAAAATGGTGACAGCCATCATCAAGCCCTTCAAGCTCGACGAAGTGCGCGAAGCGCTCTCCGACATCGGCGTGCAAGGCATCACGGTGACCGAAGTCAAGGGCTTTGGCCGCCAGAAGGGCCACACCGAGCTGTACCGCGGTGCAGAGTATGTGGTGGACTTTCTTCCCAAGGTCAAGATCGAGGCCGCCGTGGCCGACGACCTGGTGGACCGCGTGATCGAGTCCATCGAGACCGCAGCGCGCACCGGCAAGATCGGTGACGGCAAGATTTTCGTGACCCACCTGGAGCAGGTGGTGCGCATCCGCACTGGCGAAACCGGCAAGGAAGCCCTGTAAGGGCGAGGCCGCATCCCATACAAGAAGAGAAACGCCATGAAAAAACTGCTTGCTTCCTTCATTCTGGGGCTGAGTCTGCTATCCGGCGGATCGGCTGTCCTCGCCCAGGCGCCCGCCACGGCAGAGGCCTCGGCACCCGCTGCGGCTGCACCAGCGGCTGAAGCCCCTGCTGCCCCTGCCGCAGCGGCTGCACCGGCTGCTGCTGCCGCCGCTGCGCCTGCAGCGCCCGCCGCAGAAGCGCCTGCTCCTGTCCCCAACAAGGGTGACACCGCGTGGATGATGACCTCCACCATCCTCGTGATCCTGATGGTCCTGCCCGGCCTGGCGCTGTTCTACGGCGGCCTGGTGCGCAGCAAGAACATGCTGTCCGTGCTGATGCAGGTGATGGTCACGTTCTCGCTGATCGTGGTGCTGTGGTTCATCTACGGCTACAGCCTGGCCTTCACCGAAGGCGGTGCCTTCATCGGTGGTTTCGACCGGCTGTTCATGAAGGGCATCTGGGACAACGCCGCAGGCACGTTTGCCAACGCGGCCACGTTCAGCAAGGGTGTCGTGATTCCGGAAGTGGTGTTTGCCGCCTTCCAGGCCACGTTCGCCGGCATCACCTGCGCCCTGATCGTCGGTGCGTTCGCAGAGCGCATCAAGTTCAGCGCCGTCATGCTGTTCATGGTCCTGTGGTTCACGTTCAGCTACCTGCCGATCGCCCACATGGTGTGGTTCTGGATGGGTCCTGATGCCTACGCCTCCAAGGAAGTGGCCGACGCCATGACCAGCAAGGCCGGCCAGATCTGGCAGTGGGGTGCTCTGGACTTCGCTGGCGGTACCGTGGTGCACATCAACGCCGCTGTGGCGGGCCTGGTGGGTGCGTTCATGGTGGGCAAGCGCATTGGTTACGGCAAGGAAGCCATGGCGCCTCACAGCCTGACGCTGACCATGGTCGGTGCCTCGCTGCTGTGGGTGGGCTGGTTCGGTTTCAACGCCGGCTCTGCCCTGGAAGCCAACGGTTTTGCAGCCCTGGCCTTCATCAACACGCTGGTGGCTACCGCTGCTGCCGTGCTGGCATGGTGCATGGGTGAAGCGCTGATGCGCGGCAAGGCTTCGATGCTGGGTGCAGCGTCGGGTGCCGTGGCGGGCCTGGTGGCCATCACGCCGGCTGCAGGCAACGTCGGTATCGGCGGTGCGCTGGTCATCGGTCTGGTGGGTGGTTTTGCCTGCCTGTGGGGTGTCAACGGCCTCAAGAAGCTGCTGGGTGCGGACGACTCGCTCGACGTGTTCGGCGTGCACGGCATCGGCGGTATCGTGGGTGCCCTGCTGACCGGCGTTTTCAACGCCCCTGGTCTGGGTGGCCCTGGCTACGTGGCCGACTGGGTGACCGCCACCATGGTGACCTCTGCCGACTACTCCATCGCTGCCCAGGTGTGGACACAGGCCAAGGCCGTGCTGCTGACCATCGTGTGGTCGGGCGTGGTGTCCTTCGTGGCCTACAAGGTGGTTGACCTGACGGTGGGCCTGCGTGTCTCGGAAGAAGACGAACGCGAAGGTCTGGACATCACCTCGCACGGCGAAACGGCGTACAACCGCTGATCGCTCTGCGCCCTACGCGCTGCGGTGTCTGGTGGCACCGTGGCGTCGCAATAAGAACAAGCGAGTTACTCCTCTGGTTACTTCAGCCCGCCGACCACCGGCGGGCTTTTTTCGTACCGTTGGGTGACGCGTGTGGGACTGGCGCGCCAGGGGGCCAAAGGCCCCATGGCATCCGCCAGTCCTTTGCACGTCCGCTGTTCAAAAAATTCACGCCCCCTGCATGCCGTGCGGCGGACCGCTGCCGCTACGATGCACGGATGGACTTTTCCCTCGCCCCGATCACTGAGCGCGTGCGCGCTGCCGCCGCCGACCAGACCCCGTTGCGCATCCGTGGCGGGGGCACCAAGGACTTCCATGGCCTGGCGCTGCACGGCGAGGTGCTGGACACCCGGGTGCTGCGTGGCATCGTGAGTTACGAGCCCAGCGAGCTGGTCGTCACCGTGCGGGCCGGCACCCCGCTGGCCGAGCTGGAGGCCGCGCTGGCCGAACAAGGCCAGTGCCTGCCCTTTGAACCCCCGCATTTCGCCAAGACTCCTGCAGACGCCGCTACCGTGGGTGGCATGGTGGCGGCCGGCCTGTCCGGCCCGGCACGCGCCAGCGTGGGGGCGGTGCGTGACTATCTGTTGGGCGTGACCCTGCTCAACGGCAAGGCCGAGCTGCTCACCTTCGGCGGCCAGGTCATGAAGAACGTGGCGGGCTATGACGTGGCGCGCCTCATGGCCGGTGCCTGGGGCACGCTGGGCCTGCTGACCGAAGTGAGCCTCAAGGTGCTGCCCGTGGCCCCCGGCGAGGCCACGCTCCGGTTCGAGGGCATCAACCAGGCCGATGCGTTGCGCAAGCTGCACGCCTGGGGCGGCCAGCCGCTACCCCTCAACGCCAGCTGCTGGGTGCAGGACGAAGGCGCAGGCACCCTGTATGTGCGCCTGCGCGGCGCCGTGGCGGCGGTGGAGGCCGCGTGCAAAACCATGGGTGGCACGCGCATGGACAACGCCACCGTGGCCGCTGACTGGACCGCCTGCCGCGAGCAGACCCTGCCGTGGTTCACCGAGCGGGCCACGCGCCCCGACCACGCCCTGTGGCGCCTGTCGGTGCCCGCCACCGCGCCGGTGCTGGCTTTGCCCGGCGGCGTGCAGCCCCTGGTGGAATGGCATGGGGCGTTGCGCTGGGTGCAGGCCCCCGAGTCCACCGGCGACGCGCTGCGCGAAGCCGCCCGGGCGGTGGGCGGGAATGCTTCTCTTTTTGTAGCTGCTGAGGCAAATAAATCCGGCGCCAGCGGTGCTTTTGACTTGCAATCCAAGGCGCTGGAGCAAATCCACGCCCGCCTCAAGCACAGCTTTGACCCTGCCGGCATCTTCAACCCCGGCCGCATGGCGCGGGCCTGGTAGGCAAGCCAACCCCCCCTCACAGCCACCACCGCCACCCTGGCCATGCGACGCCTTTTTCACCTCACCGGACACCACCGCACGGTTGCGAGCAACCAGGTGCTGGGCCTGCTGCTGGCGTTCAACGCCGGGGCGGTGAACGCCGGGGGGTTTCTGGTGGTGCACCTCTACACCTCGCACATGACGGGTTTCCTGTCGTCGCTGGCCGACAACCTGGTGCTGGGGCAGATGAAGCTGGTGCTGGGCGCCGTGGGCGCGCTCTGGGCCTTCATGTCGGGGGCGGGTACCACGGCCATCATGGTCAACTGGGCGCGCCAGCGCAGGCTGCGCAGCACCTACGCGCTGCCGCTGCTGCTGGAGTCCGTGCTCATGCTGCTGTTTGGCCTGGTGGGCGCCATCACCCTCAGCTGGCCCACGCCTTTTGCGGTGCCACTCACGGTGCTGCTGCTGTCCTTCATCATGGGACTGCAGAACGCCACCGTGACCAAGATGTCCTCGTCCCAGATCCGCACCACCCACATGACGGGCGTGGTGACCGACCTGGGAATCGAGATGGGCAAGATGCTCTACTGGAACCGCACAGGCACTGCGCCCGAATCGCAGGTGCGTGCCAACCAGGCCCGGCTGCGGCTGTTTGCCGGGCTGGTGGGCATGTTTCTGGTGGGCGGCATTGCGGGGGCTGCGGGCTTCAAGCACGTGGGCTTTGTGTTTGTGGTGCCGCTGGCGCTGGTGCTGCTGGCCCTGTCGCTGCCCCCGCTGTGGGCTGACCGCGCCAGGCTGCGCCACCCCTTGCGCAAGCCCTCGGCGCCCGCCGCGCCGGGCGACCCCAGCCTGGCGCCGCCAGCGGACCCACCGGCCGCGCGCTGACCAACCTCCGCCGAAATTTTTGTCTCTTCGCCCAGGCTGCACCCCATGCAAACCCAGCTCTCCCCCGAATACCGCGCCCGCGCCGATGGCCTGGAGGCCGAATCCATCCTGCGCAAATGTGTGCACTGCGGCTTTTGCACCGCCACCTGCCCCACCTACCAGCTGCTGGGCGACGAGCTGGACGGCCCGCGCGGCCGCATCTACCTCATCAAGCAGGTGCTCGAAGGCGCCGAGCCCACGCGCAAGACCCAGATGCACCTGGACCGGTGCCTCACCTGCCGCAACTGCGAAAGCACCTGCCCGAGCGGCGTGCAATACGGCCATCTGGTGGACATCGGTCGCAAGATCGTCGATGAAAAAGTGCCCCGCCCCGTGGGCGAAAAAGCCCTGCGCTGGGCGCTGAAGGAGGGCCTGCCTTCGCCGCTGTTCGCTCCTGCCATGAAGGCAGGACAAATGGTGCGCGGCCTGCTGCCCGAAGCGCTCAAGGCCAAGGTGCCCGCACCGCAGGACGCCGGCGCCTGGCCCACGCGTGAACATGCGCGCAAGGTGCTCATGCTGGCGGGCTGCGTGCAACCGGCCATGATGCCCAACATCAACACCGCCACGGCGCGCGTGCTCGACGCGGTGGGCATCCAGACCGTGATCGCATCCAAGGCGGGCTGCTGCGGCGCCGTCAAATTCCACCTCAACGACCCGGCTGGCGGCATGGCAGAGATGCGCGCCAACATCGACGCCTGGTGGCCGCTGGTGGACGCGGGTGGGGTTGAGGCCATCGTCATGAACGCCTCGGGCTGCGGCGTCACCGTCAAGGAATACGGCCACATCCTGAAGGACGATGCGGCATACGCGGGCAAGGCTGAGCGCATCAGCAGCCTCACGCGCGACCTGTCGGAGCTGCTGCCCGCCCTGCTGCCCGAGCTGGCCGCCAAGCTGCAGGGCCGTGTGAACCAGCCGGACACCCTGTACGCCTACCACCCCCCTTGCACGCTCCAGCACGGCCAGAAGCTGCGCGGCGGGGTGGAGGCGCACCTGAACCAGCTGGGCTTCAAGCTGCGCACCGCGCGCAACGATGCCCACCTGTGCTGTGGCTCGGCAGGCACCTATTCGGTGCTCAACCCCGACCTGTCCTACCAGCTGCGCGACCGCAAGCTCGGCGTGCTCGGCGAGGCCTTCGGCAACCAGCCGCCCGACATGATCCTGTCGGCCAACATCGGCTGCATCACCCATCTGCAAAGCGGCACGGGGACGCCTGTGCGGCACTGGGTGGAGGTGCTGGACGAGGCCCTGTGCACGGGTTGACGGCGCGTTGGGCGAGACGCGGGGCGCTCACGGCGTGCGCCGGAATCCGGCCCATTTGGTGCCTGTAGCCCCGAGGCTGGCATGATCGAGGGTTTTGTCGCCTCTCATTTGCCCCCGAACTGCACCGCCATGACCGACTCCGTGTCCGCACAAGAACAACCCCAAACCGCACCCGTCGCGCCCGTAGCGCCTGCCGCTCCCCAGGCAGCGCCTGTGCCGACCGAGGCTGCTGCGGTCGCTGTGGCGGCCTCTGAACCTGCTGCGTTGGCCGAAGCCGGCGCGCCCCAGCGGCGCCAGGACGGCTCGCGCCGGGGTGGCCGCAACCGCCGCAAACCCGAAGGGCGCCAGGCGCCGCAGGGCCGTGCAAGCGCCGACGGTGCGGCAGACGCTGCAGCGCCCGCAGGTGGCCCGGGCGCAGGCACGCGCGCGCCGCAGCGCGTGCACCCCGCGCTGGAGCAGCTGGCAGGGCTCTACCCCCACCTGTTTGGCGCCGTGTTCCGTCCGCTCAAGCGCGGCATCTTCCAGGACATCCTGGCGGCCCACCCCGAGCTGTTCGAGCGCGAGGCGCTCAAGGTGGCGCTGGGCCTGCACACCCGCTCCACGCGCTATCTGCAAAGCGTGGCGGCAGGCGATAAGCGCCACGACCTGCAGGGCCAGCCTGTGGAAGACATGGCCCCCGAGCATGTGCACCATGCGCTGCTGGAGGTCTACCGCCGCAAGAAGGCGCGCGCCACCGAAGACCTGCTGCCCAAGCTGCGCAACCGCATGATGGCTGCGTTCGAGGCCTCGGGCCTCACGCGCGAGGCATATACCCAACTGGTGTTGAGCCGCGACGAAGCCGCCAACGCCATCCTCGAAGAAGCCTTTGCCGAATGGTCGGCCCGCAACGCCAAGGATGAAGCCTTGCTGCGCGCCTTTGAGGCCAGCGGCCAGACCCTGGACGCCTTTGCCGATATGTACGGCATGGTGCCCCGCACGGTGGGGCAGCAGCTGGAGCGCGCCCGCCGGCGGGCGGCTGCAGCGGCTTCTGCAGCGGCTGCGGTATCTGCTGCTCCCGCCGCAGAGCCTGGCGACTCCGCCGCCGCAGCCTGACCGGCCCGTGCTGAGCTGAGCGGGGGGCGGCACAACGCTCCCTCTGCCCTCGCTTGTCATGGCGTGCTGGCAGCGGCTTCCGTCATCTTCTCGTCGGCCGAGAGAGGGCCCTGCGGTGTGGCTCCGTCTGCGTCGGCGCGTGTCACGGCTTGTTGCAACGCTGCAGACAGGCTACTGACACCATGTTGTCAGCAGCCGGGCTGCACCATGCCGGGCCTGACACAGAGAGGAGCTTGACCATGACAACAACCCCCACCATGACCCCGGTTGCCGCGTTTCATGTCACTGGACTGACGGTACGCACCCGCAATCGCGACGAGATGGACCCCGCCACCGCCCGCATTGGAGGTCTGTGGGACCGCTTTTTCAGCCAGAGCTGGGAGCGCAACCTGCCCGGCCGTGGTGAGGATGGCCGCATCTTCGGCGTCTACAGCGACTACGAATCCGACGAACACGGCGCCTTTGATGTCACTGCTGGCGTGGCTGTGCCACCGCCCGTCACCTCGGTGCCAGGGGCTGTGCAGATCGCGGTGCAGGCGGGCGACTATCTGGTGTTCCACGGCCACGGCACAATGCCGCAGATGGTGATCGATGCCTGGGGCGAGGTCTGGCGCTACTTTGCGGCCCACCCGCAAGTGCCACGGCGCTTTGGCACCGATTTCGAGCTGTATGAAGGCCCGGACCGCGTGGCCATCCATATCGGCATCGCCCCCAGTGCGCCCCGCGCATGACCTGAACGAACCAGGAGCCTCCATGAACACATCTTCTGCCGCCCTGACGTTCTACACCCATCCCATGTCCCGAGGCCGTACCGCGCGCTGGATGCTGGAAGAGTGTGGTGTGCCCTACGACACCGTGCTGCTTGAATACGGCACCACCATGAAGGCTCCCGACTACCTGGCCATCAACCCCATGGGCAAGGTGCCTGCACTGCGGCACGGACAGGTGGTGGTCACCGAGGTGGCGGCCATCTGTGCCTACCTGGCCGACCTGTTCCCCGACAAATCGTTGGCGCCCCCTGTGGGCACGCCTGCACGCGCTGCGTATTACCGCTGGCTGTTCTTTTGCGCCGGCCCGCTGGAGAGCGCCGCCACTGCCAAGGCGCTGAACCTGCTGGCACCCGCCGAACGGGCGGCCATGGTGGGCTACGGCAGCTACGCCGATGTGATGAACACCCTGGAGCAAGCCGTGCGCCAGGGCCCGCATCTGTGCGGCGACCACTTCACGGCCTTGGACCTGTATGTGGGCGCGCACCTGATCTGGGGCATGCAGTTCGGCACCATCGAACGCCGCCCCGCGTTCGAGCAGTTTGTGCAGCCGTTCAGGCAGCGCTCCGCGTTTGTGCGCGCCTCCCAGATCGACGACGCGCTGGCGCAGCAGAGCAAAGGCCATGGCTGAGTTCTGCGTCCTGACACTGCCCATCTGGTCGGCTGCAGCTCGCCCCGGGGGGCACGTTCATGCGCCGCGCTGACCGCCTGTTCCAGATCGTCCAGCTCATCCGGGGGCGGCGCCTGTCCACCGCCGCCTTCCTGGCCGAGCGGCTTGAAGTCTCGGCCCGCACCATCTACCGCGACGTGGCGGACCTCCAGCACCAGGGCGTGCCCATTGAGGGCGAAGCCGGTGTGGGCTACCGCCTGGGCGCGGGCTTCGATCTGCCGCCGCTGATGTTCAGCCAGGGTGAAGCCAATGCGCTGGTAGCTGCCGCCCGTCTGGCCCAGACCTGGCTGGATGCCGGGCTGGCCCGAGAGGTGGAAGGCGCCCTGGGCAAGATCCTGTCCGTGCTGCCCCCCGCCGCGCGCGTGGCGGCCGAGGCCCAGGCCCTGTATGCCCCGCCCGTCGGCCTGGACCCGCGCGCCCAGGCCACCCTGCAAGCCCTGCGCGAGGCAGTGCACAGCCGCCACGTGGTGCAGGTGGACTATGCCGACGTCAACGGCCGCCCCAGCCTGCGCCGCCTGCGCCCGCTCGGCTGCTTTTACTGGGGCAAGGTCTGGACGCTGTCGGCCTGGTGCGAGCTGCGCAATGACTTTCGGGGCTTTCGCATCGACCGCATTTCTTCCATCACCGTGCTGGACGAGCAGTTCCGGCAGGAGCCAGGCAAGACCCTGGCGGACTTGCTGCGCAAGGTGGAGGGGGAGATGGAAGGGCGAGCGGTGGAGGGGGGTGATCCTCAAGCGGCGCCGTCGGCAATGGCCTGATGCCGTGCCTCCAATCGTTTTCGATGCCGAGCTCAGCCTTGGCAGAAATGTCGTGGCAAAGCGCCTCGCGATGATCCTGATGGGCGGCCTGCTGCAAATGACATGAGCCTTGTTTCAAAAAGAGTTGGACAGGAGTTGTTCATTACCACAGGTGCCTTTGTCGATTTTCTTTCTGTTGCAAGATGTCTTGAAGATTCCTGATTGGTAACCGAAGTTACTTTTTGCGTTAATTTCGCCGTATTAACGACGCCTTCTGTCAAAAGAAAATACCTGCCTGCAGCTATCATCCGCCGCACTTTGCACTCATCGGCCGGACAGTCTGCAGCACATGAAACGTCGCGTCACCATTCAAACGCCTCTGGGCGACCAGCTCAAATTCAGGCAACTCCAGGGTATCGAAGAGATCAGCCAACTCTTCACCCTGGACGTGGACTTGCTGAGTGAGAGCAAAAGTGTGGATCCCAAGGCGTTGTTAGGCAAAAACGCCACCATCGTTGTAGAAACGGAGGGCGGTGGCACCCGCCATATCGACGGCATCGTCACCCGGTTTGGCATGCAGGGGCAAGACCACCGCATGTACTCCTACCGGGCGCGGCTCAGCCCCTGGCTCTGGCTGGCAACCCGTAAAAGCGATTTCAAGATATTTCAGAACAAAACTGTTCCAGAAATCATTGAAGAAGTTCTGGGTAAATATGGTTATCCCCTCGATAAAAAGCTGACGCGTAGTTATCGTACCTGGGATTATTGCGTTCAATACAACGAAACTGATTGCCAGTTTGTTTCTCGCCTCATGGAGCATGAGGGTATTTATTATTACCACCAGCATTCAGCAGGACAACACACGCTCACGCTGGCGGACGACATTGTGGCGTCGCACAGCCCTTTGCCAGACGCAGCCTCAATCCCCTTTTATCCCCCTGAAAAAGCTGCCATCGCTGATCGCGAAAGCATCTATGCGTGGGAGTTGGCGGAGGAAATCAAACCGGGTCGGCATTACAACGACGACTACGACTTCAAGAAGCCCAAGGCAGATTTGTCGAACATGCGCAAAGATCCCCCGGGTCACGCGCATGACAGCCACGAGATCTACGAGTGGCCCGGTGGCTATACCGAATATGGAGATGGCGAGGCGTATGTGAAGGTGCGCCTCCAGGAGAACCTGACTCGCCAAAGCGTCGTACAAGGTAAATCCAGCTGCCGCGCGCTCACCCCCGGCTACACCTTCAACCTGGAAAACTACCCGCGCGAAGACCAGAACCAGCAGTACCTCATCACCTCGGTGCAATACCATTTTCAGGAGAACCCTGAGGTCAGCAGCGTAGCCAAGCCCACGCCTAAAACCACCAAGGATGAGGTGGGGTCCATTCAACGGTTTGTGCTGAAGGCGCAACCCACCAGTTTGCCGTTCACCCCACCCCGGGTCACGCCCAAGCCCCGTAGCCAGGGCCCCCAGACGGCTGTGGTGGTGGGCCCGCCTAGTGAGGAAATCTGGACCGACAAATACGGACGTGTGAAGGTGCAGTTCCACTGGGACCGCATTGGCTCCATGGACGAGAACTCCAGCTGTTGGATCCGAGTGTCGCACCCGTGGGCGGGCATGAAGTACGGCGGTATCTTCACGCCGCGCATCGGCCAGGAAGTCATCGTGGACTTCCTCAACGGCGACCCCGACTATCCCATCATCACTGGCCGCGTCTACAACGCAGACCAGATGCCACCGTGGGAGCTGCCCAAGCACAAGACGCAGTCCGGCTTCCAGACGAACTGGAGCAAAGGCGGCGGCGGCAAGCACATGCTGCGGTTTGAGGACCAAAAGGGCATCGAGCACATCGAGCTCTCCACCGACCATGGCAATACCCACCTGCACATGGGCTACCTCATGAACCAGAGCACCGAGGCCAAGCGCAGCTATGGCTTCGAACTGCGCACGAATGAATGGGGGGCGATTCGGGCTGACAAGGGCTTGCTGATCACGACCTATACACAGGACTTCAAGCAGAAGGTGGCGCATGACAATCCAGATGGCTTCGATGGCCTGGGTGAAGGGCTGGCCAACACGGCTTCACTGATGGAGGAAGCAGGCGAGGCCGTCGCGGCCATGAACGGTGCCATCGAGGCCATCAATGGCCTCAAGACATCGCACATGATGGAGCTGAGTTCGGGAATCGCCGCGATGACCGGCGGCAAGGCTGCCATGGCCACCTTGTCGAAAGCGGCAGCTGCCATTGCTGCGCTCGCCGGCGACGGAGGAGGGGGTGGTGCAGGGGCGGAAACGCTCATGCCCACGAATACCGACCCGGCGATGCCACAGTCGCAGGCGCTGCGAGAGCTGTCCAAGGACATCAGCAAGCCGGTGGTTTCCATCGTGAGCCCCGAAGGGCATTCGATGATCAGCCCCAAGCCCATCGTGATCAGTTCGGGGCAGAGCGCCTCCATGCATGCCAAGCAGCACATCACGCTGTCCAGCGGCGCGCAGCTCACCCAACTGGCCAAGAGCGGCATGCTGACCCACGTGTCCGAAGGTGGTCAGCGCAACACCGTGTCCAAGGGCGACATCGCTTCGGAAGCCCAGACGGGCAACATGAACCTCACCGCCCAGCAGAACATCACCCTGGCTTCCAAGCAGGACACCGCCACCGTCGTCGGTGACCAGAACGTGAACATCCAGGCCACGAAGGATTCCGTGCTGGTGAAGGCGGCCAAGCACATCAGGTTGCAGGCGGGCGAGAGCATTACGCTGACCATCGGTGAGGGAGAGGGCGTCGCTTCGCTCAAGCTCACCGACAAAGGCGAAGTCGTCATCAAGGGCAAGAACGGTCTGATCAAACTGAGCGAGTTGCTGGACGTTCACGGGGCGCCCATCCAGCTCAACTGCTGAATCACCCCCCTACGCAGCGTACCTTTTCGCCAGCACGACAGCCATCTCCACCAAAGAACCTTCGCATGCAATTCCACCTCAACGAAGGCAGCTTCACGCTGCCCGACGGCCTTCGGGACAACAGCATGAACATGCTGCTGACGGGCCACAGTGGCCTCGATCTGAGCCTGATCATCACCCGGGACAGGCTTGAGCCTGGCGAATCCTTCGAGGCCTTCGTCGACCGCCAGATCAAGGCGGTGACACTGCAGGTCAGCAAGTTTTCCATCCAGGAAAAACACGCGCAGAAGGCTCCCGACAGGGACGACACCATTGCCGTGGAACTTGCCCAGCAGTTCACGCAGAACGGCCAGGTCATTCACCAGCGGCAACGCACGTGGCTGCTGCCCGACGCCGCCAGCGTGCTGGTGCTCACGGCGGCGTCTGCCGCGCCCATCACCGACGCGCAGAAGAATGCCTGGCTGGCCATCTGCGCAAGCTTCCAGCCGCGCCACTGAACCAGGCAGCGCCGGGTTGCGAGCCCGCGTCCCGGCAGTCGCTCCGACGCGCATCGACGGACCTCGGCACTCGTTGGCGCCGCAGTTCCCCGTAGCGCAACCCGGCAGCCGCCTCACCCCTCGTTCCACGACCCCCTTCGCCCATGAGTCAGTTTCCACCCGCGGCCCGACTGGGCGACCCCATTGCCCACAGCAATGCCAACGCACGCCTGCTGGCCAAGGTGGTTGGCATAGCCGCAGGCGCTGCCGCGCTTGGTGCGCTGTGCGCTGGAACCATCGCGGCCGGGGTGACTGCGGGTGTTGCAGCCGTCGGCACCGTGGTCACGGGCGGGCTGGCGGCGCCGATCCTCGCGGGAGCCGTCGTGCTGACCGGAGCGCTGGCCACCCTCGCTGTCAGCATGGCGGGGGGCGCTATCGGAGAAAAAATTGCCGATTGGCTGGTCCCTGAAACCTGGGATGTGACCGGGGCCATCAAGACCGGCTCACCCGATGTGTTCGTCAACAGCATTCCCGCTGCGCGGGCCACCAACGCGGTACCGCTGGACGAAGTGGTTTGCGGCAAGCACACCATCACGCCCGTCAACCTGATCGCGCAGGGCGCTGCGGTCGGACCCAAGCAGACCGTCATCAATGAAGCCCTGGCTGCCCGCAAGGGCGACAAGGTCGTGTGCGGGGCCACCATTCATGCAGGCTCGCCCAACGTCTTTATTGGCGGGGCTCCTGAGGCGGTGCGTGACTACGACGACGAGGTCAATTCACTGCTGCGGGCGGCACTATTCATTGCGGAGGCCCGAAATCTCCTGAAGAACATCAAATGTCTCTGGAAGCTGGTCAAGGATCCGAAGGCGCTCGTCAAAAACGCGGAATGCATGTTGAAGGCTGCGCAAGCCGCAGGCTCAGCGGCCATGACCGTGCCGGCCATCCTGGGCAACCCTGTGCACATCGCCACGGGCGCCAAGCTCCTGGCCGATGGGAGCGATCTGGATTTCGTGCTGCCAGGCGTGCTGCCCGTGGCGTGGCAGCGCATCTACAACAGCCTGGACGAGCGCAGCGACGGCCCGCTGGGCCGCGGCTGGAGCACACCTTACACGGTGCAGCTGCACCTGGACCACGATCCGCAGGGCCGGCCCGCCGTCACCTACTACGACGCAGATGGGCGCGACATACAGTTCACCCGCCCGGCGCCGGGGCAAGGCCTGTTCAGCGTCGCTGAGGGGATCGGCGTGCTGTGCAGTGAAGGCGGTGACTACGTCGTCGTCACAGCCGAAGGCATGTACCAATGGTTCGGCCAGGCGCCCGCCGGGAGCGTGGGTGATGCTGCGGCGGTGGGCGTATTGCACCTGCAGCGCATCGAGGACCGCAACGGCAATTACCACGCGCTGCGCTACGGTGACCACGGTGTGCTCACCCATGTGGCGGACAGCGCAGGCCGGCTCCTGGAGTTTCTGTATGTTCCGGGCACTGACCGGCTTCAGCAGATTCATCTGCGCGTAGGCGCCGATGGCGAGGCTGCGCAGGCGCTGGTGAACTACTGCTACGACGCCGCAGGCCAACTGGCCGAAGTGAGAGACCGCGCAGGGCAGACGACGCGCAGGTTTACCTATGCAAATGGCCGCATGGCGAGCCACCAGCTGCCCGGTGGCTTGCTGTGCAGCTACGAATGGCAGGAGTTTGCCCAAGGCATCGGCAATCGCCCTGGCCCCCATGCGCGCGTGGTGCGGCACTGGACGGACGACGGCGAAGCGTATGCCTTTGAATACGGCCTGCATGGCGACGGCAGCGGCAGCACCCAGGTCACCGACGGCCTGGGCCGCTGTCAGCAGTGGCACTGGAATACCGACCACGAAATCACCCGCCACACGGACGCTCTGGGCCACACCACCACGCAGGTGTGGGGCACCACCAAACAGCTGCTGGGCCATACGGATCCGCTGGGGCGATCCACCACGTACACCTACGACGACGCTGGCAACCTCACCGCAGAAACGGACGCCCTCGGACGCACGCACCGCCAGCGCTGGAGCCCCGGCCCGGCCAGCCTGCTGGTCGCGACGGAAGACCCTGGCGGCGGAACCTGGCGCTACCAGTACGACGACCACGGCAATCTGGTGGCGGAGACCGACCCTCTGGGCCACGTGACCCGCTACGCGAACGACGACCGAGGCCTGCCCGTTCTGGTGACCGATGCCCACGGCGGGCGCAAGCAGCTGCGCTGGGATGCCAGGGGCCTGCTGACCGCCTACACCGATTGCAGCGGCAAGACCACCCGTTACACGTACGACGCGCAGGGCCACCTTCACCAGGAAATCGACGCCCTGGGCCAGTCCACCGTTTTCGAGCGCGACCCGCTGGGCAGGCTGTTGCAGCTGACCCTGCCGGACGGCGCGCAGCACCAGTACCGCTACGACGCGGCGGGCCAGTGCGTGATCGCCACCGATGCGCTGGGCCATACCACCAGCTACAGCTACAACCAGCGCGGCCAGCTGACTGGGCGCTCCAAAGCGGTTGGCGCACTCACCAGCAACATCCAGCTGGGGTATGACGCGGCACGGCGCTTGTCGGCGCTGGTCAATGAAAACCGCCAGGCGTACCGGTTCGCTTACGACGCGGTGGACCGCCTGGTGGCCGAGACCCGCATCGACGGCACCCGGCAAGTGCTGCACTACGATGCAGCCTACCAGGTCGTCGGCGTGACCGAACACCCCATGCCCCAGGGCCAGGGCGACGCCGTGCCGGGCCACGCCGAGGTGCAGCCCATCCACACCCAGTTGGTGCGCGATGCTGCGGGCCAGCTGGTTCAGAAGAACGTCTACACACCCGGTGCGGCCGCGCAGGCGGGCGCAGCCGCAACGCAGGCGCCGCCCGAGCTGCAAGCCCGGATCGACTATGCATACAGCCCCACCGGCGACTTGTTGACGGCGCAACACAGCACGCCGCTGGGCGAAGTTGTTGCACAGCACACCTGGCAATACGACGCTTTGGGCCAGGTACTGCAGGAAACCGCAGGGCACGCCGTGCAAGGTCAGCAGCGCAGCAGCGCGCTGCACCACCAATACGACGCATTGGGCAACCGCATCGGCACCAGGCTGCCGGACGGACGCGCGCTGAACCACCTGTACTACGGCAGCGGCCACCTGCACCAGATCAATTTGGACGGTGCCGTCCTGGCCGACATCGAGCGCGACGACCTGCACCGCGAGGTGCTGCGCACGCAAGGCCGCCTGGCCAGCCGTTTTGCCTACGACCCGGTTGGTCGCAAAGCGGCGGCCTGGGTGCGGCCAGCCATGCTGCGGGTAGGGCGCGGCATCGGCACCGACCCAGGTGTCGATGGCCTGTGGAGCCCCTACAGCGCAGACTGGAGCCAGCGCTTGCAGCAGCGGCACAACGCCGAAGACGTGCTGCTCAAACGCTACAGCTACGACGGGAACGGAGAACTCACCAGCGTGGAGCACAGCCAGCAGGGGCATACCCTGCACCGCTACGACCAGGGCGGGCGCATCACGCAGACGCTGTCGAACCAGCCCGAGCGCAGCGAACACTTCCACTACGACCTGGCGGGTAACCGCATCAGCGCGCTGGAGGAAAGCAGCCTCAGCAACCAGGGACGAGGCTGGGTGCAAAACAACCGCGTCAAGGTGCTGCAGGACAAGCGCTACGAATACGACGGCTTCGGTAGGCTGATCAGAAAACGCATAGGCAGCCACACGGAGCAGCACTACCGCTACGACCACCAGCACAGGCTGACCCAGGTGGCGGTGGTGCGGGCGGGCAAAGACGGTCAGCCGCAAAGCCAAGTCTTCAGCTACCAGTACGACGCACTGGGCAGGCGCATCGCCAAGACTGACAGCTTTGGCACCACGCACTTCACCTGGGACGGAATGCGGCTGCTGCAGGAAAGCCGGGGCGGGCACACGAGCACCTACGTCTACGAGCCGGGCAGCTACGTGCCCCTGGCGCGCATCGACGGAAGTGGCGGCATAGAGCCACACGCTGCGGCTGCGCATGCGCTGGGCGGAGGATCAGACAGTGCACAAGGCAAGCCAGCCAGCGTGCCCACGACCAACCCGGGCTGGAGCGACCGGTTCAACGTGGGGGCGGCGGCGAACGACGGGCCCACCGATGGCTTGGCCAGAGCGGACGCAAAGACCACAGCCGCAGCCGCAGCCGCAGCCGCAGCCGCAACTCCAGCGGCGCAGGCAGCGCAGGTGTATTACTTCCACACCCAGCCCAACGGCCTGCCGGAAGAGCTGAGCGACAACAGCGGCCACCTGGTGTGGACAGCGCAGTACAGCACATGGGGCAGTACGGTCTACAACACGTTCCGGTACTACGACGCGGACTTGGGGGCGTTTACGACGCCGGATCCGATTGGGCTGTCGGGCGGATTGAACCTGCACCAGTATGCGCCCAACCCCATTAGCTGGATTGATCCTTGGGGGTGGTCGCCGTGCGATAAAAAAATTGCTGCATTGCGTAACGGAGGCAATGGGACAGCAGTTAACGTCAAAACTAAAAAAGAAGCAGATGAATTGCTAAAAGCAGCATTTCCTGGAGCCCAAAAGGTAAGAGGCATTGGGTCGCAAGATGCTCAAGGTATCCGTAAGCAGAGAAAAATGGAGCAGTTCAAGAAAAACGATGGTCAAGTTCGATACCGTAAAGACTACGCGATGGACTCAAAGACTGGGCGTGTTTATGGACATAATGATCCAAAAGGCACTGGGCACGGATCCAAGCCCCATATCAACATTAAAAAATCGGACGGTAAAATGGTTCGAATCGATATAGGGGAATGATTTTGAGTGTGCAGAAAATTATTGAGGCAATAAATTCGGGAAAGACGCGGGGTTATTCTTGTGAAGAGTGCGATGGTAATGTTGTTTTCTTTCTTCAGTTCGCGATGAAGAGGGAAGGCTCAAAGTTCATCTGCTATTTTTTTAAGATTCCCGTATCTGAAATGGACATCGTAGAAGATATTCACGACTACGAAAAAATCTCTGAGTTTAATTCTTTTGATGATGCTCTTGATTTCATTCGATCAAACGGGGGGTGTTTCGAGAATTTTTCTGCGTTCAAAGGGCTGAAGCCAATATAGCCGATTGGCGAAGTATTGAAATTTCCGGCGGGCTGATTTCGTCCCGATGTTTGTCAGCTATGCACCGCTGGCGCGCCTTCATGCCAGCGGGGCCGCCACGGAGCAAGGGGGCTGGAGCCATCCAAGAGCCGACGCAGCAGATCCAGAAATCAAAAACGATAGCGGCTAGCGCTCTACCCACAGACGCTGAAAGCCAAAAACTCTCCAAATCATCAACGGCGAAAGCGCAATACTGAGCGATGCTGGAAACCCAGTCGCAACGACAAGCCATCCCTGGAACTGGCACGCAAGGGGCCACAGCCTAGACCTCGTTTTGCAAGGTGTATTACTTCCACACCCAGCTCAACGGCCTGCCGGAAGAGCTGAGCGACAACAGCGGCCATTTGGTGTGGACAGCGCAGTACAGCACATGGGGCAGTACGGTCCGGGAGGAACGGCAAAGCTACGACGAAGCGGGAAGACCTGTTCAGCGACTGCAACAGCAGTCAGCGAACCAGACAGTGCAGCTTCAGCAGAACCTGCGGATGCAGGGGCAGTACCTGGACAGGGAAACGGGGCTGCACTACAACACGTTCCGGTACTACGACGCGGACTAACCCGATTAGCTGGATTGATCCTTGGGGATGGTCAAGGGAATGCGGGGCTGGAACCACACCAAATAAGAAGACGAGTTATGACGGCGTTAGTCGAAGAGATGCACTACGCCAAGCAAAGAGAGATGCTGGCATCCCTAATAGTCAGCAGCCGATCAAAATTACTAGAGATCAACTTGATGACGGTAGAGGAAACACAATTTTTAATTCGAAGGGACAACCTGTTACAGCGCGAGAGTATCACTACACCACTAAAGACGGAAAATCAGTTGTTATTCAAGAGCACGGCCTTGGGCATACAAAAACCACAAAGGGTCATGGTGCGGAGCCACATTTTAATGTGCGGCCGATAGCGAACACTAGAACTGGAGATGTCAAAGGAACTCATGTACATTACAACTTCTAAAAATTCGAATATTGATTTAATTGAATTTATTCAAAAAAATCAATTTTTAAGAAAAATATTTCCAAATGGATTCGGTGATGAGATTTTTTTCGGTAAAATTTCCCTAGATGTAAATGGCGGAATTTTGTTGGGGGTTCATATAAAAACAAAGCCAGTCATTGAAGTTGAAAAATGGGGATTGTGGGGTGATGATTATAATGTCGTGGTCATAAGTCTTCTTGGAAAAACGGCAGGTGACGTCATTGTGAAAAATCATCATTTTTTAAGCTATGCACCTTGTTTTGTGAAAATGAAAGATAAAATTCTTGAAATTTGCCAAGCCGATAGAAATTTCGAGATAAATCTTTCGCTTGAATATTTGATTTTTCAAGCTTGCGATGTATATATCGATACGCCTACGGACTAGAGTGGCTAACTGTCGTATCACGGACGATCATATGGTCGGTTGGGATACACATCCGGCCCCTCTTGATACCACTGCTTGATAGCCAGGATAGGTGTCTTGCCGTCCAGTGCTGACTGTGGCAACTGGTGGTTGTACAAGGTTATCCACCGCTGGCGCGCCGTCATGCTAGCGGGGCCGGCACGGAGCAAGGGGGGCTGGAGCCACCGAAGAGCCGACGCAGCAGATCCAGGAATCAAAACGATAGCGGCCAGTGCTCTACCCAAGTGCGCTGGAAACCAAAAACTCTCCAAATCATCAACGGCGAAAGCGCAATACTGGGCCACACTGGAAACCCAGTCGTAACGACAAGCCATCCCTTGAACTGGCACACAAGGGACTTGAGCCTAGACCTCGTTTTGCGAGGTGTGCTACTTCCACACCCAGCCCAACGGCCTGCCGGAAGAGCTGAGCGACAACAGCGGCCACCTGGTGTGGACAGCGCAGTACAGCACATGGGGCAGTACGGTGAACCAGACAGTTCAGCTTCAGCAGAACCTGCGGATGCAGGGGCAGTACCTGGACAGGGAAACGGGGCTGCACTACAACATGTTCCGGTATTACGACGTGGATCTGGGGGCGTTTACGACGCCGGATCCGATTGGGCTGTCGGGCGGATGGAACCTGCATCAGTATGCGCCTAACCCGATTAGCTGGATTGATCCGTGGGGGTGGAGCTGTTCTTTTGATTCAAAAGCTAACCGGTGGAGAAATAATGAAACGGGTCGTTTTTCTCAACGTCCGAGTAGTCCTGCTGATTTGGTGAGAAATGGACGGATGAATTATCCTGATATCCAGGTTTGGGCGCGACAAGGTGGACTGCCTAACGTATTTCATCCAAATCCAGCGAAATTCCCCTCCGGTGGTTTCAAGCACGAAAGTGCGCCTTATAGTATTCATGGTCATGGCGCAAACCCTGTTGCTGCTGCGAACTTTCCGGGGTCGAACGCTGGCGCTGGCCCAACCGCTAGCATTAAAGGCCCCGCTGGCAATAACTATAGAACTGATGGAACGTGGGGTCCATTTGGCGCCGACAAAAATGGCGCACATACTCCTTTGGATGGCTCCCCGTTTTAATTGGAGGCAGTCGTGAGTGATCTAGTGAAAAAATATGCGGCCTTGCCAACTATCATGGACTACGAAGATGAAACGGCTGCAATTAAAGATTTGATTGCTGTTGGTGCGATAACTTTGGTGAAGAATAAAGAGGGACTGATTTTTATTCTTTCAAAAATCGAAGAGAGTCATCAGCATAACGGTGTTTTTGAATATAAAAATACGGATTGGATGATTTTTCGACAGTTTGTGAATTTATTGCAAGATATTAATTTGCTGGAGCCTGAGATGGGTATTAATATGGATAATATGATTTTTACTTTCTCTCGCCCAGGCTTTGATTGAGAAAGTTTGATAAAAATCTTAGACACGAATTAGTCGGCATTAGACGGATCGTCCACACCCATGCGACTTAGCCCGTGCGCAGCGAATACTTCCACTATGATCTGGCGGGCAAAGACGGCCAGCCACAAAGCCAGGTCTTCAGCTACCAGTACGACGCACTGGGCAGGCGCATCGCCAAGAGCGACAGCTTTGGCACCACGCACTTCGCCTGGGACGGAATGCGGCTGCTGCAGTAAAGCCGTGGCGGGCACGCGAGCATCTACGTTTACGAGCCGTGCAGCTATGTACCGCTGGCGCGCCTGGACGCAGATGGCGAAAGATCCGAGCAGTGCGGGCTGGGCACCACCCGAGACGCGCAGCAGCCAAAAACATCAAAAAACCATAGCTGTTAGCCAAGGCCAGTTAAGCGCAAGCGGCCAAAAACACCAAGACTATTCCCAGCAACCAGCCAACGACACACTGGAAGCCCGCTACTGACAAGCACTCAACTTCAAGGGCACAGTGCAAAACACCGGCACAGATGGTCTCAGCGGGAATGCCAAGCTGTGCGAGGTGTACTACTTCCACGCCGACCAGGTCGGCCTGCACGAAGAGCTCAGCAGCGCTCGCAGCCAGATCATCCGGCAGAGAGTTTTGGCGGGGCCGCCGCTACTACTGCGATCTAAGACGAAGCAAGCGGGCGAGACGCGGTGCTCTAAATATCCTAATCATTGACGCCCTGATGCAGCGCCGCGCGCCC
Organism: Acidovorax sp. Root402; assembly: GCF_001425125.1. Lineage (NCBI taxonomy): Bacteria > Pseudomonadati > Pseudomonadota > Betaproteobacteria > Burkholderiales > Comamonadaceae > Acidovorax > Acidovorax sp. Root402. The sequence goes on from NZ_LMDQ01000001.1 coordinate 473,555, forward strand.
GCGCTGGCCGTAAAGTAACCAGCCGAGCACGCCTCCCGCACGGGCTGCCAAGCAGGCGTCCTGCCGCAGTGCTACGTGGAAGCAACGGCAAGGAAGAGCTGGCCCCGAAGGCAGGGCCAGCAAAACCAGTTCACCGAGTGGCTGCGCCGGGTGCAGCGCATGCGCAACCGGCTTGGGTGCTGGCTGCGGTGCTCATGGGGCCTGCAGGGCTTGCTTTTTCCGCGAGTTCAACGCGGCCCGTTTGCGGTGTGGAGGCCGTAGCAGTGCCCTCCTTGACCTCCATCTTGACTGCGTGCATGGGCTGCGTGGTGTTGTACTTCACGCGGATGGATTTAGCGGGCACGCCCAGCTTGATGAGTTCGCGGCGTACCGCATTGGCGCGCATCGTGGCGATGTCGCGCGCATCGATGGGGGCCTCGCGTTTGTTGCAGTAGCCGGTGATTTCCAGGCGTTCGTTGGGGTGGCGGCTCTCTGCGAACTTGGCCAGCAGCGCCAGGGTTTCTGGCGAGAGTTTGACCTGCGTGGCTTTGAACTCGGCGACGATACCGTCCTCTGGCAGGCGTGCGGGTTGGGCGATGGACTCAGGCGCTGGCTGCTCGACAGGGGCGGCGACAGTCTCGGTCGCGGGCGCGGTGGTGGCGACTGGCTCTGTTGGCGCTTGAGGGGTGTCAGCGCAACCCGCCAAACCCGATGCCAGCGCTAGCGCCAGTGCTGCGCAAGCCATGACTCTGGCTGGTCCGGGCACCGAGGCGATAGGGCGATCGAGTGCGATATGGGCTCCCGTGGCCTGGCAAATGAATGACATCAGAAAAGCTCCTTCAAGATAACGATGTGTGTGGCCTGGTGGCGATGGTTCGGGTGCGGTACTTGCGGTACTGGAAGGCAGCACGCGGCCATGAGCTGCCGAGCGTGTGTGCTCTTTTGGGGGCGGCCCTTGCCAGGGCAGCGGTGATCGGGTACTCACGCTCCGCCTGGGGCTTGTTGCATGCCGTGCTGTGGTGAATTGAGTAAGCCTTCAAAGGGGGCGGGCAGCCCGACGGCCTTGGGCGAGTGCCGGATTGGCTATCAGCGTCGTCGCAGTAGCTGGCACGAAGGCCGCTTGAGCCCAGGCCCGGCGGATCACTGGGTGCAGCCTTCGCACTGAGCAAGGTGCTGCTGTCGCCTGCGATTTCCAGGAATCGGAACTTGCAGGTCAGCGATGCAGCGGCCATGGCGGCGCGCTGCCATGCGGCAGCGAAAGCAGGCAAAGGGGCTCCCTCCAGTAGCGAACAGATGGCGTGTGCGTTCGTTGGAGTGGGCGGTCTGATGCCACCCTGGCTCACTCGGGGTCAGCGCGATGGGCGCTGCTTCTCCGCGAACGGGCCAGAGTGTCGCTGCAGAAAAGGCCGATTGACGCCGCAGCGGGGCGTTTGGCAACCGCTTGATTCAGGTTTCACAAATACCAACATTCGCCCCCAACAGGGGTAAGAGCGTCAAAAGCGAAGGGGGGCCGGGGCGCCGCAAATATTGCTGATGTGTGCCGACGAGGGCGATCAGCCCGCGGCCAGTGCCGCCGCAATATCCCCCGCCAGCTTCTTCGGCGCGTCCTGCGGCGCATAGCGGCGGATCACGCGGCCGTCCTTGCCGACGAGGAACTTGGTGAAGTTCCACTTGATGGCCTTGCTGCCCAGCAGGCCTGGGGCTTCGGCGGTGAGCCACTGGTACAGGGGCGAGGCGTTGGCGCCGTTCACGTCGATCTTGGCCATCATGGGAAAGCTCACGCCGTAGTTGAGCTGGCAGAAGCTGGCGATCTCGTCGTTGCTGCCGGGGTCCTGGGCGCCGAACTGGTTGCAGGGGAAGCCCAGCACGACGAGGCCTTGGTCTGCGTATTCCTTGTGCAGTTCTTCCAGCCCGCCGAACTGGGGCGTGAAGCCGCAGGCGCTGGCGGTGTTCACGATGAGCAATACCTTGCCGCGGTATTGCGACAGGGGCACGGCCTGGCCGTTCATCTGCAGGGCTTCAAAGTCGTAGATGCTGGTGGACATGCGGGTTCTCCGGGTGGGGATGACGGGCCATCGTAGCCCCAGCTGCAGAGGCCTGTGCGCAGGCGGGTCAATCCATCAATGAGGGCCCGCAGCACCCGGTCGGCGGAACTGCAGCGCCGCCAGCAGCGAAGCCAGCAGGATCAGCGCCCCGCCCAGCAGGGTGCGCGTGTTCAGCGTGGCCGCGCCCAGCAGGGCCGACGACACGCTGGCAAACATCACCTCCGACAGCATCACCAGCGCCGTGGTGCCCGCCGCCAGGCGGGCGGCGCCAAATTGCAGCGCCCAGTTGCCCAGCATCAGCACCCCGGCCAGCAGCAGGCCGGTGACGACCCAGATGGCATTGACGGCAGGGAAGGGTTCCACCACGCCCACTTGCAGGCCAATGCTGGCCACGGCCAGCGCCATGAGCATGCAGCCGCCAAACATCGAGAACATGCGCGCGGGCCCCGGCACGGTGTGCAGGCGGCGCAGTGTGACGTTGGTGAGCGCGAACATGAAACCGCCCAGCAGCGCCAGAGCGTCGGCCAGCGACAGGTTCTGCAGCAGGCGCGAAGCAGGCGCGCCCTCGGGCAGCAGCACCAGCACCACGCCGCAGAAAGCCAGCGCCAGGCGCAGCAGCGCCGCAGGGGTAGGGCGCTCGCCCAGCACCTTCCAGGCCAGCAGCACGGCCCAGGCGGGCATTAGGTAGAACAGCAGGATCACGCGCACCACGTCGCCAATGGTCACGGCCCAGTTGAAGGCCACGTTGTTCAGGCCCGAGGCCAGCGCCAGCAGCCACAGCTGCGGATGCGCGCGCACCTGCTGCAAGATGCCGGGGCGCCAGGCCAGCAGCGCCAGCAGCACCACCGCATACATGCAGGCCGTGGCCCACAAGGGGTGCAGCCCCGCCTGGTGCATGTGCTGGAACGGCCACCACGCCAGGCCCCAGACAAAGGCGTTGAATAAGAGTGCGGCGAAGGGGAGGGGAGAGTGCATTGAAGGGAAAAACAGGCGGTAGCGCTAGTGGAATATGCGCTGAAAGCTATAAATTATGTAGCAGGTGGTTCCATGCTGCACAGCCAGCTAAAACTGGCACGCTTCAAGGCCAGTGCACCCGTGGAACTGGCTTTGCCAGGCCACTGGGTGCGTCCCCCTCCCGCGCAGCGAGAGAGGGGGAAGACGCGCAGCGGCTCAGGGGGAGCCTTCAATAGCTCCAGGCCACTGGGTGCGTCCCCCTCGGGGGAAGCGGCGAAGCCGCACAGGGGGGGCTTCGCAATCAGGAGTCAATGGTGCGTATCGTGCCGCGCGATGTCCAGCAGGTGGTTCACTTCGTCGCGGTGGTTCACGCAGTTGCGCTGGTGCCAGCGGCGGATGACCCACATGATGCCCGCCACCACCAGCCCGAAGGTGGTGATGGCACCAAACACCGACAGGCCCAGCTTGAGCGACAGGCTGTAGAACGCCCCCAGGCCCAGGATGCAGGCCTGCTCGTTGAAGTTCTGCACGGCAATCGACCGGCCTGCTCCCATGAGGTTGTGGCCCCGGTGCTGCAGCAGGGCGTTCATGGGCACCACCAGGTAGCCGCCCAGGCCACCCAGCACGATGAGGAACGGAATGGCCAGCCAGATGTTGCTGATGAACACCATCAGGATCAGCAGCAAGCCCATCGCAATGCCCAGCGGGATCACGCGGGTGGCCATGTCCAGGCGCATGCGCATCGATGCCACCACGGCACCCACGGCGGTGCCGATGGCCACTACGCCCGTCAGGGCCGAGGCCTGGGTGGTGTTGTAGCCCAGGGCCACGGCGGCCCAGGCCAGCACGATGAACTTGAGGTTGCCACCGGCGCCCCAGAACAGGGTGGTGGTGGCCAGCGAGATCTGGCCCAGCTTGTCGCGCCACAGGCGGCTGTTGCAGGCCCAGAAGTCGGGCAGCAGGTTGAGCGCGTTGGCCACCACGCTGCGTGACGGGTCGGCGCGCAGGGGGCGCATCTCCACCCCGGTGTGCGGGATGCGGGTGTTGAACCAGGCAGCCAGTGCATAGACAGCGATCAGCGCTGCGATGGCGGCCTCGGCGGGGGTGTCCACGCCGGTGTCGATCACGGGAAAGTCAAAGCCCAGCAGCATGCCCGACAGCTGCTGCCCCACCAGCTGGCCGCCCAGCAGCACGCCCAGGATGATCGATGCAATGGTCAGGCCCTCGATCCAGCCGTTGGCCTTGACGAGCTGGGACGCGGGCAGCAGTTCGGTCAGGATGCCGTACTTGGCGGGAGAGTAGGCCGCAGCACCCAGCCCCACCACGGCGTAGGCCATGAGCGGGTGCGAGCCAAACAGCATCATCAGGCAGCCCGCCACCTTGATGGCGTTGCTGACAAACATGACCTTGCCCTTGGGCAGCGCATCGGCAAAGGCGCCGACGAAGGGCGCCAGCACCACATAGAACAATGCGAACATGGGCACCAGGGCCGCACGCTGCCACTCGGGGGCGCCTCCGGTGCGCAGGAGTTCCACAGCGGCTACGAAGAGTGCGTTGTCGGCCAGCGAGCTGAAAAACTGCGCCGACATGATGGTGTAAAAACCGCGCTTCATCGAATGGCTGGTGAGAGCATCAGTTGGGCTGATGCCCTGGTAAATGTGAAGAATCGTAGCGAGGGACAGGCGGTTATATCACGCGGATAAACGGCCACAGTGCCAGAATCCGGCGCTGGTCCCCCGGTAAATCCCTCGCTCCATCAGGTCTGTCCCATGCCCCGTCCCATTGCTGCCACCATCCACACCATGGCCCTGCACCACAACCTCGCGCGCGTGCGCCAGTCGGTGCCTGACGCCAAGGTGTGGGCGGTGGTCAAGGCCAATGCCTATGGCCATGGCATAGAGCGGGTGTACGAGGGCCTGCGCGGCGCCGACGGTTTTGCGCTGCTGGACCTGGCCGAGGCCGAGCGCGTGCGCCACCTGGGCTGGCGCGGGCCCATCCTGCTGCTCGAAGGCGTGTTCGAGCCGCGCGACCTGGAGCTGTGCTCGCGCCTGGGCCTGTGGCACGCAGTGCACTGCGACGAGCAGATCGACATGCTGGCCGCGCACAAGACCCAGGTGCCGCACCGGGTGTTCCTCAAGATGAATTCGGGCATGAACCGCCTGGGCTTCACGCCCGAGCGCTACCGCGCCGCGTGGGCCCGGCTCAATGCGCTGCCGCAGGTGGACGAGATTTCGTTCATGACCCACTTCAGCGACGCCGACGGCCCCCGTGGCATTGCGCACCAGATGGCGGCCTTCAACGCCGCCGCGCAGGACCTGCCCGGCGAGCGCAGCCTGAGCAACAGTGCTGCCACGCTGCGCCACGCGCAGGATGCGGGTGTGCGCGCCGACTGGGTGCGCGCGGGCATCGTGGTCTATGGCAGCGCGCCGGACTTCCCCGAGCACCATGCCGGCCACTGGGGGTTGCAACCCACCATGACGCTGTCCACGCGCCTCATCGCCACCCAGCAACTGCAGGCGGGCGACACCGTGGGCTATGGCTCGCGCTTCACGGCCGATGGCCCGCTCACCATCGGCATCGCCGCCTGTGGCTACGCCGACGGCTACCCCCGCCACTGCGACACCGGCACGCCGGTGCTGGTGAACGGCGTGCGCACGCGCCTGGTGGGGCGGGTGAGCATGGACATGGTGACTGTGGACCTTACGCCCCTGCAGCAGGCGGGTGTGGAGGTGGGCTTTGGCAGCGAGGTCACGCTCTGGGGCCGCGCCAGCAATGGCGTGGTGTTGTCCATCGACGAGGTGGCGCAGGCAGCAGGCACCGTGGGCTACGAGCTGATGTGCGCCCTGGCGCAGCGCGTGCCGGTGGTGGTGGACGGCGGGGCCTGAAGCCCCCTCATTGGCGTGCGGCAGGGCGCGGTTCGCGCACAAGTTCACGCCGCAGGGCCCGCCGGCGTGGGGCGCGGCCTGAAACTGATGTGAAATGGCGCCGTCTGTTTGCCGCCGCGCGCAGCGCGCTCCTTCCATGGCCACACCCCGCAGCAACTCCTCCAGTTCCAAGAAAAAAGGCAGCTCCACCTGGCGCTCGGTGCGCATGCCGCACCACGGCGCGGTGGCGCGCACCCTGCAGCAGCGCTACAGCCTGCGCTCGCACGGGTTGCTGATCGGCAGCTTCACGCTGCTGCTGATGTGGGCCACCTCGCACCTGCAGATGGTGCTGGGCGTGGAGTCACTGGCACTGCGGTACTTGATTACCCTGTCTGTGGGCTACGTCGGCTATCTGCTGGTGCTGCGCGCCTGGGCAGCGCGGCTGGTGCGTCGGGACGGGTCGTCGGGCGACGGCAGCAGTGTGGAATTGCCCGACATCTCCTGGCCCAGTGGCAATGGCCCCTCCGGGGGCGGCCAGGTGCCCTTGCCGCGCACGGGCGGTGGCAACTTTGGCGGCGGTGGCGCATCGGAGGACTTTGGGGGCGGGTGGACGCAGGGCCTGTCCAGCGGGGGCTCCGGCAGCGACTCCAGCGTGCTGGGCGACATTGCCGGGGGCGCGGCCGATGCGCTGGGCAGCGCCGACGAGGGCGCCGTGGTGGTCGTGCCCGTGGTGGCCATCTTTCTCATCGGCGCAGCGCTGATCCTGGGTGCGGGCTCGCTCGCCATGCTGTTCTTTGGCTGGGATGTGCTGCTCACAGTGGCGGTGGAGATTGCCTTTTCAGTGGCCACGGCCCGCGCCGCCGTGGGGGTGGAGCGCGAGGGCTGGCTCAGCGCTGCCGTGCGGCTGACCTGGAAGCCCCTGCTGGGCGCGCTGGTCTGCGCCGTGCTGCTGGGCGCCACCATCGACCACTTCCTGCCCCATGTGCAGTCGTTGCCCGAGGCGCTGCGCGTGATCCAGGGGCGCTGATTTGCTCTTTATTTGATAGCTGCCAGGGTATATTGCACTAGCGCTTGGGGCAAAAATCCCTTCAAAAGCGTTGGAAACCCCCTGTGGGGCCCTTAACGGGAGGACCGGCCCTTGCCATGGCCACAGTCCTCGCCAGTCTCCAGGGGCGGCAGCGCATCCAGGTTGGCCCGCACCTGCGCCAGCAGGGCCAGCAACTGAGCCTGGGTGTCGTCGTCGCAGCCCGCCAGCACCTGGGCCGACAGGGTCTGCCGCGCGGCCTGCAGCGCCTGGTAAAGCGCCTGGCCCTCAGCGCTGAGTGTGAGACACAGGCTGCGCCGGTCCTCGGCGTGGGGGTGGCGCTCCAGCCAACCCTTGTCCTGCAATAGGCCCAGCATGCGTGCCACCTGGGCCTTGTCGGCGCCGCTGTGGCGCACCAGCTCTTTCTGCGTGGCGCCGGGGTGGCGGCCGATGAAGTTCAGCGCGCGCACTTCATTGAAGGTCAGGTCCGGATGCACGGAGGTCATCGCGCGCACCATGCGCGCCCGGTAGGCGTGCATCAGGTCGTGCAGGGCTTCAAACACATCGGGGCGGGCGCGTGGGGGCATGGCGTGGCTATCGGTTGACAAAGTCAACTGAATGGCGGATGATTTGGTTGATTAAATCAACATTTTACGCCATGAACGCTTCCTTGCCCCTGGCCGCCACGGCCCCCTCCCTCGCCATCGAGCGCATTCGCCATCCCCTGCAGGGCCGCCATCTCCAGGTGGTGCGCCGCACCCAGGTCAGCCCCGGCTTTGTGCGGCTGACCCTGGCCGGCCCCGAGCTGGCGGGCTTTGTGAGCGCCGGGTTCGACGACCACCTCAAGCTCATCCTTCCCTCGCCCGGGCAGGACCGCCCCACCTTGCCCATGATGCAGGACGGCCGCCCCGTGTTTGACGGCCCGCGCCCCGTGCTGCGCGACTACACCCCCGCGCGCTTTGACGCCGCAGCGGGCGAGCTGGACATCGAGGTCGCACTGCACGACGCGGGCCCCGCCACCGACTGGGCCGCCAGCGCCACCGTGGGCCAGTGGGCGGGCATTGCCGGGCCGCGCGGCAGCATGGTGGTGCCCACGGGCTTCGACTGGCACTGGCTGCTGGGCGACGAAACCGCGCTGCCCGCCATCGCCCGCCGCCTGGCCGAGCTGCCCGCCAGCGCGGTGGCCACCGTGCGCATCCAGCTGAGCAACCCGGCCGACCAGCGCACGCTGGCGAGCGCGGCGCAGGTGGATCTGCAGTGGGTGAGCGCGCTGCCTGCCGCTGTGGAAGCTCTGTCGCTCCCGCCCGGCGCGGGCTTTGTCTGGGCTGCGGGCGAACACAGCGACATGGCCGCCGTGCGCCGCGTCGTGCTGGCCAAGCCGGGCGTGGACCCGAAACGCATGCGCATCTCCGCCTACTGGAAGCGCGGCGCGGCGGACCACCACGAGGACCTGGCGAGCGCTGCGTAGTCGGCCCTTGCTTGCTACATCCCTCTCGACTTTCTTCTCAGCGCAGCAGCGTCAGCGCAGCCGCCTTCTGCACTGCCTGCGTTACGTGCTGCAGGGCCTGCACGTTCAGGCGCCAGCACTGCCAGTACAGCGGCACATCCACCGGCTTGTTCGCAATCAGCTCGACCAGCGCACCAGTCTTCAGGTCATCCTCCACCAGCGGGTCGGGCGTCATGCCCCAGCCCAGGCTGGCGCGGGTGGCTTTGACGAAGGCATGCGCCTCGGGCAGCCAGTGCACGGGCGGTGCGAGCTTGCGGCGCGTGATGCGGCCCACAAAACGCGCCTGCAGCGCATCTTTGCGGTTGAACACCAGCATGGGCGCCTGGGCCAGCGTGGTCGCGTTCACCCCCTGCGCAAAGTGGCGCTGCATGAAGGCCGGGCTGGCCAGCGCGCGGTAGCGCAGCGTGCCCAGCGGCAGCACCTGGCAGCCCTGCACGGGCTGCGGGTCGGCCGTCACGGCGGCCATCACGCGGCCTTCGCGCAGCAGGTTGGCCGAATGGTCCTGGTCCTCCACATGGATGTCGAAGGTGATGGCCTGCCCCTCGGCCGCCTGCGCCATGGCGTGGGGGAACCAGGTGGCCAGCGAGTCGGCATTCACACCAATCGCGAGCCGCGTGGTGCTGTGCTGCCCGCCGCCAATCGTGGCGAGCGCGTCGGCCTCGCTCAGCGCCACCTCGCGCGCATGGCGGTACAGGGCCTGCCCGGCCTCGGTGGGGGTGCAGGGCGTGGCGCGGCGCACCAGCACCTGGCCCACGCGCTCTTCCAGCAGCTTGATGCGCTGTGACACCGCCGAGCGCGTGACATGCAGCACGGCCGCTGCCCGCTCGAAGCTGCCCTCATCGATCACCGTGGCAAACGCGTTGAGCTGGGCGGAGTCGAGTTGCATGGATGGTTAGCCATTCTGACGGATCGTTAAAAAGTATAGCTGGCGTCAACGTAGGCCCTTGGCCAGAATCCGTGCCCATGGTCTCCACTGCCTTCGTTCACGGTTTCACTTCCACCGCCATGCTCATCATGGCTATTGGCGCGCAAAACGCATTTGTGCTGCGCCAGGGCCTGCGGCGCGAGCATGTGATGCCCGTGGTGCTGGTGTGTGCGCTGTCGGACGCGGTGCTGCTGCAGGTGGGCGTGTGGGGCATGGGCGGCGTGCTGCTGGCCCGGCCCGAATGGGCGCAGCTCATGCGCTGGGCGGGCGCGTTGTTCTTGCTGGTCTACGCCGCACAGACCGCCGCGCGCGCCTTGCGCCCCGGCCAGTTGCTGGTGGCCACCAGCGGCCCCGGCACCAGCCTGCGCACCACGCTGGCCACGGTGGTGGCGCTCACCTGGCTCAACCCGCATGTCTACCTGGACACCGTGGTGCTGCTGGGCACCATGGCCACACCGTACCCGGCCTGGGGCCGTGCGCTGTTTGCGGCGGGTGGCTCGCTGGCCAGCGCGCTGTGGTTCCTGCTGATCGGCCTGGGCGCCCGCTGGCTGGCCCCGTTGTTTGCCACACCCGGTGCCTGGCGGGTGCTGGATGGGGTGACGGCCACCACCATGCTGGTGCTGGCAGGGGTGATGGCTCTAAGCTAAGAAGAATAAGTTCGTTTTCTAAAAGCGCCGCTTGGGGGATAGTCTGGCCATTCAGCATTTTTTGGCGTTTTTGCCTATCCTCCCGTCCATGCGCTTCAAACACCTTCTCCTGGCCGCCGCCGTTGTTGCGGCCCTGCCCTTGGCCGCACAGTCCGCCACCTTCCGCTGGTCCCGCTCGGTGGACATTTCCACCTGGGACATCCACACCCAGAACGTGGGTGTGAACAACACCATGCACGGCGCGGTGTACGACACGCTGGTCGAATACAACAGCAAGACCTTCAAGCCCGAGCCGTCGCTAGCCACCGAGTGGAAGCTCATCAAGCCCACGCAGCTGCGCCTGACCTTGCGCAAGGGTGTGAAGTTCAGCGACGGCAGCGAGTTCACGGCCGACGACGCCAAGTTCTCGCTGGAGCGCGCCAAGGCCAAAAGCTCCAACTTCGCTGTCTACACCCAGGGCATTGACCGTGTGGAAAAAGTCGATGCCTACACCATCGACATCCACTCCGACCTGCCCAACCCGGTGCTGGTGAACCAGCTGACCGAGCTGCGCATCATGAGCAAGGCCTGGGCCGAGAAGAACAAATCGGTCGAGCCCAAGGACATCAAGACCAAGGACGAAAACTTTGCCCACCGCAATGCGCTGGGCACCGGCCCCTACCAGCTCAAGCAGTGGACGCCTGACCAGCGCGTGGTGCTGGAGCCCAACCCCCACTGGTGGGGCAAGGGCAAGTACCCCACCAACCTGACCGAGATCGTCTACACCCCCATCAAGGCCGACGCCACGCGCACAGCGGCGCTGCTGTCGGGTGAGGTGGATTTTGTGATCGACCCCAGCCTGCAGGACCTGGCGCGCATCAAGCAGACGCCCAACCTGCAGGTGCTCGAAGGGCCGGAGTACCGCACCATCTTCCTGGGGCTGGACCAGTTCCGCGACGAGCTGCCCGGCTCGGACGTGAAGGGCAAGAACCCGCTGAAGGACCTGCGCGTGCGCAAGGCGCTGTACCAGGCCATCGACATCCAGTCCATCCAGCGCGTGGTGCTGCGTGGCCTGGCCCAGCCCACGGGCACACTCATCGCCAACCAGGTCAACGGCTGGACCAAGAAGGCCGACGTGCGCTACCCCTACGACCCCAAGGCCGCGCAAAAGCTGCTGGCCGATGCGGGCTACCCCAACGGGTTTGAGGTGGACTTTGCCTGCAGCGCGGGCCGCTACATCAACGACGAGCAGCTGTGCCAAGCCATCACCTCACACTGGGCCAAGGTGGGCGTGAAGGCCAAGTTGCGCTCGCTGCCGTTTGCCACCTACTTTCCGATGATCCAGCGCAACGAAGCCAGCATCTACCTGCTGGGCTGGGGCGTGCCCACATTCGACGCGTTCTACAGCCTGCAGTCGCTGGTGCGCACGACGGGTGCGGGTGGGGACGGCAACTTCAACCTGGGCCGGTTCTCCGACCCGCAGATGGACGCGCTGATCGAGCGTGTGAAGAAGGAAACGGACACCGCCACGCGCAACGGCCTGATCGAGCAGGCGCTGATCAAGGAGCATGAGCTGGTGTCGCACATCCCGCTGTACAACCAGGTGATCCCGTGGGCGGGGACGAAGAAGGTGGAGATCATTCACCGCGCCGACAACCGCATCGACTGGCGGTATCTGAAGGTGAACTGATCCCGGTTGCCAGCAAAAAGCCCCGGTGCTTCGAGCCAGAAGCACCGGGGCTTTTTTGCGTCCGCAGGTGGCGTATCAGGCCATTGCGCGCTGTACGGCCGGGCGCTGCAGCATGCGCTGCGTGTGTGCAAACACCTTCGGGAACTGGGCGATGTCCACGCCGTCGCTGTGCAGCCAGGTGCCGATGGTGAACAGGTAGCCGTCGGCCACGGTGTATTGCTCGCCCATCACCCAGGGCCCCTGGTCCGCTTGCGGCAGGTAGTGGGTTTCGATGAGGTGAAAGCACTCGGTCATGTTCTGTGGCACCTTGCGCTGCATGGCGGCGTGGGCTTCGGGCTCGTCCGCCCAGCGGCTGGCGCGGGGGCGGTGGGCGTGGGCGATGTGCACCGTGGACGCGAGGTAGCTGTGGAACTCTTGCAGGCGCGCAAAGCCATGCGCGTCGGCGGGCGCCAGGCGCGCCTCTGGAAAGCTCTGCGCCACATAGGCCAGCAGCGCCGGGGTTTCGGTCAGGGTGCCGTGCGGCGTGGCCAGCGCGGGCACGCGGCCCTTGGGGTTCACCGCCAGGTATTCGGGCGTGCGTTGCTGGCCAGCGGCGAAGTCCACGCGCACCAGGTCGTAGGGGGCGCCCGCTTCTTCCAAAGCGATGCGAACGGCCTGCGCGCAGGTGCCGGGGGTGTAGTACAGCGTGAGTTGGGTCATGGTTGGTTTGCTATGAATTAAATAGCTGTTGACGCATATTCCACTAGCGCCTGCAGCCGATTTTGCTTGAAATGAATCAGTACAGGCCACGCGTGCGCGCCATCAGCCGCGTGAGGCCCAGCAGGGCGTTGGTGTGCGGCGTGGGCGTGCCGGTGATCTGGCCCAGCTCGCGCACCGCGCCCACCAGGGCGTCGATCTCCATCGGCTTGTTCGCTTCCACGTCCTGCAGCATCGAGGTCTTGAACGCGCCCAGCTTGCGTGTGACGGCATGGCGGTCCTCGGGCTGCTGGTCAATCGGCAGGCCCAACTGGTCGCCGATGGCCTTGGCTTCCAGCATCACGGCGCTCACAAAGCTGCGCACCAGGTCGTCATCGAGGATACGGTCGGTGGTGGCGCCGGTGAGCGCGCTGATGGGGTTCATCGTGAGGTTGCCCCACAGCTTGAACCAGATGTCCTTCTGGATGCAGTCGCTCACCTCCACATCGATGCCACCGCGCTGCAGCGTGTCGGCCAACGCTTGCAGGCGCGGGCTGCGGCTGCCGTCCGGCTCGCCCACGATGAGGCGGTTGCCAAAGTGCTGGCGGACGAAACCCGGAGCCTCCAGCGAGCAGCTGGTGTGCACCACACTGCCCACCACGTTGCGCGCCGGGACGGCCTGGGCAATCACGCCCCCCGCGTCCACGGATTCAAGGGCATGCCCCTGCGCCGCACCGCCAAAGCCGTCGAGGAACCACCACGGCACGCCGTTCATGGCGGTGAGCACGATGGTGTCGGGCCCGATCAGCGGCGCCATGGCGCGCGCCACGTCGGGCAGGCCCGGGGCCTTGACGGCGACCACCACCAGGTCTTGAACGCCGAGTGCGGCCGGGTCGCTGTGGGCTGTGACGGGCACCTGCGCCAGCGAGCCGTCGGCGCGCCGCATGCGCAGCCCATCGGCTTGCAGGGCGCGCAGCGTGTCGCCCCGCGCCACCATGCTGACGGTGTGGCCCGCTTGCGCCAGGGCCACGCCCAGCCAGCCGCCGATGGCGCCGGCGCCGTAGATACATGCTTTCATGGATGTCTGTCCTTGAGTCTGAAAGAAGAAAAGTTCAGTAGCCTGCGGGCCGGGTGAGGGTGGCGTCGGTCGCGCTGCGGTAGCGTGCCAGCAGCTCCTGCGCAGCACTCACCAGCAGCATGGTGTCCACGCCTACGGCCACAAACAGCGCGCCCGCTGCCAGCCACTGGCGCGCCTGTGATTCGGTGGTGGCCAGGATGCCCGGCGCCTTGCCTGCGCGCAGGATGCGCGCAATGCCGTCGTGGATGGCGGCCTGCACGTCGGGGTGCCCCGGGTTGCCCGGATGGCCCATGGAGGCCGACAGATCGGCCGGGCCGATGAACACGCCGTCCACCCCTGGCGTGGCGGCGATGGCGTCGAGGTGGGCCATGGCTTCCACCGTTTCTGCCTGCACCAGCAGGCAGATCTGCTGGTTGGCCTCGTGCACATACTGCGGGTACGCCTGCCAGCGCGACGAACGGGCCAGCGCGCTGCCCATGCCGCGCACGCCCTCGGGCGCATAGCGCGTGGCGCGCACCAGCTGCTGGGCCTGCTCGGGCGTATCGACCATGGGCACCAGCAGGGTCTGGGCGCCGATGTCCAGGTACTGTTTGATGAGGGCCGTGTCACCCACCGGCACCCGGGCGATGGGGTGGGGCGCCTGCACGCCTGGTGGCAGGGCGCTGGTGGCGCTGGCGATGGCCTGCAGCTGGTGCAGGATGGAGCGCAGGTCGTTGGGCGCATGTTCGCCATCGACCAGCAGCCAGTCGTAGCCGGTGCCTGCGAGGATTTCGGCGCTGTAGGCGTTGGCCAGCCCGAGCCAGAGGCCGATTTGCGCCTGGCCTTGGGCCATGGCCTGTTTGAAGCGGTTGGTGGGTGTCTGCAATGTCAACTCCGTACGGTGCCAAGCCCGCCATCGTACGGGCTGCGGCGGATCGATGTGGGCATGGCCGCTATAGTCGGCTGCCCCTGCATCGGGGCGCCTCACCGACACCTGCCATGGCCAAAGAAAAAACCACGTTCACCTGCACCGAGTGCGGCGGCACCAGCCCGCGCTGGCTGGGCAAATGCCCGTCCTGCGGCGCCTGGAACACGCTCATCGAGCAGGTGGCCGAGGCCGGGCCGGGCAAGAACCGCCTGAGCACGCCGCAAGGCTACGCGGGCCTGGCCAACGCGCAGCCCGTCCTGCCGCTGGCGGCCATCGAGGCCCAGGACGTGGCCCGCACCCCCAGCGGCATCGACGAGCTGGACCGTGTGCTGGGCGGCGGCATTGTGGAAGGGGGCGTGGTGCTCATCGGGGGCGATCCGGGCATTGGCAAATCGACCCTGCTGCTGCAGGCTATGGACGCGCTGCAGCGCGCGGGCCTGCCCACGCTGTATGTGACGGGTGAGGAGAGCGGAGCGCAGGTGGCGCTGCGTTCGCGGCGCCTGGGCATCGACGGCAGCCAGGTGCAGCTGCTGGCCGAGATCCAGCTCGAAAAGATTCTGGCGACCGTGGAGGCCACGCAGCCCGCCGTGGTGGTCATCGACTCCATCCAGACCACCTATTCCGACCAGCTCACCAGCGCGCCGGGCTCCGTCGCCCAGGTGCGGGAATGCGCAGCGCACCTCACGCGCATGGCCAAGGGCACGGGCATTGCTGTCATTCTGGTGGGCCATGTGACCAAGGAAGGTGCGCTGGCGGGGCCGCGCGTGCTGGAGCACATGGTGGACACGGTGCTGTACTTTGAAGGCGACACGCACAGCCAGTTCCGCCTGGTGCGCGCCATCAAGAACCGCTTCGGCGCGGTCAACGAAATTGGCGTGTTTGCCATGACCGAAAAGGGCCTCAAGGGCGTGAGCAACCCGAGCGCCATCTTCTTGAGCCAGCATTCCGAGCCCGTGCCCGGCAGCTGCGTGATGGTGACGCTGGAGGGCACACGCCCGCTGCTGGTGGAGATCCAGGCCCTGGTGGACAGTGGCGGCCCCAGCCCCCGGCGCCTGTCGGTGGGCCTGGACAAGGACCGCCTGGCCATGCTGCTGGCCGTGCTGCACCGCCATGCGGGGGTGGCCTGCATGGACCAGGACGTGTTTGTGAATGCGGTGGGGGGCGTGCGCATCAGCGAGCCCGCAGCCGACCTGGCGGTGATGCTGTCCATCACCTCCAGCCTGCGGGGCAAGGCGCTGCCGCGCGGCTTTCTGGCGTTTGGTGAAGTGGGGCTGGCCGGTGAGGTGCGACCCGCGCCCCGGGGGCAGGAGCGCCTGAAGGAAGCCGCCAAGCTGGGTTTCAGCGTGGCCGTGGTGCCCAAGGCCAATGCGCCCAAAAAGCCCATCGAGGGGCTGACCATCCACGCCGTCGAGCGGGTGGAAGAGGCCATGAACGTGGTGCGCGGTCTGTAAGCAATGCCCACAGCGCCATGTCCATGGCGCCATAAGACAATCTCGACCTATGAACTTGCGCAATATCCTGGTGCCCCTGGGGGCGGTGGCCCTGATCGGGTTTGGTTTTTATGCCTACGGCTGGGCCGGGGTGGCTGCCGTGGCCGGTGGGCTGCTCATGTGGGGCCTGCTGCACTTCACGCGGCTGATGAGCGTGATGCAAAAGGCCGCCAAGCGCCCCATCGGGTATGTGGGCAGCGCCGTGATGCTCAACGCCCGGTTGACGAAGGGCGTGAACCTCATGCACGTGGTGGCCATGACCCAGGCGCTGGGAGAGCGCGTTTCGGCCGAAAACGTGCAGCCCGAGGTCTACCGCTGGACCGACGGCACCCGCTCGCACGTCACCTGCGAGTTCCAGCAGGGCAAGCTGGTGGTGTGGACCCTGGTCCGCCCCCAGGACAACCCTGCCGCTGATGGAGAAGGCGCGCCGCCCGCCGCCCCGTAAAATCCTGGTTTTGCGACCCACAGCAACCAAAGGACACCCATGAGCCCCGTAGTTCCCTCGATGGCCGACCGTGACGGCAAGATCTGGATGGACGGCCAGATGGTCGATTGGCGCGACGCCAAGATCCACGTGCTGACCCACACCCTGCATTACGGCTGCGGCGCCTTCGAAGGCGTGCGCGCCTACAACACCGCCAATGGCACGGCGATCTTCCGCCTGGAAGAGCACACCGACCGCCTCTTCAACAGCGCCAAGATCCTGCGCATGAAGATCCCGTTCACCAAGGAAGAGGTGAATGAGGCCCAGAAAGCCGTGGTGCGCGAAAACAAGCTCGAATCCTGCTATCTGCGTCCATTGACCTGGATCGGCTCGCAAAAGCTGGGTGTTTCGCCCAAGGGCAACCAGATTCACCTGATGGTCGCTGCCTGGGCCTGGGGCGCCTATCTGGGCGAGGAAGGCCTCAAGCGCGGCATCCGCGTCAAGACCAGCAGCTACACCCGCCACCACGTCAACATCACCATGACGCAGGCGAAGGCGGTGAGCAACTACACCAACTCCATCCTCGCCAACATGGAAGCCACGGACGACGGCTACGATGAAGCCCTGCTGCTGGACAGCTCGGGTTTTGTGTCCGAAGGTGCGGGCGAAAACATCTTTGTGATCAAGAACGGCGTGATCTACACGCCCGACCTGTCGGCCGGTGCCCTGAACGGCATCACCCGCAACACCGTGTTCCACATCGCCAAGGACCTGGGCCTGGAGATCGTGCAAAAGCGCATCACGCGCGACGAGGTGTACATCGCCGATGAGGCCTTCTTCACCGGCACGGCCGCTGAAGTCACGCCCATCCGCGAACTCGACCGCATCGAGCTGGGCAGCGGATCGCGCGGCCCGATCACCGAAAAAATCCAAAGCGCCTTCTTCGACATCGTCGGTGGCCGCAATCCGAAATACGCCCACTGGCTGAGCAAGGTCTGAAGAACATGTCGCAAGCAACCGTTGAACTCCTGGCCAAAGACCTGAACGCCCAAGGCGGCGTTTTCTGTCCCAGCCCCAAGGCCGACATGAAGCTGTGGAACAGCCACCCCAAGGTGTACCTGGACGTGGCCCGCACGGGTGAAGCCAAGTGCCCTT
This sequence comes from Acidovorax sp. Root402, assembly GCF_001425125.1. Classification (NCBI taxonomy): domain Bacteria; kingdom Pseudomonadati; phylum Pseudomonadota; class Betaproteobacteria; order Burkholderiales; family Comamonadaceae; genus Acidovorax; species Acidovorax sp. Root402. The sequence continues at coordinate 490,898 of NZ_LMDQ01000001.1, forward strand.
ACTGTGGCACGGTGTACCGCCTGAAGGCCGGTGAGCACGTACACGCTGGTCACTGATTGATGCCGGTTGCAGTCGGCGGTGCTACGCCGCCGCCCACGTTGACCGTGGCGGTGCTGACCCTCAACGAGGCGCACCGCATTGAAGCCTGCCTGCAAAGCGCTGCGTTTGCCGACCAGTTGCTGGTGGTGGACAGCGGCAGCACGGACGACACCGTGGCCATCGCCCAGCGCCTGGGCGCCGAAGTCCACAACTACCCCGACTGGCAGGGCTTTGCCGTGCAGCGCAACCGGCTGCTGGCCCATGCGCGGGGCGACTACATCTTCTTTCTGGACGCCGACGAGGTGATGACGCCGGCGTTCGCCCAGGAGCTGCAGGCCATCGTGCGCTCTGGCGCGCAGGCCGTGTGGAGCATCCGCTGGCGCATGGTGGCCTACGGGCACGAACTCAAGTACTTTCGCTCGCAATCGCAGATCGAGCGCCTGTTCGTGCGCGCCATGGTCCGCGAGTTCACGGGTGTGGTGCACGAGCAGGCCGAACTGTTGCCACCACCGGGCGGTGGCACCGTGCCGCGCCGCCTGATCGAAGCGCGGCTGCTGCACTACTCGCGCAACACGGTGCGCGGCAGCCTGGAAAAGCTCACCCAGTACGCGATGCTCGGTGCCGCCAAGCGCGCGGCAACTGGCAAGAAGGGCGGGGTGGTGCGGGGCCTGGCCTCGGGCACCAGCATGTTCCTGCGCCTGTATGTGTTTCGGCTGGGCTTTTTGTGTGGCGGGGCGGGTTTTCTGTATTGTCTGTTTGTGGCACTGGAGGCGTTCTTCCGGTACGCCGCCCTGGAGTACGACCACCAGCAACTGAGCGAGAGCGTGCGCCGTTGACCAAAGCTGACGATCTTTTTGTGCGCCTGTCGGGCGCGGCGGCCTTCATGGTGCCGGGTATGGCGCTGTGGGTGCGCTCGGGCTATTCCTGGGGGGCGGTGGTGCTGCTGTTGTGCAGCCTGGCCACCGCCGGGGTGTGGCTGCGGCGCCGGCCGGGGCGCGATGCCTGGCTGCTCTTGGCCTCCATCGTGGCGATGGGCACGGTCTGGGCCCTCGACTTTGACCCGGCCCAGGGCAGCTGGTCCAACCTGGACCGGCCTGCCAAGTACCTGCTGGCGCTGCCGTGCCTGCTGTATGTGCTGGCCTATCCCCCGCGGGTGCGCTGGCTCTGGGCCGGTATCGCCGTCGGCGCTTGCGGCGCGGGGCTGATCGGTTTGTACCAGGCCCTGGTGCTGCACCTGCCGCGCGCCAATGGTTTCACCAACGCCATCCAGTACGGCGGGCTCAGCCTGTTGCTGGGGCTGATGTGTTCGGTCGCGCTGCTGGTGCTGTGGGACCGCTGGAAGCCCTGGCAGCGTGCGGGCTGGGCGGTGGGCATTCTGCTGGGTCTGGAGGGATCGCTGCTGTCCGAGTCGCGCGGGGGCTGGGTGGTGCTGCCGCTGGCGTTGCTGCTGTGCGCCTGGCTGCAAGCCCGCTGTGGCCAGCGCAAGCTGGCCATTGTGGGCAGCGTGTTGGTCGTGGCGGGTGCGGCCGGGCTGATGGCCTTCAAGGCCAACGAGGTGCGCCTGCGCGTGGATGAGGCGCGGCAGGAGATCACGCAGTACGAGTCGCGGGGCGACGCGGCCAGCTCTGTGGGCCAGCGCCTGGCGCACTGGGGCCTGGCCTGGCGCATGGGCCTGGACCGCCCCTGGACCGGCTGGGGCCGCTACGGCTACGAGGCCGAGAAGCAGCGGCGGGTGGCTGCCGGCGAGGCCCACCCGATTGTTTTGCAGTTCAGCCACGCCCACAACGAGGTGCTGGACATCTTTGCCAAGCGCGGCATCCCCGGCGTGGTGATCTTGCTGTTTTTCTATGGTGTGCCCCTGGTGCTGTTCTGGCCCACGCGACGCCGCGTGTTCCCGGGGAGTGCGGGCGTGCTGGATACCGAGGGCCTGTGCCTGCGCATGATCGGGGTGCTGCTGCCCGTGTCCTACATGGGCTTTGGCACGACCCAGGTGTTTTTGGGGCACAACAGCGGCACCATGTTCTACCTGTTCATGGGCATGCTGGTGCTGGCCATCCTGCAAGGCCGCGAGCGCCAGTGGCTGCAGGCGCCGGGGCAGGCCGCCGCTCTTTCCTGAAGGACCTCTGCCATGCACATCCTGCTGGTCAACAACTCCCCCATCCCGGTGTATGGCTACGGCGGCACCGAGCGCGTGATCTGGGACCTGGGCAAGACGCTGGTGCAGCAGGGCCACCGCGTGAGCTACCTGGTGCCCGAGGGCTCGACCTGCGACTTCGGCCAGGTGCTGCCCATCCGGCCTGACGAGCCCTGGGAGGGGCAGATCCCGGCCGACGTGGACATCACGCATTTCCAGTTCAACCCACGCTCCGAGCTGTCCAAGCCCTACCTGGTGACCGAGCACGGCAACGCCCGCAAGCCCAAGCCGCTGCCCCGCAACACGGTGTTCCTGTCGCGCGACCATGCGGCGCGCTACGGCTCCAGCGAATTCGTCTACAACGGGCTGGACTGGGCGGGTTATGGCCCGGTGGACTTTGACCGCCCGCGCTCGCACTACCACTTTCTGGGCAAGGCGGCCTGGGGCGTGAAGAACGTGCGCGGTGCCATCAAGGTGGCCAAGATGGCCGGGGTGGAACTGGACGTGCTGGGCGGCAACCGCATCAACTTCAAGCGAGGCTTCCGCTGGACGCTGTCGCGCAAGATCCACTTTCACGGTATGGTGGGCGGCACGCAGAAGACGGGCCTGCTCAACGCCTCGCGCGGGCTGATCTTTCCGGTGCGCTGGCACGAGCCGTTCGGGTTGGCCGTGATCGAGAGCCTGTACTTTGGCTGCCCCGTGTTTTCCACCCCCTACGGCGCCTTGCCCGAGCTGGTGCCCGTGCACTGCGGTGTGCTGTCCGACCAGGCCTCGGTGCTGGCCGAGGCGGTGCGGGGCAACCGCTTTGACCCGCGCGCCTGCCACCAGCATGTGGTGGAGCACTTTGGCGCCGAGCGCATGGCGCGCAACTACCTGCGCATGTACGAGCGGGTGCTGGCGGGCGAAACCCTCAATGCCCAGCCGCCCGTGATCCAGGGCCCTGCGCGCGAACTGCCCTGGAGAGGCTGAGACGCCCCCCTGAGTCGCCTTCGGCGCCTTCCCCCCAACGGGGACGCCACCCGTGGCCTGGCAAAGCCAGCTCCACGGTGGCACGGGTTTTGGGGCGGTTTTGGCCCCAAGCGCTAGTTCAAAATGCCTCTGATGCTATAAAAATAATAGCTATTGGTGGCCGACAGTGGAGTTTCCACGCGGCGCGGTGGCCTGCTGCCACTCCTGGGCCAACAATGCCACCAGCTGCGCCGCTGGCATGGGCCGCACCTGGGCCACCCCCTGGCCCGCCCACAGCGACAGGCAGTCGGCCTGGCCCGCCTGGGCGGCCGCGCGGCGCAGCGCGCCCGTTAGTGCGTTCTGCACGGGGTAGGGCGGCACGGTGGCCTCGTCGGCCTGCAGGGCTTGCATCATGCGGTTGACGATGCCGCGTGCCGGCCGGCCCGAGAAGATGCGGGTGGTGCGCGTGTCGGTGGCCTGGGCGTATGCCAGGGCCTCACGGTACGCCGGGCCAATCGCCGACTCGGGGCAGGTCAGGAAGGCCGTGCCCATCTGCACCGCCTGGGCGCCCAGCGCCAGCGCACCCGCAATGCCGCGCCCGTCCATGATGCCGCCCGCAGCGATCACCGGGATGGACAGGGCCTGCACGCACTGCGCCACCAGCGGCAGCGTGCCCACCATGCTGGCCGCAAAGTCGGCCAATGACGGCGCCGCGCCGGTGGCACCGGGCTGTGTGGGCGTGAGGAAGGTGCCCCGGTGCCCCCCGGCTTCCATGCCGGAGGCGCAGACGGCATCCGCGCCCATGGCGGCCCAGGCCTGCGCCTCGGCCAGCGTGGTGGCGGTGCCCACCACCGTGCTGCCCACCGCTTTCAGCCGTGCTACCTGCGCCGCCGTGAGGATGCCGAAGGTAAAACTGGCCACGGCCGGGCGTGCGGCCACCAGGGCGTCGAACTGGGCCGCGAAGTCCTCACACCACTGTGCGGGCCGCTCGGGCACCAGGCCGAACTCCGCGTAGAACGGCGCCAGGCGCTGCAGTGCGGCTTGCACCGTGGCGTCGTCCGGCGTTGGGGTGGCCTGCACAAACAGGTTCATGCCAAAGGGCCGGTCGGTGCGGCGGCGCACCTCAGCGGCCGCCTCGGCCATGGCGGCGGGCGAGCGCATGCCGCAGCCCAGCATGCCCAGGCCGCCGGCCTCGGACACGGCGGCGGCCAGTGCGGGCGTGTCCGACCCGGTCATCGGGCCCTGGATGATGGGCAGCGCAAGGCCCAGGTGGGTGGTGAAGGCGGCGGGCATGGGGGCTCCTTGTGCGATCTGTGGGGGAGGGGTCAGGTCGATGCGGCGAGGCGGTGTGCTTCGCCGGAGGTCAGTACGGTCCGCAGCGCGTCCAGCGCCGGCGAGTGGTAGCTGCGCCGGTGCACCAGCACCGTGTCGCAGGTGGCCAGGCGCACCAGGCGGAGCGCAGGCGGCTCGCGCATCAGGTCGATCACGGCCTGGGGCACCACGCCCGCGCAGCGACCGGTGGCCACACAGGCCAGGATGGCGTGGTACGAGGCCAGCTCCAGCACGCGCGGCGGGCTGCCGTCCTTCTGTTGCATGAAGGCCTCGCCCATGCGGCGGTAGGTGCAGCCTGGGCTGAAGGCGGCCAGGGTGTCCAGCTGCAGGTCCTGGGGCGTGTGCACGGGCGGGTGGTCGGCGGGCAGGGCCAACAGCAGGGCCTCGGCAAACACGGCGGTGCGCTCCACCGGCGCGTCGGCGTCGATGCCCGGCGGCGGCCAGGCCACCAGTGCGCAGTCGATGGTGTGGGCCAGCACCTGCTCCACCAGCTGGCGCGAGGGCGCGGTGGACAGCTCCAGCACCAGCCCGGGCCACTGCGCATGCAGCCGGGCCAGCGGCTGCGGCAGGCGTGCGGCGGCCGTGCTTTCCATGGCGCCCAGGCGCAACCGACCGCCGGGCTGGCCGGGGTGCACCGACTGGCGAGCCTCTTCGGCCAGCGCCAGCAGGCGGTCGGCATAGCCGCGCAGCGCCTCCCCGGCAGGCGTCAGCACCATGCGTTTGCCCTCGCGCAGGAACAGCGTGGCGCCCAGTTGCTCCTCCAGCTGCTGCACGCGCGTGGTCACGTTGGACTGCACGCGGCCCAGCTGTTCGGCCGCGCGGGTCACGCTGCCTTCCAGCGCAACGGCGCGGAATATTTCGAGCGCTGCCAGATCCATAAATATTCTTGTTATGAGATGATTAATAGAAAATAAATCTCAAAACAGAATCATAGACTGGAAACCGCCTGCATGGAACCGCGCATCGCCCCCCAAGACCGTCCCCTGGCTGTAGCACTGGCGGGCATGGCCGCACTGGCGGTGGCGATGGGCGTGGGCCGGTTTGCCTTCACCCCGCTGCTGCCCATGATGCTGCACGACGGCGTGGTCACGCTGGCCGGCGGCAGCTGGCTGGCCACGGCCAATTACCTTGGGTACCTGATCGGGGCGTTGGCCTGCATGGCGCTGCCCTGGGTGGCGCCGCGTGCGCGGCAGCGGTGGCATGCGGCGCGGCTGGCGCGCTGGGGGCTCGCGGCCACGGTGCTGCTCACCTTGGGCATGGCGCTGCCGCTGCCGGGCACCTGGCCCGCGCTGCGGTTTGCGGCCGGGGTTGCCAGTGCGCTGGTGTTCTTGAACGTCTCGGTGTGGTGCATGCTGCGGCTGGTGGCGCTGGGCCAGCCCGCGCTGGGGGGGTTGATCTTTTGTGGCCCGGGGCTGGGCATCGTGCTCACCGGCCTGTCGGCCAGTGCCATGGTGGCGCTGCAGTGGCCCGCTGCGGCGGGCTGGGCGGTGTTCGGACTGCTGAGTGTGGGGCTGTGCGCTGCCATCTGGCCCGTGCTGCGGGGTGTGGCGATGCCCGGGTCGGCCGCAGCCTCCGGCCCGGTGGTGGACGGCTCCACCCCCGGCCACGGGGTCTGGGCGCGCACGGGGCTCACGCTGGCCTATGGGCTCGCAGGGCTGGGCTACATCGTCACCGCCACCTTTTTGCCCGTGATTGCGCGCGCTGCCTTGCCTGCGGGGTCGCCTTGGCCCGACCTGTTCTGGCCGCTGTTTGGTGCCGGCGTGGCGCTGGGCGCGGCGTTGTCCACCCGCACCCCGGCCGCGTGGGACCGGCGCTGGCTGCTGATGGCAGCCTACGTGGTGCAGGCCGGGGCCATCGCGCTCAGCCTGGTGTGGCCGGGGCCTGCGGGCTTTGCGCTGGGCAGCCTGCTGCTGGGCTTGCCGTTCACTGCCATCACCTTTTATGCCCTGCAGGAGGCGCGGCGCGTGTGGCCTGCGGCGGGCGACAGGTTTCCGGGGCTGCTCACGGCGGCCTACGGCATCGGTCAGATCGTGGGCCCGCCCATGGTGGCATGGATGCTGCACCATGCGGCCACGCAGGGGCAGGGCTTTGTCTACGGGCTGGCTGTGGCCGCCGCAGCACTCGGTGTGGGTGCGGTGCTATATGCCGCCATGGCCTGGCGCTGGCCCCTGGCGCCCCGCCCGGCAGCGCGCTGAGCGCACGCGAATGCAGGCGCCAATCAGTGCGTGGATGGTGCCAGCGGCAGCGCCAGCACAAAGCACGCGCCGCTGTCGCCGTCAGCACGGTCCTGGCAGTGCACGGTGCCGTTGTGGCGGCCGGCAATCGACCGCACCAGCGCCAGCCCCAGGCCCACGCCGCCCGCGCGCTCGCTGGCGCCCGGCAGTCGGTAGAAGGGCTCGAAGATGCGCTCGCGCTGGCCGGGTGGTACACCCGGGCCGTGGTCACACACATGCACCTCGGCGCGGCCCTGGCGGCGGTGCACCACCACGGTGATCTCGCCGGTGCTGTAGCGGCGTGCGTTTTCCAGCAGGTTGCGGATCGCCCGGCGCAGCAGTTTGGCCACGCCGCGCACCTCCAGCGAATCGGGGCTCGCGCTCACGTCCAGGTCGGCGTCCACGCGCGCACATTCCTCGGCGGCCAGGCCAATCAGGTCCACCAGTTCCACGGTGCCCACGTCGGCCTCGCGCGCGTCGAGCCGGCTGGCCAGGAGGATCTCGTCCACCAGCTGGTCCAGCTCGGCGATGTTGCGCAGGATTTCTTCGCGGAAGGCGGGGGAAGGCTGCTGGCCACCCATCAGCTCCAGCCCCATGCGGATGCGGGTCAGGGGCGAGCGCAGCTCGTGCGAGGCATTGGCCAGCAGCGACTTGTGCGACTTGACCAGGGTTTCCACACGCTCTGCCGCTGCGTTGAACTGGCGCGCCAGATCGGCCACCTCGTCCTGGCCCTGCTCGGGCACCCGCACCGACAGGTCGCCTTCGCCAAACTTCTTCACGCTCCGCTGCAAGGCCTCCAGCCGCTGCGTGAGGCGGCGGATGATGGGGTACACGCCCACCGCTACCGCCAGACCCACGATGCCCAGCAGCCACAAGAAGCCGAAGGGCGGACGGGTCCAGAAAGCCGCCTCGTCCTGGCCGGGCCCCCCGGGCCGGCCTCCGTTGCGGCCCATGCGGGGCTGGCGGGGCGCCATCTGCAGGGTGAAGATCTGGCCGTTTTCAGCCTCGATGTGGAATTCCACCACCTCGCCCGGCTCGGACGGCTGGCGCGTGGCCATGCCGCGCAGCACCAGGTTGCCCGCCGGGTCGCGCACCGCCATTTCGCGCGAAGGCGGCACAAACGGCTGGTTGTTCTGGGCCTTTTGTTCCTCGGCAATGCGCCAGGCCCAGCCCACGGTGAGCGTCAGCACTGCCATGCCGCCGACCACGGCGAGCCAGATGCGCAGATAAAGGCGGCGGGAAAAAGGGTTGGACAGGGACATGCGTGGGGCGACAGCGCAGGCAGCGGGGCCTGCGTCAGCGGTCAATCTTGCTGCTTGGCAAACACATAACCGACACCGCGCACCGTGAGGATGCGGCGCGGGTTCTTGGCGTCGGCCTCGATGGCCGCGCGGATGCGGCCCATGTGCACGTCGATGGAGCGGTCAAACGCCTCCAGCTCGCGGCCGCGCACGGCCTCCATGATCTGGTCGCGCGTGAGCACCCGGCCCGCGCGCTCGGCCAATGCCACCAGCAGGTCGAACTGGTACGAAGTGAGGTCCGCCAGCTGCCCCGCCACGGTCACGGTGCGCGCGTCGCGGTCGATCTCCAGGGTGCCAAAGCGCAGCACCTGGGTGGCGGCGGCCGCGCCGCCACCATCCGTGCGCCGGCGCAGGATGGCGCGGATGCGGGCCAGCAGCTCGCGGGGCTCAAAGGGCTTGGGCAGGTAATCGTCAGCACCCAGCTCCAGCCCAATGATGCGGTCCATGGGGTCGCCCTTGGCGGTGAGCATGAGCACCGGCACCTGCGCCGCGTTGCCCTGCAGCGAGCGAATGCGGCGGCACACCTCCAGTCCATCCATGTCGGGCAGCATCAGGTCCAGGATCACCAGGTCGGGCAGCGGCCCGGCATCAGGGCCCTGCAACTGCGCCAAGCCACTCTTGCCATCGGCACGGTGCGTGACCTGCAGGCCCGACTGGCCCAGATACTCGCCCACCATCTGCGCGAGGCGGGCGTCGTCTTCGATCATCAGCAGTTGGGAGCTCATGGGGGCAGTGTAGTAGCGAGGCTTTGAAACTGTCTTCATGGTCCGGCCCAGCCGTCTCCCCGTGTTGAAGCCCCCGTAAAGTTCCGGTAAACCGGGTGGCGAGAGGCTTCAGAAGCTGCTATTGATTTAGTAGCTGTCTGGACATATGAATCAGGCGCCACCGACCTTCTGGATGCGCGATGCCAGCCACACCAGCACCAGCACCGGCAGCCCCAGCAGCGCCGTGGAGGTGAAGAACTGGGCGTAGCCAAACGCATCCACATAGTCGCCCGAGAAGCCCGCCACGAACTTCGGCAGCAGCAGCATCATCGAGCTGAACAGCGCGTACTGCGTGGCCGAGTAGCTCACGTTGGTCAGGCTCGACAAGTAGGCGATGAACGCGGCCGATGCAATGCCGCTGGCCAGGTTGTCGGCCGACACCACTGCAATCAGCGCCGTCACGTCGTGCCCGTGGCCCGCCAGCCAGGCAAACAGCAGGTTGCTGGCGGCGCTCAGGATGGCGCCCAGCATCAGGATGCGCATCACGCCAAAGCGCATGGACAACACGCCGCCCACGAATGCGCCAGCGAGCGTCATGATCACACCGTAGATCTTGGTCACGGCGGCCACTTCGTCCTTGGTGTAGCCCATGTCCACGTAGAACGGGTTGGCCATGATGCCCATCACCACATCGCTGATGCGGTACACGGCAATCAGCGCCAGGATGAGCGCCGCATGCCAGCCGTAGCGGCGCAGGAAGTCGGCAAACGGGGCCACCAGTGCGCCCTGGATCCACTCGGCAGCGTTCTTGGCGGGGGGCAGCGCCACGGGTGCAGGCTCACGCGAAAACAACACGGTGACCACGCCCACGGCCATCGACGCCGCCATGGCCAGATAGGCCGCCTGCCAGGCGCCGTTCTGGTACGCGGCGGCACCCAGGGCCACGGCCTGGCCGGCCGCGGGCGCGACCTCGGAGCGCGCGGCAATCCACAGCACACCGGCTCCGGCCCAGATCATCGCGAGGCGGTAACCCGTCTGGTACGACGCCGCCAGCGCGGCCTGGTGGTTAGCGTCGGCCGATTCGATGCGGAAGGCATCGAGCGCAATGTCCTGCGTGGCCGAGCCAAACGCCACGGCCAGCGCGCACCACACGATGGGGCCCAGTGTAAGGCGCGGGTCGGCCAGCGCCATGCCGATGAGTCCCGCCACCACCACCAGCTGTGCCAGCAGCAGCCAGCTGCGCCGCCGCCCGAGCAGCCGCGTGAGCACCGGGATGGGCATGCGGTCCACCAGCGGCGCCCACACCCACTTGAAGCCGTAGGCCAGGCCCACCCAGCTCAGGTAGCCGATGGTGCTGCGGTCGATGCCCGCCTCGCGCAGGCGAAAGCTCAGCGTGCCCAGCACCAGCAGCAGCGGCAGCCCGGCCGAAAAGCCCAGCGTCAGCATGCGCAGGCTGGCGGGCTCCAGGTACACGCGCAAGGTTTGCAGCCAGGGGGTGCGCGGGGGCTTGTCCGGGGCGGTAGCGGGAGCGAGGCTGGGGGTGGAAGATGTGGAGGTGTCTGACATGGGCGAGCGGGGGTTTTGTCTATCATCGCCGACGCACCCTTGTAGCCATCCTGTCAGCCTCCATCTGCGCGGCAGGCTCTGGTGTGTTGTGTGCCAGCGCTGCTCATTATTCCTTCTGGGATTGCCTTGTATGTGTCTTTTCTGCCCCGCTCCTTCCGTCGCGCCGTCGTCCCCCTGGTCCGCACGCCGCGCGTTCCTGCTGGCAGCGGGCGCCGCTGTGGCCACGCCGGTGCTGGCGCAGGTGGACGTGGGTTCGGCATCCAGCCTGCGCAAGCTCGTGCCCGCCGAGACGCTGGAGCAGTCTGCCGCCCAGCAGTACCGCCAGATGCTGGAGCAGGCCCGCGCCAAGCGCGCGCTGGCGCCCGACAACCACCCCCAGCTGCAGCGCCTGCACGCCATCGCCAAGCGGCTGATCCCGTACGCCACGCCCTGGAACGACCGCGCCCGCCAGTGGCGGTGGGAGGTCAACCTGATCGGCAGCTCGCAGATCAATGCGTTTTGCATGCCCGGCGGCAAGATTGCGTTCTACACCGGCATCCTCGACCAGCTCAAGCTCACCGACGACGAGGCCGCGATGATCATGGGCCACGAGATGGCCCATGCGCTGCGTGAGCACGCACGCGAGCGCATTGCCAAGACGCAGGGCACTAACCTGGCGCTGCGACTGGGCTCGCAGCTGCTGGGGCTGGGCGACCTGGGGCAGGCGGCTGCGGGCCTGGGCGGGCAATTGCTCACGCTGCAGTTCAGCCGCTCGGACGAAAGCGAAGCCGACCTGGTGGGGCTGGAGCTGGCCGCGCGCGCGGGCTACCAGCCGTCGGCCGCCGTGAGCCTGTGGCAGAAGATGGGCAATGCCAGCGGCAGCAAACAAGGCGGGCTGGCGTTTTTGTCCACCCACCCATCGGGCCCCGCGCGCATTCGCGAGCTGGAGCAGAACGTGCCCAAGGTGCAAGGCCTGTACGAGGCCGCGCGCCGCAACGGTTGACCTGCGAGATTCCGCAGGCCCTCAGCCTCTAAGACTGAGCCGCCAGGGTGCTGCTGGCGGCGTCTTCCCCCGCGAGCTGCACCCGGTTGCGCCCCGCGTGTTTGGCGGCATACAGCGCCTGGTCTGCGCGGGCAATGGCGGCCTGCAGGTCGTCGGGCCCGTGCACCAGGGCCACGCCAAACGACAGCGTCAGGGCCAAGGGCTCGGGGCCGACGGGCAGCGGTGCCCGGGCGACAGCGGCACGGATGCGCTCGGCCGTGGCGCTGGCGGCGTCCAGCGGGCTGGCGGGCATCAGTGCCAGAAACTCTTCGCCACCCCAGCGCGCCAGCACATCGCCCTCGCGCAGGTTGTCGGCCAGCACCTGGCCCATGGCCACCAGCACCTGGTCGCCCACGGCGTGGCCGTACTGGTCGTTCACTCGCTTGAAGTGGTCCACATCGCACAGCAGCAGCGTCACCGGCACACCGCTGCGCCGGCTGCGCTCCAGCGCCTCGGTGGCTTGTGCGTCAAAGTGGCTGCGGTTGGCCAGGCCGGTCAGCGGGTCGCGCGTGGCCTGCTTGCGCAGGCGCGCCTCGGCAATGAGGATGGTGCGGCGGTAGAACGCCGACAGCGCTGCCGACATGGCAAACACCACGCAGATGTGCACCCAGTTCACGATCTTCACGCTGTGCGCGGGCAGCGGGTCCAGCGGCCCCACGGCGTCGCTCAGCATGTGCAGGCCCAGGTAGTAGGCCAGCAGGGCCAGCACCATGGGCGCGGCATAGCCGCGCGTGTTGGCGATCACGATGGCGGGGATGAACATCAGCAGGTAGTAGTGAAAGCCGCTCTCCCAGCCGATGAGCAGCGAGCCCAGGGCCGAGTGCCCGATCACCTCCAGCCAGATCAGGGCCAGTGCAGCGGTGTTGTAGCGCTTCTGGATGAGCCGGTAGGCGCCCAGGTACATGGCGATGCTCAGCACATTCACGGCCGCCAGCGGCATCGAGCCCAACCACAGAAACAGCAGGATGTAGCCCGCGTCGATGGCAGCGGCCGTCAGCGCAACCCGCTGCACCATGGCCCAGTAGGCCTTGCCCGCGAGGCTGGAGCCGCGCTGGGGTTCAAGCGGGGGGCGCGGCGCGTTGGATGGGGTCATGACACGGGGGCACGGGCGGCCTGCAGAGGTGGCAAACCGCTCCATCGTAGCCCCCGGCGGTGTCGGGGGTGCGGCGAACTGACTGGTATCCCGGGGTCTGATCGCCGCTGGGCATCCGGCGGCGCGGAGCACGCGACAAGGGCCTTTGACGGCCTCCGGCAACCCATTTCAAGCCCAATCAGCTGGATGCGCTAGTGGAATATGCCTAACGTGCTATGAATAAGGGAGCGTTAATGGCCTGCGCTCAGGTCCCGCCCACGTAGGGATTGCTTTGCCGCTCGCGCCCGAAGGTGCTCTCGGGCCCGTGGCCGGGAATGAACACCGTCTGGTTGCCCATGGGCCACAGCCGCTGCGTGATGCTGTCGATGAGCTGCTGGTGGTTGCCCTGGGGAAAGTCCGTGCGGCCGATGCTGCCCGCAAACAGCACGTCGCCGACAAACGCGCGGTCGATCTGCGGCGCGTGGAACACCACATGGCCGGGCGTGTGGCCGGGGCAGTGGCGCACGGCCAGCGTCTCGTTGCCGATCTGCACGGTGTCGCCGTCGTGCAGCCAGCGCGTGGGGGTGAAGTGCTGCGCGGGCGGAAAGCCGAACATGGCGCTTTGCTGCGGCAGCCCGTCGATCCAGAACTGGTCGCCCGGGTGGGGGCCCACGATGGGCAGCGACAGGCGCTGGGCGAGCTCGCCCGTGCCGCCGGCGTGGTCAATGTGCGCGTGGGTGAGCCAGATCTGGGACAGCGTCAGCCCGTGCTCTTCCACCGCGGCCAGCAAGGTGTCCAGGTCTCCGCCTGGGTCGATCACGGCGGCCTGCCGGGTGGCGTCGCACCAGACGATGGAGGCGTTCTGCTGGAAAGGAGTGACGGGGACGGTGAGGTAGCGGAGCATGGGATGGAGGCAAGGGAGTGCTGAACAGAGTTTCAAAAAACTGAACATAGTTTCAAAGCTCGATTGATCGCTGATCTTGCGGCCCGAACAAAGTCTTGAAACATGTTGATTTGATTGGACTTTATCAATCGTTCGCGATCCTTGCCTGCCCGATCGCGAGGAACGGAATAGATAGGGCCGCTCTGACTGCATATAACTGCTTTGAGCCGTCTTTCTTGACCAAGCAGTACTGAAGGGTGGACAAGATGCGTAATTTCGCTAAGAGAGTCGCGGAGAGGCGTGACCGTGGTGCTGAGCGCAGGTTTTGACTCCAACAAATAAAGTGCGTCGGACGTGAATAAAGTCCGTCGGGGAAATTTCGCATTGAGAAATGAATGACGCCTCATTTGAGGCGGTTCATGTATCGAGGGGTGTGGAGGGTGCGATGGGCTGCTTCAGGCTGGGGGCGGTCGGTCGGGTTGGGCAGTCCAATGACGGCGGTCGCCGATAGTAGACATTGGTCGCGTGTACGGCTGATCGACCGCGATCAGCCGGGAGCGGACGCCGCCGGGATGGGCCAAGCTCCACGCGAAGCCTGACAACGAACCATGCCACGCATTCGTTATACGGCCCCTACTGGTGCTGCCGCTTTTGGTGGTCCAGGTCTGCCCTCGAGACGAACGTCGAGGACACCTCTAGGGACGGGGCCACAAATGAACAACGCGGGGCAGTTCGGGCAGCTGAAGGCCGAGGGTTCGGCCGGAAATTCTCCGGCGCGGATGGACTGCAGATGAGTCTCCATGTGACGCCTCTGCGTTTCAATCGCGCTGGACTTCAGCAACAGGGGTGTAGAGGTCTGATCGGCCAAATATACGAGCTCCACCGTTGCCCCGGGGAATGCTTCGGCGGCGGCCGTGAGAAACGCCGCCGCCCCGATGGACTTGGCATCGTCACTGCGGCTATGCCCCGTGGAAACCTTGCGCAAGGTCATCTGGCCGTCACCGGTGATTAGCACGTCGTCGGGCGTCACGACAATCTCCTCTGCGCCATAGCTAACATGAAGGGCCTGAGGCACCTGCGGCTGCAAGCCCTTGCGGGTGGATGCGAAGAACTCGATCATTGCGACCGCAAAGTCGCGGTAGTGGTCGAAGTAGCCGTGCTCGCCCAGTCCTTCTTCCTTCAGCGACAGGGCGACGTCCTCCACCAGTTGCGCTCCGGTTGAACTCAGATTGCCCTTGACAACCTCCTTGTACAACTTGCGCACCGCATCGTGCATCTGTATGAAGGGCGTGACCGTCCGCCGACCGCCGGTCTGAAGCACATGGGTGTAGAAGAATCTGCGCGGGCAGCGGGCGAACATTTCAACTTGATGAGCCTCGAATCGAAGCGGTCCATGCACGCGAAGCGTAAGCGGCGCGTCCTCGGCTGCGAGTGGTAGCTGTCGCGCCGGCGTCACGGTAACGCGATCCAATCCTGGCCCCAGCCGGTTAAGGTACTCCTCGGAGAGCTTTCTCGCGGTCCCCCCTTTCTTCGCGGCGACCGCATAGAGGACAAGTCGATCCTCCGCGCGTGAAAGGGCCACGTAGAACAAGCATTCCCGCTCTTCGAGGCGGCTGCTTTCGCGGTACTCCTCGTAGCTGCTGCTCGTGCCATCCACCATCCCGTCTGGTGGCGGACATGTAGGTGCGCGCTGGCGGTTACCCGGCAGCGTGTCCTGGTTCAAACCGGGGACATGCACCGCGCGAAACTCCAGGCCCTTGGCACCGTGGATCGTCATCAGCCGCACCGCGTCAATTCCCCGCGCTGCCGCCGGAAGCTGCCGAAGGTCGCGATCGTCGCCCAGTCGCAGCAGCCGTCGCACGCGCTCAAGAAGGCGGGACACCGGCAGTCCGGCGGCCGCGGGCTGGACGCGGACAAAATTCAGGAACTGCCAAATAGCGATCCCGCGCGCGCGATCCGCAATAGTAGGTGCAGCTGCAATGTCCGCAGCCATGCGTGTGCGATCTAAGACGATGGCAACTAGCACACGCCATGCCGAATCGGTCGGCTGCAGCACTGCGAACAGCGCGCCAAGAGTCTTCATCGCCGCCTGCGCGCTGCTCGACAGCCCGGGAATCTGCGCCTGCACGAAACCCAGGGGCTGAATTCGCTCAGTGCGTAACGTGCTTTGGATCAACGCCACGTCTTCGAGTGACATCTGAAGTCCAGGCATGCAAGCGACGCGCACCAGTCCCATCGCCCGAGGATCGACCAGCAGAGAGGCCAGCGACAATAGGTCCTTGACTTCGGGCCTTTCGAAGAGGCTCCCCAAGAACAGCACGGGGATGCCGAGGCTTTCAAGCTCACGCCCCAGATTCGCCAGCTTTTCGTTGCCCGTGGAAAGGATGGCTTGGTCGCGATAGGCGATCCCCGAGCTCTTCAGCTGTTCGATCGCATCGGCAATCGCCACCGTTTGCGCATCAGCGTCGGGCGCGATTCTGAGTTCAGGATGGGCATCCCCATCGGTTCGAAAAGGCTCCAGCGCACTGTCGGCACCACCGCATCGCATCTGCTGCGCAAACGATGAGTATGCCTTGACGATCACCGGCACCGACCGATAGTTGGTGTCCAATTTTCCGGTCTTGCCGCCAGCGAAATCTTGCTTTCCAAAGCGAGAAATATTGAAGGACGAAGCGCCGCGAAAGCGATAGATGGACTGCTTGGCGTCCCCCACCACCCATAGGTTCTCTCCGGATGGGCGCAGCGCCTTGAGCAGCCGCACACTGCTGCGGTTCACGTCCTGGTACTCGTCCACCAGAATGTGGTCGTACAGGCCCGACAGGCGCGCTCTCACCGACTCGTCGCCCTCCAGCAGCTTTACCGGCAGATACACAAGGTCGCCGAAGTCCACCAAGTTGCGCTCTCGCTTGAGCTCCTCGTACCGCGCGTACACGCGCGCGACCTCCAAGGCTTTGGCTGCTGCCAGCTCCTCGTCGGCCGATCTAGCGGCCGTGCGCATGTCCTGGGCGAGTCGCAGGTACTCCTCTGGCCCGACAACTTCATCCTTGGCACGCGAAATTGCAGCCAGCATGTCGTAGATGACCTGCGTGGGATCGAACAGATCCTGGTAATGCTGCAACTGCAACCGGGGAAACTCATGCTCCAGCAGTTCGACGGCCTCTGTGCGGTCGATCATGCGCGGGTCTGGGGGCAGCTCCAGACTTGCGTGAAAACGACGCACCAGATCCAGGCCGAACGCGTGGAAGGTGCCAACCCACAAAGCCGCGGCCGCTTCGGGCTGCTTAGCGCCGATGCGGTCGGCCATCTCGCCAGCGGCCTTGTTCGAGAAGGTGAGCAATAAAATTCGTCGCGGATCGACTTTGTCTTTCAGCAGAAGTTGCTCGACCCGGGAGATGAGCGTCTGAGTCTTGCCCGTGCCTGGCCCCGCAGCGACGAGGAAGGCGTGTCCACGGTGACTGGCGGCCTTCAACTGCGATGGATTGAGCCCGTATTCCTTCGCTTCGGTGTCCGTCAGCGTGACCTGCGGCAGCAGCAAGGCGTCCAGAAGCTGCTGCGCGATGACTTCGTAGGGCGCATCGAGCTTGGAGGAGAGGTCCTGCGCGCCCAAACCCTGCACCAGGTGCAACTCGCGCGCACGATAGCGCGGAATCAGCAGTTCCCTCGCAAACAGGTCCATCTGAACTTCACGGCGCTGCTTGCGCCCGTAGTCGACGACGCGGTCTTCGCCCACGGGAGCGGCCTCGGCGGGTCGCGCGAAGTCCATGTCCTTCGAGGGCGTGGAGTCATCGGCGTCGCCCAGCAGGGCATGACCGACCTCATGCGCGACGAGCAGCGCACGCTCGAAAGATGTGCCCCTCTTCTCGTGCAGGATCAGCCTACCGCTGGGCAGCAGTTTGGCCCGGCCTCCATCCAAGATTGAGGCTCCGGGTAACGCGTCCTCGACGTCGTAATCCTGCTGATTGGCGATGGCAACCGCGAACTCATACGGGTGCCAAGGATCTAACCCCTGCTCGATCGCTTGGCGATGGAGGTCAGCCGCCTTTTGCCGGGCCAGTTCAACTGCGTCCATCTGGCACTCAGTCGTCTTCGCGCATCAGTGCGGCAATCTGCTCTTGGCTCATGCCGGCTTCTCGCAGCAATTGCTCGAACGGCACTTGAACGGGGGCCTTGGGTGCCACATCCGACCTGTACTGCGCTGCGGGCGCAGCAACGACAGGCGCGCAAAGCGCATCTGTCAGGGCCTGCACGGACGCCCCAATCTCATTGGCAAGCCGCTGCAGGAATCGCGTGGGGATGGAAGCAACGATCACGCGATGCTCGGCCAAGCCCGCAAAGACGCTGCGCTTGATCCCCAGACGAGCTGCGACCTCGCGCTGGCGCGCCACGCTGAGATCGGAAAGCACCACGGCCTGCTTGGCCAACTGCAGGCTGGTGAGCGCGCCCTTTACAGCGTTCATGCCTTGCTTTTCGATCTCCTGTGGCTCTAGGCCCGCTGTCTGGAGGACTTCGTCCAATTCTTCCGCGCTTGCGTCCATCAGGAGGGCGATCTGCGCATCCAGGAACTTCTCGTCCGGCGTATTTCCTTTGTTCACGGTATCACTCCTTGGGAGCCAGCTTGGTTGCAACGCGCATGATGTTCTTCCACGCATTGCGAAACTCCGCTTCCTCGACGCCAACGGCAAGCCGAAGCGCCAAGAGAGTGTCGAAGCTGGTCTCTTTTAATTTATCCAAAATGCGGCCAGGCAGTTCGTCTGGGCCGAAGTTCGCCCGCACGCATGCGAGCTGTGCGCTGCCTTGAGTGTCTTCCTCATTGGCCAAGAGCTCCTGCAGCGGCCCCTGGGAATGCCCCGCCAGCTCCTCCAGCTTGGGAGCCTCGCCCTCCACAGAGGCAGGCGACAACTCACTTTCCAGCAGCAGGGGCACGCTTTTTCGCCGCTTTTGCTTCTCCAGGTTGTCCGCCCAGCTGCGCATAACACCAATCACCGCCTGGTTGAAGTCAATACGGTTGCGGGCCCAGGCGCGCTTGCCAATTCCCAGGCGTGTGAGCGCATCCTGAAGCAGGTCTCCGGGCTCATATTCGCGCTGCAGCCTCGGCTTCGTGCGCAGCACCAGCGCAGCCATCCCCGTGAGCTTTTTGACCCGCACCGGGTCGAGCAGCAGTGCCTTGATCTCCAGTTCTATTTCGGGGAGGCTGGCCAGCACGTCGTCGGCTTGATGCGGTTCTTCCTCTTGGTCGTCCAGATCAGGATCGTGGTCATCGTGGTTCTCCTTGTCCATATGCGTCTACCTTGATACTCCAAAACAGAGGGGTCTTGCCAATTGATAGGTACAAACCCTTAGTGCGGCGAATCCGTGGCAAGACCGGTCGAAAACAGAGCCTTCTAGTGGTGAGGGGGAATGGTTCCCCCGTTAGGAAACCACATGAAACCTGTAATTGCAATCCGCATCGCTGATGAATCCCTGGAGTTTCGCGAGCTCACGCTGCCTCACGGTGAAATCAGTGGGGCGATCATCCTCGAATCGACGGGTATGGGCTACCCGAACGCCGTGCTCCTGCAACGCCTGGGCAGCGGCGAACTGGAGACCATCCGCCTGCAGGAAAAGCCCGACCTTCGAGCGGGCAACGAATTCATTGTCGGGTCGGGCGACCGCGTCTACTCCTTTACCTTGGACCATGCGCAGATGGTGTGGCCCTCCGTACGCATTTCCGGTGCGGTCCTGCGCAAGCTCGCGCGACTGACCGACGAAGTCGAACTGGTTCTGCTGCGCGAGGATGCCGAAGCGCAGGTGATCGAGGACGACGCAACTGTGAATCTGGCCCACGCGGGTGTGGAGAGGCTGGCGACACGGCCGCGTAAGTGGAAGCTGCGCGTGCAGGCTGTGACCCTGGAATTCGATGTGCCGGCCGTCAAGGTGGCCGATGCTATGCGCCAAGCCGGCTTCGACCCCAACAAGGCTTGGAACATCTTCCTGCTGGTCAGCGGTGAGCCCAAAAAGGAAATCGGCGTCAACGACGTCGTCGACCTGCGGACTCCGGGTATTGAGCGCATCCGTCTGATGCAACGCAACGTCGACAACGGCGAGATGCCGACCGCGGCGCTGCGGCGCGAGTTTGCGGTCCTGCCGGTGGACGTCAAGTTCCTGGACGGCACCGGCCTCAGCTGGGAGACCGTTAAGGACGGCGAGCGCCGTTGGCTGGTGGTCCATGACTACGAGGTCTTTGCGGGCTACCAGCCGACGAAGGTCACCCTCGCGCTGGATATCCCGAAGGACTATCCGCAAGCGCAGATCGATATGTTCTACTTCGCGCCCGCCGTTTCGCGTAGCGACGGCATCGCGATTCCGAACACGCACGTCAACGTCACCATCGGCGGCGTCGCCTTCCAGGGATGGTCTCGCCACCGCAAGGCTCCTCACACCTGGGATCCAAACAGCGACAATGTCGGCACCCACTTTAGCCTGGTGGAACATTCGCTCGCGCGGGAGTTTGGCGAATGATGCCCACTTGCACGCTGAGTTTGACGCAGCAAGTGCACGGCCAACTGCAGCGGCACTTGTTCCCCGGAGACGGCAAGGAGGCCGCTGCAGTGCTCGTTTGCACGCGGGTGCCGGGCACGCGCTTGCGCCTTCTGGTGCGGGACGTCATCGCCGTGCCCCACGACAAGTGCATCCGCCGCGACGCGGTCTCCCTCACTTGGCCGTCCGAGTACATCGAACGAGCAATCGACCTGGCCGAGCCTGGCCAACTGTCACTCATTCTGCTGCACTCGCATCCTGGCGGATTTGCCGAATTTTCTCCCGTGGATGATCGTAGCGATCAGGAGATCATCCCCGCCATCTTCCAGGCCTGTGGAAGCCTGCATGGCAGCGCGGTAATGCTGCCCAACGGAGTGATCTTCGCACGCATATACACGCCCAACATGAAAATGATGGACGTAGATCTGGTGTCTGTCGTCGGTCCCGACCTGAGCTTCTGGTGGAACGACGCGAGGAGCCGGCCGATCTCCCGACCGATGGCGTTCACCAGTCAGATGACCGCGGAGTTGGGCAGGCTGACGGCCTGCGTCATCGGCGTCTCCGGCACCGGCTCCATCGTTGCCGAGCAGCTGTGCAGGCTCGGCTTCGGCCGCGTGATCCTGATTGATCACGACAAGGTCGAAACAAAGAACCTGAACCGTATCCTGAACACCACCAAGACGGATGCGGACAACACGTTGGCCAAGGTTGCGGTCTTTGCAGGCAGGGCTAACCAATACCGCGAGCATGAATACGTGGTGCCGGTGGAGGCTAACGTCCTGACGCGCAAGGCCGTCGTGGCAGCCGGACAGGCCGATGTCTTGTTTTGTTGCGTCGACACCCTGCGCGCGCGCAGCATCGCAGATCTGGTGTGCAAGGCCTTCCTGCTGCCCCTTTTTGACGTCGGCGTCGCCATCCCGACGCGGGCCACGACCGGGGATGGTCGCGCGATCGACGAGGCTACCGGCCGCATCGACTACGTCCATCCGGCTGCCAGCAGCCTGTTCGACCGCGGCATCTACACGGCTGCCAACCTGGCGGCTGAGGCGCTCGCCGAGGCCGATCCCCAGGCGCACGCCGACCAGGTTCGCCGCGGATATATCGACGGGATTCCCGAGCAGGCGCCCTCGGTGATCGCCTTGAACATGCGCGCAGCGAGCGCCTGCGTGATGGAGTTCATCGCGCGCGGTTTCCCGTTTCGCCACGATGCAAACACGCGCTACGCCCGCACTCGCTTCATGCTCGCAGAAGGCGTGGAGGAGCATGAGGCGGAGGATGCGTTCCACGCCTCGGCCTCGCCGCACCTCGCGCGAGGCGACGAGCAGCCTCTGCTGGGTCTACCGGTCCTGTCCGAAGGAGAGATCGAATGAAATGGCCGAACTGGCTTCGCAATGGTTGGGAGGCGCTTTTGCCCCCGCGCGTCCTAGTCGTCGTGGAAGGTGGTGACCCGCCCGATCGGCTGCCACGACGCGACCTGGTGCTTCTTCGCGACGGTGGTGAGGACTGGAGCGTGGCAATGCGCTGTCCCTGCGGCTGCGGCCAGAAGGTGGAACTGGCCCTGATCCGGGAGGCGAATCCGCGCTGGTCGCTGCGAAACGACCTCGGAAATCGTCCGACGCTTTCACCGTCAGTGTGGTTGCGTGAAGGGTGCCGTTCACACTTTTTCGTTCGCGCCGGTCGGATCCGCTGGGTCTAGGGAGCCGTGCGGGGCTTCGTTTGCCTCCCGCGCGTGCCTAAGCATTGGTGTGGCGTACAGCAATGTTCTGCTCTCAAATTATTGAAGCCTGCGGGCGGAGACCAGGAATGGCTGCTTCCGCCACCCACTGACGTTGTTCGCGCACTCACAGTTGGGGTGGCTCAATGACCGCATTGGCTCCAAGACCGTTAACTTGACGTCCGCCAGCGACAGACGGCACCCGCTGCAGAGCTAACCTCGAGAGCGGGAGCACCCCCACACTTAGGCCCTCGCCACCGGCACGTCCTCCCACCGCGTCGTGTACTGCGGTGTGCGCCTCTCCTGCTTCATCCCCCAATCCTTGCCCTTGTTGGTGCCGCCCGTGGCACCTGAATGCACGGTGCCTTTGCCATAGCGTTGGTTGAGTGTGTCCAGCGCCGCCATCAGCTGGGTTCGGTCGCGGTGGTCTTCATCCTCCAGATCCAGCTCTCCCTGCAGCGCATTGCCCGGCACCAGGTCCAGCAGCATCACCCCGGCCTTGGCCATCTTGTAGCCGGGCTCGTACATGCGGCGCATGCCAGCTGCGGCCGCCCACACCAGCTTGCCGGTGTCGGCCGTAGGCCGGCGCAGGGGCACCACCACGGACTTGTTGAAGCGAGGGCCGGGCCGGAACGGCGAGGTGTGGCAGAACACCAGCAGCTGGCTGGCCAGGCTGCCTTGCTTGCGCAGCTTCTCGGCCGCACGGCTGGCGAATTCGCTCACGGCTTCCACCAGCGGGGGCAGCTCGGTCACTGCCTGGCCGAATGACCGGGTGCATGCAATCTCTCTCTTGGGCTCGGGAGCGTCATCCAGCTCAATGCACTGCATGCCTTGCAGCTCGCGCACCGTGCGCTCCAGAACCACACTCCAGCGCCTGCGCACCATGGCTGGGTCCAGCCGGGCCAGGTCCAGGACCGTATGCACCCCACACTGATGCAACTGCGCGCCGATCTTGCGGCCCACACCCCAGACTTCTTCCACCAGCGTGCTGGCCAGCACGTCGTCCAGGTCCTGGGCAGGAAGTGCGGTCAGGTTGCACACCTGGGCCAGCTCGGCGGGATAGCTCCCCGGTTTGCGCTCGGCAGTCTTGGCGATGTGGTTGGCCAGCTTCGCCAGTGTCTTGGTGTGACCAATCCCGATGCCGCAGGGGATGCCTACCCACTGGTGGATGCGGGCGCGGATGGCGTGGCTGCGTGTAATCAGGTCGCCCCGTAGCCCCTGCAGGCCGATGAACGACTCATCGATGCTGTAGATCTCCTGCGATGGGCCCAGGCCCGCCGCCAGGCTCATCATCCGGTTGCTCATGTCGCCGTACAGCGTGAAGTTGGCACTCAAGGCCACCAGGCCGTGGGTCTCTTCCATGTGCCGAATCTGGAACCACGGCGCCCCCATCTTGATGCCCAGGGCCTTGGCTTCATTGCTGCGGGCAATGGCGCAGCCGTCGTTGTTGCTCAGCACCACCACCGGACGGCCGTTCAGGCTGGGGCGGAACACCCGCTCGCAGCTCACGTAGAAGTTGTTGCCATCCACCAGCGCATACATGCTGGCCTCCGTCCATCAGATCAGGTGAGAAACAGCTTCACACACCCACTCACCACACCCCACACCTCAATGGTCTGGCTGTCGCGGGGGATGATGTCGGGATAGGTGGGATTGGCCGCGCGCAGCTTGATGCGGCCGGCGCGCTGGTGCAGGTACTTCACGGTGCATTCGCCGTCCACAATGGCCACCACGATGTTGTTGTGCTTGGGCTTGATCGCCCGATCCACCGCGATGATGCTGCCGTCCTCAATGCCAGCGTCCCGCATCGAGTCGCCCCGTACGCGCCAGAAGTAGGTGGCCTGGGGGTGCTTCACCAGCAGCTGCATGATGTCCAGCCGCTCCACCACGAAGTCGTCAGCTGGCGATGGAAACCCCGCGCGCACGCTCACCCCGCACATGGGCAAGGCCAGCGACTGCACCGCCGTGTCGTAAGGCACCGGTAGCGGGGAATTCCAAAGGCTGTACATATTTACAGTATAGCTCCCTGCTGCCAGAATGTTGCCATGTGTACCTACTACGAGGTCCCGGGCCGTGAGCAGCTGGTGCTGCACTTCGGTTGCCCGAGGAAGAGT
This sequence comes from Acidovorax sp. Root402, assembly GCF_001425125.1. Lineage (NCBI taxonomy): Bacteria > Pseudomonadati > Pseudomonadota > Betaproteobacteria > Burkholderiales > Comamonadaceae > Acidovorax > Acidovorax sp. Root402. Next base: position 514,455 of record NZ_LMDQ01000001.1, read on the forward strand.
GGCGCGACAAGATGAGCCCGCTGTACCGGGGTCCGTTCCTGCGGGATAAGGGCGAAACTGGGCACGAGCTGGTGGTAGGACAGTGGGGCATGATCCCGCCGAACTCCAAAACCCACATCCCTACCGGTAAGGACGGCAAGCGACTGAGCACCTTCAACGCCCGGCGTGAGGGCATGGCCAAGTCATGGACCTACGGCGGCCCCTGGCGCAAGGGGCAGCGCTGCATCATCCCGGCGCAGCTTTATGTCGAGCCTTACTGGGGGACAAAGAAGCACATCCCCTGGCAGTTCGAGCGCGCCGACGGCGAGCCCTGGGGCCTGGCGGGCCTGTGGAGCGAGTGGACCGATCCGGCCACGGGCGAGATGGTGCTCAGCTACACCTTGATCACGCAGAACTGCGACGACGTGCCGGTGCTGAACCTAATGCACAGGCCTGACCCCAAGCGGCCGCCCGACATGCAGGACAAGCGCACGGTGGTGCCGCTGGAAAAAGGGGACTGGGATACCTGGCTGCACGGCACCGTGGAGCAGGCCGAGGCGCTGATCAAGGTGCCGCTGCTGGAGCTGTTTGTGCACCGGGCGAAGGACCCGGCACAGCAGGTGGAGTTACCTGTCGAGTCAGCATGACGCATGCGTACAACAGCCGGTGCTTGCGCTGCCTGAACTTAGCGATATAAATTACTGCTTGTCCGGGGCTGATGCGACCCCGGCCGCGTCCGGGTTACCTGGCGCATAGCCGAGTGGTGCGATGCCCCGGCGCCCGACCTGTCCGGCTATCGGCAACGGGAGTAGCTTCAACACTACCCCTGCTGCCAAATGAACAAGATAGCCAAACTCCGTATCCAGTCCGCGCTCATCCAACAATGCCGTTGTTTCTACTGCGGTTTGGCAATGATCGAACCTGCGTTGCCTGAGTTCACGCCCAAAGAACTCAAGCCTAAATTCCAAAAGTACCTTCGTTGCACGGCTGAGCATCTAACTGCTCGCCAGGATCAAGGGCGCGATTCCGCACAAAACATCGTTGCTGCCTGTTGGTGGTGCAACACTCGGCGACACAAAGGGCGTGAAGAGAATGCGCCAAATCCACAGAAATATCGGCAACGCGTGCAAAGCTTGATGAAAAGGGGGCGCTGGCACCCAGTTGCCGCGATAGCTGTCGCTTTCCGAACCAACGCTTACGGAGTAGGCGAGCCTTCAAAACCGAGGGCAAGCGTGACTTCAGAAAAACTGACGAACCTGCAGGCGTTCCCGCAAGGCGGCTTGTGAATGCCTGCGTATTTGGGAGACCAACTGCTTAAGTTGGATTAAAGCAGTTGCGGGACTTCCAATGGTGGTGGCACTTTGCATTTGCGGGTGCTGCTGCCATGGGGAGTGTTAACTGAACCGCAGGGGCGGGCAGGCAGATCGGGCTCCCTTTGGGGAGCCCTTTCTGTTTGTGGGCAGTCCCCACCTGCTAGCAGCTGTAAAACCCTGCGGGATCCGAGCATTCGGGCCAGGAGTGAGAGATGAACGGTGCTCCAATCGGGCTTCGTTTTGTTCGACTCGATGTCTTCTTCTGTGAATCGTTTGTTCTCTTGGCCAAGTCGTGTGCGCCTGGCAGCTGTGCTGGCACTGACTCTTGCTGGCGCTGCTCTCCCCCATCCTTCCTGGGCACGTTCCCCACAATTTGACAGTGCGGCGCTGCTCACGCCCGAGCCCACCTCTTTTGCGCAGTGTCCGCAGTTCTTTGCGAACGGCACACCACCGGTCATCACGCCCCGGCCGCAGTTGCGTGAGCTTTGCTATGAAGCGTTTGCGGTACTGCACTCTGGCACCACCAAGACACCGGTGTACGTGGCCCAGCGGTTGAACCGCAGGCTCATTGAGGATGCTGACGAGAAGCGGGCGAAGCGCTTCTTTGCAGATGCGCGCTTGCCCAGTGGCGAGCGGGCGGAGCTGGAGGACTACAAGAACTCTGGCTACTCCCGAGGGCACATGGCCCCTGCAGGAGACATGCCCACGCCAACGGCCATGGCCCAGAGCTTCAGCTTGGCCAACATGGTTCCGCAGAACGCCCAGCACAACGGGGGCGCCTGGAACAAGATTGAGCAGGACACGCGGCACTATGTGAAGCGGGCCAAGGGGGATGTGTTTGTGATCACCGGGCCAGTGTTTACGGATGCGGGCCCACGCATTGGGGCCAATGGGGTGAAGGTGCCGAGCTATCTGTACAAGCTTGTGTACGACGCAACCACCCAAAGGGCCTGGGCGCATTGGCAGGAGAACCGCGAGGGGGAGACAGTGGGTCGGCCGATCAGCTACCAGGAGCTAGTGAGACGCACAGGCGTGGAGTTTTTGCCAAGAAGTGCACTGCAGCATTGAGTCGCAGCAAGGACCGTGTCAGCGGCGGGGTTATAAATCCATCCTTTCCAACCTCTACACGTGAGCATCCATGAACCGCGCAGAACTCGTTGAAATCCTGGCTTCCAAGAATGATCTGTCCAAGACAGCAGCCAATGCGGTGCTGGAAACGCTGATCGACACCATCCAGACGGCCGTGAAGAAGGGCGATGCCGTGCAGCTGGTGGGTTTTGGGACCTTCAAGTCGGCCAAGCGTGCAGCACGCACGGGCAAGAACCCATCGACCGGTGCTGCACTGAAGATTCCTGCAAGCACGGTGCCGAAGTTTGTGGCGGGGGCCAAGTTCAAGGCTGTGGTGGATCCAAAGGCGGCCAAGCGCAAGGCGGACAAGGCTGGGAAGTAAGTACCGCACTTTCCGTCGCAACCGAAGCAAACCGCCATGGGGTCAGGCCTCTGGCGGTTTTGTTTATGAGGGGCCGAAGAAGGCGTCCGACACGGCGATGCGTCTGCCCCCTAAGTGCGCCATAAGGCGTCAAAGTTAACATCGGGCCTATGAATACGTTTTCCAATGCCTTTCGCGCTGAAGTCGTTCGCATGGCGCGCAAGGAGCTCAAACCTGAACTTCAGGGCATGCGCAAGGCGATCACCGGGCACCGCTCGGAGATCGCCGCACTCAAGCGTGAGGTCAACGCCCTGACCTCCCAGCTCAAAGCCACTCAACGGCAGGTCAAAACAACAGATGCGCCCAAAGCCAAGGCCGCGACAGGAGGCGTCACTACCAAGAAGTCAAAGCAGATCCCGTTCGATGCTCAGGTGTTGATCGACAAACGCGCAGCACTCGGTATTACGCAGAAGCAGATGGCTCAGCTGCTGGGTGCTTCTTCGATATCTGTCTACAAGTGGGAGACGGGCCACGTTCATCCACGGGCAGCGCAACTGGAGCGCATTGCTGAAGTGCTCAAACTGGGCAAGCGCAAGGCGCTGGCATTGCTCCATCCGCAGTGACGATGAATGGTGGGCCGGATTGCCCCACCATAGACTTAGCGGCGGCGGTACTGCGCTCCTGGTGACGAGTCATTGCGCTCGTCCGCCAGTTCGAACAGACACCGCATGTAGGGCTGGACTTCGCTCCATTGGGCGCGGACTTCATAGAAGCGCGATAGATTGCGCGTGGCCTCCACCGCATCTGGCCAACGGTCCGCAGCGCTTACGCGCGTCATAGCTTCTCGGCTGTCCTGTTCGTCGTGCAGGCTTCCGTCTTGAGCGCCATAGGTGTGGAATTCCACGATCCGCCTGGGCTGCGTAAGGTCAGTGCCCTGACACATGCCACTTGGCTGTGAGTTCTCTCGCGAGGCATGGGCTCCGGCGAACGAGTCCTGGACCGTGTGGAGCACCGAGCCGAATGCCACGTGGTGCAAGTAAGGAAGCAGCTTGTCCTGCCGCCCGAGGATGTAGAGGTCCGAGACCCGCCACTGTGTGCATCCAAAGTGCTCTCTCAAGGTGGCGTTGTCGATGTCTCGAAGAAAGGTGTCAGGCCTGATTTCGCGCGATGACACCTTCCAGGCGAACTCCAGCCAGTCCAGCACTTTGGCGCGGGTTGCGCCGGGGTGTACTCCTTCTTCACTGGCCATGGCGTGTAGGAACTGCAAGTCGCCGAAGTGCGAGCGGGTCATCACATTGCCGTGAAGACTACCCTTGGTCTTGCTGCACCCAACGATCGGCTGGGTCTGTGCCTTCTTCTCTGCATCCTTGAAGAGGCAGTACCAACACAGTGGCTGCGTCGAGAACCGGATGGTCTGGGACACATTGCACGACTTGCCCAGGTAGGTGCAATTGCCTTCGTCGGGGGAAAGCTTGAATGGAGGCAGATCGTTCCAACGCACGCCGTAGATGACATATGGGGTAGCAAACGGCAGATCCCGAGAACTGCAGCTGACGTCTTGCGCCAGAGCGCCGGACTCTATCGGGCAGCCCATGCCAATCTGGGTGATCTCTTCGTGGACTCGGCCCTTGATGATGACACCCAGGCGCTCAGCCACCTTCGCCAGAGAGTCCTCTTTTTCGTTGGTCAGCTTGGATTCGAAGGCGGAGCCCATGGGGGCGATCTGGAAGGCGACGGCGGCGCTGGAGAGGGCGAGAACACCTGCGGCTACCGCAACCAGACGCGCAACAGAGCGCACAAAAGGCGAAGACTTGTGATGATGAATTGCGATCTTTGTGCATGCGGCGTGCATAGGTCCCTCCTATGGCCGCACTCTAGATGGAACCCAGCTCTAGGCAAACAAATATTGTGCAAAACGATGCCGAGACCGCGAGGCATGTCCGAGAGAATCTGACTGCTTCAGGCTGATCGCGGTCGTTCGCGGTTGGGGACTGGGTGACTGCTCTCGCCAAGCGCAGCAGTCGTCTCAGCTGGCCGAAGTGTCTGCGGCCAGGTGGTGCTGTGCGGACGCGTGGGGGACAGGTCTTCGATGACGGCACGCAGGTGCGCAAAATGGGCGCAGCCCAGCCGCTGGACGTAAGCGCCATCCTCCAAATTTGTTGTCTGTGGCGTCATGTCAGGCCTCAGTTGGGCCCGCCGACCTACCGGCCTGCGAACTGAGGCGTCAGGAGTTGGCTGCCTCGGTCTTACCATCGCAAGACGCCTGATCGCCCTCTTCAACCGAGCAGTTGCTGGGCCTTCTTGATGGCACAGCTTTAGGATCAGCTGCGCAGGTCGCTAGCCCCTTTTCGCGTGGGCGCCACCTGTTGCCACAGTTCTACAAGTGCTCGTCGCAAATTGCTAGTCAGAGACATGTGAGCCTGCACGCGGAAATATTGACGTTGCGATTCGACGTCATTCGCAACCCATGAAGCCTTCATAGGTCGAACCCCATCAAGGTGCTTTGTTACGATTCGCTACCAGCGAACGAGCCTGCGGCAATCCGGTTTTGCGGCTCTGTTATCGCAGCAAGGTCTTCAAATGGCGACGGCAAGAACAGACTACGGCGAGAACGAGCACAGCATCCTGTACGCAGAGACCTCCGGGTGCTGCCCGCTGTGCTCGAAGTCAATTCTTTTTCGCAAGCCGGGCTCAAGCAGGTTGAACAAAGGCTACGAAGTGGCTCATATCTACCCGCTGAATCCGACCCCGTCCCAAGTCACGGCTCTTATTGGCCGCACCGCTCCTCAAGCTATCAATGCGCTCGAGAACGTCATTGCGCTTTGCCCCTCCTGCCACACGAAGTACGACAAGGACTTCAAGCTGGATGAGATGGACAAGCTTAGAAAAATCAAGGACGGCTTTCTCGTTGAGGCGCGCGCCAAAGCAACGGTGGCCGACTACAAGATTCAGGAAGAGGTGTACGCTATCCTGGACAGCATTACTTCACTGAGCAGCATCGAGCTAGACATCCCTCCAGCTAGCTTCGACGCCACGACCGTGGATAAGAAGCTACGTACGGGGATGAGCCCTCTGCAAAGGCATGAGATCAAGACCAATGCCGTCACTTTCTATGTTCGGATCCGGGACCAGATCCGCATGTTGGAGCAGAGTGACCAAGTAGCCGTGCGCTTGCTGCAGAGCCAAATCAACACCTACTACTTGGCGATGCAGCAGCAAAACCCTCACAACAAGGACGCGGTCTTCAACTTCGTAGCGCAGTGGATCAGCGCGCGAACTGGCAGGCCACTTCTAGCCGCAAAGGTGCTGACGTCCTTCTTCGTCCAGAACTGTGAGGTCTTCGATGTTGGTCCCTAGCAAGTTCACACGACTTGAGGAGTCGACACTGTTCAAGATGCGGAAGGTCTTGATGGGCAAATCGCAGGGTGAGACCGTGCAAGACGTCTACCGCCGAACTCACGGCGTCTTTCAGGATGCGACGGAGTTCCTGCATGCGCTGGATGTGTTGTTCGTACTCGGCATGCTGACCATTGAAGTAGAGACAGGCTCAATTAGCTATGCTTAAAGAAATCCGCTGCGTTCACTTCAGTCATTCACCGATTAAATTCCGCCCTGGCTTGAACGTCATCCTCGGAGACGATGACGCCAAGAACTCCATTGGAAAATCCACGGTTCTCATGGTCATCGACTTCGTATTCGGAGGCTCGACGTTCGCAGAGAAGGACGATGCGGGGGCCATCCGTGAGCTCGGGCCGCATCGCTACGACTTTTCGTTCGAGTTCGGTTCCGAGCGGATGTGCTTTTCACGCGCGACCGATAGCCCTGAACTAGTGCATGAGTGCAATGAAGAGTATGAGGCACAGCGCGAGCTTGGAATCGACGAGTACAACAGGTTGCTGAAGCGCTTGTACGGGCTGGATGAGCTGGAGGGCACGTTCCGGTCCATCGTGAATCCGTTTTCGCGAATTTGGAAGAAAGGCGGGCTGAACCCAAGCCACCCGTTCGTGGGCGCAGACAAGGAACCAGTCGCGGCGGCCATCACCCGCCTGGTTGACCTATTCGGCCGCAGCCCTGATGTGGCGCTAGAGCGCAAGACTTTGGACGGTCTGAAGAACCGCAAGAAGCTCATCAGCGACTCCATGACTGCGAGCATCATCCCGAAGATCACCAAGCCCCAGTACCTGGAGAACACCCGGTCAATCGAGTCCAACCAAGCTCAGATTGAGCAGTTGAAGAACGGGTTCAGAGGCGCCCTCAATGTCTATGAGTCGCTGTTCGACCAAGACTTGCAGAAGAAGCAGCAGCGCAAGCTTGAGCTTGGTAGCCATCGCATCGAACTTCAGACCAAGGTCCGCCGCCTTGAGCGGGAGATCTCGGGCATCACACCGCGCCTTGCGGCCAACATTGCGCTCGTCGCCGACTTCTTCCCGACGGTTGACGTGCAGCGCCTCGAACAGGTTGAGGCCTTCCACCAGAAGATTGGCAGCATCGTCAAGAAGGAATTGAAGGATGAGCTGGCTGCCACTGTCGAGGAAGAGCGCGCAGCAGCGTCTGAGCTGGCTCAAGTGGATGGTGAGATCCAAGCATCGCTGCAGTCGAAGGGCCTACCTGACGACGTGTTCAATCGCGTTTTCGAACTGAAAGGCGCCGTCGACAAGGCCGCCGCCGAAAACTATCACTTCGAGAGCAAAGTCAACATCGACGCTGCCGTCAAAGGCTCAAACGATCGCCTAGAAGACATCTATGCAGGAATTTTCCTGGCCATCGAAGGCCAAGTGAACGGCAAGCTCAGGTCGTTCAACAAGGTGGTCTACGGCCCGTCGCGGGTCGCCTCAGAACTCCGCATTAGGAATGCTGGGTCTTATCTCTTCACCTCACCGGACGACACCGGCACTGGCAAGTCCTTCGCAGGCCTGGTGGGCTTTGACCTGGCGATGCTGTCGCTCACCAAGTTACCGATGGCGCTTCACGACTCGGTCATCTACAAGAACATCGAGGTGCCAGCGACAGCCCGCATTTTGCGCATCCTGGCAGCCATGCAGTCGAAGCAGATTTTTCTGTCGTTCGATGAGGCGAAGAAGTTTGGGCCGGACGTGGAGCAGCTGTTAAAGCGCTTCACAGTCTTGAAACTCGCTCACGACGACCTGCTATACACCAAGGATTGGCGCACTCGAAAGTAGTCGCTTTTCGGGCGCTGGTTGGGTTTTCCGTTTGCCGACCATCGCGCCGGCTGACGTGAGCATGTCGCACTGAATTAGCGGCGGCCGCTGGCTCGCCAAAAAAGCCAGCGACTCCAGACAGCCTTCTGCTACCACCCGATCAAATTTCGGTTTCGGGCACGTTGCTGACAGCCCACTCGGCAGAGCGATCGTCAGCAATCGCTGCCTTTCCGTCATCCCTCCCTTTGCTTTCAATTCCGGCTGTGTCGGATATCTTCATCCCGTAGTGAGACGGCCCCCGTGAGCCGAGTGCGCATCAAAGCATATGACAGCTTAGAAGGAGTCCATTCCGCCCCACCTCCTTGATGGCGACGGAAAGCTCCTGCATGCTAAATGGCGGTTCGTACGCGCCGCTTGCCGGCGGCCTTGGCGCCAAACATCGCTTGGTCTGCTTTGCGCCACAACGTATCCACGTCTGTCGCAGTGCCCGGAAAGTGGGATATCGCCAAGCAGACTGGTGGGTCTGGCTAGATAGCCAAAGGAATCCGGTTCGGCCGAGGCAATTGAAACTCCGCCCCGCGTATGTGGATATGAGGCGACGGGTCGAGATAATGGGCTCAGATTTCTCCAGTGGTTTCGCACCTATATTGCGATGGCCCTGCGTGGGTTCACGGGCCGTTGCCTGAGCCTCCCTGTGACCACAAAAAAAGGGCTGGCGTCCATGGACGCCAGCCCTTCTTGAGAAAGCTAGGCTCTACCTATCAATCACAGCAGCCCAACATTTCCAGGCAGCACTCGGCGAGTTCTGCGCAGCAATCGGTTTGGGCCATGGCCACGCCTGCAATCGACAGCATGAGAGCGGCCACACTGAACTTCAAAAATTTGTTCTTCATAGGAATGTTCCTGTTTAGGTTGGATGGAAATTGAGAAATCAACCCACCCCTAGTCAGGAGGTCGCCACACCGATGCCCGCCAAGAAGCCCAGTCCTTTACAGAGCCGTCGGGCATGCCTGTGGACTGAGGTGAATCCGATCTACGGGAAAATGTGGAGGCTATCAAGTGCAAGCCGCAGGGTTGGCAACCCGGAACTGCGCACCCATCCATATCACCGCATTCGGTAATACAGCAATGTCCATAAGAAGAGACACTTGCCGACACCGTCTGGGTCAGGAAAACGCTACCCAGCAGTATCAGGAAAATGACGAGGATTTTTCGCACGACGGAACTGTACCGCAGGTGCCAACCGGCCACGAGAGACCCTCTGAAGTCCCAAATCTAGGCAAGCAGCGAAGCGAATTCCCCAGTCATTCGCGACGGCGCAATGCTGATGATCTCTGGCTCCACGACTTGATGCGTCACAAACGGGTCTTCTTCAACCCTGGCTGTCACCTCGGCCTTGCTGAGCTTGACTGCGAGCAGCGCACCGCCTTGCGCATTCTCCAGAGACCCGGCGAGCAAGAACACCCCATCGTTGATCCCCTTTTCAATCCACTCCTTGTGCCCGGCCATCCACTGACTGGCTTGCGAACGATTGGGCCCGAACTTGAGCAAGACAATGTGCATGAGAGCTCTCTCCTATTAATAGCGATTTCAAAGTTGGAATCCGGATCTACTTTTGCGCGCCTTGACCCGCTGCATCCAGCACCCAGGCCTCAATCTGCTTGACCTCATGGCGAATGAAGGCATCGTCATGGAAGGCATTTGCCAAGGAGGCAATGCCTTGGCTTCGCGCCAACAGGTGCATCGCCAGCGCGTCGGCATCCTTGATGCGGCCCAGCTCTACAAACTGCTGCGCCAGCCAGCGCCTGAACTGGCCAAAGATCATTCCCGCATCGCCTTGTGAGGGGTGTTCGAGCTTCGCCAGTTCGGCGCACAGCGTTCCTACTGGGCAACCGAAGCGCTGAATGTCCTTGCGGTTGTCGATCAGCATCTGGGCAAAGCACTTGAGCCTCTCGATAGGCGTGCGCCCCTGGAGTGCCCAGGCGTCCAGCATCCCTTGCGTCTTGGTCGCCCTGTGGGCAATGACTTCTTTGAGGATGTCGTCCTTGGTTTTGAAGTGGTAGTAGAAGTTGCCACGTGAGATGCCCACTGCATGGGCAATGTCGGCAAACGAGGTGTTCTCAAAACCACGTTGATAAAACAGAAGATCGGCTTTCTCGACGATCTCCTGCCGCGTGCTGGGTTTGGGGTCGGTGGATTTCATGCTGCCGCCATTGTCGAAAGCGATTGCTGAGTGGCCGTTGGATAGTCCGTGTATCCACGCACGTCTCCGGCATAGAACGTCGCCGAATCAGGAGTTGCGAGAGGCAGATCATGACGAAGCCGGGCGACCAAGTCCGGGTTGGCAATGAATGGCTTGCCGAAGGCGATCAGATCGGCAGAGCCTTGCTCGATGGCTGCCATGGCTCGGGCTCTGTCGTAACCGTTGTTGGCGATGTAGGTGCCGCCGAAGCGGCGCCGCAGTTCTCGATAGTCCATGGCGGTAGCCGTGGCCGACATATCCCCCTCCAGCACATGAAGATATGCCAGGTGCAGTTTGGAAAGCTCTTGGGCGTAGTACCCAAAATGCGCTGCCGGGTCGCTGTCGCGCATGTCGTTGAAGCGGTTTTCTGGACTGAATCGCACACCGATACGCCCCTTCGGCCAGATCTCGCTGACGGCAGCCACAATCTCCACCAGAAACGTCAACCGCCGTGCGGGTGATCCTCCATACCGGTCGCCCCGTTGATTGCTCCTGTCTCGCAGAAACTGATCGATCAGGTACCCATTCGCTGCGTGGATCTCGACACCGTCGAAGCCTGCAGCTTTTGCTACTGCGGCGGCCTTCTTGAACTGGTCCACCACTTGAGGAACCTCACCAGTGGCCAGCTCTCTCGGCATCAAGAACGGCTGCATTCCACCGTATGTGACTGCCAAGCCTTCGGGCTTGATCGATGAAGGGGCTACGGGCAGTTCCTCGTTCACCTGAAGACTGGGGTGTGAGATACGACCACAGTGCTGTAGCTGGGCAAAGATGTGCCCTCCTTTGGCATGGACCGCGTCAGTGACCTTCCGCCATCCCTGCACCTGTTCCTCCGTGTAGATCCCGGGCGTTCCGGGATATCCAACCCCCTGAGCCGATACAGGAGCAGATTCGGAGATCACAAGCCCGGCGTCGCCACGCTGTCCGTAGTGGATTGCCATGAGAGGGGAAGGCACGCCCTCAGGTGCTGCGCGGTTGCGCGTCATCGGCGCCATGACGATCCGGTTGCTGAGCAACATGTCGCTCATCATGAAGGGGGCAAAAAGCTCATGCATGCAAGACTCCGCAGGTTTAGGTCATTTGTCCTAATATCGTAGGACAAATGACCCAATCATGTCAACACGCATCTTGGATGCTCGATCAGTTCAAGCTAGTAGCCATCCAGATCTTCTTGGGGAGCTGTGGCTCTCTAGTTGGGTGCTCGTGTGATCGTCTGGTTACTGGGGTAAAGCAGAAATATGCACGCCGCCATCAATAGTCCGCAACCGCTGCACCACAGACCGCAAACGCGGCGGCTTCAGGCTGGTTGCTGTCGCTCGATCCGATGTCGCTGAACGACTACTGCTACCAAGAGCAGACAGCGCACAATATCGCCGGACGCCTTTCTGCCATGCTATGGCTGACACAGCCATCGAGGATGCATCTGTCGTCACGAATCCACTGCTTGTGGCCACCACGATCACGTAGTCAATCCACCAACAGCATCTCAGCGACTTGAGTCGGCATTGAAATCATCGCGTCATGCCCAGTGCGCAGCTCCGAGTATCTCCACCCGTGCTCACGGGCATACCTTCCCGAGGCCTCAATATTGGGGAGTGCAGGTTCGACACATCGAATAAAGCGCTTCGGCTGCCCTCCCCCTGGCGGCCCTTTCAGCGTGAGCGGCGTTTCGTAGGCCCTCAGTGGCATCGGCGTCATTCTGCGATTGACCCACGCAACTTGCGCCGCCTCGGACAATCCAAAGGCGGTGGAAGATGGCGGTGCAATAGCGCGGGTGCCGTTCAAATCCACCGCTGCTGCAAGGCGTGCCTGCCTGACGTCTGCCGGAGCCTCGCCCAGCACTGACACTCCGTTGGAGCCCATGGGAGCGTCGAGGTAGATGGCTGACGCAATGCGTCCCGGTATGCGGTCAATGACGCCGCTGGCGACGTAGCCGCCGAAACTGTGCGCCACGAGCGTGATCCGCTGCAACTCCTCCATTTCCACGACGGCGATGACGTCTTGAATGAACGTGTTCAGATCAACGGTTGGATTCAGCAAGTGTGCGCGTTCGCCAACGCCGGTAAACGTTGGAGTGAAGACCCGGTGCCCTTCAGCTCGCAAGCGCTCGGCCACGGGCGACCAGCACCAGCCGCCGTGAAATGCTCCGTGTAGCAGAACGAAAGTCTTCGCGTCGGTTGCGCGAGCTGCAGTGGGGCCCAACAGGCCTGCGGCAGCAGATGCGCTGACTGCCAGATTGAGGATGGTTCGTCGCTTCATACGATGTCCCTGTCAGTAAAGTAAGTCGTCAATTTCTGAGGATGATCAAGGTCATGATTTCCCTCGCCGGATCAACGGCCCGAGGAGAGCGCATCACTCGCTCACACGCCGAGTAAAGGTGAGCGAGGGCCCGAAGGTCAGCAGCGGTGCCAGCTCTCTCATCACATCGGCAACATGGGCATTGCCGGCGTGTGCATCGACAGCCGCTTGGTTGACCCATCCGTCGATGATGAGGAACGTGTTGGGATCGTCGCGCTTTTGATGTAGCTGGTAGTACAGGCAGCCTATTTCTGCCCTGGCGGGTTCTACGAACTGCAGCGCCAGTTCCCGCACCCGGTCTCGGTTGGCCGTCTCGCAGCGCAGCTCGCATACGATGTGGACTTCGTCCCGTTGGCTTGCGGTCATAGTTCTGGCTCCTTCAGTTCTTGCCGGCGTAGACCCTGGTCATGCCACCGTCCACGACCAGATCAATGCCACGGATGTATGTGCTTGCGTCGGACGCCAGGAACACCAGCGCGTCTCCGATGTCTTGCGTTGAGCCCACGCGGCCCGCAGGTATCTCTGCCGAGACGCGCTCTACATAGTCCGCCACCTGCTGCTCGGTCATCTTCTGCTCTTTGCCGTATCCTTCGGTGGGCACGACACCCGGACTGATGGTGTTGACGCGGATGTCACGGTGCTTGAGGTCCGTCGTCCAGCTGCGGGCGAGCGAGCGCACTGCCGCCTTCGTCGCCGCATAGACTGCAAATCCCGACAGGCCCATGTCCGCAGTGATCGAGGCGTTGAGCACCACAGAGGCGCCGTTGCGCAGCACGCCCAGCATCGTCTGCATGGTCAGAACTACGCCCTTGATATTGATGGACAGTTCGCTGTCGATCTGCTCTTCGGTCAGCTGCTCAAGAGGGGTGGCGTGACCGCCGCCAGCGTTGGCGAACAAAATATCCAGCGTGCCGTGGGTGGCCTTGATGGTGTCGGCTACGCGCTGCATGTCGGCTTTGTTGCTAACGTCTGCCTGGAGGCCACGGGCACCGCTACCAAGCCTAGCGACTGCTGCTTCGAGCACCTCTTGCCGGCGGCCAGTGATGTAGACGGTTGCCCCATGTTCAAGCAAGCGCTTGGCCGAGCCGAAGCCAATGCCGGTCGTGCCACCGGTGACAAGCGCGACGCGTCCATTGAGTGTTTGTGCGTTCATACCTGGCCCTCAACGGTTGACCGTCTTCATCATCTGGGCGTTGTAGCGCTCGCCCGTGACGGGGACCTTGGCCATCACATCAGACAGCTCCTTCAGGTCGGCAGCCGTCAGTTCGACGCTGGCGCCGCCAATGTTTTCTTCCAGGCGATGCAGCTTGGTAGTGCCGGGGATCGGAGTGATCCATGGTTTTTGTGCCAGCAACCACGCCAGCGCGATTTGCGCTGGCGTGGCGTTCTTGCGCTTGGCTACTTCGCCAATCAACGTAACCAGGTTGTGATTGGCCTCACGGGCTTCGTCGGCAAAACGGGGCAGATTCTTGCGCACGTCGCCTTCGGCGAAGGTCGTGGAGGCATCGATCTTGCCTGCCAGGAAGCCCTTGCCCAGCGGGCTGAAGGTTACGAAACCGATGCCCAGTTCTTCCAGGGTTGGGATGATTTCATGTTCAGGCTCACGGGTGAACATCGAGTATTCACTCTGCAGTGCAGCCACGGGCTGGACCGCATGCGCAGCGCGGATGGCATGTACGCCAGCTTCGCTCAGGCCGAAGTGCTTGACCTTGCCTTCCTGGATGAGATCACGGACTGTGCCCGCCACGTCTTCCATTGGTACGTTCGGGTCTACGCGATGTTGGTAGAAGAGGTCAATGCGATCCGTCTTCAGGCGCTTGAGCGATTGCTCAGCCACTACCCGGATGCGCTCGGGCGTGCTGTCAAGGCCGGCCGTGGCGATGCCGTCCTTGAATCCGAACTTCGTGGCCAAGACCACCTGGTCGCGAAAGGGAGCGACGGCTTCTCCGAGCATTTCTTCATTCACCGCGCCGTAGGCTTCGGCGCTGTCGAAGAACGTAATACCGCGTTCGTATGCGGCTCGGATCAATTCAACGGCGGTCGATTTTTCCGTCGCCGGTCCGTAGCCAAAGGTCAGGCCCATGCAGCCCAGGCCGATGGCGGAGACTTCTGGGCCATTTTTGCCCAGGGTTCGCTTTTGCATATCAAGCTCCTTCAGAGTTGTTGTTGCCCTCGTTGGTGGGTGCCGAATTGGCGGGTTCGGAAGGCATGCAGCTACTGTAAAAACTTGAGGGTCATGTGAGAACCCGGCATACTTGACTAAACGATATGAATTCCTCTCATGGCAGATCGCGTTGACCTCAACACCCTCTCGTCCTTCATCGTCGTGGCGCGAGAGCGGAGCTTCACACGTGCTGCGGCCCAGTTGGGCGTCACCCAATCAGCGTTGAGCCACAGCATGCGAGCGCTGGAGGAGCGCTTAGGAGTGCGTCTTCTGGCCCGAACTACGCGGGGCGCTTCGCCGACCGAGGCTGGAGAGCGCCTGCTCTTGAGCCTGGCTCCGCACTACGAAGGCATCGCGACAGAACTGGCGGCCATTAGCGAGTTGCGCGAGAAGCCCGCAGGCACGATACGCATCACCACGCATGACCATGCAGCTTCGACGATCCTCTGGCCCAAACTGTCAAAGCTGCTGCCCGAATACCCGGACATCCAGTTAGAGATCAACATTGGTTATGGGTTGATTGACATCGTGGCCGAGCGGTTCGATGCTGGCGTGCGAATCGGCGATCAGATTGCCAAGGACATGATTGCGGTCCGCATCTCACCGGACTTTAGGATGGGCGTCGCCGCAGCTCCGGCCTACTTTGCGAATCGGCCCAAACCACGGACACCCCAGGATCTAACATCGCACAACTGCGCCAATCTGCGCATGGCGACGCATGGGGGACTGTATGCATGGGAATTTGCGCGCGACGGAAAAGGATTGAACGTCCAAGTGCCCGGTCAGATCATTTTCAACACGTCGGCGCAGCTCCTCAACGCGGCACTGGAAGGGTATGCGCTGACCTACGCGCCTGAGGACGTCCTTCAGCCTCACGTAGAGGCCGGCCGCTTGGTGCGTGTGCTGGAAGATTGGAGCCCGACCTTCCCGGGCTACCATCTCTATTACCCCAGCCGTCGTCAATCCTTGCCCGCGTTTGCGCTCATCGTAGAGGCCCTGAAATTACGGGCTTGAGCGCTCTAGGGCTGGCGTTATCCCTGCGAGAAAACGGCTTTGATGGTTTCTGAACCTGGAGGTCGGGAGAAATCGGGTGCCCACTGTGCTACCAAGCTGAGGACCGAAGTCGTCGTTCCGCCCGCCATCTCTATCTGCCGAATTGAGGGGGCCTCAGTGCGCTCCGATTGGCTACCGACGGCATCCAAGGTCACCTGTACTTTATATCCTGCCGCGATGCCGTCCATCGCCGCCTGGAGTACGGCCACTTCAGCCGTGAAACCAGCGATCACCAGTGTTCTTCGGCGATTGGCGGCAAGCCGGGCCACAATGCCGGGCTCCATGAATGGGCTGGCAACCACCCTACTGAAAGTGATGTCCGGAGTCGCATATTCGGCGAGCTCGTCGATCAATTTTCCAGCCTGGCCAGCCAACGGAACCACGGCGAACGTCATGGGAATACCTAGGATCCGCGCTGACTTGGCCAACGCGCCTGCACGGGCACAAAGAACATGAGGGGGGACTGTGCGGCTGCTTTGAATCAGTTGAGGCTGCAGGTCGGCGAACAGCACTTGAACATCCTGAACACTGGTCCCATAGCCCACATTGACCTTGCTTGTGTCGATCCCGGGCTTTCCTGCAGAGGCAAGAGGTGCCAGCGACGCCAAGAGCGTTCCCGCCGCCAGGGCGGGCGTTACGCGCAGAAGCATTCTGCGTTCATGGCTGAGGGCTTTTGTCATTCAACGCTTTCAAATTTTCGCGGATATTCGCGGAGGTTGGGCTGGCCGCTCAGCAGAAGCCTTCGGCACATTTGCTTTTATCTATTTGCCGTACTGCTCATCTGTGACTCTTTCCAGCCATTCGACCCGTTTGCCGTCTAGCGCTTCCTGTATTGCAATATGACTCATGCCTGTGGTCGCAGTGGCTCCATGCCAATGCTTCACACCAGGCGGCGTCCAGATCACGTCGCCGGGATTGATCTCCACGCGAGCGCCGCCCTCCTGCTGCACCCAACCTTTTCCTGACGTCACCATCAGCGTCTGACCCAGAGGATGGGTGTGCCATGCCGAACGGGCGCCTGGCTCGAAGGTGACCAATCCACCCGATGTCCGCGCCGGTGGCACGGCGTCGAACAACGCTTCGCTGCGCACCGAGCCTGTGAACGTTGCGGCGGATCCTTTGACCGACGGTTGTGAACCGTTGCGCTTCACGACAATGTCTGCTGCTTGTACGCCTGCGACCAAAGCGAACGACGCGAGAGTTAATGTGAGGGTTTTCATTGGTTCCTCGATCAATTGTGGGTTGGGTGGCTTACCTAGATGTCCTGGTGGTCAGGTGTCGCTTGATAGCGTCGGCAATTCGAGTCCCGGCATCAGCATTGACCTGCTCAGTCACTATCTGAGCGACTTGTTTCAATTGGGACTCCGTGATCCCGATGTTCATGCTGATACCCACGTGGGACTGCAACTGCGGGTCCACCCCCTGGAGGGCGGAGAGCATGCCCACCGTAGCCAGCTCGCGGCTTTTCCAGTCGAGGTTGTCTCGCTCGAAGATGTCTCCAAACAGATGGGACTTGAGGTATAGATCGGCAGCTGGAGCAAATTCGAACAGCGGCCCCTTGACCGGAGCACCAAGGAGCTTGGTTTGGTTGGCGGTGCCAGCAGCTAGCAGCGCGTCGCCCGTGGGGATGGTGCGATTCGGCACACGGCCAATCGCGTCGATCAAGCCGCGCTTCTTGCGGTCTTCCACAACCCTCATCAGCTCACCCAGGGCGTTGAGGGAGCGTGGAAAGCCCGCATAGGCATAGAGCTGGACCAGAATTTCCTTCGCGTCATTCACCGTCAGGCCAGTATCGAGACCTTGGTTGATCGCGATGCTCAGTCTGGCCATATCGCCGACTGCGGCGTGGGCGGCTATGGGAACGATGGCCTGTTGACGAGATGAGAGCGTATCGGCGGTGGTTTGCAGATTCGTCATGGGTGAAGAGTCGGTTGCAGTGGCTGCAGATGCCGATGAAGCGAAGCAGCAGGTCCAGGCAAGGAGGGCCGCTGAGATGAGCTTTTGCATTGGTGGTCTCGCTGAGGCTTATTGAATTTAAGTGGTCGTGAGTTGACCAGCCTGGTATCGCTCGTCATTGACGAGTTGACCCACTCGGATTCCTCGCGGTAAGAATGGTGCATACACCGCGTATGACTTAGTTGGTCTGTCGAAGCCTCGTGTCTGTGGGCGTCAATGCAGGAACACCAGATCCCATCCGACGCAAACCGTTGGTTGAGTCCAACCTGTGCTTGGATCTCACAAACAGCACCAAGGCATGCTCTGCCCGAAAGAAGTGCTGGGTCGTGTGTAGTGGGGCGGCTCTGAATTGAATTGGCGTCCAACGAACAGATTTCGCCGTCGCTCCGACCGATATGCACACATCGAGGTCGTGGTTACTGACGCTTCGGATGTCGCCACAGATCGACCGAGACACCAGCGTTTGATGTTCATAGAGGGGCCCTAAGTTTTTTGCAGGAAGGCACGTTGCTACAACTATTCCGGAAACTATATGAATTCGTCTATACAGGCGGTAGGCTCTTTTTGTTCCACACGCTTATGAGCTGCATTCATATCGGGTCAATGCCAACCCAGTTCGATACGTCCCTCATCCCTAGCCATGGCCCCAACTGACGGGGCACCTTTTGGTGCGCCCAAAAAACTGAACACGTGGGTATCGGAAGACAGCGCAGCCAATAGAGAGACGGCTTCTCCGCAATGACTAGGGCGCATCCGCATGGGTGCATATGGGATCCAGATACCTGCTTGAAGTTGGGCTTCTTATTCACCCAGCGAGGAAACGATCACTCACGCGATGAGGGCATGACCTTGCGGGTACCGCAGCCGTACCTCGGGGAGCATCTGGTCAGAATAGGCGAAGAACGTCCAAACCAATGACTGCTTGGTGCTATCGAGCGAGAGTACATTCCGCCGAACTGAGCGACAGCAATCGCTGCAGAACCGACCTAGGCGTGGCGGCTTCAGGCTGGTTGCTGTCGCTCGACCCGAAGTCGTTGAACGACTGCTGCGATCGAGAGCAGACAGTGAAGAACATCACTGGGCGTTTTCTGAACCGCAAGAACTGACATAGCTACCGTGGTCACTCGTGGACAACGGCATCTAAAAGGCGCATCGTATTTGTCCCCTCTACTCGATGGGAGACCATCATGGAATCCGCACCAGTCGTCGTTCATGCGAGCCTTGGAACAAAGGGAAAATCGTTGGTCAGAAGGCTCCCTTCAAGCCTAAAGACATCTGGGCGCTACGCGTGCGCCTCCAGATGGAGAGCCGGGTGCGCGATCTTGCACTCTTCAATCTGGGAATAGACAGCAAGCTGCGCGGATGCGACCTGGTCGCCCTCAAGGTTCGCGATGTTTGCCATGGCGACCAAGTCGCCTCGCGAGCAATGGTCTTGCAGCACAAAACCCAGCGCCCCGTCCAATTCGAGATAACGGCGACCACCCGTGAAGCACTTCAGCAATGGATCAAGGCAGCCGGACTGAAATCAGAAGACTTTCTTTTTCCGAGCCGACTTCACAAGTCTCCGCACCTCGGGACGCGCCAGTACGCCCGGATTCTCGAGCACTGGGTGGTGCAGCTTGGGCTCGATCCAGCAGAGTATGGAACGCACTCCATACGGCGCACCAAGGCTACGCTCATCTACCGGAGAACCAAAAACCTACGTGCGGTCCAGCTACTACTGGGCCACTCAAAAATCGAATCAACTGTCCGCTACCTTGGCATTGAGGTTGACGATGCTCTTGAGCTATCCGAACAGACCGAAATCTGAGTTGAGAGAGCACCGTATTTCCATAGCGAGACAGCCCTTGGGGGCAGGCCTTAAATCACCCCTGAACTCGGAGTGCTGCCCTTCGATCCAACTTAGGTCAATTGAGCACTTGTCAAACTGTCCCGTGTAAGGAATAGTTAGGCTGATGAGGGGCCTACGCCTTGGAGGGATGATTAAAGATGCTCAAACAGTCCGAGGATTCTCCGCGTCCACTGGTACTTGCTGTCGATGACTCTTCAGACAATCTTTGGGTACTTTCCGGCCTCCTCAAAGATCAGTACCGGGTGAAATTGGCAGGGTCTGGCGAAAAAGCGCTGCAGATCGCGCGCAGCATCCCAGCACCAGACTTGATTCTGCTGGATGTGATGATGCCGGACCTCTCCGGCTATGAGGTATGCCGCCAGCTCAAGGCGGCTCCGGCCACGCGGGATATTCCCATCATCTTCCTGACGGCCATGACGGGGACGGAGGATGAGAAGGTCGGGCTGGCATTAGGCGCTGCCGATTTCATCACTAAACCAATCAACCCTCCAATCGTGCTTGCCCGTGTGGCGACCCAGCTTCAGGCCAAGGCGGGTGCCGATTTCCTGCGCGACCAAAATCAGTTTTTGCAGACGGAAGTCCACAAGCGCACGCGCGAACTCGCCGCTATCCAGGATGTCACCATCCTGGCCATGGCGTCCCTGGCAGAGACCCGCGACAACGAGACCGGCAACCACATCCGCCGCACGCAGCACTATGTGAAGGCGCTAGCCACAGCGCTAAAGACGCATCCGCGCTTCAGCACTGCACTGAGCGATCACGTGATCGACATGCTGTACAAGTCGGCGCCGTTGCACGACATCGGCAAGGTTGGCATCCCGGACCGGATTCTTCTCAAACCCGGGCGGTTTGAGCCGCATGAGTTCGAGATCATGAAGACGCATACGACCCTGGGCCGAGACGCGATACAGCATGCCGAGGACCAGTTGGGCATGCCGGTTGAGTTCTTGCAATACGCCAAGGAGATCGCCTATGGCCACCAAGAGAAATGGGACGGCAGCGGCTACCCACAGGGCCTGGCGGGCGAGGCAATTCCCCTGTCTGCGCGTATCATGGCCGTGGCCGATGTCTACGATGCACTGATCAGTCGTCGTGTCTACAAGGACGGGATGCCACACGAGAAAGCGGTGGACATCATGCGCGAAGGCCGAGGCTCGCATTTCGACCCCGACATCCTGGATGCCTTTCTCGGCATGCTCGAAGAGTTTCAGCGCATTGCTCAAAAATTTGCCGACAGCGACGCGGAAATGGCCGACAAGGCCAAGCACCTGGAATTGGCGACTGCGGTCATTCAGCCTTCTTCCTGAGCTCAATAGGTTCCCAGGCAGCCAGCCTCCATTGCCGGGACCGTCTGGCCTGCATCACTTCGCCCCGGAATAGAGAGGAACGCGTTTCATGAACGCTATTGTTCAGCACTACCACCGCTCCTCCCTGACGGCGAAGCTCGCGTTCGCCTTTTTCGTCATCCTCCTCATGGCAATCGTGCTCAGCGTGCTGGGCATGCAGGCGGTCAGCCGCGTGAACGACGAGATTCAGGACATGTATGAAAGGGACCTGCAGGGCGTTTCCAACGCCCGGGCGATCCAGTTCCACTATGCCAGCATGGGGCGCCATTTGCGCAATGCGCTGCTCACCGTAGAGACAGACGACAGGGCCCAGGCGCTGGAGAGGCTTGATCAGTCGCACCAAGATATCTTGCGCGAGGTCGGTGAGCTTCGCGGGCGCATTGTTCGCGACGACAACAGACGCAACCTTCTGACGTTCGACCAGAACTATGCGGAGTACCGCAAGAGAGTTGAAGGTCTGCTTGAGCTCGCCAGGCAGGGGCAACTTCAAGAAGCGCGCAGACAGGTCTCAAGTCGGGAGTTCGCTGTCGTTGGGGATACCGTGGCCCAGTCTATGGAAGCTGTGGCAGCCACGAAAGAGGACAGCGCCCGGGCTACGCTGCGCTCCGTGCAGGACCTTGCGCAGCAGACCAGGATCCGCGGCAGCACCCTGCTGGTCATGGGCGGCTTGTTCAGTGTGCTTTTTGCGTGGCTTATCGCGCGGTCCATTCGTGTACCAGCGTTCGAACTGCGCACGGCTGTGGAGCGGATTGCAGAAGGAGATCTGCTGCAGGAGGTGCCTCATACCTCGTACCTCAACGACCTGGGCGCGCTGGCGCGTGCAGTGGCGGTGCTACAGCGGGGAGCCCGCGAACTGGAGGTGCAGCGCTGGGTCAAGACACATACGGCCAGCGTCTCCGCCGAACTGCAGTCGACCCAGTCCTTCGTCGAGCTGGCGCAACGCTTCTTCACGCTCTCGGCGCCTTTGCTGGACATAGGGCACGGCGTCCTTTACATCTACGAAAAAAGCCAGCGCCACCTGCGTCTGCTAACCGGTTTTGCCCATCGCGAACGCAAGACGATGGATCAATACATTCAGCTGGGCCAGGGCTTGGTGGGACAGTGCGCACTGGAGCGCAGCGCCATCACGCTCACTCAGCCTCCCCCAGACTACGTACGCATCGGATCGGCGTTGGGCGATGCCGCACCCCGGTGTATCTGCGTGCTGCCGATCCAACGTGGTGACGAGTTGCTGGGTGTGCTGGAGATTGCCAGCTTTCAGATCTTCTCGCCTGCACAGCAGGCCCTGTTGGACGCGCTGATGCCTGCGCTGGCTGCCAATCTGGAGATTCTGGAGCGCAACGTGGCCACCCATCGGCTGCTTGAGGAAACGCAGGCCCAGGCGAAGACGCTGGAACAGCAGGCGCACGAGCTCGCCACGCAAAAAGATTCCATCGCCGCCACCGAGGCTTGGTATCACGGCATCATCGAATCTGCACCCGACGGCTTGATGGTCACGGACGAGCACGGCACGGTGATCATGGTCAACCCGCGCATGCTCGATCTGTTTGGCTATGCGGAACATGAACTGGTGGGCCAGCCTATGGAAATACTGGTGCCATCCGCCATCCGCGACCGGCACCCGGGCTTGCGCCAGGGCTTCCTGGCAGTCGGACTGCCGCGAAACATGGGGGGTACGAATGCCAACCTCAAAGGCGTGCGCAAGGATGGCAGCGAGTTTCCGGTGGAGGTCGGCCTGTCACGCCTGCCTGCCATTGGCGGCCATGGCGTCTGTGTATGCGCCTCGGTGCGCGACGTGACCGAGCGCAACCGGGTAGAGCAGGAAGTGCGCAACAGCCAACGTCAGATCCGCACCCTGGTGGATGGCATCGGCTCCATCATTACGCTCAAGGACAGGGAAGGCCGCTACCAGCTATTGAATGCCACCTATGCGAAGTACGCAGGCACCAGCGAGCATGAGGTTCTCGGTAAAAACGCACACGACCTGTGGCCCAAAGAGATGGCAGACAAGATCTGGGAGGTGGAGAACCGCGTGCTCGAAAGGGGCGAAGCCATCACCTACGAGGAGATCATCCCCACTGCCGATGGATCAGAGCAGCGCTCGTTCATGACCACGAAAACACCGCTGATCAACGAAGCAGGTGAAATCTACGGCATCTGCGGCATCGCCACCGACATCACCGAGCACAAGAAGTCGCAGGAGGCCATGCAGCTGGCCCATGCCGAGCAGACCGCCATGTTCGAGGCCACCACGCTGGGCATCGCGTTCATCAAGGACCGCGTGGTTGTGCGCGGCAACACACAGCTTGACACGCTGTTCGGCACCGGGCAACTTGGCCAGTCCCCCCGTGCCTGGTACGCATCTGATGACGCGTTTGCCCATGCCCTCAATGAGATATACGGACAGCTATCAAGCGGTGAAAAACACCAACGCGAGGAAGAGCTGGTGCGCGCCGATGGCACGCGTTTCTGGTGTCAACTCAGCGGTGCAGCCATTGATCCGGACGACCTGAGCAAGGGGACGGTGTGGATGCTGCTTGACGTGACGATCCGAAAGACGTCAGAAGAAGATATACGGCGGGCCAAGGAAATGGCCGAGGAAGCGACGCGGGCCAAAAGCGAGTTCTTGGCCAACATGAGCCACGAGATCCGCACGCCGATGAACGCCATCATCGGCATGTCGCACCTGGCTCTGCAGACCGCGCTGGACAACAAGCAGCGCAACTACATCGAGAAAGTCAACCGCGCTGCCGAGAGCCTTCTGGGCATCATCAACGACATCCTCGACTTCTCCAAAATCGAAGCCGGCAAGATGTCCATGGAGCAAGTCGACTTCCGGCTGGAGGATGTTCTCGACCACGTAGCCAATCTGATCGGTATGAAGGCCGAGGACAAGGGTCTGGAGTTGCTGTTCAGCACAGCGGACGACGTTCCGACGGCGCTGGTAGGAGACCCGCTGCGACTGGGCCAAATCTTGGCCAACCTGGGCAGCAATGCCGTGAAGTTCGCGGAGCAGGGGGAGATCGTGCTGGGGATCGAGCTGGCCGGCCAGCAAGGCAAGCCAGGTGGTGACGTCGAGCTGCACTTCTGGGTCAAGGACTCGGGCATCGGCATGACGCCAGAGCAATGCCAACGGCTGTTTCAGTCGTTCAGTCAGGCCGACAGCTCCACCACGCGGCGTTATGGCGGCACGGGCCTGGGCCTGGCGATCTCCAAGACCCTGGTGGAGTTGATGAAAGGCCGCATCTGGGTGGAGAGCACCGAGGGGCAGGGCTCGACCTTCCACTTCCATGTGCACTTTGGCCTGCAGGCGCAGCCCATGCCCCGGCGCATGTTTGATGCCAACGAACTGCTGGGCCTGAGAGTTCTCGTGGTGGATGACAATGCTGCGGCCCGGGAGATCCTGTCGACCATGGCGCGCCGTTTCGGCCTGGAGGTGGACATGGCCCGCGATGGCGAGGAAGGGCTGCGCATGGTGGAGGGCGCCGACAGCCGCTCGCTCGCCTACGACCTAGTGCTGATGGACTGGAAGATGCCACGCATGGACGGCGCCGAGACCGTGCGCCGCATGCAGGCGCTCAAGGGTGGGGCTGCACCGGCGGTGATCATGGTGACTGCTTTCGGCCGGGAAGAAGCCATGACTGCGGTGCAGAGCCATGGCGCCCGGGTGAATGCGGTGCTCACCAAGCCGGTCACGGCATCGACATTGCTAGAAGCGGTGGCTGAGGCGCTGGGCAAAGGTCGCCTGGTATCTGATCGCGTGGTAGCCAAGGCCGACGGGCGAACCGAGCATTTGCAGCAGCTCAAGGGCGCGCGGGTGCTGCTGGTTGAAGACAATGCACTGAACCAGGAACTGGCTATGGAGCTGCTGCGCCAGGCCGGCATGGAGGTGGTGCTGGCCAACAACGGCCAGGAGGCGCTGGACCTGCTGGCCGCGGACCCTCGATTCGATGGCGTCCTCATGGATTGCCAGATGCCCGTGATGGACGGCTATACGGCCACACGCCACCTGCGCTCGCTGCCGCAGTTTGCCAACCTGCCCATCATCGCCATGACAGCCAACGCCATGGCCGGTGACAGGGAGAAGGTAATGGATGCCGGCATGGTGGACCACATCCCCAAACCGCTGCGGGTAGAGGAAATGTTTGCGTGCATGGCTCGATGGATCAACCCTGCTGCCACAACCGCCCAGACGACGCCTGAACAGGCTTTCAATCAAGGAGGCAGCGTGGCCGATCCAGATCTGCCGCAATTGCCCGGCGTGGATCAGGCGATTGGACTTCGCATAGTTCAAAACGACCGGCGGCTCTACCGCCGACTACTGGGCATGTTTCTGCAGGAGTACACGGGCTTTGAAACAGCCGTCGCTGAGGCGCTGCATCAGGGCGACTGGCCTCTGGCCACGCGGCTGGCTCATACCCTCAAAGGCGCTGCGGGCACGATCGGCGCCACCAACGTCGCATCGGCAGCAGGGGCGCTGGAGGCAGAGGGCGCCCACGAGTCCCGCGTGCCGGCAGCGCTGGAAATGTTGTCCCAGATTGGAGTTTTGTTACGCCCGCTTATCAAGGCTCTGCAGGAGTCCACGGCGAGCAGCGGGGCTGGCACTGTGCAAGCCCGATCGGAACCTGTTGTTTCCAAGGCGCGCTCCGCCGAAACCGAGGCTCTGCTGAGCCGATTGCGCAAGTTGCTCAGAGACAGCGACGCGGATGCGGGCGACGCGCTGGAGAACTTGGTCGCTCGGTTGGCGGCGGATGGCGACCCGCTTGCTGAGTCCCTGTCTGCCGTGAGCCGAGCCATTGATCGCATCGATTTCGATGCTGCGCTCTCAGCGCTCGAAGTTCAGGCTCCTGCTCAGCCCGGCTGAATCTGGTCCATGAAGCGCCAAATGCGATTTTTTGCCTGCTTTGTGGGCCTTGCGATGGCCGCGGGCAGCGCCTTGGGGCGCTCGCTGGTGCAAATCAAGGACAGCCAAGAGTTGCGCATCTGCGTCGCTGGCTCCAGCGCCGACTACTATCGGACCAATGGGGAGGATTTCGCCCGATACCTTGGTGTTCAAGCGAAAACCGTGACGCTTTCGCAGTGGGATCAGCAGTTTCACAACGCGCAGGGCGTGACAGTTCAGGGAGATCGCTACGAAGCCGCTCCTCTGGCCACTGGAAAATGCGATCTGTACCCGAATGACCTGCACATCACCGAATGGCGCAAGCAAAAGATGATACTGGTGCCGTACTTCACCACGCGCAATGTCGTCGTCTCGCGACCGGAGATGCGATCCGTTTTGCGCGCCGAGGTAGATCTTGCAGGGCGCACTGCATCGGTCCAGGCGGGAACCG
This sequence comes from Acidovorax sp. Root402, assembly GCF_001425125.1. NCBI lineage: Bacteria > Pseudomonadati > Pseudomonadota > Betaproteobacteria > Burkholderiales > Comamonadaceae > Acidovorax > Acidovorax sp. Root402. The sequence continues at coordinate 540,579 of NZ_LMDQ01000001.1, forward strand.
CTTACGAAGGATGGATCCAGGGATTCAACGCTGGAGCGGGAGAGCACTCACCGATCGTCATTGAGAACGTACCTACCGCCAAATCCATGCAGGCCGTCGCGCAGCGTCGCGCAGATTTCACCGTGATCGCGGCCGAATCTGCCTTCCACTGGGTGCGTAACGACCTGGAGAACCTGGACATGCTGTTTCCGGTGGGCGAGGCGATCTCGGTAGGCTGGGGTATTTCCTTTGAAGCATCGGACCTCGAGCACGCCATACAGCGCTATTTCACCGACAGTCGTCGGATGGGGTCAGATCTCGATCTGTCCTGGCGACGCAAATATGGCGTGTCGCTGATGGAGTACCAGCTCTTCTCCGCCTCTTTCGACAATAGCGGGAAATGGCACCGGGTTTGGATGGCCTGGGGAATCCCTGGCGGGGCCGCCATTGCGGGAGTGCTGCTGGCCATGCTATTTTGGGCAACGCAGCTCAGGCGCGAAGCGGCCCGGCACAAACTGACCCTAAAAGCGCTGCAGCAAAGCCACGACCAGTTGACCGGCGAGGCCTACCGGCGCAAGGCAGTGTCCGACCTATTGCTCGAGTTGCAACACGCCAACACTCTTGCAGCTTTTGCCCGCACAGTCCTGCACGAACTGGCGAGGCACTTGCCGATGGGGCAAGCCCTGCTGGTGCGAGTAAACGAAGCGCGCGCGATGCAGGCAGTTGCGCACTATGCGGGTTCGGGTGCTAGTGCGGAACAAACGCTCTCTGAGCTGCCCACAACAGCCAGCATGATCGAGCGATGCATCGCAACGGGCGAGTCCGTGCTCATCGAAGCGCCTGGGACTGACTACCTGCGTGTCCAGTCAGGTCTTGGGCATTGCGCTCCCTGCGCCATCTATTTGATGCCGATCAAGCACGCTGGATGTGTCGTGGCCGTCATTGAGTTAGCCGCGACTGAGTCGATCAGGCCAGAGCGCCGCCAGTTGCTAGTGGACATGGAACCCATCATCGCTGTGGGTATCCTGCGCTTCGTTCGTGAAGAGGCCGATGTGGCTCTTGACCTCACCCAGCAAGACAAGAAGGTATCTGCATGAGTGTTTTTGCTGCTTCGAGCCCATCTGCCATTGGGCGAGGCGCACGCTGTCTGGTCGTTGATGACTTTGAGGCGATGCGCAAGGTCACCATCAACCAGCTCCGGCAGATGGGAGTGGAACGCATTGAATCCGCGCGCAACGGTGCCGAAGCCCTGCGCCTTCTGAAGAATCAGCGTTTCGATGTGGTGCTCTCGGACTGGAACATGCCCGTGATGACAGGCGTGGAGTTGCTTCAGGCCATGCGTGCAGACGAACGATTATTCGCAATACCGTTTGTTCTTATCACCGCCGAGGCGGAGCGCAGCCGTGTTCAGGAGGCCATTTCGATGGGGGTGACCTCCCTGCTGCTCAAGCCCTACTCCCCCAAGCAATTGGCTCAAAGGCTGGAGAAGGCCTTGCAATGGAAGCCGCGCGCTCCTGGCGATTTTGCTGGGGAGGGGTTGCCAGCGCAAAATGCGCATGCTCCGGCGACGCAGGACACCGCGAGCACGCCATCAGCCGAAGAGCAGGAAGCTCCTCGACCGACGATACTGATCGTCGACGATACGCCCGACAACCTGCTGCTACTGTCCCAGCTGTTCAAAGGCGAGTATCGGATCAGGCTGGCTCAGACAGGCGCCAAGGCGATGGAGGTGGTGACCTCCGACGACCCTCCGGACTTGGTACTGCTGGACATCATGATGCCCGGCATGGATGGTTTCGAAGTAGCGCGGATGATGCGCGAGCATCCCACATCCCAGAGCATTCCCATCATCTTCGTCACTGCCATGGCGTCGGCGGACGCACGCATCAGGGGGCTCGATCTCGGCGCGGTCGATTTCATTACCAAGCCCATCGACCCCGAAACGCTCAAGCCGCGCGTGCGCAATTTCATGCGCTACGTGCAGCTGCGCAAGGACCTGCAGGCCGAGTTCGACAGCATGGTCGAGGCAGCCCAGTTGCGCGAAGACGTTGAGCGCATCACGCGGCACGACATCAAGGCGCCGCTGGCCGGGGCACTGGGTCTTGTGCAGGCGCTGATTGAGGATGACTCGGTCGGTCGCCGACAAGTGGAGCAGTTGCGCTTGATGGAAGAGAGCGTGATGCAGGTGCTCAACATGATCAACCTGTCATCCGAACTGTACAAAATTGAATCGGGTCGCTTCGTGCTACGAGCGCAGCCCGTGCTTATCGGCGAACTGCTGCGCCGCATAGCCGAGATGAATCGGGTGACCTTCGCGGAGAAGGACCTGTCTATCGCGGTGGACACGGACGTGGCGGTCGGAGCGGAGCCACCTGTAGCGCTTGCGGATTCAACCCTGTGCTACTCGATCTTCCAGAACCTACTAAGGAACGCGTGCGAAGCAGCGCCGCACGGGTCGCGGGTGTCGGTGCAGCTCCAGGATCAGAACCCCTTGCGCATCATCATCAGCAACACTGGAGCTGTGCCAATCGCGATCCGCGACCGGTTTTTCGACAAGTTCGTGACTGCGGGCAAACAGGGGGGGACAGGCCTGGGCACATATTCCGCCAAATTGCTCACCGAGGCCCAGCATGGCAGCGTAGGGCTAGAGGTATTCGATGACACCAATACGACCCGGGTCGTCGTGGAGCTTCCGCGACGGTGATGAAGTCAGTTCACGGCAATCAGCAAACCGCCTGATCAGGATAGCCCAGCCGAAAGCAGCCCTTCACTGAGGTCCACTTCTGGCCGATAGTACCCATTCGCGACTGAGATGCGAACGGCTGCAACCGCTGCGTAGCGGTCGCACGACTGTCCGTGCGTGTAGATAAATGAGAACGCCGATGACATGAAAGGCATAGCCAAAGTGCCCAAGCGTCGACGGTTGGATGCTGAAGAACGCGCCCTGATGATTGCCGCTTCTATCGCGAGCTACCGATCTGGTGAGCTTGGCGCTCAAGAGGAGCAGCGGAACTCCAGCTCAATCTTCCCCGGCCGTCGCCGTATTGTTTTGGTCACCAGGATCGTCACATCGTGACCAAGCATCGCAATCCATTCAAGCATCTTTGCTTCACTCGCACCGCGGAACTGCCCACGAACAATCTTCATGATGTCTGCTTGATCTATCCCAAGTAATTCTGCAGCTGCCTCATGGGTCAGATGTCGCGCCTTGATCGTCCAAGCGATATGTGCTGCCAACGAAGCCTTTCGCTGCAACGCCTCAGCGTCTTGGTATCCAAGGTCGGCATATACATTGGTGCTTCCCACTTCAACTGCGTCTGGCATTTCTGAGCCCTTGGTGCCTAATGATCCCAATCGCAGGTTCCAACGACACGGTGATTGTTCCCGCCATGAGCTCCCGACAAGGCCTGCCAGGGCGATGTGTCGGATTCCGCTAGCGCTTTCATTATGGAATGACTTTCCACTCACCGTCTCAGATGAAGCTCTTCAGGCTTCACGACGACAGATCGCCGCTTAAATTCGGTTCCAGAGCGTTCTGCAATGTAGGCACCGGGCTGACCCGCATTTTCAAATCGCCCAGAGAGCAGATTCGATGAAGGCACCACGAGTAGCCGTGTCCTAGTCTTCACCGTGACCGTAGGGGCGCTTGAACGCGGAACGCAGAAAGAAGTTGCGGAGCTAGGAGCAAGGGATGTACTGAAGATCTGCGAGATTAATGAGGCCTAGGGGGTCAATAGCCCTCAGCACGTGCCACTTCAATTACACGGGCCAGATGACCCTGCTCTATCGCCTGACGCGGTGTCCGGCCGCCCAAAGCGCCCGATGGTGTCTCCAAGAAGGCGAGTAGTGCCCAGCCCTCAGTCGTTCCCAAGGCTTTTGAAAGCTTGGGCAATGCATCCCATAGGGCAGCTTCAAACTGCCAACGAGGCAACTTGAATCCACGCCGGGCCTGGGTCAATCCGATCGCCCGCCCTTTGGTGACCCACGCATTGATCGTCACTGGGGTGGTACCGACCAGATCCGCAGCCATGTCTGTGCTGAGCATGTCATTGGCTTCCAAGCGAGCCGTCCGGGCGGCCAGGCTGCCAGCCAGAAGAGCCTTTGTCTGAGCAGCAGACGCGTAGGGCGACTGATGTTCAACTCCGCTTGGGCTGTTGCTTGTGCGGTGGCGAGTCGTTGAGGTTGAGTTTGTTTTCATGGGGACCTCATCAATGGCCCCTTGCGGCCGTCGATCTTGCTGCTGAAATACGAAGTGCAGGGCGAGTTCAAGGCAACAGTCTGCTTGAGCATGGCCACAAGACGTGAGAGCAAGGCGAAGACCTCGGCGCTCTGGCGAACTGCCGCTTCGAGAACCAACGGGCCAATATCCAAATCCATGAAGCCGATACTGGCTGTCCGACGGCTGAGCACATTGGCCAAGATCGGGAGTGCGTCGCGACGCTTCACGATGCCATCGACAGTTTGCAAGATCGGGAGGATGTCGGAGTGGCGTCGCATCACATCGGTTGGTTGTTTTCAGAAACTACGGGGTTAGGCGGACAACCCTGCATGGCAGCCGCGCAGTTTTTCCCTCAGCTCGTGTTGAACTACAGGGTTGGACAAGCCGGTAGTTCCTTCGCACGCGATCAAATTTTCTCGACAGGAGTCGGGCCACCCCTCCAAATCGTCATCAAGTGCCAGCCACTGCCGGGGCTTTCGGCGACGAGCATCCTCTTGAACTTGCACTCCCCGGGGCATGGTGCGAAACATGGACAGATTCCAAGGATCCACGCCATGGACACGCTTGTGGTACGTCCCACCAATGAACCGCGCACGCAGAGATGCCGGAAGCCGTTTGAGGGTTGCGCTGTATCCGGGGCGGATACACCAGGTGCTACTCAGCACCAGAGCGACTGTCGGGTACGGTTCAAGCACCGACTCCAGGATAGGAATCCATTCGAAAAGAGAGTGCCCTGCAGCCTCATACGGGCTCATGTAGATGCCCTTGCGGGGATGCCAGAGCACTTTTTCATGGTGAACAACACCATCCAGGTCCAGATACAGAGCGACATCCGCGCTGCGGGGAGTAGACGCAGGGAGATACGGGGCGTTCTGGCTAGAGGACATAGCCGTAGGCATTCTGCATGGTGTCAATTGGTCAGCGGTGATAGCAACTGGTCCAGACCTGACTCACGACCAGCTCACTCCCTGCCTATGCTTACGAGTAGGCACCGGATTGAGCTCGCAAGAGCAAGCTCTTCACGACTTCCAGGCCCTCCGGCTCATTGAGCACATCGATGGGTCTTCGACGTTCCAATGCTGGGACCACACCAGTAAGCCCACTGTCCAGCCCCACCTTTGCATCAAAACCGGTTTCGACCATGCCCCGTACGAGCACGGTGAGAGTGGAGATGTCATCTTCAAGGGCCATGGCTTACTCCGTGGAAATGGCGGGGATCAGTGCGAGCCAGCGATGGTGCAATTCTGGGGATTGAGCGTTAAATTCTGGCCGTCGCCAGTCGCTAGTTCGAACGGCGCTTGTCATTGATGAGCCCTACCGGCGATTTCAAGAACGACGCCTTCCTTTAGGTCACGGACTTCTTGGAGGATGCGTTTTCGGACATCTGGTGGCAGAACAGCGGTCATCGGGGACGCTTGCCTCAGTTCCTGCGCTCGATGGGTTCTCCCCAGTGCCTTACGCCACTTGCGATGCTCCAGGATGTCTTTCCACTCAACCCACAGGGTGGCCGATCGTTGATCCCCAGCATTCAGCCACTTTTGCAGGACTGCCTGTGCCTGCTGGAGCAACGCAGGGTCAGCACGAACGCATCGCACCGCTTCTTCATGCAGGGCGAGACTTTGTAGATCCTGGATCCGGTGGCGCGTGGGGTCCGCGGAAACGACGATTCGTGCCAACGGCGCATCACTGCTTGCCCCAGTCGCCGCAGTGTTTGAAGTGACTAATCGCATGGCGTCATCCGCCAACAACGCGAAGTCGCCCAGGATGCCCAAAGCGGATATGGCTTTCAAGTAGGTACCCATGGACGGCGTGGGATCTCCCGCTTCGACTGCTCGCAGCGTCCCGCGCGAGATTCCCACGCGGCTCGCCATCTCTACTGTGCTCAGACCGTAGGACTCTCGGAGGCGCCGGAGCTTGTTGCCCAATTGGAGGAGCAAGTGGAGTTGTAGCAATGAGTAGTTGCTTGGGACGAGCATCTGTTCGGTTTAAAAAAGTGGCATTTGTCGAGTCGATTTAGCCTGCAGCTCTCGTGTAGCAATTGCAAAGTCTTCAGGAGAGTTGGCTCGGAGCCAAGAGACTGCGGCTTTGCATTCGCGATGAATGTCACCGAGCGTGCAATCCGGTCGATGCGCAATGAACTTGAGTATGCTGTTCACAGCACGTTGGCGACGTAAAGGCATGCCATGCCCCTTGCGGTAGCTTCCACCGCGATCGCCAAGTTGTACAAGGCGATCTCGCAGCGCACCGGTTGTTATTCCAAGCTTCTTCGCCGCATCGGCCAGGGTCTCTGCATTCAAAATAATTTGGTTGATATCGGCAGGTAGGCCAGTCATGTCTTCGATCCATAGACTGCTCTGACCAAACGTATCCCATTGCGGTTCGGACCACGGCCTCGAGAGGCGTCGATGGCTTGACGCATCTTGCTCGTGTGCAAACAGAACAGACCACAACAGCAACCACTTCAGCGGGTGGTCCCCTCGACGACCCCTCAGCAGGTCGTGAATCCAAGTGCCTGCCGCCAGGCTGGATTCCGGAGATTGAGCGGTTCGCAACCACTCAGCCAGCTCGGATGCCGAAAACCAACCAGCCAATCTGCTTGTGTTCAAAGGATGCGACCAACTTGAAATGCCTTGTCGCCGCAGTTCATTCAAAGCAGACTGTCGGATTGCGTACAAGTCAAGATGCTCCTGGTGCGCGGCATATTGCGCGAGGCGGGACATTCTCTGGAGGACTTCAAGTTGAGTTGGTGTTGGCTCTGCGTGCAGGTATTCGCCAATCGATACGTTAGGGAGTATCCAGGTGAATGATCTATGTATCGCAGTTTTAAGGGGCTGGGCGTGATCTGAGCAGACCCATGATCCTGCGAGTTGATGGGGCCACCGCCATCTCGGCAATTGCAGGTTTGCTAGATCCTCATTCAGACATGATTCGCAGTAGCGTAAGTGAGAATTCGGAGAAAGGCCGCTCGCCGACATGCCAAGAGTGGTCGTCCACCCAGGTCCGTTTGCTGTCTCCGCGCGGTCAATAAAAATCGCTCGCCTAGCAGGTGTCAGAAAGGGTATGAATATGCCCACTGAGCATCGTGTTCGCAGAAGCTCTGGCAAGTTGCCCAGATTCCCATCGGTAGCATGCACAAAGTGTGGAATCCCCGTAGGTGCATCGCGCTCCTTGCAGGCATGTGCGGCACCAAATAGCAACATTCCAGTGTCACGGTGCGAACCGTTTCCACAATTTTTGTGAAAAGAAGATGCCCACGAATACAGCGACTCATCGCCTCTCCACGCAGGGATGAATGGGAGCTTCTGTTGGGCTTCTGTCTTCATGTTTAGACATCAGCTTGTTTTGCTGCAAGCGCGAGACTGCGTATTTGAGATTCTTGGAAGTTCTCGTCAAGAGACGGATGTGATGGGGTCTTCAGTGGGTCCTTCTTGCTTCGAGTGCTTTGCTTGGGCTTAATAGCCTTCTGGTTAGGCTTATCAGCCATTCCACGCGCAGTGTCTGGGGGCGTTGATATATTGATTTCGACTCCATTCCACAGACGCCTGAACGTCCCTGCAGGTATGTCAGAAAACATTTGCAATTTCTGCCAATCCTTTGCGACCATCGCTTCAATGCGAGGGCGGATGCTGTCAAACGTTTTGCTGTTGCGGTACACGAAATCGATCATCTCGGTATTGATCGCTTTTTGCGCGAACAGCGCGTGTTTTTGAACTTCGCGCCGAAGCCTGCACAGGTACCGTGGCACGCCAGCCGTCCGATTCCAGATGAAGTGATCCAGCGTGGGCTCAGCAATCCCGTTTGGGAGTGGTGAATATGGGGCATCTGGCTCATCAAGCAAGGTGGGTGTCCACAGTCCTGGCATCCAGTGATTGACCCATTCAGCATCTGTAGGTTCGGCAACCGGAAACATCGTGTGCCATCCACCCTCCGAGAAACGATCAGCGTCTTGCGAGAAACTTCGCAATTCGGTGAAGGCCAGAGGATTGCCGAGTACGACTGTAGGGATTCCCCAATTGAGGACCCTCAAGAAGAAGGTCTGGAACTCTCGTGCGAAAGCTGTATGGGCTAAATTTTTTTCCTGCGCTTCCTCCACTATAAGCAGCCCGCAGCAATGGAGGGAGAGTAGGTGCAAGAAAGCGACTGCCTTGCGTTCAACAGTCCAACTCTTGAATTGCTCACGATAGTTTGAACCTAGGGATGCGTCCAACGCAAGAAATGCCGATTCAAGGAAGCCGCCCCTCGAACCGTCCGATGGCATGTGTACCTTCAAGTAAACCAGTTGCTTAAGCTTGGCCCATTGGCATTCAGGTATCGCTCCATGTTCAATCACCGTTGGCAACAACGAGAGATATCGATCAAGTATTTGTGATTTGCCCATTCCAGTGATGGCTTCGAGAATGGCTCCCGAGGCAAATGAGGGAAACCAAGGAACAGACTTCTCCCTCGTGCCTTTGAATTCGGACGTATCGCGGAGGCGTTGCCGATTGGCCTCTATGCGCGGATTGCGTTGCATCAGGCCTTGGTAGAGTATGTTCTGGACGCTAGAGATGAACTCAATCCCGGCACTGCTTGGAACGACAATCGACTTAAATATGTCGACGAGTTCGTGGCGGCGAGCAAGTGGAATCTCAGAAACGTTTTCCTTGCTGATGGGCCGATTGCGCAAAGCCTTTGCGAGCTCTAACATGCCCAGTTTCGGTGGCATGTGCGCTAGCAGTGGATTGCTCTCTGCGTCTTTCAGAAAGGCGAGCAGTGGGTTTGAATCGATTGGAATTTTCCTGCTCCTGATTAGTCTTCGAGTAGTTGGCGCATAACGTCTTCGACTTCCGACGACGGGATTGCCCGAGTGCTCACACTGCTCAGAACAATTGGTGCAGCAGGGGCTTGACCGACCAGTTTCATCCTTTCTGTCTTTGACAGCTTTGGTACTCCACTTTGTGCAGATCGCTCAAGCGAAGTGTTCGCCCGTATGTCACGCTTGAGCTGCGATTTGGTCGGCTTGGCTCCAATGGACTTGATCTCCGCCTTGCGTTCTGTGTTCGCCTTTGACGTGGCTTGTTTGATCTCAGCGGCGCGTTGCAGCCCACGGTTTTGTTCGGCAGCTTTACTGAGAAACGCCACCAGTCGATCGTCTCGGGTAATGGAAAGCCAGTCGAGCAGCGTCATGTGCTGCAGATCGGGGTCTCCACTTTTAAGGTGAAGTAGCTGTAGTGATCCGCCGAGATTGCACCAGCACTGTGAAAGATCCGACGGATTGATGTGAGCCTCAATGTGCTTCCGCTTTCCTCCGAGTGTTCCCAGGGTCCCGGAGCGTTGGAGCCAGTCGTTTATGTAGACCAGTTCAGGTATGAGACGCTTAGCTGCATAAAAGGGGTCGTACAGATGTATTCCCTCTGGCCCAAGAGATCCAGAAATTCGCGGCAGGCAACGCACTTTGAGTGCCGTAAGGTCTTGTGCTGTTGAGCTCAAGTAACCGTTTGCTAGAAGCCACTCGACGGCGCCTCGTCGTGTAGGTTCAACACCGTCACGTCTCATTGCCACCAGGGGTAGCCTGATTACCTCTTCGTTGTTGTGACGCAGAATGCGCTTGATCTCGAGTGGTAAAAACTCTTGGAAGTTGAGCCGAGCAAGTTCCGCACGCGCTGGCTCCCCGCGACGTGGACGACGGCCCATCGTTGATCCAGGAAGAAGGTGGTCAAGATCCTTGTGTGCCCGGTTGAAGTTCGATTCGACAGGAGCCTTGTTGATTGACTGGTAAGCTGAACCGAAGCTCGCTCCTAACTCGATTTCTTCCAGCGTTTTCATCACGGCTTTGTTCTTTCCTTCGCCGTTGTCCATAACGTACTGGCGAAGAACAATAGACAGCCAGTCGCGTGGTTCAATCGTTATGCCATTTTTTGCGCAATAGAGAACCTTGTCTTCTGCAGCATGCAAAATTGCGAGTAGCGCTGTAGTTGAGCTTGCGTGCTCGAATCCCACATACGAACCGAAGATGTAGTCGATCCCAAATCCGGCTCCGATAACCTCCGTCCGTATCGGCGAGCTGAGCGGCTTGAGTCGCGATGCGGAAGAGACTAATGTTTGATCTGTGGGCGTGCTGTCGAGGTACCCCTCTCCGTTCATTGAGTTATGCCGATCCTTAATCTTTCCTTGGCGCCTCATGTACTCTTGCCGGACATGAGTCTCGCCTCGATGGATTTGCCTTGCGGTGAGCGCGTCTGTAGCTCGAGTGCCCCAGTACTCGAATTGGGCTGGGTTGTAGTTTTGAGCTTCTGGGCCAAGCGTGACTACCGCATTGCTTCCTTCCCACTTGATTGAAGTTGCGAACCAATCGTTGAGCGTGTTATGGAAGGCCACCTGAGTTGATACTCCCGGCTTTTTGTACTTACGCCACCCCATTGCAAAGATTTTGCGGACATCTTCTGAGCAGTTGACGCCTGCCAAGCGATTCTCGCTATCGCCAAACTCACGAGGTCTGCCAGTCTTTTTGTTGCTGTGCTTTTCTTTTCCAGGGCCACCAGAATGTGGATACCACGGAAGCAGCGAGTTGCGCAGACCGAGCCCGAGGATGAACGCATTTAATGCCCTCTGCACCTTGGCGCAACTCTTGTGACCAAGCTCTTTGGCACGCATCGTCGGCCATCCTGAGAACTTCGGGTCCAGAATAATCTGAGCTACTGTGCGATGGTGGACAAAGGGTCTGATGAGCTGATATGCGTCTCTTCTATGCTTAAGCCATTTACGTAGATCCCGGCGAGTTTTTCTAAGTAAGTCGGTAGACGAATTGCTATGAAGTTGTTTGTTTGATAAGAGCCAGTGGCTGGGAGTTTCGAATTTCGCTACGGCGAATTCGCCGTCAGCGATCTGTGCCTCAAGAGATGAGAGTCTGCGGAAGACAGGTTTTTTGATGTAATTTTTTTGAAATCCGGCAGAATTTTTTTCTGGGAAGAATGAGATGGCGACTACATCTTCAAACGGGTCCATATGTATGACACGCGCGTACAACATCGGTTGTTTTGTCGGTAGTCGTGTCAAAAGTGCGCAGCCGAGATGGAGTTCACTCATTGGATGCCCCAAAGAAGGTTGCGCGCAGGTTTCGAAGATAGTCTTGACTGGCGCGTCGTATCATCTTTGTTGTCTCAACGGGTATCGTTAGGTCGATATCGATCGACTGTAGCCATATACCCAACCGCCACAGTCGAAAGGGGTCGCGATCGACTACGGATGCTTCTCGGGCGGCCTCTGCGACAGCGTCGCGGATGGGGCGCTCAAGTGCATAGTTATTGAAACTTGCGACATAGTCGGCAAGTTGCCGTGAACCTCTATAAAGACGTAATTCGCTGGTTAGCGGCCGTAGCCATCTCAAGTTTTCAACAAACTTCGGATGAATGGACTCGCCTGTTTCATGATGATGATGAGCCCCGACTGCATGGCAATAAGCTCGATCTAGCTCAATGCGTTCTTGGGCACGGGCACTGTTGGCTGCGATTGCTCCGGGCTTGCAACTTATACCCGCGAGAGGCTTCTGCCGCACCGTGCCGTTCAGCATCAGATCGATAGAGCCAATGTAGGGGACGGTTGTGCCGACAAAGCACCCGTGATCAATACCCAAGTGTTTTGCAATGTCGATCAGTCCTTGTGTAGTGCGCTGACCCTGGTCCAGATGTTGGGCTGGATGCGGATGTTCATACGGCCACATGGGTAAGCACTCGCGTAGTCCCTGTGCACCCAGGTATGCACAAATCAGCGCAGTGTGAAACTCGAGCGAGGATAGAAAATGGTGATTTCTTTGATGGATGGAGACAGAGTCAAAGATTTGGTAGCTGACGGGCGATGAGAAGTTTCTTCGGATTCGAATCCATGGTTGGTAGTGTTCGTCATATCCTTGTCCAGCTCCGGCGCGAATCGCAGTACTGACCTTGCCGAGTTGCCGCAGTGAGTATTGCGACAATGCTTTCCCGACCGGTTGTGTATCCTCTTCCAACAAATACAAATACGGCGCGCTGTACCCTGCCTCCCTCGCGAGCGCACTGGCATTTCTTGATGTAGACGGCATACCGTCTCCCTCCTTGCTCAAGGATGAAGTTAAAGCCTCACGCACAAAGCGTTTGGACAATTCGTAGGAGCTGAGGGCGGGCGGGGTCGACTGGATTCGACGTGCAAAATCCGTAGACTATGTTGAGTCCACTTGCTCGCGCTTGCATTTGTGATGCGAAGCGGATGCTTGACTCGGGATGCGTCTGGCCTGAGAATTCAATTGCTTAGGTTTTGGTTTTGGCCAAGACTTTTCCGGCGAGCCCTCGTGCTCGCCGTTTTTATTTGTGCGTCATATCGCCTCCCTTTTCGGTGAGCCTTGATAGACGGGTCGCACTTTCTTGGAGCGACTCCAGGTAAGCCAGCAATCCAGCTCGCTGAGCCCCATCCAGCCATTGGGCCGTGGTGAGCAGCTGTGACACGAGGCGTGTCTCTTCTTCGGACTCGGTCAGTTGCCATACGGAGCGGATGCACCGATCATGCTTGGCAGCCCAAGCGAGCGCCTCCGTGTCCCCTGGATTTAACTGAAGCAACACGGACAACTGGCCCAGAACACGGTCAGTGAAAGGAGGTCGGCGTCCCTTCTCAACGCCACAGAAAAAAGCTTGGTCGATCCCAACGGTCAGCGCTACTGCTTTTTGGCTGGTCGAACATCTTTCGCGGGCCTGCAATAAGCGACCGGGAAAGAGGAGAAGCTGATTTACTTGTTCCATTTCATTTTTGGACGGACGGTAGTCCATCGCACAGATGCTATCGGTCTGTATTGGAGGGCACAACAAGTACGATTTGCCAAATTTCTACTCTAGTCCTCCTATGAAAGATACGTTCGAATTGTCATTAATTGACTTTTGCGCGCTCTCTAAGACCCCTCTGAAGCGCAACCGAGCAGGGAAATCCCGGGGTCCAGCGGACGCACTACGGACCGTTTGTTGGTATAGGTATCTGGCGTCTGAAACGCCGGGGATCTCTGCTTATGCTTTGGGAAAGCTTGCCGAGCCGAGCGCGTACAAAGTTGATGTAAGTGACAAAAATCGAATTCACATGCATTCAAACAAATGGATTCGATACTCGAGGGGCACGGCGGTACCTCAAAGTGCACTCGTCGCGCGCTCAGACGAGAAATTTCCAGGCTCAGCAGCATTGATCAACCACCCTGTGTGGTTGTTGATAGACCGGCAGTATTCTTCGCTGGGTCAACTCGCAAGAGTTAAAACCTCCTTTGCGCCCAAGGTACAGCTTGAAATTGATGCGGCTAGATCGCCTTCTCAGTGGACGTCGCCCGACTTTGCAATCCTGTATGTCAGGAAACTGGTTATTTTGGAGCCGCTTGATGCATTAGGCGCGATCGCCTACCTACTATGGCAGGCAAAGTTGCGCGTTGACACTTCTGCTCAGGCGGGCTGGGTACGCTGCCTGTATGGCGCGATGCTGGTCCATGGCGCCGATCTTCGGTCCCTTGGTATTGCATTGCCCATGCTCGAACTGTTTAAGCAGAATTTGCTGGACTCAGTAAGGCACGACGGCAACCGGTTGGATTACCCTTCAAATCTTTATTTGGTTAGTATTGAATTACTCGATCGCTTTTATGTGGAGTGTCGGTCAGAGTATGGAGGGAGTCAGCGTGAATTTCTATATGATGCTTGCGTCATAAGGCATGGATATGCACCTGCTGTTATTACTTGGGCGATCTCAGTGCCACTAGACGAGTGCAGTTCGGTTGCCAGCATCGAAGCATGTGAAACGCATCAGAGAATTTTTTCGTGGGCGCTATCTGCTCTGTCCAAAAAGGAGCGTGTGATGGATTTGTCGGCTGACACGATAATTGATCTATTTCCTCTTGTATTTGAAATGGGCACTAATTCGCAGCGAGCCGATTCTTGATATGTGTTGGGAGTTGCTCCCACGCGAAAGCATATGCCATCAAGTTTACTCTATGGTTCATAAAATGGTAGCCTTCGAGGGCAAGCTTCAAATAGCCAATTGGACCGCCACTGCGAAATATGACGGAAAAATCTGATGGATTGATGATTTGCATCCAGTCCAGGAATTTCTGAACTAATGAATTTGGGTTTGTTTTTAATTCATTGGCAATCATTCTTATTGAAATTCTCCTGCACCGAAGCTTCATTTCCGGTGCATCACCATTAAGTAATCTTTTTAGAATATCATTGAGAACTTTGAATGCGTATGCATGGTTGTGGAGAGAGTTGCTGCTTATCGGGGAAGGTGCCGTGCGGCAAGTGGGACAGGTCTGAAAAGCGCCGTCCCATCTGAAGGGTTCGGCTTTACACTTACACCCTTCCCAAAGTTCCAAGCCGTGAGTGTCACAATGACGCTCGTTCGCTAACTGATGAGCTAATCGTTGATAAACATGCCCGTGCGTTCTCAGGTCGTCGATAACGCATTGTTGGCAGAGCCGTGGTCTTTCCGAAACGTATCCTACGTAGCCGGTCGTTCGAAGCTTGGTCTGGCTCACGGTTCGATTGCCTGAGATCAGGTTGTGACGGATCTCTTCTTCAAGTTGACTGCTATATAGGCATGTGAATACTGGAAAGAGGGTGTGCTCTTGAAGTAAGGTTGTTGGGGCGATGGCGTCATCCAGCACGATGCTGCAGAAGTCGCGTGCTCTGTACCCCAGAAAAAGATGATTGGTGCTTGGAGGTCGCCCGACGACAGCCCTCGGTCCAGAACGCATGGAAGCGAATCTTCCCATTCGAACCGATGCTTCGTAGAGGGAGTACAACGTGGCCCCTCTGGGGAAAGACGGAATCACTTCAAAAGTAACGAGATTTGAAAATATGTTTACTGCTTAACAGTGCCAAGGCCTCGCACCCCGAGAATTTTTTCATTCTTTATGAGCAGCTTGCGCTATTAAAAGGCGTTCTTTTCATAGAGAGCACTTTTAAAAGTTTGTTCAGCGCTACCCAGGCAGTAAACCCATCGCCCATCGGGCCAGGGCTGCTTTCTCCAAGGGGGCGATAGCGGGCTGGCGCGGCGGCGGCAGGGCCGGAAGGCAACAGCCGCGAGTTTCGCACAGGGCCTGTGCAGCGCCCGCCGTCCCTTGGCGGCCGCTTGGCGCCTCAGTCTGCGTCCACAGGCCGGCCCAGCAGCCGGTTCACGGCGGTGCGCAGGCCCTCGAGCGACGTGGTGTTGAGCACGAACACCACAAAGCCCTCGATCTGGCTGCTCAGCAGCTCAAAGCGGATGTGCAGGAACACCACCAGGTGGTTCTGGATGCGGGTGCCCAGGATGGTGCGGCTGTCGCCCATGTCGAACCGTGGCGGGCTCAGTTCGAACTCGTGGCCCAGCAGGTCGGACAAGGCGGCGATGCAGGCGTTGAGCATCACGTTGCCCACCTCGGTCAGCGCATCCTGCTCGATGGCGCTCAGGTCTTCGCTGGGCACGTTCTGCCCGGCGACGATGCGCACGATCTCCAGGCTGCGGTGGCCTGGAAAGATCAGCAGGGCATCGCCGTTGAGCACGCCGCGAAACGGCTGGCGCACGCCATACATGGGGTGGCCCTGGGCGCCCAGTTGCTGCGCCGCCTCGCTCACGGTGAACACGCTGACATGCGGCACCGACAGCAGCACCTCGTCGCGCAGCAGGCTGCCCATGGCGGCGGCGGCCTTGCCCACGCCGATGTTGAAGATCTCGCTCAGTGCATCGATCTGTTCGGCGTCTAGCTGGATGGGCATGTCAGGCTCCTGCGAGGGCGATGAGCTGTTGGGCGGCTTGGGCGGTGATGGGCTTGGCAATGAACACCATACCCGCTTCCTCGATGCGCTCCTGCACGGCGTTCTGCACATTGGCCGTGAGGATGGCAATGGGCACCCGGGGCAGCAACTGGCGCAACGCCAGTGCGGCATCCAGGCCGTTCATGCCGTGCATGTTGAAGTCCATGGAAACCAGGTCCACGGGGTTCTCGCGCGCCAGCTGCAAGGCTTCTTCGCCGCTGCTGGCGTGCACGATGGTCCAGTCGGGGTGGGCCTGTTGCACCAGGCCCTGCAGGATCAGGCGGGACATGCGGCTGTCATCCACAATCAAAAGGCGCAGGCTCATGGTTGTTGTGTCGTTGGTTAAGGTCAGAGTGCGGGGTGCGCCGCCTCGTGGGTCAGCACCCGGTTGCGGCCGGCGGCCTTGGCGCGGTAGAGCGCCGCGTCGGCATCGGCCATCAGCGGCTCGATGCCTGTGTGGTGGCGCTCGCTGGAAGCCATGCCGATGGAAATGGTGAACGTGACCGGGTGCCCTGCAGGCGACGCCAGGCCCAGCTGTGCGATGGCGCCCCGGATGCGCTCGGCCACCTGGCGTGCGCTGTCGGCGCTGGCATGGGGCAGCAGCGCGGCAAATTCCTCCCCGCCCAGGCGGCCGAGCAGGTCGGCCTCGCGCAGGGCCTGGCCGATGGCCTCGGCACAGGCGCGGATGGCGGTGTCGCCCATCTGGTGGCCGTACCGGTCATTGATGCGCTTGAAGTGGTCGATGTCGATCATCAGCACGGTGCAAGGTTGTCCATGGCGGCGGCAGTGGTCGAACAGGGCGGTGCTGCGCTCCATGAAGGCCCGGCGGTTCAGCAGGCCACTGAGCGCATCGCGCGTGGCCAGTTCGCGCAGCTGGGCCTCCAGGGCCTTGTGGGTGCTGATGTCAAAGCCCCACAGCAGGTGTGCCAGCTGGCCCTCGACGTCGATGAGGCGGGCCGACAGTGAACTCCAGCGCGGGGCATGGGTGCCGATCTGCGCCTCCATGGCATCGACCTGCCCGTACTGGTCCAGGGTCTGCATGAAGCGCTGGCGTGTGTCGGGGTCGTGCAGCAGGTCGGGCAGAAACAGGGTCTGAGGAGCGGTTTTGAGCCCCAGGCGCTCGGTCAGCCGGTGGTTGATGAAATGCACGCGACCGCTCTCGACCTCGGCCAGCAGCACGTCGCTGGGGCTGGTGTCCAGGATGAAGCCCAGCAGCGCGCGGCTTTCTTCGAGCTTGCGCGTGCGCCGGGCCACGCGGTCTTCCAGCTCCCGGTTGGTTTGCGCCAGCTGCCGCGATGCGGCTTTGGCGGCGCGTGCGTCCTGCACCAGCCGGGCAATCAGCAGCGTGGTGCCCACGAGCAGAGCGCTCAGCACCACGCTGAGCACGATGAAGCGCTGGTGCAACTGCTGGCGCGCCTGGTCTGTCTGCTGGGTGCTGAACAGGTGCACGGTGGCCACCGCCTGGCGCAGGCGCTCCAGCAGCGCGTCGGACTGGCGGGTGATGTCTTCGGCCACGCGCAGCGCCTGGGTGGGTGCGGCCGTCGCCTGCGTGCGCCGCGCCGCGGTGCTGCCGGGCTCGTTGGCGCTGCCGCTGGCCTGCGACGACCAGCGCTCCACCTGAGTGCGCAACCCGTCCAGGCCCTGTGCGGTGTCCGGCAGTGCCTCGCGCAGCTGGGTGCTCACGCGCGGTCCGCGACCGCTGGTGTCGAGGGTGCTGTACAGCACGTCCAGCCGGTCGACCAGGTCTTGCGCGCTGGCCTCCCGGGCCCGCAGCTGGCGCGCCAGCAGACTCACCCGCGCCAGTTCGTTGTGTACGCTGGCGATGTACCAGAGGTCGTTTTGCTGGTGGGGCTGCGCAAGGTCCTGGGCCTGGCGCAGCGTCCACCACAGGGCCGCAGAGGTGCCCAAAGCCATGGCCACCACCAGGGCCAGCAGCCGGTGGGTGGTACGTGTGTTGCTGGCGGCGGGCTGCTGCTTAGCGGATGGAGACAGCATGGACCTGCCAGATGGTGCGGTTGACGTAGTCCTGGCCCTGCTGCAGAGCGGGGTGGGCATCAAACGGGTAGATCAGGATCAGTGGCCCCTTGTCGCGGATGCCCATGCGCTGGCCGTCGCGCCGGTAGGCCAGCACGGGGTTGTAGCGAAGCAGGTCGCTCCAGGGGATCACGACGGCATAGTCGTTCAGGGCCATCAGCACGATGCGGCTGCGTTCGCCGCCCCCGAGCTGCTCCACCAGGTGGCGCAGCGGCACACCGGTCCAGCGGTGTGTACCCGCCATGCCCAGCGCGGGAGGCAGGGCGGTGGTGATGTCTAGCGCTGGCAGTCGCTCCAGGGCCTGCAGGTCGCAGGCCTGCGCCTGACCGTCGCCGGCAGGCTGCAGTTGCAGCACGCTGCGGCCCTGGGGGGCTGGGCACAGCGGGGCGGGGTGGGCCCACAGCGGCAGGCACAGGCTCAAAGGTCCGAGCAGGGCCACCAGGGTAGCGTCTGTGCGGGCCCGTAGGGCAGCCAGGAATCGGAACAACATCGTCACCACTTTCACATCCAGCCAGCGCGCAGGGGACTGGAATGGCTCCAGGTGCGGCAGCTGGCACGGCTTGACTATGCCCGTGAAAGCAGGAAAACCGACTGCCGTCCAACGGAAAATTGCCGCGAGATGGGTGGTTTTGACAATTGTTGACGGTTTTTGGGGGCTTGTGGGTGACTGCCGGGGCTGAAGGCTACAGGTTGGTCGCCGCCACCACCTCACTCATGTCGGTCAGGCCCTGCAACACCTTTTCGATGCCGTCCTGGCGCAGGGTGAGCATGCCGGCGGTGAGCGCAGAGTGTCGGATGTCCGAAGCCGGGGCCCGGTGGCGGATGTGCTGGCGAATGGCTTCGTCACTCATCATCAGCTCGTGGATGCCCAGGCGACCGTGGTAGCCGTGGCCTTCGCATTTGGCGCACCCCACGGGGCGCCACATCCGCAGCTCGCCCTGGGCGCCGCCGTATTGCTGGCGCCAGCGTCCGATCTGCGCCTGGCGCGCCTCGGCGGTATTGTGGGTGCCACTCTCCAGGTACTGCGACGCCAGGCCCGCCAGCATGTCGTCGTCGGCCACACGCGGCTCGCGGCAGGCGGTGCACAGGCGCCGCACCAGGCGCTGCGCCAGGATGGCCAGCAGCGAGTCCGAGAAGTTGAAGGGGTCGAGGCCAATTTCGAGCAGGCGCGCAATGCTCTCGGGCGCGGAGTTGGTGTGCAGGGTGGACAGCACCAGGTGCCCGGTGAGCGAGGCCTCGATGGCGATGCGCGCCGTCTCCTCGTCGCGCATCTCGCCGATCATGATCACGTCCGGATCAGCGCGCAAAAAGGTGCGCATGGCGGCGGCAAAGGTCCAGCCGATGCGTGGGTTCACCTGCACCTGGCGCAGGCCCTCCTGCGTGATCTCGATGGGGTCTTCGGCCGTCCAGATCTTGCGGCCTGCGGTGTTGATGTCGCGCACCACCGAGTGCAGCGTGGTCGTCTTGCCGCAGCCCGTGGGGCCACACACCAGCACCAGGCCATAGCTTTTTTGCACCACCGCGCGCAGCGCCAGCAGGTTGGGCTGGCTCAGGCCGATGTTCTCCAGCGGCAGGGGCTTGGCGCCTGCCAGCAGGCGCAGCACCACGTCCTCCAGTCCGCGCGAGGTGGGCACCGTGACCACCCGCAGCTCCACCGGCGGGCCGCCAAAGCGGGCAAAGTCGATCTTGCCGTCCTGCGGTTTGCGGTGCTCCGAGATGTCCATGCTGGCCATGATCTTGATGCGTGCCACCATCGCAAAGCGGTAGCGCGCGGGCAGCTCCAGGTAGGGCACCAGGTCGCCATCGATGCGCAGGCGCACGCGCACGTTGTGCGGGGCGGGCTCGGTCTCGATGTGGATGTCCGACGCACGGTGGCTGATGGCTTCGTCAATCACCGAGTTGATGAGCCGCACCAGGGTGTTGTCCGACTCGCTGATCACGTCGGCCTGCTCGGTGTCTGCGTCTGGCGACGCAGTGGCCAGGTTGGTCAGCAACTCCTGCGAGGTGGCGCGTGCGCCGGCTGCCGCGCCGCCCGCGTCGGCAGGGCGGGTGCGGTAGGCCTTGTGGATGGCGGGCATCAGCGTGCCGGGCGCTGCGCGCAGCGGGATCAGCCGCCGCTGGGTCAGAAAGCGGATCTCGTCGATCAGCACGCGGTCCCAGGGGTCCGCCATCAGCAGCACCAGCGCGTCCTCGCGTGCGATCAGGGGCAGCACGGATTCGCGCTCGGCCACGGCACGGGGGATGAGTGCCAGGGCCGGCGCTTCCGGCGTGATGTCGCCGGGGTGCACGGTGTATTCACCCAGCCAGGTGGCAATCACGCTGCGCAACTGGTCCTGGGTGAGTGCCCCCCGGTCCACCAGGATCTGGCCGATGGGCCGCTGCACGCCATTGCCGCGCTCCTCCTGCTGCGCCTGCAGGCCTTCTGCCAGGTCCGGCGTGGACAGCAGCCCCGCGTGGACCAGCGCCTCGCCCAGGTGCCGGGCCTTGCCCACCGTGGGGTGGGGGGTGGAGATCTGACGCCACAGCGCCTCGGCGCTCTGGGGGCGAAAACTGTGGGCGGGAGGCGGGGCGGAGGTGCTGGCGTCGGTCATCGGGGGCAGAGGGGCTGGGGCAGGGCTCAAAGGGTCAGTGCGTAGTCCACCGTGATGGGTGCGTGGTCCGAGAACTTTTCGCCCTTGTAGATATGTTCAGCACGCGCCAGCGCCGCGATCGCAGGGGTGGCCAGGTGGTAGTCCAGCCGCCAACCCACGTTGTTGGCATAGGCCTGGCCGCGATTGCTCCACCAGGTGTAGGCGGTGTCGGTGGCGGTAGGTTGTAACTGACGGTAAACGTCTATGATGCCGCCGCCTTCATCAGTTGTGTGCAACAACTTTGTCATCCAGGCGCGTTCTTCGGGCAAAAAACCACTGTTCTTCTGGTTGCTGCGCCAGTTTTTGAGGTCGATTTGCTGGTGCGCAATGTTGATGTCGCCACACAGGATGAAGTCGCGCTCGGCCTTCAGGCGCATGAGGTGGGGGTGGAACTCCGCCAGAAAGCGGAATTTGGCCTGTTGCCGCTCTTCGCCCGACGAGCCGCTGGGAAAGTACGCACTGATGATCGACAGCTTGCGGGCGGGCGTGTCAAAACGCAGCTCGACGTATCGGCCTTCTGCATCGAACTCGGTCGATCCATAGCCAATGACTACATCCGACGGCACGTGCCGCGTGTAGATGCCGACGCCCGAATAGCCCTTTTTCTGGGCAAAGTGGAAGTGCCCCTGCAGGTCGGCCAGGCGCTCGAAGCGGTTGGCCATGTCGGCGGCCTGGGCCTTGACTTCCTGCACACAAATACAATCCGGCCGCGTGGCTGCCATCCAGCTTTCCACGCCTTTGCTGGTGGCCGAGCGGATGCCATTGAGATTGAGGCTGGTTAACTTGAACAAGGATTTCCCCATGGTGGATGTTGGCGTGCAAACCCCCGAACAGGGCCAGCTGGCGCAGGATTTCGTCCGTTTTGCCGTCGAGTCGGGCGTGCTGCGGTTTGGCGAATTCAAGACCAAAGCCGGGCGCCTGAGCCCCTATTTTTTCAACGCCGGACTGTTTGACGACGGCCGCAAGATCGGCCGGCTCGCGGAATTCTATGCAAAAGCCCTGCTGGCCAGCGGCATCGAATTCGACATGGTGTTTGGCCCCGCGTACAAAGGCATTCCGCTGGCTGCCACCGTGGCGGTGGAGCTGGCGCGCCTGGGCCGCAACGTGCCCTTTGCCTACAACCGCAAGGAGGCCAAGGACCACGGCGAAGGTGGGACCCTGGTGGGTGCGCCCCTTAAGGGCCGGGTGCTCATCGTGGACGATGTGATGTCGGCCGGCACGGCCGCTCGCGAGTCCATCGCCATCATCCGCGCCGCCGGTGCCACGCCCCATGCAGTGGCCATTGCGCTGGACCGCCAGGAGAAAGCCACCGAGAATGGCCAGGACGTGGACCACAGCGCGGTGCAGTACGTGCGCAACCAACTGGGCATGCAGGTGTGTGCCATTTCACGGCTGGCAGACTTATTGCTCTTTCTTGAGAAAAATGGGGAAGAGGGGATGCGTTCCCACCACGAAAAGGTGCTGGCCTACCGCCAGCGTTATGGCGTCAACGAGGGGTAGATGGTTTGAGCAAATCGGCGTGGATCATGGGCGGGGTTCTGTTGGCCACCCTGGGCGCTGATTGGGCGCGGGCGCAAGCCCCCGGGACATCCGGCGGCATCTACACCTGCGTGGACCGCAATGGCCGGCGCCTGACGGCCGACCGTCCGATCGCGGAATGCCTGGACCGCGAGCAGCGGGAACTTGGGCCCTCGGGCATCGTACGGCGGCAAATTGGCCCCTCGCTGACCGAGCAGGAACGCGCCGCGCAAGAGGCGCAGCGCCGCAAAGAGGCCGAAGCCCGTGCCCGCGAGCTGGAAGAACGCCGCCGCGAGCGCGCGCTGACGGCCCGCTATCCCGACAAGGCCACGCACGATGTGGAGCGCGCTGCGGCCATTCAGCTCGTCGATGACGTGACCGCCACCGCCGAAAAGCGCCTGGTCGAACTGGCCCAGCAGCGCAAAGCCTTCGATGTGGAGATGGAGTTCTACAAGAAGGACCCCAACAAAGCCCCCATGGCGCTGCGCCGCAAGATTGCCGAGAACGAAGACAGCATTGCCGAGCAGCAGCGCTTCATTGCCGGGCAGGACCAGGAAAAGCGCCGCGTGCACCAGCGCTTTGACGTGGAGCTGGCCCAGCTGCGCAAGCTGTGGGATGCGCAGCGCATGCCGCTGCCGGGCACAACGCCTGCCAGCGACGCCTCCGCTCCAGCCGCCACGCGGTGAGGGCCGCGCGGGCGGGGCGCAATTCCATTGCCCTTGGCCTGCGACGTCCGCCACCCCATTGAGAAGATCCAAACAACAAAGGGCCTCGCGGCCCTTTGTTGTTGGTTTTGTTGCCAGTCGGCGTGCGCGTCAGCCCGCAAGCTTGGCGCGCAACCGTTCGTTGACCTGCGTCGGATTGGCCTTGCCCTTGCTGGCCTTCATGATCTGGCCGACCAGCGCGTTGAAGGCCTTGTCCTTGCCCGCGCGGAACTGCGCCACGTTGTCGGGGTTGGCGGCAATCACCTCGTCGATGATCTTCTCCAGCGCGCCGGAGTCGTTCATCTGCTTGAGGCCCTTGGATTCGATGACGGCGTCCACGTCGCTCGACTCCCCGGTCCACAGCGCATCAAACACCTGCTTGGCGGCGTTGTTGGAGATCGTGCCGTCGGCAATGCGGCCGATCAATGCGGCCAGCTGCGCTGCAGTCACAGGAGCTTGCTCGATACCGGTCTCCGCCATATTCAGGCGGCGCGACACCTCTCCCATGATCCAGTTACTGGCCAGCTTGGGCTGGCTGCAGGCTTTGGCGGCAGCTTCAAAGTATGCCGCCATGGCCTTGCTCTGCGTGAGCGTGGTGGCGTCGTACTCGGGCAGGCCATAGTCCGCCACAAAACGGGCGGCCATGGTGCGAGGCAATTCAGCCATCTGCGCTCGTTCATCCTGCACCCACTGCTCTGAAATGTGTAGTGGAGGCAGGTCGGGGTCTGGAAAGTAGCGGTAGTCCGCCGCGTCTTCCTTGGTGCGCATCGCGCGGGTTTCGCCCGTGTCGGGGTCGAACAGCACGGTGGCTTGCTGGATTGCATGACCGTCTTCGATCTGCTCGATCTGCCAGCGGATTTCGTAGTCGATGGCCTGCTGCATGAACTTGAACGAGTTCAGGTTCTTGATCTCGCGGCGCGTGCCCAATTCGGCGCCGGGCTTGCGCACCGACACGTTGGCGTCGCAGCGGAAGCTGCCTTCCTGCATGTTGCCGTCGCAGATGCCGATCCAGGTGACGATCTTGTGCAGCTCCTTCGCGTAGGCCACGGCCTCTTCGGACGAGCGCATGTCGGGTTCGGTCACGATCTCCAGGAGCGGCGTGCCCGCGCGGTTCAGGTCGATACCACTCTGGCCGATGAAGTCTTCATGCAGCGATTTGCCTGCGTCTTCTTCGAGGTGGGCGCGCACCAGGCGCACGGTCTTCTTCTCGTCGCCCAGAAAGAACTCGACCTCGCCGCCCTGCACCACCGGGATCTCGAACTGGCTGATCTGGTAACCCTTGGGCAGATCGGGGTAGAAGTAGTTCTTGCGCGCGAAAACGCTCACGGGCGCAATGTGGGAGCCGAGGGCCAGTCCCAATTTGATAGCGCAGGCCACGGCTTCGCGGTTCATCACCGGCAAGGTGCCGGGCAGGGCCAGGTCCACGGCGCACGCCTGGGTGTTGGGCTCGGCGCCAAAGGCGGTGGGAGCGCGGCTGAAGATCTTGCTCTGGGTGGCGAGCTGGGTGTGGGTTTCGAAGCCGATGACAACTTCGTAGCCATGGATCAGTTTGGCGGTCATGTCAGAAGCCCTCCGGACGGCGGAGGTGGAAGTCGGTGGCTTGCTGCAGGCGGTGCGCAGCGTTCAGAAGGCGGGCTTCCTGGAAGTAGTTGCCCAGCAGCTGCAGGCCGACGGGCATGCCGCCCTCGCCAAAACCGGCGGGCACGCTCATGCCGGGCAGGCCGGCCAGCGAGCCGGGCAGGGTGAAGATGTCGGCCAGGTAGTCTGCCAGCGGGTCGTTGCCGTGGTCGCCCAGCTTCCAGGCCACCGTGGGGGCCACGGGTCCGGCGATGACGTCACAGCTCTTGAACGCGTTCTGGAAGTCGTCGGCGATCATGCGGCGGATCTTCTGCGCCTGCAGGTAGTAGGCGTCGTAGTAGCCATGGCTCAGCACATAGGCACCGATCATGATGCGGCGCTTGACCTCGTCGCCAAAACCTTCGGCGCGGGTCTTCTTGTACATGTCCACCAGGTCGGTGTAGTCCTTGGCGCGGTGGCCAAACTTCACGCCGTCAAAGCGGGAGAGGTTGGACGACGCCTCGGCCGGAGCAATGATGTAGTAGACCGGAATGGACAGCTGCGTGCGCGGCAGGCTGATGGGCACGAGCTTGGCGCCGAGCTTCTCGTATTCCTTCAGGGCACCATCTACGGCGGCGCGCACGTCGGGCGCCAGGCCTTCGCCAAAGAACTCGGCGGGGATGCCGATGCGCAGGCCGTCGATGCTGTCGTTGAGCTTGGCGCTGAAATTCTCGGCGGGCACGTCCAGGCTGGTGGAGTCGCGGTCCGGGTCCGGGCCGCACATGGCGGACAGCAACAGTGCGCAGTCTTCGGCCGAGCGGGCCATGGGGCCGGCCTGGTCGAGGCTGGAGGCAAACGCGATCATCCCGTAACGGCTGGCGCGGCCATAGGTGGGCTTGATGCCGGTGATGCCACAGAACGACGCGGGCTGGCGGATGGAGCCGCCGGTGTCGGTGCCGGTGACGGCCGGGGCCAGGCGCGCGGCCACGGCCACAGCGCTGCCGCCGGACGAGCCGCCCGGGATACGGTCTGTGGCCCAGGGGTTGCGCACCGGGGCGGGGGCGTCAAAGCCCACGGGGGCGACGGCGGAGTTCTCGTTGGCCGAGCCCATGGCGAACTCGTCGCAGTTGAGCTTGCCCAGCGTCACGGCGCCCGCGTCGGCCAGCTTGGTGACCACGGTGGCATCAAAGGGCGACTGGTAGCCCGCGAGCATCTTCGAGCCTGCGGTGCCGGGGAAACCTTTGGTGACAAAGATGTCCTTGTGCGCAATTGGCACGCCCGCCAGCGGGCCGGCGGTGCCTGCGGCGATGGCTGCGTCTTGCGCGCCGGCCTGGGCCAGGGTGATGTCCGGGTTCACGGCCACGTAGGCGCCCAGGTTCTGGTGGGCCTGTGCGCGGGCGAGGAAATGCTGGGCGGCCTCGACGGCCGAGACGCGGCGCTCGCGCAGCTCGGTGGCCAGCTGGGCCACGCCCAGGTCATGCAATGCGGTGGAAGTCATGCGGCGGGGCTCTTACTCGATCACTTTGGGCACGAGGAACAGGCCTCGTTCGACGGCGGGGGCGCTTTGCTGGTTGGCTTCGCGCTGGTTGGGCTCGCTGGCCACGTCCTCGCGCAGCCGCAGGGCCACGTCCTGGATAGCTGCGACGGGGTGGGCCAGGGGCGTGACGCCCGAGGTATCCACAGCCCGCATCTGTTCCACGATGTCAAAGAAGCCGTTGAGCTGAGTGAGCATGCGCTCACTTTCGGAGGGCGTCAGCTCAAGCCGCGCCAAGTTGGCAATGCGGCCGATGTCCTGGGGGGTCAGTGCCATAGGGAGGAGAATCTAGAGAAACCAGAAGTAAAGCTGTGATCCGGGCTGCGCCGGAGGGAGTTATTCACAGGGGATGGGGTATTATCCCGGCTTTGCCGCAAAGCTCCTGGAATGGGAGTCAATTGCGTGAAAAAAGCCCATAAACACCCCCCTGAATACCTGGCGATGGCAGGCCGACGCGCATGCCGTGCCCGAGAGGATTTTTGAATGTTCGGAGCTTTCCGTCGGTATTTCTCCACCGACCTGGCCATTGACCTTGGCACAGCCAACACCCTCATCTTCGCCCGCGACAAAGGCATCGTGCTCGACGAGCCCTCCGTTGTCGCCATCCGCCACGAAGGCGGGCCCCATGGCAAGAAAGTCATCCAGGCCGTAGGCCACGAGGCCAAGGCCATGCTGGGCAAGGTGCCCGGCAACATCGAAGCCATCCGCCCGATGAAGGACGGCGTGATCGCCGACTTCGTGATCACCGAGCAGATGATCAAGCAGTTCATCAAGATGGTGCACCCGCGCACGCTGTTCACCCCCAGCCCGCGCATCATCATCTGCGTGCCCTGCGGCTCCACCCAGGTCGAGCGCCGCGCCATCAAGGATGCGGCCGAGGCCGCGGGCGCCACGGCGGTCTACCTGATCGAAGAGCCCATGGCCGCCGGTATTGGCGCGGGCCTGCCGGTGTCGGAAGCCAGCGGCTCCATGGTCGTGGACATCGGCGGCGGCACCACCGAAGTCGGCGTGATCTCGCTGGGCGGCATGGTCTACAAGGGCAGTGTGCGCGTCGGTGGCGACAAGTTCGACGAAGCCATCATCAGCTACATCCGCCGCAACTACGGCATGCTGATCGGCGAGCCCACCGCCGAAGCCATCAAGAAGAACATCGGCTCGGCCTTCCCGGGCTCCGAAGTGCGCGAGATGGAAGTCAAGGGCCGCAATCTGTCCGAAGGCGTGCCACGCAGCTTCACCATTTCTTCTAACGAAGTGCTGGAAGCCCTGACCGACCCGCTGAACCAGATCGTCTCGGCCGTGAAGAACGCGCTGGAACAAACCCCCCCCGAGCTGGGCGCCGACATTGCCGACCGCGGCATGATGCTCACCGGCGGCGGCGCGCTGCTGCGCGACCTGGACCGCCTGCTGGCCGAAGAAACCGGCCTGCCCGTGCTGGTGGCCGAAGACCCGCTGACTTGCGTGGTGCGCGGCTGCGGTATCGCCCTGGAGCGCATGGACCGCCTGGGCAGCATTTTCACGAGCGAGTAAGTCGGCAGGCCTGTATGCTGCAGGCACTTTTTTTGCGCTCTGAATTGCATGACTGCACCTGCTCCAATGCTTGTTTCTGAGCACCCGCCCGTGGAGCCCGCTCCCCGCGGCAGATCCTGACCGCTGCGCACCATGCCCTTGGGTACTCTGGAGCGCAGCGCTCCCCCTTTCTTCAAACAGGGCCCTTCGGCCCTGTCGCGTTTGGCCGTGTTCAGTGCGCTGGCGCTGTTCCTCATGGTGGCCGACGCACGCTTTCAGATTACCGGCCCCTTCCGTCAGGCCGTGGCCACGGTGCTGTACCCGGTGCAGTGGCTCATGCTGCAGCCGGTGGAGCTCGCCAGCCACGGGCGCAGCTATTTCCAGTCGTTGCAAACCGCGCAAGAAGACCTGGATGCCGCCCGCAAGAAGATGACCGTGATGGGCCAGCGCGCCAACCAGGCCGACCAGCTGGCCATGGAAAACCAGCGGCTGCGCAAACTGCTGGAGCTGCGCGACCGGCTCCAGACCCCCGCACAGGCGGCCGAAGTCATCTACGACACCGCAGACCCCTACACGCGCCGTGTGGTGCTGGACCGGGGGCAGCTGGGCGGCGTGGAGCTGGGCGCTCCGGTGATGGACGAGGCCGGTGTGCTGGGCCAGGTCACCCGCGTGTTTCCGCTGGTCAGCGAAGTCACGTTGCTGGTGGACCGTGACCAGGCGATTCCGGTGCTGAACATCCGCACCGGCGTGCGCGGCGTGGCCTATGGCGACCCGGTGGCGGGCCATGGTGGTGGCATGGAGCTGCGCTTCATGCCCGCCAACGCGGACATCCGCGAAGACGACCTGCTGACCACCAGCGGCGTGGACGGCCTGTATGCGCCGGGCCTGCCCGTGGCGCGCGTGGTGAAGGTGGAGCGCCGTGCCGACTCCGCGTTTGCGCGCATCTACTGCGTGCCTTTGGCGCAGGTGCAGGGTGCGCGCCATGTGGTGGTGCTCAAGCCCCTGGCCGACAACGAATTGCCCCGCCCGGATGCGGCCCCCGCCGCGCCCGCGAACAAACGCGGGGGCCGCAAATGAGCCGCCGCCTTGCCCCGATGACCCCGACACAAGGAGGCCCGCGATGATCATGCCGCGGGGTGAGCCCCTGCTGATGCCGGTGAACCCGGTGTTCATCTGGGCCAGTCTGGCTGCGGGTCTGGCCATCAACATGCTGCCGCTGGGCCGCGTGGTGTGGATGCCTGATCTGCTGATGGTGTTGCTGGTGTTCTGGGGCGTGCACCAGCCGCTGCGCATTGGCATGGGGGCGGCCTTCGTGCTGGGCCTGTGCATGGACGTGAGCCAGTCTGCGCTGCTGGGCCAGCATGCGCTGTCCTACACCGTGCTGTCGTTCGGAGCTATCGCCATCCACCGCCGTTTGCTGTGGTTCAGTGTGCCGTCGCAGGCGCTGCAGGTGTTTCCGCTGTTTGCCGTTGCCCATGCCATCGAGCTGCTGCTGCGCATGGCGGCGGGCGGAATTTTCCCGGGGTTCTGGAGCTTTCTGGCCCCGTTCCTGGAGGCGCTGCTGTGGCCCCTGGCCAGCTGGGTGCTGCTGGCGCCCCAGCGCCGCCCGCCCGACAAAGACCAGAACCGGCCGTTGTGAACATGAGGCAACAACCCCCTGAGCGGCAGCGCTGCCTCACCCCTCTCTCGCAGCGCTGCGCACTGCGGGAAGGGCTGCGGCGCGCTCGCGGCGGGGCGACCCTTGCTAGGCGTCCCCTGGCCTGGGCCGCGCCAGTCACACAGGCAGCCAGCTTCTGGGCCGTGGTTTCAGGGGTGAGGCCATGACCGAGGTGCGCAGCAGCGAAGCCGACGCCTCGCGGTTCCGGGTGCGCGCCTTGGTGGTGGGCCTGGTGGTGATGGCGGCGTTCTGCCTGGTCGCGGCGCGCCTGGTGTACCTGCAGGTGGTGCGCCATGAGGACCTGGCAGCCCAGGCGGAGAGCAACCGCACGGCCGTGGTGCCCATCGTGCCCAACCGGGGGCTCATCCTGGACCGCAACGGCGTGGTGCTGGCCACCAACTATTCGGCCTACACGCTGGAGATCACGCCCTCGCGTGCCGGCGTGCTGGACGAGACCATCGATGCCCTGGCCAAGGTGGTGGACATCCAGGCGCGTGACCGCCGCCGCTTCAAGCGGCTCATGGAAGAGTCGCGCAACTTCGAATCCCTGCCCATCCGCACCCGCCTGACGGATCAGGAGGTGGCGCGTTTCACCGCCCAGCGCTACCGCTTTCCGGGTGTGGACATCAAGGCGCGGCTGTTTCGCAACTACCCGCTGGGCGACGTGGCCAGCCATGCGATTGGCTACATCGGACGCATCAACCAGACCGAGAAGGCCCGCATCCAGGACTCGGAGGACGAGGCCAACTACCGGGGCACGGAGTACATCGGCAAGCTCGGCATCGAGCACAGTTTTGAGTCGGCCCTGCATGGCGCGACAGGTGTGGAGCAGATGGAAACCTCGGCGGGTGGCCGTGCCGTGCGCAAGCTCTCCAGCCACGCCGCCACCCCCGGCGACAGCGTGATGCTGTCCATCGACATCAAGCTGCAAAAACTCATCGAAGAGCTGTATGGCAGCCGCCGCGGAGCGCTGGTGGCGATCGACCCGCGCAATGGCGAGATCCTGGCGCTGGTGAGCAAGCCCACCTTCGACCCCAATCTGTTTGTCGAAGGCATTGACGCCGAAAACTGGGCCGCGCTCAATGAGTCCATCGACAAGCCGCTGCTCAACCGCGCCCTGCGCGGCACCTACCCGCCCGGCTCCACCTACAAGCCCTTCATGGCGCTGGCGGCGTTGCAGCTGAACAAGCGCTCGCCCAGCCTGGTGGTGAACGACCCCGGCTTCTACACCTTCGGCGGCCACACCTTCCGCAGCCACGAGGGCGGGCTGGGGGGCGTGGACATGCACCGTGCCATCCAGTTCTCCAGCAACACCTACTTTTATTCGCTGGCCGTGGACATGGGTGTGGATGCCATCCACGACTTCATGAAGCCGCTGGGTTTCGGCCAGTCCACGGGCATCGACCTCAACGGCGAAGTGCGGGGCACGCTGCCCAGCACCGAGTGGAAGCGCAACACCTACAAACGCGCCGACATGAAACGCTGGTTCCCGGGCGAAACGGTGTCGCTGGGCATTGGGCAGGGCTACAACAACTTCACGATGCTGCAGCTGGCACTGGCCGAGGCCACGCTGGCCAATGGGGGCATCCGCTATCGCCCCCACATGGCCAAGGCGGTGAAGAATGCGGTCACCGGCGCCATCACCGAGATCGTGCAGCCCCCTGGCATCAACCTGGGCTACCAGGCCAAAAACGTGGAGCTGGTGCGCAATGCCCTGGTGGCGGTGAACAAGGGCGGCACAGGCACGCGGGTGTTCATGGGCGCGCCCTACACCTCGGCCGGCAAGACGGGCACCGCCCAGGCCGTGACCATGGGCCAGAACGTGAAGTACAACGCCAAGGCGCTGGAGGAGCACCAGCGCGATCACTCGCTGTTTGCGGCCTTTGCCCCGGCCGAGAACCCCACCATCGCCCTGGCCGCCATTGTGGAGAACGCAGGCTTTGGTGCTGCCCACGCCGCTCCGATTGCGCGGCGCGTGTTTGACTATTGGCTGCTGGGCGAGTACCCCAGCGAAGAAGACATCGCCGCCGTGCAAAAGGGCCTGGCCAGTGCGCCCATGGGCAAGCCCCGCAAGGCCAGCGAGGTGCCGTTGGTCGCTCCTTGATCCGGCACTGGGTTGCTCTCAAATTGATAGCTATTGACGCGGTATCGACTAGCGCTACAAGCTGTTTTTGCTTCAAAAGCGCCTGCTAGGCACCGGCAGCGCGCGGTGACGGCTGAAGCTGGCTGAACACCAGCGCCGCCACAATCAGCGCCGCCCCGCTCAGCCCGGCCCAGCCCAGCTGCTCGCCCAGCAACATCCACGCCGTGAGTGCGGCAAACACCGGCTCCAGCCCGAACACAATAGCGCTGCGCATGGCGTCCACGCGCTGCTGGCCCCAGGCCTGCAGCGTCACCACCACCACGCTGGCCAGCAGGCCCAGGTACAGCAAGGCCAGCAAGGCGTCCACCGGCAGCTGGGCGGCAGAGTGCAGCCACTCCATGTTGCCGCTTTGCACCAGCAACAGCGCAGTGGAGGCCAGTGCCATCACTGTGGCCTGCGCGGCGGCCATGCGGGTGGCACGCAGGGGCTGTGCGGCCGTGCGGCGCGCGCATTCCTCCAGCGCCAGGATGTACAGCGCATAGAACACGGTGCTGGCCAGCGTCAGCGTATCGCCCAGGTTCCAGGGCTCGTTCTCGTGGAACATCAGCGCCATGCCTGCCAGCGCCATCACGCAGGCGCCCCACAGGCGCCAGCCGTAGCGCCGCCCCAGCGCTGCCATGGCGATCAGCGGCACCACCAGCACGTTGAGCCCGGTGACAAAGGCATTGCGGTTGCTGCTGGTGCGTGCAAGGCCCTCGATCTGCAGCCAGAACGCCAGGAACAGCAGCAACCCCAGCGCGC
Organism: Acidovorax sp. Root402; assembly: GCF_001425125.1. Lineage (NCBI taxonomy): Bacteria > Pseudomonadati > Pseudomonadota > Betaproteobacteria > Burkholderiales > Comamonadaceae > Acidovorax > Acidovorax sp. Root402. The sequence continues at coordinate 572,569 of NZ_LMDQ01000001.1, forward strand.
AGCCCCAGCGCCGCTCGTGGCGCAGCATGCCGCGCCACAGCGGCGCCAGCACCAGCAGTGCGATCACAAACCGCAGCCAGATGATCTGCAGTGCGTCGAGGTGCGCCGAGAGCAGTTTCATCGCCGGGAAGGTGGTGCCCCACACCACGGTCACAGCCAGCAGGGCCATCAGGCCCCAGCGTTCAGTACGCATCGACAAATTCCTAAATACCAAAAAAGAAAAAAGGGCCGCCGGTTGCCCGGCGGCCTCTGCGTTGCAGTGCAGTCCGGTGCGGACGGGGCTCAGTGGCTGACCTGGCCCAGGAACGCGCGGATGCGGTCGTTGGCCGGGTTGCTGAAGAACTCCTGCGGCGGCGCATCGTGCGCGATGCGACCCTGGTCGAAGAACATGACCCGGTCTGCCACCTCGCGCGCAAAGCCCATTTCGTGGGTAACCACGATCATGGTCATGCCGCCACGGGCCAGGCCGCGCATCACGTCCAGCACTTCCTTGACCATCTCGGGGTCCAGCGCCGAGGTGGGCTCGTCGAACAGCATCACCTTGGGTTGCATGGCCAGTGCGCGGGCAATGGCCACCCGCTGCTGCTGCCCGCCCGACAGCTGCCAGGGGTACTTGTGCGCATGGTCCTGCATGCCCACGCGGCGCAGCAGCTGCATGGCCTCGTCGTTGGCCTGGGTGCGCGGGGTGCGGCGAATGCGGCGGGGCGCCAGCGTCACGTTGTCCAGCACGCTCATGTGGCCGAACAGGTTGAACTGCTGGAACACCATGCCCACCTCGCAGCGCTGGCGCTGCAGGGTGGTGAGGTCGTCGCACACCTCCACGCCATCGATGGTGATGCGCCCGCTGTCGTGGGGCTCCAGGCGATTGATGGCGCGCAGCAGCGTGCTCTTGCCCGAGCCCGAGGCGCCAATGATCACCGTCACCTCGCCGGTGTGGAACACGGTGGACACGTCCTTGAGCACCTGGTGCGCGCCAAACGACTTGCACACGCGCTCGGCCACGATGTAGGGCTTGGGTGGAACGTTGGAGTTCATTGGTTGCGGCCCTCCACGTCAAAGCGGTACTCGACGGCGTTGGAGATCTGTGTGACCAGTGTGGTCAGCAGCAGGTAGGTGATGGCCACCGTGGTCAGCGTGGCGATGGGCTGGAACGTGGCCGACTGGATGCGGTTGCCCACGTTGGTCAGCTCCACCACGCCGATGGCGTAGGCCAGCGAAGAGTCCTTGAGCAGCGCCACAAAGTTGCTCACCAGCGGCGGCAACGAGATCTTGAACGCCTGCGGAAACACCACGTCCATGAACACATGCATGCGGCCCAGGCCCAGCGCCCGGGCGGCCTCGGTCTGCCCGCGTGGCACGGCCAGCAGGCCCGCGCGCAGGGCTTCGGCGTTGTAGGCGCCCACATTGAGTCCCAACGCCACGACGGCGGCGGCAAAGTCGGGCAGGTTCAGCCCTGGCACCAGCACCGGCAGCGCAAAGTACACAAACAGGATCTGCACCAAGAGCGGTGTGCCGCGAATCGCCCAGATGTACACGCCAGCAATCCAGCGCACGGGCGTCCAGCGGGCGGTGCGGGCCAGCGCCGCAGCTGTGCCCAGCACCAGGCCCACGGCACCGCTGACCAGCGTGAGCCACAGCGTGGTGCGCGCACCTTCAGAAAACGCCTGGGCATTGGGGCCGATGGGGTCAGGGAAGAACGACAGCAATTGGCCCAGCAACGAGAGGGCCAGCACCATCACCACCAGTGCAGCGACCAGCGTGGCATTGCTGCGCTGCTGTCGGGACCAGCTTTGTGGCCAAAGAGCGAGAAGCATGGATCAGACGACCAGAAGGTCTTGGTTGGAAATCGGACTGGGGCAGGGCGATCATGCGCCCGCCACCAGAAACGGCAAAGGGTGCGCAGCTGGCCCGAGCCCTCTGCGCACCCCATGTGCCATCACATCAGTTGCAGCGCACGTCTTCGTTGAAATACTTCTTGGAGACGGCGGCGTAGCTGCCATCGGCCAGCACTTCGGTGAACGCCTTGTTCCAGGCATCGGCCAGGCCGGTGTTGCCCTTGGCCATGGCGGGGGCGATGCGCTCGATGAACAGCATGTCGCCCAGCTTGAAGCCGGCTTTGGCGTTCTTGGCAGCGGCTTCCTTGGCCACGAACTTGTCGCTGACCCAGGCGTCCACGCGCTTGGAGATCAGGGCACGCTGGGCGTCGGTGTCTTGCGGGAAGTTCTTCACTTCCTTCACGCCGCTGACCTTCTTGACCTGCTCCAGGTAGCTGGTGCCGGTTTGCACGGCCACGACCTTGCCGGTCAGGTCCTTGGCGTTGCGAATCTTGTCGTCCATGGCCACGATGATGCCGCCCGAGCAGTAATGGGGGTTGGCAAAGGTCACGGCCTTGGAGCGCTCGTCGGTCACACCGTGCGAGGCGATCACGGCGTCCCAGCGGTTCTGGCCCAGGCCGGTCAGCAGGGCGTCAAAGCCCAGGGTCTTCCATTCGAGCTTCAGGCCCATCTTCTTGACCACCAGCTCCGCCACTTCCACCTCAAAACCCGTCAGCTTGGTGCCTTCGAAATAGTTGAAGGGAGCGAACTGGCCCTCGGTGGCCACGATGATCTTGCCGTCCTTCTTGACTTCGTCCAGCGTGCGGGCCTGGACGGCGAGGGCAGCGCACAGCGCCACGGCGGTGACAACGGCAGACTTGAAAAATTGCATGACAGGTTCCTGTGGGGGTGGTTCAGGTACAAAAAATCCGGCCTGCGGGTAGGCAGGCCGGAGCGGGTGGATGCGGACATCGCCATTGGCGATGGGCCTCGTCATCAAACGGAAACGTGCGGAAATTATAGGACGCGCGTTCACATTCGGGCCATGCAGGGCAACCCCGATGACCTCGGGGCGCCCTGGTGGTAGGCCTTGCGGGGCGTTGCAAGTTGGGTGCCACCCTGGCGACCGACACCCGGTGCGTGAAGAGCAGGCCTACCGCAGAAAGGCGTCGTACCCCGTCTTCAGGATCAGGGTGCTCACCACCACGATGAAGATGCCCCGCACAAAGCCGGTGCCGTGCTTGAGCGCCATGTGGGTGCCTAGCAGGCTGCCCAGCACGTTGGCCACGGCCAGCGTCACCGCAAAGTGCCACCACACATGGCCCTTGGCGGCAAACAGCGCAATGGCGGCGATGTTGGTGGCGCAGTTGAGCAGCTTGGCCGACGCCGACGCATTCAGAAAGTCATAGCCCAGCAGCCGCACGAACAAGAAGACGAAGAAGCTGCCGGTGCCCGGGCCAAAGAACCCGTCATAAAAACCGATGAGCACACCAATCAGGCAGGCGGCGATCACCTCGGCCCGGCCGGCAAACCGGGGGGTGTGGTGCCGCCCCAACTCCTTCTTGGCCAGGGTGTAGAGCAACACGCCCAGCAGCACCAGGGGCAGCAGCTTGCGCAGGAATTCGGCCGACACCACGGTGACGGCCCAGGCGCCCACGAACGAGCCGGCAAAACCGGCGGCTGCGGCCGGCAGCATGGCCGACCAGCGGATCTGCACCTTGCGGCTGTACTGCCAGGTGGCCATGGCGGTGCCCCAGACCGAGGCCGCCTTGTTGGTGCCCAGCAGGGTTGCTGGGGGCGCCCCCGGAAAAGCTGCAAACAGCGCGGGCACCATCACCAGTCCACCGCCTCCCACGATCGCATCCACAAAGCCCGCGAGCAGCGAGGCCAGGGTCATCAAAATCCATTCCATCGCAGGATTGTCGCACCGGGCCTGCTATCGATTCAGGACCGCTCAGGATCGAGCGGGCAAGAAAAAGGCGCTGGGATCGCCAGCGCCTGAAAGGGTTCACACCTCGTTGGGTGTTTTGAATGTGGTTCTTGGTAGAAAGGTTGTCTCCTCGGGCCCCTCGCTTGGCACACCGAAGCGCGCTTTCGAGTGCCGTGACTGTAACGGCTGCACCCTGCTGGTGCATTGGGGGTTTCCCGCCCCCCGTTGTTGGGCGCCGGACAGCTTGCGGGGGCGCTCTGTGCCCCGATTCGGGGGCATCTGGCTGGCATGGCTCGTGCAATGCGCTTGTAACAAATTGCGAAAGGGAGCGTGCATGCGTGCAGTCAACCACCGGGTGTTTGCGGTCGTGTCGTTGTGTCTGGGGCTGTGCACCTGCGCGCTGGCCCAGGGCGTGCCAGAGGCTCCTGCAGTCGCGGCGCCCCTCACGCGCCCCGCCCTGGTGGCCCAGGACACGGTGAATGCAGCCCATACCGGCTGGATGATGACCTCCACCGCCCTGGTGCTGCTGATGACGCTGCCAGGCATTGCGCTGTTTTACGCAGGCATGGTGCGCAGGAAGAACGTGCTCAACACCATGGCCAGCGTGGTGGCCATTGCAGCGCTGGTGAGCCTGCTGTGGTTTGCGGCGGGGTATTCACTGGCCTTCACACCGGGCAGCGCCTGGCTCGGCGGCTGGGACCGCGCCGGCTTTGCCGGGCTCGACTTTCAGCTGGAGGCGGGCAAGCTGGCCGTGAGCCACATTGCGCCGCTGATCCCGGAGTCGGTGTACGCGATGTTCCAGCTCACCTTTGCCATCATCACGGCCGCGCTGCTGGTGGGCGCGTTTGTGGAGCGCATGCGGTTTTCGGCCATGCTCGTCTTCATCAGCCTGTGGACACTGGTGGTCTATGCGCCCGTGGCGCACTGGGTGTGGGAGCCGGGTGGCTGGCTGGCGCAGATGGGCGCGCTGGATTTTGCGGGCGGCTCGGTGGTGCACGTGAACGCGGGCGTGGCGGGGCTGGTGTGCGCCTGGTTTCTGGGCCGCCGCGCTGGGTATGGGCGCGAGCCGTTTGAACCCTACAACCTGGGGCTCACCATGGCGGGCGCGGGCATGCTGTGGGTGGGCTGGTTTGGCTTCAACGCGGGCTCTGCGGTCGCGGCCGATGGGCGTGCCGGGCTGGCCATGGCAGTGACGCACCTGGCCGCTGCGGCCGGTGCGCTGTCGTGGATGCTGGGTGAGTGGGTGGTGCGCGGGCGCCCGTCGCTGCTGGGGCTGTGCTCCGGCCTGGTGGCGGGGCTGGTGGCCATCACACCTGCCGCCGGTTTTGTCACGCTGCGCTCGGCCGTGGTGATTGGGCTGGTGGCCGGGCTGGCCTGCTACTGGGGCGCGACGGGGCTCAAGCGGCTGCTGCGGGTGGATGACTCGCTCGATGTGTTTGGCGTGCATGGCGTTGGCGGCATCGTGGGGTCGCTGCTCACCGGTGTGCTGGCCAGCAAGACCGTGGGCGGGGTGGCGGGCAGCCTGCTGACCCAGGCCATCGGCGTGGGCGCCGTGGCGGCCTACAGCCTGGTGGTGACGGCCGCGCTGCTGTGGGTCATCAACTTTGCGATGGGCCTGCGGGTGGACGAACAGAGCGAACAGACGGGGCTGGACATTGCCCAGCACCGCGAGCGCCTGGGCGGCTGAATGGGCCCCCGCATCGCTGTGCCATGCGGGCCAGCGAATGCAGTCCGATGGATGACCCCAATGCATTAAGGAGCCGACCATGTCCGATTCCGACAAGCTGGCAATTGCCGCCCACCTGCATGTGCTGTTGCGGCGCAAAACGGGTCGCGTGACCGATACCGAATGGATGGCGGTAAACGCGGACTATGCGCAGGAGATCGTGCGGTTCGCGCGCCAGCGCGCTGTGGATGACAACGCGCCCGATCTGGCCGAGTGGGCCGACCGCCTGGAGCACGCCCTGCACGCCACTCCCCTTGCAGCGCCGCGCCGTCCGCTGCTGGACGCGGCGGCGCAGGCTGTGCGCTCGCGCCCCGCACCGACGCCTGAGCCCGCCCCCGAGGTGCCGCGCTATGTGGGCGGCATCCGCTGAACGCTGCAGCGACCTGGGCGCCGGGGCTTGCAAAGATCAGTGGGGCGCAGTGCCCTGTGTGAACAGCCCGGCCGTGGGAAGCAGCCCGGTCAGCTGGTTGTCGCCGTAGGTGCGCAGCACCTGCGCAATCACCACCTGGTAGCCATTGAGCCACTGCGCCTGCGCGGCCTTGGCCTTCAGGTGCGCGGGGTGTTGCATCAGCGTTTGCAAGGCTTCCAGCGACTGCCAGTAGTACACGTTGGACACCAGGCCGTTGCCCGTGTCCGTCCAGGACTCCTCGCCCAGGTAGCCGTCGATGGAACGGGCGGCGGTGGCGATCGCCTCGTCCAGGCGGTGAAAGGCGTCGTCGAACTGTTTGGTCGCAAAGATGAAAGTGGAGGAGTACATCGGCGCGATGGTACTCACGCCGCCCGCCTTGCCTGGATGATCCACTCCGCCGCCTTCTCCGCCATCATCAGCGTGGGCGAGTTGGTGTTGCCGCTGGTGATGGTGGGCATGGCGCCCGCATCCACCACGCGCAGGCCGGCCACCACGCCGCCGCGCCCATTGCGCACGCGCAGTTGAGCATCCAGCACGGCCATGGGGTCGCCCTCGCGGCCCATCTTGGTGGTGCCCACGGGGTGGAAGATGGTGGTGGCAATGTCACCCGCCAGGCGCGCCAGGTCTTCGTCGCTTTCAAACTGCACGCCGGGCTTCCACTCCTGCGGCCGGTATTTGGCCAGCGCGGGCTGGGCCACGATGCGGCGCGTGACGCGCAGGCTGTCGGCGGCCACCTGGCGGTCTTCGGGCGTGCTGAGGTAGTTGGGCGCGATGGCGGGCGCGACCTTGAAGTCGGCGCTCTTGATGTTCACCGTGCCCCGGCTGGTGGGGTTGAGGTTGCACACGCTGGCGGTGAAGGCCGGAAAGCTGTGCAGCGGCTCGCCAAACGCATCGAGCGACAGGGGCTGCACGTGGTACTCGATGTTGGGATAGGGCTGGTCGGGGCTGCTGCGGGTGAACGCACCGAGCTGCGAAGGCGCCATGCTCATGGGCCCGCTGCGCTTGAGCGCATATTCGAGCCCGATCTTGGCCTTGCCGACCAGCGAGTTGGCCATGGTGTTGAGCGTCTGCACCCCTTGCACCTTGAACACCGCGCGGATCTGCAGATGGTCCTGCAGGTTGGCGCCCACGCCGGGCAGGTCCACCGCCACATCGATGCCATGCTGGCGCAGCAGTGCGGCGGGGCCGATGCCCGACAGCTGCAGCAGCTGGGGCGAGTTGACGGCGCCTGCGCTCAGGATCACCTCGCCCGCCGCGCGGGCCGTGACCATCTCGTGGCCGTCCCACACCAACACGCCGGTGCAGCGCTGGCTGCCATCGGGCTGGGTCTCGATGATGAGCTTGGACGCCTGCGCGCTGGTCCACATCTCGAAGTTGGGCCGGCCGTAGCAGGTGGGGCGCAAAAAGGCCTTGGCGGTGTTCCAGCGCCAGCCGCTTTTCTGGTTGACCTCGAAATAGCCCACGCCTTCGTTGCTGCCGCTGTTGAAGTCTTCGGTGGCGGGGATGCCGGCCTGCTGCGCGGCGTGGGCAAAGGCGTCGAGCACGTCCCAGCGCAGGCGTTGCTTCTCCACCCGCCACTCGCCGGTGCTGCCGGTGGCCTTGTTGCCGTGCAGGCGTTTGAAATTTTCGTTCACGCCTCCGGGCTGGTCCAGGCGCCAGTGGTCTTCGTGGCGGCGGAAGTAGGGCAGGGCGCTGTCCCAACGCCAGCTGGCGTCGCCCGTCAGCGCGGCCCACTGGTCATAGTCGCGCGCCTGGCCGCGCATGTAGATCATGCCGTTGATGCTGCTGCAGCCGCCCAGCGTCTTGCCGCGTGGGTAGCGCAGGGTGCGGCCGTTCAGGCCCGCGTCGGGCTCGGTGTTGTAGAGCCAGTCGGTGCGTGGGTTGCCGATGCAGTACAGGTAGCCCACGGGGATGTGGATCCAGTGGTAGTCGTCCTTGCGGCCGGCCTCGATCAGCAGCACGCGGTGGCGGCCGTCGGCGCTCAGGCGGTTGGCGAGCAAGGCACCGGCTGTGCCTCCGCCGATGATGATGGTGTCAAACGTGGTGTCGCTCATGGAGGAGGGGCGGTGCCGATCAAAGGTGGTAACGGTGGGCCATTGTGCGGATGGGGCAGGCCCTGTCGATAGGGTGTGTGCCTATTGCTACACTTTTGGTAGCTGCTAATGCCTGAATTGATTGCGCTTGGCGCTGATTTGATAATAATTACACGCTTCGCCGCCTGTCTGTGCTTGACAGGCTCGTGTCCGACAGCGCGTGCAGGATTCGCTCCGCTACCATGCACGCTCTTCCTTGCTGCTTCTTGACGACCCCACCCCTGCGGCTGCCCTGGCGGCCAGACCCATGACCGACCACGCTCCCCACATCGTTCGCGCCGATACGCCCCAAGGGCCGTGTGCGCAGCTGCGTGGGCGCTGGGGGGCGGCCGAGCTGGGCAACGCAGCGCAATGGCAGGCCGTGTCGGACCAGCTGCGTGACGCACCGCCTGCCCCTACTCTGGGCTGGGACCTGCGAGAGCTGCAGTGGCTGGACCATGTGGGCGCGCAGCTGCTATGGAACCACTGGCAGCACGCCTGGCCCGCCCAGCTGGCCTGCACCGACAGCCAGCGCACCATGCTCACGCGCGTGGCCCAGTTCACCTGCGTGGCACCGCCGCCCGAGCCCTGGCGCCTGGGCGAGCAGATCGACCACCTGGGCGTGTTGGTGCTGCATGGGGTGGACCATGCCCGCCACCTGCTGGAGATGGTGGGTCAGCTGGTGCTGGACCTGGGCCGCCTGGTGCGTGCGCCGCGCAAGGGGCCGTGGCGGGATGTGTCCGGCCACCTGTATCGCATGGGCGCCACGGCGCTGCCCATCACGGCGCTGGTGGGGTTCCTCATCGGGGTGGTGCTGGCCTACCTGATGAGCCTGCAGCTGCGGCAGTTCGGTGCCGAGTCGTTCATCGTCAACATCCTGGGCATCTCGCTGATCCGCGAGCTGGGGCCCATGCTGGCGGCCATTCTGGTGGCGGGCCGCTCGGGCTCGTCCATCACCGCGCAGATCGGTGTGATGCGGGTGACCGAGGAGCTGGACGCCATGCGCGTGATGGGCATCCCGCACGGGTTCCGGCTGGTGATGCCGCGCACGCTGGCATTGGCGCTGGCCATGCCGCTCATCAGCGTGTGGACCACGCTGGCTGCACTGGCAGGCGGCATGCTGGCGGCTGACATTTCCATGGACATCTCGCCGTCGTACTTTGTGCAGGCACTGCCTGCTGCGGTGAAGATCGGCAACCTGGGCCTGGCCATGGCCAAGTCGGTGGTGTTTGGCGCGTTCATTGCGCTCATCGGCTGCCACTGGGGCCTGCGCGTCAAGCCCAACACCCAGAGCCTGGGTGAAGGCACGACGGCGTCGGTGGTGTCGTCCATCACCATGGTGATCATCGTGGACGCGCTGTTTGCCATAGCGTTCAAGAACATCGGCATATGACTGAGCGCATCGCCAAGCCCGAACACATCGCCGTCGCGCCCGGCGAGCCGCCCATCGTGGACGTGCAAGGCCTCTGGACGCAGTTTGGCAAGGGCAACGAGACCTTCACCGTGCACCAGGACCTGAACTTCACCGTGCAGCGCGGCGAGATGCTGTCGCTGGTGGGCGGGTCGGGCACGGGCAAGACGGTGTTGCTGCGCCAGATCCTGGGCCTGGCCCGGCCCACGCGCGGGCAAGTCACCGTGCTGGGCCGTCCCGCGTCCGAGATGGGGCGCGAGGGGGCAGCCAGCCGGGTGGGCATGCTGTTCCAGCACGGTGCGCTGTTTTCGGCCTTCAACGTGCTCGACAACGTGGCCTTTGCGCTGCGCGAGCAGGGCACGCTGCCGCCCGAGCTGGTGCGCGATGCCGCGCTGGTCAAGCTGCAGATGGTGGGCCTGCAGCCCGAACACGCCACGCGCATGCCGGCGGACCTGTCGGGGGGCATGGTCAAGCGCGTGGCGCTGGCCCGCGCGCTCATCATGGATCCACCGCTGCTGCTGCTGGACGAGCCCACGGCGGGCCTGGACCCGAGCAGCTCTGACGACTTCTGCGCGCTGCTGCGCGAGTTGCGCGCGGCGCTGGGGCTCACGGTCATCATGGTCACGCATGATCTGGATACGCTGTTCGCGCTCAGCACCCGCGTGGCGGTGCTGGCGGACAAGAAGGTCATCGTCACTGGTCCGCCGCACGAGGTGGCGCACTTTTCGCATCCGTTCATCGAGCACTTCTTCATGGGCGAACGTGGCCAACGCGCCATGGCCCCCGTGCCCCCTGTGCAGCAGGCCCCGGTGCAGACCGCAGCCGTGCCTGCGCCCGACAAGGAACATCCCTGATGGAAAACAAATCCCACGCCCTCGCCGCAGGCATCTTTGTGCTGGTGGTGGCCGCCATGCTGGCAGGCCTGGCCATCTGGCTCACGCGCGACAACGCCAACTACGAGCAGTACGAACTCTCCACCCGCGACGGCGTGAGTGGCCTGCAGCCCCAGGCCACCGTGCGCTACAAGGGCGTGGCCGTGGGCAAGGTCACGCGCATCGGGTTCGACCCCCAGGTGAGCGGCAACGTGCTGATCCGTATTGCGGTCAACGAACAGGCGCCCATCAGCCCCACCACCTTTGCGGTGCTGGGCTACCAGGGCGTCACCGGCCTGGCACACGTGCAACTGGACGATGCCGAGAAGCCCTACCCCGAGCTGCCCCCCGGCCCCAGCGGCCTGCCGCGCCTGCCGCTCAAGCCCTCGCCGTTTGGCAAGCTGGCCGAACAGGCGCCCGCCATCCTCGGCCAAGTCGAAGAAGCCACGCGCCGCATCAACCAGCTGCTGGGCGACAACAACCAACAAAAGCTCACCGAGGCGCTGTCCCGCATCGGCCAGGCCGCCAGCAGCGTCAACACCCTGACCCAGCGGCTCGATGCCACCGTGGCCCAGCGCCTGGACCCGGCCCTGGCCGCGCTGCCGCCCCTGGCCAGCGATGCGCGCCAGACCCTGCAGTCATTGCAGCAGGCTGGCGCCAGTGTGTCGGCCCTGGCGGTGGACCTAGGCAAGACCAACCAGCGGCTCAACGCCGAGGGCGGCGCCATCGACCAGATCACCGCTGGCACCCAGTCCCTGGCGCGCGCCGCCGACCAGTTCAGCACCGCCACCCTGCCCCGGGTGAACCGCGCCGCCGACGACACGGCCCGCGCTGCCCGCCAGATGGGCCGCGCGGCCGGGGGCATCAGCGACAACCCGCAGCTGTTCATCTACGGCTCGGGCCGCATCCCGCCCGGGCCGGGCGAGCCAGGTTTTGGCAGCGCCCCGTGAGCTGGACCCCCTCCCGCGCTGCATTGGTGGCGCAGGCCCTCTGTGAGGAGTGAACATGAATACTATTAAAAATATAGCAACCAAGCCATATTCATCTAGCGCTACCGTGCTGTGGGGCTGTGGTTTGGCGGCGGTGCTGCTGCTCACGGGCTGCTCAGCCCTGCCAGCGCCTCCGGCCCGCCCCGTGCTGTATGACTTTGGCCCCGGCCCGCTGGCCACCGTGCCTACCGACCGCCGTGCGCCCCTGCCTCCGCTGGCGATGGCCGATATGGATGCCCCCGGCCTGCCCGAGGGGGGGAACGCCGTGCTGTACCGCCTGGCCTATGCCGACGCCCAGCAGCTGCGCCCCTACAGCCAGGCCCGCTGGAGCCAGCCGCCTGCACAGCTGCTGCAGCAGCGCCTGCGCGAGCAACTGGGCCAGCGCCGCGCCGTGCTCAAGGCCGACGACGGCGCCGCCCAGGCCCGCGAGTCCGCCCAGGGCAACAAGTTGCCCCTGGTGCTGCGCACCGAGCTGGAGGAGTTCAGCCACCTGTTCACCAGCCCCAGCGACAGCGCCGGGGTGGTGCGCCTGCGCGCCACGGTGGTCGAGCTGACCCCGGCGGGCGAATCGCTGCGCGGCCAGCGCGTGTTCATCGTGCAGCAGCCCGCCAAGTCGGCCGATGCGGCGGGCGGCGTGGCCGCTCTGGCAGCGGCGTCGGGCCAGCTGGCCAGTGAGCTGGCGGCGTGGGTGGAGCAGGTGGGGCAGTAACGCAACAGGTCTTTGTGGCGAGAGCCTGCAGGCAAGGCGCTGGCTTTGGCCGTTGCGCCACGCAGCGCGCGTGGCCGTCAGGTGCCCGGCGGTGTCGGGGACGGGGGCGCGGTCTCATGGCGTTCAATGCCCGTCACCACCCGCGCATAACGCGCAAAGCTCCAGTACGCCCAGGCCCAGTCCAGCAGCACCACCAGCCGGTTGCGAAAGCCGATCAGGAAGTACACGTGCGCAAACAGCCAGAACAGCCACGCAAAGTAGCCTGAGAACCGCACTGGCCCGGCGGGCGAGGTGAGGTCCACCACGGCGGAGTTGCGGCCGATGGTGGCCAGGTTGCCGTAGTCGCGGTAGCGAAACGGCTGGGTGGGCTGGTCTGCCAGGCGGCGCAGGATGTTGGCCGCCGTGGCGCGGCCCATCTGCTTGGCGCCGGGCGACACGCCGGGCACGGGCGTGGGCTCGTGGCCGGCCACGTGGCTCTTGGCCGCCGCCAGGTCGCCGATCACGCTGATCGCGGGGTGGCCGGGCAGCGTCAGGTCGGGCTCCACCACCACGCGGCCCGCGCGGTCGGTGCTGGCGCCGGTGGCATCCGCCAGGTGGCGGCCCAGGGGTGACGCAGCCACACCGGCGGCCCATACAATGCATTTGCTATTTATTTGATAGCTATTTGCGCTTGATGTACTGACGCTTGCAGGCGATTCGACCTTCAAGCCATCGCTGTCGATGGCGGTGACGCGGGCGCCCAGGCGAACGTCCACGCCCAGCTTTTCCAGTTGTTCCTTGGCGCGCTGGCTCAGAGCCTCGGGCATGGCCTGCAGCACGCGTGCACCGCCTTCGAGCAGGATGATCTTCGCGCTCGCGGGGTCGATGTGGCGGAACTCGCCAGGCAGCGTGTGGCGCGCAATCTCTGCCAGCGTGCCGGCCATCTCCACGCCCGTGGGGCCTGCGCCCACGACCACAAAGTTGAGCCAGTCTGCGCGGCGTGCGGGGTCGGGCTCCTTCTCGGCCGCCTCGAACGCCAGCAGGACGCGGCGGCGGATCTCGAACGCGTCGTCCAGCGTCTTGAGCCCTGGCGCGTGGGCCGCCCAGTCGTCGCGGCCAAAGTAGCTGTGTGTGGCGCCGGCGGCCACGATGAGGTGGTCATACGGCAGCGTGGCGCCGTCTGCCAGATGCACGGACTGCTGGCCCACGTCGATGCGGATGACTTCGCCCAGCAAGGTGGTCACGTTGCGCTGCTGCCGGAACAGATGCCGGATGGGCGCCGCAATGGCCGGGGCCGACAGCCCGGCCGTGGCCACCTGGTAGAGCAGGGGCTGGAAGAGGTGGTGGTTGGTCTTGTCCACCAGGGTCACATCCACCGCCGCGCTTTTGAGAGCCCGGGCGGCTTCAAGGCCGCCGAACCCGCAACCGATGATGACCACGCGGGGGCGAAGCGAGGAAGCAGAGGGAGTCGTCATGCTGCCATTATTGGGGAGCCGGGTGGTGGCCCAGGCCCTTGCCGTGGTCGCGACCTGCAGGCCCCTGGGTCACGGGGGCTCCATCGAGTTACAGGAACCCCAGATCCACCGGGTAGTCCGGCCGCCCCGCCGCTGCGCCAAAGTGCGTGATGTTGGGCAGCACTCCCGCCATTTCGTTGTCGGCCACGCCAAACCACTTGGCCAAGGTGGCGGCGTACTGGTCCACCGAGGTGGACGGCAGCAGGCGGCCCTGGCCCACATGCCACTGGTCCTCGGGGGCGGCCGTGTTGGTGATGCTGACCGGCGGCGCGCTGCCATAGAAGGCCTTGCCTTTGACGGCGCCGCCGACCACCAGGTGGTGGCTGCCCCAGCCGTGGTCCGAGCCATCGCCGTTGGAGCTGAGCGTGCGGCCAAAGTCGGAGGCGGTGAACGCCGTGACCTTGTCGGCCACTCCCAACTCCACCGTGGCGTTGTAGAACGCGGTCATGGCCTCGCTCACGCGCTGCATCAGCACCGGCTGTTGCGCGATCAGGTTGTCGTGCAGGTCAAACCCCCCCAGCGACACCAGGAACACCTGGCGTTTGCTGCCCAGGCTGGTGCGTGCGCCAATGAGGCGCGCCACCATCTTGAGCTGGTTGGCCAGGGAGTTGTTGTTGGGGAAGGTGGTAGCCAGCGTCACGCCCGCGAGGCCGTTGGTGATCTGGCTTTCGGCCGTCACGGCGCGGGTGGTCACGCGGTTGTATTCGTTCTCCAGCGTTTGCGTGCGTGGCTGCTGGATGAGCGACGCGAGCGCACTCTGCACCGCTGAAGAACCGTACACCCGGTTCTTCATACCGTTGATGGCCACTGCCCCATTGGTGCTGACCTGGTACTGCAGGGCCGAGTCGCCCGACAGGAACACCGCATTGCCCGTGACCGAGATGCAGGTGAACAGCGAATTGCCGTTGGAGGACAGCGCCAGGTCGCCAATGTTGCCGCCCCAGCCCACGGTGGAGCCCTCGGGCGAGGATGACTGCCACACCGACTGCTGGTCGTTGTGCGAGAACAGCTTGGGCGGCACGGGGTAGGTGGCGCGGTCGGCACTGTTGTACTGCGCGCGGGTTAGCGGCACCACCAGCGGGCCCACGTTGAGCTGCACGGCCGCCTTGCCGCTGTTGAACAGGCCAGCCAGCCCCGTCATGGCCGGGTGCAGCGCGTACTGGCGGCCGCCAGGCAGCGGCGTAGTGGGGGTCAGCAGCGTGGGGGCGAGGGCTGCCTTGGCCAACGCAATGCCACCCGCCGTCTGGCCTGAGCCACCGCCGCGGATGGTGTTGTAGCGGTTGTAGCTGTCGTCGTCGTAGGTGACCACGGTGTTGGCATAGTCGTTGCCGCCGTACAGAAACACGCAGACCAGCGCCTTGTAGTCGGTGGCGTTGAAGGCCGCCGCCTCGCCCATGGCAGCCAAGTTGAGCGCAAAGGGCAGGGCCGTGCCCGCAAGGCCCAGCTGGGTGGAGCGGCGCAGAAACGCGCGGCGGGTGTGGAGTTCGGGTTGAAGCAGGTGCATGGCAGGGCTTACTTTTGAACGAGGTATTCGGCCGAAGCCATGACCAGGAAGACGGCGGCCGCCACGCGGTCGAGCTTGACTGCGTCGGTGCTGGCGGCGGTGACGGGCGTTGCCTTCAGCGCGTCCGCAATGAGCTTGACGGTGGCTGCGGACAGCTGGCCTGCGCACATCAGCAGGTTGATGCGTGCGACCAGTGCGTCCGCATCCGCCACGATGGCCAGCTCGTTGGCGTAGCTGGCCTTGATGTCGTACCCGTTGTTGGAACTACTGGCATTGTTGGGCAGCTCCGGGGCATTCACAAAGATTCCGTTGCGGATTACGCCCTGCATGTAGTTGAGGTAGCCCCCCACGCTGCTCTCGTTGACCAGCTGGAATTCAGGGGCCACGGCGCCCGCAGCCGCCAGGGCCGTGGATGGTGGAACGTAGCCTGGGCGGAAGAAGTTGAACACCGAGGGCGAACGCAGCGGGCTCTGGCCCAGGCGCGAGCCGGGGTCGCTCAGGTCGCCGATCTTCCAGCTGCCCTGCACCGAGTTGATGCCAAAGGTGCGGCCCCACTGCACAAAGCGCAGCATGGGTTCGCGCAGCTTGCCAAAGCCGGGCTGGGTCAGCCCGGTGGGCGAGCGTGCCTCGTCGTCCAGCAAGATGGCCTTGACCACTGCGCGCAGGTCACCCCGCACGCCGGCGCCGTTGTTGTTGAAGGCGGCTGCCACGCGCGCCACGTAGGCGGGTGACGGGTTGCTGGTGACCAGCCGCTGGATGAGCTGCTTGCCAATAAAGGGCCCAACGTTGGGGTGGTTGAACAAGGTGTCCAGCGCGGTCTTGAGTGCTGCGGCGCCGGGCGTGTTGGCGGGCACGGTGGTGCCCAGGAAGGTGGCGGCCAGCGTGGAGTGGCGCGAGGCATTGAGCGCCATGGGCAGCCGCGCAAAGGTGGTGTTGGAGACCACCCGCGTGGTGCCTGGCACGGTGGTGGGTACGTTCTGCGTCTGGTCGTAGTCGTAGCCAGTGAACACGCGTGCCAGATTGGTCACGTCGTTCATGGTGTAGCTGTCAATGGGCTTGCCGGCGCCGTCTTTCTTGGGGGTTCCGTCCAGGTTCAACTCGACCAGTCCGATGGACATGAGCTGCATGACCTCGCGGGCATAGTTTTCGTCGGGCTGGCGGCCCGTGGCGGCGTTTTCCTTCTGGTTGCCACGGGTGTTGAGGTAGTAGCCCATGGCCGCGTTCAGCGTCACGTTCTCCAGCACCGAGCGGTAGTTGCCGAAGGCGTTGTTCACCAGCTGGTCCCAGTACCAGGCCATGGCATGGCAGCGCCAGGTGATGTCCACGCCGCTGAGCGAGACCACGCAGATCTCAGACAGCGCCAGCGCCACCCGCTTGCGCAGACCGTCCGGCGACTTCATGAGCTGGTACCAGATCATGTAGTCGGCAGGGTAGGAGTTGTCGTAATACGCCGTGTCGTTGCTGATGTCTGCGTAGCCGCGCTGGTTCAGCCAGTCCCAGCCGCCCTGGCTGGGGCCCGCATTGAACTGGCTCTCCAGCCAGTCGGCGTAGGTGGTGGTGCGCAGCGCCGCGATTTCGGCAGTCGATGCTGAGAACTGGGCCTGCAGCAGAAAGCGGGCGGCCTCGTTGTCCGACGTGGCTGAAGGGTGTGCGTAGTTGCCCAGGGAAGGGGTGGTGGGTGCGGGTGTGCCTGGCGTGCCGGGTGCGCCCGTACCTGGGGTGCTGTCGCCCCCGCCGCCGCCACAGGCGGCCAAGGCAGTGGACGCGAACAGCGCCGTCAGCAGGGGCGCATGGGCCCGGCTGCTGGTGGCTGTTGATTCGGTGGGAAGGGGCTGGCCCTCAGGTGCCTCTGCAACCGCAGTTGTCAGAGTCTCCTCATATGGATGTGTCATGGTGGTCGTGGTCAAAAGTCTGCCGCTGGCAGCACAGCCATGACTAAATCACACGCCACGCCCGCCTGGAAACACAAGTGTTACCAAGCGAAACACGCCTATGCAATGCCCGCTGTGCCAACGGCCTGAATGATGGGCCATTGCAACACTTTGTACCTTGCATGGAGCCCTCGCTCGTCTTCGCCAGAGGGTGGGAGCCGACTTCATCGGCGATGTCCGTCACGCCCGTAGTCCTGTGCTGACGTGTGCTGCGTGGCATGGACTACGGCGCCGTCGCCGGATCATTTTTACAGTGAATTCCATCGCATCACGCAAAGGTTCCACGCACTCCGAGTGGATGGCTGAAGCGAAGTTTTTTGAGGAGTCACACCATGAATGAAGACACCATCAAGGGCAACTGGAAGCAGTTCAAGGGCAAGATGATCGAGCAGTGGGGCAAGCTCACGAACGACGACTTCGATGTCATCGACGGCAAGCGCGAACAGTTCCTGGGCAAGCTGCAAGAGCGCCAGGGCATCGCCCGCGACGTGGCCGAAAAGCAGCTTAAGGAATGGCAAGACCGCCACCCCGACTTCCGCTTCAACGACTGATAGCGCGACCGCGCTGCGGGGCTTTCGCCCCGCCCCCGCCAGGCCACCCCTGGCGCACCGCCCCTACAAGATTCACACCCATTGCATTCAATTTCATCGAGGAGAAAACCATGACATTCCAACGCACCCTGATCGCCGCCTGCGCCGCCGGTTTGATGGCCACCACCGCTTTTGCCATGACCCCCGCAGAGCACAAGGCCGCCAAGGACAGCATCTCGGCGGACTACAAGATGAACAAGCAAAAATGCGATGCTCTCAAGGCCAACGCCAAGGACATCTGTATGAAGGAAGCCAAGGGCACCGAAGACGTGGCCAAGGCCGAGCTCGAAGCCCAGTACAAGCCCAGCGCCAAGGCCAGCCAGAAGGTGGCTGAAGCCCGTGCCGACGCCGCCTACGCTGTCGCCAAGGAAAAGTGCGACGACCTGACCGGCAACGCCAAGGACGTATGCGTTAAGGATGCCAAGGCTGAGCATGTGAAGGCCAAGGAGAACGCCAAGGTGGCGGCCGCCCAGGCCAAGCCTGCAGACACAGCGGCCGAGAAGGCCGCCAACGTGGCCGAGGCCCGCAAGGACGCCACCGCCGAGAAAAACGAAGCCAACTACAAGGCTGCCAAGGAGCGCTGCGAGACGATGACTGGCGACCTCAAGTCCAAGTGTGTGGACGACGCCAAGCGCATGTACGGCCAGAGCTGATGGGGCGGGCGCTGAGCGCCTAAATCCCTTGCACTACCAGGCCCTGCCCGCCGCGCGCGGTGCAGGGCCTGGCTGCGTATGGCGTTGCCATGACCTGCATCAACACCCGGCCGGGCCGGGGCTTCTAAGCTCGCACCTTCGTTTGATCTGCCCGCCCAAGGAGTCCCATGGCCCACCTCGAATGGTCTGATGCGTTGAACCTCGACCTGCCCCTGATGGATGACACCCACCGGGAGTTCGTCGACTTGCTGGCCGCCGTGGACCAGGCCGGTGACGCCGACCTGCTGCCCCGCTGGTGCGCGCTGGTGGAGCACACCGAGCAGCATTTCGGGCAGGAAGATGACTGGATGGCCTCCACCCGATTTGCATCGGGCAACTGCCACAGCATGCAGCACAAGGTGGTGCTGCAGGTGATGCGTGAAGGCACGGCCCGCGCCGAACAGGGCGACCTGAAGGTGCTGCGCGTCATGGCCAGCGAGCTGGCGCTGTGGTTTCCGCAGCATGCGCAGAGCATGGATGCCTCGCTGGCCCTGCACCTGCGCCGTGTGGGGTTTGACCCTGTGACCGGCGTGGTGCACGCTCCCGGCGCGTTACCGGGTGCGTTGATCCACGGTTGCGGTGGGGCCACGTGTTCGGACACCGACGCCCCGGGTGCGAGCGAGCCCGCTGCCCAACGCGATATCGCGCCCGCTGTGGCTGCCTGACCGCGACGCAGCTGCGCTGTCCGCCCGCAGCGGCAAGCGCCAGCAGACGCTGAACGAACAAACCAGAGGCAGGCACGGCACGGCCAGAGCACCGCCCTGGCGTGACCCGGGGGCCATCGGGCTTTCACCCGTGCAGCCGTCCTGCTTGTGTGGCATGCTGCCCCATCTCAAGGCAATTGGGGGCGGCGCGGCCGCTTCGCATCATGGCCGACACCACCCCTCCCGACGACCCCTGCGACGACACGGCCCGTCTCCAGGCCCTGCAGCGCTACGGCATTCTCGACACGCCCATGGAGCCCGCCTACGACGAGCTGGCCGACCTGGCGGGCTACGTGTGCGAAGCGCCGGTGGCATTGATCAGCCTGCTGGACAGCCAGCGCCAGTGGTTCAAGGCCGCCCGGGGGTTTGCGCTGCGCGAAACCCCGCTGAGCGAGTCGGTGTGCCGCTATGCCATCCGCCAGTCCGGCGTCTTCATCGTGCCCGACCTGGCACAAGACCCGCGCTTTGCGCACTATGCGATCGTCACGCAGAAGAACCCCCTGCGCTTTTACGCCGGGGCGCCGCTGGTCACGCCCGATGGCTTTGTGCTGGGCACGCTGTGCGTGCTGGACCACCGGCCGCGCGAGCTGTCAGCCAAGGTGCAGGACCTGCTGTCCGCCCTGGCGCGCCAGGTGATCCGGCTGCTGGAGCTCAAGCGTGCCAACGACCGCCAGGGCCAGATGCTGATGGAGCTGGAGGCGGCGCGCCACCAGATGGCGGTGCTGGCCCACACCGATGTGCTGACCGGGTTGGCCAACCGCCGCTCGTTCACCGATCGCCTGCGCCAGGAATGGGCACTGCTGCAGCGGGGCAATGAGCCAGCCAGCCTGCTGATGATGGACCTGGACCACTTCAAGCGCGTGAACGATGTGTACGGCCACCATGTGGGTGACCAGGCCCTGCAGCTGTTTGCCACCCTGTGCCGCGACGTCTTCCGGGCGGCCGATGTGCTGGGGCGCTGGGGGGGCGAGGAGTTTCTGGCCCTGTTGCCCGCCACCGGGCTCGACCAGGCACAGGTGGTGGCCGAGCGTGTGCATGCGGCGCTGGCCGCCCACCCGCTGCCCGGCATCGAGCCGGCGCTAGTGCTGTCGGTCAGCATGGGGCTCACCCTGTTCGACCCGCTGCGGCCGCTGGACATCACCCTGCGCCTGCTGGACTCTGCGCTCTACACCGCCAAGCGCGAGGGGCGCAGCCGCACCGTGGTGGTGTAAATGCTCTGCTTTTGATAGCTGCTGGCGCATATTGCACTAGCGCTACCACCCGTTTTTACTAAAAATTGTGTCCCAGGGGCCTGCGCACGGCCCCCGGGACACCTTCAGAACTCCGGGCGGCGCGGCAACAGCAAGGCCGCGGTGCGCCACGCCAGGTCGCGCAGCGCCCGGCGCAGGGCGGGCGAATCTGCAGCGCCGCTTGCAGGCCCTCCGTGGCTGTGGTCCGCCTCGGCACGGTGGGGGCAAAAGGCTGCGTCCAGCACCTGCTGCTTGGCGCAGTGCAAGGCCAGCCGGTCCTGCGACCGCAGGGCCGCCATCAACTGGTCGCGGTGGCGCTGCACGCGGGCCGATTCGGCGGCGGTCAGCGCAGGGCCCCTTGCGGGGTCGGTGCTGGCGGGCGGCGTCAGGGCCTGGGCCTGCGCCAGGTACTGGGCCCAGCGGGTGGTCTGCGCGGCGGCGTTCATGCAGCCTCCGCGCGGGGGGCTGCGGGGCGCTGCATGGGCGGCATGGTGGGGCGCGGGGGCGTGCCGCCTTGCGACAGGCCGTACCAGTTCACCTTGCGCGTCAGCACCATCACCGCTGCCAGCACCAGGAAGAGCGCAATCGCACCTACCACCAGCGCCGTCTGCTCCAGCTGCAGCAGCACGTATAGCAGGCCATACAGCAGCGCAATGCCCGCCCCCAGTGGCACACCGCGCGTGAGCCCGCCCAGCATGTGGCTGGCGTAATAGGCCAGCAGCAGCACACACGCGCTCGCGGCCACCGCGTACGAAATGCCAAACGGCAGGTGCTCCGACAGGCTCACCAGCAGCAGGAAGAAGCTGCACAGCGCGCTGCCCACCAGCAGGTACTGCACCGGGTGCACGCGCAGCTTCTTCATCAGCTCGAACAGGCCCACGGCCACGAAGGTGAGGGCGATGAACAGCACACCGTACTTGGTCGCGCGGTCCGACAGGGAATAGGGATTCACCGGGTCGATGAAGGCCACGCTGAAGCTGTCGGCGCAGTCGCCCGGCGTGGCCCCGCTGTGTGCATAGTCGCTGCCCTCATCCGCACCCAGGCAGATGCGCTTGCCGTTCGCAATGTCGGCCTGCGCCGTGGTGGCCAGCGACGACAGGCGCCACTGGGCCGAAAAGCCGGTCTTCTTGACCTCGCGTTCCGATGGCAGAAAGCGCCCGGCAAACGACGGGTGGGGCCAGCTGCTGGTCATCAGCACCTCGGTGTTGCCGCCCAGCGGTACGATGGCCAGGCGCTCGGTGCCCACCAGTTCCAGGTCCAGCGTGGCCGTGAGGCCGTCGGCCTTGCCACGCACGGATTCGGGCAGCACCGCGTGCAGGCCCCGGCTGTAGGTGGGGTGGAAGGTGCCAGGCTTGAGCGCCAGCGCCTGGCTGCCCATGGTGAACTGCGCAGTGCGGATGCCGCGTGCATCGCCCACGGCCATCATCACAATGGGTGCGCCGCAGTGCATGCGCGAATTCTTCATGCTGCTCTGCGGCAGCAGGCTGGCCAGCGAACCCCATTGCGCCGTCACGTTGGCCTTGAGGTTGTAGGTGTTCACCTTGTGCAGCCCGCGTGCGCGTTCTTCCATCGCGGCGCCGGTGGTGAGCTTGAGCTGTTCGGGCATGGCGGTCAGGATGAACTCGCGGCGCTTTTCGACCATGCGGCGCTCGTCACCCTTGCCGACTTCTTCATCCCAGCTCTCCACGCAGGCGCTGTGGATCATGGGGCCCATCAGCGTCTGCGGCCCGGCCAGGCTCTCGGCCACGCTCTGCGCGGTGATGCTGCGGTAGCGCAGCCGGTCGCGCACCACGTCTTCGATCAGGCCCAAGCCAAAGAGCAGCAACACGGTGATGGCGGTCAGCGCCGCCAGTTTGGTGAACAAGGGGTGTTTGAACAAAAGATCCTCCACAAGTGACTGTTGTGGAGGCAGTGTTGTGGCGCGCTGTGAGGGCGCTATGAAGTTTGTGAGGCCAGTGTGAAGTGGGGATCGCTGGCGGTGGCTTTCGCTGCTCAGGCGGCGCGGTACACCAGCTCCACCCGCAGCCCCGGTGCTGTGTTGCGCGCCACCATCTGCCCGCCGTGCAGCGCCATCACGCGCTGCACAATCGCCAGCCCCAGGCCCGATCCGCTGCGCTCGCCGCCCGGCCGTGCGGTGGTGAAAAAGCGCTCGCCCAGGCGCGGCAGCGCGTAGTCGGGCACGCCGGGGCCGCTGTCTTGCACGGCCACTGTGGCGCCGTCCAGTTCTACCCGCACCGTGCTGCCTGCGGGCGCAAAGTCGATCGCGTTGTCCAGCAGGTTGGTCAGCGCCAGCGTCACCAGTTCGGCCTCCCACGGGCCGCTGGTGCCGTGCCCTTCCAGTGCCAACGTGACGCCGCGCTGCCCCGCGCGGGCGCGGGTCTGGGCAATGGCGGCCTCGGCGCAGTCGTGCAGCGCCACGGGCGCGCGGCCTTCGGCGTGCTGGCGCTGCTCCAGCTTGGACAGCTCCAGCAGCCGGTCGATGATGCGCTGCAGGCGTTCGCTTTGCTGCACCACCTGGGTCGCAAACTCGGCGCGGTCTGCGGCGGGCAGCTCGTCCTGCAGCAGCTCGCCCGCGCCCCGGATGGCGGCCACGGGGCTTTTGAGTTCGTGCGTGAGCGCGCGCACATAGCCCTCGATGTAGTCGCGCCCCTCCAGCCGCGCGCGCATGCGGTCCATGGCGCGGGCCAGGTCGCCCAGCTCGCCGGGCACCTCGGGCACAGCCAGGGCCGTGGGGGGCGGAAGAGTTGGGTCGTGGCGTTCGCCGTCGGCCGGGCCCTGCACGCTCAGGGCGTAGTCGCGCAGGCGGCGCACGTTCCACACCATCCACAGCGTCACCGCCACGCCCACGGCGGCCGAGAGCGCCAGCAGCAAAAGCCCGCCCATGAACACCTTGCGCTCGGCCCGGTCGATGAAGCGCTGCACCGTGCGCGAGGGCTTGGCCACGGTGAGCACACCCGCGATCTGGCTTTTGACGTAGATGGGCGCGGCCACATGCATCACGCCGCTGGTGTCGTCATCTTCCACATCGCGCGTAGAGCGCGCTCCGTACTCGCCGCGCAGCGTGCGGGCTACGTCGCGCCACTGCGAATAATCGGCACCGATGGCACGGTTTTCCGAGTCGAACAGCACGCGCCCCGTGGTGTCGGTCACATAGATGCGGTAGTCAAGCGACTGCTTGGAAAAGCCCCAGATGGCCGCATCGATGGGCCGCGCGGCATAGCGCCGCACATGCTGCGCAAACGGGCTGGTGCTGCTGTTGTTGGCCTGTGCCGCCAGCCGCCCGGCGGCCAGGTCCTCGCTGGCCAGCTCGGCCAGGATGTTGGCCGTGTCCACCATCATGTCTTCCATCACCTCGCGCACGCTGGGCTTGATCTCGGCCATGAACACGCGCAGCACAAAGAACGCGGCGATGCCGTTGATGAGGAAGAAGGCGAACAGCAGACGGATGCCGAGGCGCATGGTGCGTTACTTCAAAAACAATAGCTGCCAGCGCTTGAGCGATGAGCGCTAGTGGCCGATTGGGCTTCAGATGTCCAGGCAATACCCCATGCCCCGGTGCGTGCTGATGTACTCGCGCGCCGGGTCCAGCTCGCGCAGCTTGGCGCGCAGGGTCTTGATGTGGGTGTCCACCGTGCGGTCGGTGCTTTCGCTGTCGTCGCCCCAGGCGGCGGCCAGCAGGGTGTCGCGCGAGTGGATGCGGCCTGCGCCGCGCAGCAGGTGGGACAGCAGGCGGTACTCGCGCCGGGTCAGCGGCAGGGCCTGGCCGCGCAGGCTGATGCGCTGGCCGGCCTCGTCGTCGTGGAACAGCGCGGCGGCCGTGGCGGCGGGCGCTGCCGGGTGGCCGTTGCCGTGACCCGCGCGGCGCAGCAGCGCCTTCACGCGGGCGGCCAGTTCGCGCGGGCTGAAGGGTTTGGTCAGGTAGTCGTCCGCGCCCAGCTCCAGGCCCAGCACGCGGTCGATCTCTTCACCGTGGGCGCTGAGCATCAGCACGGGCAGGGCGGCGGTGGGCGGCGCATGGCGCACATCGCGCAGCAGGTCCAGACCGCTGCCGTCGGGCAGGCCCACGTCCAGCACCAGCAGGTCAAACCGCGCACGCTGCAGCTGCTGGCGCGCGTCATGCACCAGCAGGCTGTGTGTAACGGTCAGGCCATCGCGCTCCAGCGCGTAGGCCACGGTGCGGGCGATGGCGGGGTCGTCTTCAAGTAATAGAAGCCGGGCGGTCATCTCAATCGTGCCTCACCCTGGTTCGCCAGCCGTGTGTGGATAGGGTGCTGCCAGGCGCCGTCATTGCGACCGTGGAGCAGACTCCAGCGGGTTCCATAAACTGACGGGTTATCCGACTTTCGGCTTGCACGCAATGCGGAAATCGATGTGGTAGTGCTCATCATGTCGGACCCACGGTTTCCCCTTCATGAAGGGTAGTTCGTTCTGCAGATAGGCGCCGTGTTTGGTGGCAAACAGCTTTGGCAAGAACTCTGTATCGAAGATCACGAGTGTGATTCCTGCACCATTGGCCTTTGCCGCAAGCTGCAGTTGGTACAGATGCTCCGCCGTAGCCTCGAAGTCGATGGTGTAGTTCTCATACCTCGCGTTGGAGTCGAACTCTATGTCGTAGCCAAGCTTGTTGGAAACGCGTGTAGGAAGTGGCACAGATTTCCCTGCGGCATCTCGAACCGGAACAAAAAAATCCACTGACAGGCCGTTCTGGTGGGTGCGATGTGGACGAATGCGGCCTCCCGAAGACCACCCAGTCTCTCCATAGACATACCGATTGGAAGGTGTTTCTTTGGCCAGTGCTGCGTAGGAAGAAATGATGATCTTTGCAACTGTGGAGTGAACGTACGTTCGACCCGCAGTTGCACCCAAGACACTGTAAGAGGTGAAGTTTGGCCCTTGGCTAGGAAGCTTTACGCCCCCTTCCAAACGGCCGTTGCTCACTGTGCCGTAGCACTGGCTTTCTGCGGCCATGAGGGGGGAGGCCGGTTGAAGCGAAATGAGCGCTATCAAAAACCAGGCAAAACGTGGCATGAGGTTCTTGAGGCGGCTCAGCGGGCGATCAACACCGGGAAGATTTTGCCCAGCCCGTCCGCCATCACCTCCACCGCCAGCGCGGCCAGGATCAGGCCCATCAGGCGGGTCATCACATTGATGCCGGTCTTGCCCAGCACGCGCGCAATCGGGTCGGCCAGCGCAAAGCACACGGCCGTGGCCAGCGCGATGACCACGCCGTAGCCCACCAGCGCGGCGTGCTGCCAGAAGGTCTGGGCGCGGTCGGCATAAATCACCACGGTGGACATGCTGGCCGGGCCGGTGAGCAGCGGAATGGTGAGCGGCACCACGGCAATGCTGCTGCCGGCGGCGGCCTTTTCGGCGCCTTCTTCGTATTCGTTTGTGCTGGGCTTTGCCTCGGCGGGCTGGGCGTTGAGCATGTTCATCGCGCTGATGAGCAGCAGCATGCCGCCGCCCACCTGGAAGCTCTGCAGCGAGATGTTGAAGAAGTCGAGGATCTGCAGGCCCAGCAGCGCACAGGCTGCAATCACGCAGAACACGCTGAAGCTGGCCACCTGTATGGTGCGTCGCCGCTGCGGGTACGAAAAGCCCTGCGTGTAGTGGATGAAGAACGGCACGATGGCCAGCGGGTTCACGATGGCCAGCAGGGTGATCAGGGGTTTGAGGTCCATCAAGGCGCTCCCAAGGGCAAGTGGGCAGGGTGGTTCTTCGGGGGGCTCAGGCCAACGGCAGATGAAGGTGGCGCAGCCCGGGCTGTGCGCGAGTATGCGGTGTTTTCTGCACCGTTTGGCGGTCGGGCATGCTGCGCTGCAGCGTGCTTGCTACTGGGTTGTGCGATGCCCTGCGCGCCCTAGCGTCCGCCCGATACATCCATCAAGGTGGCTGTGGTGTAGCTCGCTGCAGGGGACATCAGCCAGACGATGGCCTCGGCCACCTCATCGGCCGTGCCGCCGCGCTGCATGGGCACCTGGTGCGAGAGGTCGCGCACCCGGTCGGGCAGGCCGCCGCTGGCGTGGATGTCGGTCTCGATCAGGCCCGGGCGCACGGCGTTCACGCTGATGCCCTCGGCCGCCACTTCGCGCGCCAGGCCGATGGTGAAGGTGTCGATGGCGCCCTTGGCGGCCGCGTAGTCCACATACTGATGGGCCGAGCCCAGGCGCGAGGCGGCGCTGGACACATTGACGATGGCACCGCCGCTGCCGCCGTGGCGCGTGCTCATGCGCCGCACGGCCTCGCGGGCGCAGACGATGCTGCCGATCACGTTGGTGTCGAACATGCGGCGCAGGCGTTCGGTGCTCATTTCGTCCACCCTGGCGGTCACGTCCACCACCCCGGCGTTGTTGACCAGGGCGCTGATGCGGCCCAGCTGGGTGTCCACGGCCTGGAACATGGCCAGGATGTCGGCCTCGCTCGCCACGTCACCCTGCACCGCGATGGCGGTGCCGCCTTCTGCACGGATGGCATCGACCACGCTCTGCGCAGCGGCCTCGTTGGCGAGGTAGTTGACGGCCACGGCCCAGCCATGTTTTGCGGCCAGCCGTGCGGTGGCGGCGCCAATGCCCCGGCTGGCGCCAGTGATTAGTGCGATCTTCTCCATGGGGTGGGGTCTCCTGCAAGAATGGCGCATTGGAACAGGTTCTGCCCCCCGCAGCGCAGCGCCCGCACCCATAGCGCGGACCCTCTGCGCACCATACGTACCAAATCCAAGGAGCATTCAGCATGGGACAGTTTGTCGATCTGACGTCGAGTGACGGTTTTGTGGCCCCCGCCTGGGTCGCCAGGCCCGAGGGCACGCCCCGTGGCGCTGTGGTGGTGCTGCAAGAAATTTTTGGCGTGAACTCGCACATCCGTTCGGTGGCCGACCGCTACGCCGCCAGCGGCTACCTGGCCGTGGCGCCATCCACCTTTCACCGCGTCAAGCAAGGGGTGGAGCTGGGCTACACCGGTGACGACATGCAGGCCGGCATGGGCCTGAAGGCTGCGGTCGAGGCCCTGCCCGCGCCGGGCGTGTTGCCCGACATCCAGGCCGCCATCGACTACGCCGCGCAGCAAAGCGGCGGCAAGGTGGGCATCGTGGGCTACTGCTGGGGCGGCCTGCTGACCTGGCGCTCGGCCTGCCTGCTGCAGGGCCTGTCGGCCGCCGTGCCGTACTACGGCGGTGGCGTGACCACGCCGGAAGAAGTGGCCCGCACGCCCAAGGTGCCGGTGCTGGCCCACTTTGGCGAGCGCGACCACTGGATCCCACTGGACAGCGTGCAGGCCTTCGGCAAGGCCCACCCAGAGGTCGAAGTGCATGTGTACGCCGCCGACCACGGCTTCAACTGCGACCAGCGCGGCAGCTACGACGAGGCCGCCGCCAACACGGCCCGCGAGCGCACCCTGGCCTTCTTTGCCAAGCACCTGGGCTGAACCGCCCCAGTAACAGAGACGGCGACACGATTGCGAACAACCAACGGGGGTGGTCATGGCGGATTTCAGGCAATTTCGGCCTCAAGCGCTATTCCGTCATGTGCTGGCAGCTACTATTTTGATAGCGCTATGCGCCACCACCCACGCGGCCGATTACACCGGCCCCCTGTTCGACGCCCACCTGCACTACAACGAGGAAGCCTGGGACGGCCGCTCAGGCCCGCACCCACCCGCCGATGTGCTGGCACGCATGAAGGCCAGCGGCGTGCGCGCCATCGTGGCCAACTCGCGGCCCAATGCCGGGTCGCTCGCCCTGGCGGGCCTGCCGCAGACCCGCGAGGCCGGTGTGACGGTGGTGCCGTTTGTGCGGCTGTACCGCAACCGCGCCGACTACACCGGCTGGTTTGCCGACGACACCATCTACGACATGGTGCAGACCGAACTGGCCCGAGGCACGCCGGCCGGCCCGTACCGGGGCCTGGGCGAATTCCACCTGTACGACAGCGCCAACGCCAACGGCCCCGTGGCCAAAAAGCTCATGGCCCTGGCCGAACAGCGTGACCTGGTGGTGCTGGCCCATGTGGACGACACCGCCATCGACCTGCTGATGGCTAACACCCCGTCCCAAGGTCAGAAGGCCCGGCTGATCTGGGCCCACACCGGCATTGGCGGCGCGCCTGTGGAGCGGGTGGACGCCCTGATGGCCCGCTACCCGGGCCTGGTGGGCGAACTCTCGTACCGCCCCGGCCTGGTCTGCGACGACAACCAGCTGTGCCCCGCCTGGCGCGCGCTGCTGCTCAAGTACCCCACGCGCTTCGTGATCGGCTCGGACACCTGGGTCAACCAGCGCTGGCAGCACTACGAAAGCCTGATGCAGGGCTACCGCCAGTGGCTGGGCGGCCTGCCCGCCGATGTGGCGCGCAAGGTGGCTTGGGACAACGCGGCGGGGTTGTTTGGGGTGGCCCGGCCATAAGGCACTGGAACGCATGACCCTTCCTGTTTTTGGGTGACGCACGCTGATACGGGCGCTGACCCAAGCCAGGGATGCCAAGCAAGGGCCGCCCCGCAGCGAGGGCATCGTCCCCCTTCCCGGCGAAGCCGAGAGAAGGGGGAAGGCCCGAAGGGCCTCAGGGGGATGTTCCTATCTTGTCCTCGCCAGATACCGCTTGCGCCAGAACAGCAGCACCAGCGACAGCGCGATGAACACCATCGACCCCATGGCCCACCAGAAGCCGTCGGCCTTGTGCACCAGTGGAATGAACTCGAAGTTCATTCCGAAAATGCCCGCAATCAGGTTCAGCGGCAAAAACACGGCCGTGAGCGCCGTGAGGGTGCGCATGATGTCGTTGGTGCGGTTGCTCTGCACCGAAAAGTGCATCTGCACGGCGGTTTCGGTGCTCTGCTCCAGGCGCCGCACGTGGTGCACCACGCGCTCGATGTGCTCCAGCACGTCGCGGCTGCGCACCTTGAGCAGGTCCAGCTCGCGCAGGCCCGCCGGCGTGTCGGGCAGGGCCCAGGTTTCCAGCGCGTCGATCCAGTCCTGCACGGCGGTGCGCTGGTCTTCGCAGATCTCGTCGAGCATGTGCAGCGACAGGCGCGCTTCGAGCAGCGAGGTCCAGTTCACGTACCGCGCGCGGGGCTTGAGCAGTTCGGTCTGCCAGTGGTCCAGCTGGCGGGTGAGCTCGCGGCGCAGGTCCAGGTAGCCGTCCACCATCTGGTTGACCACGCGCAGCATCAGGTCGGCGGGACTGGTGGGCAGGCGTGCGCCCGAGATCGGGCTGCTGCGGCCCTCGCCCATGCCGGGGCTGGCGTGGGCGTTGCCGTGGGCGGCAGCATGGCTGGCGGTGGCGTTGGTGCCATTGCTATTGCCGTTGCCATTGGCCGGGGTGGCCGCCAGCAGCCGCGTCGCGTAGGCATCGCGCACTGCGCAGTCGGTGGGGTGCACGGTCAGCAGCAGCTGGTCGAACACCGCAAATCCCACGGGGCTGGTGTCGATGCGCCGCAGCACGGGCGGGCCGCTGCGCTTGACCGGGGCGTTGGGGTTGTTGTCGGGCTCGGCGGCAACGGCCGGTGTGGCGGGGGCAGCAGGCCCGGGCTGCCCGGCCTGCGCAGCATCGCCCTGCACCGTGGCCAGGCGGCGGAACACCAGCAGGTCGTACTGCGAGGTGTAGTCGTAGTGCGAGGGCAGCTGGGCGTTGAGCAGGTCGGACACATGCAGGTCCACCAGCTGCAGCCCGATCAGCGCCTGCAGGCGGCCCTGGATCTCGGCGAGCCGCGCCTGAAAGGCCGGACGCGCGCAGGCGATCCAGAGGAAACCCTGCGCCGGCATCTGGGCGGGCAGGGCGGTGAGCTCCTGCACGCCGCTGCTGTGGATGTGAAAGATGCGCATGGACACCGTGGTTTCAGTCAAAAGCGCCGGTAGCGCTAGTGGAATATGCGCTGACAGCTATTATTTTTGTAGCTTGCGTGCCACGTCGCGCGCAAAGTAGGTCAGCACGCCGTCGGCGCCTGCGCGCTTGAAGGCCAGCAGGCTTTCCATCATCACGGCGTCGTGGTCCAGCCAGCCGTTGGCGGCAGCGGCCTTGATCATGGCGTACTCGCCGCTCACCTGGTAGGCAAAGGTGGGCACGTGGAACTCGTCCTTCACGCGGCGCACGATGTCCAGGTAGGGCATGCCGGGTTTCACCATCACCATGTCGGCGCCTTCGGCGATGTCGATGGCCACTTCGCGCAGGGCCTCGTCGCTGTTGCCGGGGTCCATCTGGTACACGTTCTTGTCGGCCTTGCCCAGGGCGCCGCGCGTGCCCACCGCGTCGCGGAACGGGCCGTAGAAGGCGCTGGCGTATTTGGCGCTGTAGGCCATGATGCGGGTGTGGATGTGGCCCTGCACCTCCAGCGCCTCGCGGATCGCGCCAATGCGGCCGTCCATCATGTCGCTGGGGGCGACGATGTCCACGCCTGCCTCGGCATGCGTGAGCGCCTGGCCAGTGAGGATCTCCACCGTCTCGTCGTTGATGATGTAGCCGGTCTCGTCCAGCACGCCGTCCTGGCCGTGGCTGGTGTAGGGGTCCAGCGCCACGTCGGTCATCACGCCCAGGTCGGGAAACTCCTTCTTCAGTGCGCGCACCACGCGCGGGATCAGGCCGTCGGGGTTCAGGGCTTCCTTGCCGTCGGGCGTCTTGAGCGACGGGTCAATCGCCGGGAACAGCGCCAGCACCGGGATGCCCAGCTTCACGCAGTCCGCGGCCACGGGCAGCAGCAGGTCCAGGCTCAGGCGGTCCACGCCGGGCATGGAGGTCACGGCCTCGCTGCGGTTCGTGCCCTCGTGCACGAACACAGGGTAGATCAGGTCGTCCGCGGTGACCACGTTCTCGCGCACCAGGCGGCGGGTGAAGGCATCGCGGCGCAGGCGGCGCGGGCGGTTCTGGGGGAAGGGGGCAGGGCTTTGGAGATGCATCATCGGATTATGAAGCCCTCCCTGTGGCGCTGTGTCCCGGCTCGCGCCCCGGTGGCAGGGGGACGTGCGGCGGTGGTTGGCGCTTCGGGCGCGCTGTGGAAAAGCCGCTTGTAACCGCCCAGGCCCAGTGCTAGATTGGTGCCGGGCGGCTTGCCGCCCCCCGCTTTTCCTCCCTGAGCGGGACCTGGGCTGCAGCGATGCGGCACAGGCTTTCCCGGCCCGGCGGATCTGCCGGGCTTTTTTTTGGGGTTGTCCCGTCGGAGTGGCGTAGGCCCGTAAACTGCCCCCATGCTCTGGGTCAAAGCCTTTCACATCGTTTTCGTGGCCAGCTGGTTTGCGGGCCTGTTCTATCTGCCGCGCATCTTCGTCAACCTGGCGATGGTGGCGCCCGGCTCGGCCGCCGAGCGCGACCGCCTGCTGCTCATGGCGCGCAAGCTGATGCGCTTTACCACCCTGCTGGCTGTGCCCGCCATTGCGCTGGGGCTGTGGCTGTGGCTGGGCTACGGCATTGGCCGGGGCCCGGGCAATGGCTGGATGCACGCCAAGCTGGCCGTGGTGGTGCTGGTCATCGGCTACCACCACGCGTGCAGCGTGCTGCTGCGCAAGCTGGCCGACGGCACCAGCCGCCGCAGCCATGTGTGGTTCCGCTGGTTCAACGAAGCACCGGTGCTGCTGCTGCTGGTGGCCGTGGTGCTGGTGGTGGTCAAACCCTTTTGACGGAGACGCAGAGGGCGCATGCACAAAACCTCTGCTTGGCCGCTCGCGCTAACGTACACGGCGCTGATCGTTTTTGCCAGCCTGTTCCCGTTTGACGGGTGGCGCGAGCAGGGCATCGACCCCCTGGTCTTCCTGCTGGCCCGGTTGCCCCCGCCGTACTGGACGGGGTTTGACGTGGTCACCAACCTCGTGGGCTACGCGCCCCTGGGCTTCCTGCTGGTGCTGGGCCTGTTGCGATCGGGCTGGCGGCGTGTGCTGTGGGCGGTGGCGCTGGCCACGCTGGTGGGCACGCTGCTGTCGCTGTGCATGGAGTTTCTGCAGATCTACCTGCCCCGGCGCGTGCCCTCCAACCTGGACCTGGCGCTCAACGCGCTGGGCACGCTGGCCGGTGCGCTGAGCGCCGCGCTGCTGGAGCGGCTGGGGGCGCTGGACCGCTGGAGCGACTTCCGGGCGCGCTGGTTTGTGTCCGACGCCTCGGGCGGCATGGTGCTGCTGGCGCTGTGGCCGCTGGCGCTGCTGTTTCCGGCCGCGGTGCCCTTTGGCCTGGGCCAGGTGCTGGAACGGCTGGAGGCCGCGCTCATCGATCTGCTGGCCGATACGCCGTTCCTGGAGTGGCTGCCTCTGCGCGAGACCGAGCTGGACCCGCTGTCACCCAGTGGTGAGCTGCTGTGCGTCACCCTGGGGCTGCTTATCCCCTGCCTGCTGGGGTATTGCGTGATCCGCCAGATGGGGCGGCGCGCCCTGTTTGCGCTGGCGGTGGTGGGGGTGGGCATTGTGCTGACCGCGCTGTCCGCCGCACTCAGCTGGGGCCCCGTGCACGCCTGGGAGTGGATGGATCTGCCCGTGCGCGTGGGCGTGTGGGCGGCGCTGGCGTTGGCCCTGCTGATGCTGGCCCTGCCGCGCCGTGCCTGCGCTGCCGTGCTGCTGCTGGCGCTCACCTGGCATCTGGCACTGCTGAACCAGGCGCCCACCAGTGCCTACTTTGCCCAGACGCTGCAGATCTGGGAGCAGGGCCGTTTCATCCGCTTTTATGGTCTGGGACAGTGGCTGGGCTGGCTGTGGCCCTACCTGACGCTGCTGTATGTGGTGTTTCGGGTGTCGCGGCGAGAGGGCGGGGCCTGAGTCGCAGTGCGATGGCCTCCGGCTTTCTGTGTGGCCGGGCAGGCGCTTGGGGCGTGGCCTCGCCCGCTGGGAGAGGCAGGGGTCCTTAAAATGCAGGGATGAGCGACACCCCTTCCGCACCGGCCGCAGCGCCCGGTTATTACCAGCGCCACATCTTCTTCTGCCTCAACGAGCGCACCAACGGGGAAGACAGCTGCGCGCACCACAACGCACAGGCGGGTTTTGACCGCTGCAAGGCCCAGGTCAAGGCCGCCGGGCTGGCGGGTGCCGGCAAGGTGCGTGTGAACAAGGCCGGTTGCCTGGACCGTTGCGCGGGTGGCCCCGTGGCGGTGGTCTACCCCGAGGGCACCTGGTACACCTATGTGGATGCGGCGGACATCGACGAAATCGTCGAATCGCACCTCAAGAACGGCCAGGTGGTGGAGCGTCTGGTCACGCCAGCGGAACTTGGCCGCTGAGCGCGGCTCCATCCCTGTCTTGGAACGATTTTGGCAGCAGGCGCTAGTGGATCATGCCCCTGTTGCTATTGATTGAGTAGCAAATCCGTGAATGCCCAGACCGAACGCCTGACCCTGTCCGGCCCCGCAGGCGCCATCGAGGCCGTGCGCGACAGCGCCACCCTGGCCGATGGCGCGGCGCCCCGTGGCGTCGCCATCATCGCCCACCCGCATCCGCTGTTTGGCGGCACCATGGACAACAAGGTGGTGCAGACCCTGGCGCGCGCGTTTGTGCAGTGTGGCTGGACGGCGGTGCGCTTCAACTTCCGCGGCGTGGGCGCCACGGCCGGCGTGTACGACGAAGGACGGGGTGAGTTGCAGGACCTGCTGGCGGTGGTGGAGCAGGTGGCTCCCGCCGCCGAGGGGCAACCCCTGGCGCTGGCGGGGTTTTCTTTCGGTGCATTTGTCACCAGCCATGCGCTGGAGGCACTGTGGCCCACGCAGCGCGTGGAGAAGGTCGTGCTGGTCGGCACGGCCGCCAGCCGCTTCACGGTGGCCCCGGTGCCGCCCGATGCCCACCTGCGCACGCTGGTCGTGCACGGCGAGCAGGACGACACCGTGCCGCTGTCCGCCGTGATGGACTGGGCCCGGCCCCAGATACTGCCTGTCACAGTCGTCCCCGCGGGGGGGCATTTCTTTCACGGACAATTACCGCTTCTGAAGAACCTGGTGGTCCGCCACCTGCAATCGGGCGCCTGAGGGGTGCCGCCCGGACCGGCTCCGGCCGTCCGTCGTCTTCCCTCTCCCGCCCACTCTCCCACCCTTTTTTCGAGCCTCTCCAGCCCCCTCCTGCCCCATGAAACGAATCCTGTCTGCGTTGCGATCCCTGGCCGTCTTTGCTGCGGTGGCCCCGGCTGCCTTTGGCGCCCTGGCCCAGGCACCCCAGCCCCCCGAAATCGCCGCGCGCACCTACCTGCTGGTGGATGTCACCGCCAACCAGGTGCTGGCCGCCAAGGACATCGACGCGCCGGTGGAGCAGGCCTCGCTCACCAAGCTCATGACGGGCTACCTGGTGTTTGATGCGCTGCGCTCCAAGAAGATCGCGCTGGACCAGAAGCTGCCCGTGAGCGTGCGCGCCTGGAAGATGCCCGGCTCGCGCATGTTCATCGACCCCAAGATGCAGGTGCCGGTCGAAGACCTCATCAAGGGCATGATCGTGCAGTCCGGCAACGACGCCACCATGGCCCTGGCCGAAGGCGTGGGCGGCACGGCTGAGAACTTCGTCAAGCTCATGAACGACCAGGCGCAGGCGCTGGGTATGAAGGGCACGAGCTACAAGAACCCCGAAGGCCTGACGGAGCCCGGCCACACCACCACGGCGCGCGACCTCTCCGTGCTGGCCATGCGGCTGATGAAGGACTTCCCGGAGTACATGCACTATTACTCCACCAAGCAGTACAGCTACCCGGGTACTCCGGCATCGAACGGCAGCAACCGCAATTCGCTGCTGTTCCGCGATCCCACGGTCGATGGCCTCAAGACCGGCCACACCGCTGCGGCGGGCTACTGCCTGGTGGCCACGTCCAAGCGTGAATTCCCCGGCGTGGGCCAGCGCCGACTGCTGTCCATCGTGCTGGGTGCCGCGAGCGAAAACGCGCGCGCGAACGAAAGCCAGAAGCTGCTGAACTGGGGTTACACCGCGTTCGAGGCGGTCAAGTTGTTTGACGCAGGCAAGCCGGTGGCGACCCCTGCCGTCTGGAAGGGCAAGGACAGCGTGCTGAAGATCGGCCGCGAGGAGGCCATCGTGGTCGCCGTGCCCGCCGGCAGCGCTGGCAAGGTCACCACCCAGATCGCCCGCCCCGACCCGTTGGTGGCGCCTTACACCAAGGGTCAGGCCATTGGCACCCTCAAGGTCATGCTGGGCGACCAGTCCATCGGCGAAGTGCCCCTGGTGGCGCTGGAGGCGGTGGAACAGGCCGGCATCCTGGGCCGTGCCTGGGATGCCATCCGCCTCTGGATCAAGTGACCCTGCGTCGCAGAAGGTAGCGAACCACTTCTGAAATCATAGCTGGCTGCGCAGGTCCGGCGTATGCCGGGCCTGTTTTTCGCTCCTTTTGCAGCCAGTTCCTGTCAGATCACCGGGATGGCTGCAGGTGCCAGAAACTGCTGCAAGCCGCAGTGGGCTTGCCTTTCAGGGGGCATCCTGCTACATTAGAAGGCTTTTCGGAATTTCCGAAGGGATTCACGTTTTCGCTTTCACGAAGCAAATTCACGTTTAGGGACGTATTTCATGCCAACCATTAATCAACTGGTCCGTCAGGGGCGCGAGGTCGAAAAGACCAAGTCCAAGAGCCCTGCGATGGAAAACTCTCCACAGCGCCGTGGTGTGTGCACTCGTGTGTACACCACGACGCCTAAGAAGCCTAACTCCGCTCTGCGTAAGGTCGCCAAGGTGCGCCTGACCAACGGTTTTGAGGTGATCTCCTACATCGGCGGTGAAGGCCACAACCTGCAGGAACACAGCGTGGTGCTGGTTCGCGGCGGTCGTGTGAAGGACTTGCCCGGTGTGCGTTACCACATCGTGCGTGGTTCGCTGGACTTGCAAGGCGTGAAAGACCGCAAGCAAGCCCGCTCCAAGTACGGCGCGAAGAAGCCAAAGGCCAAGTAAGCCCTGGCCCTTTCGGTCTGAAGAATTTTCGGTGCTGTTTTTCCGCGTGGCGCGGAGGTGCAGCGTAGTGGCCCCAAACGCAGGTGTTCTGCGCGGGTCGAGTAAGTGGGAGTCCAGAGATTGGCTCTCGCGGTGTCTGAAAAGATGCCAACTGAAGCAAAGATAGAGGTAAAAAATGCCACGTCGTCGCGAAGTCCCCAAACGTGAAATCCTGCCGGATCCCAAGTTCGGCAATGTAGAGCTGTCCAAATTCATGAACGTGATCATGGAAGGCGGCAAGAAGGCAGTTGCAGAGCGCATCATTTACGGCGCCCTGGAACTGATCGAGAAGAAGCACCCCGATAAAGACCCTCTGGAAGCCTTCACCGTTGCCATCAACAACGTGAAGCCCATGGTGGAAGTGAAGTCCCGCCGCGTGGGCGGTGCCAACTACCAGGTGCCCGTGGAAGTGCGCCCTGTCCGTCGTCTGGCCCTGTCCATGCGCTGGATCAAGGAAGCCGCCCGCAAGCGCGGTGAAAAGTCGATGGCCCAACGCCTGGCCAACGAACTGCTGGAAGCCACCGAAGGCCGTGGCGGCGCCATGAAGAAGCGTGACGAAGTGCACCGTATGGCCGAAGCCAACAAGGCATTCAGCCACTTCCGCTTCTAAAACGCGGATTTGCCCTGATATAGGCCCAAGGCTGCTGGCGTTTTGCCTGCAGCCTTGTGTCGATTTCAGGCAGTCACAAAATTGACGGGTTGCAGCGCCAGAATGCTGGGCCCGCCCCCGAATAACACGACCCATCCAAGGATCCACCATGGCTCGCAAGACCCCCCTCGAGCGTTACCGCAATATCGGTATCTCGGCCCACATTGACGCTGGCAAGACCACCACGACCGAGCGTATTCTTTTCTACACCGGCGTGAACCACAAGATTGGTGAAGTGCACGACGGCGCGGCCACCATGGACTGGATGGAGCAAGAGCAAGAGCGTGGCATCACGATCACCTCGGCTGCGACGACCTGCTTCTGGAAGGGCATGGACATGTCCTTCCCAGAGCACCGCATCAACATCATCGACACCCCCGGCCACGTGGACTTCACGATTGAAGTGGAGCGTTCCATGCGCGTGCTGGACGGTGCCTGCATGGTGTACTGCGCCGTGGGTGGCGTGCAGCCCCAGTCGGAAACCGTCTGGCGCCAGGCCAACAAGTACAAGGTGCCACGTCTGGCCTTTGTGAACAAGATGGACCGCACCGGTGCCAACTTCTTCAAGGTCGTGGACCAGATGAAGCTGCGCCTGAAGGCCAACCCTGTGCCAATCGTGATCCCGATCGGTGCCGAAGAAAACTTCAAGGGCGTGGTCGACCTGCGCAAGATGAAGGCCATCATCTGGGACGAAGCCTCCCAGGGCATGAAGTTCAACTTCGAAGAAATCCCGGCCGATCTGGTGGCAACTGCCACTGAATGGCGCGAGAAGATGGTCGAAGCCGCTGCTGAAGCCTCTGAAGACCTGATGAACAAGTACCTGGAAGAGGGCGATCTGTCGGAAGAAGAGATCACCCAAGGCCTGCGTACTCGCACCATCGCTGGTGAAATCCAGCCCATGCTGTGCGGCACTGCGTTCAAGAACAAGGGTGTGCAGCGCATGCTGGACGCCGTGATCGAACTCATGCCTTCGCCGCTGGACGTGCCTCCAGTGCCTGGCTTCGACGAAGACGACAAGGAAGTCACTCGCAAGGCGGACGACAACGAGAAGTTCTCCGCCCTGGCATTCAAGCTGATGACCGACCCGTTCGTGGGCCAGCTGACGTTCGTGCGTGTGTACTCCGGCGTGCTCTCCAAGGGCGACACCGTGTACAACCCAGTGCGTGGCAAGAAGGAACGTATCGGCCGTATCGTGCAGATGCACGCCAACGAGCGCCAGGAAGTGGACGAAATCCGCGCCGGTGACATCGCTGCCTGCGTGGGTCTGAAGGACGTGACGACCGGTGAAACCCTGTGCGATCCAGCCGCCGTGGTGACGCTGGAGCGCATGGTGTTCCCTGAGCCTGTGATCCGTCAGGCTGTGGAACCCAAGTCCAAGGCCGACCAGGAAAAGATGGGTATCGCCCTGTCGCGCCTGGCCGCTGAAGATCCATCGTTCCGCGTGCAGACCGACGAAGAGTCCGGCCAGACCATCATTGGCGGCATGGGCGAGTTGCACCTCGAAATCATCGTGGACCGCATGAAGCGTGAATTCGGCGTGGAAGCCAACGTGGGCAAGCCCCAGGTGGCTTACCGCGAAACCATCCGCAAGACGGTGGAAGAAGCCGAAGGCAAGTTCGTGCGCCAGTCCGGTGGTAAGGGTCAGTACGGCCACGTCGTGCTCAAGATCGAACCCAACGAAGCCGGCAAGGGCATCGAGTTCGTGGACGCGATCAAGGGCGGTGTGGTGCCTCGCGAATTCATCCCGGCCGTGGAAAAGGGTATCAACGAAGCTGTGACGCAAGGCGTGCTGGCTGGTTACCCCGTGGTGGACGTCAAGGTCACGCTGCACTTCGGTTCGTACCACGATGTGGACTCGAACGAACTGGCGTTCAAGATGGCTGCCATCTTCGGCTTCAAGGAAGGTTGCAAGAAGGCCGGTCCGGTCATTCTGGAACCCATGATGGCCGTGGAAGTGGAAACGCCTGAAGACTACGCCGGTAACGTGATGGGCGACCTGTCCAGCCGTCGCGGCATGGTGCAGGGCATGGACGACATGGTCGGTGGCGGTAAGGCCATCAAGGCCGAAGTACCCCTGTCCGAAATGTTCGGCTACTCCACGACCCTGCGCTCCATGTCGCAAGGCCGTGCCACCTACACGATGGAATTCAAGCACTACAGCGAAGCACCTCGCAACGTGTCTGAAGCCATCATGGCAGCGCGCGCCAAGTAAGTAAGCACTTCGCCCGGGCCCTTGTGGTCCGGGCTTTGTTTTGTCTGCGATCCGGTGCCACTCTGTTCCCTGTGCGGAGTGAATCAGCAACCAGATGCAGACGTAAAACCACTACACAGGGATTGCTCTTTGGAGAATTGAAATGGCAAAAGGTAAGTTTGAACGCACCAAGCCCCACGTGAACGTGGGCACGATCGGTCACGTGGACCATGGCAAGACGACGCTGACGGCAGCGATCGCTACCGTGTTGTCCGCCAAGTTCGGGACCAAGCCCCACGTGAACGTGGGCACGATCGGTCACGTGGACCATGGCAAGACGACGCTGACGGCAGCGATCGCTACCGTGTTGTCCGCCAAGTTCGGCGGCGAAGCCAAGGCCTACGACCAGATCGACGCTGCGCCCGAAGAAAAGGCCCGCGGTATCACGATCAACACCGCCCACGTGGAATACGAAACGGCCAACCGCCACTACGCTCACGTGGACTGCCCCGGCCACGCCGACTATGTGAAGAACATGATCACCGGCGCTGCCCAGATGGACGGCGCTATCCTGGTCTGCTCCGCTGCTGACGGCCCCATGCCCCAGACCCGCGAGCACATCCTGCTGGCTCGCCAAGTGGGCGTGCCTTACATCATCGTGTTCCTGAACAAGTGCGACATGGTGGACGACGAAGAACTCCTGGAACTCGTCGAAATGGAAGTGCGCGAACTCCTGGACAAGTACGACTTCCCAGGCGACGACACCCCCATCATCCGTGGCTCTGCCAAGCTCGCCCTGGAAGGCGACAAGGGCAAGCTGGGTGAAGAAGCCATCATGAAGCTGGCCGAAGCCCTGGACACCTACATCCCCACGCCAGAGCGCGCTGTGGACGGTGCCTTCCTGATGCCTGTGGAGGACGTGTTCTCCATCTCCGGC
This sequence comes from Acidovorax sp. Root402, assembly GCF_001425125.1. Taxonomy (NCBI): domain Bacteria; kingdom Pseudomonadati; phylum Pseudomonadota; class Betaproteobacteria; order Burkholderiales; family Comamonadaceae; genus Acidovorax; species Acidovorax sp. Root402. The sequence continues at coordinate 612,280 of NZ_LMDQ01000001.1, forward strand.
CGTGGCACCGTGGTGACCGGTCGCGTGGAACGCGGCATCATCAAGGTCGGCGAAGAAATCGAAATCGTGGGTATCCGCGACACGCAAAAGACCACCTGCACCGGTGTGGAAATGTTCCGCAAGCTGCTGGACCAAGGCCAAGCTGGCGACAACGTCGGCCTGCTGCTGCGCGGTACCAAGCGCGAAGACGTGGAGCGTGGCCAAGTGCTGTGCAAGCCCGGCTCGATCAAGCCCCACACCCACTTCACGGCTGAGGTGTATGTGCTGAGCAAGGACGAAGGCGGTCGCCACACTCCTTTCTTCAACAACTACCGTCCCCAGTTCTACTTCCGCACGACCGACGTGACTGGCGCCATCGAGCTGCCAGCCGACAAGGAAATGGTCATGCCTGGTGACAACGTGTCGATCACTGTGAAGCTGATCAACCCCATCGCCATGGAAGAAGGTCTGCGCTTCGCTATCCGCGAAGGCGGCCGTACCGTGGGCGCTGGCGTCGTGGCCAAGATCATTGCTTAAT
>NZ_LMDQ01000002.1:0-163927 GCF_001425125.1 Acidovorax sp. Root402
CGCCGATGATAGTGCGGGTTCCCGTGTGAAAGTAGGTCATCGTCAGGCTCTTACAGCCCAGAAAACCCCAGTCAGATATGACTGGGGTTTTTTGCTTTGGGGGCGCGCAAAATTATTTAGACCACCTAGGCGCCTATATCGGCTCACACGCCTTACCAGCATTGATTACCATCTATCAGTGCGGCTGAGTGTGCTATTTGATTGCTGCTCAATAAGCGCTGGCTGGCCACGCATTGAGTGCGTTTATCCACCGTTCGGTGCGCGAAATCTCTGAACCCCGACTTGGTCGAGAAAGCGCTCCAGCTTGCCATCCATCCATAGATGATGAAGATGTGCCAGCGCCTCACCCATAGCAAAAGTCATCTGGTGGGTGTCCAACTGGCGTTGAAACAGAATTGGCAAAGTATCCACAGCGCTTAGTGCGCGGCTGTGCGCGGCTTGCAAAATCTCAGTGAGCCGCTCGCGGTGATGGTCTTGTAGCTGTGCAACGCGCGTACCCAGGCCTGTAAACGGCTTGCCATGCGATGGGAGCACCAAGGTGTCTTTTGGTAGATCCAGATACCGCAAGAGCGAGGTCAAGAACAGTTGTAGCGGGTTGGCTTCTGGCTCGCTGGCGTGGACACTGACATTGGTCGAGATGCGCGGCAACACCATGTCTCCGCTGATCAAGGTGGTCAGCTCAGCGCAAAACAATGCCATGTGCTCGGGCGCGTGGCCGTAGCCGCTGATGCAACGCCAGGCGCGGCCCCCGATGTTCAGCGTGTCGCCATCCATGATTCGTCGAAAACGGGGTGGGAGAGCAGGGACCAAGGCCGGAAAATACGAAGCGCGTCCTCGCACATGGTCTAAAAAAGACGGTTCTTGTGCACCGTGCAGCGCATAAAAATCGGCCCCTGCTTCCCCGCCAAACCCCTGCGGGTCATAGATGGCGACACGCGCTACGTTGTAGTCCGTGGCACTGATCCACAAGCGCACATCCCAGCGCTCGCACAGCCAATGTGCCAGCCCGATATGGTCTGGGTGCATGTGGGTCACGATGACGCGAAGAATGGGCAAGCCCTCCATGCAGTTTGCAAATATCTGCTCCCACTGCGCGCGGCTCGCAGCGCTGTCGATGCAGCAATCCACCACGGTCCACCCGTCCACCTGCACACCGCCAGCATCCGGCTGGCGATCGCGCAGCAGCCACAGATTGATGTGATCCAGGGCAAAGGGCAGGCCCATACGGATCCAATGCACTCCAGGCGCGACCTCCAAGGTGGCGCCCTCGGCGGGCAGCGCGTCGCCGAGCGGGTAGTGGATCTGGTGTTCAAGTGGATTCATGGAGGCGGTGTGATGGGTTAGCATTGACGTTAACGTAAACGTCATGCACTCGATGCATTGTAGGGAGCTGCCGCCACGCGGCTGTCTCCTGTGCGAAACCGATACTGCTGTGTGCAGCACCCACCATGGCCAATACCTACACCATCAGCGACCTTGCCAAAGAGTTCGATCTCACCACCCGGGCGATCCGTTTTTATGAAGACATGGGCTTGCTGCAGCCTGAACGCACCGGCGCCGCAGGCCGCAACCGGGTGTACAGCGCACGCGACCGCACGCGGCTGCGCCTGACATTGCGGGCCAAGCGCCTGGGACTGTCTCTCACGGAAGCCAAGGAGATCATCGACCTCTATGACAGCCCCCGCGATACCGGTGTACAGCTCCGCAAGTTCCTGGACGTGCTGGTGGTCCATCGCAAGCAACTCGAAGAGCAAATGGCAGATCTGCAGGCCAACCTGGAAGAGGTGCGCGAGCACGAAGAAGAGGCGCGCACGCTACTGGCCAAGGTAGAAAAGCAAAATTGATCCATAATTGACGTTTACGTAAACGTAAATCAGGAGACTGCAGTGAGCATGCCCCCCTTTGAGCCGCGTTGCATTGACTTTGCTGACCGCGTGCGCGACAGCTTTGCGCGGCAAGGGGCCATGCAGACGCTTGGCGCGTCGCTGGGATTGGTGGCGCCAGGTGCTGTAGACATTGAACTCCCCTGGGCAGCCGCCCTGACCCAGCAGCATGGTTTTCTCCATGCGGGCATGGTGTCCACCGCGCTGGATTCGGCCTGCGGATATGCCGGTTTCACCCTCATGGCGGCCGGTGCCGCCGTGCTCACCATCGAATTCAAGATCAACTTGCTGGCCCCTGCCAAAGGCGAGCGATTCCGCATGGAAGGACGGGTGCTGAAGCCCGGCCGCACCATCACCGTCTGCGAAGGCCGAGCCTTCGCTATCGACGGCAACCAAGAAAAGCTGGTCGCCACCATGGGGTGCACTCTCATGGCGGTCACCGGACGCGACAGCATCCAGGGCTGAGCCCTGCCCATTTCCCTACCTTCTACGAGGAGACAAACCCCATGAGCATTCCCGCCAACCTTCCCGGCCTCAACTTCCAGCTGGGCGAAGATATCGATGCCCTGCGCGATGCCGTGCGCGACTTCGCGCAGGCAGAGATCGCTCCCCGCGCGGCCGAGATTGACCGCAACGACCAATTCCCCATGGACCTGTGGCGGAAGATGGGTGATCTGGGCGTACTCGGCATCACGGTGCCCGAGCAATATGGCGGCGCCGCCATGGGCTACCTCGCCCACATGGTGGCGATGGAAGAAATCTCCCGCGCCAGTGCGTCGGTGGGCTTGTCCTATGGCGCTCACAGCAACCTGTGTGTGAACCAGATCAACCGCAACGGCAACGAGGCACAAAAGGCCAAGTACCTGCCCAAGCTCATCAGCGGCGAGCACGTGGGCGCGCTGGCCATGAGTGAGCCCGGCGCGGGCTCCGACGTGATCAGCATGAAGCTCAAGGCCGAGGACAAGGGCGGCTACTACCTGCTCAACGGCAGCAAGATGTGGATCACCAACGGCCCCGATGCGGACACCCTGGTGGTGTATGCCAAGACCGAGCCTGAAATGGGCGCACGCGGTGTCACGGCTTTCCTGATCGAGAAGGGCATGAAGGGCTTCTCGATTGCGCAAAAGCTCGACAAGCTGGGCATGCGCGGCAGCCACACGGGCGAGCTGGTGTTCCAGGACGTCGAGGTGCCTGCACAAAACGTGCTCGGCGGCGTGAACAACGGTGCCAAGGTGTTGATGAGTGGCCTGGACTACGAACGCGCGGTGCTGACCGGCGGCCCGCTGGGAATCATGCAGTCCGTCATGGACAACGTGATCCCTTACATTCACGACCGCAAGCAGTTCGGCCAGAGCATTGGCGAGTTTCAGCTCATCCAGGGCAAGGTTGCCGACATGTACACCGTGCTGCAGGCGGGTCGCTCGTTTGCCTACACTGTGGCCAAGAACCTCGACATGCTGGGCACCGACCACGTGCGCCAGGTCCGCAAGGACTGCGCCAGCGTGATCCTGTGGTGCGCCGAAAAGGCCACCTGGATGGCCGGCGAAGGCGTGCAGATCTATGGTGGCAATGGCTACATCAACGAGTACCCGCTGGGCCGCCTGTGGCGTGATGCCAAGCTGTACGAAATTGGTGCCGGCACCAGCGAGATCCGCCGCATGCTGATTGGCCGCGAGCTGTTTGCCGAGACCTGCTGACCTGCGACAACTGATCGACCAACCCTCACACACCAAGGACCCCATGCCTTCCTCCATCGACGACCTGTTTGTTCACAACCGCGCCTGGGCGGCCCAGATGGAGCGCGAGCGGCCTGGCTTTTTCACCAGTCTGCTGGCGCAGCAGAAGCCCAAGTACATGTGGATCGGCTGCTCCGACAGCCGGGTGCCCGCCAACCAGATCACCGGGCTGGAGCCTGGTGAGGTCTTCGTGCACCGCAATGTGGCGAACGTGGTGGTGCCGACCGATCTCAACTGCCTGTCTACCATCCAATACGCGGTGGACCAGCTGCGCATCGAGCACCTGATGGTGGTGGGCCACTACGGTTGCGGCGGTGTGCTGGCCGCGCTGGAGGGTACGCGCGTGGGCTTGGCCGACAACTGGATTCGCCATGTGCAGGACGTGCGTGACCGCCACCGCGACCTGATCGCCGCCACCGCGCCTGAGTGGCGCCACGACGTGCTGTGCGAGCTCAATGCCATCGAGCAGGTGGTGAACATTGCACAGACCACCGTGATGCTGGACGCCTGGGGCCGGGGCCAGAAGGTTACGCTGCATGGCTGGTGCTACGGCCTCAAGGATGGGCTGATCAACAACCTGCACATGTCCGTGGACAGCACCGAAGGTCTGGAATCGCTGTACAAAGCAGCGATTGCCGGCGTGGCTGCTACCCGTCGGCAGTAAGCGGGGCGCCCGGCCTACGCATGCGACGGTTGCGCTGACAAGGATGCCCGCCACCATGTTCCCGCAACGCCTTGATGCGCCCCAGGCCTACGGCATTGCCAAGGCCATGATGGACGGCTTCAACCGGCATTACCGGTTGTTCCGCACCGAGTCCGCGCGCGCAAAACACCGTTTTGAAACCGCTGACTGGCACGGCCAGCAGCGGGCACAGCGCGAACGCATCGAGTTCTACGACCTGCGGGTGAAGGAATGTGTGCGCCGCCTTGAAAAAGAGTTCGAGGCCGGCGCGCAGCCGATGGATGTGTGGCACCAGGTCAAGCTGCACTACATCGGGCTGCTGGTGAACCACCACCAGCCCGAGCTGGCCGAAACCTTCTTCAACTCGGTCACCACCAAGATCCTGCACCGCACGCATTTCCACAACGACTTCATCTTTGTGCGGCCTGCGGTCAGCACCGAATACATCGAGAACGACGAGCCTGCCGCGCGGCCCACCTACCGCGCCTACTACCCCACGCGCGACACGCTGGGCGACACCTTCCAGGCCATCGTCGAGAACTTCCAGCTGCAGCGCGAATTTGCCGACCTGCCACGTGACACTGCTTGTGTGGTGGGCGCCATGCGCAGCCGGATCGACAAGGTGAGGCTGCGCACCAACTTCCAGATCCAGGTGCTCACCAGCCTGTTCTTTCGCAACAAGGGCGCGTATGTGGTGGGCAAGATCATCAACGGCTTTAACGAGGTGCCGTTTGCGCTGCCCATCCTGCACGACGACAGCGGCAAGCTGACCATCGACGCCGCGCTGTTCGGCGAAGACGACATGCAGATGCTGTTCAGCTTTGCCCGCGCCTACTTCATGGTGGACATGGAGATCCCCAGCGCCTACGTGCAGTTTTTGCGCAGCCTCATGCCGCGCAAGCCGCGGGCCGAGATCTACAACGCCCTGGGCCTGGCCAAGCAAGGCAAGACACTGTTCTACCGCGACTTCCTGTACCACCTCAAGCATTCCAGCGACCAGTTCCGCATCGCGCCGGGCATCAAGGGCATGGTGATGCTGGTGTTCGACCTGCCGAGCTTCCCGTTCGTGTTCAAGCTCATCAAGGACTACTTCCCACACCAGAAGGAAACCACGCGCGAGCAGATCAAGGCCAAGTACCTGCTGGTCAAGCAGCACGACCGCGTGGGCCGCATGGCCGACACGCTGGAGTACAGCGAAGTCGCCTTCCCCCGCGACCGCTTTGACGATGCGCTGATTGCCGAGATCGAGAAGTTCGCCCCCAGCCAGCTCGAAATCAGTGATCGAGATGGCGATGGCCAGACCGAAGTGATCATCAAGCACCTCTATATCGAGCGGCGCATGATCCCGCTCAACATCTACCTGCAGGAGGCCTTCGACACCGGCCTGGCCGACCCGCGCGCGCGCCAGCAGATGGAGCACAGCGTCATCGAATACGGCAACGCCATCAAGGACCTCGTGGCCGCCAACATCTTCCCCGGCGACATGCTCTGGAAGAACTTTGGCGTCACGCGCAACGGCAAGGTCGTGTTCTACGACTACGACGAGATTGAATACCTCACCGACTGCAACTTCCGCCGCGTGCCCACGCCGCGCAACGAGGAAGAAGAGATGAGCGGCGAGGTCTGGTACAGAGTGGGCCCGCGCGATGTGTTCCCCGAAACCTTTGGCCCCTTCTTGCTGGGCAACGACGCAGTGCGCGAGGTGTTCATGCAGCACCACGCCGACCTGCTCGACGCCGCGTTCTGGCAGTCGCACAAGGAGCGCATCCAGGCGGGTCATATGTTTGATGTCTTCCCCTACGACACGGAGCGGCGCTTTGCGCAAGGCGCTGCGGCCCGCTGAGCGCCCGCCAAAACCCCGGTTTTCGTCCCCACTTTTCCTCAGCCCCTTACCCAGGAGACCTTCACCATGTCCATCCAAGACCCCATCGTCATCGTTGGCGCTGCACGCACCCCCATGGGCTCGTTGCAGGGCGACTTCTCCAGCCTGGCCGCGCACGACCTGGGTGGCGCCGCCATCAAGGCCGCCATCGAGCGTGCCGGTGTCTCGCCCGATTCCGTGGGCGAAGTGCTGTTTGGCAACTGCCTGATGGCCGGCCAGGGCCAGGCGCCTGCGCGCCAGGCCGCGTTCAAGGGCGGCCTGCCCAAGGGTGCAGGTGCTGTCACGCTCAGCAAGATGTGCGGCTCCGGCATGAAGGCCGCGATGATGGCGCACGACATGCTGCTGGCCGGCACGCACGACGTGATGGTGGCGGGCGGCATGGAGAGCATGACCAACGCCCCCTACCTGCTGCAAAAGGGCCGCGGCGGCTACCGCCTGGGCCATGACCGCATCTTCGACCACATGATGCTCGACGGCCTGGAAGACGCGTACGAGGCAGGCCGCAGCATGGGCACCTTTGGTGAAGACTGCGCGGCCAAGTACAGCTTTACGCGCGAGCAGCAGGACGCGTTTGCCACGGCCAGCGTGCAGCGCGCCAAGGCGGCCACTGAGTCCGGCGCGTTCGCGGCCGAGATCGTGCCCGTCACCGTCAAGACCCGTGCGGGCGAGACCGTGGTGTCGGTGGACGAAGGCCCGGGCAAGGTCAAGCTCGAGAAGATCGCCACGCTCAAGCCGGCGTTCAAGAAGGACGGCACCATCACCGCCGCGTCCAGCTCCAGCATCAACGACGGCGCTGCGGCGCTGGTGATGATGCGCGAGTCCACCGCGAAGAAGCTGGGTTGCAAGCCCGTCGCCCGCATCGTGAGCCACGCCACCCATGCGCAGGAGCCCGAGTGGTTTGCCACAGCGCCCCTGGGCGCCACCCAAAAGGCACTCGCCAAGGCCGGCTGGCAAGTGGGCGACGTGCAGCTGTGGGAGATCAACGAAGCCTTCGCCGTGGTGCCCATGGCGTTGATGAAGGAATTGGACCTGCCCCATGACAAGGTCAACGTGAACGGCGGCGCCTGCGCACTGGGCCACCCCATTGGTGCCAGCGGCGCACGCATCATGGTCACGCTGATCCATGCCCTCAAGGCACGCGGCCTGACCAAGGGCCTGGCTACGCTGTGCATCGGCGGTGGCGAGGCCACGGCCGTGGCGCTGGAACTCGTCTGAGGCCGCTGGCTGGAGATGGGATGATCCCCGACTTTGTACAAGGACCGCGATGACAACTCCCTCTCCCGCCATCGGCGCCTTCTGGCGCGCGTTTTCGGATGCCCTGGCATCGCTCCAGGCCCAGCCGCTGCGCGAGCGCGTGGGGGCGGCCAATGCGCTGATCGATCAGCACCTGGAAGGCCTGGCGCTGGAGATGTCTGGCGACGATGCCGATGCCGTGGTGGACCTCATCGTCACGGCCCACGGCAGCATCGAACGGTTTCCGTTGCTGGCGCAGGTGGTGGCGGCCGCACCCGCGTTGCCGCACTACCGCGTGCGTGCGTTTCGCGAGCGCACCACGCAGCCGGACTTTCCCATCGGCATGGAAGGCTTTGAGCTGGCCACGTCCGAAGTGCTGGTGGCGCTGGAGCAGGATGGCGGGCAGGCGGCGCTGGAGATCCGCTTTGGCCGCGAGATCCCCAGCGACTACCAGGACCATGCGCGCAACATGGCATTCATCATGCTCGACCATGTGCTGGGCGAGTACGACTTTGCCGTGAAGGTGGGCGCGGTGGACTTTGTGGGCGAGCCCGGCGACACCCACACACCTTGGGTGCCGCTGAGCCAGCTGCCCCCGGTGTTCGACCGCTACTGGACCGACACCCTGGGCCGCACCGGCCACTTCCCCACGGGCGATGCCGAGTGGGACGGGCTGGAACTGCAGTTTGACTGCCCCATCGACGAGGACGGCAACGAACTGCCTCCTGACGACATCGACAGTGAAGACGCGCCCGAGACCGGCGTGGTCATGGTCAACACCAGTGCCAACGCTGTGGCCATGCGGGCCGACCTGGCCTATGCCTTCACCGTGGACCTGGCGGTGCCCGACAGCGACACACTGACCGCCGTGCAAGACCTGCACGAGCAAGCCGCCACGCTGCTCCAGGTGCCGCAGCTGGGCATTCTGGTGCTGACGCTGATGCGCGCGGGCCGCCGGCAGGCGCTGTACTACGTGAGCGACGAACAGCTGGCCAAGCAGACGCTGGCGCCCTTGCTGCTGCGCGACGAGGCGGCATCGCTGGAGCTGAAGGTGGCGTACGACCCCGCGTGGTCGGGCTATTTCGAGTACGCCGGATACCTGTCTGCCTGAGTGGGTGTCGCTGTTTTGTTTACTCCTGAATTGATAGCTGTTGGCGAATGATTCACTAGCGCTTGCGGCATATTGGGCTTGAAAATGAACTCCATACTCGTGATGGGCGCGTCCCGGGGCATCGGCCTGGAGCTGGTGCGCCAGTACACCGATGCCGGGCGCCGCGTGATCGCCACCGTGCGCGACGACGCCGGCCGCGAGCGCGTGCTGGCGCTGGGCGCCGAGGTGCTCACCGTGGATGTGGCCAACCCCGCCAGCGTGAGCGGCCTGGCCTGGCAGCTTGACGGCGAAAAGCTGGACCTGGCGCTGTATGTGGCCGGTGTCATCCGCCGCCCCAACGCGCTCACCCCACCCACGCAGCAAGACTTTGATGCCGTCATGCACACGAACGTGCTGGGCGCCATGCAGGCCATTCCGCAGGTGGCGCCTCTGGTGGCGGACGCGGGCGGCGTGTTTGCGTTTCTGTCGTCCTCCATGTCGCAGATCGGCAGCGTGCCCAACAGCGGCTCGTGGCTGTACCGCACCAGCAAGGCCGCGCTGAACATGGCCGTGGCCGCCGCGCAGCACGACTACCCCGGCGCGACGCTGGTCACCATCGATCCCGGCTGGGTGCAAACCGACATGGGCGGCGGCGGTGCGCCGCTGACGGTGGAAGACAGTGTGCGCGGCCTGCGCAGCACGCTGGCCAGTGTGACCGCTGCCGACAAGGGCCGCCTGCTGCACTACGACGGCCGCCGCGCTGCCCACTGGTAGTCCGCAAGCCACTAAGCCCCCGAATTTTTGAACAACGACTCTGGAGACACTCCCATGCTGCTGACCCAAGACCAGGAAATGATCCGTGACGCGGTGCGCGACTTTGCGCAAACCGAGCTGTGGCCGAATGCCGCACGCTGGGACAAGGAACACCACTTCCCCAAGGAGGCCCACCAGGGCCTGGCCGCGCTGGGCGCGTATGGCATCTGCGTGCCCGAAGAGTTTGGCGGCGCCCACCTCGACTACCTCACGCTCGCGCTGGTGCTCGAAGAGATCGCTGCTGGTGATGGCGGCACCAGCACCGCCATCAGCGTGACCAACTGCCCGGTCAACGCCATCCTCATGCGCTACGGCAACGCGCAGCAAAAGCGTGACTGGCTCACGCCCCTGGCGCGTGGCGAAATGCTGGGCGCGTTCTGCCTGACCGAGCCGCATGTGGGCTCCGACGCCTCCGCCCTGCGCACCACGGCGGTGAAGCAAGGCGATGAATACGTGATCAACGGCGTCAAGCAGTTCATCACCAGCGGCAAGAACGGTCATGTGGCCATCGTCATCGCCGTCACCGACAAGGGCGCGGGCAAGAAGGGCATGAGCGCCTTCCTCGTGCCCACCAGCAACCCTGGCTACGTGGTGGCGCGGCTGGAAGACAAGCTGGGCCAGCACAGCAGCGACACGGCGCAGATCAACTTCGACAACTGCCGCGTCCCCGCCGAGAACCTGATCGGTGCCGAGGGCGAGGGCTACAAGATCGCCCTGGGCGCGCTCGAAGGCGGCCGCATCGGCATCGCCGCCCAAAGCGTGGGCATGGCGCGCAGCGCGTTCGACGCGGCGCTGGCGTATTCCAAAGAGCGCGAAAGCTTCGGCACCGCCATCTTCAACCACCAGGCCGTGGGTTTCCGCCTGGCCGACTGCGCCACGCAGATCGAGGCCGCGCGCCAGCTCATCTGGCACGCCGCCGCGCTGCGCGATGCCGGAAAGCCCTGCCTGAAGCAAGCCGCCATGGCCAAGCTGTTTGCCAGCGAGATGGCCGAACGCGTGTGCAGCGCCGCCATCCAGACGCTGGGCGGCTACGGTGTGGTGAACGACTTCCCGGTGGAGCGCATCTACCGCGACGTGCGCGTGTGCCAGATCTACGAAGGCACGAGCGACGTGCAGAAGATCATCATCCAGCGCGCGCTGGCCTGAGAGGCTGAGAGTTTTTGATCCATGTCCGCCTTGCACGCCAAAACGCCCCGGCTCTTCGTTGCAAATGCTCGCCATAGCCCGAGCTATGGCTGTGCTTTGCGCCTCGATCCGAGGCGTTGTGGCGCGCCTTTCGGGCTTGGCTCAAAAACTCTCAGCCTCTGAGCCTGCGCGCCACGGTGCCCGGCCTGCGGTGTGCAGGAGGCCTTTCGGGTGCGGTCCACAACGCTCAGCCCCTGAGGCGTAACTCGCGCTCCAGCAGCGCCAGACGCTCGGGCTCGGCGTGGTGCCGGGCCACCGGCTGCACGCTGGCAAACACGGTGCGCCCCATTTCGGCGCGCCCGCTCCAGGTCAAGGCCAGCGCGTAGTCGCAGGTGCACACGGCCAGTGAGTGCCAGGCGCCCGGGGCCTTGCGCACCAGCCCCAGAAATTGCTCACACGCCTTGCCCAGGTGGCTGGCGGCCTCGCCCGCCCGGGCCGGGTCGCGCAGCGCAATCATGCCCCGCACCCAGTCGATGAACGCTTGCCCGTGGGGTGGCAGCATGGCGGGCTGCAGCGTGTCCACGAGGCGCTGCGCTTCGTCGGTGTGGCCCGCGCGGGCCTCACCCAGGGCCAGGTCCAACTGCAAAGTGGGCTCTCCCGGCCGCTGCGCCATCAGCTCGCGCAGGCGGGCGGTAAAGCCCGCATGGTCGCCCGTGGCCAGGGGCAAGGTATAGATGCGGGCCAAGAATTCGCCTTCGTCCGCCGGGCGCATGGGGTGGATGCGCAAGCGCAGGATGGCGGCGTCCACCCCTTCGGCGCGCGCCTCGAACCAGGCCATGCGCACCGCGGCGTCCCAGGCGGGCTGCCGCAAGAACGCATGCCGTTCGGCCGCGCGGGCCAGCCGCTGGGCCAGCACGTCGAGGCGGGGCAGGTCGCCCGTGGCATGCGCGTGCAGCATCTGCTGGTACGTGCGCTGAAACTGGTGCATGTAGGCAAAGACCCCCAGCGGCGCCAGCATGGCCAGTACCAGAATCCCTTGCACCCATGGGCTCCACTGGCGCCACACGGCCAGCGCCACCAGGGCCGCGCACACCAGCAGCCAGGTACGGTTGTTGCGCAGCAGCTGGCGCAGCGTGGTCCACAGGCCGGGGTTCTGCAGAGCTTCGATCTGGTCGCGCGCCAGCTGGCGCAGTGCCTTCACGTCCAGGGTGCCCAGTGCGTCGTCCGCCATCTCGGTCATCGCACGGGCATACAGCCCCGAGGTGTGCAGCTGCACCTGGGTCAGCGGGGGCTGCTGCAGCGCCGCAATGGCCTGCATGGCTTCTTCGGCCGTCTGGGCATGCACGAAGCCCTCGGTGGGGCGGCCTTGCGCATCCTGCGCCTGGTACAGCCAGCGGGGCTGGCCGGGCGGTGGGGTGGTCCCGGTGGTGGTCATGGTGTGGCTCCCTCCTCATATGACTTGCCAGCGTGTCGGTGTCGCCGGTCGTTGGCTGCGGATGGTAGGGGGCTGCGTGATCGCCGCGTGCAGCGGGCAGACGGGCGGTGCACCGCTGGCAGACGACCGGTGCCGTGATACCTGCCTTTGCCTGAGCAGGCCGCAGGCAACAACCGCACTTTCTGCGGCGGCTGGGGCTTCGAAAGACACCGGTAGGTGTACTGCCGCGCTATTGGAAAGGTAGCTGCCTGTGCTTATGGGAAAGGCACCGCGCTCTGGTCCTGCCGCCTGTTGCTGGGGGCCAGCCACTGCGCCAGCACAGCGTGCAGCTCGGCAGGGTTCACGGGCTTGCGCAGCACCAGGTAGCCCTCGTCTTCGGCGTCCCGCAAGGCGGGGGCGTCGAACTCGCCGCTGACCATCGCACCCCGGGCGGCAGGGCAGCGGGCCAGCAGCGTGCGCAGGATGTCAAAGCCGCTCTCGCCCGAGCGCAGTCGCTGGTCGCTGAAGATGGCATCTGGCACCAGGCCTTCGTCCAGCCGGCCATGGGCTTCGGCCCCAGTGGTGGCATAGGCTGCCGTCACGCCCCAGGCTTCGAGCATGGCGCGCCAGGCCTTGAGCACCTGGGGGTCATCGTCCAGGACCAGGCACTGGCCCTGCAGCGGGCGGTCCACGAGGGACTGGCGGTGTGCCGCCGCAGGGGCGGTGGTCGCGCCTGCATCGGGTGCCACATGGGCTGGCAGCCGCAGCCAGAAGCGCGACCCCTGTCCCGCCAGCGAACGTACGCCGTACGCCGCCCCCAACTGCTCGGCGCACCGCGCCACCACAGCCAAGCCCAGGCCGTGCCCCGCTTCGTCCATCTGGTCGGCCCGCGCTCCCCGGTAGTAGGGGCTGAACACCCGGGCCTGATCGGCGGGGGCGATGCCAATGCCCGTGTCCCGCACCTCCACCAGCCAGTCACCGCCGCGTGCGCGTGCGCTCACCAGCACCTTGCCCTGCGGTGTGTAGCGGATGGCGTTCTGCACCAGGTTCGCCAGCGCTTGGCGCAGCAGCACCGGCTCGGCCCACACGGTGGCGCCACGGCGCGGCAGCCGCAGCCGCAGGGTCAGGCCGCCGAGGCTGGCTTGCTCGCGGAAGAGGCGCACAACGTCCGCCAGCAGCGCGCCAAGGTCCACGGCGGCTTTGTGGCCCAGCGGCTGCCCCGACTCCAGGCGCGACAGGTCCAGCAGCGCATTGAACAGCTGGCTCATGGCCTGCATGCTGGTGCGCAGGTCGGCCACCAGCGGGCGCAGGACGGGGTCGGTATTGCGCAGGTTGATCGCCTCCACCATCAAGGACATGGCGTGCACGGGTTGGCGCAGGTCGTGGCTGGCGGTGGCGAGGAACAGGTTTTTTTCGGTCAGGGCGCCTTCCGCCTGGCGCCGGGCTTCGGCCAGGGCCTCGTTGGCAGTGCGCGTGCGGCGGTACAGCCAGAAGCTGGCGCCCGCTGCAAGCAGTGCCAGTGCCACCGCAGCCGCCAGTCCGATCTGCTGCATGCGGCGCACGCGCAGCTCGGCATCCTGCACCCGGTTGGCCTGCGCGAGCTGCTCGATCTGGCGCTGCCGTTCAGCGCTGTCAAAGCGCTCCTGCAAGGTCGTCACAGCCTGGTCGCGCTCGGTATGGAACAGCTCCTTGGCCAGCGCCTGCTGCTTGCGGGTGGTGGCCATGGCCTCGCGGTACAGGCCGGCTTGCTCGTACATGCGGGAGAGCTCGCCCAGCAACTGCTCTTCCATGGGCAGGGAGCCCGCTTCGTGCACAAACCGGATGCCTGCCTCCACCTCATGCACCCCAGCCGCAATGCGGCCCTGGCCCATGAGTGCAAAGCCAAGATTGGCTTGCGCCATTGCGGCCCCGTTCAGCTCGTGTGCATTGCGGTACGCGGCCAGGGCCTCGCGCATCACGGGCTCGGCCGCGGCATACGCCTTGCGCTGCAGCAGGACGTCGCCCAGGTTGTTCAGCGCCGTGGCCTGGAGCCCGGTGAGCCCTCCAGCGCGGGCGATCTGCAAGGACTGCCGGTAGGCGGCCACGGCGGTGTCGAGGTTGCCCTGCACGTTTTCCACATTGCCACGGTGCAGGTGCAGCCAGCCCAGCGCCTGCCGGGCGTCCAGCTTTTCGGCCAGGGGCAGCGTCTCGCGGATGGTTTGCAGCGTCCGGTCCGGGTTCTTCATGTCGAAGTGCAGCAGCTCCAGGTGGGTGCGCGACCGCAGCTCAGACGTGGCCGCCTGGCGTGGCAGCGTGCGCGAGAGTTCCAGGCTGCGCAGCAGGTGGGTCATCGCCGTTTCGAACTGGCCGTTGCCGCTGTGCAGGGCGCCCAGCGTCAGGTGGTAGAGCCAGCGCACCCAGGGGTCGGGTGCGCGCTCGGCGGCGGCCGCTTCGCGCGCCAGTGCGTCCAGTCCGGCGCGTGTTTTCCCCGCCACGGCCAGTTGCCGGGCCTCGAAGCAGACAGCCAGCACCTGCGACGACGGATCTTTCTGCGCAGCGGCGAGCGCCTTCAGCTGCGCTATGCCCTCGGTCACCACCGTTGTCTGCCCGGTCTCGAAGGCCGCGTCTGTCAGCGCCGCCAAGTAAGTGCGCCGGGTCGCGGCATCGGCCGCGTTGGCAAAACGTGCCGCGGCGGCCTGCAGCGCCTGCACGGCTTCGGCGCTGTTGCGTTGCGACAGGTTTTGCAGCCGGTCCAGCTCGGCCAAGTCCGCGTTCAGTAGCTGTGCCCTTGCGGGCAATGCCGTCTGCAGGCACAGGGCCACGACCAGCACCACAACCCGGACGAGGCGCATCAGGGCAGCTCCAGCCGCCGCCCGCGCAGCAGGGTGATGGCCTCGACCCGTGTGCGCACCCGCAGCCGCTCCAGGATGCCCGTCACATGCTCCTTCACGGTGCTCTCTGCAATATCCAGTTGCGATGCAATGCGCTTGTTGGGCAGCCCCTGCAGCACCAGCGCAAGGATCTGGCCCTGCCGCGCAGACAGCCCCAGCTCGGCCGGTGTCACCGGCAGGTCGCGGCTGCGCAGCGGCTGGCTGCCCGGATGGCCCGGCTCAAACCAGACCAGCCCGCTCAGCAATGCCTCCACCGCCAGCCCGAAGGTTTCAGGCGCCGCTTGTTTGTGGATGAAGCCCTGCGCGCCTGCCTGCCGGGCCTGGTCCATCACGGCGGGGTCATCGTCGCCACTGATCACCGCGATGGGCATTCCGGGGCAGTGGCTGCGCACCTGGGCGATCAGGCGCACGGCGGCGCCTTCTGCCAGCCAGAAGTCGATGAGCGCGATGGCCGGTGTGCCCCGCGTGTCCACCCAGCGCAGAAGGTCGTTTGCCCCTGCTGCCACCACCACGTCCATCTGCGGCAGTCGGGCGCGCAGGAATTCGGCCATGCCGTGTGCCACCAACGGATGGTCGTCAAGAATGAGCGCGTACTGAGAGGTGGAGGACATGCGGTGGTGGAGGGGGCGCAACCCGGCGGGATGCCGGTGCCAGAAGGTATGCCTGCGGGCAAATTCTGCCAAGTGTTCAGCAGGATCGGCGGCGCGCAAACCCTACCAGCGTAGGGTTTCGCACGGGATGGGGTGCTGCACAGAATCCGCGCTCCATTCACCATCACGAGGTTTCTGTTCATGACACGACAAGCCAGCGCAACGGGTGCCGGGCGCACCTGGCACTCTGCACGACCTATCTTCCGCTGGGCCCCCCTGGGCCTGGCTGCCGCCTTGCTGGTGGGCTGTGGCGGCGGTGATGACGACAACGGCACGCCTCCGCCCAGCGCTGGCGCATTCAGTATCGGCGGCGCGGTCAGCGGCCTGGGGGCTGGCAAAACGGTGACGCTGCAGAACGCCGGCAAGGACGACCTGACCGTGAATGCCAATGGCAACTTCGTGTTCGTCACGCGTCTGGACAACGGCATTGCCTATGCCGTCACCGTGAAGACCCAGCCCAGCGGGCAGCGCTGCACGGTGACGGAAGGCACCGGCACGGCCACTGCCAACGTGAGCAACGTGCAGGTGCGCTGTGAAAACCTGGCTGCTGCCACCTACACGGTGGGCGGCTCGGTCAGCGGCCTGGCGGGTGGCGCCTTGGTGCTGCAGAACAACGGGCGCGACGATCTGTCGGTCTCCAGCAACGGCGGCTTCACGTTCGGCACGGCACTGGCGGGTGGCACGGCCTACGCCATCACGGTGCGCACGCAGCCTTCGGGCCAGAGCTGTACGGTGCGCAATGGAACGGGCACGGTAGGGTCGGCCAATGTGAGTTCGGTGGACGTGAGCTGCGCGACGGCGGCGCTGGGGCTGCCGGAGGGCGACTGGAAGCAGGAACTGTGCGTCGTGGTGCGGCCAGGAACCTGGGGACGCTCGCTGTGGCGCATCACCCGCCAGAGCGACACCCGCGTGACGGGGCAGATTGGCGTGGTGACCTATGCCGACGCCAACTGTTCCGGCACGGGCACCGTCGCAGGTCCGCTGACCGATGTGGGCAATGTGGCGTTCGACCGCAACGGCAGCACGGCCACGCTGACCGCTTTCTGGGGGCTGTGGACCCAGCCGTCGGGCCTGACATCGCGCGCTGTCTGGGCACGCAAGGGGCCCCGCCTGTGCATCTTTGGCGATCAGATACCCACCGCATTCCCGACGGCGGCCAGCGTGGAGAGCTACGTGGACACCGTTCTGCCCGCCAAGACCTGCTACACGCAAAACTGAGTGCTGGGGGCTGTACGGCCCCCCAACCAACCCAAAGCCCCCGCAGCGAAGTTGCTGCGGGGGCTTTTCTTTGCTCGGATGTGATCCGCTTTGTGTTGGAGCGCGCCCATTGCTGCAGGGCCACCCGCCCCGGTGTCCCCGGGGCATCCCTCAGGCTTCAGCGAGCGAGTTCCGCCGCCGTGGCCGCATCCAGCCGCCCGGATGTGGGCAGCCCTTTGTCCTTCTGAAAGGCGCGCAGCGCTGCCGTCGTCTTGCCGCCCATGGCGCCATCGGGCGTGCCCGCGTTATAGCCCAGCTCGTTCAGGCGGGCCTGCGCATCGCGCAGCGAAAGTCCTGCGGTGGCTCCATTGTTTTGCGCGGCAGCACGCGCGGCCGATGTCTGCGAGGGCGGTGCGGCGCCGTCCACACTCAGCCGCCCGCCACCCCCCAGGCCCTGGCCCTTCACCGTCTGGGCGCGGTAGTTGCGCAGCGACTGCACCATCTGGTTGAACGCATCCATGAAAGCGGCCGCAATCACCTTGCCTTCGGCCGTGTTGGAGTAGCCGCCCATGCGCGCGCCGCCCGATCCGCCCAGCAGTTGCCCCATGGCGCCAAAGTCGGTCTTGGCGGCACTGCCTTCTGACGCCGCCACCTGCACACCGGATCGGTTGTCGATGAGCGTGAGCAGCGCGCTGGCCTCCTTGGTGTTCATGTTGCCGCCGATGGCTGCCAGCAGGCCCCCCGCACGGCCACCGACCAGGCCGCCCAGCGATGCGGAGGCACCGCCTGCGTTGTTGTTCTGGAACACGATTTCGGGCGACAGGCCATAGTCCGAGGCCACCATCTGCCCCTGGCCAAACTGGCTGCCCTGCCGCATTTCGCCCGACTGCATCAGCGCGCGCTCGCGCGTCATCGCGTTCATGCCGGCGGCGCCGCGCTCCACCACCACAAAGCAGTTGGACTGCTGCACCAGCAGACGCAGCAGGTTGGCCGTGGACGGCAGGCGGTATTGGTCACGCAGGATGGTGTACCAGCCAGCCTGCTGGTTTTCGATCAGCGAGACGGTGCCCAGCGGGCTTTCGCAACGCTCCAGCGAGTCGCTGGCGCCGGTAGAGGCTCCGCCCGCAGCGCTGCCGGTGGCCACGGTCTTGGCATCGGCGCTGCCCATGCGCATGTTGGTGGTCTCGCAGCCGCTCAGCAGTGCAGCAGCGGCCACGGCAGCGCTGACTGCGCACAGGCGCAGCGGGGTGGTTGAACGGGGCGGGGTGGCAGCGGCACGCGCGCGCCGTTGCTGGACAGAAAGGGTGATAGTCATGGTGACGGATGTGGCCGCATGTGCAGCGAAAGGGAGGAACACAAAGTCCTGATCTTTCGCCGTGCAGCCAATCACCGGCAACCCGACAGAGGTAGGGTGCAAGGGGTGGCGCACCCGGCCCGGAGTGCGCCCCGCGCTTATCAGAACGGTCAGCTGCTGGACAGCGCCGCGCTCTGCAACTGCGCCAGCGTCACAAACTCCAGCGCGCGGGCATGGGTGCATTCCAGGATCACCGGCGGTGCCACACCCGCCTCGTAGGCTTCCTTCCAGCGCAGGGCGCACAGGCACCAGCGGTTGTTGGCCTTGAGTCCTGCAAACCGGTATTCGGGCCGGGGGGTGATGAGGTCATTGCCCCGCGACAGCGAGAAGTCCAGAAACGCCTGTGTCATGCGTGCGCAGATCACGTGGGTGCCGTGGTCGTGCTCGTCGGTGTTGCAGCAGCCATCGCGGTAGTAGCCGGTCAGCGGGTCGTAGGAGCAGGGCATCAGCATGGTGCCCAGAACGTTCAGTGCAGTCATATCGGGTCGCGTGTGTTGTGAGGGCCTATGGGGGCGCAGATTGTTGGAGTGGGCGCGGGGCGGCTCAGCCCTCTTCGCCACGGCGGCGCAGCACCACGGTGATCTGCCCGTTGGTCTCGATGGTGGCGCGTTCCACTTCGTGCGCGTGCAGGCAGCCACCGGCGCGCAGTGCGGCCTCCACGTCGTCGCGGGTCAGCAGCTCCTTGCGCATCAGCGCCTGATTCAGCTCGCCCTGGTGGATCAGCACCTGGGCCTTGCCGTCCACCCAGCGCCCGATGCGCGGGAAGTGGAACGCCAGCCGCGCCAGCGCCACATGCAGCAGCATCAGCGTGCTGGCAGAGATCAGCCCGCCCACCAGCGAGTTGTCGCCCGCGTTCATCGAGTTCTGCACCGCGTTCGACAGGATCAGCAACAGGATCAGGTCAAACGGCTCGTACTGCCCCGTCTGCCGCTTGCCCGACAGGCGCATGAACACCAGCAAGAACAGGTACACCACCACGCCGCGCAGCACAAACTCCCACCACGGCACGCTCATTTGCCACATTGCAAGGTTCCTTGTTGGATGCTTGGGTGGGGGCAGTCTACGGCCTGCGGCTTGCCCCTCATTCGCTGAGCGAAAATCCCGGCAATTCCCCGCACGGCTCCGGCACAGTGCGCCACTCACTGCAGTGGTGGCCGAGTGGGCATCATCTGCCGTCCCCCACCGAAAGTACCGCACCATGCAACGCCGCCAATTTCACCAAACCAGCCTCGTGGCTGCCCTGCTGTGCGCCACCGGCCAGCGGGCCTGGGCCCTGTCGCTGGGTGACCTTACCAATGCCGATGCCGCCAGCGGCCTCAAAGCCGCGCTGGGCCAGGGCGCCCAGGCGGCGGTCGCCCTGCTGGGGCGGCCTGACGGGTTTCTGGGCAACCCCCAGGTGCGCATCGGCCTGCCGGGCTCCCTGGACGACGCCGCCAAGGTCATGAAGTCGCTGGGCCAGGGGCGGCGCATCGACGAGCTGGTCACCTCCATCAACCGCGCCGCCGAAGCCGCCGTGCCCATGGGCAAAGACCTGCTGGTGGGCGCCGTGCAGAAGATGACGGTGACCGATGCCAAGAACATCCTGACCGGCGGCAGCACCTCGGTCACCGCCTTTTTTGCCGACAAGACGCGCACGCCGCTCTCCGAACGCTTCCTGCCCGTGGTGAACCAGGCCACCGAAAAAGTCGGCCTGACCCAGAAGTACAACGCCTTTGCGGGCAAGGCAGCGAGCTTTGGCTTGCTCAAACCCGAGGAGGCCAATCTGGCGCAGTACGTCACCGGCAAGACGCTCGACGGCCTGTACTTCATGATCGGCGAGGAAGAGCGCCGCATTCGCCAGAACCCGGCCGGTGCAGGCAGCGCCATCGCCCGCAAGGTCTTTGGTGCGCTGAGATGAAGCTCCCCCTGAGTCGCTTCGCGCCATCCCCCTCTCTCGCTGCGCGGGAGGGGGACGCACCCAGTGGCCTGGCAAAGCCAGTTCCACGGGTGCACTGGCCTCGCGCAGCGCCCGTTTCCATCGGTGGGGCGCGCATCGCCTGCGTGCCTTCCTGCACCCGTCCATGAACCATAACGACCCCTGCCCCTGCGGCCGTACCCAAGCCGCACCCGGCAAAAGCGCCAAGGCTGCGGCCTTGTCCTATGGGGACTGCTGCGGCCGCTACCTCGACCACTGGGACGACGCAGCCGCGCCCGACGCCGAGAGCCTCATGCGGTCACGCTACACCGCCTTTGTCCTCGAACGTGGCGACTACCTGCAGGCCACCTGGCACCCCAGCACCCGGCCAGCGGACCTCGATTTCGACCCCGGCACGAAGTGGCTGGGTCTGGAAGTGCGCAGCCACCGCAGCACGGGCGAAGACCGCGCCGAGGTGGAGTTTGTCGCGCGCTACCGCGTGGGCGGCCGCGCCGTGCGCCTGCACGAGACCAGCCGCTTCGTGCGCGAAGACGGGCGCTGGTTCTATATGGATGGCGATATCCACTCCTAAAAATTGAATAAAAATGACCTCCAGCGCTTTACCGATAAGCGCGAGCAGCTATGAAATTTGAAGCAATCTTGTTTGACTGCGATGGTGTGCTGGTCGACAGCGAACCCATCACCAACGGCGTGCTGCGCGACATGCTCAACGAAGCGGGCTGGGCCCTGAGCGCCGACGAATGCATGCGCATCTTTATCGGCAAAACGGTGCGCAGCGAGGCCGCCCGCATCGAGGCCCACACCGGCCGCCCGCTGACCGATGCGTGGATGGCCGACTTCTATGCACGGCGCAATGCCGAGCTGGACCAGCGCCTCATGGCCATCGAGCACATCCACGGAACCATCGAAAGGGTGCACGCCCACCACGGCGGGCGCATTGCCTGCGCCTCGGGTGCCGACCGGCACAAGGTCGAGATGCAGCTGGCCAAGGTGGGGCTCACGCCGTACTTTGCCGGGCGGGTGTTCAGCGGCCACGAGATGCCCGCCACCAAGCCCGCGCCCGACGTCTATCTGGCGGCGGCTGCGGCCCTGCAGGTGGCGCCCGGGCGCTGCGCCGTGGTGGAAGACACCGTTACGGGCGTGACCGCTGGCGTGGCCGCAGGCGCCACGGTATTTGCCTATGCGCCGCTGGACGATGGCGAGCCCCTGCGTGCCGCAGGCGCAGCGCAGGTGTTTCGCAGCATGGCCGAGTTGCCTGCGCTGTTGGGCTGCTAACACAGGCAAGAAGATTCCCAACAGCCCTGTAACCATGGGAGAAGCTCAATGCCGGTACAACGCATGAAGCCGTGGATGTGGCGATGCGCCGTGGTGGCGGCCCTGGCCCTGCTGGCGGGCTGCTCGTCGGTGCGGCCCTGGATCAACGAACCCCTGAAGCCCGAGGACCAGTCCATCCCCGAGCGCAAGTCCGAGCGCGACCCTACCATCCTGGTGGCCGTCACGCTCTCGGGCGGCGGCGCAAGGGCGGCCGCCTTCGGCTTTGGCGTGCTGACCGAAATGCAGGCCACGCGGTTTGACTGGAACGGCCGCCCCACCACGCTGCTCGACGCCACCGATGTGATCAGCGGCGTCTCGGGCGGCAGCATCGTGGCCGCTTACCTGGCGGCACACGGCATCGAGGGGCTGCCCCGCTTCGAGAAGGACTTTCTGCGCCAGAATTTCCAGAACAGTCTGATCACGCAGGCCCTGCGCCCCGGCAACCTGGTGGACCTGACCTCGCCCTGGTTCGGCCGCACGCACCTGCTCGCGCGGCGGCTGGATGAGCTCTATGGCGGGCGCACCTTTGGCGATGTGGCGCGGCGCCCGCGCCACCCGCAGCTGTTCATCACCGCCACCGACATGTCATTGGGCACCGGCTTTGAATTCACGTGGGACCAGTTCGCGCTGATCTGCTCCGACCTGCGCAAGGTGCCGCTGTCGTTCGCGGTGGCGGCATCGTCCGCCGTACCGCTGCTGTTGAGCCCCGTCACCCTCAAGAACTACGCCGACCAGTGCCCCCAGTACCAGACCGTGTCCCGCGCTGCCACCCTGGCTGCGGGCGGCGACTACCGCGCGCGCCTGTACCGCGCGCATGAGTTGAGCTATCTGGACGCGCAGCGCCGCCCCTACATCCACTTGGTGGATGGCGGCCTGGCCGACAACCTGGGCGTGCAGCGCCTGCTCGACCGGGCCCTGGCCGGTGGCGGACTGCGCGAAACCTTCAGCGAAGTGGGCATCCCCCCCGGCACCATCCGCAAGCTGGTGCTCGTCACCGTCAACGCCGAGCGCGACCCATCCGAGAACATCGACATGAGCGACCAGGTGCCCAACATGGCCCAGGTGGTGGACTCGCTGCTGTTTGGCACCGGCGCCCGCGCCACGCGCGAGACGCAGGAGTTCTTGCGCGACATCACCCAGCAGTGGCGCCAGTCGCTGGCGGCGGGCCCCACCGGCAGCAGCGATGCCTTTGCGCCCGGTGCCGAGGTCCACGTCATTTCCGTCAACCTGCGCGATGCCCACGACGACGTGGCGCGCCGCCGCCTGCTGCAGGTGCCCACGGCGTTCTCCATCACGTCGGAAGAAGTCACAGACCTCATCGAGGCGGGTGGCAGCGTGCTACGCCACTCGCCGGAGTTCCGCGCACTGGTGCAGTCGCTGGTGCGGCAGGCTCCGACGACACCTTCACCCACGCCCGGACCTGCATGTACACCAGCGAAGTCCGAGTAGCCGCGTGAGCCCGGCTAGCCCCCACCTCCGCATCACGGCTTGGTGTCGGGGGCCGGGGTGGTGGGCACGTCCTGGTCTTGGGCCGCCTCCGTCTGTGCGGCCATCGCCCGCTGGTAGCCGGGTCGCTGTTGCAACCGCTGCCAGTAGGCCTGCGTGGCCGGGCCAAATTGTTCGTTCAGCCCCAGGTGCTGCGCCAGCAGCAGCGCATACCCCACCGCCACATCCGCCGCCGTAAAGCGGCCCGCGCACAGATAGTCGCTGCGGCCGTGGGTCATCGCGGTTTCTACCGCGCGCAGCCGGGCCAGGAACCAGCGGCTGTAGTCCTCCACCACCTGCGGCAGCTTGCGCTCTGCGGTCTCAAACCGGCCATAGCGCAGCACCAGCGTCTGCGGAAAAGTCAGCGTCGCATCGCTCATGTGCAGCCAGTTCAGGTACGCGCCATACGCCGGGTGTGTGGGCGCCACATCCAGCCCCGCGTCGGGGTGCGTGGCGGCCAGGTACTGGCACATGGCCGCCGATTCGGTCATGCGCACATCGCCCTGCACCAGCAGCGGCACCGTGCCCAGCGGGTTCTCGTCCAGAAACCACCGGGCCTTGGCGCGGGGCGGGAAGGGCAGCATGTGGAGCTGGTAGGGCAGTTGCAGCTCTTCGAGCATCCACAGGGGACGGAAGGAGCGGGCGCTGATGCAGTGGTGGAGGTGGAGCATGAAGGCAAGCGGCAAGAGGGCGGGCGGGAGCGCTGGTCAGTGTAGTGGTGGCTGGCTGCGGACGCACCCCGTGGCAGCCATGCAGGGTGCAGATCGCGCCATTGGGCCACTTCCTATCACGCTGGGCTCGCTTGGCGCCGAAACTCCGCCGGTGACTGCCCCGTCCACCCCCTAAACGCCCGGATAAAACTCTTCTCGTTCTCAAACCCTGCTGCCTCGGCCACCTGCTTGATCGGCCGCTGCGTGCGGTGCAGCAGCTCCACTGCGCGGGTGCGGCGAACCTCGTCTTTCAAGCCCTGCAGCGTGGCGCCTTCTTCCTTCAGCTGCCGGTGCAGCGTACGCGGCGACACATGCAGCAATGCGGCCAGGGATTCGGCGCTGTGCTGGGGCAGGGCGTGGGCCGGTTGCCCCGGCAGGGGCGCGGCCAGCAGCTGGCGCACGCGCTGCACCAGCAGGCGGTCCCGGCGGTAGTGCAGCACCGTCAGGGGTAGGGCGTGTTGCAGCATCTGGCGCAGGGCTTGCTCATCGCGGCGCAGGGGCAGGTGCAGGTAGCGGGCATCGAAGTGAATGCCGGTGCGCGGCGCGTGGAAGGTGACCGGGCCTCGGAACAACACGGCATACGCATCGGCGTGCGGGGGCGCATCAAAGGCAAATTCTGCAGCAATGAGCGGAATGCGCGAGTCCACCATCCAGCACGCCAGGCCATGCGCATTGCGCAGCACGGATACCAGGCAGAACTCGCGCAGCGCGCCCAGGTCGCGCGCCTCGGTGATGGCCAGGGTGGCGGTGTCGCCCTGGGTGGTGAGATGCAGGCCAATGTCGTCCGCCAGCAGTCCATGGTGGCGGCACCAGCGGGCCAGGGCCACCTGCAGCGTGGGCGAGCTGATGCTGGCGCGTGCCAGCATGCCGTAGCTGCCCCAGGGCAGGCGGCGGCTGAACCAGCCCAGGGCTTCGTCGTCCAGCTCTTGCATGGCGGCGTCGGAGATCTGCTCCATCTGCCAGGCGGTGATGCGGGCGCTGTCGTCGGGCAGCAGCTGCGGCGCAATCTGTGCCTGGGCCAGGGCGCGTTCCGGGCTCAGGCCGCGCTGCTCGTACGCCAGAACAATGGCACGCACAAAGGCGATGGGCGTTGCGGCAGGGGCAGATGGAGTGGTTGGGAGACGATGGTCGGCGGGGGCGGTGGTCTTCACGCCACAGAGTGTGCCAGCCGTGGCACGATTTGCAACCATTGTGTCCACCCGCCAGGGGGTCAGGCTTCTATGCTTACGGATCGCCCGCCCGCATGTTCTTGCGGCGCAGGCCGCATGACAGAGCCGAGGAGACAAACCCGTGACGAGTGCAGCCGCAACGAACTTCGCACCGCTGGTGGACAGCCACGCCCGTGGCGCCACCGACGTTCCCCTGATCGAGCAGACCATCGGCGCCTTTTTTGCCGATATGGTGGCCCGCCAGCCCGACCGCGAGGCGCTGGTCAGCGTGCACCAGGGCCGCCGCACCACCTACGCCCAGCTGCAGACCGAGGCGCACCGGCTGGCGAGTGCGCTGATCAGCATGGGGCTCGCCCCCGGCGACCGCGTGGGCATCTGGTCGCACAACAACGCCGAATGGGTGCTGATGCAGCTGGCCACCGCGCAGGTGGGCCTGGTGCTGGTCAACATCAACCCGGCCTACCGCACGTCCGAGGTGGAATACGCGCTCAACAAGGTGGGCTGCAAGCTGCTGGTGACCATGGCGCGCTTCAAGACCAGCGACTACCTGGGCATGCTGCGCGAGCTGGCGCCCGAGTGGCAGCACCAGCAGCCCGGCCAGCTGGGCTCCGTGAAGCTGCCCCACCTGAACACCGTGGTGTGGATCGACGATGCGGGGCAGGGTGCCGATGAGCCCGGCCTGCTGCGTTTTACCGACCTGCTGGCACGCGGCAACGCAGCCGACCCGCGCCTGGCGCAAATCGCAACCACGTTGAAAGCCACCGACCCCATCAACATCCAGTTCACCAGCGGAACCACCGGCTTCCCCAAGGGCGCCACGCTCACGCACCGCAACATCCTGAACAACGGTTTCTTCATTGGCGAGTGCATGAAGCTCACGCCCGAAGACCGCCTGTGCATCCCCGTGCCGCTGTACCACTGCTTCGGCATGGTGCTGGGCAACCTGGCCTGCCTGACGCATGGTGCCACCATCGTGTACCCCAACGACGGGTTCGACCCGCTGACCGTGCTGCAGACGGTACAGGACGAGCGCTGCACTGGCCTGCATGGCGTGCCCACCATGTTCATTGCCGAGCTGGACCACCCGCGTTTTGCCGAGTTCAACCTCAGCACCCTGCGCACCGGCATCATGGCGGGCTCGCCCTGTCCCACCGAGGTGATGAAGCGTGTGGTGGAGCAGATGAACCTGCGCGAAATCACCATCGCCTACGGCATGACCGAGACCAGCCCCGTGAGCTGCCAAAGCAGCACCGACACGCCGCTGGACAAGCGCGTATCGACTGTGGGTCAGGTGCAGCCGCACCTGGAGGTGAAGATCGTGGACCCTGACACGGGCGCCATCGTGCCCATCGGCCAGCGCGGCGAGTTCTGCACCAAAGGCTATTCCGTCATGCACGGCTACTGGGGCGATGAGGCCAAGACCCGCGAGGCCATCGACGACGGCGGCTGG
Source organism: Acidovorax sp. Root402 (assembly GCF_001425125.1). Lineage (NCBI taxonomy): Bacteria > Pseudomonadati > Pseudomonadota > Betaproteobacteria > Burkholderiales > Comamonadaceae > Acidovorax > Acidovorax sp. Root402. The sequence continues at coordinate 25,973 of NZ_LMDQ01000002.1, forward strand.
ATGCACACCGGCGACCTGGCCACCATGGATGCCGAGGGCTACGTGAACATCGTCGGCCGCATCAAGGACATGGTGATCCGTGGCGGCGAAAACATTTACCCGCGCGAGATCGAAGAATTTTTGTACCGCCACCCGCAGGTGCAGGACGTGCAGGTGGTGGGTGTGCCCGACCAGAAGTACGGCGAAGAACTCTGTGCCTGGATCATCGCCAAGCCCGGCACGCAGCCCACCGAGGACGACATCCGAGCCTTCTGCAAGGGCCAGATTGCGCACTACAAGGTGCCGCGCTACATCCGCTTTGTCACCAGCTTTCCAATGACGGTAACGGGCAAGATCCAGAAGTTCAAGATCCGCGACGAGATGAAGGACCAGCTGGGCCTGGAAGAACAGAAAACCGCTTGAAAGAGCCACAACGTATGACCATTCTCGACACCCAACTCAATGCCCGCTCGGCGGACTTTCTGGCCAACGCTGCCGCCATGCGCACACTGGTGGATGACCTGCGCGCCCAGCTCGACAAAGTCGCCCAGGGCGGCGGTGAGGCGGCCCGCGCCAAGCACACGGCGCGGGGCAAGCTGCTGCCGCGTGAGCGCGTGCAGATGCTGCTGGACCCGGGAACGCCTTTCCTCGAACTGGCACCGCTGGCCGCGCTCAATATGTACAACAACGACGCGCCCAGCGCGGGGCTCATTGCGGGGGTTGGCCGCGTGAGTGGCGTGGACTGCATGATCGTGTGCAACGACGCCACGGTGAAGGGCGGCACCTACTACCCGCTCACCGTCAAGAAGCATCTGCGCGCGCAGGAGGTGGCGCAGCAGAACCACCTGCCCTGCATCTACCTGGTGGACTCTGGAGGCGCCAACCTGCCCAACCAGGACGAAGTCTTTCCTGACCGCGACCACTTCGGCCGCATCTTCTTCAACCAGGCCAACATGAGCGCCATGGGCATCTCGCAGATCGCCGTGGTCATGGGATCGTGCACGGCAGGTGGTGCCTACGTGCCGGCCATGAGTGACGAGTCCATCATCGTCAAGAACCAGGGCACCATCTTTTTGGGTGGCCCGCCGCTGGTCAAGGCCGCGACGGGCGAGGTCGTCACGGCCGAGGACCTGGGCGGGGGCGACGTGCACACGCGCCTGTCGGGTGTGGCCGACCACCTGGCGCAGAACGACATGCATGCGCTGCAACTGGCACGCAATGCAGTGCGCAATTTGAATAAAAACAAGCCGCAGGCGCCCGCAGATCATGCGCCGGTAGCTCCTAAATTCGCAGCGGAGGAGCTGTACGGCGTGATCCCCGTGGACACGCGCAAGCCGTTTGACGTGCGCGAGATCATTGCGCGCATCGTGGACGGCAGCGAGTTCGACGAGTTCAAGGCACGCTACGGCACCACGCTGGTCACGGGCTTTGCGCGCATCGAGGGAATGATGGTTGGCATCATCGCCAACAACGGCATCCTGTTCAGCGAGTCGGCGCTCAAGGGTGCGCACTTCATCGAGCTGTGCTGCCAGCGCAAGATCCCGCTGGTGTTCTTGCAGAACATCACCGGCTTCATGGTGGGCCGCAAGTACGAGAACGAAGGCATCGCCCGCAACGGCGCCAAGATGGTGACGGCCGTGGCCACGGCCAGCGTGCCCAAGTTCACCATCATCATCGGCGGCAGCTTTGGCGCGGGCAACTACGGCATGTGCGGCCGCGCGTACTCGCCCCGCTTCCTGTGGATGTGGCCCAACGCGCGCATCAGCGTGATGGGCGGCGAGCAGGCCGCAGGCGTGCTGGCCACGGTGAAGCGCGACGGCATCGAAGGCAAGGGCGGCCAGTGGAGCATGGAGGAGGAAGAAGCCTTCAAGGCCCCCATCCGCCGTCAATACGAAGACCAGGGCCACCCCTACTACGCCACTGCGCGCTTGTGGGACGACGGCGTGATCGACCCTACAGACACCCGCCGCGTGCTGGCGCTGGGCCTGGCGGCCACGCGCAATGCGCCGATCGAAGACACCAAGTTCGGCTTGTTCCGCATGTAAGGGGCTGCAGAGATGCGCGTGTCTTGTGGACTGTCTTGGGGTGTGGCGTTGGCGGTGCTGGCCGGTGCCGCGCATGCACGGGTGGTGGAGGAGCAGATCGATGTGCCCGTGCAGGTCAAAAACCCCTGGGGCAAGCAGATCGCCCAAGACATCCGCGTGACGGTCTGGTCCGACGACACCAACCCCCGGCCCGCGCCGATTGCACTCATCAACCACGGTCGCGCACCGGATGCGCAAGGCCGGGCCAGTCTGGGGCGGGCGCGCTACACCGATGCGTCGCGTTACCTGCTGCGCCGTGGCTTTGTGGTGGCCGTGCCGACCCGCGTGGGCTATGGCGCGAGCGGTGGCGAGGACGTGGAGGACACGGGGGCGTGCAACAACCGCAACTACCCGCCAGGGTTCGACGCCGCAGCTGTGCAAATCCTGGCCGCCCTGAACGCCGTGCGTCAGCGGCCGGACGTGGCGACGGACAGGGTGCTGGTGGTCGGGCAGTCGTTCGGTGGCGCCAGCACCGTGGCCCTGGCTGCGATGAATCCGCCCGGAGTGGTGGCGGCCATCAACTTTGCTGGCGGCAGTGGCGGCGACCCCAAGGGCCGGCCGCAGAACCCCTGCTCGCAGCCCGCGCTGGAGCGCACGTTTCAGGCCTACGGTGCGCAGGCCAAGGTGCCCATGCTGTGGATCTACACCGAAAACGACATGTACTTCGGCCCCCAGCTGCCGCGCCAGTGGCACGCTGCGTTCACCAAGGCGGGCGGCAAGGCGAGCTTTGTGCAGTTCCCGCCCCATGGCGAGGACGGGCATTCCCTCTTCACGCGTTTCCCGCAGGTGTGGCAGCCCGCCGTGTCCGAGTTTCTGGATGCGAACGGGTTTCCCGCCGCCGTTGCGCGTTGACTTGTCTGCCATGACGTTCGCCATCTACCTCTCTCCTCGCAAGGCCTTCGCCGCGTTGGCTCTTGTTGTCGTCTGCACTGGCGCCGCATGGGCCCAGTCGCCCGCTGGAGAGCCTACGGTGCTGCACCAGGTGGAGTTGCCTTTGCCTTCCGGTACCGTGCTGCGTGCCCATTGGTGGCCAGCGCCCCAGCCATCATCCGCGCAGGCCAGTGCGTCTGTACAGCCGGCCGTTCTGGCGCTGCATGGCTGTGGAGGCCTGTTTGCCAAGGCGGGCGTGTTGTCTTCCCGCTACCGTGAAACGGCCGAAACGCTGCACGCCGCAGGCTATGCCGTGCTGATGCCGGACAGTTTCGGATCGCGCGGGTTGCGTGATGTGTGCCAGACCCGTTACAGCGACCGCAGCCTGAACGTGAACGACCGCGTGCAAGACGCGCGCGCTGCCCTGGTGTGGCTGGCCGCACAGCCCGGCGTGGATGCGCGGCACATCGGCGTGATGGGCTGGTCCAACGGCGGCACCACCACGTTGAATTTGCTGGTGCAGCGGCTCATCCACCCGCGCGAGGGGGAGCCGACACTGGCCGGTGCGGCGGTCTTCTACCCCGGCTGCGGGCCCCTGCTCAAACACCAGGCCGTGGCAGAAAGTGTTCCGCTGCTGATGCAGCTGGGTGCGCTGGACGACTGGACCCCAGCCCAACCCTGCGTGGACTGGGCCGGCACGCTGAAGGCCCGCGCTGGCAGCGACGTGACGGTGCACGTGTACGAAAGCAGCTACCACGGCTTTGATGGCACCGCGCCCTTGCGCCTGCGCGGCGATGTGCCCAATGGCACGTCGGCCCATGGTGTGCACCAGGGCGGAAACCCCACAGCGCGCGTTCAGTCGCTGGCCGCGCTGCAATCCTTCTGGAAACGGGTGCTGGGCACCCCGACCGCGCCATGAACGCCACCGACCATTTCACCCAACTCGCACGCTACAACCAGTGGGCCACTGCTCGCCTGCTCGACGCAGTGGCGGAGGTACCAGGGGACGACTACCGGCGCGATGTGGGCCTGTTCTTCAAAAGTATCCACGGCACGCTCAACCACCTGCTGGTGGGCGAGCACCATCTGTGGTTCGTGCGCTTTGCCGAAGGCACCTCGCCCAAGGTGGCGCTGGACGCCGAGCTGGAACCCGACCGCGCGCAACTCGATGCCCGCCTGCGCGAAGGAGCGGCTCGCTGGGCACCGCTGATAGCTTCGTTCGCTCCTGGTCGTTGGAGCGGCACGCTCGACTACACCACCATGCGTGGCACGGCGGCATCGCTGCCGTTTGCGGCCACGCTGGCGCACGTGTTCAACCACGGAACGCACCACCGGGGTCAGATCACTGCGGCATTGACCGCGCTGGGCCAGCCCTGTCCCGAGCTGGACTTCGTCTACTTTCTGCAAAACCCGTCCAAGCCATGAGCAGCCAGAACCTTTCCATCACCCAAACCGGCGCCGTGGCGCGCATCACGCTCACGCAGCCTGAGATTCGCAACGCCTTCAGCGATGAGGTCATTGCCGAGATCACCGCCGCCTTCAAAGATGTGGGTGGGCGTGCCGATGTGCGTGCCGTGGTGCTCGCCGCAGAAGGCCCTGCCTTTTGCGCCGGTGCCAACCTCAACTGGATGCGCCGCATGGCCGACTACACGCGCGACGAAAACATCGCCGATGCAGGCAAGCTGGCCGAGATGCTGCGCGTGATCTACGAATGCCCCAAGCCCACGATTGCTCGCGTGCAGGGCGATGTATATGCAGGCGGCATGGGCTTGGTGGCCGCGTGCGACATGGCCGTGGCCGTGGACACGGCAGGCTTTTGCCTCAGCGAGGTGAAGCTGGGGCTCATCCCCGCCACCATCAGCCCCTATGTGATCCGTGCCATGGGCGCACGTGCTGCGCACCGGTACTTCCTTACCGCTGAGCGTTTTGGTGCGGCCGAAGCCTTGCGCATTGGCTTTGTGCATGAGGTCGTGGTGGCTGACCAGCTCGACGCCAAAGTGGACGAACTGCTCAAGGCCCTGACCAGCGCCAGCCCCAACGCTGTGCGCGTCTGCAAGAAGCTGGTGATGGATGTGGCAGAGCGGGAGATCAACGCGGGCCTCATCGCCGCCACGGTGCAGGGCATTGCCGACATCCGCGCCAGCGATGAGGGCAAGGAAGGCGTGCAGTCCTTCCTCAACAAGCGCAAACCCGCCTGGTTGGGCTGATCAGTACAAGCAGGCTATGGACACCCTCTGGTTCAACATCGTGCAGTGGCTCCACACGCTGGGGCTGCATGTGGATGGCGGCACCGCGCGCGCCGTGGGCGACGCGGCAGCCACAGCAACTGCGAAGCTCGACATGCCCAGCCTGCTGGCGCTGGCCGCCGCACTGGGCTGGGCCAGCGGGTTCCGGCTGTATGCCGTGGTGTTCCTGGTCGGCATGATGGGCGTGCTGGGCTGGATGCCCCTGCCGCCAGGCCTGGCCATGCTGCAGCACCCGCTGGTGCTGATGGTCAGCGGCTTCATGCTGATGGTGGAGTTTTTTGCCGACAAGGTGCCCTGGGTGGACAGCGCCTGGGATGCCATCCATGCCTTCATCCGCGTACCTGCGGGTGCTGCGTTGGCCTACGGCGTGTTCGGTGCCGACAACGCGACCATGGCCGTGGTGGCGGGACTGCTGGGCGGCTCGCTCTCTGCCACGGCCTTGGCCACCAAGATGACCACCCGCGCTGCCGTGAACACCTCGCCCGAGCCGTTTTCCAACTGGGGGCTGTCGTTCTTTGAAGACGGCCTGGTCGTGGCCGTGGTCTGGCTGGCCACGCAGCACCCGGTGGCCTTTGGCATCGCGCTGGTGGTGATGGTGGCGGTGTCGGTGCTGCTGCTGGTGGTGCTGTTCAAGTTTCTGCGCGCCGTCGTGCGGCGCTTGTCCTCTTTCTTTTCTGGTTCTGCCAAGGTGGCTTAAACATGTTCAACAAGATCCTTATTGCAAACCGTGGCGAGATCGCTTGCCGTGTCGCAGCGACCGCCAAGCGCCTGGGCGTGAAAACCGTCGCCGTGTACTCCGACGCCGACGCCAACGCCAAACATGTGGCCGTGTGCGACGAGGCCGTGCACATCGGCGGCAGCGCGCCCAAGGACAGCTACCTGCGCTGGGAGCGCATCATCGAGGCCGCCAAGGCCACGGGCGCGCAGGCCGTCCACCCTGGCTACGGTTTTCTGAGCGAGAACGAAGACTTCGCCAAGGCCTGTGCCGACGCGGGCCTGGTTTTCATTGGCCCCCCTGCCAGCGCCATCAATGCCATGGGGCTGAAGGCCGAGTCCAAGCGCCTCATGGAGCAGGCACAGGTACCCCTGGTGCCCGGCTACCACGGTGCTGACCAGGACCCGGCGCTGCTGCAACGCGAGGCGGACCGTATTGGCTATCCCGTGCTCATCAAGGCCAGCGCTGGCGGCGGCGGCAAAGGCATGCGCGCCGTGGACAAGGCCGAGGACTTTGCGGCGGCGCTCGACTCCTGCAAGCGCGAGGCCATCAACAGCTTTGGTGACGACGCGGTGCTGGTCGAAAAGTACGTGCAACGCCCGCGCCACATTGAGATCCAGGTGTTTGGCGACACGCACGGCAACTGCGTGTACTTGTTCGAGCGCGATTGCTCCGTGCAGCGCCGCCACCAGAAGGTGCTGGAAGAAGCGCCTGCGCCGGGCATGACGCCGGAGCTGCGCGCCCGCATGGGCGAGGCCGCTGTGGCCGCCGCCAAGGCTGTGAACTACGTGGGCGCGGGCACGGTGGAGTTCATCGTCGAGCAGCCCGGCGGCTACGACGCCCCCGAGCAGATGAAGTTCTACTTCATGGAGATGAACACCCGCCTGCAGGTGGAGCACCCTGTGACCGAGGCCATCACGGGCCTCGATCTGGTGGAGTGGCAGCTGCGTGTAGCGTCGGGCGAGCCATTGCCGCTCCAGCAGCAAGACCTGCGCATCACAGGCCACGCCATCGAGGCCCGCATCTGTGCCGAGAACCCGGACAACAACTTCCTGCCCGCGACCGGTGCGCTCAATGTGTATGCGCTGCCCGATTGCGTGACGTTTGAAAGAGGCGCGGTGCGCGTGGATTCCGGCGTGCGACAGGGCGATGCGATCAGCCCGTTCTACGACTCCATGGTGGCCAAGCTCATCGTGCACGGCGACACGCGCGAACAGGCGTTGGCGCGGCTGGACGAGGCGCTGGCCCAGACCCACATCGTGGGCCTGGCAACCAACGTGCAGTTTTTGCGCCGCGTGGCACGCACCGATGCGTTTGCCCGCGCCAAGCTGGACACGGCGCTGATCCCGCGTGAGCAGGCTGTGTTGTTCCACCAGGAACCCGTGGGCTTGCCCCTGGCCGCTGCGGCGGCCGTGGCGCAGGCCCTGCTGAATGAGCGTACGAGTGAGGGCGTGGACCCGTTCAGCCGCCGCGACGGCTTTCACACGCATGGCGTGGTGCAGCGCCGGTTTGAATTTGAATTTGGCGGTGAACACGCCAAGGCGCTGCTGACTTACGAGCGCGGTGGCGGCTTGCACTTGAAGGTGGGCGAGGGCGACGCTGCCGTGTCCGGTTCGTTGGTCTTTGGCGCAGCGCCCCAGGGCGCCATCGAGTTGCAGTTCGCCGGCCAGCGCACGCGCGCTGCCGTGTATGCGCAGGGCGAGGTGGACCATGTGTTCACCCCGCTGGGCGCCACGCAGATCACCGCCATCGACCTGCTGGCCCACGCGGGCGAGGCAGCGGCTGAAGGCGGACGCCTCACGGCCCCCATGCCCGGCAAGGTGGTGTCGTTTGCCGTGAAGGCGGGCGACAAGGTTGCCAAGGGGCAGCCACTGGCGGTGATGGAGGCCATGAAGATGGAGCACACCATCGCCGCCCCGGCCGACGGCGTGGTGCAGGAGCTGCTGTACGCGCCAGGCGACCAGGTGACCGAGGGGGCAGAGCTGCTCAAGCTGGTAGCCGCTGACAAGGCCTGAGCCAAGTAGTGTCCCGAGTCGTCTGCCGGTGACAGCGCAGGGGGCCCAATGCGGCTACGCTTGGGCCCCATGAAAATCACCTTTTGCTGTACCGATGCCAAGCCCGAGCCCTGGCTCCAGGGCTTTTCCGCCGCGCTGCCCGGCGTTGAGATTTCTGTTTGGCAGCCCGGAGCCCCGCAGGCCGACTACGCCGTGGTCTGGGCACCACCCCAGCAGTTCATGGACGAACAGCCTGGCCTCAAGGCGCTCTTCAATATCGGCGCAGGGGTGGATGCCCTGCTCAAGCTGCGCCTGCCGCCCCAGGCCTTGGTGGTGCGGCTGGATGATGCGGGCATGGCCGTGCAGATGGCTGAATATGTGTGCCACGCGGTCATCCGCCACTTCCGCGAGTTTGATGGCTATGAGGCCGACACCCAGGCGGGCCGCTGGGGCTACCGCAAGCCGCGCCTGCGCAGCGACTACCCCATCGGCGTGATGGGCCTGGGCGTGCTGGGCGAGCGGGTTGCCAAGGCGCTGGCGCAGTTTGAATTTCCGATCAATGGCTGGAGCCGCAGCCCCAAGGCCATCGACGGCGTGCGCGGCTTTGCGGGCGCGGATCAATTCAATGACTTTCTGGCCGCGAGCCGCGTCCTGGTCAACCTGCTGCCGCTCACGCCCGATACGACCAACGTCATCAACAAGGGCACGCTCGCTCGCCTGCAGCCGGGTGCCTACGTGATCAATGTGGCGCGCGGCGCGCACCTGGTGGACGAAGACCTGCTGGCCGCCATTGACAGCGGCCATGTGGCAGGCGCCACACTCGATGTGTTCCGCACCGAGCCGTTGCCCGCAGGCCATGCGTTCTGGACGCACCCGCGCATCACCGTCACGCCCCACACCTCGGCGCGCACGCTGCGCGACGAGAGCATTGCCCAGATCGCACGCAAGATGGTGGCGCTGGAGCACGGCGAGGCGGTGGCGGGCATCGTGAACCCTGCCCGAGGCTACTGAGGCCGCCGGTCCACGCGCTCGTGAGCGTGGAGAATGGCGGGCATGAGCACATCCACGTTCCGTCGTTTCTTCGGTCTTTTGGGCTGGATCCTGCTGGTGCCCAGCGCCTTGGCCGCGCTGGGTGCGGCGTGGTTATTGGCCTCTGGCATGAACATGCTGGGCGACACGCACACCGCCAAGGGCCGGGTGGTGGCGCATGAAGAAATCATGACAGGCCCATCCCACCGCCGGGGGCTTGCCAAGAAAAGCATTGTGGAGTTTGTGGCGGGCGATGGGCGAACCTACAGCTTCACGGATTCGGTCGCACGCCAGCAGCAGGCCATCCACAAGGTGGGTGAGACTGTTTCGGTGCGCTACTCCGCCAAGGACCCGGTGCAGGCGGAAATCCGCAGTTCCACCACCGTGAAGATCGTGATCGGTGCAGTGATGCTGCTCTCCAGCGCCATCGGTATGGCAGTGGGCTGGCTGTTGCTGCGCTTGCGCCCCAGGTCTGTCGCATAGCCCTCCGCGCGCGGGCACAGAGGGTGTGCCTTTTCAATCCACCGTCACGCCGGCATCGCGCACCAGCTTGCCCAGTCGCTGCGCGTCGGCCTTGATGAGCGCCCCAAAGTCTGCCGCCGTGCCCCCCACCACGGGTGTGCCAATGGCTTCCCATTTGGTGCGGAACGCGGGTTCCTTGAAGATCGCATTCACCGTGGCGTTGAGCTTGTCGACGGTGGCTTGCGGGGTGCCAGCTCGCACCGCAATGCCATGCCAGCCGGTGATCTGGTAGCCCGCAATGCCAGCCTCCGCCATGGTGGGCACATTGGGCAGCACCTTGGCGCGTTCGCTGGATGTAACGGCCAGCGGGATGAGCTTGCCCGCCTGGATGTGGGGCAGGGAGCTACCGACGATGTCGAACATCACGTTCACCTGTCCGCCGATCAGGTCGTTGAGCGCGGGGCCAGCGCCCCGGTAGGGGATGTGCCCCATCTTCACGCCCGCGGTGGTGTTGAACAGCTCGCCCGCCAAGTGCTGTGGTGTGCCGTTGCCGGCCGACGCGTAGCTCAGCACCGGCTTTCCGGCCTTGGCCATGGCCAGGAACTCGGCCAGTGTCTTGACGCCCAGGGAGGGATGCACCTCCAGCACCAGCGGAAATGCCGACAGCTGGATCACCGGCACCAGATCGGACAGCGGGTTGAACGGCATGCTGGCGTACAGCGACGGGTTGACCGCCATCGGGCCGCTGGCGGCCAGCAGCAGCGTGTGGCCGTCCGCTGGCGCCTGTTTGGCCACCTCGGCGCTGCCGGTGTTGCCGCCGGCGCCGCCCTTGTTGTCCACCACCACAGGTACACCCAGGCGGCTTTGGAGCTCGGGCTGCAGCATGCGGGCCATCAGGTCGGTGGGTCCACCGGGCGGATAGGGCACCACAAAGCGGATGGTCTTGCTGGGGAAGGCGGTGGCGGCCGTCTGCGCCGCAGCGTGACCTGCGATGCCCAGGGCCAGGGGCACGGCAAGGGTTGCGTGCAGCACGGCGCGCCGGGCGGTGCGGGGCGTGGACGAGTGAAGTTGGCGGTGGTGCATGTCTGTCTCCTGTGGGGATGGATAAAGCCCGTCTGCTGCGGGTTGATGTCAATGGATGGGGAGCGCGATGGAGCGGTGCCGCTCAGCCTGCGCCAAAGCGCTGCCGGATGTCGGCGGCGGTGGCCAGCGGGCGGCCCAGCGCGGCGGCCGCTTCGACGGCCTGGCGCACCAGCGCGGTGTTGTCGGGGGCCACGCTGCCGTCCTTGCACAGCAGGTTGTTTTCAAACCCCACGCGGGCGTGGCCGCCAAACACGGCAGCGGCGGCCACGCAGGCGTTCTCTGCCGCCCCGAAGGCGCACACGGCCCAGGGCTCGTTGCCGTCATGGGCGTTCAGAAAAGGCAGCAGGTCGCGCGGGCTAGAGGTCTGGCCCGCGCTGTAGCGGCCCAGCACAAACAGCAGGAACCAAGGCGCATCCGGCACCACGCCACTGGCGCGCAGTGCCTGCCAGCGGCGCAGGTCGGCCACGTCATACAGGATGACCTGCACCATGGTGCGGCGCTGGGCGAGGCCGGTGAAGAAGCGCTGCAGTCCGGCTTCGCCGATCTCGGGCTTGTCTACTTCGCGCAGTCCGATGGACACGGCCTCGGGTTGCAGGGCCTCCACCATGGCGATCTGCGCGGGTGCCTGGTACACGCCTGCGGCTTCGCTGGTGATCTGGATGACCATCGCGTCGCCCACAGCCTGGCGCACCACGCGCTGCGCCTCACGGTAGCCCTCCACATCGAGGCTGTGGCGGCCTTGCGCGTCGCGGATGTGCATGTGCAGCATGGCCGCTCCCGCGTCCAGGCAGGCCTTGGCCGTGGTGGCCAGCGTGGCCGGTGTGATGGGCACGGCCAGATGGTCGGCGGGCTGCTTGTAGGCGCCGTTGGGCGCCACGGTCACGATCAGTGGGTCAACCCACTGGCTGGCAATGGTGGGTGATGCGGGCGATGCACTCATGCGCGGGCTCCAGTGGTCGTTGGGGTGTCCGTCTGTGACATATCGGTGGGAGGCTCGATGGTGGGCAACTCGCTGGCCAGCAAAGCCAGGCCCTGGCGCAGCAGCGTGTCGTAGCGCGTGCGTTCGGCCCGCTTGCGGTCTTCGGGCCAGTCAAAAAAGCCCTTGCCCGTCTTCATGCCGAGCTGACCCTGCGCCACCTTGTCGCGCAGGGCCTGGGCGGGTACGTCGGTGTTTGACAGCGTGGGGTACATGGTGGCGGCTGCGGCGGTGTGCACCTCAATGCCTGCGTGGTCGCGCTGCAGCACCGGCCCGGCCGCCAGAAAGCGGAAGCCAAAACCAAAGCGCACGGCGGCGTCCACGTCCTCCGGCGAGGCAATGCCTTCGTCGATAAGCGCAAACGCCTCGCGCGAGAGTGCGTGCTGCATACGGTTGGCCAGAAAGCCGGGCTTGTCCTTCTTGACCAGCACCGGCACGCTGCCGCAGCCGCGCATGAAGGCGTGCAGCCAGGTGCCCAGGGCCGGGTTGCTGCGCTCGCCCAGCACCACCTCCACCAGCGGCACCAGGTGGGCGGGCATGAAGAAGTGCAGGCCCAGCATGCGCTGCGCCGTGGTCAGCCCCTGGGCAATGGCACTGATCGGAAAGCCCGAGCTGTTGCTGGCCAGCACGGCGTTGGGGGGGGCGACGGTTTCCAGCTCGGCAAACAGCTTTTGTTTGGCGGGCAGTTGCTCGGTGATGCATTCCACCACCAGCACCACGCCGCTCCAGTCCACATCCTGCAGGCTGGCGCACACCTGCACCGGGCCGGCGTGGGCGGCCTGGCCGGCAGCGGCCAGCTCCTGCGCAATGTGGGGCAGCAAGTGGTCGCGGCGGGCGGCGTGGGGGTCCACCACCGTGACCTGCGCGCCGCCCCGGGCCAGGACCACGGCCACGTCAGCCCCCATGGTGCCTCCGCCTACCACCACGGTGCGCGCGTTGCGCGGCGAACTGTTCTCCATCGTGTCTCCTCGTTGCTCTTAACCTGCTCAAGCGGTGTGCTTGCGTTGAATTCAGTCTAGGGGGCGCGCATTGCGCGGTCCAGACGTCTTTTTCGATAGACTGATCAGCTATGAAGATCAATTGGTCCGCCCGCGAGGTGGATGTGTTCCTGTCGTTGGCCGAGACGCTGAGTTTTCGGCGCACGGCCTTGCAGATGCACCTGTCGCAGTCGGCGGTGTCGGGCACGGTGGCGCGGCTGGAGGAGATGCTGGACGTGCGCCTGTTCGAGCGCACCACGCGCACCGTGCAGCTCACGCTGGCGGGCGAGGTGTTTGCCGAGCAGGCGCGGTTCCTGCGCCACCAGATGGAGGAGACGGTGCGCCGCGTGCAGGAGGTGGCGCAGCTGCAGGTGGGCCGCGTTGCGCTGGCGGCGCTGCCGTCGCTGGCCGCAGGGGCTGTGCCACGGGCCTTTGCCCGGTTCTCCGCGCAGCACCCGGGCGTGCAGATGGAGCTGATCGACAGCCTGGCGGGCCCAGCGTTTGACATGGTGCGTGCCGGGCGTGTGGACTTTGCCCTCACCGCGGCCAACCCCGCCTATGCCGACCTGGACTACACCCCGCTGGTGTCCGACCGCTTTGTGCTGCTGATGGGGCGCACGCACCCGCTGGCCCGAGGGCGCAGCGCCATTGCCTGGGCGGATGTGGCCGAGCTGCCGCACATCTCCATGCCCGCAGGTACCAGCGTGCGGCAGTATGCGGAAGAGGCCTTGCTGACCCACCGCATCCGTTTTGCGCCGCGCTATGAGGTGGAACACCTGGCCACCATCGCGGCCATGGTGGCTGCGGGGCTGGGCGTGAGCGCGCTGCCCGAACTGGCCGCCCAGGTGGTGCGCAGGCCCGAGGTGGTCACGCGAGCGCTCAAGGCGCCCGTGCTGCACCGGCCCATCGGGCTGATCACGCTCCGGGGGCGGCCGCTGTCGCTGGCGGCGCAGGCCATGGTGGCCCTGCTGCGGCAAGAGGTGGCGGGTGATGGCACCCGTACGGGCTGATGGCGCGTCCGGCGAATGGTCTGGCACGATATGGGGTGGCCCTGTGGAGGCGCAGGCGAGACAATGGCGGATTCCTTGATCCACCCTTGGTAGCCCCATGAGCATTCCCTCCCGCGTCCGCCTCATCGACGTTGGCCCCCGCGACGGCCTGCAGAACGAAAAGACCCCGGTGCCCGCCGCCGTCAAGATCGAGCTGGTGCACCGCCTGCAGCAGGCCGGCCTGAAAGAGATCGAGGTCACCAGCTACGTCAGCCCCAAGTGGGTGCCGCAGATGGCCGACAACCACGAGGTGATGGCGGGCATCACCCGCCAGCCAGGCGTGGCGTATTCGGTGCTCACGCCCAACCTCAAGGGCTTTGAGGCGGCATTGCTGGACCAGCCCGACGAGATCGTCGTCTTCGGTTCCGCCAGCGAGGCCTTCAGCCAACGCAACATCAACTGCAGCATTGCCGAGAGCATCGAGCGTTTTGCCCCGGTAGTGGAGGCAGCATTGGCCGCCGGCATCCGTGTGCGCGGCGCCATGAGCTGCACCGTGGGCTGCCCGTACGAAGGCGACATTGCCCCTGAGCGCGTGGCCTACCTGGCTGGCCTGCTCCAGGGCATTGGCGTGCAGCGCGTGGATGTGGCTGACACCATTGGTGTGGGCACGCCGCGCAAGGTGCAGAAGGCGCTGGAGGCGACGCTGCAGCACTTTGGCATCGACGATGTGTCGGGCCATTTCCACGACACCTACGGCCAGGCGCTGTCGAACACACTGGCCGCGCTGGAGCTGGGCGTGTGGAACTTCCAGTCGTCCGTGGCGGGTCTGGGCGGCTGCCCTTATGCCAAGGGCGCCACCGGCAACGTGGCCACTGAAGACGTGGTGTACATGCTGCAGGGCATGGGCATTGAGACCGGCATCGACCTGGACCAGCTCATCGATGCCGGGGCCTACATCAGCGGCTTCCTGGATCGCAAGCCCAACTCACGCGCGGCCAATGCCTTGCTGACCAAGCGCGCGGGCTGACTATCGATCCATCTGCACCCGGCCGCCGTCAACCGGCGTCCGGGGTGCCGCCCAGCACTTTCCAGAGCGTCACGCGATTGACCTGCTCGGCCTGGCGCAGACCGATGAGGGTCTGCTGCGCTGCGTAAAGGCTGCGCTGCGCATCCAGCACCGTGAGGTAGTTGTCCACCCCGGCCTTGAAACGTGCCTCCGACAGGTCGAACGCCTTCTGGGTGGAGGCCACCAGCCGCGTCTGCGCGGCAATGCGCTCGTCCCACTGCGCGCGGTCGGCCAGCACATCGGCGGTCTCGCGGAACGCGGTCTGCACGGCCTTTTCGTACTGGGCCACCGCGATGCGCTGGTTGGCCTCGGCCACCTGCACGTTGGCGCGGTTGCGGCCGGCGTCGAAGATGGGCAGGCGGACCAGCGGCACAAAGCTCCAGGTGCCGCTGCCTGCGCCAAACAGACCGTCCAGCTCGCGGCTGCCAGTGCCTACATTGGCCGTGAGGCTGATGGTGGGGAACAGGGCCGCCCGCGCAGCGCCGATGTTCGCCTCGGCGGCGCGCAGGGCATTTTCGGCGGCCTGCACATCGGGGCGGGCGAGCAGCACGCTGGAGGCCAGCGGCACCGGCACGGGCTGCAACGCCGCCGGGGCCTGCGCGTCTGCACGCAGCGTGCTGGCAGTGGGCCACAGGGCCGCAGGCACCGGGCCGCCCACCAGCAATTGCAGTGCGTTGCGGTCGCGCTCCACCTGCGCCAGGTAGGTCGCCACATCACCGCGTGCCGCGTCCACCGTGGTCTGCGCCTGGGCCAGCACCAGTCCCGATGTGGAGCCGATGGCGTGGATGCGTTCGGTCAGTGCATAGGCCTTTTCGCGGCTGGCCAGGGTGTCGCGCGCCAGTTGCAGCCGGGCTTCGTCGGCGGCCAGGGTGAGCCAGGCGTTGGCCACATCGGCAATCAGGCCCGTCTGGATGTTGCGCTGGTTCTGCTGGCTCTGCAGAAACTGCTGCAGCGCTGCCTCGTTGAGGTTGCGCACCCGGCCCCAGAAGTCGATCTCGTAACTGGCAAACCCCAGTTGTGCCGTGTACTGCGTGGCCACCTGCGCAGGGGCTGTGGCGCTGCTCATGCCGGCGGCGGTGCGCGCGCGGCTGGCCTGCGCCTGCGCGGTGACGCTGGGCAACAGGTCGGCGCGGGTGATGCCGTACTGGGCGCGGGCCCGTTCGATGGTCTCGACGGCCACGCGCAGGTCGCGGTTGTTCGACAGCGCGAGGGCAATGACATCGCGCAGCGGCTGGGCCTGCACCCAGCCCAGCGCCGCTGCCGCCTGCAGACTGGCGTCGCTGGCCACGGCCGGCTGCCCACTGGTGGTGCCCACGGTGTCAGGCACCGGCAGGGCGGGCGTCTGGTGCATGGGGGCCAGGTTGCAGCCCGCGATCAGTGCGGTGGTGGCCAGGGCTGCAGCGATGGCGGCAGGCCGGCGCTGGCGGCGTGGCGAAAAGGGTGGGCGCGTCATGCTGCGCTCTCCTGAGTGGGGTGCGGTAGGGTGGTGGCAGGCGGTGGCGGTGCGTTGTCCTCGCTGCGCGACCGGCTCTTGAACCAGCGGCGGATCAGCAGGAAGAACACCGGCACCAGGAAGATGCCCAGCACCGTGGAAGCCAGCATGCCGCCCAGCACGGCGGTACCGATGGCCACCCGACCGCCTGCACCCGCGCCGGTGCCGATGGCCAGCGGGATCACCCCGAAGCCGAACGCCAGCGAGGTCATCAGGATGGGCCGCAGGCGCAGGCGCACGGCCGCGACGATGGCGTCAAACAGGTTCTTGCCCTGCTCCTGCAGCTGCACAGCAAACTCCACGATCAGGATCGCGTTTTTGGACGCCAGCCCCACCGTGGTCAGCAGCCCCACCTGAAAGTACACATCGTTGGTGAGGCCCCGGGTGTAGGTGGCGGCGAGTGCGCCCACCACGCCCAGCGGCACGGCCAGGATCACCGACAGCGGCACGGTCCAGCTCTCATACAGGGCCGCCAGGCACAGGAACACGAACAGGATCGAGATCGCGTACAGCATGGGGGCCTGGGCGCCCGACTGGCGCTCTTGCAGCGAGGCGCCCGTCCACTCGTAGCCAATGCCGGGAGGTAGCGTGCGCAGGATGTCTTCCACGATCTTCATGGCGGCGCCCGAGCTCACGCCTGGTGCGGCGCGGCCTTCCAGCTCGTACGCCGGGTTGCCGTTGTAGCGCAGCAGCTGCGGCGATCCGTAGGCCCAGTAGCTGGTGGAGAACGCGCCAAACGGCACCATCTCGCCCTTGCTGTTGCGCACGCTCCAGCGTGCCACGTCCTGCGGCAGCATGCGCGCCGGGGCGTCGCCCTGGATGTACACGCGCTTGACCCGTTCGTTGTTCAGGAAGTCGTTCACGTAGGTGCCGCCAATGGCGCTGGAGAGCACGCTGTTGATGTCGTTGTACGACAGCCCGAGCGCGGCGGCCTTGCGGTCGTCGATCTCCAGGCGCAGCTCGCTGGCATCTTCCAGGTTGGTCATGCGCAGGTTGGTCAGCTCGGGCCGTTTGCGCGCTTCGGACAGGAAGGTGTTGGTGGCTGCCAGCAACGCCTGGTGGCCCAGGCCGTTCATGTCCTTGATCACAAAGTTGAAGCCCGAGCTGGAGCCCAGGCCCCGCACGGCCGGCGGCATGACGACCAGCACCCGCGCATCGCGGATGGAGGCCAGGTCGCGCGTGGCCTTGTAGGCGATCTGCGCGGCGGCCTGGTTGGGCAGCGTGCGGTCTTCCCAGGGCTTGAGGCGCACAAAGCCACGTGCCGAGGCCTGGTCTCCGTTGATGCCCGAGACCTGGTAGAAGCTCAGCACATCGGGCTGCTGCGCAAAGTAGTCGCGCACCTGGTCCAGCACGCTCTGCAGCCGCGCATCGGCGGCGCCCGAGGGCAGGTTCACGTTCACGTACAGGAAGCCCTGGTCTTCGTCGGGCAGGAAGGATGTGGGCAGGCGCGCCATGAGCAGCCACACCACGCCACACACCGCCAGAAAGATCAGCACCATGCGCTTGGTGCGGCGCAGTGTGTAGGCCACTGTGCCCTGGTAGCGTGCCGAGGTGGCGTCGAAATGGTGGTTGAACCAGCGGAAGAACCGGTCGTTCAGGCCCAGCAGGCCGCGCCGGATGGGCCGGTCATGCCCGGCAGACGCGGCTGCGGGCTTGAGCAGCGTGGCGCACAGCGCCGGGGTGAGGGTGAGCGCCACAAACACCGACAGCGCCATGGCCGCCACGATGGTGATGGAGAACTGCCGGTAGATCACGCCGGTGGAGCCGCCAAAGAACGCCATGGGCACGAACACCGCCGACAGCGTGACTCCGATGCCCACCAGGGCGGGCGTGATTTCGCGCATGGACTGGCGGGTGGCCTCCTTGGCCGACTGGTCGGTCTCGTGCATCACCCGCTCGACGTTTTCGACCACCACGATCGCATCGTCCACCAGCAGGCCGATGGCCAGCACCATGGCAAACATGGTCAGCGTGTTGATCGAATACCCCGCCAGCGACAGCACCCCGAAGGTGCCCAGCAGCACCACCGGCACGGCAATGGCGGGGATCAGCGTGGCGCGGAAGTTCTGCAAAAACACGAACATCACGATCACCACCAGGATCATGGCTTCGCCCAGTGCGCTGACCACTTCCTTGATGGATGCGCGCACGAAGGGCGTGGAGTCCGAACTCACGAAGTAGTCGATCTGGTTGGGAAAGTAGGGCTTGAGTTCAGCCAGCTTGGCGGCGATGGCGTCGGCCACCTGCATGGCGTTGGCGCCGTCGGCCAGCACGATGCCCATGCCCGCGCCGGGCATGCCATTGAGCTTGGCCTTCACAGTCAGGTTCTCGGCACCCAGCTCCACGCGGGCCACGTCCTTGACGGTGACCACTGAGCCATCGAGCGCCGACTTGAGCACGATGGCCTCGAACTGCTCCACCGTCTTGAGCTTGGTGCGGGCGGTGATGGTGGCGTTGAGCTGCTGGTCGGACACCGCGGGCAGGGCGCCCAGCTGGCCGGCAGATACCTGCGCGTTCTGGGCGTTGAGCGCATTGACCAGGTCCGACGGCATCAGCGCGTACTTCTCCATCTTGGCCGGGTCCATCCAGATGCGCATGGCGTAGTTGGTGCCGAACACCGTCACGTCACCGACACCGTCGATGCGGCCGATCACGTCCACCAGGCTGCTGGTCAGGAAGTCGCCGATGTCCACGGCGCTCATGGAGGGGTCTTTGGAGAAGAAGCTGTAGGTGACCAGGAAGTCCTGCCCGCCCTTGTTCACGAAAACGCCCCGGCTCTTGACGGCGTCGGGCAGGCGGTTGGTGGCGGCCTGCAGCTTGTTTTGCACCTGCACCTGCGCCACGTCGATGTTGGTGCCGGGCGCGAAGGTGAGCGTGGTGCGCGAGCGGCCCGAGGCATCCGAGGTCGAGCTCATGTAGAGCATGTTGTCGATGCCCTTGAGCTGCTGCTCGATGATCTGCGTCACCGAGTTCTCGACCGTCTCGGCCGAGGCGCCGGTGTATTGCGAGCCGATGGTCACGCGTGGCGGAGCGATGTCGGGGTACTGCTCCAGCGGCAGCGTGACGATGGACAGCGCACCGCCCAGCATGATGATGATGGCGATGACCCAGGCAAAAATGGGCCGGTTGATGAAGAACTGAGCCATGTGCTGCGTCCTTCGTGCTCAGCGGGAGGCCGCTGGGGCAGGGGCCGAGGCGGGCGCGGCACCTGCAGCGGGCGGCACGTCGGCGCCTGGGGCTCCCTTGCGGCCCTTGGCGGGGGCTTTGGGATCCACTTCCACCGCGCGCACCTTGTCGCCGGGTTTGACGCGCTGGAACCCTTCGGTCACCACGCGCTCGCCGGCAGCCAACCCGCCTTGCAGCAGCCATTGGTTGCCCACCGCACGGTCGATGCTGATCGGGCGTTTTTCCACCACATCGCCTTCCTTGACCACCAGCACGCTGGGCTTGCCGGTGAGGTCGCGGGTCACGGCCTGCTGGGGCACCAGCAGGGCTTCGGGCGCAAGGCCGGTGGGCAGCAGCGCCTGCACGTACATGCCGGGCATCAGCGTGCCCCTGGGGTTGGGCACCACGGCGCGCAGCGTGACGGTGCCGGTGGTGGCGTTCACGATCACGCCGGCAAACTGCAGCTGGCCGCGTTGCGCGTACTCGGTGCCGTCGTCCAGGCGGATGCGCACGGGGATCTTGTCGCCCTCGACCTTCTGGAAGCGGCCAGCGTCCCAGTCCCGCTGCAACTGCATCAGCTCGGTGGTGGACTGGGTGAAGTCCACGTACATCGGGTCAAGCTGGACGATGGAGGTCAGCGCATCGGCCTGGTTGGCCGTGACCAGCGCTCCCGGCGTCACGTTGGACAGGCTGATGCGTCCACTGATCGGTGCCTCGATGCGGCTGTACTTGAGGTTGATGCGGGCGGTGGCCAGGTTGGCCTGGGCCACGGCCACGTCGGAGCGCGACTGGGCTGCGGCGGCCTGGCTTTCTTCAAAGGCCTGCTGGCTGATGGCGTCGATCTTCACCAGCTCCGCATTGCGCTTGGCCGTGGCCTCCTGGGTGCGCGCGGTAGCCTCGGCCTTGGCCAGGGCTGCCTTCGCGCTTGCCTCCGTGGCCCGCAGCGAGGCGTCATCGATCTGGTACAGCGGCTGGCCTTGGCGCACCAGCATCCCTTCGGTGAACAGGCGCTTTTGCAGGATGCCCGACACCTGGGGCCTTACCTCGGCCGTGAGCGAGGCGCGGGTGCGGCCGGGTAGGGCGGCTTCGAGCTGCTGGCTTTGCTGCTTGAGCGTGACTACGCCCACTTCAGGGGCGGCCTTGGCCGGTGCGGGGGCCTCGTTGGGTTTGCTGCAGCCGGACAAGATGCCCGCGATCAGCAGCAGCCCCAGCAACGTTCCCCGGCATGGCAATGCCCCGAGGGCGGGGCGGCCCGGCACAGTGTTGGCAGGGGAGGTCGCGGGCAGGCTCGGGCACAGCGGGGACAACGCAGCATCGTTCATGGGCGTGGGAGCGGTTGGGTTGGGAAGGTTCGGCGCATTGTGGGGCGCACACATTTCCTGTTTGTAAAGTGGCCGGATTTGGCCCGGGTGCCGGAGCGCCGTGCAGGGACATGCGGGCCGGGGTGCCAGGGAGGCCATGGCGCGCGGCAAAATGGAGGGAGACCCGACCGAATCACGCCCCCCTGTGGACCTGCTGGAGACAACGCGAATGTGTGGAGCCGAACTGAAGAACCTGCCTGAGGGCGTACAGCGTGTGGCTGCCGAGCTGCAGCGGCGCGGCCACCCGCACCTGCCGCAGATGCTGGACGATGCCGCACGCACCGCACAGCAGGCCGCCGATGCGCTGGGCATCCTGGTGGGGCAGGTGGCCAAGAGCATCATCTTCCGGCGCAAGAGCGACGATGCTGCGGTGCTGGTGGTCACCTCGGGCGACCGACGCGTGGACGAGAAAAAGGTGGAAGCCCATGTGGGCGGCAAGATCGGTCGGGCCGATGCCGAGTTTGTGAAATCGCGCACCGGCTTCTCGATTGGCGGCGTGTCGCCCGTGGCGCATGCCACGCCGCCCGTCACGCTCATCGACCAGGACCTGCTGCGCTTTGACGTGGTGTGGGCCGCAGCAGGCCACCCCCATGGCGTGTTCCCCTTGCACCCCAGCGACCTGCAGCGCCTGACGGGCGCACCCGTGGTGGACGTGGTGCAAGCACCGGTGGCGGACGCGTCTGCGCCCCAGGCGGTCGCATGAATGCTATTGATTTGCTAGCTGCCAAGGCAAAAGAGACTAGCGCTACCGGCCAATTTGACCCCAAAAGTGCCGAGCCAGTGCCTTCGCCCTGCATTTCGGTGTGCCGCATGACGCCCGACCGCAGCCACTGCGAAGGCTGCTTTCGCACGCTGGATGAAATCCGCGCCTGGTCGCGTGCCGACGCTCCGCAGCGGCGCGCCATCTGGGCGCAGTTGTTGCAACGCGCCGGCATTGCCTGGCCCGTGCCGGAGACCGAGGCATGAAGCGCATCACGTTCTACCTGGACTTCATTTCCCCCTATGCCTGGCTGGCGTTTGAGCGCTTGCCCGAGGTGCTGGAAGGGCTGACCTACAGCGTGACCTACCAGCCCGTGCTGCTGGGTGCCCTGCTGCAGCAGCACGGCAACCCCGGCCCTGCGGGCATTGCCCCCAAGCGCGACTGGACCTACCGCCATGTGACCTGGCTGGGCCATGCGCAAGGCACGCCACTGCAGATGCCTGCGCGCCACCCGTTCAACCCGCTGCCCCTGCTGCGCCAGGCCCTGGCCTGCAGTGACGACGGCAGCATCAACCGCTACGTGGCGGGCACGGTGCTGCGGCACGTGTGGCAAGGCGGCGCCGACGCGCTGGACCCTGCGCGCCTGGCCACGCTGGCCGAGGCGCTTGCGGAGCAGGTGCGCCCCGGGCAGGACGTGAACAGCGACGGCCCCAAGGCCTTGCTGCGCGCCAACACCGAAGCCGCGCAAGCAGCCGGTGTGTTTGGCGTGCCCGCGTTGGGGGTGGACGGCAAGCTGTTCTGGGGGCTCGACGGCCTGCCCATGCTGCGTGCCTACCTCGATGGCGACGCCTGGTTCGACGGCCCCGCTTGGGACGCTGTCAGCCAGCTCCCATCGGGTTTACCCGGCAAGCCCTGAGCAATTTCCGGATGCTGAAAGGGGTGCTGCGGGTTTCACCCTAAGTTGTCAGAGAGCGGTCAGTTTGATGAAAGCTCTTGTTGGTTTCGCGTCAGAGGGTGGTCAGTGCCATCTCCAAGAATGCGTGCAGCCCGCCGCAGTGCGGTCTGTAACACCAATAGGAGACACACACCATGGCAACTGTTCATCCCGCACCGCGGCCGATGTCGCCCGAAGAGAGGAAGGTCATCTTCGCCTCGTCGCTCGGCACCGTTTTCGAGTGGTACGACTTTTACCTGTACGGCTCGCTCGCAGCCATCATCGCCAAGCAGTTCTTCAGCGGTCTGGATGCCGGTTCGGCGTTCATCTTCGCGCTGCTGGCGTTTGCGGCGGGCTTCATTGTTCGTCCCTTCGGCGCCATCTTCTTCGGCCGCCTGGGCGACATGATCGGCCGCAAGTACACGTTCCTGGTCACCATCCTGATCATGGGCCTGTCCACCTTCATCGTGGGCATCTTGCCAACCTACGCGTCCATCGGTGTGGCCGCTCCCGTCATCCTGATTGCCCTGCGCCTGCTGCAAGGCCTGGCACTGGGCGGTGAATACGGCGGTGCTGCCACGTATGTGGCCGAGCACGCACCGCACGGCAAGCGCGGCGCCTACACCGCCTGGATCCAGACCACCGCCACGCTGGGCCTGTTCCTGTCGCTGATGGTGATCCTGGGCACCCGCACCGTGCTGGGCGAAGAAGCCTTTGGTGATTGGGGCTGGCGTGTTCCGTTCATCGTGTCGATCCTGCTGCTGGCCATTTCGGTCTGGATCCGCCTGTCGATGAACGAATCGCCTGCCTTCCAGAAGATGAAGGCCGAGGGCAAGACCTCCAAGGCACCGTTGACCGAATCCTTCGGCCAGTGGAAGAACCTGAAGATCGTGATCCTGGCACTGGTGGGCCTGACCGCCGGCCAGGCCGTGGTGTGGTATTCGGGCCAGTTCTATGCGCTGTTCTTCCTGACGCAAGCGCTGAAGGTCGATGGCGCCACCGCCAACATCTTCGTGGCCGTGTCGCTGCTGATTGGTACGCCGTTCTTCATCGTGTTCGGTTCGCTGTCGGACAAGATCGGCCGCAAGCCCATCATCCTGGCAGGCTGCCTGCTGGCCGCGCTGACGTACTTCCCTGTGTTCGGTGCACTGACCAAGGCGGCCAACCCTGCCCTGGCCGAAGCCCAGGCCAAGAACAAGGTGGTGATCACCGCTGACCCTGCCGAGTGCTCGTTCCAGTTCAACCCCACCGGCACCACCAAGTTCACCAGCTCGTGCGACATCGCCAAGCAGGTGCTGGCTGGCGCTTCGGTGAGCTATGAAAACGCTGTGGCTCCCGCCGGTACGGTGGCGAGCATCAAGATTGGCGAAACCGCAATCCCCTCGTACACCAGCAAGGGCCTGAGCGCTGACGAAGCCAAGAAGAAGGACGCCGAGTTCAAGAAGCTCGTGGCCGACGATCTGAAGGCCGCTGGCTACCCCACCAAGGCTGACCCTGCACGCATCGACAAGGTGATGGTCACCATCATCCTGACCTACCTGGTGCTGCTGGTGACCATGGTGTACGGCCCCATCGCCGCCATGCTGGTGGAAATGTTCCCCACCCGCATCCGCTACACGTCCATGTCCCTGCCGTACCACATCGGTAACGGCTGGTTCGGCGGCCTGCTGCCCACCACGGCGTTTGCCATCGTGGCCCAGACCGGCAACATGTACAACGGCCTGTGGTACCCCATCATCATCGCCGGTGCCACGGTGGTGATCGGTGGCCTGTTCATCAAGGAAACCAAGGACGTGGACATCTACGCCAACGACTGATCGTTACTGACCGGTGTACAGGGCCCGCCCCGCAAGGGTCGGGCCCTGTGTTCCATCAAGGGGCTTGTGTCGCGCACCAGTACAAACCACAACCCTGCGCGTCAGCCAGGCCCCTTGATTGAACAAACCCATCCCAGGAGATATTGATATGTGGAAGATTGTTGTTGGCTTCGTCTTGTTTGCCGCTTTGTCGATGTACGTGATCATCACGGCGGGCGACAAGGCCGACATGGGCGGAGAAAAGCACGGTGCCGATGCGGTGCACGCCCCCGAGGCACCCGCCAGCGCAGCTGCACCCGCAGCCGCCGCCGCGCCGGCACCCGCTGCAGCCCCTGCATCGGCTGCCAGCGCGCAATAAGCGCATTGCCCGGCATGACAAAGGCCCTGCCAGCAATCGCTGGCAGGGCCTTTTTTTGTCGTGTCGTCACGCGCGGGCGCTTGCGCCGCGTCAGCGCTTGAAGCGGCCGTCCGTGCCGATGATGGACAGGTCGGAGAAGTCCAGCCCGCTGTGGTCGGTGGGGCTGTAGCTCAGCTCCAGCCCACCCAGGTCCCACTTGTGGATGCTCTCCAGCCCCGCATGCAGCTTGGCGCGGTCGGGCTTGGCACCCGCGCGCTTGAGGCCTTCCACCAGCACCTTGGCGCTCACAAAGCCCTCCAGCATGGCGGGCGTCAGGTCGCCGATGTTCTTGGCCTTGGCCAGATCGATGGCCTCCTTGATCACCGGGTAGTTGAGAGATCGCTCGGACGGGAACACCTGCGTCACCACCACGCCCCGGGCCTGGTCGCCCAGGGCCTTCACAAATCCGCCCGACGCGTTGTTGGACAGGGTGACGATCTGTCCGGCAACGCCCGCGGCGCGCAAGGCCTTGATGCCGTCGACCACCGCAGCGCCAGTGCCGATGAAGATCACGGCCTGGGGCTGCTTGCCGGCCACGCGCGGGGCGATGGCGCTGTAGTCGGGCTTGGCACGGTCAAACTTTTCGATGAACAGCGCCTCGATGTTGTTGGCCTTGAATCCGGCCTGTGCGCCAGCCAGTCCGTCGGCGCCAAACGTATCGTCCACATGCACCACGCCAATGCGCTGGATGCCCAGCGTATGCAGGTGCGAAATGGCCTTGGTCACCTCGCGCTGGTAGGGCGCCCGCACGTTGAACACGTATTTGCTCACCGGCTGGTGCAGCGCAATCGCCCCGGTGGACGGCCCCACCAGCGGCACGCCATGCTGCTCCAGCACCGGGATGATGCCCTGGGTGTGGGGCGTGCCACGGGTCATGAACAGGCCGATCACGCCCTTTTGTTCAATCAGGGTGCGGGTGTTGTCCAGGGTCAGCTTGGGGTCGAACTTGTCGTCCAGCGACAGCACCTCCACCTTCTGCCCGCCCACGCCACCCTTGGCATTGACATGGTCGATGTAGAGGGCTGCGCCCTGCATGGATTCGGCCACCGTGGCGGCGGCCGAGCCGGTGATGCCCACCGTCTGGCCAATGAGGATCTGTGCATGGGCCGAACCGAGGCCCAGGGCGGCAGCCAGGGCGCAGAGCGCGCCGGCCAGGCCAGTTTTCTTCATGGGGTTGTCTCCTGCGTGTGGAGCGCCCGAGTGTAGGGACGCCCCCGCGCGGGACAACTGTAAAAACGCGTAGGCGAGCGCTCAGCGGCGGAAGCGCCCGTCCGTGCCGATGATGGCCAGGTCGGCAAAGTCCAGCCCGGTATGGTCCTCGGGGCTGAAGTTCACCTCCAGACCGCCCAGGTCCAGCTTCTTGATGCTCTCCAGCGCGACCTGGATCTTCTCGCGGGTGGGCTTGGGGCCCGCGCGCTTGAGACCTTCCACCAGCACCTTGGCGGCGGCAAAGCCTTCCAGCATGGCGGGGCTGATTTCGGTGAGCCCCTTGGTCTTGGCCAGTTCCTGGGCTTCCTTCACCATCGGGTAGGTCACGGCCCGTTCGTTGGGGAACACCTGGGTCACGATCACGCCGCGCGCGTTGGCCCCCAGGCTTTTGATGAAGCCGCTGGAGGCATTGTTGGACAGCGTCACGATCTGCGCGGCCGAGCCCGCAGTGCGCAGCGCGGTGGTGGCATCCACCACCGCAGAGCCCGAGGCCACCATCAGCACCGCCTGCGCATCGGCCTTGGCCACCTTGGCGGCAATGGGGGCGAAGTCGGGCTTGGCGCGGTCGAATTTTTCAGATACCACCGCCGTCAGTTTGGCGGCCGCCAGCCCCTTTTGCGCGCCCTGGATGCCGTCGGCGCCAAAGCTGTCGTCCGCGTACACCAGCGCCACGCGGGTGATGCCCATGGAGGCCAGGTGGGTGATTGCCTTTTCGGCCTCGCGCTGGTAGGTGGCGCGCACATTGAAGATGTATTTGCGCACCGGCTGGTGCAGCACCATGGCGCCGGTGGACGGTGCCACCAGCACCACGCCGTGTTTATCCAGCAGTGGCAGGATGGCCTCGGTGTGGGGTGTGCCCCGGTTGAGGAACAGGGCCGACACGTTCTTGTCCTCAATCAGCGTGCGGGCGTTTTCCGCCGCCAGCTTGGGGTCGAACTTGTCGTCCAGGGAGATCAGCTCGATCTTCTGGCCATTGACACCGCCCTTGGCGTTGATGGCGTCGATGAACAGCAGCGCGCCATCGGTGGTCTCTTTCACGCCCGCTGCCACCTGGCCGCTGAAACCTGCTGTCTGGCCGATCAGGATCTGGGCATGGCTGGCTGCACTGGCCGCAAGCGCCAGGACCAGGCCGGCCGCTCGCAGTTGCCATTGTTTTGTCATGGCGGTCTCCTCTTGTTTTGTGTGAAAGGCCGCAGTCTAAACCGATGTTTCGGGCCAGAACACCCGCTTTTCGCCCGCCGCTGCTCCATTGCTTGTGCTTTGTCCACGGTCAAAGCACCGCAGCGCGTCTCGGGGGTAATCGGCGCGCGCAGGCGCAAACGCCAGGTGCGTCCCTAGAATGTCCCGCCTCACACCCGAAAGACCGCTTCCATGACCCAGGGACTGATCCGAATCCGCGGCGCACGCCAGCACAACCTCAAGAACCTGGATCTGGACATCCGTACCGGAGAACTCACGGTGGTCACAGGCCCCAGTGGCTCGGGCAAGTCCAGTCTGGTGTTCGACACGCTCTATGCCGAGGGCCAGCGCCGGTATGTGGAGACCTTCAGCGCCTATGCGCGCCAGTTCCTCGACCGCATGGACAAGCCCGCCGTGGACAAGGTCGAGGGTGTGCCCCCGGCCATTGCCATCGACCAGACCAACCCGGTCCGCTCCAGCCGATCCACCGTGGGCACGATGACGGAGCTGAACGACCACCTGAAGCTGTTGTTCGCGCGTGCCGGCCAGTTGTTCGACAAGCAGACGGCACAGCCGGTGCGGCATGACACGCCCGAGACCATTTATGCGGAGCTACAGCAGCGCAGCGCCGCAGCGGGCGACCCGCGCATCGTCTTAACG
This sequence comes from Acidovorax sp. Root402, assembly GCF_001425125.1. NCBI lineage: Bacteria > Pseudomonadati > Pseudomonadota > Betaproteobacteria > Burkholderiales > Comamonadaceae > Acidovorax > Acidovorax sp. Root402. The sequence continues at coordinate 53,357 of NZ_LMDQ01000002.1, forward strand.
TTCCCCGTGGAGCTGCCTGCCAACACCAGCGCCGAGCAGGTCGAGCAATGGCTGTCTGCCAGTGGCTTCACCAAGGTGCAGGCCGAGCGCGAAGTGGCCACGCCCACCGGCCCGCGCAAGGTGCTGGATGTGGTGGCCGACCGGTTCCGGCTGGGCAACGCCGAGAAGGCGCGTGTGATCGAAGCCATCGAGGTCGCGCTCAAGCGCGGCACGGGGCGGCTGAATGTCTATCGTCTCGTGGATGAGGGTGAGGCCGAACTCTGGCGCTTCTCCACCGGCCTGCACTGCCCTGACAGCGACCTGCGCTACAGCGACCCCATCCCCTCGGCCTTCTCGTTCAACTCCGCCGTGGGCGCGTGCGACAGCTGCCGGGGCTTTGGCCGCGTGATCGGCGTGGACTACGGCCTGGTCATCCCCAACGACAAGCTCACCCTGCGCGCCGGTGCCATCAAGACCATCCAGACGCCGGCATGGAAGGAAGCGCAGGACGACCTCATGCGCCACGCAGAGGCGGCAGGCATCCCGCGCGACACGCCGTGGAATAAGCTCACGGACGATCAGAAGAAATGGGTCATCGGCGGCGCGCCCGGCTACAAGGACGGCCAGTGGAGCAAGCAGTGGTATGGCATCAAGCGCTTCTTCGAGTACCTGGAGAGCAAGGCCTACAAGATGCACATCCGCGTGCTGCTGTCCAAGTACCGCAGCTACACGCCGTGCCCCACCTGCGCGGGTGCACGCCTCAAGACCGAAAGCCTGCTGTGGCGCATCGGCCGCAAGGAAGATGCCGATGCGGTGCTGGAGCCGGGCAAACGCTTCATGCCCGAGGGTGTGCAGTGGTCGCGCGAGCAACTCGAGGCGTTGCCCGGCCTGTGCCTGCACGACCTGATGCTGCTGCCCATCGACCGTCTGCGCCAGTTCTTTGCGCGCATGCAGTTGCCGGTGGGTGACGATGCCAAGGGCGGCGATGCCCAGGCGCTGAAGCTGCTGCACGAAGAAATCACCACGCGCCTCAAGTACCTGTGCGATGTGGGCATCGGCTACCTCACGCTCGACCGGCAAAGCCGCACGCTCAGCGGCGGCGAGGTGCAGCGCATCAACCTGACCACGGCCCTGGGCACCAGCCTGGTCAACACGCTGTTTGTGCTGGACGAACCCAGTATCGGCCTGCACCCGCGGGACATGCACCGCATCACCGAGGCCATGCTGCGCTTGCGCGACGCGGGCAACACCCTGGTGGTGGTGGAGCATGACCCCGCCGTGATGCTCGCGGCCGACCGCATGATCGACATGGGCCCTGGCCCCGGCCGCCTGGGCGGTCAGATCGTGTTCGACGGCACCACCGCCGACCTGCGCAAGGCCGACACGCTCACGGGCGCCTACCTGGGCGGGCGCAAGCATGTGGGCTTTGGCTTCAAGCGCATGGTGACGGAATCGACCCCACGCCTCATCCTGGAAGGCGCGCGCGAGCACAACCTGCAGGATGTGACGGTCGAATTCCCGCTGCAGCGCCTGGTCACCGTGACGGGCGTGAGCGGCTCGGGCAAATCGAGCCTGATCCAGGATGTGCTGGCCCCCGCGCTGTTGCGCCACTTCGGCAAGGCCACGGATGCACCGGGTGCGCACGACCGCATGCTGGGCGCCGACCACCTGTCGGACGTGGTGTTCGTGGACCAGTCGCCCATCGGCAAGACCGCACGTTCCAACCCCGTGAGCTACGTGGGCGCGTGGGACAGCATCCGCGAACTCTTCGCCGTGGCGCCGCTGTCCAAGCAGCGCAGTTACACCGCCGCCAAGTTCAGCTTCAACAGCGGCGACGGGCGTTGCCCCACCTGCGGCGGCTCGGGCTTTGAGCATGTGGAGATGCAGTTTCTGAGCGACGTGTACCTGCGCTGCCCTGACTGCGACGGCAAGCGCTACCGGCCCGAGATTCTGGAGGTCACCATTGAGCGCGGCGGCAAATCGCTGAATGTGTCGGATGTACTGGCGCTGACCGTGGCCGAAGCTGCGGCCGTCTTTGCGAACGACCGCGACGTGATCCGCGCGCTGCAGCCCATCGTGGACGTGGGGCTCGAATACGTGGCGCTGGGCCAGCCCGTGCCCACCCTGTCGGGCGGCGAGGCGCAGCGCCTCAAGCTCGCAGGCTTTCTGGCCGAGGCTGCACGCGTACAAAGCAAATCGCGCCAGACGGTGGCGCGCAAGGGCACCCTGTTCCTGTTCGACGAACCCACCACCGGCCTGCACTTTGACGACATCGCCAAGCTGATGCGCGCACTGCGCAAGCTCATTGACGCGGGGCACTCGCTCATCGTCATCGAGCACAACCTGGACGTGATCCGCGCGAGCGACTGGCTGATCGACCTGGGGCCGGAAGGCGGCTACGCAGGTGGCCTCATCGTGGCCGAGGGTACGCCCGAGGACGTGCGAGCCCACGCTACATCCCACACCGGGCAGGCACTGCGCGACTACGAACTGGCGCTGGGCGTGGGCGGCCACTCGGTGCACGAAAAGGCTGCTGCGCTACGAAAATCAGAGCGCCTTGCGCATATGGATCTAGCGCCTGCGGCAAAAAACGCCATAGAAATCGTCAATGCGAAGGAACACAACCTCAAGAACCTGAGCGTGGACATCCCGCGTGGCAAGTTCAATGTGGTGACGGGCGTGAGCGGCTCGGGCAAGTCCACGCTGGCATTCGACATCCTGTTCAACGAAGGCCAGCGCCGCTACCTCGAATCCCTCAATGCCTATGCGCGCTCCATCGTGCAGCCTGCAGGCCGGCCCGAGGTGGATGCGGTGTACGGCATTCCGCCTACCGTCGCCATCGAGCAGCGCCTGTCGCGCGGCGGGCGCAAGTCCACCGTGGGCACCACCACCGAGGTGTGGCACTTCTTGCGTCTGCTGTACGTCAAGCTGGGCACGCAGCACTGCACGAAGGACGGCGCCGCCGTGCAGCCGCAGACGCCCGAGAGCATCGCCGCGCAGCTGCTCACGCAGTTCCGCGGCCAGCACATCGGCCTGCTCGCGCCGCTGGTCATGAACCGCAAGGGCGTCTACACCGAGCTGGCCGACTGGGCGCGTCCGCGCGGCTACACCCACCTGCGGGTGGATGGCAACTTCTTGCCCACCACCAACTTCCCTCGCATCGACCGCTTCAAGGAACACACCATCGAGCTGCCCGTGGCCAGCCTCGATGTGTCGCCCGAGAACGAAGCGGCTTTGCGCACCGCGCTGGCCGACGCACTCACGCACGGCAAGGGTGTGGTGCATGTGCTCAGTGGCATCACCGGCCTGCGCGAAGCCATGGAGGGCGGCCAGCCCACGGCCGGTATTGGCACGCTGCAGGCGTTCTCCACCAAGCGCGCCTGCCCCGTGTGTGCCACCAGTTATGCCGAGCTGGACCCGCGCCTGTTCAGCTACAACAGCAAGCACGGCTGGTGCCCCGACTGCGTCGGCACCGGCGTCAAGCTCACCAAGGACCAGCGCAAGGTGTTTGACGACTCGGTGCAGGACGACAAGGAAAAAGGCCGCGAGCAGACCTTTGCCGAGCCCGAGGTGGAAGACCTGGCCGACACGGCCTGCCCGAGCTGCAGTGGCACCCGCCTGAACGCCACGGCGCGCGCTGTGCAGTTTGCCGGTGTGGGCATCACCGACATTGCCGCGCTGTCCGTGACCGATGTGCGCTGCTGGGTCGAGACCCTGCGCATTGAAGGTGGCATGACGGCGCGCGAGGCCGACATTGCCCGCGACCTGGTGCCCGAGATCCAGAGCCGCCTCGAATTTCTGGAAGAAGTGGGCCTGGGCTACCTCACGCTGGACCGGGGGGCGCCCACGCTCAGCGGTGGCGAGGCGCAGCGCATCCGTCTGGCCGCGCAGCTGGGCAGCAACCTGCAGGGCGTGTGCTACGTGCTCGACGAGCCCACCATCGGCCTGCATGCGCGCGACAACCAGATCCTGCTCAATGCCCTGCACAAGCTGGGTGACAAGGGCAACACGCTGGTGGTGGTGGAGCACGACGAAGACACCATCCGCCGTGCCGACCACATCATCGACATCGGCCCCAGCGCCGGCAAACGCGGCGGGCGCCTGGTGGCGCAGGGCAGCGTGGCCGACATCACGGGCGCCGAAGATTCGCAAACCGGCCGCTACCTGCTGCATGCCATGAAGCACCCGCTGCAACTGCGCCGCAGCATGGCGCCCGGCGAGGTCAGCGCCGAGGCCACGGCGGCCTTTGCCCAGGCCGAGGCGGCCGCGCCCAAGGGCCGCCAAAGCGCCGCCGTCAAGAAGCGTGCGGCGCAGGCTGCATCGCTGGCCGCTGACGCCCTCAATGAAGCCAAGGAGCGCGCTGCCATGCGCTGGCTCACGGTGCATGGCGCGCAGTTGCACAACCTGCAGAACGTGACGGCCACCGTGCCGCTGCACCGCCTGGTGGCGGTGACGGGCGTGAGTGGTTCGGGTAAGTCGACCCTGGCGCGCGATGTGCTGCTGGCCAATGTGCAGGCCTGGGTGCAGCAGCGCAGTACCAAGGCCGGGCGTGATGCGATGGACGCTGGCAAGGCGCCGCCGCTGGTGGGTTGCATAGGCCTGTCGGGCTTTGAGAGCATCGACCGCGTGCTCGAAGTGGACCAGACACCCATCGGCAAAACGCCGCGTTCGTGCCCCGCCACCTACATCGGCTTCTGGGACACCATCCGCAAGCTGTTTGCCGAAACGCTGGAGGCCAAGGCACGCGGCTATGCGGCCGGGCGCTTCAGCTTCAACACCGGCGAAGGCCGCTGCCCCAGCTGCGAAGGCGCGGGCGTGCGCACCATCGAGATGAGCTTCTTGCCCGATGTGAAGGTGCCCTGCGAGACCTGCCACGGCGCGCGCTTCAACCCCGAGACGCTGGCCGTGACCTGGCGCGGCAAGAGCATCGGCGATGTGCTGCAGATGGAGGTGGACGAGGCCGTGGGTTTCTTCGCCACCATGCCCAGCATTGCGCACCCGCTGCAGCTCTTGCAGGACGTGGGCCTGGGCTACCTCACGCTGGGCCAGCCGTCACCTACGCTCAGCGGTGGCGAGGCGCAGCGCATCAAGCTGGTGACCGAACTCACCAAGGTGCGCGACGAGGTCGGCCGCCGGGGCCAGAAGGCGCCGCATACGCTGTATGTGCTGGACGAGCCCACGGTGGGGCTGCACATGGCCGACGTGGATAAGCTCATCCGCGTGCTGCACCGCCTGGTGGACGGCGGCCACAGCGTGATCGTGATCGAACACGACCTCGATGTGATCGCCGAAGCCGACTGGATCCTGGACCTGGGGCCCGAGGGCGGTGGCGCAGGCGGCCGCATCGTGGCGGCGGCCACGCCCGAAGACGTGGTGGCGGCGGGGACCCACACCGGCAAGGCCCTCGCGCCCGTGCTGGCCCGCTGAGGCGTGCAGGGCTGACGGCAGGAGGCTGGGCCAGCCTGGTGGTTGGCGCACAGCGCTGTCGGCCTCTGTCCTACGCACTGCGCAGAACATGGCGCACGCGCTGCATGGGATGGGCTTCCTACGATGGATTGCAGGGGATCGGCTCCCCACCTTCCATCCACATTTCAAGGACGCCCATCACCATGAACGCATTCAAATTCCTCAAGACCTGTACCGCTCTGGCGGCCACCTCCGTGTTGCTGGTGGCCTGCGGCGGTGGCAATAACGACGACCCATCTCCCAGCAACGAGCCCGGTGTGCTGACAGTCAGCAACGCCACCATCGACGGCCTGAATGGCGTGTATGGCAATGGCGCTCTCAACCTCACCGATGTCGACAAGAAGAACCCTGTCGGTTCGGTGCCGGAGCTGTGCACCTTCCGGTTTGATGGCGCCAACAAGGTGGGCTCATCTGCCACGGCCTTTGGCGATATCCGTTACCGCCCCGACGCCACCAGCCTGCACCAGGTGTTCCTGACGTTCGATGGCAAGGAATACGGCAGCGGCGAACCCACCGACACTGCCGTGGTCCGCGAAAGCGACCAGGTGCGCTTCAGCGGCAAGACGCTGACGGCGTCGGATGGATCTGGCGCCACGCTGCGCGTCAGCGGCATCGTGCCCATGCGCCCCAACCGTCCTTCGGGCTGTTGAGTCCGCGTTTTTCGCCTCTGAGACTCGGTTCAAGATCTGATTGCTTGTCTCCCTCCCCGGTCCCTTCGGCCGGTTCAGCCCCAGCTGCGATAGCGGCAGGGGCTTTTTTTTGGGGCGTGCGCGGGGCGGGTGCACACCGCTCTCCCTCGGGTTGCGGCGCAGGGCTGGGCGAACCTGTGCACCTGCGATCCCGGTGCGCGCAGCGGTTTGCTGGCGGCACAATGCATCGGTGCGCGTGCGGCGCTGTGGCCGCGCTGCACGCTACCCATCGTCCATGCCCGTACCACCCCCTCACCCAACCACCGTGGTGTGGCTGCACCCCGAAGCACCTGCCAAGCCGGCCGAGGGAGCGCCCTGCAATGGCTGTGGTCTGTGTTGCCTGGCGGAACCATGTCCGCTGGGTGTACTGGTCTCGCGCCGCCGCCGTGGCGCCTGCGTAGCCCTGCGCTGGAGCGATGTGGACCAGCGCTACTGGTGCGGCATGGTGGCCGATCCGGCCGGGGTGACGGGGCTCACCCACCCCTGGGCAGTGCGCGCCATGTCGGCGCTGGCGCGGCGCTGGATCGCATCGGGCGTGGGTTGTGATGCGCGGCTGGACGTGCAGGGTCCGCCACCAGACAACCAGCTGAAGTAGCCCGCTATAAATTCAATAGCTATTCGGGAATGTTCGACTAGCGCAAGCAGTGGATTGGACTGAAATTTCAGCCCCCCGCACTGCGCCGAGCCAGGTGCACGCCCGCCAGCATGCAGCGCACCGATCCACCCGCCAGTTCGATGGTTGGCACGTCCAACGGCAGCAAGCGGGCGCTTTGCTCGATGGTGGCACGCTGCGCCGGTGCGAGGCTGGCAGCGGCGCGCGCCGACAGCGCCAGCACCCGGCCCTGGGCGCCCGAGAGCTCCAGCGCGTTGCCGGCAAATTCCCTGATCTGGTGGGGGCTCAGGGCGATGACCTCGCGGCCCGTCTCGCGCAGGCGCTCGCACACGGCTGCACGGCGCGCAGGATCGGTGATCATGTGAAAGCCACCCAGCGCAAACGCGGTGCCAATGCAGAGCATCACGTTGGTGTGGTAGCAGGGCTGGCCCTCCTCGTCTGCAGTGGCAAAGACCACGGGCTCGTAGTTGAAGTGTGTGCAAAAGCGCTCCAGAGCCACGGGGTCGGCGCGGTTCGATTGCGCGGTGTAGGCAATGCGGCCGATGTGGTCCAGGACCATCGCACCGGTGCCCTCCAGAAATATGCCGTCGGCCTCCAGTCCCGAGTAGTCGATCACGTCCTGCACGCGGTACTCGGCCTTGAGCAACTCGATGACATCGCTGCGCCGCTCGCGTCGCCGGCTCCTGGCGTACATGGGGTAGATCGCCACATGGCCGCCCGCGTGGGTGGAGAACCAGTTGTTGGGGAACACTGCGTCGGGCGTGTCGTGCTCGCCAGGGTCGTCGAACAGGTGCACGCGCACCCCCGCGCCCTCCAGGCGCTCTGCCGCAGCAGTGACCTCGGCAAACGCGCGGCGCGAGGTGTCTGGGGCCGCCAGCTGCGCGGTGCGCACCTGAAAGGCGTTGTCGGCGGCGGTTTCGGGGTTGGGGTGAAAGCGATGCGGGCGCACCATCACAACGGCGCTGGGGGCTTGGACTGAGGCGTGCATGGCGGGGCGGGGTGTGAAAGAAGAGCGAAGAAGTCCCAGAATTTTCTTGGCAGCCCCCGCTATCCCCTAGCCTCAGAATTGATCAAAATGGCTGATAAATTGCCGTTCTGCCAGTTTTGAAGCCCACTATGACCAAGCTCGACGACACCGACCGCGAAATCATCAGCATCTTGCGTGCCGACGCGCGCACCCCTGTGGCCACGTTGGCGCAAAAGCTGCGCGTGTCGCGCGGCACCGTGCAGAACCGCCTGCACAAGATGGAGGAGAGCGGCGTCATCACCGGCTACACCGTGCGCCTGCGCCCTGATTCCGAGCCGCAGCGCATCCGTGCGTGGATGAGCATTGCGGTCGAAGGCAATGCCGCCCCCGCCGTCATCCGGGCGCTGCGCGGCGAGCCCACGGTGGGCACGTTGCACACCACCAACGGCCGCTGGGACATCGTGGCCGAGGTGCGTGCCGAGAGCCTGGAAGCATTTGACGCAGCCCTGGGCCGCATTCGCCTCACGCCCGGCATTGGCAACACCGAAACCAGTATCTTGTTGTCCACCTACAAGGCGTGATGCGGCCCTGGCGGTGCACCAGCGCAAGGGCTGCGCGCTGGCGCCTGGGCGACAGCGGCTAGGGGGTTTCCGCATGCCCTTGCAGCGCGGCCTGCAGTCCAATGGCGAAGTCTTTGTTTTTGCATTTTCAGGAGCCTCGCCATGCAACGTCGCCAGATCATCCAATGGGGAGCCGCCAGCCTCGCTGTCCCCGCATTCCTGGCGCAGGCCCAGAGCTTTCCCAACAAGCCCATCAAGCTGGTCATCGCCTTCCCGGCCGGTGGCCCCACCGACATCACCATGCGGTCGCTGGCCGACAACGCCAGCAAGATCCTGGGCCAGCCCGTGATCGTGGAGAACAAGCCCGGTGCCGGCGGCACCTTGCCCGCGCAGCAGCTGCAAACGTCTCCGGCCGATGGCTACACGGTGGCGCAGATTCCGCTGGGCGTGTTCCGCCTGCCCTACACCACCAAGATCAACTGGGACCCGGTCAAGGACATCAGCTACGTGCTCAACGTCACCGGCTACGCGTTTGGCCTGGTGGTGCCTGCCGACTCCCCGCTCAAGACCTGGACGCACTTCGTGGCCTGGGCCAAGGCCAACCCTGGCAAGCTCAGCTACGGCTCCACCGGCACCATGACCAGCCCGCACCTGACGATGGAGCTGATCGCCCAGCAGCTGGGCCTGGAGCTGCTGCACGTTCCCTACAAGGGCAGCGCTGACCTCATGCAGTCCATCCTGGGCGGGCAGATCATGGCGGCGGCCGACTCCACCGGCTTTGCGCCGCAGGTGGAAGCGGGCAAGCTGCGCGTGCTCAACACCTGGGGCGCCGAGCGCCTGGCTAAGTTCCCCGATGCGCCCACGCTCAAGGAGCTGGGGCTGAACCTGGTTCAGAACTCGCCCTTTGGCATCGGCGCACCCAAGGGCACACCCGATGCGGTGGTCAAGCGCCTGCACGATGCCTTCAAGCAGGCCATGGAGCAGGACAGCTACAAGACGGCCCTGGCGCGCTACGACATGGTGCCGATGTACATGAGCACCTCGGCGTACAAGAAGTTTGCGCAGGACACGTTCACGCGCGAAAAGGCGCTGGTCGAGAAACTGGGCCTGGCCAAACCCACCTGAGGCCACTCCCTTCGGAGGGGGCAATGCGTTCCGTGTGATGATCCGTCCCAACATTGAACGGAACACCGCGAGCATTTATGGCATCCCCCTCCGACAGCATCAGCATGGCCCTGTTTTGCGACTTTGAAAACGTCGCCCTGGGCGTGCGCGATGCGCAGTACGAAAAGTTCGACATCAAGCCCATCCTGGAGCGCCTGCTGCTCAAGGGCTCCATCGTGGTCAAGAAGGCCTATTGCGACTGGGAGCGCTACAAGGGCTTCAAGGCCACCATGCACGAGGCGAATTTCGAGCTGATCGAGATCCCCCATGTGCGCCAGTCGGGCAAGAACTCGGCCGACATCCGCCTGGTGGTGGACGCGCTGGACCTCTGCTACACCAAGTCGCACGTCAACACCTTCGTCATCATCAGCGGCGACTCGGACTTTTCGCCGCTGGTGTCCAAGCTGCGCGAGAACAACAAGCAGGTGATCGGCGTGGGCGTGAAGCAGTCCACGTCCGATCTGCTGATTGCCAACTGCGATGAATTCATCTTCTACGACGACCTGGTGCGCGAAAACCAGCGGGCCCAGGCCCGCCGCCAGAGCCCTGGCAGCAACCCGCCACCAGCACCCCGTCGCAGCCCCGAGGAGGAGCGCAGCCGCAAGGAAAGCCAGGACGCACGCCGCACCCAGGGCGTGGAGCTGGCGGCCGAAACGTTTGAAGCCCTGCTGTCCGAGCGCGGCGACACCGGCAAGATCTGGGCCTCGGTGCTCAAGGAGGCCATCAAGCGCCGCAAGCCCGATTTCAGCGAAGGCCGCTACGGCTTTCGCACCTTTGGCAACTTGCTGGAGGAAGCGCAGGCGCGTGGGCTGCTGGAGTTTGGGCGCGATGAAAAATCGGGTGCGTATGTGTTCCGCAGCCACGGTGGGCCGACTGCCGCCGCCGCGCCCGCGCGGCCTGAAGGAGCCGGTGAGCGAGCCAGCCAGGGCGGCGCCACGCGGCATGACTTTCATGCGGTGGCGACGGCACCCGATCTGCGTTCTGACAGTGGCGAAGGGCAGGGCGCGCCGGGCCGCAGCCGGGGGCGTCGCGGTGAGGGCGCAGACCGCCCCGACACCCGCTCCACGCAGCGCAGCGAGCCGCGCAATGACTCGAACCAGGAGCCACAGGCGTCCGAGCAGGCGGATGTGCCGTCAGAGCGCCCGGCCAGCCGCTATTTCAGCCAGCCGGTGGCCCACGAGGCCGGGCCATTGGAGCGGGTGATCGACAGCAGCCCTGAGCAGGATGCGCGCACCGAAGCGTTGGATGGCTCCGAGGCCCCGGCAGCGCAGATGCCTGCTGAGAACGATGGTGCCGAGCCTGCAGCCCCTCGCCGCAGCCGCGCTCGCAGTGGAGGCGGTGCCAAGCCAGCTGTCAGCGCCCCCAAGGCTGCTGCTGCGCCCCGAGCGCGTGGCGCGCGTGCCGTGGCGGATGCGGGCGGTGCTACAGCTGCCGAGGCATCGGCTTCTGTGGCCGACGCACCAGCCGCTGAGGCACAAGACGCGGATCCCACCAAGGCGGCCGCTCCCCGTCCACGCAGCCGGGCCCGCAAGCCGGCCGCCAAACCCGCCGAGTAAGTGTTATTGGCCGGCTGCGGTCGCTGAGCGCCGCAACGCCAGCCGCTCTTGCACTTCTTCGTAGCGGGGCGGCGTGCAGCCCGCCCGCTCCACGCAGTGGCTGGCGCTGGCCAGCGCATGGTGCAGCACGGCGCGCAGCCGGGCCTCCGCAACGGGCGCCGTCAGGCCACCCGGGCGCAAGGTCAGCGCTTCTTCGCCCCGCTCAGGCCCTGCCAGCCAGGCGGTGATCAAACCCGCCAGAAAACAGTCGCCTGCACCCACGGTGTCCACCACCGTGATCGGCGCTTCTTCGCGCGCATGCACGGCCAAGCCGTCGCGCTGCAGCAGCCAGGCACCTTCCGGCCCCAGGGTCAGGGCGAGCCATTGCGCCTGTGTTTGCTGCTGCAAATAGTGGGCGCGTTCCAATGCGTTGGCGCCCGGAACGGCCAGCGCCTCCAGGTCATCGTCGCTCACCTTGATGAGGTGGGCGTGCTGCAGGGCGGCCATCACATTGGCGCGGTAGGCCTCCGCATCGTCCATGGCCGACAGGCGCAGGTTGGCATCGACCACCACCATGCGGCCCGCTGTGCGTTGCGCCGCCAGCCAGGGCAGGTAGATGGTGGCGTCTTGCGCCACCAGCGCCAGGCAGCCCGTGGCCACTACTTGCAGCTCTGGCAATGCGGCGCAAGCAGCCGTCAGCGCGGCGGCCGTCACCTGGCGGTCGGCCACGCCGTCGCGGTAGAAGCTGTAGCTGGCCTTGCCCTCGGCATCCAGTGCGGCCAGCGCCAGCGCGCTGGGCGCACGCACCGGCGTGGGGGAGGCCAGGGCCACGCCCGCATCGTGCAGGCCGCGTGCCAGTTGTCGCCCCAGCATGTCGCCCGACAGCGGGTTGAGGTACAGCGTGCCCACCCCTTGCAAACCCAGCGCTCGCGTGAGGTTGTACACCGCGCCGCCCGCGCAGGGCTTGAGGCGGCCATCGGGCTCTTCGATCAGGTCAAACAATGCCTCGCCCGCCGTGGCCACGCGCAGCGGCGGTGCGGTGTGGGCGGGGCTGGAGTCGGCGGACTGGATAGGGAAAACCATAATTAAATCCACTTGATTTATTAACTTGTCGGCCACTATAGTTCGATCCCATCCACCCGACAAGAGTGGTTCACCTGCCAGCCGCGCAGCACGGGGCCGACAGGAATCTGCCATCCCAAAACCCGGAGACAACGCCATGCAACGCACCCCCGCTTTCGCGCTTTCTGCCCTTGCCCTCACCGGCGCCCTGGCCTGTGGCCTGGCCCAGGCACAGACGTCCGAACCCGTCATCGGCCTTATCACCAAGACCGAGACCAACCCCTTCTTCGTGAAGATGAAAGAGGGCGCCACGGCCGAGGCCAAGAAGCTGGGCGCCAAGCTGGTGTCGGCGGCAGGCAAGACCGATGGCGACAACGCGGGCCAGGTCACGGCCATGGAGAACCTGATCGCCGCAGGCGCCAAGACCATCCTCATCACCCCCAGCGACGCCAAGGCCATCGTGCCCGCCATCAAGAAGGCGCAGGCACGCGGCGTGATGGTGATTGCGCTGGACAGCCCCACCGAGCCCATGGATGCGACGGATGCGCTGTTTGCCACCGACAACTACAAGGCGGGCGAGCTGATCGGCCAATACGCCAAGGCCGCGGCTGCAGGCAGGAAGCCCGTGATCGCCACGCTGGACCTGTTCCCCGGACACCCCGTGGGTGCGCAGCGGCACAACGGCTTTCTGAAGGGTTTTGGCCTGCAGGCGAATGACGCCAAGAGCAATGAGCTGTCGCGCCCCGCCGAAGTGGTGTGCATGGCCGACAGCTTTGGTGACCGCGCCAAGGGCCAGACCGGCATGGAAAACTGCCTGCAGAAGAACCCCGACATCAACATCGTCTACACCATCAACGAGCCCGCCGCTGCCGGTGCCTACAACGCGCTCAAGGCCGCAGGCAAGGAGAAGAACGTGCTCATCGTCTCGGTGGACGGTGGCTGCGCGGGCATCGCCGACGTGGGCAAGGGTGTGATCGCTGCCACCAGCCAGCAGTACCCGCTGCGCATGGCCGCGATGGGCGTGGCGGCAGGCGTGGAATACGCCAAGACCGGCAAGAAGGTCAGCGGCTACACCGACACCGGCGTGACGCTGATCGCTGCCAAGCCCATGGCGGGCGTGGACAGCAAGGATGTGAAGACCGGCACCGACCTGTGCTGGGGCGCCAAGTAAGAGCCGTTCTCAAAACTCTTCTGGCGTCGTTGCTGCGTCTTGTCGTACTACCGTACTGCCTGCGACGCAGCGCCTAGCCAGAACCGCTTCGCTGAGTTTTGCGATCGGCTCCCAACCGTCAACTGCTTTCTGAGCGCCACCTTTGTCCACTCGCACGGAGCCGCCATGTCCTCGACCGCTTCCAAACTACCGCCGCTGGCCACGCTGGGGCCGTTCATCGCGCTGATCCTGGCGTGCGCCTTCTTTGCCACGCAGAGCGAGCGTTTTCTGTCGGCGCAGAACTTCGCGCTCATCCTGCAGCAGGTCATGGTCGTGGCCGTGATCGCCATTGGCCAGACGCTGGTGATCCTCACGGCGGGCATCGATTTATCGTGTGGCATGGTCATGGCGCTGGGCGGCATTGTGATGACCAAGATGGCGGCGGACTACGGCCTTTCGGCCCCCGTGGCGATTGCCTGCGGCATGGCGGTGACCATGCTGTTCGGCCTGATCAACGGCCTGCTGGTCACCAAGATCAAGCTGCCGCCCTTCATCGTCACGCTGGGCACGCTCAACATCGCGTTTGCCGCCACGCAGCTGTACTCGGGCGCGCAGACCATCACCGACATCCCCGCTGGCATGACCGCACTGGGCAACACCTTCCAGCTGGGGCAGACCGCCATCGTCTGGGGCGCGGTGCTCATGCTGGTGCTGTACCTCGTCACCTGGTTTGCGCTGCGCGAAACCGCGCCGGGCCGCCACGTGTACGCCGTGGGCAACAGCCCCGAAGCCACGCGCCTTACCGGCATTGCCACCGACAAGGTGCTGCTGGGCGTGTATGTGCTGGCGGGCCTGTTCTACGGCATCGCGTCGGTGCTGTCGGTGGCCCGCACCGGTGCGGGCGACCCGAACGCGGGCCAGACCGAAAACCTCGATGCCATCAGCGCCGTGGTGCTGGGCGGCACCAGCCTGTTTGGCGGGCGCGGCATGATTTTGGGCACGCTGGTGGGGGCGCTCATCGTGGGCGTGTTCCGCAATGGGCTCACGCTCATGGGCGTGTCGTCGGTGTACCAGATCCTCGTCACCGGCATCCTCGTGATCCTGGCCGTGGCCACCGACCAACTCTCGCGCAAAGGAGTGCGTTGATCATGACCACCTCCCCACACACCACGAACGCCCCGCTGGTCATGCAGGCCAAGGGCCTGGTCAAGCGCTATGGGCAGGTCACTGCGCTCGATGGTGCCGACTTTGAACTGCGCGCCGGTGAAATCCTGGCCGTGATCGGCGACAACGGCGCGGGCAAGTCGAGCCTCATCAAGGCGCTGTCGGGCGCCACCGTGCCCGACGAAGGCGAGATCCTGCTCGACGGCCAGCGCATCCAGTTCAAGAGCCCCATCGACGCACGCCGCGCGGGCATCGAAACCGTGTACCAGGACCTGGCCGTGGCCCCGGCCATGACCATTGCCGAAAACCTGTTCCTCGGCCGCGAACTGCGCCGCCCTGGACTGCTGGGCAGCGCTCTGCGCATGCTCGACAAGAAAAAGATGCTCGAAGAAAGCGTGGCCCGCATGGCCGAACTGAAGGTCGGCATCCGCTCCATGACGCAGGCGGTGGAGACACTCTCTGGCGGCCAGCGCCAGTGCGTGGCCGTGGCGCGGGCGGCAGCGTTTGCGCGCCACGTCGTCATCATGGACGAGCCCACCGCCGCCCTGGGCGTGAAGGAGGGCAACATGGTGCTGGAGCTCATCCGCCGCGTGCGCGACAAGGGCCTGCCCGTCATCCTCATCAGCCACAACATGCCCCATGTGTTCGAGATTGCCGACCGCATCCACATCGCCCGCCTGGGTAAGCGCGCCGCCGTCGTCAACCCCAAGAAGATCAGCATGAGCGATACCGTGGCCGTGATGACCGGTGCCATGTCCGCGTCTGACCTGCCCGCTGAATGCCTGGCCTGAACCATGCTGAAAAATATCGATCCCCTGCTGACCCCCGACCTGCTCAAGGTGCTGGCCGAGATGGGCCATGACGACGCCATCGTGCTGGCCGATGCCAACTTCACCGCCATGAGCCTGGGCGCGGGCAAGCCCGTGCTGCGCCTGCCCGGCATTGGCATGGCGCGTGCCGTGCAAGCGGTGGCCAGCGTGCTGCCATTGGCGCAAGACGTGCCGCACCCCGTGGCCTACATGCAGGTGGGCGGTACCGAGGTGCCGTACCGCTCAGCCCTGCAGCGCGAAACCATGGACGTGCTGGCACGCGAGGGCGTGGCCAGCGCGCAGGCCGAAGGCGTGGAGCGTTTTGCGTTCTACGAGCGCGTCAAAAAGGCCTATGCCATCGTCGTCACTGGCGAACTGCAGCCCTGGGGCAACTTCCTGCTGCGCAAGGGCGTCATCGGCGACACTCTGAACGCCTGATCGTTTCATCACCATGCTGGACACCGACGCATCCCTACCCGCCGTTGACAACACTGCCGCCAGCCCCGCGCTGCTGCGCCAGCGCGGCTCCAATCACGTGGGGCTGCGCCAGTTCAACGAACGTGTGGTGCTGCAGGCCCTGCGCACCCACGGCAGCCTCGCCAAGGCCGAGATGGCGCGGGTCACGGGCCTCACGGCGCAGACCATCGGGCTCATCACTGCTCGGCTCGATGAAGACCAGCTGCTGCGCCGCGAAGCCCCGGTGCGCGGCCGTGTGGGCCAGCCTTCGGTGCCCATTGGCCTGAACCCCGACGGCGCCTTTGCCATCGGCATCAAGATCGGCCGCCGCAGTGCCGACTGGCTGCTGGTGGACTTCACCGGCCATGTGCGCGAGCGCATCGTGCTCGACTACGCCTTCCCTGACATCGACGTGCTGTTGCCCGCCATCCGCACGCACCTGAACCAGCTGCTCGACGGCCTGGGTCCGCTGCGCTCGCGCGTGGTGGGCGTGGGCGTGGCCGCGCCGTTCCAGCTCGGCGGCTGGCACCGCATGCTGGGGCTGACCGAGGCGCAGTCCGAAGCCTGGAACAACATCGACCTGGCCGAGCAGGTGCAGCAGATGACCGAGCTGCCCGTGAGCTTTGCCAAGGACACCTCCGCCGCCTGCGTGGCCGAGCTGCTGCAGGGGCGCGGGCGCGACATCCCGAGTTTTCTGTACCTGTTCATGGACACCTTTGTGGGTGGCGGGCTGGTCATCAATTCGCACCTGCATCGCGGTCTGCATGGCAACGCGGGTGCGGTGGCCTCGCTGCCGCTGTCACCCGCCCAGCCGGGCCAGGCGCCCGCGCAGCTCATCAGCCAGGCCTCCCTGTGGGAGCTGGAGCAGCGCTTTCGCGAACACGGTCTCGACCCCATGGCCGCCTACGACAAGCGCGTGCTGCAGGCCCCGTGGCTGGAACACAGCCGGGGCTGGATTGCGCGCGCTGCGGCGGGCCTGGCGCACTGCATCGTCTCGGCCACCGCGTTTTTGGATCTGGACGCCGTGGTGGTCGATGGCGCCGCAGCCCCCGAGCTGCTGCAGGCCCTGTGCGAGAGCGCCCGCCACGCGCTGGCCGACTACAACTGGGAAGGCCTGCACCAGCCCCCCCGGCTGGAGCTGGGCACCATGGGCTCGGACGCCCGCGCGCTGGGCGGAGCGCTGCTGCCGCTGCATGCGTGTTTTGCGCCGGATACCGATATCTTCCTCAAGGCTTGATGGTTGTGCTATTGAAATAATAGCTATCACGGCATATTCCACTAGCGGAGGTGGCGTTTTCAGTCAAAACTGCTTCCTGGAGGTCTTGCGTACACTGTGCCCTCCTGGGAGCGCTGGCCCAGTTGCGTCGATCAGCCAGGGGCTGTGGCGACTGCGCCCTGTTGCCTGCTGCGCTTGCTTCGCTGACAGTCAGCGGCCCGCCAGAATCGCCCGCGCCACTTCGGCAAACCCCGCGCCCCGTTCGCCCTGCGTCACATAGCGTGGCAGATGTGTGAGCTGCGGGGCAAACCGCGCGATATTGGCCACACCCACGCTGTGGGTGAAGTGCTGGAACATCGCCTGGTCATTGCCCGAGTCGCCCACAAACACCCAGCGGTCCAGCTCCTGCGCCAGGTCGCGGCCCAGCAGCTCGCGCACGATCCAGTTGGCACCCTGCCATTTATTGAAGTCCCCAAAGCAGCCATGGATGTGGATGCTGCTCACCGTGGTCTGCATGCCAGCGCGCTGCAGCACAGCCAGCACCTGCTCCACGGTGTCGGGCGCGTGCCGGTCGAACTCTGCGTAATCAAAGGCCAGGTCCGTCTCACGCCCGGCGCTGTCGCGGCTGAGGGCGACCCCTGGCACTTCCGCAGCGACCTGGGCGGCGATCTCACGCATGCGCGCCTGGTTGGCACTGCGCGTGGCGGCGTCTTGCTGGTAGCGCTTGACCAGCGTTGGTTGAGCGCCAGAGCTGCGGGTAAATGCCACGGCACCGTTCTCTGCCACCATGGCATCGACAGGCCAGGTCGAACCGGCAGGCCCCGCCATGAAAGGCTCGCACCAGCCAATCGGCCGTCCGGTGATGGGAATGACCACCAGGCCCGCGGCCTTCAGGGCGGCCAGCGCCTGCAGCGCATCGGGCGTGATGGCGCCCTCGGTGGTCAGGGTGTCGTCGATGTCGGTGAATATTCCCGCGATGGTGGAGCGAGCGGCCAAATTCCAGTGAGGCAGGGGCAGCATGTGGCAAATGCAGGAAGTGTTCTGGCCTGATGATCAGCGCGCAGCTTGCAGGAGGGGCCTCTCGATGCAGCGGAACCACAGCATGCTGATGCCAACAATTGCAACGGGAAGACCGAGCAGGAAGAAGAGCAATGACTGCGGTTCCGAAATACCAAGGGACATGCGCATTCGACCGCTGGCATCGAGCAGGAAGGTGTGAAGCAGATACAAACTGTACGAAGCATCGCCCACCGCTACCAGCCAGGTGGGCGGTGAAAACCTGGTTTGCTCGAGGCACAGGGCAATGACTAGAGTGGCAACGCCCACCACCCCGAAGCTCGCCGCCCGCATGACTTCGACACGATCAAAAAACGGCGACATGGAACCTACCGCAAAGCCCGAGGCTATCAGCAGGAGGCACAACGGGATGGTGGTTTGACGTGTTCGAAAGATTGGAGCGCGTCTGTCATAGGCGTGGGCGACCAGTGCTCCTGCCAGGAACTCCAGCCCCAGTCCGGTGAGTCCATACCGTAGCGGTTGGTTGCCTTCAAACACACCTTGCGGGTCGATGATGACCCATGCGATGCCCCAAGCCGCGAGTACCAGCATTATCAAAACGATGGCTTTGATCCGATATCGCGTCGGAACGACTGCAATGGGAATGATCCACAGGTAGAAGTAGATTTCCATCGTCAGCGACCATGCTGGAGGCAGCCAGTTGTCCCAAATGTTGGGGTACAGCAGCAGTGTGCTGAAAATTATCTTCTGCAGTGGTGGCAGGCTCTCCTGGTATGTCCAGACTGTCGTCAGTGCGATGAGCAGCAGAACGGGCCAATAACCCAAATAGATGCGTCGCAACCGCTTCATCGCGAAAGGCTTGATGCCGCTCTCAGGAATGGTGCGCAGGGCCGAGCGGTAGACCACGAAGCCGCTGAGTGTGAAAAAAATGTCTACCCCTGAGAAGCCCCACCGTGTGATCGTGCTGGTTGCAGACAATATCGGCGACAGATCCCAATGAGGGTGCATGTGGAAGAAGAGCACCATCAGCGCAGCAATGCCACGCAGGGCTTGGATCCAGTGCAGGTCGGTTTTGACAGCGGTATCAGTCCTCATCGGATAACTCGGGACTGAGAGCCTCGCGCGGCACGTTGCTCACGTCATAGTGCAAAAAAGCAATCAAAAACTGAATGCCGATAATGAGTGGCAGTGCGGCGAACATCACAGTTCCGCTGGAAGCGGGAACTCCGGTGGCCATTCCGTGGAGCCAATGAAAGCCACCGAAGGTGATGCCTATTAGGCACAACAATGCGCCTAGGACGCTGTATAGGCTACCGATATTGAAATCCCGCAGGAGATACAGGTACACGTAGCGCTTGATAAGCCGAGAAATATGCTTGCCCAAAAACTCAGGCAGTATTTTGGAGACCTTTAGATTCGACTCTTCGGATGCATAGACTGAATCCATGGGAACGTCGTGTACGACCGCTCGAATGGTATTCAAGTGGTAAAGCATATCTGTTTCGAAAAAATACCGGCGCTCCAGTTTCGCAAGCGGTAGTTGGCGTAAAACCGCTGTATGAATAGCGGTGTAGCCATTGGTCGGATCCATTGAAGACCAGTAGCCGCAACTGAACTTGGTCATCAAAGATAGCACCGCGTTGCCAAACATCCGCACTGGAGGCATGCCGTGCAGGGATTCGGGCCGATAGAAGCGATTGCCCTTTGTGTAGTCGGCTTGCCTGCGTATGAGAGGTCGTACGAACAATGGGAGCAGCGCTGGGTTCATTTGTCCATCACCGTCAATCTTGACTACGATGTCCATCCCATCGGCGATAGCGGCTTCGTAGGCCGTTACTACGGCACCGCCCACGCCCCGGTTCTCGGGGTTGTAAAGTACGCGGACGCGAGGGTCCGAGTTGTGCTTTTCAATAAAGCGGCCACTGCCGTCAGGACAAGCGTCGTCTACAGCGTAGATGACGTTCACTTCGGGCCCAATGGCGGAGATGACCCCGAGGACATGCTGCAATACCTTGTAGCAGGGAATGGCGACAGCAATGCGCATTTTCGTTTTCTCAGCTGGTGGAGGCCAACGCCACGCCTGCCATGATCAGCGCACCGCCAGCCAGCGTGCGCCAATGCAGAGGCTCGCCAAGGAACATCCAGGCCAGCGTTGGAACGATGAGGAATGCAAGGCCCATGAAGGGGTAGGCAAGATGCAGGGGTACATTGCGCAGAATCCATACCCAGCCCAGCGTTGTGAGGCCGTATAGAACCAGCGACGCGATGAGCCAGCCATTGAAGACAAACGCCTGCCATGTCAACGGCGCTGAGAACGCTCCGGACGCTTTCTTGAACAGGATTTGCCCAACGCTGATGGACAGCACGCAGAGCAGTGTGAGCGCTATGGTGACGTTAGGCATTTTCTTGCTCCGATGTCCGGCAAATGATGGGGAGCAAAACCAGCGGTGCAGTGAAAAACGCCAGAAGGTACCGGTATTCCCCCGCGATCGAAAAAATGAAAACGGCGGCCAGTTGCAGGGCATATGTTCCTGCAATCAGTGCAACGACCTTGTCGCGTTGTTTCATCGTGCGGCGAAGCGCCACTGCCAACAATACGAGCCCGCCCCAGGGTGCCCACAGGATTGCGCGATGCTGGATGGAAAAGTCATACCAGGCATGGAGATGTTTGCGCAGCGAGAACTTCAAGGGCTGGACACTGGATATGGACTTGGTGTACGGCAGTATCTTGCTGGTCTCGGAGGGGTCGGGGATGCCGCCATTGGCCATCGCCGCATACAGGAAGATATTGACACGGCTGGCCATGAAGGCGGGGAAGTTGTGCCACAGGTTGTATTTGAAGAACTCCTTGAGGATGGTTCTTTTGGATTTGTCTGAGAGCGACATAAGAGCGGGGCCCGTGGGAAAGAAGATCAATGGGTCCCAGTAGTAGTGGTCGTAGAACTCACGGATCTTGTCCAACGATTGGCCCGTAGAGGTCAGCGCATCGACTGTTTTGGCTGTGACGCGTGGTTGGTCGTGTTCCCACAGCCCCATAGGCCGGTGCTCCAGGAAACCCACCGTTTCATACAGTGCGAGCGGGAATATCGAACCGATAGGGTTCTTGTACTTGTAGATGAACTGGCTGCCAAAGCCGACGATAAGCCAAGGGACGATGACCAAGCTCATGCGGATTCTGTAGGGCTTGGACAGTACCCAAGTCAATCCCGCAAGCGGTATTAGATTCAACACGCCGTTGGGTCGCCCGAAGATTGCAAACGGTATGGTGACGAAGAAGATCAGCAACGACGATAGATCCACGCTGCGGTTGCGGATGCTCCTCCACACTTCGAACATCATGCCGCTGAGCGCAATCGCATAGATACCGTCCGAGTAGAAGCTGCTGGAGTAGTACACGACGCTGGGCGCCAGTGCGACAAAGATGAGGCAGTAGGCAAAGCTCTTCCACATGCGGCGCGCCAGCATCCAGGCCAGTATGCGTGCGCACACTGCTGCACAAATCAGCATCTGCAAAGCGATCGGAACCTCGACCCGCCCTGTTGCGCCGTAGGTGAGCAGCGCATAGAGATACCAGAATGCCGGCTTGTTGGCTTGGTGCACGCGATCGGTATCAACCTCCAGCATGATGGCAAGGCTGTCTTGCCCCAGAATTCCGGGCCAGGAGGCGACGAGCCAGGCGGCATACACGACGCCAATCAACGCCAAGACGAA
The DNA here is from genome assembly GCF_001425125.1 of Acidovorax sp. Root402. Classification (NCBI taxonomy): domain Bacteria; kingdom Pseudomonadati; phylum Pseudomonadota; class Betaproteobacteria; order Burkholderiales; family Comamonadaceae; genus Acidovorax; species Acidovorax sp. Root402. The sequence goes on from NZ_LMDQ01000002.1 coordinate 74,915, forward strand.
GGCGAAGTACTGCAGTTCGGACAGCGCCAGAAAGCGGGTTTTGACGGCGCGCACGGCCGACGCGCCAAACCACACCTGCGAGGACGACGGCTTGAATCTCAAAGCTTGCTTCTCCACCAGATGCCAACTGGCGTAGGCCAGCACCACGGTAATGGCAAGCGATATGCAGAGCGTTCCTGTGAATCCCAGCTGGGGCCATCCATACTGAATGACGGTTTGCTGGATGGGAAATGCGAACAGATAAATGCCATACGAAGGATCTCCCCACCGGCCAGCGCGCCGGATGTATGCCGTGGCTTGAGTTCCGGAATAAATGATGAAAAACGGCAGCCCTAGCAGCAAAGCGCTATGCCGCCAGCCCGCCATCCACACGGAGGCAGTTGCAAGGGCGATGGCTCCGCCCCACAGCACAGGCCGACGGCGCCAGTACGGCTCCAAGGTGTAGAGCGCGGCGCCGGCCAAGAAGAACGCACTCAGCTCACGACCGTGGTGAACCGTGCCGGTCACGTCGGGATTGCTGCGGGCGAGAAACCAGCCGATCAGAACCGCAATGCTCAAAAGCAGCACGGGCCGGTACTTCAACAGACCAATCAACCCCGCTAGGCCCAGCGCAATGTAGCAGCGTACTTCGATGGGAATGGTCCACAGCGACCCATTCACGCCGAGGCGATAGGGGTTGTTCTCAAACACCCCGGGCAGCACGAAATGGATCTTCATCCCCAGCGCCTGCAGGTAGTTGGCCGTTGCGCGGTGTGTCAGGTACTCCTTCAACGGAAGTTGCGTGACCCAGGCGCCCAAGACATAGGCGGTCAATACCACTGCGACGGTAAGGGCTGGCCAGATGCGTAAAAAACGACGAAGCCCGAATCGCCAGAGGTTCGGATCCCTCTGCCAACTGGCATTCACCAGATACCCGCTGAGTACGAAGAAGATGGTGACCGCCAGCCCGCCCAGGCTGTGGATGCCGAAGAAAGACGGCTCCATCTGGCCCGTAAGCGCGAAGTGGTGGCTGTATAGCACCATCGTCGCGGCCACGATGCGGATCGCGTCGAAGTTGTTACCCGGGTGGGTGGCTGGGGATGGCACCCCCGTGTGGGCCTTCATGGAACTCGGGGCGCTCATGCGCTGGCCTGCAAAGCCAACCCCGCATGCTCCCGCAGAGGATGGAAGTGGATCTTCGGAAACCGCTCCTGCGCCAGCCGCACGTCGTAGGGCGAGGTGCAAAGGTACGCCAGTGTGTCGGCCGCATCGTGCGCCAGCCGCAGTGGGTAGGCGTCGGTGAACGCGCGCAGGTCGGCGGCATTGTCGGCCGTGATCCAGCGCGCGCCCGTGTACTGGCAGCCTTCCAGCCGCACGTCGGCGTCATACTCGGCCTTCAGGCGGTGTTGCACCACTTCAAACTGCAACTGGCCCACGGCGCCCAGCAGCATGTTGCCGCCGGCGTCGGGCTTGAAGACCTGGATCGCACCTTCCTCGCCCAATTGGGCCAGGCCCTGCTGGAGCTGCTTGGTGCGCAGCGGGTTCTTGAGCACGACAGTCATGAACATCTCGGGTGCGAAGAACGGCAGGCCGGTGAACTGCAGGTTGGCGCCGTCGGTGATGGTGTCGCCCAGCTGCACGCCGCCGTGCGTGGTGAAACCGATGATGTCGCCTGCATAAGCTTCTTCGACGGCCTCACGGCGCTGGGACATGAAGGTCACGACCGAGGTGGGACGCAGTTCCTTGGCGGTGCGCTGCACCTTGAGCTTCATACCCGGCGTGTACTTGCCGCTCGCCACGCGCACGAAGGCGATGCGGTCGCGGTGGTTGGCGTCCATGTTGGCTTGCACCTTGAACACCACGCCAGCAAAGCCTTCGTCTTCGGGCTGGATGGTCTTGACCACGGGCTGTTTGTTGACTTCGAGCGTGCTCACGCGCGGGCCGGGTGGCGGTGCCATGTCTACCAGTGCGTCCAGCACCTCCATCACCCCGAAGTTGTTCACGCCGGAGCCAAAGAACACGGGGGTCAGCTTGCCGGCCAGGAAGGCCTCGTGGTCCCATGCGGGGGATGCGCCCACGGCCAGCTCCATGCTCTCCAGCGCGGCGTCAAACTCGGCGCCGAAGCGCGCGCGCAGTGTGGTTTCATCCGACAGAGGTATGGATTCAAAGTCCTGCGGGCGGCGTTCGCTGCCGGACTCAAACACCGTCATGGTCTTGGTGCGCAGGTTGATGATGCCGCCGAAGGCCTTGCCCTGGCCTACGGGCCAGGTCATGGGGCAGCAGGGCATGCCCAGCTCGCGCTCCACTTCGTCCATGATGTCCAGCGGGTCGCGTACTTCGCGGTCCATCTTGTTGACGAAGGTAATGATGGGCGTGTCGCGCTGGCGGCAGACTTCGATCAGGCGGCGCGTCTGCGCTTCCACGCCGTTGGCGGCGTCGATCACCATCAGCGCCGAATCGACTGCGGTGAGCACGCGGTAGGTATCTTCCGAGAAGTCCTTGTGGCCGGGTGTGTCGAGCAGGTTGATGACATGCTCGCGGTAGAGCATCTGCATGACCGACGAGGCCACCGAGATGCCGCGCTGCTTTTCAATTTCCATCCAGTCGGAGGTGGCGTGGCGGCTGGCCTTGCGGCCCTTCACGGCGCCGGCGATCTGGATCGCGCCCGAGAACAGCAGCAGCTTTTCGGTCAGCGTGGTCTTACCCGCATCGGGGTGGGAAATGATGGCAAAGGTGCGGCGGCGCCGGGTTTCTGGGGCGTAGGACACAGGGGTTCCTGAGTGGGATGGAGCGGGGCAGCGTGCCCTGCACAAGAATCTGGGGGCGGGGCCTGCGGGGAGGCCACGAGGTCTGCGGTCGCGGGATTTTACTGTTCCGTGCAAGGCTGGGGGATGGATTGCCCCGCTGGCGTAGCGCCGGGCGAGCACTTGCTTTTATAATCCGCCGATCCGAGGAGCGTTGCAGCGTCCCCAGCACAGGCGGGGCGTGAGGCTCGGAGTCATCTAGCAACGACGCTCATCCACTTCGCGTGCGGTGAGTCGTATCGACCATCCCCTTCGCGCAGTGGCTTTTCAAACATGCTTTGGAGCACACCATCATGAACGCACGCGTCAACGCCCCGGTCAACACCGACTGCATCATTGCCGACATCGGCCTGGCCGAATGGGGCCGCAAAGAGATCCGCATCGCCGAAACGGAAATGCCCGGCCTCATGGCCATCCGCGAAGAATTCGCCGCCAAGCAGCCGCTCAAGGGCGCGCGCATCACCGGCTCGTTGCACATGACGATCCAGACCGCCGTGCTGATCGAAACCCTGCAGGCGCTGGGTGCACAAGTGCGCTGGGCATCGTGCAACATCTTCTCCACACAAGACCACGCCGCGGCCGCGATTGCTGCCGCTGGCACGCCCGTGTTCGCCATCAAGGGCGAAACCCTGGCGGAATACTGGGACTACACCCACCGCATCTTTGACTTCGGCGCTGCCGGTACCGAGGGCGAAGGTCCCAATATGATCCTGGACGACGGCGGTGATGCCACGCTGCTGATGCACCTGGGCAAGCGCGCCGAAAAGGATGCATCACTGATCGCCAACCCGACCAGCGAAGAAGAAACCTGCCTGTTCAACGCCATCAAGGCCAAGCTGGCCGTGGATCCGACCTGGTACAGCCGCAAGAGCGCCCACATCATCGGCGTGACCGAAGAAACCACCACCGGCGTATTGCGCCTGAACGAAATGGCCGCCAAGGGCAGCCTGATGTTCCGTGCCATCAACGTGAACGATTCGGTGACCAAGAGCAAGTTCGACAACCTGTACGGTTGCCGCGAATCGCTGGTGGACTCCATCAAGCGCGCCACCGATGTGATGATCGCCGGCAAGGTCGCCTGCGTGGCGGGCTACGGTGACGTGGGCAAGGGCTCTGCCCAGGCGCTGCGTGCCCTGAGCGCCCAGGTGTGGGTCACCGAGATCGACCCCATCAATGCCCTGCAGGCCGCAATGGAAGGCTACAAGGTCGTGACGATGGAATACGCTGCCGACAAGTGCGACATCTTCGTGTCTGCCACCGGCAACAAGAACGTGATCCGCTACGAGCACATGGCCGCCATGAAGGACGAAGCCATCGTGTGCAACATCGGTCACTTCGACAACGAGATCGATGTGGCTTCGCTGGAGAAGCTGCAGTGGGACGAGATCAAGCCCCAGGTGGACCATGTCATCTTCCCTGACGGCAAGAAGATCACGCTGCTGGCCAAGGGCCGCTTGGTGAACCTGGGTTGCGCCACTGGCCACCCCAGCTTCGTGATGAGTTCCAGTTTCGCCAACCAGACCATCGCGCAGATCGAGCTGTTCACCAAGCAGGACGAGTACCAGGCTGGCAAGGTCTATGTGCTGCCGAAGCACCTCGACGAGAAAGTGGCGCGCCTGCACCTCAAGAAGGTGGGCGCCATGCTGACCGAACTCACTGACGAGCAGGCCGCCTACATCGGCGTGTCCAAGCAAGGCCCCTACAAGGCCAACACCTACCGCTACTGATCCCTGTGCAGCGCGCCCCGGCGACGGGGCGCGCGCACGGTGGTCTGGCGCCGTTGCTCGGAGCAATGTCTGATTGCTCTTTAATTGATAGCTGCTGGCGCATGATTCACTAGCGCTACCAGCCGATTTGACTCTAAAAGGATGGGCGCGATGCGCGCAGATGTATTTTTGGTGGAGCGTGGCCACGCTGCCACGCGCTCGCAGGCGCAGCGCCTGATTGCCTCGGGCGTGCAGTGGCGCCTGTCGCCGCTGGCGCCCTGGCAGAAGGTGGTGAAGAACGGCGACGACATTCCGTCAGTGGCCGAGGTGCAGCTGCTGGACGATGCAGAAGCCAAGTACATCTCGCGCGGCGGGCTCAAGCTGGAAGGCGCGCTCAAGGCGCTGGGCCTGTCGGTGGCTGGCCTGCGGTGCCTGGATGTCGGGCAGAGCACAGGCGGCTTTACCGACTGCCTGCTTCAGCAGGGCGCTGCCCAGGTGATTGGGGTGGACGTGGGCCACGCCCAGTTGCACGACCGGCTGCGCAGCGATCTGCGTGTGGTGTGTGTGGAGGGCGTCAATGCCCGCTCGCTCACGCCCGATGCGTTGGTCCAGGCTTGTGAGATGGCCCTGTCCGAAGTCATCGAGCCCGAAGAAGACAACGAGACCCAACCCGAGGCACCCTACAGCTGGATGCGCAATGGTGGCTTGGTGGACGAGGCGTACGACGACAGCGACGACGCCAAGGACCAGGACATCGAGGCCTTCAAGTCCGAGCGCGCGCAGCGCGCCCAGGGAACGCTGCCGGTGGAACGCCGCCGCCGGCCCGAGTGCGCCGATGTGGACATCACACCAAGTTTTGCGCTGGTGACCGGCGACCTGTCTTTCATCTCGCTCACCCTGGTGTTGCCTGCGTTGGTGCCGTTGCTGGCGCCTCAGAGCGACCTGGTCATGCTGGTCAAGCCGCAGTTCGAGCTGCAACCCGGGCAGGTGGGCAAGGGCGGTATCGTGCGCGACGAGTCCTTGTATGCGGTGGTGGAGCAGCGCATCCGCGATTGCTGCGCCGCGTTGGGCCTGGAGGTGTTGGCGTGGATTGATAGTCCCATCCAGGGCGGCGATGGCAACCGAGAATTTTTTGTACACGCAAGGAGAGCCGCATGAATGCAGCCCACGCGCAAGGCACCGGGTTCCCGGTGAGTTTCGAGTTTTTTCCGCCCAAGACGCCTGAAGGCGCCGACAAGCTGCGCGTGGCGCGCCAGCAGCTGTATGCACTGCATCCGGACTTCTGCTCGGTGACCTACGGCGCAGGGGGCTCCACGCAAGAAGGTACGTTTGGCACGGTGCGAGAGATCCTGTCCGAAGGCGTGGGTGCCGCCTCGCACTTTTCGTGCATCGGGGCCACGCGCCAGTCGGTGCGCGAGCAGCTGGCCACACTCAAGGCCATGGGTGTCAAGCGTCTGGTGGCACTGCGCGGCGACCTGCCCAGCGGCTATGGCGCGGGCGGCGAGTTCCAGTACGCCAGCGATCTGGTGGCCTTCATCCGCGCCGAAACGGGCCGCGACTTCCACATTGAAGTGGCAGCCTACCCCGAGGTGCATCCCCAGGCCAGGTCGCCCGAGGCAGACCTGCAGGCCTACGTGACCAAGGTGCGTGCGGGCGCGGACTCCGCGATCACCCAGTACTTCTACAACAGCGATGCATATTTCCGCTTTGTGGAAGACGCGCACCGCCTGGGCGCTGATGTGCCGGTGGTGCCGGGCATCATGCCCATTTCCAGCTCCACGCAGCTGATGCGTTTCTCGGACGCCTGTGGTGCCGAGATTCCGCGCTGGATCCGCCTGCGCCTGCAGTCGTTTGGGGACGACACCGCCAGCATCAAGGCGTTTGGCCTGGATGTGGTGACCGACCTGTGCGACCAGCTGCGCACGGCTGGCGTGCCCGCGCTGCACTTCTACACCATGAACCAAAGCGCCGCGACCCTGGAGATCTGTCGCCGGCTGGGGATCTGATGGCGGGGGGCACACAGCCTCCCGGGGCCCATCGCGGCGCTGCCCTGCGGGGGCTGCTGCGGCGAGCGGTGGGTCTGTGGCTGCTGTGCAGCGCTTGCACTGCTGTTCAAGCCCAGGGGTTGCAGGCAGAGCCGGATGCGCTGGCCCCTAATCTCTTGTCCGTGCCGGGCGAGGCCATGCTGATGGATCCCCCGGCCAAACCGGAACCCAGCACTCCTGCCGGGTCGCCGCTCAGCCTGGAGGCGGATGAGGTGGGCCTTGCCTCATGGTACGGGGCGCAGTTCCACCGGCGGCGCACTGCCAGCGGGGAGCTGTTTGACATGCGAGCGCTCACGGCCGCGCACCCCACGCTGCCCTTTGGCTCACGCGTGTGCGTACGCAGCCAGGCCACCGGGCGCACGGTGATCGTGCGCATCAACGACCGTGGCCCGCACACCCGCAACCGGGTGATTGACCTGAGCCGGGGCGCCGCCGAGGCGCTGGGCATGGTGGGCCTGGGGCTCAAGCCGGTGGAGCTGTTCGCCCTGCAGGACGACGACAAGGACTGCCCGGCGGCGCCTTGACGCCAGGCTTTGAACAGGTTCTTGGGAGGCCGGTCAGCCGCCCGATTCGAGCGTGTGGGTGGCGTGTTTGTCCTGCGCCAGCAGCTCGGCCATCTGGGGCAAGGCGTCTTTGAGCGCGGCCTTCAGCGTGTAGGGCGGGTTGATCAGGAACATGCCGCTGGCGGGCAGGCCTGGGCGCTTGGTGTCGCCGGTGACGGTTTCCGTGATCTTGCTTGACTTGACGGTGAGCGTGGCGTGCAGCCAGCTTTTGCCCGCCTTGGTGGCCAGCGTTTTCAGGCGGCGGGGCAGGTCGTGGGCTTCGGGGCGCGGAATGATGGGGTACCAGAACGCATAGGTGCCCGTGGCAAAACGCTTGAGCGAGTCGGCCGCCATGTCGAGCACCTTGGCGTAGTCGCTCTTGATTTCATAGCTGGGATCGCACAGCACCAGGGCGCGTCGGGCCGGTGGGGGCAGGAACTTTTTGATGCCCTCAAAGCCGTCCTCGTGCAGCACGGCCACCTGGCGGCCCGCCTCCAGCTGGGCCACGTTGCCGGCCAGCGCGCGCAGGTCGGTGGGGTGCAGCTCAAACAGCTTGAGCTTGTCGTGGTCGCGCAGCAGGCGCTGGGTGATGAAGGGCGATCCGGGGTACACGCGCAGCGCCTTGCCCTGGTTGAAGGCGCCCACCATGTCCACATAGGCCTGCAGGGCGGAGGTGAGGGCGGGGGTGGTTGGCGCAAACAGCCGGGCCACGCCATCGGCGGCTTCGCCACTGGTGCTGGCATAGTCCCCGTCCAGCCGGTACAGGCCCGCGCCCGCATGGGTGTCCAGCACGGTCAGCGCCGCGTCTTTTTCGGTGAGATGTTGCAAGGCGGCAATCAGCACGGTGTGCTTGAGCACATCGGCATGGTTGCCTGCGTGGAAGGCGTGGCGATAACTGAACATGGCCCAATGGTAACGAGTGTGTTGTGCCAGGGGGGGGCTCCCGTGTCCGGGCGCGGCACAATCGGGGGGGCGTGTGGTGGCGGGAGACGTGATGTTTTTGGCAGACAGGCCGCACTTTGTTAGCCATTTGTTGCCAAATCCGGCGCGGCCATGCTTCATGATCGCGCCTGCGGCGGGGTCAGCGTTTCGCCGTCGCCGTAGTTGCCTCATTGATTTGCATTTGAAATTGCCAGCCCGCCCCGTCCTCTGACCATGACCGCAAGCTCCAGCACAGCCCCCGCCAGTGGTGTCAGCCATATCGATGCGCTGCCCCCTGGCACCCGCCTGGCGGAGTTCGAGATCCTGGGGTTGCTGGGGGTGGGCGGGTTTGGCATGGTCTACAAGGCGTTTGACCATTCCCTGCACCGGGCGGTGGCCATCAAGGAGTACATGCCCTCGGCGCTGGCCGGACGCTCGCAGGGGCAGTCGCTCTGGGTGCGGTCCTCGTCCGACCAGCAGACCTTCCAGGCCGGGCTGGTCTCTTTTGTGGGCGAGGCCCGTCTGCTGGCGCAGTTTGACCATCCCTCTCTGGTCAAGGTGTTCCGCTTCTGGGAGGCCAACAACACGGCCTATATGGTCATGCCGCTGTACTCGGGCATGACGTTCAAGCAAGCCCGTGCCCAGATGCGCACCCCCCCACCGGAGGCCTGGCTGCGCAAGCTGCTGTGGTCGGTGCTGGATGCGCTGCGCGTGCTGCACGATGGCAACACGCTGCACCGCGACATTTCGCCGGACAACATTTTCCTGCAGGACAACGGTCCGCCGGTGCTGCTGGACCTGGGCGCCGCCCGGCACGCCATCAATGACCAGGACCGCAAGCACACGGCGGTGCTGAAGGTGAACTACGCCCCCATCGAGCAGTATTCCGACGGCGACGAGGAACTGCGCCAAGGCCCGTGGAGCGACTTGTACTCGCTGGCGGCGGTCATGCACGGGTGTCTGGCCAATGACACGCCTCTGCCCGCCACGCTGCGCTCCATCCGTGACCGCATGGTGTCGTTCTCCCGAATCGCCAAAACCGTCAAGCGGCAGTTTGGGGTGGAGTATTCAGCGCCTTTTGTCGCGGCGATTGCCCAATCGCTGGCCCTTCGGCCCGAGGACCGCCCACAGAGCATTGATGCCTTTCTCCAGACCATGGAGATGACCTCGGCGCCGGACGATGTGCAGCACTTCGACTTCCGGGCGGAGTTGGGCGACATCTGGGTGGAGCCCGCCGACCAGCCTGGCCCGGGTCTGGCCGCACCTACCGTGGACGTGACCTCCGCCCCCAAGATCGTGGCCGAGATGCAGGCGCAGGCCCAGCGTGAGGACTTGGTGGCGGCGGCTCCCGCATCGGATGCCAGCCGCCCTGGCGATGATTTTGGTGGGGACACGGTCATGCTGGCTGGTCCTGACACCGTGGCGGCCGATGCTGGCGACACGGTGTTCATCGATGCCGGCGATACCGTGGTGGCCGACGACGATTCGCGCTTTGAGGACCTGCCACACCACCGTTCACCGGGCGCGGGCGGGCCGCGTGCAGCCGATCGGCGTTCTGCGCCTTTGGAGCGGGATGTCGTGCGTAGCAATGGCAAGCCGACCCCATCCCCGCGGCGTTCCCCTTTGGTGGCGGGCATCGTGGTGGTGGCGTTGGTGGCTGTGGTGGCTGGCGCCGGTTGGCGCTGGAGCCAGGGCAGCAAGCCGCCCCGGGACGAGATCATTACGGAGATGGCCGAGCGGCCTGCCGCAGCGGCAGCTTCAGACGCTGCCCTGGTGGAGGTCAGCGCTCCGGCTGCTGCCGGGGGCGACGCGCAAGGTCTGAGCTCGGATGGCGCAGTGGCGTCAGCCAGCGCCGCCTCTGCGGCCGCACCTGCTCCTGCCTTTGTGGTTGCGTCTGCACCCAAACCGAGCCCCCGGGTGGCCAAGCGTGCAGGCGCAGAGCCCGCACCCACACCCATCGTGGTGCATGAAGAGCCTGTACCGGCGCCGCCTCCGGTGGTGGCCGAGCCCAAGCCCCGCCCCGCGCCGCCGCCCCGTCTGCCCTCGCCGCAAGAGGTGTGCGCCGACGCCAACTTCCTGGCCCGCCCGATGTGTATTCACCAGGAATGCCAGAAACCGTCCCAGGCCAATCAAATTGTCTGCGTGGAAAACCGTCGCCGTTACGAGGCCGACGAGCAGCGCCGCCGGCAGACGCCAAACTGACCGGAGCAGATGCCCTGAGGGCCGTGGCTGGGGTGCTCTTGCGCAAATGCATGGCTCTTTCGTATAATGGAAGGCTTCGCAGCGCTTTTGTGGTCCCGCGGCGAAGACTTTTTGCCACCTAAGAGGCTTCCTTCAGAGAAGCACCGACCGTGGAAAAGGACCCGCCAAACCCTCTTTTGAAGAGAAAACTCATGACAACTACTTTCAGCGCAAAGCCCGCTGAGGTCGTGCACGAGTGGTTTGTGATTGACGCGACCAACAAGGTCCTCGGACGAGTAGCCAGCGAAGTTGCTCTCCGTTTGCGCGGCAAACACAAGGCCATTTACACGCCTCACGTCGATACCGGTGACTTCATCGTCGTTATCAACGCAGCCCAACTCAAGGTCACCGGCACCAAGTCCCTGGACAAGGTGTACTACCGTCACTCGGGTTATCCCGGCGGTATCACGGCCACGAACTTCCGCGACATGCAAGCCAAGCACCCCGGCCGCGCGCTGGAAAAGGCTGTCAAGGGCATGCTGCCCAAGGGCCCCCTTGGCTACGCGATGATCAAGAAACTCAAGGTGTACGGTGGTGCAGAGCATCCCCACACCGCCCAGCAGCCCAAAGTGCTGGAAATCTAAGGAGCCTTGAGATGATTGGTGAATGGAACAATGGCACCGGCCGTCGCAAGTCCAGCGTCGCCCGCGTGTTTCTGAAAAAAGGCTCCGGCAAGATCACGGTGAACGGCAAGGACATTCAGTCCTACTTCGGCCGCGAAACCTCGATCATGATTGCCAAGCAACCCCTGGCGTTGACCAACCATGTCGAAACCTTCGACATCCAGATCAACGTGCACGGTGGTGGTGAATCCGGCCAGGCTGGCGCTGCCCGCCACGGTATCACCCGCGCCCTGATCGATTACGACGCATCCCTCAAGCCCGTCCTGAGCCAAGCCGGCTTCGTGACCCGCGATGCCCGTGAAGTCGAGCGTAAGAAGGTCGGTCTGCACTCAGCACGCCGCGCCAAGCAGTTCTCCAAGCGTTAAGCTGTGGCCCTGCCGGATGTTGCCTTGTGCAACATCCACTGCGAGGCACTCCTTGCGGGTGCTTTACAGAGAAAAACCGCCTTCGGGCGGTTTTTTCGTTTATGGTGCGCTCTTTTCGTTTTTTGGGGAGGCCTTCCATGGTCCGCCTGTTGAGCCTATGCGCTTTCGCCTGCTTCGCCGTCGGTTGACCATCAGCGCCCCCCGGGTGGCCATCCGCAGCGCCTTGCCCTGGCCCTTTCGATGGCTGGCTCTGGCCGTGGTGATGGGTTTCTGCGCTGCCGTGGCGTTGTGGGCCTTTGAATTCGGCAAATCCATTGCCGGGATCGATACCGTTTCGCGTGACGAAGTGGTCCAGATGAAGACGGAGATCAGCCGCCTGCGCGAAGAGGGCCAGGAGCGCCAGACGGTGGCATTGACCGCCGAGAGCCTGCTGGCCACCGAGCGCGCTGCCAAGGAGAGCCTGATGGCCCAGGTGCGCCAGCTTGAAGCCGACAATCGCACGCTGCGCGAGGATCTGGGCTTCTTTGAAAAGCTGATTCCTGCTGCCAAGACCGATGGGCTGGCCATTCGCGCGCTGCAGGCCGAGGTGCTGGGCGGGATGCAGCTGCGTTGGCAGGTGCTGGTGATCCAGGCCGCCCGCAATGCGCCGGAGTTCAACGGGCGGCTGGAGTTGGTGCTGGCGGGCACTCTGGATGGCAAACCGTGGGCACAGACCCAGCCACCCCAAGGCCAGTCGCTGCAGGTCAAACAATACCGCCGCATCGAGGGCGTGCTCGATCTGCCGCCCCAGGCCGTGGTAAAAACCGTGACCGCGCGCGTGCTGGAGGGCGCCACAGTACGCACCAGCCAGACCATGGCCATCGAATAGTGCAAGGTGGACGGTGGATGCGCTGATCAGGTCTTGGCGCTCTCGCAACGGCAATCCAGCCCCAGCTGCCACCCACAACCATCCGCCTTGCAGGCACGAATTCCACCCCCAAGCGGGCCTTTGTAACCGCTTGGCACTTCAGGAGTCTTCCGACCATGTTCTCGCGTAAAAAGCAGCCACCCATTAAAAGCCTGGTGGCACAGGGCACCAAGATCGAAGGCAATGTGCATTTTGCCGAGGGCATGCGCATTGACGGTGAAGTGGTCGGCGATATCCGGGCGGCGGCGGACCAGCCCAGCATCCTCGTGATTTCCGAGACGGCGCGGGTCGAGGGGGCGGTGCATGCCGACCATGTGATCATCAACGGCCAAGTGCTGGGCCCTGTGCATGCGGGAGAGCTGCTGGAGCTGCAGCCCAAGGCTCAGATCACGGGCAATGTGCATTACAAGGCCCTGGAGATGCACCAGGGCGCCGTGATCGCGGGGCAATTGATTCCAATGGCCGTGCTGGTGGAGGAAAAGCCCCCACTGAAGTTAGCGTCAAACAGCCAGTGACCTGAATTCCCGAGAGGTTTGCAGTAGTATTCCCTGCAAACCCTGAACCCGGAGTACCCCATGAGCGCAGTTGCCGAAAACATCCAGACCGAAATGCCCGCCCCCATCCTGTTCACCGACAGCGCGGCGGCCAAGGTGGCGGACCTGATTGCCGAAGAAGGCAACCCCGACCTGAAGTTGCGGGTGTTCGTGCAAGGCGGCGGCTGCTCCGGCTTCCAATACGGCTTCACGTTCGATGAAATTACCAACGAAGACGACACCACCATGACCAAGAACGGTGTGTCGCTGCTCATCGACGCCATGAGCTACCAGTATCTGGTGGGTGCTGAGATCGACTACAAGGAAGACCTGCAAGGGGCGCAGTTCGTGATCAAGAATCCGAACGCCACCACCACCTGCGGCTGCGGCTCCAGCTTCTCGGCCTGAGGGGCGCCGTGACAGGCGCAGCCCTGCTCCCGTGAATGAATCAACCGCCTTCGGGCGGTTTTTTCATGGGGCGCGTTCGTTTCGTTTGAAAACCCTGCAAACCATGCACCAGGAACCCTCCCAGAAAGTACTGCTGTGGCTGGTGGCCGTCGGCTTCTTCATGCAGACGCTGGACGCCACCATCGTCAACACCGCGCTGCCCGCCATGGCGCAGAGCCTGGGCGAGAGCCCGCTGCGCATGCAGTCGGTGGTTGTTGCGTATTCGCTGGCCATGGCGATGCTGATTCCGGCATCGGGCTGGGTGGCCGACCGGTTTGGTGCGCGCCGGGTGTACTTTCTGGCCATCGTCTTTTTCGTGGCGGGCTCGGTGTTCTGTGCGCTGTCGCACAGCCTGACCCAACTGGTGGCCGCCCGGGTGCTCCAGGGGCTGGGGGGAGCGCTGCTGCTGCCCGTGGGGCGGCTGGTGGTGTTGCGCACCTTTCCGCGCGAGAAGTTCTTGCAGGCCATGAGTTTTGTGGCCATTCCCGGGCTGATCGGCCCGCTGATCGGTCCCACGCTGGGGGGCTGGCTGGTCGAGGTGGCCTCCTGGCACTGGATCTTCCTGATCAACGTGCCGGTGGGCCTCCTGGGCTGTGCCGCCACCATGCGATACATGCCCGGGGTACCCGCGCCGACGGTGGCGCGGTTTGATCTGGCGGGCTACCTGATGCTCGCCTTTGGCATGGTGGCGCTGTCGCTGGCGCTGGATGGCTTGGCCAGCCTGGGGCTGCGGCAGGCGAGCGTGCTGGTGCTCATGATCTTCGGGCTGGCGAGCCTGGTGGCCTACTGGCTGCACGCGGCGCGGCGGCCCGACCCCTTGTTTTCGCCCCGGCTGTTTTCGGTGGACACCTTGCGCATCGGGCTGCTGGGCAATCTGTTTGCCCGGCTGGGCAGCTCGTGCATGCCGTTCCTCATTCCGTTGCTGCTGCAGGTCACCATGGGCTATTCGCCGCTGCAGGCGGGCATGATGATGTTGCCCGTGGCGGTGGCGGGCATGTCCATGAAGCGGTTCACCACCACGCTTATCACCCGCTTTGGCTACCGCCAGGTGCTGGTGGGCAACACGCTGCTGGTGGGGGTGACCATGGCCAGCTTCGGGCTGGCGGCACCCTCGCAGCCGCTGTGGGTGCATGTGGTGCAGTTGGCGGTGTTTGGTGCGGTGAACTCGCTGCAGTTCACGGCCATGAACACCGTGACCCTCAAGGACCTGGGGCACGACATGGCCAGCAGCGGCAACAGCCTGCTGTCCATGGTGCAAATGGTGGCCATGGGGATGGGAGTGGCTGCGGCGGGGGCGGTGCTGGCGGCGTTCACCGATTTCTTCCAGCCCACCGGCACGACACAGACCCTGCAAGCCTTTCAGGCCACGTTTGCCTGCATGGGGCTGATCACGGTGGCTTCAGCCGGTATCTTCTGGCAACTGTCGCCGCAAGACCGTTCCGGCACCCAGGCAGGCGCCTCGGTCGATGCCGGGGACCACGGCTGATCGCCCTGCCCAGGGCTGTGTAGACCGGACGGCTCAGGCGGGGTACACCGCGCCCAGCACGCGGGTACCGGCCGCACCGGTCACGCTGGGCAGGTTGCCTGGCGCCCCCTGCAGTGCCTGGCGCGCCAGCCAGGCAAACGCGGCGGCCTCCACCTGCAGGGCGGGCAGGCCCAGCGCATCGGTGGCCACCACCTGCAAGGACGGGCAGGCAGCCTGCAGCCGCTGCATGAGCTGGCCGTTCAGCGCACCACCGCCGCATACGGCCAGGGTCTTGCTATTGTTTAGATAGCTGTTAGCGCATATGGCACTAGCGCTTGCGGTGAATTCGGTCAATGTAGCCTGCACGTCGGCCGCTGCGGCCTGCGCAAAGGGCTGCAGGTGCGTTGCCAGCCAGGCGGGGTTGAACAGGTCGCGGCCCGTGCTTTTTGGGGGGGCCTTGTGCAGATACGGCTCCTGCAACAACGCAGCCAGCAGGTCCGGCAGCACCTGGCCCGTGGCGGCCCAGGCACCGTCCTTGTCAAACGGCTGGCCGGTGTGCTGCTGGCACCAGTGGTCCATGAGGGCGTTGCCCGGGCCGCAGTCGAAGCCCAGCACGCTGCCATCTGCCCCCAGCACGCTGAGGTTGGAGATGCCGCCAATGTTCAGCACCAGCACCGTCTCGTCCGGCCGGCCGAACACGCCCTGGTGGAAGGCGGGCACCAGCGGCGCACCTTGGCCGCCCGCGGCCACGTCGCGGCTGCGCAGGTCGGCCACCACGGTGATGCCCGTCAGCTCGGCCAGCAGGGCGGGGTTGCCCAGTTGTAGTGTGTAGCCTGTGCCGTCAAATTCCTGGGGGCGGTGCCGCACCGTCTGCCCGTGGGCACCTATTGCACGGATGGCGCTTGCCGGGTGGCCGCTGCGCTGCAGCAGGGTGTGCACCACCTCGGCGTAGGCCCGGGATAGCGCGTTGCCTGCGAGGGCCGCACGGTGCAGCTCGTTGTCGCCGGGGGTGTTGAGGGCCAGCAGCTCGGCGCGCAGTGCGGGGGCAAAGGCGGCGCTGGCGTGGTGCGTGACCTGCAGGCGCGGGCCCGAGAAATCAGCCAGCACCCCGTCGATCCCGTCGAGCGAGGTGCCCGACATCAGGCCGATGTACAGATCGGACATGGCCTGACGGGTGGTGTCTGGAGGTGCGGGAGCGATCAGTCTGCGCTGGCCTGCTCGATGAGCGCAGCGGCGTTCAGCTGAACACGCATGTTGGCCGCGAGGCGGTCAAACGCAGGGCGTGCGGCTGCAGACACCGGTGCCGCAGCTTCGCTCTGGGCGACGATGGTCATCGGGTCCTGGTGCACGCCGTTGACGCGGAACTCGAAGTGCAGGTGCGGGCCGGTGGCCCAGCCCGTGGCGCCCACGGCGCCCAGCGTCTGGCCTTGTTCGACCGACTGGCCCTGGCGCACGTCAATGCGGCTCAGGTGGGCATACACCGTGACGTGCTGGTTGCGGTGCTTGATGAACACCACGTTGCCGTAGCCGTTCTGCACACCCGCAAACTCCACCACGCCATCGCCCACGGTGCGCACGGCGGTGCCTGTGGGAGCCGCAAAGTCGGTGCCCAGGTGGGCGCGCCAGGTTTGCAGGATGGGGTGCAGGCGCATCTTGAAGCCGCTGGTCACGCGCGAGAACTCCACGGGCGAGGTCAGGTAGGCGCGGCGCATGCTTTCGCCATCCAGCGTGTAGTACGCGCCCTTGGTGGCATTGGGTTCCTGGAACCAGACGGCCTGATGGGTCTTGCCGTTGTTGACGAACTCGGCGCTCAGCACGCGGCCGCTGGACAGGGGCTCGCCATCGGCTTCCAGGGTTTCGTACACCACCGAGAAGCGGTCGCCCTTGCGCAGCGAGCGGCGGAAGTCGATATTGCCCGAAAACAGTTCGGCCACTTGCACGGCCACGGCGTCGGGGATGTTCGACGCGTCGGTGGCGGCAAACAGTGAGCTATTGATGATGCCGCCCGCCAGACGGCTGTTGGTCGTCATCTTGGCGGTTTCGATGCGGGTCGCAAACTTGTTGTCGCCCGCGCGCTCGACGATCAGGCGGCGGAAGTTGCCGGTGTCGTCCGGCACCCAGCGCACCGTCAGGCGGATCAGGCGGTGGTCGTCGGTGGTCTCTGCCGACACGATGCGGCCGGTGCGGCCCAGCACGTTCTGGCGCACCGGCGTGTCGCTGCGCATGAAGGCGGCGGCGGCCGGGTCGGCCACGCCCATGCGCTGCAGCAGCGACTCGGGGGTGTCGCTGCTGCGCACCTGTTCGGAGCGGAACAGCGAAAAACTGGGCGCATCCAGCTGACCCAGCACCATGTTCTCGGCGAGCGATTCGACCGGGTAGTTCACCATGCGCACCGGCAGCTCGGCCGGGTCGGGTGCGAAGGAGGCCACGGCAAATGCGCCGCCGCCGCCCGTCAGCAGGATGGCTGCGACGGCGGCGGTGATGCGTTTGGGATGTTGTTGGATCGTGCGGGACAGCTGGTCAAGCAAAGCGATGCTGGCGGTGCGGACCGTAGTGAGGCCGTGAATCAAAGGTCTATCCCCAGGGTGATTGCGGATCCGTGGCACACCCCCGGTGTGAATGCGGGGCGGGGCCAGGAGCACAGACTGTCAGGCTGCAGCCATTCGACAGGTTCATGAAAAACAGGTCGAAACGGCGGGCCCACTAGAATCCGCCTCTGCAATGTGGGCTGAAGTATAGCGGTGCATGCTGTCTAGACATCCCAAAAAACCCTTATGAATCAATCTGCTGTTACAACAACCCCGGTCACTGATGGTGTAAGACAAGCCCTCGAAATCTCGCTGCGCGGCGTGCAAGAGCTGCTGCCACAGGACGAATGGGTCAAGAAGCTGGCGCGTTCGGAGGCCACGGGCCAGCCGCTGCGCATCAAGCTGGGTCTGGACCCCACGGCCCCCGACATCCACATCGGCCACACGGTGGTGCTGAACAAGATGCGGCAACTGCAAGATCTGGGCCACCAGGTCATCTTCTTGATCGGCGACTTCACCAGCCTGATTGGCGACCCCTCGGGCCGCAACAGCACCCGCCCGCCGCTCACGCCCGAGCAGATCAAGGTGAATGCCGAGACCTACTACAAGCAGGCCAGCCTGGTGCTGGACCCGGCCCGCACCGAGATCCGCTACAACAGCGAATGGAGCGAACCCCTGGGCGCCACCGGGATGATCCAGCTGGCCGCCAAGTACACCGTGGCGCGCATGATGGAGCGCGACGACTTCCACAAACGCTTCACCACCGGCCAGTCCATTTCGGTGCATGAGTTCCTGTACCCGCTGATGCAGGGCTACGACTCGGTAGCCTTGAAGAGCGACCTGGAGCTGGGTGGCACCGACCAGAAGTTCAACCTGCTCATGGGCCGTCATCTGCAGCAGGAGTATGGCCAGGAGCCGCAGTGTGTGCTCACCATGCCGCTGCTGGTGGGCCTGGACGGCGTGGACAAGATGTCCAAGTCCAAGAACAACTACATCGGCATTGCCGAGGACGCCAACACCATGTTTGCCAAGGTGCTGTCGATCAGCGACACCCTGATGTGGGACTGGTACACGCTGCTGTCGTTCAAGAGCCTGGCCGACATCGCCGCGCTCAAGGCGGAGATCGCTGGCGGGCGCAACCCCAAGGACGCCAAGGTGATGCTGGCCAAGGAGATCACCACGCGCTTCCACAGCGCGGCTGCCGCCGATGCGGCCGAGCAGGACTTCATCAACCGCAGCAAGGGCGGCGTGCCGGATGAGATCCCCGAGGTGAGCGTGTCTGGCGCGCCGCTGGGGATTGGTGCGCTGCTCAAGCAGGCCAACCTGGCCCCCTCGACCAGCGAGGCCAACCGCCTGATCGACGGCGGCGGCGTGCGCGTGGAAGGCAGCGTGGTCAGTGACAAGGGCCTGAAGCTGGACGCCGGCACCTACGTGGTGCAGGTGGGCAAGCGCAA
The DNA here is from genome assembly GCF_001425125.1 of Acidovorax sp. Root402. NCBI lineage: Bacteria > Pseudomonadati > Pseudomonadota > Betaproteobacteria > Burkholderiales > Comamonadaceae > Acidovorax > Acidovorax sp. Root402. Next base: position 93,475 of record NZ_LMDQ01000002.1, read on the forward strand.
GTTTGCACGGGTGACTTTGGCCTGATTTGGGGTCAAAACAGCCGTAAGCGCTAGAAGAATAAGCGCTGATAGCTATCAAAATGAAAGCGCTGAGGCCGCAGGGCCCAGCGCTTTTTTCATGACCCGTCCAGGTTGTCGTTCAGGTCCGGGTCGGGCACATCGCCAATTGCCTGGCGGGTGGCCTCGGCCTGCACCTGCAACCAGGCGCAGAAGGCCTTGATCTCCGGCCGTTGCGCGCTGCGCGGCCCCACCATGAGCCAGTAGGCCAGGGGCGAGTCGATGCGGTGGCCGGGCAGCACCTCCACCAGGTCGCCCGAGGCCAGGGCATCGGCAATCAGTGGCATGCGCGCCAGGGCCAGGCCCTGGCCGGCCAGCGCGGCCTGCACGATCTGGTGGGCGTAGTTGAAGTACAGCCAGCGCTGGGGCTGGAGCTTGGTCAGGTCGCGGGTGTCGAACCAGCGGCGCCAGCTCAGGTATTCCAGGTAGTGCGTGCGGTGGGCGTCGCCCGCCTCGATCAGGGTGAACTGCGCCACATCGGCGGGGGTGCGCAGCGGCTTGCCGCTCTTGAGCAGCCAGGGGCTTGCCACCACGGCCAGTTGCTCGCCAAACAGGCGGATGCCGCCCTGCGTGGCCCCGGCCGGCATGGCATAGCGCAGGGCCAGGTCCACGTCCGAGGTTTCCAGGTCCACCTGCACGTCGCTCGCATCAATGCGGATGTCGATGCCCGGGTTGTCGCGCTGGAACTCCTCCATGCGTGGGATCAGCCACATCGATGCAAAGCTGGCCCAGGTGGTGATGGCTACGCTGCGGCGCCCAGCCGTTTGGCGCACCAGGCGCACGGCGGCGTCCATGCGCTCCAGCGCCGGGCCCACGGCGCGCTGCAACTGTGCGCCCGCGCTGGTCAGCTCCACGGCACGCGTGTGGCGCAGGAACAGGGGCACGCCCACTTCTTCTTCCAGCGCCTGGATCTGGCGGCTCACGGCCGACTGGGTGAGGGCCAGCTCGTCGGCGGCCGCGCGGAAGTTCAGGTGTTTGGCCACGGTCAGAAAGGCGCGCCAGTGCCCTGTGGCCACGGGCCGGGTGCGCAAGACGGCGGGAGAGTATTCGGCAGAGGCCATGGCAGTGATCCTGAGTGCGATTCATGCGTTGACGGAATGAATAGCGTACCTTGTTTTCATTGGACTGTGTACGGTGTAAAGCGCACTATCCAGTCTCCTCAACACGTTTTACTGAAGCCAAGGAGCCTGTCATGTCCCCCCGCAACGTTCTGGAATCGCAACAATCCGTCCACGCCGCCACGGCTGGCCGTCGCGCGGCCGGTTGCTGGAAACTGGCCACAGGCCAGGCCTTGTCATTGCACCCAGACACGCATGGCGTGCTGCAGATCGCCCAGGGGCAGGCGTGGGTCACCTTGCGTGGCGTTCTGGCGGACATGCCGGGCGCCGCTGTGGACTACGTGCTGCGGCCCGGCCAACAGCTGACGGTTGCGCCGGGGCAGCATGTGGTGATGGAAGCCTGGAGCGGTTCCGGCTGCGCGGAGCCGGTGGCTTTCCGCTGGGACGTCGTGGCAGCCCCCGCTCTGGCGCAGCCCGCCAGCACGGCTGCCAGGGATTGGGAATGTGGCGTCGTGCAGCCGCTGCGCGATCTGGGCCAGGCGCTAGGGCAGGGCGGACGTGCGCTGGGCACGGCGCTGGCCGGTGTGGCGGGCGCTGGGGGCCGGTTTGCCGCTGGCCTGGCCCGGTTTGCTCTGCTTCGGATAGCAGCACCGCTACAGCGCAGAACCGTTTGAGCAGCTCATGCAGGAAAAGCATCAATCGGTGCCGTGCTTTTCATTGGACGTTGTTCTGCAACCGGCGCACCATACGGTCATATTAGGGTTAACCCGGAGAAAGCCATGACAACCTCTCACGCTTTGCATCTGTTTGCATCTTCCCGCGCCACGGGCGCTGCCGCCGGTGAGGCGGGGCAAGTGGCCGCAGGCGCCGCCGTCACCCTGGCCCCCAAGGCCGCGATGACCCTGCGCATTGCCGAAGGCCAGGCCTGGGTCACGCTGGGCCAGGGCCTGGGCAATGGCAGCGACGTGTTTCTGTGCGCCGGTCAGTCGCTGCCTGTGGCGGCAGGCCAGGCGGTGGTGGTCGAACCCCTGAACGGTCGCCGCCTGCAATACCGCTGGGTGCGTGGCGATGCCGCCGATGCGCGCCCTGCCACGTGGTGGCGCCGTGCGTCGGTGGGCAATGGGGCTCCCGCCTGGGGCGACGCCTGCTGCGCCTGACGTGATCCCAGGGGTGTCTTGCCCCGGGTGATGTGACTTGTTAATAAGAACGGCCAGTGCTTGTGACGCAAGCGCTGGCTGTTCTTTTTTACTTCGAGGGGCTGGTGGATGTATTGTCCAGCCAGTCCGTCAGCTGCGTCTGCAGCGTCACCATCAGCTCATTCGACAACGCGGGTTGCGCCGCTGCCGTGGCGCGGGCCAGCACCATCCCCCCCACCATGGTGGCCAGCACATGGATCGCGCGGGCGCGGTCTTGTGGCGATGGGGTGGCGCCGCCGCCGGCATCGGCAGCGCTGTCAGCCAGCAGCTGGGCAAACCGCTGGATGTTGCGCTCGATGCCCTGGGCAAACACTTCGGACAACCCGCCGCCCGCCCGCGCGGCGTCCACCGCCAATGCGGCCACGGGGCAGCCTGAGCCCGGCGCGTCGCGGTGTTCAGGTGAGAGGTAGCGCTGGATGCGGTCGCCCACCGTGGCGTGGGGCCGCTCGCCGTCCAGCACGGGGATGGACCAGTCGAACGCCTTGGTGCACGCCTCCTGCACCAGCACATCCTTGGACGCGAAATGCCGGTACAGCCCGCCATGCGTAAGCCCGGCATCGCGCGTGATGTCGGCCACCCCTACGCCGGTCAGCCCCCGCTCGCGGTACAGGCGGGCCGCCGCGTCCAGGATGCCCTGCCGGTTTTCTGCGGCCTGTGCTTTGGAAACCTTCATGGAAGCCTCTTATTGATTGCGGTCGTACGCAAAAATGGGTTTGCGGTTTATGATGACGATTGCAATCATAAAGGTGCAGAGCCTCTGTGCCCCAACTGTCTGACGAGGTGAATCCATGAAAAAAGCGAGTGGTATGTGCAGCAACGAGGGGGTGGCCTGATGCGCCGCGTGGTGGTCACGGGCATGGGCCTGGTGTCGCCGCTGGGCTGCGGCGTAGAACTGGCGTGGCAGCGCTTGCTGGCTGGGCGCTCCGGCCTCTCGCGCTTGCCGGACGCGGTGACAGAAGGCATTGCCGCCAAGGTTGCCGGGCAGGTTCCCGGCACAGCGCAAGACCCCGAGGGCGGCTGGGATGTGGACGCCATCGTCTCGTCCAAAGACCAGCGCAAGATGGACCGCTTCATCCCCTTGGCGCTGGGCGCCGCGCAGCAGGCGCTGGCGCAGGCGGGCTGGCCGCCGGCCGACGAGCGGGCGCGTGAGCGCACGGCCACGGTGATCGCCTCGGGCATCGGCGGCTTTGGTGCGATTGCCGAGGCCGTGCGCACCACCGACACGCGCGGGCCGCAGCGGCTGTCGCCGTTCACGGTGCCGTCATTCCTGGTCAATCTGGCGGCGGGGCAGGTGTCGATCCGCCACGGGCTCAAGGGACCGCTGGGAGCTCCGGTCACCGCGTGCGCCGCCAGCGTGCAGGCGATTGGCGATGCCGCACGCCTGATCCGCAGCGGCGAGGCCGATGTGGCCGTGTGCGGCGGCAGCGAGGCGGCCATTGACCGCGTGAGCCTGGGCGGCTTTGCAGCGGCCAAGGCGCTGGGCACCGCGTTCAACGACACGCCCGAGCAGGCCTCACGCCCGTTCGATGCGCAGCGCGACGGCTTTGTGATGGGCGAGGGCGCAGGCATGCTGGTGATCGAGGCGCTGGACCATGCCCTGGCGCGCGGCGCACAGCCGTTGGCCGAGCTGGTGGGCTACGGCACGTCGGCCGACGCGTACCACATCACCTCCGGCCCCGAAGACGGTGACGGCGCAGCGCGCAGCATGTGGGCCGCGCTGGCGCAGGCAGGGCTCACGGCCCAGGACGTGCAGCATCTGAACGCACACGCCACGTCCACCGGTGTGGGTGACCGGGGCGAGCTGGCCGCCATTGGCCGGGTGTTCGGCGCGGGTGCGCAGGTGGCCATCAGTTCGACCAAGTCGGCCACCGGGCACCTGCTGGGGGCGGCGGGCGCCGTGGCCGCCATCTTCACCACCCTGGCGCTGCGCGACCAGGTGGTGCCCGGCACGCTGAACCTGCACACGCCCGATGCGCTGGCCGAGGGGCTGGACCTGGTGGCCCTGCAGCCCCGGCCCATGGCGCTCACGCATGCCATGCTCAACGGGTTTGGTTTTGGCGGCGTGAATGCCACGCTGATCCTGCGGCGCTGGACTGAGGCCGCGTGAAGGTTTGAATGAAAGAAGCGCGAGGAGGCCGGTCAGATCACCAGCTCGCCCCGCACGATCTCAAATGCGGCGATGGCCGCATCCCCATCCAGCAGCTCCATGCGAGCCAGTGCATCCACATCTTCTACGGTGCTGAACGCCAGGCTGAAGTGCTGAAAGCGCCGCCCCGCCAGCGGGCCGTGGTGCAACACCTCGACGTTGATGTGGCGGGGGTCGTTGCGGATGCGTTCAATGAGCTTGAGCACGGCCTTTTGCGGGCCTTCCAGCTGCTGACAAAAGCGCTGTCCGTCAAAGATCAGCAGGCCTGTGATGTCCAGCTCGGCATTCACAAAGCGCGCGCGCCCTGCAATCTCGGCCACCACGCTCAGCGGTTGATCGGGGGCGATGGTGCTCACGTAGAGCACCTCGTACAGGGCAGGGGATAGGTTCATAGGTGCAGCCCAATGTAGGTGGCGCATGGTGCCTGCGCAATGTCAAAAGACATAGAGGAGACAGCCGTTGCACATTGCGCGCAGCTTTGTTGCAACGAGCTGTTTCTGCGTGATTTCCATCCCTAGAATCGCTTCCTCATGAACGTCACCTTGCCCCCCAATGTCTGCCCTCCGGCCTGCCGCGATTGCCGATTGCGCAAGACTGGGGCCTTCACACCCGTGAAGCCGGAGGTGCTGGATTTCATCGAAGGCTTTCGCACCGACAGCCTTGCCGTGGAAGCGGGCGGCGCGCTGGTGCGCGAGAACCAGACCAACGCCAAGCTGTTCACGCTGTATTCGGGCTGGGCGTTTCGCTACAAGACGCTGAGCGACGGGCGCCGACAGATCCTCAACTTCCTGCTGCCCGGTGACTTGGTAGGCCTGCAGCAGGAGTTTGGCGATGTGTCGGCCCACGGTATCGAGGCGCTGACCGACTGCTCGCTGTGCGTGTTCCAGAACGACAGCCTGTGGGCGCTGTTCCGTGAACACCCGCGCCTGGGCTACGACATCACCTGGCTGTCGGCGCACGAAGAGGGCCATGTGGACGACAACCTGCTCACCGCCGGCCGCCGCAACGCCACCGAGCGTGTGGCCATGCTGCTGATGCACTTGTACCGCCGGCTCGACCGTATCGGGCTGGTGGAAGATGGCTCGGTGGCGTTCCCGCTCAACCAGCAGCACATTGCCGACGCACTCGGGCTGTCGCTGGTGCACACCAACAAGACGCTGCGGCGCCTGTCCATGCTGGGCCTGCACGAGCTGAAAAACGGGCGGCTGCGCCTGCTCAACACCCGCGCGCTGGCACGCATTGCCGAGTACTACGACACCCCGCCACGCTTGATGCCGCTGCTGTAGCGCCGTCGTTGCGGCAGGTTTGGGGTTCAACAGGCCGCAAGCGCCAGTCAACCATATGCAGTTAGCTATGGATTGGATAGCGTGTTGTGCCCCGTGGGCTGCAGCCGATAATCCACGCAACGCCCGCGCGTCGGGCTTGTGCTGCGCAACCCCCATTCCATTTTCATGACCCCACTCGACATCCTCATCATGGCGGCCGGCAAAGGCACGCGCATGAAAAGCCGCACCCCCAAAGTGCTGCAGCGCCTGGCCGGGCGCCCGCTGTTGCACCACGTGCTGGACCAGGCCGCGCACCTGCAGGCCCGCAGCGCCATTGTCATCACAGGCCATGGTGCTACAGAAGTAGAAGCGGCTACCGCAAGCGCGACTAGCGCTACGGGCACTTTTGACCTGAAGTTTGTGCGCCAGGAGCCCCAGCTGGGCACCGGCCACGCCGTGCAGCAGGCCGTGCCGCACCTGCGCGACGACGGCACGGTGGTGGTGCTCTCGGGCGATGTGCCGCTGACGCAAGCCGACACCCTGCGCGCCCTGGTGGCCGCCAGCGAAGGCAGCAAGCTGGCCCTGCTGGCGGTGACTCTGCCCGACCCCACCGGCTACGGCCGCATCGTGCGCAACGCCGACGGCGCAGTGCAAGGCATCGTCGAGCACAAGGACGCCACCGACACCCAGCGCGCCATCACCGAGGTCTACAGCGGCATCATGGCTGTGCCCGCGCGGCTGCTCACGCCCTGGCTGGCGCGGCTGACCAACCACAACGCCCAGGGCGAGTACTACCTCACCGACATCGTCGCCATGGCCGTGGCCGATGGTGTGCCCGTGGTGGCCCACCGCATCACTGACGCATTGCAGGTGGCGGGCGTCAACAGCCCGCTGCAACTGGCCGAGCTGGAGCGTGCCCACCAGCTGCGCCAGGCCCGAGCCTTGATGGAGCAAGGCGTGCGCCTGGCCGACCCCGCCCGCTTCGATGTGCGCGACGACACCCGCACCGGCGTGCGCGGGGAACTGGTCTGCGGGCAGGACGTGGAGATCGACGTGAACTGCGTCTTCACCGGCCGCGTGGAGCTGGGCGAGGGCGTGAGCATTGGCGCGAACTGCTGCATTGCCAATGCGCGCATCGCAGCAGGCGCGGTGATCCACCCATACACCCACATCGACGGCGAAAAGGCTGGAGCCACCGTGGGCGAGGGCGCGCTGATCGGCCCCTTTGCCCGCCTGCGCCCCGGCGCCCAACTGGGCCGCGAAGTGCACATCGGCAATTTTGTGGAAGTGAAGAACAGCACGCTGGCCGACGGCGCCAAGGCCAACCACCTGGCCTACCTGGGCGACGCCACGGTGGGCGAGCGCGTGAACTACGGCGCAGGCAGCATCACCGCCAACTACGACGGCGCCAACAAGCACCGCACGGTGATCGAGGCCGACGTGCATGTGGGCAGTAACTGCGTGCTGGTGGCGCCTGTGACCATTGGCGCTGGCGGCACGGTGGGCGGCGGCAGCACCATCACCAAGAGCACGGCGCCTGGCGCGTTGAGCGTGGCGCGGGGCAAGCAAGTCAGCATTGCCAATTGGTCCCGCCCGAAAAAATGAAGCACCCCCTGAGTCGCTTCGCGCCTTCCCCCTCCAGGGGGACGACAGCCTTTGCTGCGGGCCGGCCCTTGCTGGCTGTCCTCGCCTGCGCCTTCGTCTTCGTGCGTAGCGCGTTGGCGCCTCGTTGTGCCGTGCACGCTTCTGTGGCCTGCGGCGGGAGATGAAAGTGGCTGGTGCAGACATGACCCCCGAACAGCTGCGCGCCGAACTGGCCCGCAGCCAGCAGCAGGTGGCCGATATGGCGGCTGCGCAAGAGGAGTTCTTGCGCGCCGTCTCGCACGACCTGCGCGCGCCGCTGCGGCATGTGACGTCCTACGGAACGCTGGTGCGCGAGGTGTTGGGCGACCTGCCGCCCGAGGTGGTGCAGGGTGCTGAGGTGCAAGAGGCCCTGGGCTTCCTCGCCACCATGGACCAGTCGGCTCGGCGCATGGGGCTCATGATCGACGGCCTGCAAGCCCTGGTGCGTGCCAGCCGTGCGCCGCTGCGCCTGCTGCCCGTGCCGCTGACCGATGCTATGGCCCAGGCGCGCGCCACACTGGCCCCGGCCGAGGTCGGACGCGCGGTGGAATGGCAGGTGGGCACCGATTTGCCCACGCTGTGGGCCGACCCGACGCTGCTGCAGGATCTGCTGGTGCAACTGCTGGGCAACGCCCTCAAGTTCACCCGCTCCGTGGCGCACCCGTGCATCACGGTGTCGGCGGACGCGGCACCCGCAGGCCAGGGCGCCTTCACCGTGCAGGACAACGGCGTGGGCTTTGACCCGGCACGCGCGGGCAGCTTGTTTGGCGTGTTCCAGCGCCTGCACCGCGAGACGGAGTTCGAGGGCGTGGGCACAGGGCTTGCGCTGTGCCGTGCCATTGCGCAGCGCCACGGTGCGCAGATCAGTGCGACGGCGGTGCTGGGGGGCGGTTGCACGGTGCGGGTGCGGTGGCCGGTGAATCCTGCAGTTGCCGCCGACGAGTCCTGAACCTGCACGCAGTGCTGGTGGCTACACCGCCGGCACCAGCGCCGGTTCCATGCACCCCGCCACCTGATTGCGTCCGCCGTTCTTGGCGACGTACAGCGCCGCATCCGCCGCGTCGATCCACGCGCGCAGGCTGCTGTGGCGGTGGTCGGCCGGGGCCACGCCGATGCTGCTGGTGATGCGCAATTCGGGCAGGCTGCGCAGGCGCACGCCTTCGGTCTGCTCGCGGATGCGCTGGGCAATGGCCAGGGCGTCCCGGGCCTGCATGCCGGGCAGCACGATGGCGAACTCGTCCCCGCCGTAGCGCCCCGCGCAGTCGCCTGCGCGCACGTTGCCCCGCACCACATGGGCCAGCGCGCGGATCACCTCGTCGCCCACGGTGTGGCCGTAGGCGTCGTTGATCTCCTTGAAATGGTCGATGTCCAGCATCAGCATGCAGGCGGGCTCGTCGGTGGTGTGGTGGCGGCGCAGTGCGGCCTCTGCCTGCTCTTGCCAGTGGCCGCGCCCGAACAGGCCGGTCAGCGCGTCCACGCGGCGCAGCTCGTCCAGCATCTGGTTCTGGCGCGCAGACTGCCGGATGAGCTGGTAGCTCACGGCGCTGACCGACAGCGTGTGCAGCGACATCACCGGCAAGCAGGCCACCATCACACGCATGGAGGTCTCGGGCGCCCAGTGCAGGCCCATGACCGCCGTGCTGGCCACACCGGCCGCCAGCATCACCCACAGCGCGCGTGTCCACAGCCCCCGGATGCCGGTCGTGATCTTGTCCACCATGGTCAAGGTGAGCAACATCACGCTGGGCAGCAGGTTGAAGTGCATCAGCGGCACCAGCGCAGCGACCAGCGCTGAGTCGATGAGCAGGTTGCGCACTTCGGCGGCATAGGGGTCGGCGGCGCGGCGGGTGAGCAGGTAGGCCACATGCGGCCACACCAGCGTTGGCAGCAGCAGCGCCACCCAGGCTGCGGCGGACGCCTGGCGCTCCCACAGCACCACCGCCACCACCATGCCGCCCAGCCCCATGCCCAGGATGCGCAAGGGGTAGATGCGGCGTGGCATCTGGCGGCGGGGCGTCGGCATGGGGGTGCAGGAGAAGGGCGGTGCTGCCACGCGGGCATCCACCGGCCAGGTAGGTTGAAAGTGCGGGGGAGCTTACAACGCCCGGTCAGGCGATACCAGCAAGAAATGACCGTGCTCCTTTACCATGAGGCGCATGGATGACGTTGCTGGGTTGTGGGATGTGCTGCCGGGCCTGTCAGGGGTGGGGCTGAGGGGCGAGGTGGTGAGAGGGCGCCGGTGAGGGTGCAGGTGTTTTTGCTAATAAATTGATAGCGGCTAGCGCATATCAATCTAGCGCTACTGGCACTTTTGTCTCAAATTTTGCCCGCCGGGTCGCGAAGAACGCCTTCACATTGCGCACATTGGCGTCGCCCGTGAACAGCCGCTGCGACAGCGCCAGGTAGCCCGGCATGTCCCGCGTGTGCACCACCAGCACAAAGTCGGGCCCCGGCGACACGCGCCAGCACTGCTGCACCGCGGCCTCCTGCACGGCGCGGGCTTCGAACGCGTCGAGTTGTTCTGCCCCCTGGCGGTCCAGCGAAACCTCCACGATGCACGCCAGCCCGTGGCCTTGCAGGGCGGCGAGCCGGTCGGGCTGCAGGATGGCCACCTGCCGCTCGATCAGCCCCACATCGTGCAGGCGCTTGACCCGGCGCAGGCAGGTGGGCGGGGACACGTGCACCTGTTCGGCCAGGGCCTGGTTGCTTTGTGCGGCATCGGTTTGCAGCAGGTTGAGCAGCTGGAGATCGATTGCATCGAGAGATATTGATTCCATTGATTGATAAAAAATGAATGAAAATTTCACCGATGTGAATTGGTGAAATTTAAGTTCATTTTTGTGCAAATATCAATGAATAATTTTTCTCTTTGCTGCCTACGATCGCCCCATCGAATCCAACCCAAGGGCAACCACCATGTGCGGCATCGTCGGCGCAGTCTCCACGCGCAACATCGTTCCCATCCTCGTGCAGGGCCTGCAGCGGCTTGAATACCGGGGCTATGACTCCTGCGGCGTGGCCGTGCATGCGTCCAGCCTCGACGCCACGCGCCCTGCCGGCCTGCAGCGCGCCCGCAGCACCGCCCGCGTGGCCGAGCTGCTGGAGCAAGTGAGCACCGAGCACATCGACGGTGCCACCGGCATCGCCCACACCCGCTGGGCCACGCACGGCGCGCCCGCCGTGCACAACGCCCATCCGCATTTCAGCCACGGCACGGGCGCAGACGCGCAGGTCCAAAGCGCAGGTCGCGTGGCGCTGGTGCACAACGGCATCATTGAAAACCACGAAGAACTGCGCAAGGCACTGCAGTCACGCGGCTATGTGTTTGCGAGCCAGACCGACACGGAGGTCGTCGCCCATCTGGTGGACAGCCATTACAGCGGCGACCTGTTCGAAGCCGTGCAGGCCACCGTGGCCGAACTGCACGGCGCCTACGCCATCGCCGTCATGCACAAGGACGAACCCCACCGCGTGGTGGGGGCACGCGCCGGGTCCCCATTGATCCTGGGGGTGGGCAAAGACGCCACCGCTGGCGCATCTGCGTCGCGCGAGCACTTTCTGGCCAGCGACGCCATGGCCCTGGCAGGCGTCACCGACCAGATCATCTACCTGGAAGAAGGCGACCTGGTGGACCTGCAGCTGGGCCGCTACTGGATCGTCGGCAAGGAAGGCGGCGCGCTGACCACCGAGCAGCGCCCAGTGCGTACCGTGCTCGCCCACAGTGGCGCGGCCGAGCTGGGGCCTTATCGCCACTACATGCAAAAGGAAATCTTCGAGCAGCCACGTGCGATTGCCGACACGCTGGAAGGCCTGGCCGGCATCGTGCCCGAGCTGTTCGACGGCGCAGGCCAGCATGGCGAGCCCGGTGCGGCCGCCTGGCGTGTGTTCAAGGAGATCGACAACGTGTTGATCCTGGCCTGCGGTACGAGCTACTACAGCGGCTGCACCGCCAAATACTGGCTGGAAGACATTGCTGGCATCCCCACGCAAGTGGAAGTGGCCAGTGAATACCGCTACCGCACCAGCGTGCCCAACCCGCGCACCCTCGTTGTCACCATCAGCCAAAGCGGCGAAACCGCCGACACGCTGGCCGCCCTGCGCCACGCGCAGTCGTTGGGCATGCAGCACACGCTCACCATCTGCAACGTCGCCACCAGCGCCATGGTGCGCGAATGCAAGTTGGCCTACATCACGCGCGCCGGGGTCGAGATTGGCGTGGCCAGCACCAAGGCCTTCACCACCCAGCTGGCAGGCCTGTTCTTGCTGACGCTGGCGCTGGCCCAATCCAAGGGGCGTTTGAATGACGAGCAGGAAGCTGCGCACCTCAAAGCCATGCGCCACCTGCCTGTGGCCTTGCAGGCCGTGCTGGCGTTGGAGCCACAAATCATCAGCTGGGCCGAAGACTTTGCGCGCATGGAAAACGCGCTCTTTTTGGGCCGGGGGCTGCATTACCCCATCGCCCTGGAAGGTGCCCTGAAGCTCAAGGAAATTAGCTACATCCACGCCGAGGCCTACCCGGCCGGCGAACTCAAGCACGGCCCCCTGGCCCTGGTGACCAGCGCCATGCCCGTGGTCACCGTAGCACCCAACGACACCCTGCTCGAAAAGCTCAAGAGCAACATGCAAGAGGTGCGTGCGCGCGCAGGTGTGCTGTACGTGCTGGCTGACGCCGACACCCGCATCGAGAGCAGCGAGGGTATCCACGTCATCCGCATGCCCGAGCACTACGGCCCCTTGAGCCCGCTGCTGCATGTGGTGCCGCTGCAGCTGCTGGCGTACCACACGGCCTGCGCGCGGGGGACGGACGTGGACAAGCCCAGAAATTTGGCCAAAAGCGTCACGGTGGAGTGACTTGTCGAACGGACCACTTTTTTTATTCTGGGTAATTAAAGTCGTAAACACGCAAATAAAGTCGTAAACAAGCCTCCAGCATTCATGCGGGTTTGCGGGGTGGTCATTTGTAACAGTAAAGTCGTAAACTCGAGCTTGACAGGTAAAGACGACCTAGAAATACGAAGCAAATCGCAGCCCTGTTTGGGCTTGTTGCTATATATAAAAGAGCGCTCAGTTTGAGCGCTCTTTTTCTTTGGTTTTTCCAGAAGTTCTTGCGGTCCGAGCAGCCCCTAAACGCTCCGATGACTGCAAGAGGCTGGATGCAGTCGCTCAACTTTTGCGCACGAATGACCACTGATGAGCACAGCAGTCACTGCAATGTGCTTTGACTGAAGTAGCGATCTGCACCAAATGCTTTCACTGGACTAGAGATTGCTTGAATGCTTCGAACTATTCACTTGTTTGATTCACTCGGCTCATTTCAAGCATTGCTCCACTCCTTGGGCTCCCATACCTTGTCACCGTCGGACAAGCTCAATAGTGTCAGCGTGTAACCATAGTTTTCGCAAACGAGCTTCATTTCCTTGGCGACGGCGTCGCGATGCGCGTGCTTAAACCAAGTGGCCAAACTGATTGGGTCACCGCTGCGGTTGGACGCAATCGCCTTGTTCGCGGCGAGGGACCCAGGAGGAAGCTCAACTACGCGGCCTTTGGTTTTGTAGAACGCGCCATTGGCTCTGGCCTTGTCGGACGAGATCGCCCAATCCATGAACCCATCCCTCGACAAGATGAGGACGGCGCTCTGTTCCGTTGAGCCTATCCAACGCAGCGCGGTTGCGGTCAAGGAAACTCCGAACTTGCTTGAGGCGTCGGAAAGAATGTCGAAGTCAACTTCCGAAGTCGATGTGCACGCACGGAAGTGCTTCATGGGCATCAGCAGGTTCGATGCGAAGTCATCGGCCTCTGCCTCGATCGACCTCATTTCGGGGCCCCAGTGCACCATGTCTGCCTGAGAGCATTCAAATTCCTGCTGTGCAAGGCGGTGGACGAGGTAGTGCCCAAGTTCGTGGGCTTGGGTGAACCGAATTCGTCCTTCGGATGTCATGTTGCGGTTGTACAGAAGGGCCCAGCCTTGATCCTCAACATGGAAGAGGCCACCTTCAAACGATGGGATGTCCGCAGCCACGACTTTGAAGATGGGATCTGGCCACTTGAGCTCCTTGCCCACATGAAGCGCAAGCTGCTCGACATCGACAGGAAACCGCTGCAAGCCGGCTGCCGCAGCGGCATCAAGCCAATGCGTGAGCCGTATCGCGGCGGTCGTGGGCGTGAAAGTCGCCTCAGTCATGTCAGGATTTTTTCAGCACATCCAGGATCTGCCGCAGCTTTTCCTTAGCTTCAGGTTCCAGCTTGGAGTAGCTGCGGAAGAACTCCTTGTCCTTGTTTGATTCCTGCGGTGTATCAATCGTGTCGTCTAGGAAGAAGGACACATCCTGTCCAAGCACGTCCGCTATCGCCATCAGCTTCTCCGCTGATGGCTTCTGGGATTCCCGGTTCTCCAGCTCCCAGAGGTAGCTCTTGCTCAGGCCGGCTCTACGGGCTGCCTCCTCAAGCGTTAGGTTCACCTTCGGCGAAGTCCGGCACGCTCGAAGTTTCTCGCCAAGTTTTGACGCCATCTTGCGCTCTCTTTCTAGACAGCCTTCAATTCTATCGCTACTCCGAACTTCTGATAAGCAAATCCCGAGCAAAAAGCGTGCTCTCTGATGTTCGCTATTCCGAACTTCCTGTTATGCTATGCCGTAGTTCGATTACTGGGGCAATGAATGAGCACACCGACGGCTGGAGGTTTGACCGATGACGAGTTGGCTGCGGCCTTGCGCGACCGAGCGGCGGCGGGCGAGCCTCATGTCCTGGTGATTGCCAACAAATTCAGCGCCCGGGTGCTCGCTGCCGCGACTGCGTCGCCTGCTGCATGGAGTGATTTAGGCGTTGGGGACATCGGTTCAGCCGCGCTCAAGATGTTGGAGGCGGCTGCGAAGCGGCAGCAAGTCCAATGGATCGAGACCTCCGAATCGGATGTAGGTGAAGTGGACTACGCTGTGTCAGGCCCAGCCATTCGGGCTGTTCCCGCCCAGATGCGTGCTTGGTGCAAGGAGCGAGACAAGGTCACAGGAACGTCCGGCCGCCATGGGGAGGTGGATACCGTTACGCGCTTTGAGGTTGCATCGCTGGCCGGCTGGCGGTGCCAGTTCGATGGTTGCGGAGAGGACCTGCGCCATCACTTTGTGCCAGGAGCCACAGGGAACTACAGCTACTTCGCGCACATCGTGGCCTCATCTGCGGACGGCCCTCGTGGCGACAAGATGAAATCACCGCTGCTGGCGAATGATCCGTCGAACATCATGCTCATGTGCGACAAATGCCATCGTCTGATCGATCGCGTCGCACCCAAGAGATACAGCGCTGCTCACCTCAACGAGATGCGTCAACGCAACGTCGATGAAGTTCACCGGTTGCTGAACACGCTTCGCTACCCGGCAGCCCAGATGCTCGTCATCGGCGGCAACATCGAAGGGCAGCCATTTACCTTTGATGAGCGGATCGCTGAAGAGGCCATGTGGTTGCGCCAACTGCGCACCGGAGGGGTTCGCGCAGAATGGTTCGCTCGCAATGGTCCTCATCTCGGGGCATCGAACTCGGATGGCTACTGGCTGAGCCTGTTCCAACTACTCAAGAATGACAGACCAAGATTGGCAGGTTTGCTGGACGGTACGTTGTACGGCGGCGCACCGCGACCGCCGCTCGCGGTTTTTCCTGTGCATGGCACGTCGGTCTTGGTCCTTTCGGGGCGGCTCATCGGGGACTCCAGCAGTGCCCACATTTTCCAGTTTCATCGCGATCAAGTGGGCGGGCAACGCGGTGGACAGTGGGCTTGGCCGCAGGCAGAGACAGTGCCGGCGAATGACAAATTCAAGGTTCGGATTCACCGTCATGCCAATGGCGGTGAAACCGAAGCATGCCTGCGGATCAATTTGACTGCAGCGGTCCCGGCGTCCGATTTGCCTGTACACCTGTTTTCCGCTGGGCAGCACGAATTGCCGACGATTGAGGTCACGGTTGACAGTCCGAGTCACCGTGTCATGGGGCACCCCGCCGATCTTGATCTGTTTGGACGTGCTGTCGACCAGGCGCTGCAGAAGCTTCAGGATGAATGGCGGGTGTCCAAAGTACATCTGGTGCTGATCGCACCGGTGTCTGCCTGTTGCCGTGTGGGACAAAAGATGCAAGCACGACACCACGCTGAGTTCATCCTATACGAACGCAGGCCCAGCGGGACATCCGGTGCGCGCGGCGAGTTTGCCAAAACGATTGCGATTTCTCCCACCGAGGTGACCCTGCTGTCGACCGGCGAGTCCCTTTCCATCTCGTAAACAAGGTCGGCACAAAGGCACTTCATCATGACTACGAACCCGCCAAACAAGATTTCGTTCACCACTCGCTTGCAGAAGTCTCTGGGCATGACGCGAGATGCCGGCCGTTGGGAGCAACTCATCATGTCCCTGCTTCGGCGACTTGAAATCGACAAGGTAGATCGCGCCAAGGCCATCAAGCAATACGAGCTCTTGGCAGATGACATCGCCACAAAGCTGGACATTCCGCGCCACAACGTGGATGTCTATTCGCAGGGATCGATGCGCACGCAGACCACCACCCGCCCCCGGGGCAATGCGAAGTTTGATATCGACATCATGGTGGAGCTGTCCGGGCCTAAATACAACAACCCCGACTCGGAGGCGATGTTTGAAGAGTTTGGGAAAGCCCTTGAGGGCAACGAAGAAGTTACCGGTGACCCAGATCCACGGCGTCGTTGCTGGCGATTGCAGTATCCGGGAGAGGCGTTCTATTTCGACGTGACACCGGCGGTGGCGGACATGTACAAAACCTATGGCGCGGGCCTGCGGGTACGAGACCCCGATACGGTCTGGAGTCCGTCGAATCCGAAGGAGTTTGCTGATTGGTTTTGCGAGCGTGCCGAACTGCGGTTTGAATTTCATCAAGAAGCAGTGTTGTCTTCGCTGGTCGAGGCCCGTAAGTCAGTCGCCCCCCTTCCCAGCGCCCCTGTTGGGATCGACGACATCCTCCGTCGAGCCGTCCAGTTGATGAAGCTGCATCGCGACAACTTCTACTTCTACGCCAGCCCTGACCAGAAAGATACGATGCCGATCTCGGTCATCATCGTGACCCTAGCCACCCACGCGTTTGAGAACATGTGGCGCACCAGACAGCGCAGCTTCAGTTCGCCTATTGAAGTAGTCCTTGCAATCGTGGAGGAGATGCCCGACTACATTAAGCGTGATGCAGCAGGTCGCTTCTATGTGGAGAACCCGAAGCTCTCGACGGAAAATTTCGCGGATCGTTGGAACAGTGATCAAGGGGCCCGTGCACGCGAATTCAAGCGCTGGCACAAGCAACTGGAGACTCACCTCGAGGCACTGCTCACAGATGAGTATTCCAGGAGCACTGAAGAGAAGCTGCGCGGCGTGTTCGGACAAGCCGGGGTTGAGGCGTGGCGCGACAGCCTCGGCAGCCCGACCGAGCCGACGCCGCTGCTCAAGAGTTTGGTTGCAGCATCTGGGGGGCAAGTGGTCAACCCGAGTGTTGCAACGCCCGTCAGCCACCGCACCAACACGTTGGCGTAGAGGGCAATTTGCTGACCGTGCCGACGTTTTCAGCCGCGATCAGCACGGTCACGGCGTGGCTTGACGGACTAGGGCCCAGCGCTGCAATGCGATGCCCGGACAAGGAGTCGGAGCAGCGCTGTCGCGTCTGGCGTTTGGCCGAAGGTGCGCCGGTATTGAACGGCGCTACGCCCCTGCTGGTGCTCCAGCACGATTTTCCGCTCACGCCTGCCCGCATCGAATTGGACCGGAAGTCCTGTTTGCAACTGCCCCACATCGAGGTAGATGGCCATTTCTGCCACGGTGTCGAGTTTGACCCGGCAGATGTCGCCACCCCGGTGACGGCAGTCGGTCGTGTCTTGTCCAGGTTTTCCGACTTCCTCGACCGATGCGCCGATCCAGGTTGGGTAGAAGCGGAGTTCAATCGGGAGCGTCAAGATTACTGGGCCCGCTATACGGTTGCCGCAAAAGCACCAGCCAGCTATCGCACGATCGAGTTACTGCTGGATGCCGATGTAAAAATTGACGAGCCACAGGAGGCTGCTGCGCTTTCCCTTCAGGACGGCAGAGCCATCGCCACGACGTCTACGACGGAGCCAGAGCGCGTGGCAAAGGCCAGAGCCTGGCCATTGGGAGGGATTGTTCGTGGCGGCGCATTGGTGATGAAGCTGCCTACTGCCGAGCCTTGGACACCCAGTGTTTGGCCGAGGAGTTTCCACGAGCTCGATGAACTCCTTTCGCAACTCAATGGCTCTGAGGGAAAGCTGAGGAATTGGTACCTGGCGCGTCGTTGGCCGAACAAGGCGCCCGTGTTCGTGGTGCTCGTGCAGGGCTCAGCCGGGTACGGATGGCGGATAGTGCCGTCGCAGGCCGCACGTCAAGTCGAGCCAGCCCTTGTGCCTATCGACGTCACCCGTGTCGACAGGCAATGGTGCCTGTCTCGAGATCATCGGATTGAGAGTTTGGCTCATCTTGCCACCAAGAAGGTGGTGGTGCTCGGATGTGGCTCGCTGGGTGCGCCGTTGATTGAGCTCCTGGCGCGCGCAGGTGTCGGAACCATTGAGGTTGTGGATCCGCAGACATTCGAGCCAGAAAATATCTCACGTCATGTGCTCGGTGCGCCACACATAGGCCTTGGGAAAGCTGCTTCACTATGCGCTCGATTGCGGCAGGCCATCCCAGGGGCGCAACTCGACGCTTTCGGTGAACAAGCCATGCAGTGGTGCGCCAAGGCGGATCAACGGCAGCTGCCGGATCTCATCGTGGATTGCACGGGCGAGCGCTCCGTAAGGATTGGCACTTCATTGCTTCGGAAGCGTGTGCTGAAAGATGCCCCATTGATGATGGCATGGATGGAGCCGTTTGGCGCAGCTGCTCATGCGGTTTTGATTTCTGGTAATGATGTATGGCCTACTTCGGACCCCGCCGATACAGCCGTCAATGTCGCGACTTGGCCAGACGATGTTCAGGTTGAACTTCCCGGATGTGGTCAGGGCTTCCATCCCTATGGTGTTGCCGACGCGTGGGGGGCTGCAGGCATGGTGTCCGAGCGCGTACTAAGAGTTCTGAATGGCGAGCAGGTGTGCTCAGGGGTGTGGTCCATGATTCGTCATGAAGGGTACTTCAGGAGTAAGTCGCCCTTAGTGACCTTCAACCGTCCTCCACCGGTTCCTGTGGGGGTGGATTCGGTCATCGAGCATCGTCTGTTGACAGAGGTCCTGCTAGATGCCTGAGTCGCTTGTGACGTTTGCACTCCCTGGCGCGGAGTGGAGTCTCCAGTTTGACCAAGCCGCAGTCTCGATGCTGCAAGGGAGGATGCAGCGCTGGTCACGTTCCAAAGAGTCCGTGGGTCAGCTCTTCACGAACGATCTCACGGCATCAACCATCGTGATTTCGAGGGCCACATTGCTCAAGGCGCGGCACGCGTCTTGGTCAAGTGTCACATTCGATCCCGTTGAGGCGATGCGGCAGCGACAGGATTTGCTTCAGCAAGGCCTGTATTGCATCGGGCTTTGGCACACCCACCCTGAAGTGGCACCCGTCCCCTCTGGCACAGACGAGAAGCTTGCGGCTGATCATGCACGCGAGGCCATTTCTGTTTTGAACGGGTTGGCATTTGTTATTGTAGGAAATCGACCTTTCCCAAATGGGTGGTACGTTGGCTTCCACGACATAGTTCGTTTTCACAAGGCAAATCTTTTGTCTTCGCGATAGTTTTTTGTCCGCACCCCCTGCTGATCACGTTGCACTGGCACTAACAGTCACCAAAAAGGATGGGGGACGAGTTTGTTCACGCAACAAATTTCTTGCATGCCCCCCCTCGCTGCTGTAACGTTTCTTCATAAGTTCACGAAGCCGAAACGGAGGGACTATGACGGTGACGATCGGCGGCAAAGATTGCCGCATTGGCCTTGCTTTGTCTGGCGGGGGATTCAGAGCTGCTGCATTTCATCTGGGCATGTTGCGGAAGCTTCAGTCACTGGGGCTTCTTCAACGCATTGATCTTTTGACATGTGTCAGTGGCGGAAGTATTGCGGGAGCAACGCTTGCGGTGAATTGGTCGAGTGGCGTTGATGCAGCACTGGAAAAGCTCGACGAGTACCTCAGAACCAAGTCAATTGCGGTGGGATCCGTGATCGGGGGCTTCTTGGATCCGTTTGAGTCCCGCTTGGACAAGCTGGCAGAGAGCTACGACAAAGATCTCTTCGGTGAGAAGTCTTTATCCACCTTGCAACACGGCCCTCGGATCTATTTGAACGCGACGAACATTGCTACGGGGAACATGTTCTTTTTTGTCGCTGGTGGCGGGAGCGCTTCTAAAGCGGAGATGGGCGAGCACGAGCTTGGCGTTGTCGATGCGGGAACCTTCAAAATCAGCAACGCCGTTGCGGCATCTTCAGCATTCCCACCTGTTTTCGGGCCTCTGCGGCTGGATCCGGACGTCTACCCTCCGGCAGAGAAAGTGGGCTATGTGACGCTCACAGATGGCGGTGTATACGACAACCTCGGTATAAATCCTGGTCTGCGTGTAGAACGAAACAAGCTCGACTATTTGATCACCAGTGACGGCGGAAAGCCGTTCACCAATGCCTCAGAGCCAACAGAGGCCGGAGCCATGGTCCTCAAAGCTGCTCTGGACATTCTGATGGAGCAAGTGAGAGGGCTGCAGTTCGATCGCATGCAGCATCGGCACTTGGCGGGTAAGGGGCCAAAGCCACTGTGGTTCTCTATCGATAGCGTCGAGGGGCAAGCCAACCCGGGAGATGCCACCTTTGCATCCTCGATCAGCACCAACCTGAAGCGGTTGAACGACGACGAAATGACTGTTCTCCAACGCCACGGAGGGGCACTCGTTGAAGCCCGCCTTCGTTCATACGCACCCGAGCTCCTCGCGGCGGTTTGATCCGATCTTTCCAGGTCGAATTGCGACCACATGAGGTCGCGCAGTCTAGAGGAGCCCAGCCGTGACGATGATCAAGCCAGGCAAGCAGTCGTTCTTAGTGTTGGCCCAAGATCCAGGGGTGACGGGGCCCGCAGGAGAGCGGGTATTTGCGACTGTAGATGTCCCAGCAGAACGACTTGCCCTCGGGCCCACGGGATACCGGGTCAAGGTCGTTGACTTTGATGCTGAGGCCGGTGTGCTGTACAAGGCCCACGCATACCAAGAGGATGCGGAAGGCAGGCTAGAGGACATTTTTGCGGCCAAGCTTCCACCTCCTGGGAGCAAGCTCCGCAAAAAGGCGGAAGACCAATTGCTAGCCAATCCAGCGTTTCACGGGCAGAACGTCTATGCGTTGGTAATGCGAACGCTGGCGCGTTTTGAGTACGCGCTGGGACGGCGGGTGCACTGGGGTTTCGATGGTCACCAGCTCCATGTTGCCCCGCACGCCTTTGTGGATGCCAATGCGTTCTACTCCCGTGAAGACCGCGCGTTGATGTTCGGCTACTTCAAAGCCGATCAGGAGCCTGTGAAGCCTTTCGTCTTTACGAGTCTCTCGCACGACATCATCGTGCACGAGACTACCCATGCTCTGCTGGACGGACTCCGCGCAGGCTTCATGAATTTCTCCGGACCGGATCAGGCTGCATTTCATGAAGGTTTCTCAGATGTTGTCGCGTTGCTGTCGATTTTCTCGCTCAAGGAAATCGTTGAACTGGCCTTGGCTCAGTTCAACGACGGAACCAAGCGTGTCGCCATCAAGAGCAAGGGAAAATCTCTGATTCATCGGCGGGCGCTCACTGCTAGCGCATTGACCGACGGTGCCCTCATGGGACTTGCGGAGGAGTTTGGTCGGGCGCTGGGCGGGATGCGAGCGAACGCTTTGCGTCGATCAGTTCGAATGAAGCCCTCACGCGACTTGCTCGACTCTCCAGACTTTCGAGAGCCGCACACCCGAGGGGAAATCCTCGCTGCCGCCCTGATGCGTACGTTCCTTCAGATCTGGCTGCGTCGCATTGAGGAGCTTGGGACCTTTGATGATGGTTACTACAACCTAGTGGAGGTTGCGGCCGAGGGGGCCAAGGTGGCAGACCACCTTCTCACCATGTCAATTCGAGCCCTCGACTATTGCCCGCCTTTGGACTTGGAATTCGGGGACTACCTTGCAGCACTGCTCACAGCAGATGCTGAAATTGCCCCCGATGACAAGCGGTACCACTATCGAAACACTGTCTTAGAAGTATTTGGGTCCTTCGGAATAGAGCCTCCTGCGAGTAGAACGGACGCGAGTGGCTGTTGGCTTGGCTTCTCGCAACACGCCTCTATCCAGTACCGGAGGACGAACTTTGAATCCATGCTCCGCGACCCAGAAGAAGTGTTCCGATTCATCTGGGAAAACCGAGATGCACTGGGAGTCGACGAGCGGTCCTACACCCAAGTAGTCTCTGTACGCCCCAGCCTACGCATTGGGCCTGAAGGCTTCCTGTTGCGCGAGACCATCTGTGAATACGTCAGCCGCGCCAACATATTCGGGGCGGAGCTCAAGGTAGTTTGCAATGTGGATCCGCGACCACCTGGCGTGAACTCCAATACGGCACTGACCGTCTATGGCGCAGGCACACTTGTGTTTGACCAGTATGGCCAGTTGAAGTATCACATCGCCAGGCAAATGAACGATGGTCAATGGCAGCGCAAACGGCTTGAGTACCTGGTCGGCGAACCCACGGAGGATCCCGAGATAGGCAGTGCCTTTGCCAATCTACATCGAATGCGAGCGCACTGCGCTTCTTGTGATGACACAGGCAAACGGCAGAGAACTTCGTCCAGTCCGCGAGCCAAAAGCGCACAACCTGTATCGCGTCCGATCAAAGGCCATTTAGGAGGCTCGGCATGAGTACGAACAAGGCGCGTGCGAAGACCGGCGCGGGGGTAAAGGCTCATGCTTTGACGAAGTTCGCCAAGGGCCCGACTCATCTCAATCTGTTCGCCTACCAAGTAGGCTTTGGCGACTGCTTTCTGTTGCAGTTCGTGTATGGGGATGGCGCCTCAGACAAGCGGCATGTACTCATTGATTTCGGTACCACTGGAGCGCCAGAGGCGGACAGTGGAAAGCTAATGCAGAGAGTTGCGGAAGATATCAGGGAGAAATGTCGGGGAGCGCAACTGGATGCTGTTGTTGCCACACACAGGCATGCCGACCATATTAGCGGGTTCGCCACGAAATCCAACGGCAATGGCTCTGGAGACATCATTCGGGCACTTCAGCCGCGCCTTGTGCTGCAGCCTTGGACTGAGGATTTGGCATTGGCAACGGACGCTACGGGGCCACGCACAAAGAATGCGAAATCCACCGCTGGAAGCACTCGTGCATTTAGCGCGCTTCAGGCCATGAACAACGTGGCGGAGCAGGTCGTCAAGTTGGCCGCTGAGAAGCCAGGAGGACTACCACGAGGCCTAGCTGAACGGCTTGATTTTCTTGGGCGGGATAACACCAAGAACCTATCTGCTGTTGAGAATCTGGCCGGCATGGGCAAGGCTGGAAAAAGCTCGTACGCGTACTACGGCATGGAAGATCCTCTTAAGGATTTGCTACCCGGTGTAAAGACTCACGTGCTGGGACCGCCCACGGTGGATCAAAGCGCGACCATCAAGAAGCAGCGCGCCACGGACAACGATGAGTTTTGGCATTTCCATGCTCGTGGAGTGTCCACGGCAAACTCAATCGACGGCAATACGCATGGGCCATTTGATGCGAGCTATGTTTTCGCCAAAAAGGGCAAGCTGCCACGAGAGGCACGCTGGGCGGCGAAGCACATCTCCAATTCTCGCGGCAATCAGCTTCTTGGCATTGTCACCATGCTGGACAAGGCGATGAACAACACCAGTCTTATCTTGCTTTTCGAGGTCGGTGGAAAGCGGTTGCTGTTTCCAGGTGATGCGCAGATCGAGAACTGGTCATATGCACTTGAACAGCCCGGGGTTGCAGAGATGCTGGCAGATGTTGATCTCTACAAGGTCGGGCATCACGGGAGCCTGAATGCCACGCCGAAGTCGCTTTGGAAGGGCTTCAATAAGCGTGGAAACTCCTCGAAAAAGAACCGCATGACCTCCGTTCTATCGACCATGGCAGGCAAGCACGGCAGCGAAGAGAAGCGAACAGAAGTTCCAAGGAAAACGCTGGTAGATGAGCTGAAACACGATACGCATTTTCACTCTACGCAAGAGATGCCAGTCAATGGACTATTCACACAAGTCCGGATCGATTTTTGAGCAATGGCGTCACGAGTTCTGCTTGAGGCAGTGAAGATGCTGACTGAATTTCCTCAGCGTGCAGTTAAGGCGAATGCGCACATCGTAGAGTCGAACTCAATGCTGGCTCAGTACGGACACGCCATGATTGCTCAGTCTTCGTATTGTCTGCAGGTGGAGACGCAGTCATGATTAAGCTCCCTCAAACTAGACCTCCAGAATTTTTTCTGTCGCAGGAAGCGCTATTGTTGCGACAGGAAGCGGAGGCCTTTTTCTTGAGAACGTCCTCGTCGCGAGCACAGGTGCGCTTTGATTTCCAACGCATTGGTACTCGCATTTATCCGCATGTGCGGCGAGGTTTCAAAGATCAGCTGCCTGCGAAATGCGCCTACTGCGAGACACCTATCGAGAATCCCGATATCGAAGCGTTTCGGCCAAAGCAGCGTGCGACCAACTTGGATGGGCAGGTTGACGACGGCCACTACTGGTGGCTGATGTTCGAGTGGAGCAACTACCTACCAGCCTGTCGCCAATGCAATACCTTAAAAGGGCAGCGTTTTCCCGTGAGAGGGCCGAGGGCCCAGGTGGGCGCAGTAGGCCCATCGTTGGAGGCGGAGAAGCGACTGTTGCTGGACCCCCGAATCGATGATCCTGCACGCGTGCTGCTCTTTTTGGACGATGGCCGCGTCACAAGCGAGGACGAGCGAGGGCGGGTAAGCATTGACGTTCTGGGACTCAACCGAGAGTCGCTGGTCAAAGCCCGTGAGAATGACTTGCACGTCCTACTGTCGCTCATGGCTAAGAGCAAGCCTAGTGAGCGGCATTTGGTGGGCCTTGTTGGACTACTGGCGAAGATGACGGAGCCCGACCAGTCCTTTGCAGCCATGAGGCGACAGTACGTGAAGGCATGGGCCGTTGAAATATCCAAAGCGAGTCCAAAGCTGCACCGACTGACAAAGAGATTTCTCGATTTCGAGACTGCCCTTGTATCCGGTCTGAACTCGCGCAAGAAAGAGATCAAGGATGCTTCGGTGGGACTGACAACCCGCACTGTCAGTTCCGAGTCCTACTCTATCGCAGCCGAGAATGTGTCGGATGACTACTACCGCCAAGCGAGGTTCATAGAGCGTTTCGAGTTGCGCAATATCAGGGCATTCGAAAATCTCGCGCTCCGCGCCTCTATTGGCAGCGGCAAACCTGGCGAGTGGCTCGTTCTGCTCGGTGAAAACGGCTGCGGCAAGAGCACAGTACTTCAGGCCCTTGCATGCGCACTCGTTGGTCAGGCTGGCGTCGAAAGCACAGGTATCAAGGCAACCGACCTCCTACGTCGTGGATGTAGCCGTGGACAAGTGACGGTACACGTAACAGGGATGTCAAAGCCCATTGTGATGACGCTCATTCGGCGAGGCAATCGAATCAAGGTGGATCCACCTGAGCCCAAGCTGATGGTGCTCGGGTACGGCGCGACCCGCTTGCTGAAGCAAGATAAAGATGGCGCTCCCAGTAGTTCCAGGTTCAGGATCAACAACCTCTTCGACCCATACTCTCGCCTGAGTGATGGACGGCCATGGCTCTACGAAGCCAAGAAGACTGAGTTCGATAGATTTGTACGCTCTTTGTCAGCACTCTTGCCACGGGCAGACGGCGCGAAGTTCACTCGCAGAGGTGACCGAATATTTGTCGAAACGCCTGGAGTCAAAGACACACTGGATACCCTCAGCAGCGGCTATCAAGCGGTACTTGCACTCGCGCTGGACATCATGAGCGTGATGCGGCTGGGTTGGCAGGACATGGCTTCGGCCGAAGGCATCGTGCTAATCGACGAAGTGGACGCTCATCTCCACCCAAGATGGAAGATGCGGATTGTCCAGCGCCTTGGGGAGGTATTTCCTCGCATGCAGTTTATCGTCACCAGTCACGAGCCACTGACCTTACGTGGGCTAGATCGCGAAGAGGTCGCTGTGCTTAAACGAACTCTGGATGGCAAAGTAGTCGCCATAACAGCGGACAGTGCAGACTTCCCGTCTCCGCAGTTGATGAGGGTCGATCAGCTACTAACCTCTGAATTGTTCGGCTTGAACTCCACCGAAGATTTAGCGATAGACACGCTTTTCGAGGAGTACTACGTTTTGCTCGCTCAGCGCTCGAGAACAGCAGCGCAGGACGCCAGATTGAATGAGCTGCGCATGCAACTTGATGACGGTACGCGCCTTGGATTGACTCCAAGAGAGCGGCTGGTCTTTGAAGCTGCAGACGCCGTGATTGCTCAAAGTAAGGCCAACTTTGAAGCATTGTCGGAGGCAACCCAAGCAGCCGCGCGGGAGCATTTGAAGTCCTTGTGGGCGGAAGTTCGGAATGAACCGCCTGTGGCTGGGAGCGGAACGTGATACACGTAGATCGAGTTCCTACTCCCGCAAGCCTTGACGGCATCGACGCGAAGGGTGTGAAAGAGACGAAGGATGCCATCCTAGCGGTGAAGAACGGCATCCAGTTCGAGTTCAAAGCCTACAAGGAAGACGACGTCGTCGCGGCACTGCGCGCGATGTTTAACAAGAAGTGCGCCTATTGCGAATTCAACTACGCCGCCGGAGGCCCCGAGGACATTGAACACTTCCGTCCGAAGGGCGGTGTCATTGTCAATGGAAAGCTTGCGCAGCCGGGGTACTACTGGCTAGCTGCCGCATGGAGCAACTTGCTGCCGTCTTGCAGCGACTGTAATCGCAAAAGAACCAAAGAGTTCGTCGACAGAGCAACAGGCGTATCGGGCAAGGCGAACCTATTTCCGATTGCTGAAGAGTCCCGACGCTGGCGCAGTCACAGGTCAAAAAATCGGGAGGAGCCATTGCTTCTGAATCCCTGCGACGACGATCCCGAGCAGCACCTTGAATTCCTCGACAAGGGGTTGGTGCGGCCTGCGCTGGACGCAGTTGGAACTCCAAGTCGTAAGGGAGAAGCATCGATCGAGGTCTATGGACTCGCGCGGAAGGACTTGGTCGAGCAGCGGGAAAAGAAGCAAACGCGAGTGCGAGCGGCTCTCCAGCAAGCGAGTGAGATTGCCGCGAAAGCTCAGGCCACTGCCGACCCGGCGATGCGTTCCTTTCTGGACAAGCAGGTGAGAACTCTGATGCAAGAGGCTCAAAGCCACCTCGACAAGACAGAGCCCTACCTGGCTGCTGTCCGAGCAGTATTTCGGGAGTTCGGACTGCACCCCTGACCGGCGTTTGGCTTCAGCACCATACCAGTATCAACAGGCTGGTCGCTGCCATAGGGCGGCAGCAGTAGACACCAACACCTACGGCTCCGGTGCACCCAAGCCTGTTTCGTACTTTTATAGAAGTTGGAGAGATATTATGTTTTTTTGTGATTTTATTTTCCCGGCGCATAGGTGAAGTCAGGTAATCAAAAAACGGGAGATTTGATGCGGGTTAAGTTGCCGGCGGTCTTCGCCGTAGAAATAAAGTCGCGCTTGGGCCGAGTTCGGCAAATCACTGAGCCACAGAGGCTCATCGAAGGTTGTGCAATCAGGTATACGTTGGAGAAGGATATTGGAATCATCATTAGGGACTCCAATGGCTTAAATCTGCTCTACCTCTTCCCCGCACGACCAAAAACTATTTCGTTCCCAAATGATGCACCGGTTCTCATCGCGAGCTACGAAGACACAGAAGCTGAACAAGATTTAACTAACGGCCAGTGGGTCTTCCATCCAGCAATCAACCCCCAGGTCGGGACGGGCGCTAACCTCGCAGAGAGAGTGCTCGCGTCTTGGTCAAATGCATTTCGGTATTTTGAGGAAGACCCAGATCACGGAGTTTTAGGGCTGCGCAACCCGCAGATCGGTGCGCTGCACGCTGTTCATGCGCACTGGTCGACGAGCACTGAAACAGCGACAGTTGTTATGCCCACCGGGACAGGCAAGACAGAGACAATGCTCGGAGTGCTGACGTCAGCACGCTGCAAACGGGTACTGGTTGTCGTCCCCACGGATGCGCTGCGATCGCAACTCTCCGGAAAGTTCGAGACGCTGGGCCTCTTGAAGATCGTTAATGGCATTCTGGAGAAGAGTGCTTTGCGCCCAGTTGTCGGCACCTTGACCGCCAAACCGATCACTGTTGAAGACGTTGACGGCTTTTTCTGCTCCTGCAATGTGATCGTGACAACCAGCCAATTGCTGGGCACTTGTTCGCCAGCAATCCATGAGCGAATAGCCTCTCTATGCAGCCACCTATTCATCGACGAGGCGCATCATGCTGAAGCCGCTACCTGGAAAGCACTTCGCGAGCGCTTTGCAGACAAGTTGGTGCTGCAGTTCACCGCGACGCCGTTTCGCGAAGATGGTCAAGCTATCGACGGCAAGCTTGTCTACGTCTATCCGCTTCGAAAAGCCCAACAGGAAGGCTATTTCAGGCCTATACGCTTTCGCCAAGTGAGCGAATTTAATGTTGAAAATGGCGACCGAGAAATTGCGCTCGCCGCGTTGAACGAGCTAGACATTGACACCTCCCGTCGGCACATAGTGATGGCGCGAGTAAGCGACACCAAGCGAGCATCAAGGATCCTTGAGCTTTACGAGTCCTTTGGGCGATACAAGGCAGTCGCAATCCACTCACGCATGTCGGCCAAGGCGCAGCAGGAGGCAAAGCGTCAACTCTTCGACGGAACGGCTCGGATTGTCGTGTGCGTAGACATGCTCGGAGAGGGCTTCGATCTGCCAGAACTCAAAATTGCAGCTTTTCACGATATCCGAAAGAGTCTGGCAGTCACATTGCAGCTTGCTGGGCGTTTCACGCGTGCTCGCGCAGATCTGGGGAATCCTGTCTTCATCGCGAATGTCGCGTTGATCGATGCTCGCGAAGAGTTGCGCAAGTTGTATGCCCAGGATCCTGATTGGAACGAGTTGCTCCCCGACTTAAGTGCAACAGCGATAGAAGCGGAGCGATCTTCGCAAGAATTCTTTCGCGGCTTTAGCTCATTCTTGGACGAGGTGCCACTCAAGGACCTCCGGCCGGCCGCTAGCATGGTCGTATACAAAACCGAGTGTGCCAACTGGACACCTGAAAAGTTCAGACGCGGCATGCGCGGGCTGAGTGCGCGCGACAAGGTATATCACTCCCTCAACGCGAATCAAAACACTTTGGTGATCCTCACTGCGACCGAACAGGCTGTGCG
Source organism: Acidovorax sp. Root402 (assembly GCF_001425125.1). NCBI lineage: Bacteria > Pseudomonadati > Pseudomonadota > Betaproteobacteria > Burkholderiales > Comamonadaceae > Acidovorax > Acidovorax sp. Root402. The sequence goes on from NZ_LMDQ01000002.1 coordinate 122,189, forward strand.
TTGGAGCGACGTCGAATCAGTACGCGAAACTGTTTGGGAGCTAGTCATCGCAGTGTGGGATCGCGAGCGGCACCTGCTTTATCTTCATGGGTCAGGGTTGAATGGCGAGTATCGGGAATTCGCTAAGGCCGTTTGCGGCACTAATGTCCACTTGGTAGTGGCACCTGAAGTGTTCCGCTGCTTCCATGGAATCAAACGACTGATTTTGAACAACGTTGGACTTAGTGAGTATTTGGGGCGGCAGGTGCGGTACACGGGACGCATGGGCTCTGATGTTGAATCTCGAATTGGCCAAGCAGCACGTCGTGGAGTCAAACGCGCTGTACTCTCTGGCGGCGGTTTTGAGCATGGCGCAATGGTTTCCATCGGTGCTGCAAAGAGAGGGCGTGTCTGGTCCAATTTGAGGCTGAGGGTGGACACGTTTGCGAACTGGGCACGCGGGGTTGGTGCAAAGATCATGGACGACTCCATCGACCCGGATCTGGTACTGCGAGGAACACTGAAACCCGAGCCCGTGGGACGGGTTCCGGCGATGACTGCTATCGCTGTAGATTGGCCCAATGAAGTCCTGGAGCGCCCGGAATCAGGCTGCAGGTTCTGGGGTCTGAGCGTGGTTGATGTGCCGTCAACGAATGTTGACATCGAATCATTGACTCGCGAACTTGACGGTCCACTACTGATAAGAGTTTTCTCGGATCAATGGGAGAGTGTTCTACGTCTTGAGTTGTTCTCGGATGAAGGTGCCTTTGATTTCCGCTTCGTGCAGGAGCGAGGGGTTGCTCTCAAAATTGCCCTTGGGTCCAAAGAGCACTCGCTTGTGGAGTTTTTCAACGACCATCCTCCGACCATTTGGTTTGCCGACGGCTCCTCGCTTGAGGGCTGCGAGTTCACGCAACTTCCATCAGAGGCCATCCGTCCCTACAGTCCAGAACTCTTAAAGGTGCTGGACTGGACCGGCGTCGATATTCGCACTGAGTCGCAAGGACCAACTCGCGTGCCAGGGACAATCCAGCATCATGTAATTGGTCTCCTCCAGCAGGACCCGGCGTACGAAGTGATCTTCGACGACGATGGGGCCGGTGAAGCAGCCGATATAGTGGCGATCAGAGTCGACCGCAGCAAGCCAGCCTTGCCGATCATTGAAGTCGAGTTTTACCACCTGAAGTATGCGGGAGGCGACCCGGGCGCAAGGATTGATGATCTCTACGTTGTCTGCGGACAGGCCCAACGAAGTACTTCATGGTTGACCTCTTACGGGCGTCGTACAGGCCTCTTTACCCATCTGCTAAGTCGCAACGATCAACGAGTGAGCCGCGGTGCCCCGACTCGATTTGAGCGTGGCGCAGAGGCCCAGCTGCTACAGATCCGTGAAATGAGTCGGCAGTCAGAGGTCAAAATCAAGATCTATATCGCGCAGCCAGGCGTTTCGAAGTCCCGAGTTTCAAATGAGCAGTTGAGACTTCTGGCTGTGACGGAAAATTTCCTCGCCGATACATACGCGATTCCGTTCGTGATGATGTGCAGCGCGTGATCGCGGATTGTCATGTCTGACAGATCTCATCACTTGTTTGCAAAATGGAGTTGCCACAGAGGCACTTCGGCCAATCTGTAACTACATGCACTCACTGTTCGCCTATGCACTTCATGCGTTCTGGGCCCGATACGACCCAGGCTCTCAGGCGGCCAAAATCCCAGTGGCCCTTTAGTCTGCGATCGGGCAAGAGCATTCGGCGGCTGAGTTGATAGGTCGTGACGTTGAATGAACGACTGCTTTCCCGCTGTTAAGAAGCGTTCAAGTTAAGGCCGCCAGCGGCAGCAATCGCTGCATTGCCGACATCGAGCCGAACCTTCACCTGAGTGACCAGCGGCGGCGACTCCCGATCCGGCAAGCCAAGACACCTTGCGGAGCGACCTCCTTCGGCATAGCCTACCGCGATGCCAGAAACGGACAAACTCTTTCCCGAGTACCAGCTCCTGTCCTGGCTGCCTGACGAGACATTCTTCAGTCTGGTTAGCCGTCATCATCAGCTTTGGGGGCATGTCACAGCCGCGCAAACCTGCCAACTGATGTTCGGCAGCGCACGTGCCGGTGTTCACCACGATCTACCCAACAGTCTTTGTGCCTTCGCTCAACGCACGAATGCATTGCTTGGTGAGGTCGATTCCATAGCGAGAGAGCGAACACTGCTCAATTTCTACGCGGCCTTCGCCCCACCAGACGAGACTGCAAACGCTGTCGCGTGTATGTCCAGTACCAGTGTGGCCCATCTGAAGCTGCGCCTGGGCATCCTCACAAGCCGATTTCGCGCCAACCATCCCCTCAAGGCTTGCGCGCAATGCATGGAGCAAGACCTCCGCGAGACCGGATGGGCTTATTGGCATTTGAAGCACCAGTTCCCGGGTGTGTGGATCTGTACGGCACACCAGCAGCCGTTGCTTCAATCAGCCCTTAAAGCCAATGGAGTCGAGCGCTTCCAATGGCTCTTGCCGCGCTTGGCTGACTTGCATTCCGCAAGCGCGAAGTCCCCCGAAACAGCTTCGTGCTCTTTGTTGTTGAGCCTCGCAGAGCTCATTGAGCATCTTGTTCAATCAGGAGCATTCCAGCCACTGCTGTTGAGAGATCTGTACGAGGTCTACCGCGAAGAATTTCGGGCGCGTGGATGGGTTGCTGGTGCCGCAAGCTTGCGCACAGGACAGATCGCGACAGCCTTCCTCAGCTACTGCGAGCCACTCAGATGCATTCCGGAGTTTTCGCCGCTCGCCCAAGATGAGGAAGAGATGGCGACGCAATTGGGTCGATTGCTGAGACCTCCTCGCTCGGGAACCCATCCCATCCGGCACCTGCTCCTTATCCATTGGCTGTTCGGCACTGCACAACGGTTCGATCTTGCAATCAAATCCAGGGGTGCTCATACCCAATCAACCGCCCCAAACAAGGTGTTGCCCGGGTTCGCCGTCATTGACCCGCGAATGGACCACCTGCATCGTCTCATTCAGGAAGAGGGGGAATCGGTGCGCAAGGCAGCGAGCCTTGTTGGTGTTGACCCGCAAACAGCGCTCATGTGGGCTGCAAAGGCAGGGATAGCGATTTCACGCCGACCACAGAAGCTGTCCACAGATGTGCGTGCTAGAGCCATCCGGGAGCTACGCAAAGGGGCTGACAAAGAACAAGTGGCATCTCGAGCCGGAGTCTCTGTCGGGACCGTCACCCGTTTGCTGCTCAGTGAGGAAAAGCTGCATGCTGACTGGTCTGAAGCGCGAAGCGAAAAAGCGAGGGCCCATGCTCGAAATCGTTGGCTTGAGCTGTTTCAGTCCTCTGGAAATCTCGGGGTCAAGTGGATGCGCACCATGGATCCACGCACCTATGCGTGGCTCTATCGAAATGACCGCGCCTGGTTGGACGCTCACAAACCGGATCCACTTCCTGAATCCCAGCGCTCCCGACCGCCCTCAGTGGATTGGGTAGCCCGAGATGAGCAACTCTGCATCCTGGTTCGTGAAGCCGCGTTGCGCCTGATGGAGGAGCAGGGCGTCTCGCGCATACACCTCTGGCAGTTGTGCCAGCAAATACCTGACCTGCGGGCAAAGCAGGCCCAACTGCCCCGATTGCCGCGCACTCTAGAAGCCATCAAAGCAGCTCTGAGTGCCAATCGTCCATCCCAAGATCTTTTTCGCTGAGACCCATCCATTGTTGACTCCGCTTCGTGCTTGATATGTATATATGTAATGGGTTATGCTTTATGCATGATTGGATCGGAAATCAGAGCACGCGCAGCAAACGCTCGTCGTATTTGTTTGGCCCATGGAATAGCCCAAGCGGACATCGCCGTCCACGTAGGGGCCAGTCAATCTCAGGTGAGCCGCATCCTCAAGGGAGAGGGCGTTAGAGCCTCACGTCTGTTTGAAGAGGTGTGCCTTTTTGTGGAGCGCTTCGAAGGTGGCGTCAGCGCCGAAACCGTTCGCAGCAATCGAGAGTTGATTGAAGCCCTGCAGGCCACTTGGGACGGGTCTGCATCGCATGCCAAGGCATTGGCTGCCGTGATTCGATCCCTGGCGATTCTCAAACCCGCTTGATCTGATACGGAGACAGCTGATGAACATGCTTGTGCAGCCAGCACCATTGCCAGAAGAGATGGACCGTGGCTACTTGGGGAGGATCATGCGGATCAATGGATACCGCACTCCGAAGGACGCGGTGGAGGCGATTGCTGCGCACTTTGGCGAGGAAGGGCGGACACGCCGCGACCTCACAACGCACGAGCGTCTCAGCAGGATGGCGGGAATGACAACCGAGCACTTCGCGCAGTGTCACACGACACTGCCGTTGCGCAGAGGGATTACCTCCTATCTTCCAAAGCTTGTTCATGGATGTGGTGAACGCACAAGCCTGCTGTATGTCAGTGGCACCCTGCGCAAGTATCCGGCGGCCTTCTTCTGCGAGGAGTGCGTTCGAGCAGATATTCAATTTCATGGGACCGCCTATTGGCGCAGGGACCTGCAGACTCCAGGTCAGCTGTGGTGTTCCAAACACTCGAAGCCACTGAGCTTCGTCGCCGGAAAAGATCCTTTCCTTGACGCCCCTGCGGCCTATATCGGGAAATCAGAGCAAATACCTCAAGAGTGGGTAACGCCTGCAGTCAACAATGCACATGTGAATCGGTTCTTAGAACTTGCCTCGGCTCTCTATGATCGGCCGGTTCCTCTCGATGTTGCCCTCATCGCTCCACTTCTTCGCGATACTGGGAGTGCGCAGGGTTTCAAACCTAACGCTTGTTCGAAACAAGGGACACTGATCAGTGATCGGATAAAGGAGCTGTTTCCAGAGAATTGGCTTGGTACCGTATTTCACGAAGTGGTTGCAAAGGATCCAGGTAGCTATCTCCACCAGGTGGATGGAACCCTCTACCTGCGCAAATCAGCCTCGTCTGTGATCGCCTACCTGCTCGTGCTGTCTGTCCTGTTTGAGAGCGCTGACCAAGCCTTGCACGCCTTGGTTGACGCCTGCAATGGGCAAGTAGCGCCGTCATGGCGGCCACGGTTAGCGAAACCGAGTGTTCCAGGAGTAGATGATTTGCTGGCGCAGTATGTCGCAGCGAAGGGAGTTCATTCAGCAGTCGCGCAGCTGCTTGAGTTACCGCTTCATACGGTACGAAAGGCGCTGTGTGATCTTGGGTTACCCAGCCTACCTGAGTGGGATGAGACGGCTGATGTTGGGCCTGTCGCAGCGTTGAAAGCGTACTACCTGGACAAGCTGCCCTACACGTCCTGCTTGAAGATAGCGGGTGTCACTGAGGCTCGTTTTGATGCGCTGATGCGTCAATGTAGTCCAAAGATGGCAATAGCCCTTGGGCGGATGAGTCTGAAGACAAGCATCCGGCCAAGGGCGCGCCAAGCGAAAGGTCGGCTCCCCGTCAGACTGGAGCAAGGGGCTGTGCTGGCAGTCCCTCAGTTCCGCGAAATGTTGCTCCAGAACTGAGCCCAAAAGCTGTGGTCCTCCGGAGAAAGGTCTTCGTACATTGATAGCCGTCCTGGGTCATTGCTGTGAAGCGCAGCAACGGCCTGAGCCACTGGAGCCAGATAGGTATCTGCAGCCGCCTTGAAGTCATCGAGACGAAGATCGTCGTCATTGCGCTCGAACGCCACACGGTGCGCGGCAATCCAAAGCGCAATGATCAAACGTTGAACGCCTGCAGTTCTTTCGAGGATCAGATCACCCAATGCTTCATTGATAGCTATTGGGCGAGCTACGTACTGGTAGTGTCCGAGTCTCGGCAGAAAGTGCTGCCGGAACGCCGCATCATGATCTCCCCAGAAATGCTTGAAGGCGTGGTACCCGGAGGTGACGATGCGTTCAGTGTTGCTCAAGCGCTTGGTCAACGCGCCGAAGCCGTCCGGTGTACCTGAGACCAGCAGAGGTATCTGCCATTCATTCAAGGCCGTCAAAATCCACTTGAGTGACTGGTCATCAATGATCCGCAGCTCTGGCGGAGGTTCGCCGAGCTTTCTTTTGCTTCTGGACTTGAGCGTAGGAAGCTTGAACAGGTTCTGAATCTCGTCCAGGTGCAGAAGGCCAAGAAAATGACTGGAGGCGACTTGCCGCCACTCGTCCAGCATTTGTGGCCCATTGCGCCATTCACCAGCCAGCGTCTTGTCAAAGCGGGTGCTGTCTGTCGCCTTCTTCCATGCCGTCATCAGCGCCGCGGCCAGATCGGTGGCTTTGCCCCCCGCAGGAACATCCAACGAGAGCCAAACTACTTGCTGCAAGCCATTGACCATCCGAAAAAATGAAGTGTGCTGGATAGTTTGAGGGAATGTGGAGAGGCATCTGCGAATCGCTTGTGTCTTGCCAGAGCCCGAAACACCCACAACTGCTGCACCGTAGCTTGGTGCCGTTACCGGTGGCCTAAAGCGGGCCTCCTCGCCACTGATCATGCTCCATGTACTTGATGACGAGGGTTGCAGGTGGTGGTAGTTCTGACGGATCATCATGTCCATCGTTTCGTACAACTGCAGCTCTTCCAAACTGGGTACATGCAGATCGCGCACACTCGTCAGCATGTGTAGGCGGACGTGGCGCGGAATAGACGCGATGTCTTTGGGTGGACGAGCTGGGAACTCCACCAATGCCTTGAGTGCGTCGGGCCGTGAACGTATCGGTCCAAGCTGGGCGATGAGTGAATTTCCTGCGTAAGGGTCGTGCACTGCGACGGTTTCAGGTGCGCGCTTAGTCATGCATGGCCTCCGCATCCATTGCTTTGACTAAGTCGCCCATCATCGCGTCATAGTTGGATTTGGACTCCGAGCGTGTCTTCGCCGTTCCGCGGACCTCACCCACCATCAGTTGACCAGCAAACTCATTTTCGATTGCACGAGCTTCACGGATTGTGGGAGTGATCCCCCGCGCGCGTTGACGTGCAGCGCGTGTCTCCTCAATGGCTTGCTTGCGGATTGACTCCATGCGGTAGTAGCCAAGCACCGCTTCCTGCACACGTTGGTGTTCAACGTCGGCGGCCTTGAGCTTTTGGAACGCAAATGCGTCAACCATCTCGTCGTGGGTGAGCGCGGGATCGGCTCGGGAATGGTCGGAGATGGTGAGATCGATCAGCCCATTTCCGCTTTCGTACGGAGTCCAGATGCGTGAAACTGAGCCTGGGTAGTACTGGGCCGGGATTTCCCAACTGCCCCGGACTGATCGTGCGCGAGTTGTCCATTGCTCAGTTTCTACGACCGGCGCGCTATAGCGATTCGTCCGAAAAACGACACCGTTCCGAGTGACGCGTGCATTGCCTGTTGGGAGCAGTTGCGTGATTAACTCCGCCTGCGACTGTGCGCGAGAGAAGCCAATCCCCATGTCATGCCCCCAATGCCACAGCCCTGCGGGGCTGGGGAAAACACCTTGCGCGACCATGTGTGCGTCCAGGCGTTTGCTTCGATCCGCCGTCAGGTTGTAGACATAGAAGCATTCATGAAGAAACTGCATGTACTGACGTACCGACATGGTTGCCGCTGCGGGGTTTGAGCGACGCAAGTCGTACTCTTTCCGTCGAGCGTCCATAGCGCCTGGAATGAAGTTGTACTGGACGTTCTTCATGATGCGGTGCATGACCTCCACCACGCCCTTCAGGTCGGGACGGAAGGGCGCGGTGTAGCTGAGAGTAGTGAGCAGAGCCATGCCTGTCGCCCGTGCCAGTATGGACAGATACTCCCCCCGATCACAGAGTAGTCTTGCAGGAAGGGTAGGGGCCGGAAACAGAGACTGGCGCATGTCGTATCCCCACAGATCGCTCAGCAGGTCAGTCGATGCGACAGTGTTGAAAATCGCGACCTGCGCGGTGTCCCAACTGGGCCCAGTGAGACAGACGTAGAAGCCCACCACAGCAGTCGAGAAAACGTCCACAATGACATACACGATGGGGCGTCCGATGATCCAGTTGGGGTCGATTGACGATCGCAAGTACACGTCCCCGATGGTGGAGTCGATGGCGTACATAAGCCCTGGTCCCTCGGCACCCTCCCAGCTGTAGCCCTTCAAGCCGCGGAGCGCGCGTTCGAAATGTCCGCTGCTGGTCTTTTCGCGGATTCGGTAGATCTCCTCGATGCCTTCCGTCAGAACCCGCTTCACCTGTTGGTAGTTGGGGTACTGGCCTTTTTCAAGATCGATTGCGACGATGTTCCCGTTGTCGTCATAGCGCATCGCCGTGGTGAACTGGCTGGCGATGATGCGTTTGTGGCGCTCCGGCATCGAAGGCTTTGGCGTTGCGATGCCTTTGTCCGCCATCATGATTTTTGCCCGCCAGGCAGTGCTCATTCCTGGCTGAACAGGCTCACCCCAGCAGCCGTGAATCAGCTTGGAGAGTCGCTGCGCAAATGTTTTTCTGCCGGCCTTCTTTCTTGTGCTGCTGGCTGAAAGATAACGTCGTTCTCCGGGCGCACCGCACTTGTCAAAACGAGTGCGGAGACTTGTTTTGGTGAGTCCAAAAGTGCACAGAATGGACCAGAGTTTGTATACGTACGATTTACTGACGTTGTGTTGCTTGATCGCCTCGCGTACTAAGTGCCCCAAATTCCCGTGAATCAGAATGGATTCCTTGAGTGTCTCGTTGTCAAGGAACTGCTCCATAACCCGGCAACGCTTGTCGAAAGCATTTTGTGCGCTTAGTTGATCAATCGGTGTGTAGTACAGACCGGGAAGCTCAAGGCTAATGGAGATCGCTGCATGTGACTCTATGAGCTCAATGAGATCTTTCCGACAAATTGCGTACAAGGTGCCAACTAGCGATTTCTGGGGAATTCTTTTTTTTCGCTTGAGTTTTCGGTCTTCGATGCGGGGTCTGCCTCCTCGTACGTTTGTTCGCGGGGACTCTTGCTTGATCAAAACGCAGTAGGTGATGTCTGTGGAGGAATCATCCACAACGATCCGAAAGATGCCTTCGGGGAGTCCCAGCGCCACCGTCGTCAACTTGAACGCTTGGTTGTGCATCAGATGCATGCCGACCTCCGCGCCAGAATTGGGTTGAGGGACACGAACTCTTTCTGCGAAATCAAGCTCAGGGGGTGGTGAGGCCTCCAGCCGCGGCGCAAATCCACAGGTAGTAAACCGCGCCAGATCGATTGCCAAATTGCCCGCTGCGCTTGATGGCGGTGCGCTTCTCCTCCCAATCGGTCAGTCAGGTGCTGGACGATGTCAGAGAAGGCATGCCAAGGTGCAGAGCGCACCACTTTGCAGGCCATCTGGATTTCTGAAGTACCTGCTGGCTCGTCAAATCCCCACGGCGAGCTTCGTCGCAGGGTTAGACCAACACTCTTTTCGTACTGCTCTGGCGTGATGAGCAGCCACTCCACGCCCCGGAGATTCCAATAGGTTTTCTCCAGGCGGAGCAACTCTTTGGCCCGTTTTGTGAGGGCGCTGGATGGTTTGCACGAGACAGCGAGCAGCCCAAGCCCGCCGCGTTGAGTGCGTATGACGAGCAGCAAATCAGTGGAGCTGGTCCAGACATGGGTTTCGTCGCCGTCTTTCAGCGCAGGGTGCTTGATACCCAGATTGCCGGCTATCTCCAATGTTCCAGGGAATTGCGTAAGACCACCGCCGATTTGCCACCGAGAGAGATCATGCGAGGCGGAGTCCTGGCTTATCGGAAACTGCTCGGCAAGATCGACCAGGCCTGGAACTAAGCCGGCGAAATTCAGCCCCCCCCATTCCTGGTCAGACAGAAGCTCCCGCTGTCGATCCATCCAGACGATGAGGTGGGAGCGTCCCTTACTTGAAGGATCGCCCCGCGAAACGCGGTGCCACGGGGTGTAATCGGAATATGTGCCTGTACCCCTGCCTTCTCTCCGGAAGCGTTCGAGGACTTTGGGCGTGAAGCGCTTTTCGGTCCTCATCGCGTCGCCTCCATTCCCTGGAGTTGAGGAGGCGACAGGAGAAAAATTACGACGTGCCTTGAACAGCCTGGAGGGCCTATTCGCTGAAAGCCGGGGGCGCGGGCGACGCAAGTGGCATGGCGCGGGCGCGTCAAGAACGCACTGCGAAAAGTGATTTTCTGCATAGATCTGACTTTCGGGTGTTCGCTTGTGAGGAGCGAACGTTTCCCACACCCGTTGTCAGATCTGCTAAGGTAGCGTTGCGAACCGCGAAGACTTAGGTCTGAGCACCCGGGCGGCGGGGCTTCTGAGAAGGGGTCCTGCCGTTTCTTATTTCATCGCGATGCCTCCTTCCAGGAGCTGTGCCCTGATGTTGTTCGCCTGCGTGGGCGAAAGTTGATGACTCATGCAGGCGATGTCTCTGAGGAGAGAGGCCACATGCTTTGGTGTTGTCTTGCCTATCTTCAAACCCAGCGACTGCCTTTCCCGCGCCGCCAAGTCAGATAGGGTGGCTTGTTCACTGGATGACGCTTTCAGGGCTCGCCCAATGCTGAGCACGTATTTGTCTGGTGGCGGGGGGCGTCGACCGTTCTCTATTTCACTGACCATCGAAGCTGGCAAACCAACTGCGGCGGCCAGTCGCCGCTGGCTCACGAAGGCCCTTTCCCGCAACTGAAAAAGTAGCGCTCCGAAAGTGATGGATGTGTTGCCAAAGGTCATGGGTGCAGCGTGTTTCTGTCTCATGGTTCTGGCGAAAAGCGACCATCAAAACCACCGGTAAAAGTACCCGCGGTCCACAAAAAAGTCGACAGCAATTTCTGAGAAAAAAGAACCGTGGTAATTGCGTCATGCTGGTGTGACGCGGTGCGCAGGCCGGCACTCTGGCCGCATCTGTGATTCGTATTCCAGTCAAAATGCGAGTCACCTATGGACGCCAAGACAAGCCAAACGACGCACCAACTGCGCTTGAGGGCAGGGGTAAACCATTTCAAGCATATGGTCCTCGGCCAAGCACATGTGGCGAACGAGCCTCAAGCTGCGCTGGTGATGGACCGCGTGCCACAGGGGCTTGGAATTCGTGGACTCGATTCGCGAACATGGTCGAGCTGGTTTGCCGATCCACTGCCCAACCCACGTCCCTCAGCCGTAGACTGTCTTGACTTGTGGGTCGAGAAGGGCGGGTTTGAGCGGGCTTGCGGCTTTCGCGATCAAAGGCATTTCTATCGGGAGCTGATTACCCAGGGGCTTGGGAATGTTCTCTTGAAGCCGTTGAAAATTCGAGATCCTGAGATGGCCGCGCGCGTGCGAGTTGCTGAATACGTACCAGCCAGTGCACTGCATTTGCATCTGGATGCCATTGAAATCGTCGGCCTGAGCAGCTGCAATGGTGCTGTCTCCTGCGAAACGCTGCAGGTGATGGGCGCTGAGCGAATCATGCAGTTGCTGCACGATCGCTGGAATGCGCGCTCGGGATGGATCTATCCGTTGCTGTCATCTGACTTGGCCCTTCATCTGTCGCAAGTGAGCGAAGAAGAAGGCGCTGAGATCAAGCGGACTCTCGATCAATTCAAACCTAGTGCGTTTGGCCCGTTGTTGAAGAAGACGCCATTCCCAGTTTTGTGTGCATTTGCTGATCAACGTGATCTGGGACCATCACAAGTGCATCAGACACTGCTGGCTATCGCAGGGGATGGTAGTTTTCTCCAGGGTGATCGAATGGAAGCTTGGTGCATCGACCTGGCAAGCTCCTGTTTGGCGCTGCATGCGCAGACCTGGGCGAATCGGCCAGTCCGAAACGCGCGTCGAATCGAATCTGAGACGATTTACCTTGCAGCGCTGGAGGCACTTCTGTTCGCCGAACTGAACGAGGATGAATTGGGCGAGCTGATAGGTCAGGTCAACGTGGTAGGGCGATTCGACTGGTCTGCAGATGTTTATGACACCCTCGTTCGAGCTCGAGAGCATTACCACCAGCTGCTGCGGTTGTATGGGTTAACGACGCACGACGTTTGGGGTGAGGCCCTGCGAAACGACTCTCTTCGCCCTTGTGTGATTCGGCAGTAGCGTGATTGAGATCGGGAGCAAATGCTGATGGCGACGGATCAATTGCAATCAGCTTTGAATCACCTATTTGGCCGGAATGGCGGTGCAACTCTGAGTGTCCCGCATTCAATGAACTAACGCATCCGGAGGTTTCTCTCCCAGTCTGGTCTTTTGCGTTTGTGTGGAGTGGCTATCGCATGAAAACACTTTTCTTGGACTTTGACGGTGTTCTGCATCCGGAGCACTGCCACGAGTCTCGGCACTTCTGCTGCCTGTCCGTCTTCGAGCAAGTGCTGCGCAGTGTTCCCGATTGGGAGGTCGTGATTACCAGTACGTGGCGCCTCCAAATTCCGCTCGAAAGTCTGCGTGATCGTTTCTCCCCTGATGTTGCCCTCCGCATCATCGGTGTTACGACACCATTCAGCCACTTGCAAAGCGTTCCTGACTCACTCAAGGCTTTCGAGAGGGAAGCCGAATGCAGCGCTTGGCTGCGCGGCAATGATCGTGCTGTGTTTCCGTGGTTGGCTATTGACGACCGTTCATGGCTGTACCGTCCGTTCAATCGCTCTCTATTCCTCGTGGATGGAAAAACTGGTCTAACTGCAGCCGATACTCAAGCACTCATTGATCGTATGAGTAGCCTGTAGCGGAATCCCTTAATGATGCGGTGATTTTTCCGGTTTGCTGTAGACGTACGCCCGTCTGTATCGCACTCCTATCAAAGCAAAGGCCGCAGCACCTTCCTATAAATGTGCTCCGCCTGCTCCTGCCCCCGCGTCGGGTGATTCAACACATCCAGCCAGACCTGGATCACATCGGCCACCATCACCCCATCCCGGCGCACAGCCCCACGAAACGTCGATTCCGGAAACCTCGCCACCCGCAGCAATACGTGCGGCGCCTCCTTCGGAAACGGCTGGAGGGCATTCCATGGATTGCTTCCCGGAGACGCCCGATTGAACCGAGGCATGCGGCGAACGCTGATGTACCTGGGAACGCCGCTCACATGTCCCACGCGGAGCCCATCCGCTGCCGCAAACAGCCCCAGGCAGGCATCTCCTTCGACTTTGTTCAAGAGCTCTTGAACACGCTCGCCAATTTGTATGTTGGCCAAGAACCGGGCAGGAACATCCGGAGTGCCGTGGGGCGCCACTGAACTCCAGTGCTCGAACAGCTCCTCTCTCTGCACCAGTGTGAGGAACTCCTGAGACTCCAACAGGAATCTCTCGCGCCGCAGTTGCTGCAAGAACCTGGAGGCGGTCATCGCAGAAACCTGGGCCGCCCGCGCAAGCTCCACCCCATTGCGGTACCGGCCCCGGGGAGCGTTCAGCATCCCTTCTGGCAACTCTGGCGCCAACAAGACCTTCAGCATCCATTGGTTCAGATCAGAAAACAGGTTGTCCGTGCGAATCAGCGTGCCCTTGACCTGTCGTGGCCTGAAGGGCGCGGAGACGTTGAGACCCTCCAATCCCTCCCCCCGAAACTCACTCGCTCCCTCCGCTGATACGAAGCCTACGGCCACCTCCGCCGCGAACTCCTGCGCAAAAGCCATTACATTGGCAGTGAGCGCTCTCGGCGCATGGTCCACATGCACCACGGCCAGGGGCATGGATCCACGTGACTGAAGGGCATATGCCCGGGCCTCAAGAACGGCTTGGGACAACAGAGGAATCACCCGGTCTGCTCGCCCCTCGGATGTGGCTTTGAGTACCACTCCGTAGCGTTTACCCCGCCGCCGAACGACGAGGTCCGGCCCGGTGCTGCCGGGCTCACCGGCCAGGACCTTCCAACCCTTGGATTTAAACAGCCCAGCCACGCGCTGAAGTGCTTGCGCAGTTCGTTGGGATGTCTTGGGAGAGGGCATGGCGGCGAGGGTAGTAACACGGCCATGTTATCTAACACGCGCGTGGTAGGCAAACACGCGGGTCGCATCGTCATGACAAGACCCAGCGCCAGGGTTGCGAGTGGCGGGGCGCGAGACCAGAATGCGGCATGGCCCGCCCCAACGACGCTCATCCCCCACAGGTTCTGACGGATCTGGTCCAGCAGATCGTGATGGAGTCGGGCAACCCCGAGGGATTCAACGCCGAGGCTTGGCTGCAGGAGTGGCTAGCGGCGCCACTCCCCGCTTTCGGAAACCGCCGCCCGTGGGATGTCCTGCAAGAACCCGAAGGGCTGGCGTTGGTCCAAGCAACGCTCTTGCAAATCCAGAAAGGCAGCTTCGCCTAGATCCTCCGTGGCGGTCCACAGCGCAAGCAGCGCAGCTGGACCTCAGGCCTTTGCAGGCTGGCGCATCTTCTTCTCGGCCTTGGCTGGTCCCATGTTCACCAGTTCCTCAATCTTTGCCAGCTGTTTGGTCCGGGGCTGGGCCTGCCCCTTCTCCCACCGCGAGTACGTGAGAGGAGAGACGGCCAACAGGGCCGCCATTTGAAGCTGGGTGGCGCCCAATGCATTGCGCATCTGCGCCAGCATCTCCGGCGCGAAAACGAACTCCTCGCGCGCGGCGCGTTTCGAAACTTTGGGTTGATCAGATGGCGCAGCCACCCTTCCAACCTTGGTTTGGCGCTGAGTCGCCTTCAGCTCCGAAGTGAGACTCTTCACTTCCCGCTTCAGCGCCGCAATCTCGGAGCGGTGGCCGGTGATCGCCTTGCGCATACCCTGCAGCTCAGGCTTAAGTTCCTTGCGCGCCATGCGAACAACTTCGGCGCGAAAGGCATTGGAAAATGTATTCATGGCCCTGATGGTACGAGATGCCCCTGTCTGCCACCCTGAGCACCAAATCGACACCCCCACCTCGTAAGATTCCGCACCATGACCACCAAACCCACCTGGACGCAGGAAGCCCTCGAACAAACGTCCTGGGCGAAAGAGTTCAAGAAGGAAGCGCCTGTCAGCTACGCCACGGCCATCCGCTATGCCATGGAAGACAGGCTGGAGGTGATCATCGAGCACACCACCGAATCAGGTGAGCCACAGTGGGTCGTCCGTGTGCTGGATGATCCCTCGTTCTGGATGGACGCCGTTCCCACCAAGGCTGCTGCGGTGCAACTCAGCCGAGAGATGGGTTGGAAGATCGTCTGATAGCTGTTCAGATCTATCGGAACGCTATCAATCGATAGACCCTCAGCGTCTCCAAAAACAAAACCGCCAGAGGCCTGAGCCCATGGCGGTTTGCTTAGGTTGCGCCCGAAAGCGCCGTACTTACTTCCCAGCCTTGTCCGCCCTGCGCTTGGCGGCCTTGGGATCCACCACCGCCTTGAACTTCGCACCCGCCACAAACTTGGGCACCGTGCTCGCTGGGATCTTCAGTGCGGCACCGGTCGAGGGGTTCTTGCCCGTCCGTGCTGCACGCTTGGCCGACTTGAAGGTCCCAAAACCTACCAGCTGCACGGCGTCGCCCTTCTTGACGGCTGTCTGGATGGTGTCGATCAGCGTTTCCAGCACTGCATTGGCTGCGGTCTTGGACAAATCATTCTTGGAAGCCAGGATTTCAACGAGTTCTGCGCGGTTCATAGATGCTCACGGGTAGAGGTTGGAAAGGACCGATTTATACCGCCACCGCTGACACGGCCCTTGCTGCGACTCAATGCTGCAGTGCACTTCTTGGCAAAAACTCCACTCCGGTTCTCTTCACCAGTTCCTGATAACTGATCGGCCGTCCCACTGTCTCCCCCTCGCGGTTCTCCTGCCAGTGCGCCCAGGCCCGCTGGGTGGTCGCGTCGTACACGAGCTTGTACAGATAGGTCGGCACCTTCACCCCATTGGCCCCAATGCGTGGTCCCGCATCCGTGAACACCGGCCCGGTGATCACAAACACATCCCCCTTGGCCCGCTTCACATAGTGCCGCGTGTCCTGCTCGATCTTGTTCCAAGCGCCGCCGTTGTGCTGAGCGTTTTGGGGAACCATGTTCGCGAGGCTGAAGCTCTGGGTCATGGCCGTGGGTGTCGGCATGTCTCCCGCAGGCGCCATGTGCCCACGGCTATGCCCTGAGTTCTTGTAGTCCTCCAATTCCGCTCGCTCCCCACTTGGGAGTCGCGCATCTGCAAAGAACCGCTTGGCCCGCTTCTCATCGGCATCCTCAATGAGCCTGCGGTTCAGGCGCTGGGCTACGAACACCGGCGTCTTGGTGGTCCCGGAGTGCAGCACCGCAAACGCTTCATAGCAAAGCTCGCGCAGCTGCGGCCGGGGTGTGATGGCCGGTGGTGTGCTATTCGCAAAGAACTGCGGGCACTGCGCAAAAGAGGTGGGCTCAGGCGTGAGCAGGGCCGCACTGTCGAACTGCGGAGAACGTGCCCAGGAAAGATTCGGGAGAGCAACGCTGGCGAGAGACAGGGCCAGCACCGCTGCCAGGCGCACACGGCCTGGCCAAGAGAGGAAGCGATTCACAGCAGGGGCAATCGGGTCAAACAAAAGGAGCCCGATTGGAGCACCGTTCACCTCTCGCTTCTGGCCCGGAAGCTCGAATCCCGCAGGGTTTTACAGCTGCTTGCAGAGATGGGGTGCACAAACAGAAAGGGCTCCCAAAGGGAGCCCGATCTGCCTGCCCGCCCCTGCGGTTCAGTTAACACTCCCCATGGCAACAGCACCCGCAAATGCAAAGTGCCACCGCCATGGGAAGTCCCGCAACTGCTTCAACCCAACTCAAGCAGTTGGTCTACCAATTACATGGCGCTGAATTCGCCCGAAGGGATCTTGCCGGTGCGCAGGGCTTCCGCAGCCTGGGCACGCACGGCAGCGCGGTCAGCCGTGGACGTGTAGGTCACCACACGCGAACCAGCAGGCTCGATGCTGCGGGTCTGGGCCACGGTGGCGGCTTCAGCGGCCACTTCAGCGCGGGTGCGGTTCGTTTCGAACTTCAGGGCGAATTGCGAGCTGTCGGCTTCGTCAGCGTGGGCGCCGAAAGCAGTGAAAGCGGCAACAGCAGCGACGGAGAGGAAACGGGCGGTCTTGTTCATGATGAAAATCCTTAAAAGCTAAAAAAGCGTCTCAAAAAAGCCGGGTCAAAAACCATTCCTGAACCGGGTTCGGTGAGTCGCCTTGCGGGTTCGGCTCATCGATGGGATGAACTGTACAACTGTTCCAGTATTGAAAACAATCTTTCGGAACCTTTCTACGCCGTACCTCCGCGCCTTCGCTTCTCATTCAGCACTCCCTCAGCTCGCCTTCAAAGCCGCCAAAAACTCCCGCGCGTTGAGCTGGCTCTTGTCCTCCATGCAGTTGTTGAACACCGCATGCGGATGCCGCACCGACCGCGCAATCGGGCTGTAGCGCTGGGCCAGCGTCTGCAGCTCAGCGGAGGTGTACGCATAGTCAAACCGCTCGGCTGCTGACTTGGCTGGCATCCCGTACGCCACTTCATTACGCCCATGGAGCCTGAGCAGTGCATGGTCGGGATGGGTGGTCTCCCAGATCGTCGGAACACTGTGCGGTGATCCCTGCGGGCCATCCACGATGGTGTGGACCAGGCCCAGGCTTCTGAGTAGGCCCAGGGTGTCTGCCGTCACCGCATCGTTCTCCCACCAACTCGGATGCCGGAACTCAATGCTCAGGGTGTAACCGGGCAGATGCTCCAGGCAGTGCTCGATGTGGGCCATGGCAACCGGGTGGCGCACCACCTTGGGTGAGAACTGGAAGTGCACCAAACCCAGCTTGCCGTTGACCTGCAAAGGCACCAGGCAGGCCACAAAGCGCTTCCACAGCTCCTCCCGAAACTCCGCCGCCATGTCCTTGTAGACCAGGCGCTGCCCAGGCCCCAAAGCCTCCTTGATGTCCTTGGGCAAAACGTCCGTGCTGGTCCATTGCCCAGTGAACAGGCTGAATGCTTTCACGTTAAACACAAACCCAGGAGGTGTGCGTTCTGCCCAGTGCTGGGCGGTGGTGACTGCAGGGATGGCGTAGTAGCTGGTATCCACCTCCACCAAGTTGAACTGTGAGGCGTAAAAACGCAGCCGCGCTTCTGGTGTCTTGGCCGTGGGGGGATAGAACTTGCCGCAATCGAGCAGGGTCTTGTCCGACCAGGAGGCGGTCCCGACCAAGGGATTGAAGCCAGGAATGTGGGGGGCGAAAGAGTGCTCCATGGGGAGGCCTCCTTGGGTTCATCCTACATGCGCATTTGCGGCAAAAGCTGTATATTTATCCAGTATTCAACCACAGGAGAAGCAGCGCCATGCAAGTCATCGAATCCACCTATGTCGTCACCCTGCGCGACTACCCCGAAGAGATCCCTGCCAAGGAGCGCATCGCCGCAGAAACCCGGTACGCCCAAGCCCTCGAAAAGCAGCTTGGTGGCCCCGAACAGGTGGCCGCCGCCCTGGACACCATGCACAGCTTGGAAGAGTCGCCACCTGAGGTGGTGTCTCCTGGCGATCTCACTTTGCTCAAGGCCTGGGGCAAGGCCAGTGCTGCGGCCAAGCAGGCGGGGTTCCGAGATCTGGGCGAAGGGGATGGGGCGTACTTTGAAGTGCGGCTGGTGTGAGGGTGAAGGTCCACTGAGGACATGCCATGCCGATCAACGCGCCCTGGAACTACCCGACGCTGATGTGCACGCCACCGGGCGGAGCCGGTGGTGTGTTCCCGACCGAGACCGTGCTGCCGCTGGAGGCGGAGGCCTATGCGGTCACGCAGGAGGGTGAGGTCTGGCGGGTGATGGTGAAGCACTCGGGGGAGGTGCTGTACGCGGGGCCTGGGCCTGTGGTGTTGGTGGAGTCGCCGGCGCCGTTTTAAAGCAAACCGATTGCACCGTACCGGCTACCGGTTGTATGGTGCACCAGCCAGCAAGGAGTCGATATGTCGATAGACCGTGCCAACTATCCCGGGGTGCCGGAAGACTTTCCGATGACTGCAGTACCGTCTGCCGTTGCGGGTGCCCAGCCCAAGATGAACCTGGTTGAGGAAGGTGGGAAGTTCTATGCCCCGGGCACGTCGCCAGGCGAGGTCATGGCCGCCTTTCAGATGTGTGACGATCTGGTCTCGCAGATGGTCGCGTACTGCCAGAGAAAACTCGCTACCTACGAAGGCAACCAGGAGGCGACAGTGAAGGCTGCGTTGAAGGGGCTGCTGGCCAAGCGGTGGTGCACTGATGCGCAGTGCGTGTGGATCATGCGCAGGGTGGTGGATGAGTTGCAGTGGACCGTGGGTGATGACGCTTGGGCAACCTGATGCCTCGATGCTCTCGCCAGCCCTCCATGGCAGTTAGACGTAGGGTGGGATCACATCAATTACCCCGCCGGCTTCATTGATTGGATCGTTATGGCAAGCCCATCTTCCGATATGCAAAGACAAGGTCCTCGCGTTCTTGCAATCTGTCGCTGGCATCGTGGAAAGTCGCGACACAATCCCGATCTTGTCCAATGTGCTCGCACGTCGGACAGCTTATTTCGACGTCATGGCGATTGAGATGTGCCTTGCGGTTCTTGGAGTACCGGCCCGCCATAGTGCCGAGGTGTTCGACTTGTTCTCACGTCCGATGGCTAAGCTCAAGCAGGCTCTTGCATTGACCTTGTCGTGCACTTCCTGTTTTAGCAGCAAGGTCAACGGCCAAAACGCGCCATAGGGCGCCATTGATGAAGTCCCCATGAAAACACCCTCGACAACATCAACCACTCGCCACCGCGCAAACAACACCCCAAGCGCGGTTGCACATCCGTCGCCCTACGCGTCTGCTGCTCAGACCAAGGCCTTATTGGCTGGCAGCCTGGCTGCCCGGATGGCGCGCTTGGAAGCCAAGGACATGCTCAGCACAGACATGGCTGCCGATCTGGTTGGTACCACCCCAGTGACGATCAATGCGTGGATCGCCAAAGGGCGGGCTATCGGATTGACCCAACCCCGGCGTGGATTCAAGTTGCCCAGTTGGCAGTTTGAACCCGTTCTATGGGATGCCGTGCCCAAACTTTCACAAGCCTTGGGAACCAATGAGGGCTGGGCGCTGCTCGCCTTCTTGGAGACACCATCGGGCGCTCTGGGCGGTTTAACGCCGCGTCAGGCCATAGAGCAAGGTCATCTGGCCCGCGTTGTCGAAGTGGCGGGTGCTGAGGGTTATTGACTCTCTTCCCCCTGAATCGCCCCGGGGCGACTCACAAATTTCATGGGGAAAGCTCGCTATAGCCGGCCGTGTTCGCGTGCCATGATGACCGTCCAATAAACGCCACAAACAGGCCCACACCTGTGTTGAAAAGCAGCCGCCCACCATGCGCTTTGAACGATTTGATCTAAACCTGTTGGTCATTCTGGATACCCTGTTGGAGGAGCGAAACGTCACCAAGGCCAGCGAGCGGCTTCACATTGGGCAATCTGGCGCCAGTGCGGCGCTCAAGCGGTTGAGGGAGCACTTTGGTGACGAGTTGCTGGTGCCGGTGGGGCGGCAGATGACGCTGACCCCGCTGGCGCAGACCCTGGTCGAGCCCGTGCGCGAGGCCCTCCTGCAGGTGCGCGCGGCGCTCGCGCGCAGGCCGGCGTTTGACCCGAAGACTGAGCACCGCAAGTTCGTTGTGTGTGCTTCAGACTACGTGACCACGGTGCTCATGGCCGAAGTGATCCAGCACATTGCCGTGCAGGCACCCCAGGTGTCCGTCGATGTACGCAGACCTCCCAAGGGTTTCGCTGAAGTGTTCGATCGTGGGGAGCTGGACCTGATCGTGATGCCCGAGCCCTATCTGACCCACTTCACCCATCCCAGGACACCGCTGTTCCGGGACACCCATGTCTGCCTGGTTTGGACCGGTCATGCATCGGTGGGTGAGTCGCTTGCGTTCGACCAGTACATGGAACTGGGGCATGTGGTCGTGCGTCTGGGAGAGGACGCCAGAGCCGTGATGTTTGAGGAGTGGTTCCAGCCACGCTATGGCCGGCAGCGCCGCATCGAATGCTCCGTTGACAACTTCAGCACACTGCCGTTGCTGGTGGTGGGAACCCGGCGTGTGGCCACCCTGCACCGGCGACTCGCGGAGTATGCGGTGCGGCACCTGCCGTTGCGCATGCTGGAGGTGCCGGTGGAGGTCCCCCCGCTGATCGAAACCATGGCTTGGCCACGGCACCTACAGAACGACCCCGCGCATGCATGGTTGCGCGAACAGGTTCAGCTGGTGGCTGCGCGGCTTGACAACCGACCAGCCCCGGGCGGTGCTTCCGCAGTCTGAGTCGGGTCGGCCGGGTCAGCCCGGCTGCAGTCCCGCCGAGGTGACACCCGCCATGCAGATCTCTTCGTCTTCGTCGCCGGTGCCTCCGCTGGCCCCGACGGCCCCGATCACCGCACCGCTGCTGTCCTTGATCAGCACCGCGCCGGTTTGCGGGATGAACTTGCCCTGACCTGTGGCGGCCAGCGCGCCGAAGAATGCAGGCATGTCGGTTGCGCGCTTGGTGAGCACGCGGGAGGAGGCGCCCATGGCCACGGCGGCCCAGGCCTTGCCGGTGGCGATGTCCACACGGAACATGCTGGCGCCGTCCTGGCGCTGTGCTGCTTTGAGGTGGCCGCTGTCGTCCAGAACGACCACGGCCATGGGCCGGTAGGACTTCTGGTCGGACAACGCCAGTGCGGCTTGGATGATCTGGTTGGCTTGGTTCAGGGTCAGGGACACGGAAAGATCTCGCTCGAAGGTTGAAAAAATGCAGCCTGGCCGGTCAAGCCGGCTGCGATTCGCGCGCCAGGGCGCGTTGAAAGGCAGGGCGGGCGTGTTGCCGCGCCAGCAGTCCGGCCAGGCGGGGAGTCGAGGCCGCGTCCCAGCCACTGTCCGTGGCGCGGCCAACGGCCCAGCACACATGGCTGTCCGCGATGTTCCATGCTTCTCCGCACAACCATGGCCGGCCATCGGCCAAGGCGCGCTCTGCCACGGCAAGCTGTTCTGCCAGTTCGGACATCGCCACACTCTGGATGCGCGATTGCACCTGGGGGTCGGGGTGGATGCGGGACGCCATGCGAAGGCGAAAGACCAATCCGTGCAGCGTGCTGACGCTCCACGACAGCCAGGAGAGTGCTTGCGCACGCATCCAGCTGTTCTCGGCTCCCGGAAGCAGGGCGGCCTGCGGGTGGTGCATGTCCAGCCAGCTGACGATGGCAACGATTTCGCTCAAGGTCCCCTCGCTGGTCAGCAGCAGGGGGACTTTCCCTTTCGGGTTGAGCGCCCGGTAGCCGGCTTGCCGTTGTTCGCCGGAAGACAGGGCAATGGGGCGAGCGGCGTAGCCGACACCAGTGACCTCAAGCGCCTCCAGCGCCACACGCGAACAGGCGCCCGGCGAGAAGAACAGCGTCAGGGTTGATTGGCTGGGTTTTGCGTTCATGTCTTTTAGCTCAGAGGCAGTGGCGCCGACTGCAAGGGGGCCTCGTCATTCGGGCAGCACATCGATTTCCTTGGCAAGGGCGCCCCACCGTGCGTGCTCTTCCCGCAGGAAGGTCGCCAGCCGTTCCGGTGTCCAGCCGGGTTCGGCAATCGGGCCCAGCGTCGCCATGCGCTGCACGATCTCGGGGTCGCTCAAGACTGCGCTCACATCCTTGCTCACGCGGTCGATCACCGTCTGCGGCGTGCCGGATGGGGCCACCAGCGCGAACCATCCGACCAGATCCAAGCCCGGCAGGAGGTCCGCCAGACGGGGGATCGACTCGAAGCCTGGGACCGGGCGGCTGGAAGTGACCGCCAGCAGCCGCAGCCGTCCCTGTTTCACCAGCGCAGCCGTGGACGCCACATCGGCCACGATGGCCTGTACGTGGCCACCCAGAAGGTCCTGGACGGATGCACCGTTGGACGAGTACGCGATCAGATTGGCGTTGGCCTTCGAGCGGGCGTTGAACAGGCGGGTAATCATGCCGCCGAAGGTGCGTCCGCCTTCGTTGCCCAGGGTGTACTGCCCTCCCATCTCCTTGGAGCGGGCGATCAGGTCATCGACCGAATGCACAGGGGAGTCCGCTCTCACCAAAATGCCGAAAGGACTGCGCGCAATGAAGGTCACCGGGACGAAGTCCTTCAATGGGTCATAGGGCAAATGCTTGAACAGGTAGCTGTTGGTGACCAGCGCCGCAGCGGTGGCGAAGTAGAAGCTGTATCCGTCGGCGGGCGCCTTGGCGGCGGCCTGTGCGCCGATGGTGTTCTGGCCGCCGGGCTTGTTGTCGATGACGACGGACTGTCCCCATTGTTTGCCCAGGCGTTCGCCCAGCAGTCTCGCCACGTTGTCGGGGCCCGATCCCGCCGGCTGGGACAGGATGAACTTCACGGGTTTGTGGGGCCACTGGCTTTGCGCCCACGCCGCTGGTGCGGCGAGCATGACCATCAATGAGGCGAGGAACGTTCGTTTCAGCATGGTATTTGTCTCCGAGTCGTTGTTCAGTCATTCCAGGCAAACGGGAAGGGTTGCAGGCGCTACTTCAGTCGTGCCCTCCATTCCTTCAGCAAGCTGTCGAGTTGCGTTGCGTCATTTGCAGCGCCGAAGACGCAATGGTCGGGCCGTACCAGTACGGCGGCGCACTCATGACGGTGCATCCAGTCCTGGAGAACGCCCTCGGCCTCCTTCAGGCCGTCGTCCACGCGGATGATCGTGAGACCGTGGCTCTTGGCCGGCGAAGGCATATCGACCTGCAGCGCAAGACGCCAGCCGGCGCCCGTGATGTGATCGAGCAGCACCGTCTGGCCGTCGCACAGCACCCGGGGTTGCGGAAACAGCGTGCCGACCACCGGGTGAGGCGTGGCCGACAGAAGGCCGCCAGCGAGTGGAGGTATCACGTCCTGGCGCGGGGTGTCCTTGACGATGCCGCCGACATCGGCGAGCAACTTCGCGTCTCGCTGTCGTGCGAGTGCGGGGTCGCGTTCGCAAATCACGGCGCCGATGCCTTTGATGCGTGAGGTCAGTTCCTTCACGTGGGCCTTGCGTTCCTCGCCGTAGCTGTCCAACAGCGTTTCAGCGGCCTGGCCTGTCACATCGCCCTGGAGCACCGCCGCCAGTTTCCAGCAGAGGTTGGCTACGTCGCGCACGCCCTGGCACATGCCCTGTCCCAGAAAGGGGGGCTGCTGGTGCGCCGCATCTCCGGCCACGAACACGCGGCCCACGCGCCAGCGTTCGGCAACCAGGGCGTGGAATCGGTAGCTCGCCTGGCGCCAGAGTTCTCCGTCGTCGGGTCCGATCCACGGCGACAGCAACCGCCAGGTGCCTTCGGGCGTCGCGACTTCCCTGGGGTCCTCGCCCGGTTTGAGGGAGATTTCCCAGCGCCGGTGGTTGTGCGGGCCGATGACGAAGGTGGTGGGGCGCTCGGGGTTGCAATACTGAACGCTGGTGGTCGGCAGCTTCCTGAGGCCGGCTTCGTTGACCCGTACATCCACCACCAGCCAAGGCTCGTCGAACACCAGGTCTTCGAGGGCAATGTCTGCCAACCGGCGCACCGTGCTCGAGGCGCCGTCGCAGCCGATGACGTAGCGGGCGCGGACGCTGGCCTGCGAACCGTCCTCGCGCTGCAACTGCAGTGTGGCGCCATCGTTGTCTTGCGTCAGGCCATTGACCTCCACGCCCAGCTCAACGGCCACATTCGACAGCTGCGCCACGCGCTCGCGCAGCGCGGCTTCCACCGGGGGTTGGGTGAACACGTTCGATGGTGTGTAGCCCAGCGGGTAGGGCGGTGAAACCATGGTCATGCGCTTGATGAGCTGGCCGTCCACCCCAAAGTATTCCGAGGGCGTGAAGGGCTCCATGTGCGGCACAACGGCATCCACCACGCCGATCTGCTGGAACACCCGCAGGATTTCATGGTCCAGCGCAATGGCGCGCGGCTTGTCGTAAACGCCGTGCAAGCGGTCACCCACCCACACCTTCAGCCCCATGCCACCCAGCAGGGCCGCAGCCACCGCGCCCGTCGGGCCGAAGCCGACCAGCGCGACGTCGTATTCGTCGCGTGCTTGCATCCCTTTGCCCATGTCAGACCTCGCCGACGATGGTGTTCTTCAGGGTACCCAGGCCGTCGATCTCCACCTCGAACACGTCACCGGCCTTCATCCACACGGGAGGCGTGCGGCTCTGACCCACCCCGGCCGGGGTGCCCATCACGATCACGTCTCCGGGTTCGAGCGTCAGGCACTCGGTCAGCAGGGCGATGGTTTCGGCCACGCCCCAGATCATGTCGCGGGTGTTGGCGTCCTGCATCGTCTCTCCGTTCAGGCGCCCCTGGATGCGCAGGCCCTCGGCGCCAGGTGGCAGCTCATCGGCCGTCACCAGCACCGGACCGAAGCCGCCGGTGGCGTCGAAGTTCTTGCCGATGGTCCACTGCGGCGTGCGCTTTTGGTAATCGCGCACGGAAATGTCGTTGAAGCAGGCGTAGCCGAACACCAGCTCCAGCGCTTTCTCCTGCGGCACATGTTTGCCGCGGCGCCCGATCACCACGGCCAGTTCGGCTTCATAGTCCAGCTTGTCGGACACACGCGGCTTCAGGGCCGGTGCGCCGTGTGCAAGCAGCGAACTCGCGCCCCGGTAGAAGAACCAGGGGTATTCCGGCTTCTGGCGCCCGCTTTCCTTGGCGTGATCAAAATAGTTCAGGCCCAAGCATATGATCTTGCCCGGTTCGGGCACCAGCGGCGCCAGCCTCAGCGAGGCCAGGGGCACCCGGGGCGCCTCGGCGGCGAGGGCCGCCTTCGCCACAGCGGTGAGGTCGTGGCCTGCCAGCAGGGCCTGCCGCAGATCGCTCGGCACTTGCGGCTGTGCGTCCTGCACATCGATGACGGATTCGCCGTCGAGCAGGCCCAAGCGGGGTTGTCCGTTCCGTAGGTAGGTGGTGAATTTCATGTGTTGGTCTCCTGGATGAAGTGAATGCCGCGCTGGGCCTGCTTCAGGTCGGCACTGGGTGGGGCCGAGATGCCCCAGCGATCAATCCGGCCGGGTGGCCAGACCCAGTCGGACGGGCGGCCGACCCGGTAGGTGTCGTCGATCTGCTCGACCTCGGCGGTGTACTCAATGACCACGCCATCGGGGCCGATGAAGTAGTTGAAGGCGTTGTTGCCCGGCCCGTGCCGGCCGGGACCCCACTCGATGGCGTGGCCCGCGTCCCGCATGCGGCCGCCGCCGCGCATCACCGAGTCGATGTCGGGCATGAGGAAGGCGATGTGGTTGAGCGCGTTGTTGTCGGCGTCGCCCAGCGCGATGCTGTGGTGATCGCGATTGATGTTCATGAAGGCCATGATCCTGGTGCGGTCGGCCAGGCGGCATCCGAGCGCCTTCTCGAAGAAGCTCTGGCTGGAGGGTACGTCGTGGCTGTTGAGTACCACGTGGGCCAGGCGGATCGGGCGGTCCTTGGCCTCGTGCGCATCGCCATGGCGAACGTCACCGTGCACCACGCGCAGGATGCGGCCGTCCGGGTCGCGCACCGTCACGGCCACGCCGCCGCCCGGTTCGTCCACCGGCGCGAGGGCGCGCAACACGGTGCCGCCCGCCTCCACGGTGGCTTGGGCGATGTGGCGCAAGGCGTCTTCGCTGCGCGCTCGCAAGGTCACATCCCGCAAGCCCGGTTGCGTGCCGCAGTGCAGGGACAGCACATGGTGCGCGTCACCCGTGGCGCGCAGATAGACAGCGTCTTCCTGAGCCTCTACCACGTTCAGATGCCAGACATCGGTATAGAAACGGGTGGCCTTGGCCAGGTCCGGCGTGTACAGCGCCACGCTGCGCAGGGTTTCTATCGGGGAAGAGTTCATGCCTTGTCTTTCAGGCCGAGAAAGCGCTCGGCGTTGTGGTGGATCAGCGCCTGGGCCGTGTCGGCGTCGAAGCCTGCGGCCTCGATCCGCTGCACTGGGTGGCGTTCGTGGAAGTTGAAGGGGTAGTCGGTGCCCACCATCAGTTGCGTGGAGCCGAACATCTGCACCAGGTGGGTCAGCGTGGGCGTGTCGAACACCAGGGTGTCGTAGTGCAACTGGCGCGCTTGCTCGGTGGGGGACGCGTTGACCGACTCCTTCAGCTTGGGGAACACCTGCCAGCCCTGTTGCAGGCGGGGCAGTAGGGACGCCAATGTGCCGCCACCGTGACTGAAAGCCAGCCGCAGGCGGGGATGTCGAACCATCAGGTTGCTGGTGATGCAGGATGCGGCCGCCAGACCCACGTCGCTCGGGTAGGCCAGCACCTGCTGCAGCGGAGCGGGGCCTACGAGGCGGTCCATGCCGGTCGGCTTGATGGCGTGCACGAAGACGGCGGCGCCCAGCGACTCGCAGGCGGCGAAGAATGGATCGAATCGGGGGTCGCCGATCACGACGCCGTTGATGTTGCTGCCGATTTCTACACCGGCGAACCCTGGCGTCTGCATCACATGGTGGAGCTCGCGGATGGCCAGGTTCATGTCCTGCAGCGGCACGGCGCCCAGGCCCACCAGTCGCTGGTTCGAGCGCGCCACCATCTCGGCGATCTGTTCATTGAGGTAGCGAAGCAGCACCTGCGCGTCGGGCGGGTCCATCCAGTAGGACAGCAGCTCCGGCATCGGAGAGATCGCTTGGGCCGCCAGGCCCATGGCGTGCATGTCGTCCAGCCGCTTGGGCACGTCCCAACATTTGTCCGACACGGTGCGGTAGACGTTGCCGTTGATCATCACGTGCCGGTGGCATTCGTGCGCAGGTGCCATCGATGGCCAACTGGCGGGCGCCACCTTGTTCTTCAGGTAGTGCGGCAGATGCTCCGGCACGATGTGGGCATGCACGTCGATGCCGCAGGCAGAGCAATGTTGAAAGTGGCTCATGAGGCCGCGAAGTTTCAAGCGATGGTTGACATCCATCAAGTCGATTTCATAAATACCTAGAATCCATCGCATGGATTTGCGTGGTTTCGACCTCAACCTCTTGATCGTTTTCAATGCCTTGGCGCAGCACCGCAGCGTGACCCGCGCCGGGGAGTCCATCGGGCTGAGCCAGCCGGCCATGAGTGCCGCGCTCGCGCGCTTGCGGCTGCTGCTGGGCGATCCGCTTTTTGTGAAGACCGGGCCCGAGATGCGGCCAACGCCGCGCGCGGCGCAACTGGTGGCGCCGGTGCGTCAGGCGCTGGAGATCGTCAAGGGCGAAGTGCTGTTGACCCAGGCGTTCGACCCGGCCACCTCGACGCGGACGTTCTCCATCCTCACCCCAGACATTGGCGAGAGCAACCACATTCCGCGGCTGCTCTCATTGCTGTCTGCCGAAGCCCCCGGGGTCAACATCAAGGTGCTGTCCATGCCCCGCCATGCCGCCTTCGAAGCCCTGGAAGCGGGGGTGGTGGACCTGGCCGTGGGGTACTTTCCTGATCTGCACCGGGAAGGGTTGTTTGTCCAGCGCCTGTTTCGCAATGAACATTTCTGCATGGTCCGTAGGGATCACCCGGTGATTGGCGAGAAGCTGTCGCTCAAGCAGTTCATGGCGGCCGACCATGCGACGGTTCGGCCCGAAGGCCGCGAGCACGTGTTCGAGCACTACCTCCACGCCCGGGGCATCCAGCCCCGCGTGCGGCTGGAGGTGGCCCACTTCATGAGCCTGCTGCCCATCATTTCCACCAGCGACCTGATAGCCACCGTGCCGCGCGACCTGGCCGAGGTCTGTGTTCGCTACGGAAACATCCGCATGCTGCCCACGCCCTTCAAGGTGCCGGCCATCGAGATCCACCAGTTCTGGCACCCGCGGGTGCACAAGGACATTGCGAACCAGTGGCTGCGCGGTGCCATGCGAAGGCTGTTCCCCGACGGCAACCCGTAGTGCGCGCAGCGCATCAGCGCTGCCGCGCCTGGCATCCAAGGGGTTTCCCTATGTATTGCCAACATTGATGCAGATCATGACCAGGAACTGTTATTTGTTGTAGCGGCGTTTCCCTACAGTGCGCTCATTCGCACACAAGGAGACAGCACTTTGCACGCCTCATGCAACCCGCCGGTAACGGTCAGTGAACCCCTGCCTGTGGCCTGTGGGAGCGCCGCAGCGTCGACCCCCACGAGTGTTTTGCTCAGCGTCCGGGTCAGCGCGGTCACGGACGAGGCGCAGGGTATCCGCAGCTTTGAGCTGGTCGATGTTGCGGGCAGTGCGTTGCCTGCCTTTTCGGCCGGCGCCCACATCGACGTGATACCGCCCGGGGGCCCGACCCGCTCGTACTCGCTGTGCAACAACCCGTCCGAGCGCCACCGCTATCTCATCGCGGTGCAGCGTGAGGCCGACAGCCGCGGCGGTTCGGCATCGATGCACGAGCGGGTGCGTGCGGGCGATCTGCTGGCCATCAGCGCACCGAAGAACCACTTCCCGCTCGCACAGGATGCCAGCAGCAGCCTCCTGCTGGCCGCGGGCATCGGTGTGACGCCGATCCTGAGCATGGCCGAGCGGCTGCATGCCTCCGGGTCCGACTTCCAGATGCACTACTGCACCCGGTCGATGCAACGCACCGCGTTCCACCGGCGCATCACGACGGCGCCGTATGCCGAGAAGGTGCATTTCCACTTTGGCGACGGCGAGGCGGTGCAGAGGTTTGACGTTGCAACCCATCTACCAGAGCCGCAGTCCGGCGTGCACCTGTATGTGTGTGGTCCTGGTGGCTTCATCGAGTCCGTGCTCACCACCGCGCAAGCGCTTGGTTGGAAGGAGTCGCATCTGCACCGCGAGTACTTCGGCGCCCACGTGGAGCTGTGTGGGGCCGAAGAGGGATTCGAGGTGGTCGCTGCGCGCACCGGCAAGGTGGTCGTGGTGCCGCCGGGAAAAACCGTATTGCAGGCGCTGGCGGAGGCCGGAGTCGACGTGCCGTTTTCATGCGAGCAGGGTGTGTGCGGCACCTGCGAGACGCGCGTGCTCGATGGCAAGCCCGAGCACCGGGACCTGTACCTCACACCTCATGAGCAGGCCGCGAACGACCGGTTCATGCCGTGCTGCTCGCGCAGCCTCTCGCCCCGCTTGGTGCTGGACCTGTAGCCAAAGCACTCGTGCGAAGAGCGGTCGTGACGAATCCCATTTCTATAAAAAGGAGACTGAAGTGTCAAAACCCATTGGCCTCGGCGGCAAGGCCGTCCTGACGATTGGCCACATGGCCGGAATGATCGACATGGTGGCGCTGCCGCTGTGGATCGGCGGCCTGATGCAGCACTACCGGTTCAGTCCGCAGCATGCGGGCATCACGGTGACGCTGTTCCTGCTGGGCATGGTGATCGCCAGCGCCGTACTCGCCCCCCTGTTCAACCGAATTCCACGGCGCTTGGTCACCGTGTTGGGTTTTGCAGCGGCATCGGCTTGCTTTTTGCTGATTGCGCGCCAGCCCGTCGATGGTGCGAGCTTCGAACTGCTCGCACCGCTGCACGCGCTCGCCGGACTGGGGGCCGGTTGCGGGCTGTCGCTGGTGCATGGCTCCATTGGTCGCACCGACAACCCCCACCGGCTCTTCGGCATGGTCAGCCTTGCTGCGGCAGTTCTCGGTATCGGGGTGTTCGCTGTGGTACCTGGTCTGACGGCTCAGTACGGTGCATCGGTGCTGTTTGTGGTCTTTGCCGTTGCCATGGGGCTGGCCGCAGCGGTGTCCCTGGTCGGGTTTCCTGATCTTGGTGATCCGGCGCGGGTGTCGGCCGAGGGTGCCCGCACAGCGAGCCCGTCCAGCCGGTTGATCTGGATGCCGATCGCTGTGGTGATCTGTCTCACGCTGAATCAGTCGATGGTGTTTGCTTTTGTCGAGCGCATAGGTGCGGCGCGCGGCTTCGGCGCTGGTGACATTCAGGCGATGCTGGTGACCCTCGGGTTCTTCAACCTGCTGCCGGGACCGCTGGCCGCCTGGATGCAGCACCGCATTTCCCCATTGAACGTGGGCATTGTCGGGCCCGTCGGCCAGGCGTTGCTGGCGTTCACCCTGGCGAGCTCAGCGGTGTTTGCGCCCTATGCGCTGGCCGGTGTGCTGTACGTGTCCATGGTGATCTTTACACACACCTTCCTGTTCGGCCTGCTCTCCAGGCTGGACCCCAGTGGCCGGGCCACCAGCGCGACACCGGCCATGATGATGATGGGTTCCTGCATGGGGCCAGCCCTGGGTGGCTTCATCGTGTCCGGTCTGGGTTATCAAGGCCTGGGTTGGGCGGCCTGCCTGGTGTCCCTGGTGGCGGTGGTGCTCATGGCGCGCCTGCGCATGCAACTCCGGGTGCACGCCGACACCCATCAGCGCGCTTTCGCCTGAGGGAGGACCATGGACTACCTGAAGAACTGCTGGTATGTCGCCGCGTGGGACCACGAAGTCGGTGCAGAACGACCGCTGGGCCGCGTGCTGCTGGATCAACGCATCGTGCTGTACCGGGGTGCAAGTGGCGAGGTTCATGCGCTGGAGGATCGCTGCCCACACCGGTTCGCCCCGTTGCACATGGGGACGGTTTGTGGCGAGGCGATCCGCTGTGCCTACCACGGCCTGGAATTCGGTGCCGACGGAAAGTGCTCGCACAACCCCCATGGAAACGGAGCGATCCCTTCCGGAGCCAGGGTGCGGGGCTATCCGGTGGTGGAGCGCGACAGCCTGGTGTGGATCTGGATGGGCGACAGCGAACGGGCCGATCTGAAGGACATTCCCCGCTTCGAGTCGCTGAACCCGGACACGCACCATGTGGGCAAGGATTACCTGCTCGCCCGGGCGCACTACCAGCTCGAAGTCGACAACATCATGGACCTCAGCCACATTGACTATCTCCACCCTGGCACCTTGGGGGGAGGGACGGACAAGAACGCTGAAACGAGTGTGGTGCAAGAAGGACGTCGCGTGTGGTCGTACCGGCTGGCCCGCGACGAACGGCTCTCGCCGGAGCTGGAGGCGCGCAACCGCCTGGAGCCCGGCACCCGCGTCGACCGCTGGCTGGATGTGCGCTGGGATCCACCGGGCGTGATGGAGCTGCAGGTGGGCTTCGCGCCTGCCGGTACGCCGGAGCCACGGACCCAGGGCAAGGTGCGGCTGTTTCAGCACATTTTCACGCCCGAGACGCGGCAGACCACCCACTACTGGTTTGGCACTAGCGTGCCGCGTGCCGCAGGGCCGGGTGGTGCGCAGATCGTGGCCGAGATGGTGCGGTTTCTGCGCCTGCCCTTCGAGACGGAAGACCTTCCCATGCTGGAGGCGCAGCAACGCGTGATGGGCAGTGCGAACTTCTGGGACCTCAAGCCCATTCTGCTGCCCGGAGATGCGGCCGCCGTGCGGTCGCGTCGTGTACTGGACCAACTTATTCAGCAAGAGCGTCAGACAGATGACGCTAACAGGAGACCCACATGATCACTCTCTACGGCGACCTCCGGTCGCGCGCCCATCGCGTTGCATGGATGCTCAAGGAGCTGCAGATGCCCTTCGAGCACGTGCCTACTCACTTTCTGGACGGCAGTACCCGCACGTCCGAGTACCTGCGCATCAACCCCAATGGGCGTGTGCCGGCCTTGAAGGATGGTGATCTGGTGCTGTTTGAATCGCTGGCCATCAACCTGTACCTCGCGCGCAAGTACGGCGGGCCGCTGGCGCCCTCTGATCTGCGGGAGGAGGCGCTGGCGACGCAATGGACCCTCTGGGTGCTGACCGAGATCGAAAAGCCCTTGCTACTGACCGCAGCCAACCTGTTCCTCTTCGCTGAGAACGAGCGCGATGCGCAGGAGGCAGAGGCCATGAAGCGCAAGCTCGGTCGTCCGTTCAAGGTGCTCAACGCTCATTTGCAGGCACGCCCGTTCCTGCTCGGCGACCGTTTCACGGTGGCAGACCTCAACGTCTCCTCCGTGATGACGCTGGTGCCGCTGTCGGGTATGGAGCTGGGCGAGTGGCCCGCGTTGAACGCATGGCTGAACCAATGCCTGGAGCGTCCCGCCGCCGCCGACTGGAAGCCGATCAGGTTCCGCATTCCGCGTCCGCCCACGCCCCTGGCGATGCTCGAGTCATTCGTTTGAATTTTTCAACCAAGCCGGCGTTGACCGGTATCCAGGAGACAACAAGCATGAATCAACGACTCGCACAAACGACCCTGCTCGCCCTCGGTCTCGTTAACGCGACCGCCCAGGCCCAGTCCAACCCACTGTCCTTCTACGGCACCCTGGATCTCGCCCTCGGCAAACTGTCATCACAACCACCCGGTCCGCCGAATGCCCCCGTCACCAGCGTGAATGGTGTGCACAACGGCGGCATGCAGACCAGCTACTTCGGTGTGCGCGGCATGGAAGACCTGGGCGATGGTCTCAAGGCGAAGTTTCAGCTGGAGTCGTTCCTCCGTGCCGACACCGGTGCGTCCGGCCGCTTCAATCCACCGGGTCCACCCCAGGACCCCTTCTGGTCACGCTCGGCCTGGGTCGGCCTGGAGGGGGGCTTTGGCGAGCTGCGTTTGGGCAACAACACCAATCCGGCCTGGCTGGCCAACGTGTTCACCAGCGCCATGGGTAACAACTCGCTGTTCTCTCCCTCGTTCCGCCAGCAGTACAACGGCAGCACCCGCGGCTCCATGGCGCAGGACACAGGCCTGCCCAACTCGTTGAGCTATTCGTCGCCGAACCTGGCGGGCACGGTGGCGACCATCAACGTGCAAGCTGCTGAAGGCACTGGCTCGGGCAGCAACTTCAATGCCAGTGTCGTCCATCGGTCCGGCCCGCTGCTGCTGGCGGTGGCCGGCGCCCGCGTGCAGCATGTGCCATCGCCAGATCCAGCCGGTGCGCTGGACGAGCAGTTTGTGATGCTGGGCGCGAGCTACGACCTGAAGGTGGTGAGGCTGTTTGCGCAGTACACAGACTTCAAGGACAAGCTGGGCAACGCCAAGATCAGGACCCCCCACATCGGGTTGACAGCGCCGATGGGTGCGGGGCAGGTGCAGCTGGCATGGGCCGAAGGCAAGACCTCCGGGGCGGCGAGTGGCACGCGCACCACCATCAGCGCGGGGTATGTGCATCCGCTCTCGCAACGCACGCAGCTGTACCTGATGGTCGGCACCGACAAGGTCTCGACGGGAACGGCCAAGAGCTATGTCACGGGTATCCGCCACACGTTCTGACCGCCTTCGCCAGGCTTTTGCCGTCAAAGGTACCAGGCGGCCAGCCCGGTACCCATCTTTCAGGAGACAGACATGACCCATTCCTCACAACACATTACCCGGCGCCGCGCGATCGCAACCGTTGCCGCCGGCTCCCTGGGTCTAGCCTTGCCAGCGCTGCGCGCGCAGGACCTGCCGCCGCTGGCGCGCATCATCGTCGGCTTTCCGGCTGGGGGGGCGCCCGACTATGTGTCCAGGCGACTCGCCGAAGGCCTCACCGGCAAACTGGCGGCTGCCGTCGTCGTCGAGAACCGGCCCGGCGCCGGCGGCCGCATTGCGTTGGACGCCGCCCGCCAGTTGCCACCCGACGGCCTGACGCTGCTGCTGTCCCCCGCAGGCATGGTGACAACCAACCCCCACACGTACCGCCGCCTCAACTACGACCCGGTCAAGGACCAGGCGCCCATCACGATGTCTCACTCGGTGACCTTGGGCTTCGCCGTTGGTCCGGCCGTGCCGTCCCAGGTGCGGGACATCGCCGGGTTCGCCGCCTGGGCCAAGGAGCAACCAGGGGCCGTCGCCTTCGGATCACCCGCTGCGGGTGCACCCCCCCACTTCATCGGGGACTGGCTCGGTCGCAGCCTCAATCTCGGTCTGACCCATGTGGCCTACCGGGGCGGGGCACCGGCGCTTAACGATCTGTACGGCGGCTCCATTGCCTCGCTGTCGCTGACGCTCGCTGACTTGGTTAAACCGGCCGAGGCACAGCGGCTGCGCATCCTTGCCGTTTCAGGAAGCAAGCGCTCCGTGTTTGCGCCTTCGGTGCCCACGTTCGCGGAGCAGGGTATCAAGGGACTTGATCGCGACGACTGGTTTGGTCTGTACGTGGCCGGTCAGCCTGCGCCCGAAGTCGTGCGACGGCTCTCAGCCATCACCAAGGAGGTGCAGGGCGGGGCGGTCTATCAGAAGGCCCTGCGCAGCAACTTCCTGGAGCCAGCCTGGAGCACCCCGCAGGAGCTGGCCCAGCGTGGACAGGACGATCTCGCGCACTGGGGACCCATCATCAAGGCCTCCGGCTTCACGGCCGACTCCTGACCCATCGGAGGTGCCTGCCGTGTCTTCCCTGCCCTTGCGCTGCCGCAAGCCCGGCCTCTTCTGACCCAACACATTTTTCATCCACATCCATTTCATACAGGTTGAACAACATGAACGACATGACACTTCCCTTTGCAAAGGCCACAGGTCTGCGGTTCCCGGACGACATCGTGTTTCGCGGCTACGCGGCGCCCTCGCGCGTGGAGGGCGAGGTGCACGATCTGGAGGTCGAGGGACAGATCCCGAACGAACTCAATGGCGCCTTCTATCGCAACAGCGCCGACCACGCCTACCCGCCGCTGCTGGGCAAGGACATCTTCCTCAACGGCGACGGCATGGTCCACATGGTGCGCTTCGAGAACGGGCACGCCGACTTGAAGACCCGCTACGTGCGCACGCGCAAGCTCGAGCTGGAGCGCAAAGCGCGCCGCGCCCTGTTCGGCGCCTACCGCAACCCCTTCACCGACTTGCCCGATGTGGCTGGTGAGGACAACAACACCGCCAACACCTCGGTGCTGTGGCACCACGGCAAGCTGTACGCGCTCAAGGAGTCGGGCCTGCCGTACGAGCTGGACCCCCACACCCTGGAGACCCTGGGCGAGCGCAACTTCGGCGGCAAGCTGCAGCGTACCTTCACCGCGCACCCCAAGCTCGATCCGGAAACGGGCGAGTGCATTGCCTTCGCGTACAACGCGCCTGGACAGCCCACCCGCGACATCGAGTTGTACGTGCTGTCACCGGCCGGCGAGATCACGTCCCACGAGACGTTCCAGGCGCCCTACAGCTCCATGGTTCACGACTGCCTGGTCTCGCGCAACCACATCGCCTTCGTGATCTGCCCGATGACCAGCGACTGGGAACGCGTGAAAAAGGGAGAGTCGTACTGGCACTGGGACAGCAGCCTGCAAACGCACATCGCCATCATCCCGCGCAAGGAGGGCGTCAAGGGCATCCGTTGGTACACCTGCCCCAAGGTTGCCATGCAAACGCACACCTTCAACGCCTGGGAAGAGCAGACGGCGTCGGGCACCACCCTGCATCTGGACCAGTTCATCACCGAGTCGGGCTGGCTCAGCCAGTTTCCGGACATTCGCGATCCCGAGGCCCACGAGAAGCCGCCGTTTGGCGAGCGCTGGTCGTTTGACCTGGACAGCCCCTCGCCCGAGTTCCGGATCCAGCGGCTGATCAACCAGATCGGCGAGATGCCCGCCATCGACCCGCGTTACGCGATGAAGCGCACCGGCCACTTCTGGTTCGGTACCAACAACCCGGCCATTGGTCCGATGCTGCCCTGGGGCCCCAAAGGCCCGCCGTTCACCTGCGTCGGGCATTTTGACGAGGCGACCAACAAGCTGAACTTCTGGTATGCGGGGCCCGACTCCGCGCCCGAGGAACCGCATTTCGTTCCCCGGAGCCCCAATGCGCCCGAAGGGGATGGCTGGGTCCTGACCATGGTGGGGCGCCGCGCGGAGAACCGTACCGACCTCGTGATCCTGGATGCCCTGCACCTGGACCGTGGACCGGTGGCGGTGGTGAAGTTCCCCTACCGGGTTCACGAGGGGTTCCACGGCATCTGGGTGGGTGCCAAGGCGCTGGGCTGGTAAGCCTGCTACAGGAGGACGGGCATGTTCAGGCACATCCATCGGGTGCATTCCATCTTGCTGCTGGTGGTTGCCATGTGGCTTCCATTGGCCACTGCCGCACAGTCCGTCACCCTGGCGCACATCGGCCCCTTCACCGGGCCGGCGGCCAACGATGCGCGCGATCTCAACGCCGGCATGCTGGCCTACCTTGCAGAGGCGAATGCGAAAGGTGGTGTTGGTGGTCGCCAGATGGACCTGTTGACGCTGGACGACCGTTACGAAAGATCCGAATTTTCGAAGCAGTTTTCGCAAGCGCAGTCGCGGGGGGCGGTGGCACTGCTGTCGCCTCTGGGGCTGAACGCCCTTCGTTCTCTGCTTGAAGACCAACTCCTTGAACGCAGCGACATGGTGGTGGTGAACGCCCTGCCGGGTGCCACACCCTTTCGCTCGCCGGGCCACCCGCGCCTGTTCCATATCCGTGCCAGTGATCGCCAGCAGATCGAGAAGATCCTGGTCCAGGCGTCGGTCGTTGGTGTTCGGCGGATGGCGGTGCTGGTGCATGACTTGAGAGCCGGTGAGGCCGATGTCAAGGGCGCGCAGGCAGCGCACGCCGAGCTCGGTGCATTGGTGCTCCAACTTCATGAAGCGCCCGACAACGCGGATTCGCTTGCTTCACTCGCCAGGACCATCGCCGCCAGCGATTCGCAGGCGGTATTGGTCATCGGCTCACCCCCCCGAATGGCAGAGTCGGTGGCCGCACTTCGGAAGGCCGGCGTTAGGGGCCACATCTATGCGCTGTCCTATCTGCCACACGGCCTGCTCTCCACAGTGGCGGGTCAAGATGCGGCCCGGGGCGTGGCCATCGCGCAGACCTACCCGAATCCGATGGGCAGCACCATGCCGTTGCACCGTGAGTTCCAGACCGCTATGCGCCAGGCACACCCGAAGCTGACCACGTACTCCGCATTCCATCTGGAGGGGTATCTGAGCGCGCGCATGGCTGTGGAAGGGCTGCGTCGCGTGCAAGGGGCGGTTCGGTCGCAGACCCTGGCCGAGGCCCTGCGCCGCATGGGCCCGGTGGACATGGGCGGCTTTAGGGTCAACTTCAGCCAGTCAAACGCAGGCAGCACCTTTGTCGAGATCGGTGTGATCGACGCCCGGGGGCGCCTCATTTATTGAACGGGTGGGGGAGCAGACAGTACGACTAACTGCAGGTCGACATCCGGTGGTCATGCGTCCTTGCGGTATTCGCCCCGGTGTTTCATGAATCGGTGATATGACATCCGCAGGTGCAGTTGCATCACATGGCGCGCCAGCTCCCCATCCCGGGCTCGCACGGCAATTACAAGATCGCGATGATGGTGCAGGCTTTGCACCAGCTCTTCGGGTGTGTAGATGTAGAACGAGCGCTTGATGATCGGCATGTCGATCATGGTCGCCAGCATGGTCTTGAGGCGCGGCGAGCCCGACGCCTCAATCAGCGCGTGGTGAAAATCCCGGTTGGCTGACTGCACCTCGGCAATGCCCTCGAGGCCGGCAGCAATGCCGGCCTCCATGCGCTGGTTGCTGGCTTCCAACTCATCGGCCAGCCCCTCACCGCCGCGCGTGGCCGCGAGGAACGAAGCGTACGGCTCCAGCAGCATGCGCAGCTGGAAGGTCTCCTCCACATCCCAGTCGCTCCACTCCGACACGCGGATGCCCTGGCCCAAGCCATCGGTTGCCAGGCCATCTTCCACCAGGCGGTGCAGCGCATTGCGCACCGGCGTGCGGCTCAGCCCCAGGTCGCGGGCGATGGGTTCTTCCTTGAGCTGCTCGCCCGGGCGGTAGTGCCCGCCAATGAGCCGCTGCCGCAGAACCTCGTACGCCTTGTCTTTCACGTTTTGCACTGTTTTTGCACCAGGTGGATGGGGTGGGGTGTGCTGATTCTAGGTGAGCCGTGCAGGCTGTGCCGGATCCGGCGGCGATCTCTAAAAAATACAAAATAAGTGCAAATTTGCGTTGCTTTACGGGAAATCCCTATGAATCAATCGTCACTGTGGTTTCTAAACTGCCGCAAATGTTTTGAAATTGTACTTTTATGAAGTTCGCAATACTAGGTGGTGGAATGGTCGGTGCCTGCTACATGCAAGCATTTCTGGAGCATGGGCACAGCCTGGTAGGTCTGTGCGACCTGCAGCCCAACGCTGCGGTGGCGGATGCCGTGCAGGCTGCCGGTGCGCAAGTTCACACCGCACCTGGCGCCTGGCTGGCTGGCGCCGACGTGGTGGTGAGTGCCGTGTTCGGTACTGTGGCGCGCAGCCTGTTCGAGGCCTGCCTGCCTCATCTACAGGATGGCGCGCTGTACGTGGACATGACCACGGCCGACCCGCAGGAGATGCGCGAATGCGCCGAACTGGCCGAGCGCAGCGCACAGGGCAGGGCGGTGCACTTCGTGGACGTGGCCATCACCGGGGCCGTCAACCTGGGTGGCAAGAAGACGCCACTCCTCGTGGCCGGCGGCAAGGCCGGTTTTGTACAGGAATTGTTCTTGCCGTTCGGCGGCTCCGTCCGCGTGGTGGGCGAACGGCCGGGCGATGCCGCCTCGCTCAAGCTGCTACGCAGCATCTACACCAAGGGCATCGAGGCACTGGCCGTGGAATGCTTGGTAACCGCAGAGCAAAGGGGCCTGCGCGAACCGCTGTACGCCGTGCTGCAGGACATTGACGAGACCCCTTTGCGCACGCTGATGGAATCCATGGTGCGCACGCACATCCCGCACTCGGCGCGTCGCCGCAACGAGGTGGCCGAGGCCCAGCAGCAGATGGCCCGGCACGGCCTGACGCCGATCGTCTTGCCCGCCGTCGAATCGCTGTTCGCCACCACCGCGCAGGCGCATGCGGCAGAGCCTTTCACTGGCGCGACCACCGACGAAGCCATCGCCTGGCTTGGCGACCGCGTGCTCACCAACCACCCCTAACCAACCCGCGCCTTTGCCCATAACCCTGAAGGAGACACCTGCAATGACCTTGAATCGACGCACCCTCGCCATTGGCGGCCTGCTGGCCCTGGCCGCTGCCACGGCAATTGGCCCGGCCCACGCTCAGGGCAACTACCCGCAAAGGCCTATCAAGATCCTCGTCCCTTTCCCCGCAGGCGGCGGCACTGACAGCCTTGCCCGCCTGGTTGGTACGAAGCTCACCGATGCCTATGGCTGGACCATCGTGGTGGAGAACAAGCCTGGTTCTGGCGGCAACCTGGCGCTTGACCAGACGGCCAAGGCGCCCGCCGACGGTCTGACCCTGGTGATGGCGCAGACCGACAACGTGGTGCTCAACCCACTGCTGTACTCCAAGCTCACCTACAACCCCGACAAGGACCTGCGCCCCGTGGCTCTGGTTGCCGCCGGGGCGGCTGTGCTGGTGGTGAATGCCGACTCGCCCTACAAGACGCTGGACGACATCATCCAGGCCGCCAAGAAGGACCCCGGGCGCCTGAGTTTTGGGGGGTGCGGATAAAAACTTGGACTGGTTTTATGCCGCAAGTCCAAGGCTCACCCGGTATTCGATAGGGCTGAGGGAGCCAAGAGAGATCTTGATCCGNACCAAGAACTTATCCACAACGTGAGCGTGAAGCTCACGAACCAGGGTGGGTCAGATCGAGATGGAAATGGCGGGGGTGCGGATAAAAACTTGGACTGGTTTTATGCCGCAAGTCCAAGGCTCACCCGGTATTCGATAGGGCTGAGGGAGCCAAGAGAGATCTTGATCCGCTTCTCGTTGTACCAGCGGATGTAGTCGTCGACCACCTCAATGAACCGCTCGATGGTCGTGCCCTTCCAGTCCCGAGGATAGAACAGCTCATTCTTCAGCCGGCCGAAGAAGCCCTCACACGCCGCGTTGTCAGGCGAGCACGCCTTACGTGACATGGAGCGGGTGAGCTTGGCATCGCTCATTCTCGATAGCCAGCCAGGCCAGCGGTAGTGCCCTCCGCGATCGGAATGAACTACCGGCCTAGCGGTGGTTTCTGCCACTGTCTCGATAGCAGCATCCAGCATGGTGTTGACCAGTTCAGCGTCCGGGCTCGTGCCAATGGTCCAGCTCACCACCATCCCGTCGAAGCAATCGATGATCGGTGACAGGTACACCTTGCCCGCAGGGATCTGGAACTCTGTGATGTCGGTCAGCCATTTCTCGTTGGGGGCTGCAGCCTGGAAGTCACGGTTGATGATGTTCTCGGGTGCGGGGCTGATCTCGCCGAGGTACGACGCGTAACGGCGCCGCTTTGGCTTTGCAACGACCAGGCTTTCTTGTTTCATCAGCCGCTGCACCACCTTCTCGGAGATGGTGACGTCCTGCTTGGTCAGCGAGGCCTGCAGCCTGCGGTAGCCGTAGCAGCGGTGGTTTGACTCGAAGATCTCGGTGAGGGATTGGCGCACACCAAGGTACTTGTCGCCGACCGCTGTGCGGGCCCGATGGTAGAAGTACGAGCTACGTGCAAGACCCAACTGTCCAAGGAGCTCAGGCAAGTCATAGTGCTCCTTGAGGGCGTCAATCAGCAGTGTCTTCTCCCGGTTGGACAGGAGCTGTAGATCGACGCCCAGGCCTTTTTTTAACAGTTCATTGGCCTTGTTCAAGAGGTCCTGCTCAAGGCGCAGTTGCCTGACTTCGAGGCGCAGTATCTCAACCTGGCGCTCGAGCTCTTCACGCTCTCGCGCCTGCGGGGATTGATTGGTGTGTTTCATTGATGCGGGTGCCTCACGTCCCAGAAGCTGGTTCTTCCAGTTGTACAACGTTGGCCGGCACACGCCGAGCTTGTCGGCAACGGCCTGTGCACTTTCCTGCCGAGTGCAAAGCTCCATCACTCCCGCTCGCTTCAAGCTCTCGGGGTACCTTCGTTGGCCCACACTGCCAACGACTGCCTTCCTGGTCTCAGGGAAGGCCTCACGAACCCACTTGGTCAGCGTTCCACGACCAGGGTAGCCCAGCGCCCTCATGGTGGCGGCGATGCATCGATCGTGGGTGAGGTAGTGCTCGATGGCTGCAGCCTTCTGCGCCTGCGAGAACTTCGGTTCACGGCCTGCGTAGCCAGCGGACCAGTCGAGCTTGAACTGGTACTCGTTGTACCAACCCTTCAAAGAATTCTTCGTCGGATAGCCCAGCTGCCGTATGGTGGGCCTGACGCGCTTGCCCAGCTTGATGTAGAGCTCAACGGCTCGGATTCGATCTTCGTAGGAATACATGAACTACCTCCCGGTAGTCCAAGTTTTTGTCCGCATCCCC
>NZ_LMDQ01000003.1:0-94102 GCF_001425125.1 Acidovorax sp. Root402
TTGGAGGTGGTGGCGGAGGGGGTGGAGACGACGGGGCAGCTGTCGTTCCTGAGGCTGCACGGGTGCGAGGGGTTCCAGGGGTATCTGTTTGGAAGGCCGGGGCCGGCGGAGGCTATCGATGCATTGCTGTATCCCGCTGGTTGACGGTACGTCTGCGGTGTGGCTGGCCTGCGTGGCAAGGGCGTAGGCATGTGGTTTGACAAGCTTGTGGACCGTAACGCCCCCGGCATCCGTGGCCTGCTGGTGGTGGTGGCCCTGGCATTGATCGGCGCAGTGCTGGTGGTGCAGGGTGCACAGCACTGGCGAGCGGGCGAGCGGGCGACCGAGCGTTCACGCGTGTTGCACCAGACGGCAGATGCCCTGCAAGCCCAGACCACTGGCGGCTCCATGCTCGGGGCGGTATCGCTGATGGGCCTGAGCGAGCCTTTGCTCAAGGACATGGCGCTGGGCCGTTTGCCCCCTGACCACCCCGAGGCACTGTCCCGCCTGGCCGTGGCGCGCGGGCGCTTTCTGGTGCAAGGCGTGTACGTAATGTCTGCCGATGGCACCGTGGTAGCGCACGAGACGCCTGGCGAACGATCCACGGGCCTGAACCTTGCATTCCGCCCGTACTTCCAGCAGGCCATCCAGGGCGCCAACAGTGTGTATGCCGCCATTGGCAGCAATACCCAGGAGCGTGGGCTGTACTACGCAGCGCCACTCTATGAAAGCGACACGCCATCGAGCAACATCATCGGCGTGGTGATGTTCAAGGTGGGTTTTGAGCCGGTGGACCTGCTGCTCAAGCGCGCGGGCCTGCCCATGGTGCTGCTATCGCCGCAGGGCGTGGCGTTTGCCGCCACGCGCCCCGAATGGCAGTTCGCGGTAGCGCCGCCGCTCACGCAGGCGCGTATCGATGCCATCCGCGCCACACGCCAGTTCGGCCGGCATTTCGACAATGGCGTGGCTTCGGCGTTGCCCTTTGCGGCCGATACCGGAGATGTCCAGATCAACGGCGTGACTTACGCTG
This sequence comes from Acidovorax sp. Root402, assembly GCF_001425125.1. Classification (NCBI taxonomy): domain Bacteria; kingdom Pseudomonadati; phylum Pseudomonadota; class Betaproteobacteria; order Burkholderiales; family Comamonadaceae; genus Acidovorax; species Acidovorax sp. Root402. Next base: position 1,010 of record NZ_LMDQ01000003.1, read on the forward strand.
TCGAACGCCGGGCCATTGACTGGCACGACCCGGGGGGCGAGTGGCAGCTGGTGGCGCTGGACGATATCAGCGCCTTGATGTCGTCGACGCAGCGCGCGCGCATTGGGGTGGTGGCCTTTGTGCTGCTGTGCCTGCTGGGCCTGCTGCTTCTGGACTTGCTGCGCAGCCGTGCCCGGGTGGCCAGTGCGCTGGAGCGGTTCAGGGTGCTGGGTACGGCGCTGGAGAGCAGCCCGGTGTCCGTGGTCATCACCGATGGCGACGGCCGCATCGACTGGGTCAACCCCCAGTACGAGCGCAACACGGGATATTCGCTGGACGAGGTGCGCGGCAAAAAGCCATCGCTGGTGGCCAGCGGACAAACGCCCGCACAGACCTACCAGCTGATGTGGTCCGCGCTGCTGTCGGGCAAGTCCTGGCAGGGCCAGTTCGTCAACCGGCGCAAGGACGGGAGCATCTACCACGACGAGGCCACGCTATCGCCCGTGTTTGATGGGCGGGGCAAGCGCATCGGCATCGTGGGCCTTCACGAGGACGTGTCCGAACGCATCCAGGCGCAAAAGGAGCTGGAGCGTCGCGAACGCCTGCTCAACGAGCTGCTGGAGCAGCAAACTGCCATCTTCGACAACGCACCGCCCATCGTGATGGTGTGCGACGGACAGTTCCGCCAGTTCAACCCGGCGTTTGTGGATCTCATGGGTGGTACCGCATCACAGCTGCTGGGTCTGGGGGTGTCGGTGCTGTTTGGCGGGACGGGCCATGCCGACCTGTTCACTGCCCGCGTCACGCCGGCACTGGCCTCGGGCCAGGCCTTGCGCGAGACCGCTACCCTGTGCAGGCTGGATGGCAGCCAGTTCGAGGCACGCCTGGCGGGCCGCAGCGTCAAGATGGACGACTTTGGCACCGCCTCGATCTGGGTCATTGAAGATGTCAGCGAGCAGCGGCGTGCCGAGCGCGTGATCCAGCAGGCCCAGGAACGCCTGGAGCTGGCGCAGGAAGCGGGCAAGATCGGGGTGTTCGACCTGAACCTGGTCACCGGCGAGATCCTCTGGTCGGACAAGCTGGCTCAGATGATGGGCCTGCCCCCTGGAACCCAGCCTGATGGGCGCGACTTCTGGCTCAACTGCCTGCACCCGGAAGACCGCGACCAGGCAAGCGCTTATTTCGACAGCTGCCTTGCAGGCACCGAGGACTACCTGCGCGACTCCTGGCGCATCGTGCGCCCCGATGGCGAGGTGCGCTGGTTTCTGGAGGCCGCGCGCATCTTCCGCAACGCCCAGGGCCAGCCGGTGCGGGTGGTGGGCGTCAATGTGGACATCCACGACCAGAAGCTCCTGGAGGAGCAGGTGGCCGGGCAGCTCGATTTCCAGCAGGCGTTGATCGACGCCATCCCGGTGCCCCTTTTCTACAAGGGCGCGGACGGGCGCTACATCGGCGTGAACCGCGCTTATGAGCACGCCTTTGGCGTTTCGCGCGAGGCGCTCATCGGCAAGACGGTGATGGATCTGGACTATCTGCCGCAGGAGACCCGCACGCGCTTCGAGCAGGACGCGATACAGGCCATGGAGGGCGAGCGCAAGGTGCACCGCGAGGTCGATTTGCCTTATGCCGACGGCGAGCTACACCACACGCTGTTCTGGCTGCATGGCTTTGCGCGCCACGATGGCACATCCGGCGGCACCATTGGTACGTTCGTGGACATCACCGACCGCCAGCGTGCTGAACAGGAGCTGCGCCGTGCCAAGGAGTTGGCCGAGGAGTCCACCGCGCTCAAGTCCAACTTCCTGGCCAACATGAGCCACGAGATCCGCACGCCCATGAACGCGATCATCGGCATGTCGCACCTGGCACTCAAGTCGGGCCTGAGTCCACGCCAGCACGACTACGTGAGCAAGATCCAGCAGGCGGGCCAGCACCTGCTGGGGGTCATCAATGACATCCTGGACTTCTCCAAGATCGAGGCGGGCAAGCTGGTGGTGGAGCGTCAGCCGTTTCTGCTCGACCGCATGCTGGAGAGCGTGTCCGATGTGGTGGGCTACAAGGCCGGTGCCAAGGGCCTGGAGCTGGTCTGCGACGTGGCCAGCGATGTGCCCCCTAACCTCGTGGGCGATGCGCTGCGCCTGGGCCAGATCCTCATCAACTACGCCAACAACGCCATCAAGTTCACCGAATCCGGAGAGATCAGCATTGCCGTGCGCTTGCTGGAGGAGATGGGCAACCAGGCCCGGCTGCGTTTCGAGGTGCGCGACACCGGCATCGGGCTCACGGACGAGCAGATGGGGCGCCTGTTCCAGAGCTTCCAGCAAGCCGACACCTCGACCACGCGCCGTTATGGGGGCACGGGCCTGGGGCTGGCGATCTGCAAGAGCCTGGCGGAGCTGATGGGCGGAGAGGTGGGCGTGGAGAGCCGTTTCGGCAAGGGCTCCACCTTCTGGGTGTCGGTGCCGCTGGAGCGTGGGGCAGCGGCGCGTGTGCTGCTACCTCCGCCCGACCTGCGGGGCACCCGGGTGCTGGTGGTGGACGACAACCATACCGCTGCCACGGTGCTGTCCGACATGCTGCAGGCGATGGGCTTTGTGGTGGAGCAGGCGCATTCGGGCCTGGAGGCGCTGGACCGGCTGCGCGAGTCCATGGCACAGCACCAGCCGTTTGGCCTGTTGCTGCTGGACTGGCACATGCCAGGCATGGACGGCGTGGAGCTGGCGGGCCACATTCGCAGCCTTGGCATGCCCAAGGTGCCGCAGATGCTGATGGTCACGGCCTACGGGCGCGAGGACGTGATGCGGGCCGCGCGTGCGCAGGGCATCGAAACCGTGCTCATCAAGCCCGTGAATGCCTCGCTGCTGTTCGACACCCTGATGCAGCCGCTGGAGGCATCGGGCACGGAGGGGCGCCGTGCGGCCACTCCCGCCCCCGCTGCTGACGAGCTGCCGCAGGACATCCGGGGCGCCAGCGTGCTGCTGGTCGAGGACAACGAACTCAACCAGATGGTGGCCATGGAGCTGCTGCTGGACGCGGGCTTCGCCGTCGACGTGGCCGAGAACGGGCAGATCGCCATCGACCATATCGAGCGCAAGCACTACGACGCCGTGCTGATGGACATGCAGATGCCCATCATGGATGGCGAGACCGCCACACGACTGCTGCGCGGCAACCCGCGCTACGCGCCGTTGCCCATCATCGCCATGACGGCCAACGCCATGGAGGCGGACCGCCAGCGCTGCTTTGCGGCGGGCATGAACGACCATGTTGCCAAGCCCATCGAACCTGCGGCCCTGTGGGCCGCGCTGGCACGTTGGATCCGCCCCCGCCAGGGTCTCGGTGCGGCTGTTGTGCCCGCTCGCAGCAGTGCGGCTCCAGTGGCCGCGCCGGTAGTGGCCACCAGTGCAGCGGCCGCAGGGTGGCTGTCGGTGGATGTCCCTGATCTGCCGGGGCTGGACACCCAACTGGGCCTGCAGCGCGCGCTGGGCAAGACAGGGTTGTACGCCGAGATGCTGCGCCGCTTTGTGCAAGGGCAGGCTCCGGTGTTGCCGGAGCTGCAGCGTGCGCTGGCGGTGCACGATGTCGCACTGGCCGAGCGCCTGGCCCACACGCTGCGGTCGGTGGCAGCCAACATTGGCGCACAGGCCGTGTCAGACCGCGCACAGGCGCTGGAGCACGCGCTGCGCTTTCGCCATGGCAACGAGGCCATCGTGCCGCTGCTGGCCGAGCTGCGGGCTGCGCTGCAGCCCTTGCTGCACGGGCTACAGGACTGGGTGCTGCAGGCCGTGCAGGCGGGCACGACACCTGAGTCAGGTTTGGCGCCCCCTGCGAGGGCGCCAGGAGCCAGCATGACGCCCGCCGAGGCAGGGCAGCACTTGCGCCACCTGCTGGAGCAGGACGATCCTGCAGCCACTGAATTTTTCCAACACAATGGTGTGGTGCTCAAGGCGGCGCTGGGCAGCGCCTTCCAGGTCGTTGAAAAGCACACCCTGAATTTCGATTTCGAGCAGGCGCTGGAAGCCCTGGCTGCGGTGCCAGGCTCCGAATCCCCGGCCCTCGAAACCCCCTGAACGGCATTCACGCAGGACATTTGCATGGACAACGCGCCTTTTGCCTCCAGCCCGGCGACCTTGGTTGACAAGCCGATTGCCACCGTGCTCGTGGTGGACGACACGCCCGAGAACCTCACGCTCATGGGCAGCCTGCTGCGCGAGCACTATGTGGTGAAGGTGGCCAACCATGGGGAGAAGGCCCTCAAAATTGCCCAGTCGGCCACGCCGCCTGATCTGATCCTGCTGGACATCATGATGCCCGAGGTGGATGGCTATGAGGTCTGTCGTCGCCTCAAGGAGGCGCCTGCCACCCGCGACATCCCGGTGATCTTCCTCACGGCGCGTTCCGACACCGACGACGAGCGCATGGGACTGGCCCTGGGTGCTGTGGACTACATCACCAAACCCATCAGTCCGCCGATCCTGCTCGCGCGCGTCAACACGCACCTGGCGCTCAAGGCCACGGCCGATTTTCTGCGCGACAAAAGCGCCTACCTGGAACGGGAGGTCGCCATGCGCACGCTGGAGGTGCAGGCCATCCAGGACGTGACCATCATGGCCATGACCTCCCTGGCCGAAACGCGCGACAACGAGACCGGCAACCACATCCGCCGCACCCAGCTGTACGTGAAGACCCTGGCCGAACGCCTGCGCCACCACCCGCGTTTTGAGCATGTGCTGAACGACCGCATGATCGAGTTGCTGTACAAGTCGGCCCCGTTGCACGACATCGGCAAGATCGGCATCCCCGACAGCATTCTGCTCAAGCCCGGCAAGCTCACGGTGGAGGAGTTCGAGGTGATGAAGACCCACACCACGCTGGGCCGCAATGCCATTGACGAGGCCGAGCGGCGCCTGGGCATGCGCGTGGCCTTTTTGAGCGTGTCCAAGGAGATCGCCTACAGCCACCAGGAGAAGTGGGACGGCTCTGGCTACCCGCAGGGCCTGGCGGGCGACGCCATCCCGGTGTCGGCGCGCCTGATGGCGGTGGCCGACGTGTACGACGCGCTCATCAGCAAACGCGTGTACAAGCCTGCGTTTTCGCACGACCAGGCCTGTAACACCATCGTGCGGGGCAAGGGCACGCACTTTGACCCCGACATGGTGGACGCGTTTGTGGACATTGCAGAAGACTTCCGCAGCATCGCGCAGAAGTATCCTGACCCGGCGTAGGGAGGCATCCCCCTGAGTCGCTTCGCGCCTTCCCCCTTCTCTCGAATTGCTGCGCAATTCGGGAAGGGGGACGCAGCCAGTGCGGCGGGGCGGCCCTTGCACGGCTGCGCTGGTAACGAGCGCGCCTACTGCGCGGTCCTGCTACCAGATATTTTCAGCGGTCATCGTGTGCTGGCTTGACGGTGAGGCGCGGTAGTTGAGATGTTCAGAACGGCGCGTCTTCACCCTTGGCTGAGTCGGCCTGGGGCGCCGCCGATTCGGCTGCGTCCGCAGCGCCTTCTGTCTCTGGAATGTTGTTGGCTTCGGGCGTGTCGGGAGTCGCCGCCTGGCGCACGGCCGCCTTGTCGCCAGCACTCGCAAACTTGCTGTACTTGCCCAGGATGGGCACCAGCTGGCCGTAGATGCGGGGGTTGCCTGCCAGGCACTCCCGCTGCTCCAGAAATTCAGCCTCACCCGTGAAGTTGCCCACCAGGCCGCCGGCCTCGGTCACCAGCAGCGAGCCCGCTGCCACGTCCCAGATCGACAGGCCCGTTTCAAAGAAGCCGTCGGTGAAGCCCGCAGCCACGTAGGCCAGGTCCAGTGCAGCGGCGCCGGGGCGGCGCAGGCCGGCGGTGCGCTGCATCACGTCGGCCATCATGTTCAGGTAGCTCTTGAAGTTGTCGCCGGGGCGGAAGGGGAAGCCGGTGGAGATCAGGCAGTCCTTGAGCTGGGTGCGCTTGGAGACGCGGATGCGGCGCTCGTTGAGGTAGGCGCCGCGGCCCTTGGTGGCGGTGAACAGGTCGTTGCGGGTGGGGTCGTACACGACAGCCTGCTCGACCTTGCCCTTGACGGCCAGCGCGATGCTCACGCAATACACGGGGAAGCCGTGGATGAAGTTGGTGGTGCCGTCCAGCGGGTCGATGATCCAGACAAATTCTGAATCCTTGGCGCCGTATTCCTTGCCCGACTCTTCAGCCAGGATGCCGTGGCCGGGGTAGGCCGTCAGCAGCGTCTCGATGATGATCTTTTCGGAGGCGTGATCCACCTCAGTCACAAAGTCGTTGATCTGCTTTTGCGAGATCCGCACCGATTCCACGTCCAGGGCCGCGCGGTTGATGATGGCGCCGGCGGCGCGTGCGGCCTTGATGGCCACGTTGAGCATGGGGTGCAGATTGGACGACATAAATTGTGGTGGTTGGCAGCGCGCGGCCAATGTGGCGCGGGCGTCTGCGTACAGGATGAGCGGGGAGGTCTGACCCGTCCCGGCGATGCGGGCGGCGACAATAGAGGGCGGGATTTTACCCGCAGTGCCCTTTTTTGCCTAACCGGCCGCTTTCCCCCTCTCGCTCCGCCTGTCCATGAAGACCCGTTTTGTCCTGATCAACACCAGCCACGCCGGCAATGTGGGCGCCGCCGCCCGTGCCATGAAAACCATGGGGTTTGACGACCTGGTGCTGGTCGCTCCCCGCTGGGCTAACGTGCTGCGGCGTGAGGAAACCATCCAGCGCGCCAGCGGCGCCCTCGATGTGCTGAACAACGCACGCATCGTCGCCACGCTGGACGAGGCGCTCGACGGTATCAGCCACCTGTGCGCCACGGCCATGACGCCACGCGATTTTGGCCCCCCTACAGCAGCGCCGCGTGCGCACTTTGAAGCGCTATTAAAAAGTGAGCTACTCAGGCATGAAACACTAGCGCAAGAGGCCAAAAGCCCTCAAAACGCAGCCGGCGACACCGCTGCAGACCCGAGTGCTGCCTCGCAGGCCGGTGTGGCCTTTCTCTTTGGCTCCGAGCGGTTTGGCATGACCAACGAGGATGTGTACCGCTGCCACGTGGCGCTGTCGATTCCCACCAACCCCGGCTTCGGCTCACTCAACCTGGGTGCGGCCATCCAGGTGATCGCCTACGAGTGGCGCCAAGCGTTGGGCGGCTTCGCGGTGCAGGACGCCACCCCACCGCGTGCGCTGGCCGACGCTGCCCAGGTGGCGGGCATGCTGGGCCATTGGGAGCAGGCGCTCACATCCATCGGTTTCCTGGACCCGGCCGCGCCCAAGAAGCTCATGCCCCGCCTTAACCAGCTTTTCAACCGCGCGCAGCTCAGTCCCGAGGAAATCCACATCTTGAGAGGTGTCGCCAAAGCCATGATCGAGACGGCGCAGGCGAAACGATAGACTGTGCAGCCCATTTACAAATAACCATAACAACCAATGCTCGCCCGCTTGCGCTCCGATATCCAGTGCATCCTCGACCGCGATCCTGCCGCGCGCAGCACGTGGGAGGTGATCACCTGTTATCCGGGCCTGCACGCGATCTGGCTGCACCGCCCCGCGCACTGGTGCTGGCACCACGGCCTGAAGTGGCTGGGGCGCTTCATCTCGCACTTTGCGCGCTGGTTCACCGGCATCGAGATCCATCCCGGCGCCAAGATCGGGGAGCGTGTGTTCTTCGACCACGCCATGGGCGTGGTGGTGGGCGAAACCGCCGAGATCGGCGATGGCTGCACCATCTACCAGGGCGTGACCCTGGGCGGCACCTCGCTCTACAAGGGCACCAAGCGCCACCCCACGCTGGGCAAAGATGTGGTGGTGAGTGCAGGCGCCAAGGTGCTGGGCGGCTTTGAAGTGGGCGACGGCGCCAAGATCGGCTCCAATGCCGTGGTCATCAAACCCGTGCCCGCTGGCGCCACGGCCGTGGGCATCCCGGCACGCATCATCCCGTCCAAGGAAGGCCAGAGCGCCGACGTGACCGAGCCCCAGCCATCGCGCAAATTCACCGCCTACGGCATCACGCAGGAGGATGATCCGCTCTCGCAGGCCATGCGTGGGTTGATCGACAACGCCTCGTCGCAAGAGCACCAGATCGCGCTCTTGTGGCAGGCGATCGAAAAGCTCTCGGCCGCCAACCTGCAGGCCAAGGACTGTGTGCCCTGTGACGCGGCGATCAAGGAGCAGTTCGAGGCGGGCAAGCTCAACGAGCTGGTGGGCAAGTAGGCTTCCTGCCGTTGCGTGGGGGCACTGCGGGCTCAGTGCTTGCCAGGCTTGCTGCTCTTCTTTTCGTAGAAAGCCACGATGGGCGGATCAAACTTTGCGTGGTCCAGTTGCCACAGCCCCAGCGGTCCGTGCATCAGCGGAATGCGGTGTTCGCTGCCATCGGGCCATTGCTCCCAATAGTCCCGCATGCGCGGAAACTTCAGTGGCGGCAGGCCCTGCGCGGTGTCGATGGGCTCCAGCCGATAGGTGCCCGACAGGCGGTATGCGTGGTCTTCTGACACCGAGCCTGCCAGCATTTGGTCTACCCGCTTGAGCGCGGGCAGGGCAGCCCCGGCCGATACGGCGCCCAGCATCAGGGCCAGCGCCATCGATTCGCGCGAGGGGATGCGCCCTGCAGCGAAGAAGCGGTAGCACAGTGCCACCAACGCTGCGATGCCCACCGACGCCACCAGCCAGGTCAGGGGCGAGCGCAGGATGCTGAAGAGTTGCGCATCCGTCAGCTCGTAGCCGGAGAACACAAAGCTGTCGAGCAGCGCAAACAGCATCAGGCCCAGGAACAGCACCGTCGCGCCCAGGCTGCGAGGGTTCTTCTCCAGTGCGAAATCGTGTGTGTTCTCTTCGTCCAGCGGATAGTCGGGGAACGCCGAGCGGAAGATGTCGCACAAGGCCTCGCGCGACGGCCCGGCGCTCCAGCCGGTATCGGCGGTGAACAGCACCTGGCCTTTGGGGGTGTCCAACCGAGCCCAGTGGATGTTGCCCGTCTTGATGGATTGGTTGCCCAGCCACTCGACCTTCATCCCCGATTTGGGCACCAACGACTCGAACGCCTTGCCCGTCTTGGCCCAATGCCCCCGGATGCGGAATGCTTCTCCATCGTCGATCAGCACGCCCTTGGCTTCGAAAGCCATAAGCCGCATCCAGCGTCCAAAAAATGCGGGGCGGGCCAGGTTGATGCGCCAGTAGTGCCGGCCCTTGAGGTCTTTCACCAGCGCATCCTGGCGCTGTTTCATGGCGCGTATGCGCACATACATCCACAAGGCCAGGGCGACTACCAGCAGATGGGGGAGGGCGAAGGCAAGGTACTTCATCGTCTGTGTGATGGGCGATGGGGGGAGCTTTCGCCCGTGGGCCAGCGCTGGCCTGCAGGCGGTTCAGGCGGTCTTGGCCCGGACAGCGTTCTTGGGCCGGAACGCCTTGCAGACCTCATCCCGCGTTTCCAGGTACGGCCCGCCGATCAGGTCCACACAGTAAGGCACGGCGGCGAAGATGCCCGGCACGATCTGCTGGCCGTTGGCGTCCTTCAGCCCCTCCAGCGTCTCGGCAATCGCCTTCGGCTGACCAGGCAGATTAATGATCAGGCTCTGGTCTCGGATCACAGCGACCTGGCGCGAGAGGATGGCGGTGGGCACGAACTTCAAGCTGATCTGGCGCATCTGCTCGCCAAAGCCTGGCATCTCCTTGTGCGCCACGGCCAGCGTGGCCTCGGGCGTTACGTCACGCAGCGCAGGGCCGGTGCCGCCGGTGGTCAGCACCAACGCGCAACCGGCGTTCACCAGCTCGATCAGCGTGGCGCTGATGCCGGCCTGCTCGTCGGGGATCAGGCGCGACTCGAAGGTGATGGGGTTGTACAGCGCGCGCGTCAGCCAGTCCTGCAAGGCAGGCAGGCCCTTGTCTTCATAGACGCCGCTGCTGGCGCGGTCGCTGATCGATACGATGCCGATCTTGACGGCGTCGTGGACGGCTTCACTCATCGTCGTTGTCCTCGTCGGTGTCGCTGGCATCTGCCGTGCCGGTGCCTCCCAGGTGCTCGCGCACCAGTTGGAACAGCTCGCGGTATGCACGGCCCTTGCGGGGCGCCAGGCCTTGCGAGACCTGGACGTTGGCCTCCTTGCCCGCAGGCTGCGCATCTTTGCGGGCCTGGCGGATCAGCGCGCGCAGCTGCTGGGTGTCGGTGTCGGGGTGCTCGGCCATCCACGCGGCCAGCGTGTCGTCGTCGGCAATCAGGCGGTCGCGCCATTGCTCGGCCAGATGCAGTTGCAGCTTTTCGGTGGCAGAGCCTTTGTGCTGTTCTTCCAGCGCCTGGCGGGCGGCCTGTACCAGCTCTGGTTCGAGCTTGCGCATGAGCTTGCCCACATACTGCATCTGGCGGCGCTTGCCTTCAAAGTTGGTGATGCGCTTGGCCTCGGCCAGCGCCTCCACCAGTTTGTCGGGCAGGCCCACGGCGTCGAACAGGTCGGCGCGCAGGTTCAAAAGCTCCTTGCCCAGGTCCTGCAGTTCGTCGCTCTCGCGCTTGAGATCGGTGCGGCTGGCATCGGGCGTGCCTTTGAGTTCGGCCTTGAGCTGAATGTCCAGTTCGCTGCCTTCGGCAACAAACTGGCCTCGCACAAAGTAGCCTTTTTTGGGTTTGCGTGACATGGGGTGGGGGCAAAGAGAGGCGGGCGCAGGGTGCGCCGCAGTGGCAAGTATCATAGCTGCCGCTATGAACAAACCCTCCAACCGCGCCCCGCGCACCCCCGGCGCGCTGGCTGCTGTGCCCGCAGCTGCCACCTCCCGCACCCCTGACAGCGGCTTCAGCTACAGCCGCCCGTTTTTTGAAGACCTGGTGGACCGCGCCCTGGCCCATGCCAAAAAGCTCGGTGCGACCGACGCGGGCGCCGAGGCGTCCGAGGGCTGTGGCCTGTCGGTCAGCGTGCGCAAGGGTGAGCTGGAGAACGTGGAGCGTAACCGTGACAAGTCGCTGGGCGTGACGGTCTACATCGGCCACCGCCGAGGCAACGCCAGCACGTCGGACTTTTCTACCCAGGCCATCGAGCAGACCGTGCAAGCGGCCTATGACATCGCCCGCTTCACGGCCGAAGACCCTGTGGCTGGCCTGCCCGATGCCGACGATATCGCGCCCCAGGAGACGCACCGCGACCTGCAACTCTTCCACCCCTGGGCCATCACCAGCGAAGAAGCCGCAGAGATGGCCAAGGCCTGTGAGGCCGCGGCTTTCAAGACGCATCGCCGCATCACCAACAGCGAAGGTGCTGGCGTGTCGGCCCAGCAAAGCCATTTCTTCAGCGCTCACACACGCGGCTTTCGCGGTGGCTATGCCAGCTCGCGCCACAGTTTCTCGGTGGCCCCCATCGCCTCGTTGCCCGGCAAGAACGCCGAAATGCAGCGCGACGCCTGGTACAGCTCGATGCGCAACGCAGCCGACCTGGCCTCGCCCGAGGCCGTGGGCCGCTACGCCGCGCAGCGTGCGCTGAGCCGCCTGGGCAGCCGCAAGATCCCTACCACGCAATGCCCCGTGCTGTTTGAATCGACCCTGGCCGCTGGCCTGCTGGGCGGTTTTGTGCAGGCCATCAGTGGCGGCTCGCTGTACCGCAAGAGCAGCTTCTTGCTCGACTCGCTGGGCAAGATGGTTTTTCCCAAGCACATCGACATCCTGGAAGACCCCTTCATCCTGGGTGGCAAAGGCAGCTCGCCGTTTGACGAAGAAGGCGTGCGCGTGGCGCCGCGCAAGGTGGTGCAGGGTGGTCGCGTGCAGGGCTACTTCCTGTCGAGCTACTCGGCCCGCAAGCTGGGCATGAAGACCACGGGCAACGCCGGAGGCTCGCACAACCTGGTGATGACATCGCGCCTCACGCAAGCCAGCGACAGCCTGGACGCCATGCTGCAAAAGCTGGGCACGGGCCTGTTTGTGGTGGAGCTGATGGGCCAGGGCGTGAACTACGTCACGGGCGACTATTCGCGCGGCGCGAGCGGCTTCTGGGTCGAGAACGGCCAGATCGCCTACCCAGTGCACGAGATCACCATTGCAGGCAACCTCAAGGACATGCTCAAGGGCATCGAGGCCGTGGGTGCCGATGCCTACAACTATGGTGCCAAGACGGTGGGTTCGATCCTGGTCAACCGCATGAAGGTGGCGGGCAGCTGATCTTCGTGCCCGCAGCAGGCGGATACCGCCAGTTGCTGTTGTGATGAGGGTTTTCTGCAACTCTCCCGCCCCAGGCCCTCGTGACTGCGAGGGCCTTTTTTCATGGAGGGTTTCGTCAGGTGGCACTGCGGGGCTTGGCCGCCCAGGTGTCTTTCTTCCCGCGCATGCCCACGGGCAGCGCGAGCCCGACGCGGTGCCGGGACATCGCATCCCGGGGCTCGAGATGGGCCAGCATCAGAGAGGCTGCGTCGGCATAGGGAACGATCATCTGCGGCACCTTCGATGCGAACAGCAGCAGCATCAATGGGCTGGGTAGCCTGCCCGCAAAGGCTGGCACGGAGACCGGCAGCTGGTCCGCGGCGATGCGCAGCCGGGCGATCCCCAGCGCGGGTTGGTCGACCATCGGTCCCGGGCACAGCAGGCGCCAATCGAGGGATGAGGTGTTCAGGCGCTCAAAGTTCTTCTTGTGCGGCCAATAGGTGTCGCGCACCTTGGGTAGTTCAACACCCCGGCGGCCTGTCTGGCCGATGTCGAGCACCGCAGCGCCCCCTAGAAACCAGCAGGTTGGCCGCTCTGCGGGGGCCAGGGACTCCACGCTGGAAACAATGCGGTCCACGAGGTCGACAAACGCGCGACCTTCGGTGACCAGCCCCGCACAGTTGATCAACGCCTCGTGGCCCCGGATGATGTCTGCCAAGGCGCTGATTGCCACGGACCCCAGGTCCACCTGGTGCACCGTGATGCGTGATCGAAGGTCCTGGGGCAGCCGGGCAGGGTTGCGCACTAGCACTGACACCTGGTGGCCCGCCGCAACAGCTTGCTGCAGTACGTGGCGGCCGAGGGAGCCCGTGGCTCCCAGGATGAGAAGACGCTTCATGATGATTCGCGAGAGGATTGAGGAAAGGTCTGCCGATGGCCGGGTAGTCATCGACGGGCGATGCCGCGATGATTCCATGCCATCGTCTCTGCAGCACTAACGGCGGGTGAGGCCCATCGCGAAGACGGTGACTTTGTTCACAGTGCTTGTCTTTGCCTGCGGGTTCTCGCGGGTCTTGCCTGCCGCCGTACAGGTGGTGCAGGAATGCCGACGGACAGGCGATATGCTGTGCCCACCATGCCTGTCGTCCCCCCGAAGCCCCCAGCCAACGGCCATACCGCTGACCACAATGCGCCGCAAGACCCGGCCCTGTTGCGCCGTCTGCTGCGCGCCAAGGACCGCATGGACGCCGCGTCGCATGAGGCCTGGCCAGTGCAGCGGCTGGCCGAGGTCAGCGGCGTCTCCGACGCGCATTTCGCACGATCCTTCCGGCAGGCGTTTGGCATCCCGCCACACCGCTACCTGCTGACCCGCCGCATCGAACAGGCCACCACGCTGCTGCGCGACACGGACTTGCCCATCACCGAGATTGCGTTTGCCACCGGCTGGGAGAGCCTGGGCACCTTCGGCCGCACCTTTCGCGACATCACGGGGCAGAGCCCCAGTGCGGTGCGCCTTCAGGCCCAGGCCCGCTTGGAGCCACTGGACAAGGTGCCGGCCTGCGTATTGAAAGCCGCACAACGCCCTGACCTCACCACCGCAGTTTCGGAGAAGCGCCGCCGCCTGGCGGAAGGTACAAACCCGTCATCAACAACCGAGGAGATCTGATGACGAAGAACCAAGGCATTGGCGTGGTGGGCGTGTATGTGGACGACCAGGACGAGGCCCTGACGTTTTACGTGGGCAAGCTCGGGTTTCAGGTGCATACGGACGTGCGCAATGGCCCCCACCGCTGGCTGACGGTGCAGCACCCCGACCAGCCGGGCTTTCAGTTGGGGTTGTTCAGGCCCGGCCCGCCCATCCACGACGAGGCCACGGCGCAAGCCCTGCGCGCCATGGTGGCCAAGGGCGCCATGCCGCCGCTGGTGTTGCATGTGTCGGACTGCCGCGGCGCGTATACCCGGCTGCGCGATCTGGGCGTGGAGTTCACACAGGAGCCCGTGGACCGGTACGGCAACGTGGACGCCGGTTTTCGGGACCCAGCGGGCAACGGCTGGAAGATGATCCAGCTCGCCGCTGGAGATGTGCAATGAGCGCCGGTGCGGGAATTCGGCGGTTCCATCGCTGGGTGTCGATGGCGTTCACGCCAGGGCGTGCCACCCTTCAATTCCCCCACGCGCTGGCCGCGCAATGCGGATGGATGCGCGAAGGGGGGCGCAGCCAATAGCTGGCTATTGGCAAGCCACCTGACAAAGCAGACGCCGCAATGCGCAGCCAGCCCGAAGGGAAAGCCATCCAGGCTGCGCATTGCGTCGTTGTCCTTCGCTTGTGTAGCGAGGCTACACGGCACTCAGGGCGCCTAGCACTGCACGGCCTGGATGGCTTTCGCGTGGGGGAATTGGAGGGTGACACGCCCTAGCCGTCATCGCCAATTGTGTCGCTCGCGCCCAGGGTGCAGGCAACCCGCCGGACTGGGTCACGTACGCGCCCCTGCCGCCTCTGGCACTGCTGCTGTTGACGGGGTTGTACCTGTTCGTGCAACCCTACCTGCAGCGGCTTGCTGTCCGGTCTTCTGTTAGGCCTGCCCCGGGCGGCCAGGGCTTGCCGCACGCGTGACGGCGCGCGGTGTGTCCCGCCATCACTCTGCGAAATCTGCAAAGTCCGCCAGCAACTCCAGCACGCCCTCCACTGCGGGCGAGGGCGGTGGCTGGTGGCGGTGCGCCACGGCCATGGGGCGCATGAGCGGCGGTTGCAGCGGGCGGATTTGGACATCGGGCGTGCCCTGCAGGTCCTCCACCTCCTCCATCGGTAGCAGTGCGGCGCATTGGCTGGCCACGGCCAGGCTTTTGAGGGCGCCAGGGTAGCTCAGCGCCAGAAACGGGCGCGGATGGTGCCCCGCCTGACCAAACCAGTTGGCAATCAGCCCATGCATCTGCGTGGCGGGCGCAAACGATGCCCAGCGTCGGCTGGCCAGCCAGTCGGGGCCGACGCGGTCTGGCGCGTCCCACGCGGCGGGCAGCAGGGCCACCATGGGGTCGTTGCGCCAGGGGGTCTGGCGCACCTCTGCCAGCGGCGGCTGGGGGCTGGCGACGATGGCAATGTCCAGCGTACCGGCCTTGAGCCGCTGCATCGACTCGGCCGAGCCCACGGCCTCCAGGCGGATTTCAACCCCGGGGCTGCGTGCCGCCAGCGCCTCCAGCATGCGTGGCAGCAGCCGGGTGCTGACACCCGCCGACACGCCCACCCGCACCATGCCTTCGCGGCCCGATGCGTGGCGCCGCACGCGTTCCACCAGGTCATCGCTGGCCAGCAACAGCTGGCGGCCTTCGCGCACCAGCACCTCGCCAGCGGGGGTGAGGTCGGCCTGCCGCCGCCCGCGCACCACCAGCTCGGCGCCCAGGCGCGATTCCAGTTCCTTGATGTGCATGCTCACCGTGGGCGGCGCGAGGTGCAACGCCTGCGCGGCGGCCGCAAAGGTGCCCAGGTCGGCGATGGTGATCAGGGTTTGCAACTGGTCGAGATTGAGGTTACGCATCAGCTTTTATGAAGTGAATCGTCATTGAATTCAACTTTACAGATGGTAAGCCCGGCGAGAGCATTGCGGGGCCATGAAACACCCGCATCCCCACACCACTGCCCCCAGAGCCGTCTCTGCTTCAAACCTTGTGGGCCGCCAGCGACCTGTGCGAACCGTTGCCATGGTCGTGTTTCTGCATGCGCTGCGTTGGGCCGTGGCGGGCGCGCGCAACGCCAGGGATCGGTGGGCTGCCGCTGCGGCGCGCGCCGAGCGGCGCGTCACCGAGCAGTTCAGGGTGCCCCCAGGCGGAGGGTGAGATCCATATTTGAGTGAAATTGGCGTGTAGCGCAGGTAATTCATGCGCTGGTAGCTATCATTTCAGGAGTGAAGGCTCGTTGCTGGTCAGCCGGCAGTCGCCTTCGCCTCAGTCCGCCCCCGCAGTGTCATGGGCAAAACGGGGCATCCGATGTGTGTGCGGCCTGAGGGCGCTTACTTGCGCTGGTTGAAATGGCTCTCGACTTCGGCGGTATGGCCGGCATAGCTCTTGGAGATGGGCCAGGTGCTGCACAGGCTGGTGCGCAGCCGTTGGCCTGATTGGAAGGCGAACACCATGTGCTCGGACCCCTTGGCGAACCGCACGCCGCAACTTCCCTGGTCGCCCCGAGTGTGCACCGTGATGGCCGCGGCCTGATTGCCTTTGTAGATGGTCGTGGGCCTGAAAAGGGCTCGGTACTCGTTTTTGTTCGCAGGGTCGACGATCTCTTCTGTCACAACCCCTTTGAACACGACCGTGGCCTGTGGAGCATTTGCTTGCGCAGAGGCGAGCTTGCAGCTGCATGCATAGGTGTTGCTGGAGGCCAGCCAGGCCATGGCGGTAGCGCAAAAGATGGTGGTGAAGGGCTTCATATAGGGCCTTGCTCAGAGGATGGAGTGGGGCAGTTATCGAGTCGGCAGTACCGGTGCTGCAGCCGTGCTGGGGCAGTTCAATGCTGGTGACGGGCGCTCGTTGCCAACAGTGATGCGTTCGTGACGCCGGGCACCGATCAGGCTGCAGCAACGTGCTCCGCGATGGCTTGTCCCACTTGCGTTGTACTGGCGCTTCCTCCCAGGTCCGGCGTGCGCGGCCCGCTCTTGATCACCTCTTCGATGGCCGCCACGATGGCATCGTGTGCCAACCTGCCCGCGCCCTGGCCGTGGGTGAGGAAGTCCAGCATCAGCGCGCCCGACCAGATCATCGCAATCGGGTTGGCGATGTTTTGGCCGTAGATGTCGGGCGCGGAGCCGTGCACGGGCTCGAACAGGCTGGGGAACGTGCGCTCGGGGTTCAGGTTGGCCGAGGGCGCCAGGCCGATGGTGCCGGTGGTGGCAGGGCCCAGGTCGCTGAGGATGTCGCCAAACAGGTTGGTGGCGGCCACCACGTCAAAGCGCCCAGGCTGCAGCACAAAGCGGGCGGTGAGGATGTCGATGTGCTGCTTGTCCAGCGTGACCTCGGGGTAGGCCTGGGCCACGTCGTCGGCACGCTGGTCCCACCAGGGCATGCTGATGGCGATGCCGTTGCTTTTGGTAGCCAGGGTGACGTGCTTTTTGGGGCGGCTTTGCGCCAGGTCGAACGCGAACTTCAGCAGGCGGTGGGCGCCGTGGCGGGAGTAGACGGATTCCTGGATCACGATCTCGCGGTCGGTGCCCTCGTACATGATGCCGCCGAGCGACGTGTACTCCCCCTCGGTGTTCTCGCGCACCACGCAGTAGTCGATGTCGCCGGGCTTGCGGCCCGCCAAGGGGCAGGGCACGCCTTCGAACAAGCGCACGGGGCGCAGGTTGATGTACTGGTCGAACTCGCGGCGGAACTTGAGCAGCGAACCCCACAGCGACACGTGGTCCGGCACGGTGGCAGGCCAGCCGACGGCGCCGAAGAAGATCGCGTCCATGCCCGACAGCTGCGCCTTCCAGTCGTCGGGCATCATTTTTCCGTGGGCGGCGTAGTAGTCGCAGCTGGCCCAGTCGATGGCAGTGGTTTCAAGCGCAATGCCAAAACGCGCTGCGGCGGCTTGCACCACGCGCAGGCCTTCTGGCAGCACCTCCTTGCCAATGCCGTCTCCGGCGATGAGGGCGATGCGGTAGGTTTTGGGGGCAGTGGAGGAGGTCATCAAGCGGTCCTTGCAATGGCTTCGAGGGTGCGGCTGAAGGGCGCAGCCAGCGGCATTGCCTGCATTGTTCCCAACGCTTCCGATAACTACAATCCGCTAACTGTGGCCTTATCCTTCACACATCGTGCATAAAAATCCTGCAGCGGAAGACCTGCGCGTGTTCACGGCCGTGGTGCGCAAGGCCAGCTTTGGCGGCGCCGCCACCGAGCTGGGCACTTCGCCCGCCTACGTCAGCAAACGCATCCGCCTGCTGGAGCAGGACCTGCAGGTCAAGCTGCTGCACCGCACCACCCGCCGCGTGGCGGTGACGGAGGAGGGCGAGCGCGTCTTCCACTGGGCGCAGCGCATCCTGGACGACATGGAGCAGCTGATGCAGGAGGTAGCGGTGACGCGCAGCGAGCCGCGCGGGCTGTTGCGGGTGAGCAGCAGCTTTGGTTTTGGCCGGCAGATCGTGGCGCCCGCGCTGTCGCGGTTGGTGGAGCAGCACCCGGGGCTGCAGGTGCGCCTGGAAGTGTTCGACCGGCTGGTGGATGTGGCGGGCGAAGGGTTTGACCTGGACGTGCGCGTGGGCGACGAAATTGCGCCGCACCTGATCGCCCGCCGCCTGGCCGACAACCACCGCGTGTTGTGTGCAGCGCCTGCCTACCTGCAGAGCAAGGGCTCGCCGCGCACGGTGGCGGATCTGGCCGCGCACGACTGCCTGGTGATCAAGGAGCGTGACCATCCATTTGGCGTGTGGCGCCTGCGCAGCGGTGCGCAGGAAGAGTCGGTGAAGGTGCGTGGCCCGCTGTCGGCCAACAACGGCGAGATGGCCGTGCAGTGGGCGGTGGACGGGCGTGGCGTGGTGCTGCGCTCGTTGTGGGATGTGGGCGCGCACCTGCAGACCGGGCGCCTGGTGCAGGTGCTGCCGCAGTGGCAGCAAGAAGCCAATGTGTGGGCCGTCTACCCCACGCGGCTGGAGCGGTCAGCCAAGGTGCGGGTGTGCGTGGAGTTTTTGCAGGCGCACTTTCGCGACGGGTGGGCGTCGGGCAGTGCAAAGACCGGTGTGGGCGCAAACGCCTCGGTTTGAAGCAAAAACAGCTGCCAGCGCACGTCTCACATGCGCTGACAGCTATCAAAAAGATACCGGTCGTACCGTGGGCACGACCGCAGGGGCGATCAGCCTGCCAGTGCCGCTTTCACGGCGGCCGACACCTGGCCCATATCGGCCTTGCCCGCCAGGCGGGTCTTGACCACGCCCATGACCTTGCCCATGTCGCCGGGGCCCGATGCGCCGATTTCGGCCACGATGGCCTTCACGGCAGCCAGCGTTTCTTCGGCCGACATGCGCTCGGGCAGATAGGCCTGCAGCACGGCCATCTCGGCCTTTTCCTTGTCGGCCAGGTCCTGGCGGCCCGCGCCTTCAAAGGCGGTGATCGAGTCCTTGCGCTGCTTGATGAGCTTGTCCACGATGGCGACCACGGCTGCGTCGTCCAGCACGACGCGCTCGTCCACTTCCTTTTGCTTCATCGCGGCCTGCAGCAGGCGGATGGTGCCCAGGCGCTCGCTGTCCTTGGCGCGCATGGCGGTTTTCATGTCTTCGGTGATCTGGTCCTTGAGGCTCATGGCGGCTTCCTTGGTTGGTTTTAGACAAGAACAGGGGTTTGCCAAAAGGCTTTCTGGCTAGGCGTCAACGCCGCAGACAGTAGTGCTGCTACGGCAAGGCGTTGCAACGACGCCAGAAAGCCTTTTGGCAAACCCCAAAAACAAAAACCCGCGCTTGGCGTCCCTAGCGCGGGTTTGTCGGCACTCCGTATCAGGACGGGGCCAAAGCGGTGCTTAGTACAGCTTCTTGGGCAGTTGCATGCTGCGAACGCGCTTGTAGTGACGCTTCACGGCAGCAGCCTTCTTGCGCTTGCGCTCGGCGGTGGGCTTTTCGTAGAACTCACGGGCGCGCAGGTCGGTCAGCAGGCCGAGCTTTTCAATGGTGCGCTTGAAGCGGCGCAGTGCAACGTCAAAGGGTTCGTTTTCTTTTACGCGGATCGTAGTCATTAGCTAATGTTTTCCAAATGGTGCCTGCAGAGGGGCTTGGGGAGATCGGGCCTCAAGTCCGTACAAAGCGGTTTCCCCGTCTGTAACTAGTATTTGGCCGACGGGGCATTGCCAGCAAAGCCGGAGATTATAGCCTTTATCCACGCCCAGAGCGCAAGGATTGCCGGTCTGTCCCCGAACAGGGCGTCCGGTGGGCTTCTGACAGCCGGGCCGCACCGCAATGGCGCGGAAGTTGCTTCACGTTGTAACACTCCTATTCACCGGTGGAGAGCCCTGGCCATCCGCCCGGGCGGCCCCGCCGCAGACACCATGGCATTCATGCACCGCGTATCGGGTTGGCTGGGCCGGCTCAGTGTGGGCCGCAAGCTCATGCTCATCTATCTGCTGGACCTGACGGCGGTGATCTACGTCTCCAGCATCCTGATCCACGAAAAGTACCTGGCGATTGATTTCACGCGCAAGGAAGTGGTGGGCACAACCTATGCGGCCGTGGTGCGCGATGGGCTGATGGGGCAGTTCCTGGATGCTTCGCAGCAGCCTCCGCTGGTGGCCGATGTGCTGACCCGCCTGGACGCCGTGCGGGCCGCCCACGACGAACAACTGCACACGGCCGAGGTGGGGCAGCGGTTTGGCGTGGCGCTGCAGCAGCTGACGGGCCAGCCCCAAGGGGGCGCTCCAGCTGCTGATCCGCAGACGCTCACCCGGCTGCGCAGCCAGCTGCTGCGCGAGGGGCGTGAGCTGCTCACTACGGTGGGCAACCAGTCCAACCTGATCCTGGACCCGGACCTGGACAGCTACTACGTGATGTCGCTGGTGGTGCTGCGGTTTCCCGAGCTGCTGCAGGCGGTGCATGACACCGTCAGCTTTTTGAACGCGGCGCCATCGCGGCGCGGGCCGCAGTGGTCGTCCGAGCTGCTGACGCTGGTGGGGCGGCTGGATGCGGTGATGCTGGGCATCGAGTCGGACTACAACCAGGCCTTCATTGCAGGCTCGCCCGAGATGCGGGCCGCGCTGGTGCGCCAGCGCGAGGCGCTCAAGGCGGCGCAGGAGGGCTTTCAGGCCTTGCTGCAGGGCATTGCGTCGGGCGAGTCACGTCTGACGGTGGCGCAAGTGGGTGTGCAGGAGGCGCAGGTGCTGGGCGCGCTGCGCGATGCATGGTCGGTGGGCATTGTGGACCTGGAGCGTTTGCTGAACCAGCGCGCCGACAGCCTGTTTGCCCGCATGTGGTTGCACCTGGGCACGGCGCTGGTGCTGCTGGGCTGCATCCTTTCGCTTGTCACCCTGGTCGCGCGCCAGATCGCCAAGCCGCTGCAGCAACTGGCCCGCGTGGCCGACGAGGTGCGCAAGAGCGGCGACCACACGCTGCGCGCGCACTGGGCCAGCCGCGACGAGATCGGCCGCCTGGTTACCGCGTTCAATGAGATGCTGTCCCAGCTCGACCGCGACCGCGTGCTGCAGCAAGAGTTGGCCGCCAGCGCCCGTGCGGCCGAGGCCCAGCGCGAGCTGGTGGAGGCCTTCCCCATCCCCATGGTGGTCACGTCGATTCCCGAGCACGAGGTGCTGCACTCCAACGCACCCGCGGCCCACTGGCTGGGTGGCCGCAAGACCGACCCATGGGCCGTGGGGCTGGATCCCGGCGTGCGCGCGCGCTTCTTCCAGCGCCTGGCGGATCAGGGCTCGGTCGATGAGTTCGAGGTGCGCTGGAAGGGCAGCCCCGAGCCTTCGTGGGCCGTGCTGTCGGCGCGGCGCCTGCAGTTCCAGGGGCGCGACTCGGTGCTCACGGCCTTCACGCCCATCAACGTGCTCAAGGTGATGGAGCAGCGCCTGGAGCTCTGGGCCAAGGTGTTCGAGGCCTCGTCCGAGGGCATCATCATCATGAACGCCGAGCAGCAGATCATCAGCGTGAACAAGGCGTTCTGCCGCAGCACGCACTACGACTTCTACGAGGTCATTGGCGAAGACCTGGGCTTTCTGCTGGAAGAGGCGGGCGCCGAGCCGCTGTCGGTGCAGATCCAGCGCACCATGCTCGACAAGGAGTCGTGGCAGGGCGAGGTGCGGTTTCGCCGCCGCTCGGGCGAGACCTACCCAGCCTGGCTCATGGTGTCGGCCGTGCGTGAGGGCAAGGGCGGTGCGGTGGCCAACCACATCGGCATTGCCATCGACATCACCGACCGCAAGCTCAACGAGGAGCGCATCCAGTTCCTGGCGCACCACGATGTGCTCACTGAGCTGCCCAACCGATCGCTGTGTGTGCAGCGCCTGCAGATGGCGCTGGCACAGGCGCCGATCACGGGTGAGAAGGTGGCGGTGCTGTTCATCGACCTGGACCGCTTCAAGGCCATCAACGACACGCTGGGCCACCACATTGGCGATGGCCTGCTGCGCTCGGTGGCCGCACGCCTTACGCAGGCCGTGCGCAGCCGCGACACCGTGAGCCGCCTGGGCGGCGACGAGTTTGTGGTGGTGATGCGCGACGTGGCCGGGCGCGAGGATGTGCAGCAGCTGGTGGAGCGGCGGCTGATCCCGCTCATCCGCCAGAGCCACCCGGTGGAGGGGCATGAACTCAATGTGTCCTGCAGCGTGGGCATCGCCGTGTACCCCGAGGATGGCAGCGACATTGACGAACTCATGCGCCGCGCCGACGCCGCCATGTACGAGGCCAAAACCACCGGCCGTGACATGGCGCTGTTCTATTCCATGGAGACCGACCAGCGTGCGGTGGCCCGCCAGACCATGGAGCAGCAGCTGCGCCGCGCGCTGGAGCGCCACGAGCTGAGCCTGCACTACCAGCCCCGCTTGAGCGCCCAGGGCACCCAGCTGCTGGGCGTGGAGGCGCTGCTGCGCTGGACCAGCCCGGTGCTGGGCTCCATCCCTCCCAGCGAGTTCATCCCCATCGCCGAAGAGACCGGCATGATCCGCGCCATTGGCAGCTGGGTGTTGCAGCAAGCCTGCGAGCAGTGGGTGCGCTGGCAACAGCTGGCGCTGGAGGCGGGCCCTGGCGATGCCTTGATGCCACACCCGCTGGCCCGGGTGTCGATCTCGGTCAACCTCTCGGCCGCGCAGATGTCCGACCCCGCGCTGGTCACCGACATCGAGGCCCTGCTGCTGCGCACCGGCATGCCGGCGCACCGGCTGGAGCTGGAGATCACCGAGTCCCAGCTCATGGACAACGCCCATGCGGCCGAGCAGCAACTGGCGGCGCTCAAGGCGCTGGGTGTGCAACTGTCCATCGACGACTTTGGCACCGGGTATTCCAGCCTGGCCTACCTCAAGCGCTTTGACATCGACCGCCTCAAGGTGGACAAGTCCTTTGTGCGCGACATGCTGGCCAACCCGGCCGACATGGCCATCACCCGCGCCATCATCGCGCTGGGCCACACGCTGGGGCTGCGCATCGTGGCCGAGGGCGTGGAAGACCTGGCCACAGCCCAGGTGCTGAGTGCACTGGATTGCGAGGAGCTGCAGGGCTACCACTTCAGCCGCCCGCTGCCGGTGCCGGAGCTGGAGGCCTGGGCCCGACAGCATTGCGGATTGTTGACGCGAGAGGCGGCGGCAGCGTAGCGGTCAAACGGGCGCCGCGCACGCGCGGGACGCCGGGCAAGGGCCGCCCTGCAGCGAGGGCGTCGTCCCCCTGCCCGCGCAGCGTAGCGTAGCGAGAGCGGGGAGAAGGCCCGTAGGGCCTCAGGGGGGTGTTGCTGCCAGCGCCTGCGCACAGGCATGCGCGCTGGCCCAAGCCCACTGAAAGTTGTAGCCGCCCAGCCAGCCTGTCACGTCCACCACCTCGCCAATGAAGTACAGGCCGGGCTGCGTCTTGCACTCCATGGTCTGCTGCGACAGCACGCGCGTGTCCACGCCGCCCAGCGTTACCTCGGCTTTTTTGTAGCCCTCGGTGCCCGTGGGCGTCAGCTCCCAGCGCGCCAGCTGCTCGGCCAGGCGCGCCAGGGCCTTGTCGCTGGCCTCGTTGATGGGGCGCTGCCAGTCGGCCTCGCGGCTGGCCCAGGCGTCGGCCAGGCGGCTGGGCACCAAGGTGGCCAGCTCGTTGGCAACCAGCTTGCGCGAGCGGGCCTTGCCCTGCGACAACGCGGCGGGCAGGTCCACCGTGGGCGCCAGGTTGATGGCCAGGGGCGTGCCCTCCTGCCAGTAGCTGGAGATCTGCAGCACCGCCGGGCCCGACAGGCCCCGGTGGGTGAACAGCAGGTCTTCGTCAAACGCCATGCGAGTTTTCTTGGCCCCTGTGCTGATCTGCACCGGCAGCGCCAGCCCCGCCAGCTGCGCATACGGCGCCCAGCCCGCGCCGTCAAAGGTCAGCGGCACCAGGCCCGGCTTGCGCTCGATGAGCGGGATGCTGAACTGCTGCGCGAGCCGGTAGCCAAAGTCGGTGGCGCCGATCTTGGGGATGGACAAGCCGCCGGTGGCAATGACCAGCGCACCCGCCGACACCGGCCCACGATCGGTATCAATTTGATAGCTGCCCGGGCATGATTCACTAGCGCTTGATGCCAAAAAGTCTATTTTTTTGACGCTACAGGGCTGCCAGCGGGTCACGCCACCCGCCTCGCACTCGGCCAGCAGCATGGCAATGATGTCCTCGGCCGAGCGGTCGGCAAACAGCTGGCCCTTGTGCTTTTCATGAAACGGGATGCCGTGCTTTTGCACCAGCGCGATGAAGTCGGCGGGCGTGTAGCGCGACAGCGCCGAGCGGCAGAACTGCGGGTTCTGCCCCACAAAGTGTTTGTGCGGTGCGGCCGGGTCCAGGTCGCGGTTGGTGAAGTTGCAGCGCCCGCCGCCCGAGATGCGGATCTTCTCGGCCACCTTGTCGGCATGGTCGATGAGCAAGACCTTCAGGCCCCGCTGGCCCGCCTGGCCCGCGCAGAACAGGCCGGCAGCGCCGGCGCCGATGATGATGGCGTCAAAAAATGGGAGGGACACGGGAAGGCATCAAAAGGGACAAAGGTGTGATTGTCCCCCGGCTGGTCCGGGGCCTGCTCCGCACGGCGGATGCCGCTGCGGTGCAAGCCCCGGTCGCCCCCTCGCTCCCTCTTGTGTTGCGGGTAGGCCGGTCAGAACGCCGCTCGCAGCGTCACGCTCAGGTTGCGCGGGTCGGCGTAGTTGCCGTAGTCCAGGTTGGCCCAGTATTTCTGGTTGGTCACGTTGTTCACGGCCACCGTCGCGCTCACCTTGGGGTTGAACTGCCAGGACGCGCGCAGGTTGAGGATGGCCTTGGGCGACTGCTTCACCGTCACCGTGCCGCTGGGGTGTGGGATGTTGAAGCCCTCGATGGCGCTTTGCCAGGTCAGGTTGCCGCCCACCGACAGCGGCGCAAGCGCGCCCGAGAGCTGGTAGTCCGTGCCCAGTTGCAGCAGGTAGTCGGGCATGTTGGCGTAGATCAGGTCGGTGGGGGCACGCGTGACCTTGGCGCGGGTGAGGCCGGCACTCACGCGCCATTGCCGGGTGGCCATGCCCGCAAACTCCAGCTCGAAGCCGGTGGACTTCGTGCCGTTCACGGCCACGTAGGGCAGGCTGCCGTCGGGCAGCGGTGTGGTGATGGCGCTGTCGCGCACGCCGAAGTTGTCCTGCTTGGTCTGGAACACCGCAAAGTGCGCCTGGATGCGGCGCTCGAACAGCTCGGCCTTGAGGCCGGCCTCGGCATTGCTGCCGACGACTGGCGACAGCGGATTGTTGTTACGGTCCTTGTAATTCTGCGGGTTGAAGATGCGCGCGTAGCTGGCGTAGGCCGACAGGGTGGGCGTGATGTCGTACACCGCGCCGATGAAGGGCGTGACCTTGCGGTTCTCGTCCTGGATGGCCGAGCGGCCTGCATAGCTGCCGGTGGTGCCATAGGTGTCGGAGTGGCGGTGCCAGTCGGTCAGGCGCAGGCCGGTGAGCACCGACAGCGGGTCGGCCACGCGCCAGCGTGCCGAGGCGAACAAGCCCGTCTGCTGCGTGATCTGTGTGCGCCATGCGCCAGTCTTGGAGTACGTGGGCGCAGGCGCGTTGCCGTCCCAGGTGTAGATGTTGGGGATCACATAGCTCCAGCCCGCCACGGACGTGTAGCCATCGGTGCGCGTGGCAGTGCGGGTGGAGCTCATGCCCACCACCAAGTCGTGCTTGCGGCCGCCCAGCTCGAACTTGCCCGACAGGTAGGCGTCTACCGTGTCCTGCTTTTCGCTGCTGCCGCTCACGGCGGCATACAGCGTGGTGCCCGCGCCGGTGGCCGGGTTGATGAATGGGGCCTGGCTGGTGGTGGCGCCATAGCCGTAGGTGCTCAGGCGGAAGGTGTCGCCCTCGGTGTGGTTCAGCGCGGCCTTCAAGCTCCAGTCGTCGTTGATCTGGTGGTCCAGCGTGGCGTAGAGCGTGCCCGAGGTGCGCTCCCAGCGCGTCCACGATGGCGAGAAGCTGGTGGAGATCGGCAGGTCGATGGGCTCGCCCGTGGTCGCAAAGCGCGGGATGGTGCCCCAGATCGGCGCCTTGGGGTCGTTGGACTGGCGCTGGTAGCCCAATGACACCACGGTGGCGGTGCCGATGTCGGCCTCCACTGCGGCGAGCAGGGCGGTCTTGTCCTCGGAGTAGCGGTCGCGGAAGCTGTCTTTCTTCTGCGGGGCCACGACCAGGCGGCTGCGCACGCTGCCGTCGCTGTTGAGCGGTGCGTTGATGTCCAGCTCGCCCCGGTACAGGTTCCAAGAACCCGCCGTGAGTGCCACAGACGCGGCGAACTCGCGCTGTGGGCGCTTGCGGATCATATTGATGGTGGCCGAAGGCACGCCCACACCGGTCTGGATGCCGTTGGCGCCGCGCACGATGTCGATGCGCTCGTACAGCGCGGTGTCGAACTCCTGGTTGGTGCTGCTGCTGTAGCTGGGCAGTCCGTCGGTCTGGAAGTCGGTGATCTGGAAGCCCCGCGCGTAGTACAGCGGGCGCTGCGTGTCGTAGAAGCTCACGGCAATGCCGTTCACGTTGCGCAGCACGCTGTCGATGCTGGTGAGCGACTGGCGCTCGATCTGCGCGCGGGTCACCGTGCTGACGGACTGCGGCGTTTCACGCGGCGTGAGCTGAAGGCGGGTGGATGCGCTCTCGCGCGCGCCCGACACGGTGACGCTGTCCAGCGCCTTGGGCTCCACGACCTGGTCGGTGTTGGTGGCGCCTGCAGGGGAAGTCTCGGTGGCATCTGCGGGTGACCCGGCGGGGGTCTGGGCACCGGCGGTGCCCATCATGTTGGCTGCGAGGAAGGCGGCCACCGTCAGAGGATGGAGGGCACAGACAAGGTGTCTGCGAGGTGCGTGCATGAGAGGGCTCCTGGGGGAAATGCGTTGGCAGGCTGGCTGGCAACGCTCCTCCGACGGGACGCACGGCTGGCTGGGGTTTGTAAAATTTTAAATACAAATGGGAACTATTCGCAAAAATGCATCCACTGTGGTATCCAAGGTGCGGGTTTTTGTTGTTCTGGCGGCACAACTTACCGGGTGGGACGCAGTCCGCTGCACCTGGTAGCCAGGGTGATGCCTTTGCGTGGCGCTGTGGTGGGCACTGCGGCACGCCTACGCGGTGTGCCATGTCCTGCAGGCCCGCTGGCGCCGAAGCCGCCAGCGAATCGTGGCGCGGCATCTACTGCCGATACACCCCGCCCGAGCCCACCACGGCGATGTCCACGTAGTTGGACCCGTGGTGGTTCTGTGCGCTGAACTGGTAGCTGAAGCCGCCCAGGTCCAGATTGCCCAGGCCCTCCATGGCCGTGACCAGGCTGGCGCGCGTGACGCCAGGCCCCGCAGCGCGCAGGCCTTCAATGAGCACGCGCGCGTCCATGTAGCCGGTATAGCGGTCGTAGTCCACGGGCTTGTCGTAGCGCTTCATGGAGGCCTGAAAGTCGCGCGTGAGCGCAATGGTGGGCTTGGTGGGCGAGGGGCCCGTACGCGCCACCGCCAGGCCACGCGCATCGTCGCCCAGCGCCTTGAGCACAGCGGTGCCTGCACCCAGCGACAGGGTGTAGATGGGCACGCCCAGGTGAGCGCGGTTGGCCCGCACATAGGCCACTACCGACGGGCCTGCCGCCACCAGCAGCACGGCCTGCGGCTTTTGGGTGGCCAGGGCCTTGGCGGCTTCGTTCGCGTCTTCACCCGACGAGGCCAGCGCATGCGACCCCGCCAGCGTCGCGCCTTCAGCGGCAACCGTCTTTTCGACCAGGGGCAGCAGCAGTTTGCCGAAGTCATTGTTTTCGTAGGCCACCGCAATGCGCGAGGTCTGCACGGCCACCAGGTTGCGCACGATCTTCACCAGTTCGTCGGCATAGCTGGCGCGGGTGGTGAAAAGGTAGGGGTGCTGCTGCGCGCGGACGGCGGGGCTGCCGGTGTACACGGAGATCAGCGGCAGCTTGGCCTGCGCCAGGTAGGGCAGCAGCGTCATGACCTGCGAGGTGCCGGCCACGCCAAACAGTGCCAGCACGCCGTCTTTTTCGCTCAGCTGCTTGGCGTTGTCCAGCGCACGGCGGGCGTCAAAACCATCGTCCAGCGACACCAGCCGGATCTTGCGGCCACCGATGCCGCCCTTGGCGTTGGCGTCTTCCACGGCGGCTTCCTGCCCCTCGTGAATGGGCGACAAAAACGGCGCCATGCCGCCTGACAGTGCGGTTGAGCGGCCGATGAGGATGTCTCCCTTGCCGCCGCCGGCGGGCTGTGCGCGGGCGGGCAGGCCAGCCAGGGCCGCGCTACCGGCCAGCGCAAGGACCAGGCTGCGGCGGCGCGCCAGGGGCAGCCCGTGGTCGGCGGGCCATGCATTTGCATTCGGGGTCTTCATCACACAGCATCTCCAGCAAAAAACCGATTCAAAGGGCTGCGAGGCCCCGAAGAGCGGCGATGGTAGGAGGGCGCTGTGCCCGGCACGCACCGGGTTTCTACCGGGGGCGCGTCATCTTAGGGACATGTGTCTATCCACACGCGGCTCTGTCGGCACCCGCGCAAGACGGTGCGATTCGCCCCGCCCCATGCGGCGCGGTAGCATGTGGCATGGACCTGCCGAGGACAACACCATGACTTTGATCCGCTACGCCCTCTGTGCCCTGGCGCTGGGCTGCCTGGCCCCCGCCTGGGCCATCAACAAGTGCACGGACGCCAATGGCAAGGTGTCGTTCCAGGACGCGCCTTGTGCGGGCGAGGGCGAGAAGATCGACGTGCGCCCCACCACCCGTGGCGCCACCCCGGTGCAGCCCCCCGTAGCGCCTTTGGCCGAGGGCGCGTTTGGCCCCACCTGGCAGCGCAAGAACTACCTGCAGACCCAGGGCATCCCCCAGGCGCGCGCCGCTATCGAGCGCAACCAGCGTGAATGCACAGCCCAGCCCAATGCCGTGGCCACGGCAGGGCCGCTGCGGCGCGGCAACCTGCCGTCGGGCAACCAGTTTGTGCAGGAGGGCGCGGAAAAGGCCGCCGATGCCAAAGCCGCGTGTGAAGAACGGACCGAGGCCCTGCGCGAGCAACTGCGGGTGCTGGAGCGAGAGCTGGCGGCGATGCCCTAGCCCTGCAGCTGAGGAGTCCTCATCCCTTCCAGGTGAACGGAAACTTGAACTGCTTCACAAAGCCGTTGGGCACGTAGTCGCCCAGCACGCCATAGTGCTCGGGCCAGAGCTTGGTGCTTTTGACGGCGGTGCCAAACAGGTAGTCCAGAAACGCGAAGTGCGCGGCGTAGTTCTTGTCCAGCGCCTCCTGGTCCTGGCTGTGGTGCCAGTGGTGGAAGTTGGGCGTGACCAGCACGTAGCGCAGCGGCCCAAGTCGCACGCTCACATTGGCGTGGTTGAACACGGCCTGGAAGCCCACCACCACGATGTATGCGTCGATCACTTCCTTGCTGAAGCCCAGCACATAGATGGGGGCCAGCACCAGCGTGCGGGTGATCAGCAGCTCCAGGATGTGCTGGCGCGAGCCCGCCATCCAGTCCATGCTTTTGACGCTGTGGTGCACTGCGTGCAGGCGCCACAGCAGGGGCACCTCGTGGTAGGCGCGGTGCGTCCAGTACTGCACCAGGTCGGCCACCAGGATGATGAGGAACAGTGCCACCCAGAAGTTCAGCCCCTGCACCCAGCCGCGAATGCCGTCGCTCGCCGCCCAGCCAAAGAACTTGTGCACGATGAGGTTGGTGGCCAGCAGCACAAAACCCACCACCATGTGGTTGACGATGAAGTGGTGAAAGTCCGTCTGCCACTCGGCGCGGAAGATGGGCTGGTCCTTGCGCAGTGCAAACAGCTTCTCGATGAAGATGAAGATCAGCGAGCTGCCCAGCAGGTCCAGGATGAACCAGTCGAGGCCGATATAGGGGGTGTTGTCGGGGAAGTTCGGGTCCACCTCCACCTTGTGTCCGCCCAGCAGCGCGGCAATCGCCACGATGGCAAACGCGAAGGTGGCCAGCCAGCGGGCACGGTTGAACAGGATGTTGACCAACGAGATGCCGCCCGCAATTGCCATGGCCACCAGCATGATGTTGCGTATCACCGCCACGTCGTAGCTCTTGCGCAGCTGCGGCGTGGTGAGGTACTCGGGAAAGTGAAAGGCCAGCACGCCCAAAAAGCACAGGATGGCCAGCGTGAGCGCAATCACGCCCGACACCAGCCCTTTGCCGGTGCGCAATGCGCCGTGGCTTTCGGTGAATTCGTTGAGTTTTTCTAGTTCGATCATCGGTTCCTCCTCGCACCCGGTCAGAAGGTGCTGCGCGAGTGTAGCGAAGCCGCCACCCGCTGTGCACGGGGCTCAACTTGCACGCGACGCAGCACACGCAGCTTTCTAAAATCGCTGCATGAACATCCCTTCACACCAACTCAGCATGACCGTGCTCATGTCGCCCGACATGGCCAACTTTTCGGGCAACGTGCACGGCGGCGCCATCCTCAAGCTGCTGGACCAGGTGGCGTACTCGTGCGCCAGCCGCTATTCGGGCTGCTACACCGTGACGCTGAGCGTGGACC
This sequence comes from Acidovorax sp. Root402, assembly GCF_001425125.1. Taxonomy (NCBI): domain Bacteria; kingdom Pseudomonadati; phylum Pseudomonadota; class Betaproteobacteria; order Burkholderiales; family Comamonadaceae; genus Acidovorax; species Acidovorax sp. Root402. Next base: position 31,719 of record NZ_LMDQ01000003.1, read on the forward strand.
AGGTGATGTTTTTGCAGCCCATCCATGTGGGCGAGCTGGTGACCTTTCTGGCCAGCGTGAACTACACGGGCAGCTCGTCGATGGAAGTCGGCATCAAGGTGGTGGCCGAAGAGATCCGTTCGCAGGTGGTGCGGCATGTGAACAGCTGCTTTTTCACCATGGTGGCCGTGGACGAGGCGCGCAAGCCCGTGCAGGTGCCGCCACTGTCGCCTTCCACCCCCGACGAACGCCGCCGCTGGGACGCTGCGGTGATCCGCAAGACGCTGCGCAAGGAACTGGCACAGCGGTTTCAGCAAGTGCGAGAAACCGCCGGGCAGTAACCCGTTGAGTGGGCGCCTTGAATGGACGCCTTCCAAGGCCCTGGGCGCATCGCCCCGGGCCTTTTCTCTGCCCCTCACGCTGTGCTGCTCAGGCCGCGTTGCGGCTGCGTCCGGCCAATGACACCGCCTGCAGGGACAGACCGTCAATTTCGTTGGTGATGCCTGACAGCACATTGGCCACCACAGCAAACTCGCGCCCGTGCTGCCCGGCACGCGCGGCCATCACCTGGGCGTTGAAGCTGACCACCTTGGCCTCGCGCGCCACGGTCTGGATCGAGGCCACGATGCCCGCCAGCTCTTTCATCAGGGTTTCGGACTGCGCCTTGCTCACCTGGTCGAACGCCGTGGTGGCCGTGTTGAGGGCGTCTAGCACACCGTCGGTGGTTTCCACCAAGCGGGCCAGCGCATCTTCCACGCGCGGGCTCTGGCGCTCGGCCAGGTCCAGCGCCGTGCCCACCTGCTGGGCAAACGCGTCGATGGTGGCGCCCACGCCCTGGGGGCCGTGGTAGGCCTTGCGGATGATTTCGCCGCTGGCGGCATCGAGGTGGCGGGGCGTGTCCACCAGCCGGGCCTGGCTGTCGGTGAACAGCGTGAGCGAGCTGCGCGCGGCCTTCAGGTGCAGGTCGCTGCCGCGCGCGGCCAGCACGGTTTGCAGCACCATGCGCTGCGACAGCATGCGCTGGCGCGCTGCAATGTTGACGAGCGACATGCCCCCATCGCGCGATGGAGCCTGTGCAGGGGACGACAGCGTGGGCATGCTGGAAGTGCGTGCGGGGAGGGGGAAGGCTGCCATGGTGTTCCTTGTGCGTGTTGCATTCAGATGCATGTCTTCAAGCAATACCCGGGCCAATGTGTGTACAGCTGCATGACCCAATGCGGTGCTGTGGAGCGGGAGGCCAGGCTTGATGAAACACGCGGCTGCGCAGCGCGTGGGCGTGCCCTGAAGCACATTGGTTTGCGCTCGCGCACGGTGCATCCCCGACCTGCGCAGCGCGCAATCGGGCCTGCGGAATTGTGGGGGTCGTTGTGTGTGCTCAGCCCGCGCGCCGGGCCTGCAACGGCACTGCGCCAGCGTCCTGCACGGCCAGTGCGACACCGCGCACCACATCGCCCACCACAATCACCGAGGGGCTGGCCAGCCCTTCGCGGGTGATGGTGGCGTGCAGCGCGCCCAGGGTGGCGATGGCATGCCGCTGGTGGGGCAGGCTGGCGTGCTGGATGACGGCGACCGGTGTGTCTGCAGGCAGGCCGGTGAGCAGTTCTTGCTCGATGGTGGCGGCGCCGCTCACACCCATGTAGATGACCAGCGTGAGCTTGGCGTCGCGCGCCGTGGCGGCCAGTTGGCGCCAATCGGTGCCAGCGTCACCGGGCTTGGCGTGGCCGGTGACAAACACCACGCCGTGGGCATGCTCACGGTGTGTGAGCGGTGCGCCCAGCGAGGTCAGGCCCGCCAGGCCTGCGGTGATGCCGTTGATGACGGTGACCTGCACGCCGGCGGCACGCAGGTGCTCCACTTCTTCGCCACCCCGGCCGAAGATGAAGGGGTCGCCGCCCTTGAGGCGCACCACGTTCTCGCCTTCGTTCACGGCCATCAGCATCAGCTTTTCGATGAAGGCCTGTGGCGTGCTTTTGCAGCCGCCGCGCTTGCCCACGTAGACGATGCGCGCCGTGGGCGATGCGTGCTCCACGATGGCATCGCTCACCAGGTCATCCACCAGCAGCACGGTGGCCGCCTGGATGGCCTTGAGCGCCTTGAGGGTGAGCAGCTCCGGGTCGCCCGGGCCTGCGCCCACCAACGTGCAGCTGCCGCCGGTGCCCAGGTGGGGTGGGGCTGTAGGCGATGTGGTGGAAGGCGTGGGGCGGCTCATGGGGATGTCTCCGAAACGGTTTGATCGACCAGTCGCAAGATATGTTCCACCTGCCGTTCAATGGCGTGTGGAATGGGCAAATCGCCCGCCAGCACCTGGCGCGTGTAGGTGGCTGTGGTGGCCACATCGATCTCGGCGGGCAGGCCGGGCACCTCGCTGGCCGTGCCCGGTTGTTGTGCCTCCAGCACCGTATGCACGCCGTGCACAAAGCCGTCGTAGCGGGGGGTGCGGCGTGGGTCCGTGGCGACCTCGCCCTCCAGCCCGCGCGAGAGCAAGGCGTTCATCCCCAGGGTGCGGAAGGTGCTCTGCAGCATCTCGAAATATTCGGGGTGTGTGTACGCCGTGACCACCACCGACGGCCCCGCGCACGGGCTCATCAGCTTGACCACACTGTGCCCTGGGTTGCGCAGGCCCACCACCTCGCGCACGGCCAGCAGGCGTGCCAGCCCTGCGTGCAGGTGCTGGGTGTGGATATGGCGGACCGTGCCATTTGCTATCTTTTCAGGAGCTATCAGGGCACGTACTTCTAGCGCATTGAGCACATCCGATGCCAAAACACGCCGCGCCTCGGTGCGCATGCCGTGCAGCAGCACGGGCAACCCTTGACGGGCCAGCAGCAGCGCCAGCAGCGGCGTCAGCACCGGCAGCTTGCGCGCGCCGTTGTAGCTGGGCAGCACGATCAGCGGGCGGTCGGTGGCGGGCAGCAGCGCCAGGCGGCTGTGCGTGGCATCCAGAAAGCCGCACATCTCCTCGGACGTCTCGCCCTTGATGCGCATGGCCAGGCAGAAGGCGCCAATCTCCAGGTCGGTCACGGCGCCATCCAGCACCTGGCCGAACAGGTCCGTGGCCTGCTCGCGCGTCAGCGGCTTGGCGCCGCGCGCGCCGCGGCCGATTTCCTTGATGTACTGGCTAATGCCCATGGCTTTTGTTGGCGGGACTTGTGAAACAGGGCGCCAGCGTCGTTGTTTCGGCTTGCCGTACAGGCGTACTGTCTGCGCCGAAAGCGCCTAGCTGGAGCCCTGTTGCACAAGTCCTGGTGGGGTTTGTTGGTTCGAGGGCTATTTTCCTGCAAGCAAGAGAACTTTTGGTTATATGACGGCCTGCGCGAGCGGTTTGGACGCCAGTGGCCCCGTGCTGCGCACCATGCGCTTGAGTTCGGGCACGCACGAGCCGCAGTTGGTGCCGCAGCGCAGTTGGCCTTGCAGTTGCGCCAGGCGGTCGTCGTCGGTGCCATGGCAGTGCGCCAGTTGGGCGGTGATGGCGGCGTCTGTCACGTTGAAGCAGGTGCACACCGGTTTGCCGCGCGACTGCACGGCCACGGGGGCCTTGGCGCCGGGCACCAGCAGCAGGCGGCCGTAGGTCTGTGCAGGAAGCTCTTCCTGCAGCAGGGTCTTGAGCCAGCCTTCGGCGCTGGTGTCGCCAGCGAGCACGATGCCTTCGAGCGTGGTGTTGTCGCCCTGGCGCGCCAGCCGTGCGGCGCGGCGCTGGCCGCGTTTTTTGTCGGCATAGCGCAGCGTGTCGGCGCCTGACATGCCCAGCAGGGCTTCGATCTGTGCGATCAACGCATCGGGCGGTGCCTCGTGGGCGGCGGCGCGCAGCAGCACGCCAGTGCGCTCGCGGCCGGGCTCATCCAGCGGGGTGTTGTTGCTGAAGGGCACGGAACTGGCGAACGCAAACTGCGCCATCAGCGCAGACAAGGCTTCGCGCGCTGCCAGTGCACCTTCGGCAGGCAGCCAGGCCATGGCCAGCAGCGTCCACGGCAGTTCGGCCTTGAGCACCTTGACGGCCGCGTGTTTCAGCTCGGGCTGTTTGGAGGTGGGGCAGAACGCCGAGGTGGTGAGCGCATTCACACCCGCCAGCCGCTCGCCGGTGGAGGACACGCCGCTCAAAAATTCGCTGCCCCAGTGCATCGCCATGAACACCTGCGACAGGCCCAGCGTGGTGTCGGCCTGCACGGGCACCACGATGGAGCCGCGCTTGCTGGTCACATGCACCAGGTCGCCGCTGGCCAGCTTGCGCCGCTCCATGTCCTGCGGGTGCATCTGCAGGCTGGGTTCGGCCACATGGCCAAACAGGCGGCCCAGCGTGCCGGTGCGGGTCATGCCGTGCCACTGGTCGCGCAGGCGGCCCGTGGTCAGGCTGAAGGGGTAGCGCGATTCGCGGGGCTCGGCGGTGGGTTGCCATGCATGCGCAGCAAAACGCGCACGGCCGTCGGCGGTGGGGAAGACGCCATCTTCGTACAGGCGGGCCTTGCCGGCGGTGGTGCCATCTTCCAGCGGCCACTGCTGCGGGCCTTGGGCTTCGAGCATCTCCCAGGACAGCCCCGTGATGTCCAGGTCACGCCCGCGTGTGCTCTCGCGGTGCTCTTTCCACACGGCTTCTGCGCCCATATCGGCAGCGTCTGTGGCGTAGGGGAACAGCGTGGGTGCACCAGGCCGCAGGCGTGCCTCCAGCTGGTGCGCAAACTGCACCGCAATGGCCCAGTCGTGGCGCGCCAGGCCGGGTGCGGGCACGGCAGTGCGCACGCGCGAGATGCGGCGCTCGCTGTTGGTCACCGTGCCGGTCTTTTCACCCCAGGTGGTGGCGGGCAGCAGCAGGTCGGCGTAGTTGCAGGTGGCGGCAGTGGCAAAGGCTTCTTGCACCACCACAAACTCGGCGCGCTGCAGGGCGCGGCGCACGGTGGCCTGGTCGGGCATGCTTTGCGCGGGGTTGGTGCAGGCAATCCACAGGGCCTTGATCTCGCCGTCGGCAGCGGCCTGGAACATCTCCACCGCCGTCTTGCCGGGCTTGGATGGCACATCGGCCACGCCCCACAGCGCGGCGACTTCGGCGCGGTGCTGCGGGTTGGCCAGGTCGCGGTGGGCGCTGAGCAAATTGGCCAGCCCACCCACTTCGCGCCCACCCATGGCGTTGGGCTGGCCGGTCAGGCTGAAGGGGCCCGCGCCGGGTTTGCCGATCTGCGCGGTGGCCAGGTGCAGGTTGATGAGTGTGGCGTTCTTGGCCGTGCCGCTGCTGCTCTGGTTCAGGCCCTGGCAGTAGAGGCTCAGGGTGGCTTTGGAGGTGGCGAACCATTTGGCGGCGGTGGTCAGGTCGGCCACGCTGATGCCGCAGGTCTGCGCCACACGCTCGGGCGTGGCGTCGCGCACCAGGGCCTTGAGGTCGTCAAAGCCCGTGGTGTGGGCGGCGATGTAGGCGGTGTCGACCCAGCCCTCCCACAGCATGATGTGCAGCATGCCGTTGAACAGCATCACGTCGCTGCCGGGCTGGATGGGCAGGAACAGGTCGGCCATGCCCGCCGTGTCAGTGCGGCGGGGGTCGGCCACGATGACCTTCATGCCCGGGTTGGCGGCGCGTGCGTCTTCGATGCGGCGGAACAGGATGGGGTGGGCCCAGGCCGCATTGCTGCCCACGATGAACAGGCACTGCGCGTGGTTCACGTCGTCGTAGCAGGCGGGCGGCGCGTCGGCACCCAGCGTTTGCTTGTAGCCGGCCACAGCGCTGCTCATGCACAGGCGCGAGTTGGTGTCGATGTTGTTGGTGCCGATCAGGCCCTTGGCGAGCTTGTTGAAGACGTAGTAGTCCTCGGTGAGCAACTGGCCGCTGACGTAGAAGCCCACGGCATCAGGGCCGTGCTGGGCGATGGTGTGGGCGAATCGGTCGGCCGCCAGCGTCAGTGCGGCATCCCAGGTCACGGGCAGGACGGCCTCGCTGCGCTGTGCGCGTTGCAGGGGGTGCAGCAGGCGGGTTTGCAGGGTGACCGGGCTGGTGGCTGTGAGGTGCAGGGTCGAGCCCTTGGTGCACAGGCGGCCAAAGTTGGCGGGGTGTGTGGGGTCGCCGCGCACACCGGTGATCTGGGTGCCTGTGCTTTCGATGATCACGCCGCAGCCTACGCCGCAGTAGGGGCAGGTGGATTTGGTTTCTTGCATGGCGTGGTTGGGGTTGTTTTGGCCTCAGGCGCTAGTGCATGTTGCGCTGTCAGCTATTTTTTTGATAGTGTTGTCGTGTCCTCGCCGGGTACGCATGCGGCGCCTGGGGCGCAACACTCTCCACCGCTCACACGCCCACCGTCCTGCGCGCAGGCCCTGCGATGGGGCGCGTCAAATCCGTGGCCACCGTCGCCAGCTCGCTCGCGTCCAGGTACACCGCGCCGTCTTCCACCTTCACGGCAAACTTCGGCGTGCAGCCCTCATCGGGCGCCGAGGCCTGGCCGTCGCACAGGCCAATGGTCCAGTTGTGCAGGGGGCACGCCACATGGGTGCCAAACACGATGCCCTGGCTCAGCGGGCCGCCCTTGTGTGGGCAGCGGTCCAGCAGCGCGAACACGCCACCGGCGTCGTTGCGGAAGATGGCCACGTCCAGGCCCTGGGGGCGCGCCACGCGGCGTGAGCCCAGCACGGGGATGTCGTCCACCCGGCAGATCAGCTTCCATTCAGGGGTTGGGTTGTTGGTGGTCATGGGAATCGTCCTTGGTGTTGTTCGGTGGGGTGTCGGGGGCGCGCGTGGTGCCGTTGCAGGGCAGGCCTTCAGCTGCTGCCCAGCGCTGCATACAGGCCGGTCACGCGGTCCATGCTGGCGAGCAGGTTCTCGCTGCTCACAAACACTTCAGACACCTGGCGGAAGGTGTTGTTGCTGGTGCCCAGGCGTTGCAACGCGGCGTCAAAAAACACCCACTGGCCATCGGCCAGCAGCAGCTCTTGCCGGATGCGATCGGTGGCCTGTGGGGCATTGCGCAGCAGCTCGGTGGCGCTGATGAACTCGTCACGCGCCTTGGCGATCTCGGTGGTGGCGGTGGAGGTGTCCACCCCCAGCATGGCCGACAGGCAGAACTTGGCCATGCGCTGGCTCAGCATGCGCTGGCGGCCTGCCACGTTGACCAGCTTGCCCACGGGCTTGCCCGAGGCGGCTTCGTACTGCACGGTGCCCTGGTGGGCCAGGGCCAGCACCTTGGCGTCGGCCTGCAGCAAGGCGGCCGCGCCGTCGCGCGACGGGGCGGTGCCCAGCAGCGCGGCCTTGTGGTCGGCCCATGCCGATTCCAGCTTGGCGTAGGTGTCGCGGATGGTGGGCGAGGGCGCGTAGGCCTTGAGTTCGCCCTGCTGGCGTTCGAACAGCGCCAGCGATTGGTCCAGCACGGCGCGTGCGGCAGGCGTGTCGGACTTGTGGGCCAGCGCCAGCCAGGCCTTGCCCATGCGCTGACTCAGCATGCGCTGGCGGCCTGCCTTGTTGATGGCGTCGTTCAGGTCTGTGACCTGGGCCTGGGCGGTGCCCAGCGACATGATGCCCAGGGTGCTCCAGGCCGTCGTGTAGCCGGCGGCGGTCAGCAAGGTGCGGCGTTGCATGGTGTGCGGCTCCGGGCGCTTCAGGCGGCGGTCAGCGGGGCAAACTGGCGCGTGTCCACGGCTGCCTTGTCAAACTCGAACCAGGGGTCGGGCTCGCCGTCCAGCGCAAACTGCAGCTGCTCCCACAGCGCCTTGCGGCCTTCGTGGTCTTCCAGAATGCGCTTTTTCACATAGTCCAGGCCCACGCGGCTCACGTAGTGCACGGTGCGCTCCAGGTACCAGCCTTCCTGGCGGTACAGCTCGCAGAACGCGCCGGTGTACTCCAGCACTTCCTCGGCGGTTTTCAGCTTGGTGAAGAAGTGGGCCACCTCGGTCTTGATGCCGCCGTTGCCGGCCACGTACATCTCCCACCCGCTGTCCACGCCGATGATGCCCACGTCCTTGATGCCGGCTTCTGCGCAGTTGCGCGGGCAGCCCGACACGGCGAACTTGACCTTGTGCGGGGCGTACATGCGCCACATGGCGCGCTCCAGGTCCTTGCCCATCTGGGTGCTGTCCTGGGTGCCCATGCGGCACCACTCGCTGCCCACGCAGGTCTTCACGGTGCGCAGTGCCTTGGCATAGGCATGGCCGCTAGGCATGCCGATGTCCTTCCAGACGTTGACCAGGTCTTCCTTCTTCACGCCCAGCAAATCGATGCGCTGGCCCCCCGTGACCTTGATGGTGGGGATGTTGTACTTGTCGGCCGCATCGGCAATGCGGCGCAGCTCGTCGGCCGTGGTTTCGCCGCCCCACATGCGGGGGATGACGCTGTAGGTGCCATCCTTTTGGATGTTGGCGTGGCTGCGCTCGTTGATGGCGCGGCTTTGCGGGTCGTCCTTCGCGTCCTTGGGCCAGGTGCTGATGAGGTAGTAGTTGACGGCGGGGCGGCAGGTGGCGCAGCCGTTGGGCGTCTTCCACTCCATAAATTGGAATACGTTGCCAATACTCAGCAGCTTGTTGGCGCGGATCGCGTCGCGCACCGCCTGGTGGCCGTGGTCGGTGCAGCCGCACATGGCCTTGGTCTTTGGTGTGGCGCTGTAGTCGCCGCCCGCAGTGAACATGATGATCTGCTCGACCAGGCCCGTGCACGATCCGCACGATGCGCTGGCCTTGGTGTGCTTGCGCACTTCATCCAGCGTGAACAGGCCCTTGTCCTTGATGGCCTTGCAGATGGCACCCTTGGTCACGCCGTTGCAGCCGCACACTTCGTCCGTGTCAGCCATGGCCGATGCCTTGCTCTGGCCCTGGTGGCCCACGTCGCCGATGTTGCTCTCGCCAAACATCAGCTTGTCGCGAATGTCGGTCACGCTGCGGCCATCGCGCAGCAGCTTGAAGTACCAGCTGCCGTCCACCGTATCGCCATAGAGGCAGGCGCCCACCAGCTTGTCGTCCTTGATGACCAGCTTTTTGTACACGCCGCCAAAGGGGTCGCTCATCACGATCTCTTCGGTGTTGTCGCCACCCTGGAAGTCGCCCGCGCTGAACAGGTCGATGCCCGTGACCTTGAGCTTGGTGGAGGTGAGCGAGCCCTGGTAGCGGCCGATGCCGAACTCGGCCAGGTGGTTGGCCAGCACTTTGCCCTGCTCGAACAGCGGGGCCACCAGGCCATAGGCAATGCCCCGGTGTGCCGCGCATTCGCCCACGGCATAGATGCGGGCGTCGGTGGTGGTCTGCAGCGTGTCGCTCACGACAATGCCGCGGTTCACGTGCAGGCGCATCTTTTCGGCGAGCTGCGTGTTGGGGCGGATGCCCACGGCCATCACCACCAGGTCGGCAGGCACTTCGGTGCCGTCCTTGAACTTGACGCTGGCCACCCGGCCTTCGGCATTGCCCACCAGCTCCTGGGTCTGCGCACCCATCAAAAAGCGCATGCCACGGTCTTCCAGCGACTTCTGCAGCATCTTGCCCGCCACGTCATCGAGCTGGCGCTCCATCAGCGAGGGCATCACGTGCACCACGCTCACGGTCATGCCTCGCTTCATGAGGCCATTGGCGGCTTCCAGGCCCAGCAGGCCGCCGCCGATGACCACCGCGTGCTTGTACGTGGCGGCTGCGTCGATCATGGCCTGTGTGTCGGCGATGTCGCGGTAGGCCAGCACGCCTTTCAGGTCCTTGCCGGGCACGGGCAGGATGAAGGGGTTGGAGCCCGTGGCCATGATGAGGCGGTCGTACTCGGCGGTGATCACATCGCCGTCTTTGCTGCTTGCGCTCACGACGCGGCGCACGCGGTCCACATCGGTCACGGTGAAACCGGTGTGCAGCGTGATGTGGTTGTCGGCGTACCACTGCCAGTCGTTGAGGATGATCTCGTCGATGGTCTGCTCGCCAGCAAGCACCGGCGACAGCAGAATGCGGTTGTAGTTGGGGTGTGGCTCGGCCCCGAAGACCGTGATGTCATACAGATCGGGGGCAATCTTGAGCAGCTCTTCCAGCGTGCGCACACCGGCCATGCCGTTCCCCACCATCACCAGTTTGAGCTTTTTCATCGTGACTCCGTCGGTTCCATCGCCTGGGCGATGCAAAAAACAAAAAAGGCGTCCACACGATGCAGCTCCGACATTCCATCGAAACCGCATGTGGGGACGCCTTCGTCCATACAACCCCTTGGTGCGCCGTTGCACCGCTGAATTGCGTGGCCCAGCTGGGCCGTTGCTTCGGGTAAGCAATGCCCGTGCCAGAGTTTGTGCACTGATGTGGGGTGATCCGGTGTTGTCCGCCCTGCAGAGGGCGGAGTTTTGGGTGTTGACGGGTGGCTCGGCTGCGCGGCGCGGTGCGTGCATGCACCACCTTGGGCATGGAACCTGCATGGAGGTGGTGCATGAGTTTTGAACTGGACATCGGCCACACCTCGCAGGCCGGGCGCAACGAAGTCAATGAAGACTTTGCCGCCTTGGTGCAGGGGCAGGGGCGCGACCGCGAACGCGGCGCCATCGCTGCCATTGCCGATGGTGTAAGCACCGGAGGCAAGGGCCGCGAAGCCGCACAGACCACGGTGAACACCCTGGTCAACGACTACTTCGCCACGCCCGACACCTGGGACACCACCGTGGCGCTGGACCGCATCCTGAGCGCGCACAACGGCTGGCTGGCGTCGATGAACCGGCGCCGCCAGCCCGCCGTGGGCCTGACCACGCTCACCGCAGTGGTGCTGCGCGGCCAGTCGTACACGTTGGCCCATGTGGGCGATACGCGTGCCTATCTGCTGCGGGGCGGCCGGCTGCAACTGCTGACGACCGACCATGTGATGGCGCAGCGTGACCTGGCGCACCAGCTCACCCGCGCCATGGGCCTGGACGACCATGTGGTGGTGGATTACAGCCAGGGCGAACTGCACAGCGGCGACCTGCTGGTGCTGCTGTCCGATGGTGTGCACGGCAGCCTGCCCGAGCGTGAACTGCGCCAGTTGCTGCTGCAGCCGCAGGATGCCAACACCCCCAGTGCCGTCGGCGCCCAGGCGCTGAGCGAGGAGATCACGCGCGCAGCCCTGCGCCGGGGCAGCACCGACAACGTGACCGCGCTGGTGGTGCGGGTGCAGGGGGCGCTGGAAGCCACCTTGCAGGATGAGTCCCGCCGGGCGCAGCACTTGCCAGTGTTGCCGTTGCTCAAGGTGGGCGAGCCGGTGGATGGCCTGGTGGTGACCGCGCTGGTGGCCGACAGCGGCGTGCACCGCATCTACCAGGTGCGCGACCCGGCCACACAGCGGCTGTACGCGCTCAAGACGCTGGTGCCCGCCCGCGCGCACGATGCGCAGGAGCGCGCCACTCTGGCGCATGAGGCCTGGGTGGCCCGGCGCATGCAGTCCGGCCATGCGGCGGTGCACCTTGCGCGCCTGAACACCTGGCCGCCAGAGCAGGGCGGTGCAAGCCCCGGCGCCAGTGCGTTTTATCTGCTCTATGACTGGCATGCGGGCCAGACCCTGGGCCAGCGCCTGCGCGGCCGCCAGCACCTGGGCGTGCCGCAGGCCGTGTCGGTGGTGATGCAGGCGGCGCAGGTGCTGGGCTGGCTGCATCGGCAAGGGGTGGTGCACCGCGACATCAAGCCCGACAACCTACACCTGGGCGATGACGGTGTGCTGCGGGTGCTGGACCTGGGCGTGGCCCTGTCGGGGCGCGAGCCCGAGGCCACGCGCCGCCTGCACGCAGGCACCCCCAGCTACATGAACCCCGAGCAGTGGCCGGGCTATGAAAAGAACGGGGACCTGGCCGGCCAGTTGCCCGATGCGGGCAGCGACCTGTTCGCCTTGGGCGTCACGCTGTACCAGCTGCTGAGCCATGGGCGCCTGCCCTATGGCGAGGTGGTGCAATACCAGCTGGGCCGCTACCACCGCGACCCCCTGGCCCCCAGCCGCCACAACCCCAGCGTGCCCATCTGGCTCGACCAGATCGCGTTGAAGGCTGTGGCCCGCCAGCGCACACAACGCTTTGAAACCGCCGAGGAACTGCTGCTGGCCCTGGAGCGGGGGGCTTCGCGCCCCTTGTCCGCCCCTGGCCCGCAGCCGCTGATGCAGCGCGATGCCACGGCACTGTGGAAGATCGCGCTGGCGGTGAGTGTGCTGGTGAACCTGTTGCTGGTGTATTGGCTGCTGTTTTTGCCGCGATGAGATCGATGGATTTGCTATTGAAAATATAGCTATCGACGCATATGAGAAATGCGCTTGGTGGGGATTGGGCTTGAAATGTGGGGTGGTCGGCGCGTTGACTGACTACGGACGTTCACGCGCCCCGGGCGCGGCCACCCTTCTGGCGAAAGTGTGGCAAGCGCTGTCGCGCTTACTTTCTCAACGCCGGTCATGCGCTACGCGCACGGCCACCCTTCTGGCGAAAGGGCGGGCAATGCTGCGCCTTGGCTGGCTACGCCAGCTCAGGCACTCCGTGCCCGACCGCCCTTTTCTGCCCACGTACGGGTCCAGCGGATCTGCATGACCCGCAACAGCACCAGCATGGCAGCGGCGCACACCGCAATGCCCACAAAGCCCCACAGGTAGGTGCCGGTGTACTGGCGCGAAAAGCCCATGCCGTTGGGGATGAGGCCGCCACCCAGCGCGCCGATCTCGCCAATCATCGAGCCGGCGACGGCCGTGGACAGCGGCCAGCGCAGCGGCACCAGCTGGAACAGCGCGCCGTTGCCCGCGCCCAGTGCCGCAAAACACACCAGGAACAGCAGCATCGTCACCGGCAAGGAGTTCTCGGCCAAGCCGCACAGCACCATGCTCACGGCGGTGATGGCCAGCACACCCGTGAGCGTGTTGACGCCGCCCCAATGGTCGGACAGCCAGCCGCCCATCACCCGCAGTGCCGCACCCAGAAAGGCGGCCAGCATGGTCAGTTGCCCTGCCTGCACCTTGCTCACGCCAAACTGGTCGTAGAAGTAGCTGGGCAGGAAGGCCGTCAGACCGATGAAGCCGCCAAAGGTCACGGCGTAGATCAGGCTGAACGCCCAGCCATCTTTTTCAAAGAGACAGGCAATGTGTTCGCGAAACGTGGCGTGGGGCGCGAGGTCTGGCGGTTCCTTCGCATACACCGCCATCACCACGGCGGGCACGGCCACGCTCACGGCGGCAAAGCCATACACCGCCTGCCAGCCAAACTTCTGCGCCAGGGCAGGCGCCAGCAGCGCTGCCACGGCAGTGCCCACATTGCCTGCGCCCACGATACCCATGGCCAGGCCCTTGTAACGCGGTGGAAACGAGCCCGAGCCCAGCGACAGCGCCACGCCGAAGCTCGCCCCCGCCACGCCCAGCAGGATGCCCAGCGCCAGCAGGTCGTTGAAGGTGTGCACGAACAGGTAGCCATAGCCCATGGCCAAAAAGATGCCGGCCATCTCGACCAGGGTGGCGCGCTTGCGGCCGATGTACTGCGCCAGGATGCCGAGCGGAAACCGCATCAGCGCTCCCGCAAAAATGGGGATGGACAGCATCATGCCCATCTGGGTGGGGGAGAGCTGGAAACTCTCGCGGATGAACGGCGCCATCGCACCGTTGATGACCCACACCGCGCACGAAAAGCCGAAGTACAGAAACGACGCCCACAGCGTGGGTGCGTGGCCGGATTTGAGGAACTCTCTGAAGTAATGCATGGGTGTGAGTGCAAAGGGCTGAGGGGGTGACCCCTTCGCCCGGCCAGAAAACAAAAAGGCGTCCACACGGACCGCGCGGGCTGACAAACCCCAACGCACTCCATGAAGACGCCAACGTCCTGTTCGCCCAATCCGCCATTGCACCGGGCTGACACGCGGCCAGCGTTGGCCGCGCCTTATGGCAAGCAATGGCTATGCCAGTGCCGATATGGGGGAGGGATTGTGAGGAAAATGCCAGAAAGCGCTTGTGAGTTAAGCACTGCCAGCTATCAAAAATGAAGCGTATTTTCTGCCGGATGCTCACTTTGGTGCATTGCAGCGGAGTGCGACGCACAGTGTTGGTGTTGCGCACTGAGTTGGTGAGTTGGCGATAGAGGCGCTATTTATCTGTTTCAAATCCATTGCCTTCGTCATAGGATGTGTTCGGCTTTTCCACTGCCGTGTTGCCCGGTCAGGGAGCGACAAGGCGTCTACGAAATGGGGTTCCCATGCGCGTCAATCTGCCGGTCAGCCAGCACGAATATGCGTTTCCCAAGGGCCAGACTCTGGTGTCCACCACGGACCTCAAGGGCCGCATCCTGTACTGCAACCCGATGTTCATCGAGGTCAGCGGCTACGAAAAGGAAGAGTTGCTGGGCCAGCCCCACAACATCGTGCGACACCCCGACATGCCCGAGGAGGCCTACCGCGACATGTGGGAGACCATCGCCAAGGGCATTCCCTGGTCGGCCCCGGTCAAGAACCGGCGCAAGGACGGTACGTTTTACTGGGTGATGGCCAATGTCACCCCGCTCATGCAGGGCGACCAGCCCACGGGTTACATGTCGGTGCGCACCGAAGCCACGCGCGAACAGATCCAGGCGGCCGAGTCGCTGTACAAGCAGATGCAGGCCGAAAAGCAGGCGGGAACGCTGGTGCACCGGCTGTCGGCCGGGCAACTGGTCAAAGACACCCTGTGGGGCCGTGTAGCCCGGTCTCTGGCGCTGGGGCCCATGGGCAAGATGATGATGTGTACCTTGCTGCTGGTGGTGGCCTCGTGGTGCGCTGCCTTGCTGGGCGGGCACACGCTGTCGCTGGCGTCAGGGGCCGCGTGGCTGGGGGTGGTGGTGGTGGCGCTGGGCATGGCGGTCTACCTGCACCAGGTCACGGTGGCGCCGTTGTCGCAGATGCTGCTGTGGGCCAACCGCATGGCCGCGGGCGACCTTACCCAGAAGATATCTGCGTCGCGCAGCGACACGGTGGGCCAGCTGCAAAAGGCGCTGGCGCAGCTCAACGTGAACCTGCTGTCCATCGTGCGCGACGCGCGGCAGGAGAGCGAGCACATGCAGGTCTCAACCCGCGAGATTGCCCAGGGCAACCAGGACCTGTCGTCGCGCACCGAGGCGCAGGCCAGCAACCTGCAGCAGACAGCAGCGTCGATGGAGGAAATCACCGGCACCGTCAAGCAAACCGCTGAATCCGCGCGCCAGGCCACGATGCTGGCGACCCAGGCCACCCAGGTCACCGAGCGCAGCAGTGCCGCTGTGGACGGTGTGGCCAGCACCATGAAGCAGATCCAGGCCGCGTCCGGCCGCATCAGCGAGATCACGCAGCTGATCGACTCCATTGCCTTCCAGACCAACATCCTTGCCCTCAACGCCGCAGTGGAGGCTGCGCGCGCCGGGGACCAGGGGCGGGGCTTTGCGGTGGTGGCCTCCGAGGTGCGCAGCCTGTCGCACCGCACGCTCTCGGCCGCCAAGGAGATCCGTCAGCTCATCGACGACTCGGCCACCAAGGTGACCGAGGGCCATGAAAAAACCGACGCTGCGCAGAAAACCATGACCGAGTCGCTGGAGCTGGTGCGCCGGGTCAACACACTGATTGGCGAGATCCACAGCGCCTCGAATGAGCAGCTCAGCGGCATTTCGCAGGTCAACTCTGCTGTGGCACAGCTGGACACCATCACGCAGCAGAACGCCGCGCTGGTCGAGGAGAACGCGGCCTCGGCCATGCAGCTCAACGGCCAGGCGCAGACCATGACCGAGACTGTGCAGGTGTTCCGCATCGACGCGTCGGCACCCACCCAGTCGCGCGATGCGGTGGCGCTGCGCAAGGAGATGAAGGTCTCATCCAGCAGCAGGGCGCTGGCGGCGGCCTGAGCCCACACAGCCGCACGCGCTACAGCGCGCGATGACGGTGTTGTCTCCCCCTATGTTCCGCCCGCTCGCAGTGCCGAGGGCGTTGGCTCCGTCGCGCGACCGCTTTCGGAGGGTTGTGGATTTCGATCAGCAGCAGATCGCCAATGATTGTGTTGCGCACCGGGTGCTTGAATTCATGCAGTCCGAAGGGCAAGAGACAAAGCCGGTGGTTGGGTTGATCGTGATGGTGTGGTGTGGTGCGGGGTGGATGTTGAAGTGAGACAATATGTTGACTTGATTGCCGCGCGGTTGCAGTCTGCATAACCCACTAAGAACTCACGCATGCACCCCCCTGATTCCAAAGCACAGATTGCCCGTATGGAGCTGGCTAACCGGTTGTTTTTTCGGCTGTACCAATGTGCGAACTTGTTGCATAAAACCGGTTCGCGAGCGGTGGAGAGCGAGGGGCTGACCACGCAGCAATGGGCGGTGCTGGGAGCCCTTTCGCGCGAGGAAGCGCAGCAGGGTATGGGGGTGAACGAGCTGGCGCGCTACCTGTTGGTCAGCCGCCAGAACCTCGCGGGGGTGATTGGACGCCTGGAGCGCGATGGCCACATCTGTATGGAGACCGATGAGAAGGACCGCCGCTCCCGCCTGATCAAGATGACCGAGTCCGGACGCATGACGTGGCTGGTCAAGGCCCGGCCCAAGATCGATGCCTATTACGAGCAGGCGCTGGACGAATTCTCGGTGGGAGACATCACCCACACGCTGCACTACCTGCTCAAGCTGCTGGACAACATGCAGCGGCTGGATACTGGCGCGGAGTCCGAGGGCTGAGCCTGCCAAGGACTTCCCGCTGCCGGTTGGGGGCGATCGGGGCCTTCAGCTCAGCGATGTTCGAACGCTGGGGCGCGTTTGTCCAGGAACGCGTGCATGCCTTCGTGGGCGTCGGCACTGGCAAAGCGCTCGTACAGCGCATGGCGCTCAAACAGAATGCCTTCGGTCAGCGGGCTTTCCCAGGCGCGGTTGATCGATGCCTTGATGGCCATGAGTGCGGGCAGCGAGAAGCTGGCAATCTGCGCCGCGAGGGTGAGCGTGCGGTCCAGCAACTCCGCGTCGGGTACAACGCGCGAGACCAGGCCATAGCGGTCGGCCTCTTGCGCATCAAGCATGCGGGCCGACAGACACATGTCCATTGCCTTGGCCTTGCCGATGGCGCGCGGCAGGCGCTGCGTGCCCCCCGCGCCCGGCAGCATGGCGAGCTTGATTTCAGGTAGCGCGAACCGGGCTGATTCAGCGGCAACGATGATGTCGCAGGCCAGGGCCAGCTCACAGCCGCCGCCCATGGCAAAGCCTGCCACGGCCGCCAGCACCGGTTTGCGCACTTGGCGAATGGTCTCCCAGTTGCGGGTGATGAAGGCGCCCCGGTACACATCCATGAACGACCAGTCGGCCATGGCTGCAATGTCGGCACCGGCCGCAAATGCCTTGGTGCTGCCGGTGAGGACGATGGCGCCGACATCGTCTTCCGCATCGAAGGCCAGCAGGGTGGCGCCCAGCTGGTCCATCAGGGCGTCGTTGAGTGCGTTGAGCTGCTGGGGCCTGTGGAGCGTGATCACGCCCACCCGGCCCCGGGTTTCCGTCAGTACCAAAGCATCATTCATGGTGGGTGTGGCGGGTGGCCGGGTCAGTCGATGTTGATCTTGGCTTCCTGGATCAGGCCAGACAGCAGCTTGGTCTCTTCGGTCAGAAGGGTGCGGAACTCGGCGTTGTCCAGGCCCACGGGCTCGGCGCCCAGCGATTCATATCGGTTCTTGGTGCTGGGCAGGGCCAGCACCTTGGCGATCTCCCGGGCCATGCGGGCCGTGACGTCTGCAGGCGTGCCATTGGGGGCCCACATACCAAACCAGATGTCCAGCTCCGCACCCTTGAAGCCCAGCTCTGCCAGCGTGGGTACATCCGGGAAGAACGACGACCGCTTGGCCCCCGCCACGGCCAGCATGCGTACCTTGCCTGCGCGCACGTGCGGGAAGGCAATGCCTGGGTCAAAGACATAGTCCGCCTGGTTGGCCATCACATCCTGCAATGCAGGGGCTGCGCCCCGGTAAGGGATGTGCGTTGCAAACACGCCGGTGACTTTCTTGAACAGCTCGCCCGCCAGGTGCGGTGGCGTGCCGGGGCCTGCGGAGGAGTACGACAGTTTGCCCGGGTTGGCGCGGGCATAGGCCACAAACTCCCTGGCGTCCTTGAAGGTGGACTGGGGCTTGACCACCAGGTACATCTGGCTGCGGCCCACGCCCGCGATGGGCGTGAGGTCCTTGGCCGGGGCAATGCTCTGCTTGAAGAGGAAAGGGTTGGCCGTTTCGAACGAAGTAGGCGCAATCAGGAAGGTGTGGCCGTCTGCAGGTGCGCGAATCACTTCGGCCGCTGCCACGTTGCCGCTGGCGCCAGGTTTGTTGTCCACCACGACGGGCTGGCCCAGCGCTTCGGTGAGCGACTGGGCCATGACGCGTGCCATCACATCGGTGGTGCCGCCTGGGGCAAAGCCGACCACGATCTTGACCGGCTTGGTGGGCCAGGCCTGCGCATGCGCCGTGCCGATAGCGCCCAAGGCACAGAGTGCCAGGGCGGCAGACTGGATGAGGCGTCTGCGGATGGGGGAAGGTTGGCGTGTAAGCATGTCGTTGTCTCCTGCTGGTTTGTTGTGTAGTGATCGACGGGAAAACGGTGGCAACCTTCAGGCAACCTGTTCGCGCAGCATTTCGCGCAGCTTGAACTTCTGGATCTTTCCGGACGGTGTGGCTGGCATCACGTCTCGCACGATCAGGCGCTCGGGGATGTACTGCACGGCAATCTTCTGGTCCTTGAGGAACTGCACCAGGCCTGGCAGGTCGATGGTCTGCCCGGGCTTGGGCACCACCACGGCGCAGGCCCGCTCGCCCAGGCGCTCGTCGGGGTAGGCCACGATGGCCGCCATGGCGATGGCGGGGTGGCGGTAGAGCAGCGACTCGACTTCGACCACCGGAATGTTCTCGCCGCCGCGGATGATCACGTCCTTGCTGCGGCCGGTGATGCGCAGGTAGCCGCGCTCGTCGATGCCGGCCAGGTCGCCGGTGTCGAACCAGTCGTCGGCGTCGGTGGCGTTCAGGTGTGCGCGGTGCAGGTAGCCGCCAAAGTTGGAGCATGAGCGCAGCAGCAGCTTGCCGGGCTCGCCTGGCGGCAAGGCGTTGCCGTCCACATCCACCACCTTGATCTCCACGCCAGGCAGTGGGCAGCCATCGGTGTTGAAAGAGCGTTCATCGTCGTCCTCCAGACGGGTGAGCGTGACAGCGCCGTTCTCGGTCATGCCCCAGGCCGAGACGATCTTGGCGCCCAGCGCCTTGCGCGCCTGTTCCACCAGCGGACCAGGGATGGGCGCGCCAGCGCACAAAAAGGTGCGCAGGCTGGGCACGGCTACGCCGCTGTCGGCCACCGTACGCGCCAGATCGGTGAGGAACGGCGTGGAGGCCATGGTGAAGCTGGCCTTCTCTGCATTGATCAGTGCAATGGCCTTGGTGGGCTCCCACACGTCCTGTAGCACGGCACTGGCCTGTAGGAGGATGGGCATGATCAGGCCGTACATGAAGCCCGTCTGGTGTGCCATGGGCGAGGCCATCAACACCACGTCGTCGGCACCCAGGTGCAAGCGTTCGGCGTACGGGATGATGTTGGCCATCACGGTGTTGGCCGAGTGCATCACGCCCTTGGGCTCGCCCGTGGTGCCCGACGTGTAGATGAGCTGGGTGACTTCGTCGGGGCCGGGGCGGTGGGCGGTCAGAATGGCTCGCGCATCGGGCTGCTGTTCCCATTCGGGACCGCTGAGCAGGGCGTCAAAGCTGTTGGCACCACTGCCACCGACCACCACCACATGCTTGAGGTGCGGCAGGGTGGGCTGGAGGGCGGTGATCATTTGCTCAAAATCAAAGCCCCGAAAGGTTTGGGGCGCAATCACCACCTTGGCCTCGCCATGTTGCAGCATGAACGAGAGTTCGCGCTCGCGAAAGATGTGCATCAGCGGGTTCATTACGGCACCGATGCGCGAGCAGGCCAGGTAGGTCAGCGTGAACTGCCACCAATTGGGCAACTGGCACGCCACGATGTCGCCCCGGCCCACGCCCAGGCGCGCCAGGCCCACGGCAATGCGATCAGCCATGCGTGCCAACTCGCGGTAGGTAAAGCGGGTGGTGGCTCCCGTTTCCACTTGCAGCGCGGTCAGCGCCAGCTTGTCGGGGCAGGTGGCCACGCAGGCGTCCAGCGCATCGTTGATGGTGCGGTCACGCCAGTGGCCTTCGGCCACCCGCTGCGTGCGGCGCGGGGGGAGCAGTACAGCGTCAAATTCCATGGTCTTGTCTCCTGGTGTTGTTGTGGGTGATCCGTGGCCTGCGGTGAGCTGTGGTGACTTAGGGGGGGGCGCTCAGGCCGGCACAAACTTGCGGCCGGCTCGGGCGCGGGCGATGATGGTTTTCATGATCTGCGCCGTGCCGTCTCCGATCTGGAAGCCCAGCACGTCGCGCAGGCGCTGCTCCATCAGTCCGCGGTCGTAGCCGCCGTGGCCAAAGCACAGCAGGCATTGGTGGATCACGTCGTAGGCCAGCTTGGGGCCCCACCACTTGGCCATGCCGGCTTCTGCGGTGTGCGGCAGGCCCTTGTCCTTGAGCCACAGGCCCTGCAGGCACAGCAGGCGAGCGCCTTCGACCTCGGTGTCGTACTGCGCCAGCGGATGCGTCACGCCCTGGAACGCCGACAGCGGCTGGCCGAAGGCCTGGCGCTGGGTGATGTATTCCCAGGTTTCCTCCAGCGCCACGCGCGCCACGGCCAGGCATTGCAGACCGATGAGCGAGCGCGAGAAGTCAAAGCCGTGCATTACCTGCACGAAGCCCTTGTTCTCGTCGCCCAGGCGGTGGCTGATGGGCACGCGCACGTTCTCGAAGAAGATGGAGCCGCGGCCAATGGCGCGTTGGCCATGGCAGTCAAAGCGGTTGGTGGTGATGCCAGGTGTATCCATGGGCACCAGCACGGCGGTCACCCCATGCGCGGCCTGCTCGGGTGTGCCGGTGCGACCAAACACCACGGTGATGTCGGCCTGGTCGGCGGCCGAGATGGAGGTTTTTTCACCGTTGATGACGTAATGGTCGCCATCGCGGTCGATCTTCAGGCGCAGGTTGGCGGCGTCGGAGCCGCCACGCGGCTCGGTCAGGGCGATGGCGCAGATCGCTTCGCCTTGAATAAGTTTCTGCAGCCAGGGGCCGACCACGTCAGGGTTGCCATACTTGGACAGGATCTGCGCGTTGAGCGATGCCAGCAGATTCAGGTACGAGAAGCTCAGGTCGGCGCGGGCAATCTCCTCGTGGATCACGCCCGCAGCCAGACACCCCATGCCCAGTCCGCCGAACTGCTCGGGCAACTCCGGCACGATGAACCCGAGCGAGCCCATTTCACGCAGCAGGGCGCGGTCCAGCACCCGGGTCTTGTCGCGCTCCAAAAAGCCAGGCGCGACCTTCTCCTGCGCAAAGCGGCGCACCGTTTCAGCCAGTGCCTGCAGGTCTTCGTTGATGTACGGGTTCGGGTTCATCGTTCTTCTCCGGCGGTTGCTTACTTCACGTACTTGCGGAATTCGGGCTTGCGCTTCTCTTTCAAAGCGTTCACGCCTTCTCGCGACTCTTCGGTGTCGTAGTACAGCTTGAGCGCATACATGCCCAGGCCCGCAATGCCGGCCTGGTGGGCGGTGTCTGCGTTGAAGCTGCGCTTTGCAATGGCTAGCGCGGTGGGGCTGCGCTCGCACAGCTCTTCACCAATTTTTTGCACTTCTGCATCCAGCTCTTCGTGCGGGAAGCAGAAGTTGGCAAGGCCCATGGCCACGGCCTCGGCGCCGCTGTAGCGGCGGTTGAGGTACCAGATCTCGCGCGCTTTCTTTTCTCCGACGACCCGGGCCAGGAAAGCCGTGCCGTAGCCGGGGTCCACTGAGCCCATCTTGGGACCGACTTGACCGAACTGCGCCTTGTCGGAGCAGATGGTCAGGTCACAGATGGTGGCCAGCACGTTGCCGCCGCCGATCGCAAAACCTTGCACGCGGGCGATCACGGGCTTGGGCACGTCGCGGATGGCGGTGTGCAGCTCTTCCATAGGCAGCCCAATGGTGCCGCGGCCGTCGTAGTTGCCGCTGTGGGCCGATTGGTCGCCGCCAGTGCAGAAAGCGCGATCGCCAGCGCCGGCCAGCACGATGGCACCCACATCACGGTCATAGCCGGCCTTGTTCAGCGCCTTGATGATTTCGTCGCAGGTCTGACCGCGAAAGGCGTTCATCTTGTCGGGCCGGTTGATGGTGATCCAAGCCACGCCGTTGCGCACTTCGTACAGGATGTCTTCGAAATTCATGGTGTTCTCTCGGTAAAGGTAAGGAGGTATCCGGGGATCAACCGTGCATGGTCAGGCCGCCCGACACGCTGATGACCTGGCCGGTGATGAAGGCCGCGTCATCGCTGCCAAAGAAGGCAATGGCGCTGGCCAGGTCATCGGGCTGACCCAGGCGGCCCAGGGGGATAGCGCTGCGAAACGCTTCCAGCAGCTTGGCGGGGTCGCGGGCACCTTCAGCCACACCGGCCAGCAGTGCGGTGTCGGTGGGGCCGGGGCAGACCACGTTGACGGTGATGTTCTGGCGGGCGTGCTCCCGGGCCAGCGTCTTGGACAAGGCCACCAGCCCTCCCTTGCACGCGGAGTACACCGCCTCGCCGGACGAACCACCGCGCGCCGCATCGGACGCGATGTTGACGATGCGGCCGGTCTTGCGCTCTGCCATGCCGGGCAGCACGGCGTGCAGCATGTGCAGTGCACCCGTCAGGTTGATGGCAATGAGCTTGTCCCACTCGGCAGGCACGGTCTTGGTGAAAGGCTTGAACACATCCCAGCCGGCGTTGTTGACCAGCACATCGATGGGTCCCAGGGCAGCTTCGGCCGCTGCCACGGCGGTGTCTACCTGGGTGCGCTGGGTGATATCGCACTGGAAGGCCTGGGCCACGCCCCCTGCAGCCTGGATGCCTTCGGCCACTTTCTGCGCAGCCTCCAGGTTCATGTCGAACACAGCCACCTTGGCGCCTTCTTCGGCAAAGCGGCGGCTGGTGGCCCCACCAATGCCGCCGCCGCCGCCGGTCACGATCACGGTCTTTCCATTCAGATTGCGCATGGTTCTCTCCTGAGTAGTTCGGGGTACACCCCCTGCTACAACAGCAGAAGGCAATTAAGACAACATATTTGCTTATCGTAGTGATGTAAATTGAATGTGTCAAACAGTTGTCGTTTGTGGTGAGGTAGGTGTTAACCCGAATTTTTCCAGGTAATAGACAGATTTATCGGTGGATAAGAACACCTTTGATAAAAACTTCTTGTTGCCTTTGTGAAAATATATTGTCTTAAATTGGGGTGAGAGCTCTGTGCGCTGACTCCGAGTCGCATGCTGGGTAGGAGGTACCGCCGCGGCGGCGTGCGCTGCGTGACTGTCTGGGTCTCGTCCCGTCTGCAGAGCCGGTCGGAGGCGTGAGCTCAAAGGTGGGCAAAGTGGGGGTGCGCACGCGACGGTTGTGGCGTGCGACGGCCCTCACCCTGGCCTGAGCGATAGTGAGGGGATGGGTTGTCTGCGCGAGACGAGCGACCGCGTTGCCGCCGGGTCCTGGCGTAGGTCTGGGCGGCGCTGTGGCTTCCGGTGGGCGCCGCGGAGAGAGGGGTCAGGTGCTCTCGCGCACCGTCAGCTCAAACCCCAGATTCACCGAGTTGTGCTCTGGCACCTCGCCGCGCATCAGCGCCAGCAGCATGCGTGCGCTGGCCTCGCCCACGGCGGAGCGTGGCGTGTGGACCGTGGTCAGCGGCGGCAGCATCTGGTCGCTGCCTGCCAGGTCGTTAAAGCCCGCAATGGCCACTTGGCCGGGCACCGACAGACCCAGGCGCTGCGCTGCCAGCAGGCCGCCCTGGGCCAAGTCGTCATTGCAGAAGAACACGGCATCCACACCGGGGCGGGTGCGCAGCAGCTCTTCCAGCAGTTCCCCACCCAGCCGCATCGATGAGGGCTGCGGGCTCAGCAGCTCCAGCTTGGGGTCGTACAGGCCGGCTTCGCGCAGACAGCGGCGGTAGCCCTCTGCGCGCTGCATGGTGCGGGGGTCCAGCTGGGCGGCTACAAAAGCGATCTTTCGGTAGCCCCGCGCCAGCAGGTGGTCCGTCATGCTGTGGCCTGCATCCTGCTGCGAAAACCCCACGCAGAACACGCCGGGGGCCGAGGTCATCTCCATCAGGTGCACGCAGGGCACGCCGCTGGCGGCAATCAGGTGGCGCGCGGCCTCGGTGCGGTCAAAGCCGGTGACCAGCAGCCCGGCCGGACGGTGCGCGAGGTAGGTGCGCAGCAGCTGCTCCTCCTCTTGCGGGTCGTAATGCGTGACGCCGATCAGCGCCTGGTAGCCCTGCGGGAACAGCGTGCGGTGCACGGCCTCCAGCACGTCCACAAATAGCGCGTTGGACAGCAGCGGCACCAGCACCGGCACCTGCACGCTGCGCTGTGAAGCGAGTGCGCGCGCTGCGGGGTCGGGCACATAGCCCAATTGCTCAGCGGCGACTTTTACGCGCTGCACCAGTTCTTGCGCCACGCCGCGTTCTCCCCGCAGGGCGCGGGAGGCAGTGATGGGGCTGACCTCGGCGGCCTTGGCCACGTCGCTCAGCGTGATGCGGCCGCTGGAGCGGCGTTTTGTCTCGGGTCTGTTCAAGGGTTAACCCTCATGGGGGTTGGGTTTGATCTGGTTAGGATAGCGCTGTCCAAGCTGATGGGCAACGCAACAGGAGCCATTTTGGATCAAGTTGCAGAAGTTGCCACAGATGGTGCGGCATCCAGAGCGGATGCCTTTTTTATGGATTGTTTGGATAGCGCTACCAACATGAGTTTTCAAGCGTCACCGGCTTTTGTGGTCGTCATGGGCGTGGCGGGCTGCGGCAAGTCGAGCCTGGGTTCCGCCCTGGCCCAGGCCGAGGGCCTGCCCCTGATCGAAGGGGACGACCACCACAGCCCCGCCAGCCGCGAAAAGATGCGCCAGGGTATTGCATTGACCGATACGGACCGTGAAGGCTGGCTGGCCACGTTGGGACAGCTGCTGCAGGACCAGCCGCGCGGGGTGGTGCTGACCTGCTCTGCGCTCAAGAGGGCTTACCGGGACCGCTTGCGCAATGCTTGCCCCGGTCTGCGTTTTGTCTTTCTGGAGATCGATCGCGCCAACGCCGGCCAGCGGGTGGCTGCCCGCGCGGGCACCCATTTTTTCTCCAGCGCCTTGGTGGACAGCCAGTTCGCCACGCTGGAATCCCCCGTGGGCGAAACGGGCGTACTGCGCCTGGATGCATTGCTGGACCTGCCCACGCTGCAACAACAGGCCTCGGCCTGGCTGGCAACGAAGGAGACCGCATGAGTTCCCCTGCACAACATGCCGTGCCACAGAGCCGCTTTGCTCGGATCTCCCAGGTGCTCATGGCCAGCTGCCTGGGTGTGATGGCCGTGGCCGTGTTCATCAACGTGGTGCTGCGTTACGGCTTTGGCAGCGGCGTGGCAGCCAGTGAAGAACTGTCGCGCCTGTTGTTCGTCTGGATGGTGTTCATCGGTGCCGCAGCGGCCTATCCGGCAGGCGAACACATGGCCTTTACCAGCTTGGCTGGCCTGCTGGCCAAGCGCCCGGTGGCCTTTGGCCTGCTGACGGCCGTGATCCGGCTGCTGGTGATCATCGCCAGCGCGATGCTGGCCTGGGGGGCCTGGCAGCAGGTGGTGGTGGGCATGGGCAGCCGCTCGGTCGTCATGGCCTACCCGGCGGCGCTGCTGCCGTTGCCAGCCTTTTTGTGCGCGGTGGCCATTGGTGTGATGGCAACCATCGAATTGATTCAACGCAAGCCGCTGGACCTCCGTCACGGCGCTGAGGTGGAGTGACCATGGGACCCGAAGCGCAGGCTTTTCTTGTTTTTTCGCTGGGCATGCTGGTGCTGATGGGCACGGGCATGAACATGGGCTTGGCCCTGGTGCTCACGGGCGCAGGCATGGCCTGGGTGCTCGACTTCTGGGATGCGCAGTTGCTCGCACAGAACCTGGTGGCCGGGGTGGACAGCTTTCCGCTCCTGGCCGTGCCCTTCTTCATCCTGGCGGGTGAGTTGATGAACTCCGGCGGCATCAGCCGCCGCATCATCGACATGGCGCAGGCCTGGGTGGGGCACATCCGGGGTGGGCTGGGCTATGTGGCCATTGGCGCTGCGGTGCTGATGGCGAGCATGAGCGGGTCGGCCCTGGCCGACACCGCCGCGCTGGCCACCATCCTGCTGCCCATGATGCGCCAGCAGGGCTACCCCATGAACACATCCGCCGGGCTGATTGCCTCGGGCGGCATCATCGCGCCCATCATTCCGCCGTCCATGCCCTTTGTGATCTACGGTGTGACGACCAATACCTCGATCTCGGCGCTTTTCGTGTCGGGCATCGTGCCGGGGCTGATGATGGGCGTGGGTCTCATCTTTGCCTGGCGCTGGGTGTTGCGCGGCATGGACCTGCCCCAGGGCGAGCCCTTGCCCGTCAAGGACCGCCTGCGCGCCACCGTGCGCGCCTTCTGGGCGATGCTGATGCCGCTCATCATCATCGGCGGTATGAAGACCGGCGTGTTCACGCCCACCGAGGCCGCCGTGGTGGCTGCGTTCTATGCCCTGGTGGTGGCCTTGTTCATCCACCGCGAGATGAAGCTGGCCGACATCTACGGCGTGCTGGTGCGGGCGGCCAAGACGACCTCCATCGTGATGTTCCTGTGTGCTGGTGCCCAGGTGGCCAGCTACATGATCACGCTGGCCGACTTGCCCAACGTGCTGACCAGCTGGCTGGGCCCGCTGGTGGAGAACCCGCGCCTCTTGATGGCCGTGATGATGATCGTGCTGGTGCTCATCGGCACGGCGCTGGACCTCACGCCCACCATCCTGATCTTCGCGCCTGTGATGCTGCCCATCGCCGTCAAGGCGGGGATCGACCCGGTGTATTTCGGCCTGATGTTCGTGCTCAACGGCGCCATTGGCCTCATCACGCCGCCCGTGGGCACGGTGCTCAACGTGGTGGCAGGGGTGGGGCGCATCTCGATGCACAGCGTCATCAAGGGCGTGAATCCTTTTCTCATCACCTATGTGCTGATTCTGGCGCTGCTGGTGGTCTTCCCGCAGATCGTGACTGCGCCCGTCGTCTGGCTGCGCTAGCCGTTTGCCTGCTCCTCTTCCCCGTTTTTCTTGCCAATGGAGACAACCATGAAAACTTTCCGTCGCACCCTGCTGGCCGCCCTGTCGGTCGCTGCCATCACCTGCTCGTTCCAGGCCGCAGCCCAAGACTTCAAGCCGCGCATCATCCGTTTTGGCTACGGCCTCAACGAGGACTCCAACCAGGGCCGGGCCACCAAGCTGTTTGCGCAGGAAGTGGAAAAGGCCTCGGGCGGAAAGATGAAGATTCGCGCCATCGGTGCCGCCGCACTGGGTTCGGACGTACAGATGCAGCAGGCCCTGATCGGCGGTGCGCAGGAGATGATGGTGGGCTCCACCGCCACCCTGGTGGGCATTACCAAGGAAATGGCGATCTGGGACACGCCGTTCCTGTTCAACAACGCCAAGGAAGCCGATGTGGTGCTGGACGGCCCTGTGGGCCAAAAGGTGATGGACAAGCTGCAGGAAAAGGGATTGGTGGGCCTGGTGTACTGGGAGAACGGGTTCCGCAACCTCACGAACAGCAAGCGCCCGGTGAACAAGCTGGAAGACATGGACGGCATCAAGCTGCGCGTGATGCAGAACAACGTGTTCCTCGACAGCTTCAAGACCCTGGGCGCCAATGCGGTGCCGCTGCCGTTCTCCGAGCTCTTCACCGCCCTCGAAACCAAGACGGTGGACGGCCAGGAGAACCCCTACAACACCATCCTGTCGAGCAAGTTCTATGAGGTGCAGAAGTACCTCACGGTGACCAACCATGTCTACAGCCCCTGGATCGTGCTGGTGAGCAAGAAGTACTGGGATGGCCTGTCGAAGGCCGAGCAGAAGGTGCTGCTCGACGCCGCCAAGAAGAGCCGCGACTTCGAGCGCCAGGACACCCGTGCCGAGGCCGACAAGGCGCTGGCTGACCTCAAGGGCAAAGGCATGCAGGTCAATGATTTGCCCGCAGCTGAAGCCAACCGCATGCGC
This sequence comes from Acidovorax sp. Root402, assembly GCF_001425125.1. Taxonomy (NCBI): domain Bacteria; kingdom Pseudomonadati; phylum Pseudomonadota; class Betaproteobacteria; order Burkholderiales; family Comamonadaceae; genus Acidovorax; species Acidovorax sp. Root402. The sequence continues at coordinate 59,663 of NZ_LMDQ01000003.1, forward strand.
GACAAGCTCAGTGCCGTGAACGCCAGCATTGCCGCCAACGTGGGCGAAGCGCTGTGGAAGGACGTACAGGCAGCGGTGGCCCAGGCGCGCGCGGGCAAGTAAATCTTGGCGGAGACCCTCGGCGGCCGCCAAGCTGTCGGGGGCGGGCCTCGAGCTTCTCTTTTTAGCGAAGTACCATCAAAAAAGGCCGAGGCCCCTGCAGGGGCCTCGGCCTTTTTGGCATTTGCAACCTTCTACCTGCACCGTGGTGCAGGCCCAGCGAATTACATGGAGCCGATTTCGCCGGACGAGATCTGGCCGGTGCGCAGTGCTTCAGCGGCCTGGGCACGCACGGCAGCGCGGTCAGCCGTGGACTTGTAGGTCACCACACGCGAACCAGCGGGTTCGATGGAGCGGGTCTGGGCCACGGTAGCAGCTTCGGCAGCCACTTCAGCGCGGGTGCGGTTGGTTTCGAACTTGGTGGCGAACTGCGAAGCATCGGCTTCGTCAGCCTGGGCACCAAAAGAAGCGAAAGCAGCAACAGCAGCGATAGAGAGGAAACGGGCAGTCTTGTTCATGATGAAACTCCTGTGAAATTCGAAAAATGGGGACGAGGTATCTGGAATACGCGGTGGGTGAAGCTGTGGATTCAAGAAATTGAATCAACCGCCTTCAGCAGGGCCCACGCGGCCAGTGCGCATGGCTTGTGCGGCAGCTTCGGCACGCACGGCAGCGCGGTCAGCCGTGGACTTGTAGGTCACCACGCGGGAGCCTGCGGGCTCTTGGCTGCGCATTTGCACAGCCGTAGCGGCTTCGGCGATCACTTCGGCGCGGGTGCGGCTGGTTTCGAATTGGGTAGCGAACTGCGAAGCGTCAGCTTCGTCGGCTTGGGCACCGAAAGAAGCGAAAGCAGCGACAGCGGCGATAGACAGGAAACGTGCGGTGTTGTTCATGATGGAAATCCTTGAAGTTAAAAAAGCGTCTCAAAAAACCGGGTGAAGATCAGAAACGACTCGCTTCGCACCGGGTTCGGTGAGTCGCCTTGCGGGTTCGGCTCATCGATGGGATGAACTGTACGCCGGTGCTGTTCAGAGAAAAACCACTGAGTCGCGAACTAACTGTTCCAGTATTGGAAACAATCTCCCGGGCCGTCTGCCGTGTCTGCCTGCCCTCGGAACCCTGGCGGTTTGCCATGGAATCCGCCGGCGCTGGCAGGCAACATATGCCGCAGAGGTGAACGTGGTCGGTGCGTTGAACATGGGCTCCATCGTGCCGGGGCAGGCCGGGGGCGTCGTCTCGCCGCGGTTTCGCTTCTTTTCAGTTTGTTTCGCGCAAGGCGGTATGCAACGGCGCAGAAACATCCATTGCATTCGCCGTGCAACAGATGATCAAAAAGCGCTGCACATGGGGCTTGCGTGGGTTGCGCGCACGGGCCTTATGGGCTGAAATCTCCCTGTGCCCGTTTCCGTTTTCACGAGGGAGGTTTCCATGACCGCAGTCGCCAAGATTCTTCAGTCCAAACCCGACGCCACCGTCCACACCATCAGCCCTGCTGCCTCCGTGCTGGATGCCCTCCAGCTCATGGCCGACAAGGGCATTGGCGCGCTCATCGTGACCGAGGGCTCGTCCATCGTCGGCATCTTCACCGAGCGGGACTACGCCCGCAAAATTGCCCTCATGGGGCGCACTTCAGCCGTCACCCAGGTCAAGGATGTGATGACCTCGGCCGTGATGTTTGTGCGCCCGGACCAGACCAGCGAGCAGTGCATGCAGCTCATGAGCAACAACCGCCTGCGCCACCTGCCCGTGGTGGATGGCGGCAAGCTGGTGGGCATGATTTCCATTGGCGACCTGGTCAAGGACATCATCTCCGAGCAGAAATTCATCATTGAGCAGTTGGAGAACTACATCACCGGCAGCCACTGAGGGCAACTCCCTGAGGCGCTACGCGCCTTCCCCCCTTCTCTCGAAGGTCTGCGCGATGCGGGAAGGGGGACGCACTCAGCGCGGCGGGGCGGCCCTTGCGCGGGTGCGCTGGTCTGGAGCTGCGCGCGTGCGGCAGCTCTGCCATGGGGACACAGCGAAAAAGGGCTCTGACCGATCTGGTCAGAGCCCTTTTGTTTTGGGCGTCCGGGTGCGCTGCTGACCGGCCGCTCAAGCGGCTTTCTCGACGTGCCCCTGGCGCGTGTACAGAAAGTCGATCACCGCCTTGCGGTAGTGCACATACTGCGGGTCCTCGGCCAGCTCCACGCGCTTGCGGGGGCGGGGCAAGTCCACGGTCAGCACCTCGCCAATCGTGGCGGCCGGGCCGTTGGTCATCATCACGATCTTGTCGGACAGCAGCACGGCTTCGTCCACGTCGTGGGTCACCATCACCACGGTGCTTTGGGTGCGCGCCACGATCTCCAGCAGCTCATCCTGCAGCTTGGCGCGGGTCAGGGCGTCGAGCGCGCCGAAGGGCTCGTCCATCAGCAGCACCTGGGGCTCCATGCTCAGGGCCCGGGCGATGCCCACGCGCTGTTTCATGCCGCCCGAGATTTCGCCCGGACGTTTTTGCCCCGCGTGGGTCAGGCCCACCAGCGCCAATGCGGCGTCGGTGCGGGCCTTGAGCTGGGCCTTGGTTTCCTTGGCGCCAAACACGCGCTCCACAGCCAGGTAGATGTTGTCAAAGCAGGTGAGCCAAGGCAGCAGCGAGTGGTTCTGGAACACCACGGCGCGCTCCGGCCCCGGTCCCTTGATCTCCTTGTTGGCGCACAGCAGCGCGCCGTTGGTGGGGGTCGTCAGGCCGGCAATCAGGTTGAGCAGGGTGGACTTGCCGCAGCCCGAGTGGCCGATGAGCGCCACGAACTCGCCCTTGGCAATCGTCAAGTGAATGTCGCGCAGCGCCGGGAACAGGCCCTTGGCCGTCTTGAAGGTCTGCTCGACGCCGTGGATCTCGATGAACTTGGTGCTCATGGAAGGGTGGGGGGATGGAGCTGTCGTGTTCATGCTTTCACCTCTTCAAACGTAAATGCGGTGGCCAGCTTGATGAGTGCAAACTCCAGCAGCAGCCCGACGATGCCGATCACGAAGATCGCGATGATGATGTTCTTGACGTTGAGGTTGTTCCACTCGTCCCACACCCAGAAGCCGATGCCCACGCCGCCGGTCAGCATCTCGGCCGCCACGATCACCAGCCACGCGGTGCCCACGGCCAGGCGCACGCCGGTCAGCATGTAGGGCAGCACGGCGGGGAACAGGATCTTGGTGGCGATCTTCCATTCGCTCAGGTTGAGCACGCGGGCCACGTTCATGTAGTCCTGCGGTACGCGCTGCACACCCACGGCGGTGTTGATGATCATGGGCCAGATGGAGCAGATGAAGATGGTCCAGATGGCCGCCGGGTTGGCGCCTTTGAAGACCAGCAGACCGATCGGCAGCCACGCCAGAGGCGACACGGGGCGCAGCAGGCTGATGAGCGGATTGAACATGCGCGACAGGAAATTGAAGCGTCCGATCACAAACCCCGCGGGGATGCCCACCAGCGCCGCCATGCCGAAGCCGATGGCCACGCGCTGCAGGCTCATCAGCACGTTCCAGCCCACGCCCTGGTCGTTGGGGCCGTTGCGGTAGAAGGGGTTGCTGAACACTTCCAGCGCCTGCAGCCAGGTGTCCTTGGGGCTGGGGATGCTGCCGCCCGTGGTGGTGGAGACCACCGCCCACAGGCCGACGAGCAGGCCCAGGCCACACAGCGGCGGCAGCACGGCCAGCCAGAAGCTGCGCGAGAGGGCGGACCAGTCGCGGCCAGTGGCCACGCTGGTGGGCGCTGCGGGTGACTTGGGGGCAGATGTCGCAGCCTTTTGGCTTCTTGCGCTAGTGGATGTTGTGCTTGCAGCTACAGTATTCATAGCATTCTGTGCGGCCACGGGGGCTGCATCCAACGGGGAATGAAAGACGGCACTGACCATGGTGTTCTCCTGTGCAGGGCTTGCTTGCGGGGTGGCCGGGCGGGCGCTGGGGCAGGGTTGCCGTCAGGCCTTGATCTTGAAGCCGTCGGCGTACTTGGCAGGGTCCTTGCCGTCCCACACCACGCCGTCGATGAGCTTGCTGGTGCGCAGCACATCCTTGGGCACGCTGATCTTCATGGCGCTGGCCACCGACTTGTACAGCTCGACCTGATTGACCTCCTTGGCCACGGCCAGGTAGTCGGGGTGGCTCTTCAGCAAGCCCCAGCGCTTGTGCTGGGTGAGGAACCACATGCCGTCCGACAGGTAGGGGAAGTTCACCGCGCCGTCGTTGAAGAACTTCATGTGGTTGGGGTCGTCCCAGGTCTTGCCCAGACCGTTCTGGTAGCGGCCCAGAATGCGCTGGTTGATGGCATCCACGCCCGTGTTCACATACGCCTTGCCGGCCACGGTCTCGGCCATCTTCATTTTGTTGGACAGGCTGGCGTCGATCCACTGGCTGGCTTCGAGCACGGCCATCATCACGGCGCGCGTGGTGTTGGGGTACTTCTTGACGAACTCGGCCGTGGTGCCCAGCACCTTCTCGGGGTGGTCCTTCCAGATGTCCTGCGTGGTGTTGGCCGTGATACCGATGCCATCCATGATGGCGCGGTGGTTCCAGGGCTCGCCCACACAAAAGCCGTCCATGTTGCCCACGCGCATGTTGGCAACCATCTGCGGCGGGGGCACGGTGATGAGCTTGGCACCCGACAGCGGGTTGATGCCCGCCGCTGCCAGCCAGTAGTGCATCCACATTGCGTGGGTGCCGGTGGGGAAGGTGCCCGCAAATGTGTATTCACGCTTCTCGCTGGCCATGAGCTTGGCCAGGGACGGGCCATCCACCGCACCCTTGTCGGCCAAGGCCTTGGAGAGGGTGATGGCCTGACCGTTGTTGTTCAGATTCATGAGCACGGCCATGTCCTTCTTGGGACCGGCGGTGCCCAGGTGCACTCCATAGACCAGGCCGTAGAGCACATGGGCAAAGTCCAGTTCGCCGTTCACCAGCTTGTCACGCACGCCCGCCCAGCTGGCTTCCTTGTTGGGGACGATGGTCACGCCGTATTTCTTGTCGAAGCCCAGCACTGAAGCCATGACCACGCTCGCGCAGTCGGTCAGCGGGATGAAGCCGATCTTGACTTCCTTCTTCTCGGGGGCGTCGGAGCCCGCTGCGTGGACGAGCGCGCGCAGCGCGGGGCTCACACCCACAGCGCCCACGGTGGCGGCCTGCAGCACGGTGCGGCGGTTGAGGCTGGTTTTCAACAGATCGGTCATGGGGCATCCCTGGTGGCGTGAAAAACAAAAAAGGCGTCCTCACACCGCGCCTGGCTGCATCAAAGCAACGCCGGGAGCGGGTGGGGACGCCTTTGTCCTGGGTGGAGCCTGGAACGGGTCCGGGGCTCCTTGCCAGCACCGGCCCGCCGTTGGGTCAGTGCTGTCAGTGGTCAGACCTGCATTGGTCTTGCACTGTGCAATGCAAAGCGCGTGCCAGCGTGCGCTGCGCCATGTTGGAGCGTTGGTTGCTATGGAATGAATAGCTGTCTGCGCTTGATCAATAAGCGCTACACGTCTGCGGGGCTTGCAGCAGGGATGTTCTTGTTGTGATCAGTGTGGTCGCACTGCCTTTGTGCGGCGCACCATTTGGGAGGGGCCTTGGAGAATTGGGCGCGGCCCTGGCGAGGGATGCCCAGCAAGGGCCGCCCCGCAGCGAGGGCATCGTCCCCCTTCCCGAATGACGCAGTCATTCGAGAGAAGGGGGAAGCGGCGCAGCCGCTCAGGGGGTTGTTCTTTGGTTTTACCCCAGCAGATCCATCACGTCCAGCATGCGCTGAGCCACGTCCACGAGCTTCAGGCCCTTGTCCATGGCGGTCTTGCGCAGCTTTTCGTAGGCGGCCTGTTCGGTCAGGCCCTGGCGCTGCATCAACAGGCCCTTGGCGCGGTCGATGGTCTTGCGGTCTTTGAGCTCGGTCTTGGCGTCGGCCAGCTCGGCGCGCAAGGCCTGTTCGTGCTGGAAGCGGGCCATAGCCACGTCCAGAATGGGGCGGATGCGCTGCGGTGCCAACCCCGCCACGATGTAGGCAGACACACCGGCCGCCACCGCGTCCTTCACGTGCGAGGTGTCTTCATCGTTGGTGAACATCACGATGGGGCGGCGTTCGTCGCGTGTGGCCATCACCACATGCTCCAGCGCGTCGCGGGCCTCGCTCTCGGCGTCCACGATGATCAGGTCGGGCTGCAGCTGGGCAATGCGCTCGCTCAGAAACACGTCGGCGGGCAGCGTGGCCACCAGGTTGAAGTTGTTCTCCAGCAGGCCGATGCGCAGCGCCCGCGACCGCTCCGCCTGCTCCACGGCGTGTTCGTCGTCAGGGTCGGCGACTGCCAGATCCGGGGCAACCACCACGATGCGCAAAGCCTCATTCATACCCGTAAGCATAAGCAATTTTTACGCCACAAATTGGTGCGCCGGGGTGGTGCACGGCCCCAGAGCGCCGTTGCGATGGGCTTTCACCCAGGGCCCATACCAGCCCCAGGCCCGCCAGGCCTGGGCGCCCTGGCCCCCGTTGTGGGGCCTGAAAGTTGCTAATACTGACACCGTGGGAGGGCATACCCGGTAGCTCACCCAGCAGGGCGTCGCATATACATCTGGTCACACAGACACACTGAAATGGAGTTTTTTGCATGAACAAGCACATGAACCGGCGCCGCTTCTCGGCCAGCCTGGCCTTGACCGCAGTGGCGACTGCTGCACTCCTGACCGGATGCGGCAAGGTGCCGGACACCATCAAAATTGGTGTTGCACAGCCTTTGAGCGGCCCGCTGGGCGCCCTGGGGCAGGATCTGCTCAATGGCGTGAAGCTGGCGGTGGAGGAACTCAACAAGTCCGGCTACACCGTGGACGGCAAGCGCGTGACCTTGGAGGTCGTGTCCGTGGATGACAAGGCCGACGCCACCACCGGCAAGGCGGTCGCCCAGCAGCTGGTGGATGCGGGTGTGGTAGCCGTGGTGGGCCACCTCAACTCGGGCGTGAGCATTGAGACCGCCCCCATCTACGCCGCCAAGGACATTCCACAGATCGCCATCTCCACCAACCCCAAGTTCACGCAGCTCGGGTTCCCCACCACGTTCCGCATGGTGGCCAACGACACTTTGCAGGCGCGCGCCATCGGCTCCTTTGCGGCCACGCAGCTGGGCGCCAACCGCTACGCCGCGCTGGACGACGGCACCCCTTACGGCAAGGGCCTGGCCGATGGCGCTGCCGAACAGCTCAAGGCCGAGAAAAAGGAAGTCGTGGTGCGCAAGTCCTTCGACGACAAGACCGTGGCCTTCGACGAGCTGGCCGGTGAGCTCAAGGCCGCCAACGTGGAGGTGATTGTTTCTACCCTCAACGACTTCCAGGCCCTGGCGCTGCTCGAAGCGCTCAAGAAGGTAGACCACACCAAGGTCAGCCTGCTGGGTGGCGACACCATCAAGACCACCGACATGACCAAGGGCGCAGGCATCGTGCAGGCGCTGTACGCCACCTCGCCAGTGCTGGAAGCCAAGGAGTTCACCACCGGCAAGCCCTTCCTTGAAAAGTACATCGCCGCCTTCAAGAAGCCTCCTGCCTATGGCGGCCACTACAGCTACGACAGCACGTATGTGCTTTCGGCGGCCATCCAGAAAGCCAAGTCCGCCGACCCCAAGGAAATCACCAAGGCCCTGCACAGCATCAACGGCTATGCCCCGGTGATTGGCACCATGACCTGGGATGAGAAGGGCGAGCAACGCTACGGTGCCGTGGGTGTGTACGAGCTGCGCAGCGGCAACTGGGAGTTGCGCATGCGGTCGGACCGCTGGTAAACAGCCCTCCGGGACGGATCGGCCCCGGGTTTTACACTCGGGGCATGAGCTTGCTGATCCTCGGTATTGAATCTTCGTGCGACGAAACGGGCGTGGCATTGGTCCGTTCCACGGGCAATGCCGTGCCCACGTTGCTGTCGCACGCGCTGCACAGCCAGATTGAGATGCACCAGGCCTACGGTGGCGTGGTGCCCGAACTGGCCAGCCGTGACCACATCCGACGTGTGCTGCCGCTGGCAACGCAGGTGCTGACCGAGTCTGGCCAGTCGCTGGCCGATGTGGACGTGGTGGCCTACACGCGCGGCCCGGGCCTGGCCGGTGCGCTGCTGGTGGGGGCGGGCGTGGCGTGCGCGTTGGGTGCTGCACTGGACAAGCCGGTGCTGGGCGTGCACCACCTGGAGGGGCACCTGCTGTCGCCCTTCCTCAGCGCCGACCCGCCTGAATTCCCTTTTGTGGCCCTGCTCGTCTCGGGTGGCCACACGCAGCTGATGCGGGTGGATGGCGTGGGCCGCTACGAGATCCTGGGCGAGACCATTGACGATGCTGCTGGCGAGGCGTTCGACAAGTCCGCCAAGCTCATGGGCCTGGGCTACCCGGGTGGGCCAGCGCTCTCGCGCCTGGCTGAGCAGGGCGATGCCGCAGCCTTCAAGCTGCCGCGCCCGCTGCTGCACAGTGGTAACCTCGATTTCTCTTTTGCCGGGCTCAAGACGGCGGTGCTCACGCAGGCCAAGAAGCTGGGCGATGAGCTGGAGGCACGCAAGGCCGACTTGGCGGCGAGCACCGAGGCTGCGATTGTCGAAGTGCTGGTGAAGAAGACGCTGGCTGCGCTCAAGCAGACCGGTCTGAAGCGCGTGGTGGTCGCCGGTGGCGTAGGGGCCAACCGGCACCTGCGCGCGCAGCTCAACACGTCCTGTGCCGCCGCCAAGGTGCGGGTGCACTACCCTGAGCTGCACCTGTGCACCGACAACGGCGCCATGATTGCCATGGCGGCGGCCATGCGGCTGCAGGCTGGGCAGCAGCAGGCCAACACCGACTACGCCTTTGACGTGAAGCCGCGCTGGCCGCTGGATGCCATCACCGTGTGATTTTGAAGAAAAGTGGCACCTAGCGCAGGTAAATCATGCGCTAGGCGCTATCTTTTTTGATGTTCAGAACGGATAGTGGCGCGGCGTGGTCTGCACCGTGATCCAGCGCAGTTCGGTGAATTCACGCACCCCAGCCATGCCGCCAAAGCGGCCATAGCCCGAACTTTTCACGCCGCCAAAAGGCATCTGGCCTTCGTCATGCACCGTGGGGCCGTTGACGTGGCAGATGCCCGACTCGATGCGTGCGGCCACATTCCACGCCTTGGCCACATCGCGGCTGAACACGGCGGAGGACAGGCCGAACTCGTTGTCGTTGGCGCAGGCAATGGCTTCCTCGACGCCGTTCACGCGCACCACGGGCTTGACGGGGCCGAACGATTCTTCGCGGTAGATGTCCATCTCGGCCGTCACATGGTCGAGCACCGTGGCCTGCATCAGCGTGCTGTCGCTCTTGCCGCCGCAGGCCAGCGTGGCGCCCTTGGCCAGCGCGTCGTCGATCAGGGCGTTGCAGCGCTGCACCGTGGTCATGTCCACCACCGAGCCCAGCACCACCGGGCCCTTGCGTGGGTCGCCCAGGGGCAGGGCCTTGGCGCGCTCGCCCAGCTTGGCCACAAACGCGTCGGCCACGGCGTTGTCCACAATGATGCGTTCGGTGGACATGCAGATCTGGCCCGAGTTGGCGAATGCGCCGAACACGGTGCCTGCGACAGCGGCGTCGATGTCCGCGTCATCCAGCACCAGCAGGGGGGCCTTGCCGCCCAGCTCCAGCACCACGGGCTTGAGGTACTTGGCGCAGGTCTGCGCAATGATGCGGCCCACCTTGGTGGAGCCGGTGAAGTTGATGCGGCGCACTGCCGGGTGGGCCACGATGGCCTCGACGACGGCGCCTGCGTCGGCGGGTGCGTTGGTCACAAAGTTCACCACGCCGGGGGGCAAGCCGGCCTCCTGCAGCGCCTCGATGATGAGGCCGTGTGTGGCGGGGCACAGCTCTGAGCCTTTGAGGATGACCGTGTTGCCACAGGCCAGTGGCGTGGCGATCGCGCGCACGCCCAGGATGACGGGTGCGTTCCACGGTGCAATGCCCAGCACCACACCCGCTGCTTGGCGCACGCCCATGGCCAGGCTGCCTGGCACGTCGGACGGAATCACTTCTCCTGCAATGTGCGTGGTCAGGGCTGCGGCTTCCTGCAGCAGGCCGGCAGCCAGGTGCACGTTAAAGCCCGCCCACATGCCCGAGGCGCCGGTCTCGGCCGCCATGGCCACCGCAAAGTCGGCCGTGCGGGCCTCCAGCGCATGTGCCGCCTTGAGCAGCAGCGCGCGGCGCGCGTTGGGCCCCAGGGCCGACCAGGCCGGGAAGGCGTTGGCGGCCGCGTCGGCAGCGGCCTTGGCGTCGGCCACGCTGGCAGCGGGTGCCGTGGTGGCGACCGAACCATCGAGCGGGTTGCGACGCTCAAACGTGGCGCCGCCGGTGGCTTGCACGCGCTCGCCGTTGATCAACATGGCAATGGCAGTCATGGAATAAATCTCCTGGATGGCAAAAAAGAAAATAGAAGCAATCGAAATGATGGGAGGCGATAGCGCCGCACGGTTTTCGCGATGACCTACGGCTCCCGAAACCGGCGGTGCCGAGGCCAGTGCCCCCGCGCAAGGGCAGCCCCGCCGCGCTGGGGGCGTTCCCCTCCCGAAGGAGAGGGGGAAGGCGCGAAGCGACTCAGGGGGTGCTTCATAGATTTCAGGCCATGCCCAGGTAGGCCTGGCGCACCACGTCGGACTGCAGCAGGGTCGATGCCTCGCCCGAGGCCACGATGCGCCCGCGCTCCAGCACATAGCCGCGCTGCGCGATCTGCAGCGCCTTGCGCACGTTCTGCTCCACCATGAGCACGGTGACGCCTTGTGCGGCAATGCGCTGCACGATGGCCAGCAGCTCATCGACCATGCGGGGTGCCAGGCCCAGCGAGGGCTCGTCCAGCATCAACAGGCGCGGGCCGCTCATCATGGCGCGGGCCACGGCCACCATCTGCTGCTCGCCGCCGCTCATGGTGCCGGCCAGTTGATGGGCGCGTTCCTTGAGGCGGGGAAAGTCTTCAAACGCCTGGTGCAACCGCTCGGCGCGCACGCGTGACGGCACCAGCCAGCCGCCCAGCTCCAGGTTTTCTGTCACCGTCATCTGGGGGAACAGCTGGCGACCTTCGGCGACCAGCGCCAGGCCGCGTTGCACGCAGGCCGTGGCGTTCATCGCAGGCACGGCCTGGCCATCGAGCGTCACCGCGCCCTGGCGCGGCAGCAGGCCCGCCAGGGCCTTGAGCAGCGTGGTCTTGCCCGCGCCGTTGGGGCCCACGATGACGGTGATGCCGGGCGCTGCTTCCAGTGCCAGGTCTTGCAGCACCTGAAAGCCGTGGTAGCCCGTGGTCAGGTTCTGCACGGTGAGGTGTGCGCCGCTCATGCCGTGGCTCCTTCGTTGGTGGCTGTCATTTCGTCACCCAGATAGGCCTCGATCACCTGCGGGTCGCGCACCACCTCGGCGGGTGTGCCATCGGCAATCTTGCGGCCCTGGTGCAGCACCAGCACGCGCTCCACGTACTTGAGCAGCGTGGTCACCGCATGCTCGATCCACACCACCGTCAGGCCCCAGTCATCGCGCAGGCGGCGGATGCGCTGGGCCATGGCATCGACCTCGGCTTCGGTCAGGCCCGCAGCCACCTCGTCAAGCAACAACAGGCGTGGGCGTGTGCCCAGGGCCATGCCGATCTCCAGCAGGCGTTGCTGTGACGGCGTCACGTCGGCGGCGGGGCGGTCGGCCAGGTGCGCCAGGCCCAGCATGGCGAGGATTTCCTCCTCGCTGCGCAGGCCCTCGGGCCCTTGGCGGTGGCGGCCCGCGAACTGCATGCCAAAGCGCACGTTGTCGCGCACCGTCATGTCGGGGAACACGCGCGGCGTCTGGAAGGTGCGAGCAATGCCGTGGGCCGCATAGTGGTGCGGGCCCTTGCCGGTCAGGTTGTCGGCACCACAGTGCAGCGTGCCCGAGGTAGGCGGTTGCACGCCCGAGATGGCGTTGAAGAATGTGGTCTTGCCCGCACCGTTGGGGCCGATGATGCCGATCAGTTCGCCCGTGTGCAGCGTGGCGCTCACGCCATCCACGGCAGTCAGGCCGCCAAAGCGCACGGTCACGGTGTCAATGGTCAAAAGTGCTTCAGCCATGGTGCGCCTCCGCAGCAGGCTTGCGCCGTTGCCACAGCGTGGCCAGGCCATTGGGCAAGTACATCACGCACAGAATCAGCAGCAGGCCCAACACCATCATGTAGCCGTAAGGCAGCTGCAGGCGCAGGGTTTCGGCCAGCAGGCTGAACACGATGGCCGCCAGGATGGGGCCGCCAATGCTGGTCGCGCCGCCAATCAACGCGATCAGCACCGTCTGGAAGCCGATAAAGGGGCTGAACACGGCTGCGGGCTCGATGTAGGTCCAGCGCACGGCCATGGCCGCGCCCACGGCGCCTGCAAAGGCGGCGGTGATGCCAAAGCCTGCGATCTTGGCCAGGCGCGTGTCCACGCCCAGCGTCTGGGCGCGCTGCTCGTCGGCGCCGATGCCCGACAGCGCCAGGCCAAAGCGGCTGCGCTGGATGGCAATGGCGGTGGCAATGGCCGCCGCCGCGATCAGCAGCACCGTGAGGTAAACCGTCTCGTTGCTGGGCACCACCGTGAGCACGCGGCCCACGGTGCCAGAGACCTGCTTTTCGACAAAGGTGACGGCATGGCGGATCAACTCCGTCATGCCGAAGGTGAGCACCGCAAAGTAGGTGCCGCGCAGGTGCAGGACGGCAGCACCCATCACCACGGCCACGATGGTGGCGATCAGTGCGCCGCTCAGAATCACCAGCGGCCAGGGCAGTACGCCCAGTAGCGTGGCGCTGGTGTAAGCACCAATGCCGAAGAAAGCCGACGTGGCGAGTGAGAGGTAGCGGGTGGCACCGCAGAACAGCGACCAGCTGGTGGCCAGCGCGATGTACATCAGGCAGCTGAGCAGCACCGAGGTGGCGAACTCGGACACCAGCCAGGGCAGGGTGGCGACCACGGCCACGCCCACTGCGAGCGCAAGCCAGGGCTTGTTGGAAGGGAGGAGTTTCATTTCTTGCTAAACAAACCGTTGGGGCGCCAGATCAGCACGCCGATGAACACTGCATAGCTCAGCAGCATCTTGAGAGACGGGCTGCTGAAATGCATACCCAGCGCCTCGACCACGCCGAGCAGCAAGCCACCGGCCAGACTGCCTGCCAGGCTGCCAAAGCCGCCCAGCGTGATCACGATCAGCGCCGTCACGGTGTAGGGCTCACCCATCGACGGAGAAATCTCATACGTCATCGACAGCAGCGCACCCGCCACGCCCGACAGGCCTAGGCCAATGCCAAACATCATCGGGTGCAGGCGCCGCGTGTTGATACCTACCAGCTGCGCGCCCGTGGGCGACTGCATCAGCGCCCTCACCGCCTTGCCCAGCAGCGTGAGCTTGAGCAGCGCAATCAGCGCGGCCGACAGCGCCAGTGCCACGCCAAACAGCACCAGCTTGTTTTCAGTGAAGCGCATGCCTGCAATCTGCACCGGGTCGGCCAGGTATTCATAGCCACGCAGGTCACCGCCCCAGATCAGCAGGGCAGTGTTCTGCACCAGGAACATGAGGCCAAAGCCCACCATCAGGCTGCGCGCCTCGAACACGTCCACATTGGGCGCGCGCGCTGCCAGGCGCTTGAAGCACAGCGCGTGCACCACCACCCCCAAAACAAACAATGCGATGAAAGCCAGCGGCATCAGCAGCAATGGCGAGATGCCCCACAGGGTGTGCGCCGACCAGGTGAGGAAGGCGCCCACCATCAGGAACTCGCCGTGCGAGATGTTCATGATGCGCATCAGCCCGTACTGCAGGTTAAGGCCCATGGCCACCAGCGCATAGATGCCGCCGGTGATGAGGCCACTGGCGACCAGTTCGGCCCAGGAAGTCAGAGACACTTTGTTATTTCCAGGCTGGTTTCGCGGTGTTCAACTGCGCCGTGGCACGGTCCTTGGGCCACACGACTTCGAAGTCGCTGCCCTGCCACTGGCTCACGGTGCCGGGGATGGAGGCGTTCTCGCTGCCCTGGAATCGAATACCACCCAGGATGGTTTGGAACTCGTTCTTGGCGATGTGTTCGCGCAGTGCCTTGCGGTCCAGGCCCACCTTTTCCACGGCCTGCTGCAGGATCTGCAGGCCGGCCCACGCGTGGCCGCTGGCCCAGCGGTCGGGCTCCTTGTTGAACTTCTTCACGTGGGCGTCGAAGTACGCCTTGGCCTCGGGGCTCGTCTTCACGCTCCACGAGCCCATGCCAATCACGCCCTCGGTGTTGGCCTGCATCACGTTCTTGTAGAGCTGGAAGGCCGTGCCCACCGATGCGTAGAAGAACTTGGGGTTCAGTCCCACCTCGCGCGCCTGGCGGCTGGCCAGGATGGTGTCGGGAGGGTAGGTGATACCGATGAAGGCGTCAGGGTTCTGGTCCTTGATGCCGCGCAGCACGGGCGCCAGGTCCTTCACGCCCAGCGGGTAGCTTTTGCGCTCCAGCACCTGGATGCTGGTCTTCTTGAGGGCGTTGTTCAGCGCGGCAAAGTTCTCCAGGCCAAACAGGTCGTCCATGTAGACGATGGCAATGGTCTTGACGTTGTTGGCCACCAGCATGTCCACCAGCGCACCCATCATCTTGTCGGGCTGCTGCAGCAGCGAGAAGAAGTAGGGCAGGTTCATGTCGATCAGCTTGCGCGACAGCGCCGTGGGTGCCAGCAGCGGGTAGCCGAAGCGGTTGGCCAGCGGCGCGATGGCGAAGTTGGCGCCCGAGCCCCAGGGCGGCAGGATCAGGTCCACCTTGTCGCTGCCCATGAGCTTTTCGTAGGTGCGGACGCAGGTCTCGGTCTCGCTGCGGTCGTCGTAGCCAATGAGTTCGATGGGGCGCTTGGTGCCCTTCACGCTCAGGCCACCCGCTGCGTTCACCTGCTCGGCCCACAGCAGGTAGTTGGGCTCCTGGCTCACCTGGGCACCGGCCGCCCAGGGGCCGGTGCGGGCGATGGCGTAGCCGATGCGCACGGGTGCCGCGCTGCTGCCCTGGGCCCACAGCTGGGGTGCCACGGCCAGGGTGCCGACCGTTGCGGCGGCGCCCTTGATCCACTGGCGCTTGGAGGGTTGGTGTGCTGTCATTGTGTGTCTCCTCGGATGGGGCCTGCGTGGTGCACGCCGTGCCGGGAATCGTAGGCAGACGCGTTCATGCGCGCTGCGCTCAGCGTGCACAAAACGCTTGCCTCAGCGTGCAGGCGGCAGCGGGTTTACCCGGATTTCCCTCGGTGGCACGGGGTAACGGGGCGTCCGATAATTCAGCCGCATAACCATCAGGCTTGCGCAACCCGCACTGGAGACACCATGGCCCATCCCCTGACCGAGGTATCCACCGACGCCGTGCCTGCGCGCGACCGCCTGCACCTGTGGGGCGATGCGGTGTGGCGCCTGATTGGCGGGCTGGAGTCCGACGCGTTTGGTGACGATGCCTTTGCAGGCCACATCACCTCGGGCCAGGCGGGCTATGTGAACCTGTGCCAGCTGGACGTGAGCCGCCACCGCGTGGTGCGCACCCCCAGCCTCATTCGGGGCAGCGACCGGGCCTACATCAAGGTGGTGGCCCAGCTCGAAGGGCGCGCGTGCTTCGAGCAGAACGGTCGCCAGGTATGGTTGTCGCCGGGTGAGTGGAGCGTGTACGACACCACGCGCGCCTATGCCGTGAGCAACCCCGAGGCCGTGCGCCAGATGGTGCTGATGATCCCGAAGGAACAACTGCCCGAGCGCAAGCTCAAGCTCGATGACCTGATGGTGCAGCGGTTCTCGGGCACCAGCGGCGTGTCGCGGCTGGCATGGGACACCATGCGCGCCGCGTTTGCCGAGCTGCCCACCATGTCCGACGCCGCCGCCGATGGCGTGGCCGATGTGATCACGCACCTGGTGCAGCTGTCGCTGCTGGAGCGCAACGGGCAGCAAAGCCTGCTGTCGCAGCGTGAGGCCCTGCGTGACCGCATCAGCCAATACATCGACCGGCACCTGGGCGACCCCGACCTCACCATCGACCGCATGGCCCAGGCGCTCAACTGCAGCAAGCGGCACCTGTACAACGCGGTGGCCGATGACGAGGAAACCCTGGCCGCCATGATCCAGCGCCGCCGCCTGGAGGCCTGTCTGCGCGACCTGCGCCACCCGGCGCATGCGCAGCGCTCGGTCACTGACATTGCGTTGTCCTGGGGCTTCAGCAACAGCGCGCATTTCAGCCGCGCGTTCCGCTCGCATGTGGGGTGCAGCCCCAGCGAGTACCGGGCTCGCGCGTTGGCGCCGGTGGTGCTGTTGCGGGAAGAATCGCGGCTCGCGCACTGAGCGGCACCCCGGCCACTTGCGTGTGGGGCCGTCTGTGCGGCGCCGCATGCTTGCGTGTTTTAGCCACACGCCACATCGGCACGGTGGCTGCGTGACCTTTGCCTTGCATCAATTCTTTACGCGGGCTTGACCCAGTGGGTACGTTGTTGGCGCAATCGCTGCTCACAATGGAGTTTTCCCCTGCGTAGCCATTGCCCATGCGTTTTCTCCCACTTGCCTCTACCGGCACACCCACTGCCCGCGCAGCGCAACCTTTGCGTGCTGTGCCGTGGAGGCAAACGGCTTTGTTTTTGTGCGTGCTGGCCACCGCCGGGTGTGCCAGCCTGGCACCCACGGATCGCGCATTGCCCGCAGTGGCCGTTCCCCCGGCCTGGTCTGCGGGGGGCAACGGCACAGCGCAAGGGGCTACGGCTACATCCCTGGCCCAGTGGTGGCAGCGTTTTGACGACCCTTCGCTCACCACGCTGGTAGAACAAGCCCTGCGCGCCAACACCAGCGTGCGCACCGCCCAGGCGTCGTTGCAGCAGGCACGCGCCCAGGTGGATGTGCAATCGGCCGGCCTGCTGCCCAGCGTAGGTGCGTCGGCTTCGGCGCAGCGCAGCCGGGCCAGCAACAGCCCGGGCAACACCTTTCAGGCCGGTTTTGATGCGAGCTGGGAGCCCGATGTGTTTGGCCGCCTGCGCAGCGGCGTGAGCGCCAGCGAGGCCGACGCCCGCGCGGCAGAGGCCAGCCTGACCGACGTGCAGGTGTCGCTGGCCGCCGAGGTGGCCGTTAACTACATCGAGCTGCGCGGGCTGCAGCAGCGCCTGGCCATTGCGCGCAGCAACCTGGCCAGCCAGCAAGAGACCCTGCAGCTCACCCAGTGGCGCCTGCAGGCCGGGCTCACCACCTCGCTCGTCACCGAGCAGGCCCGTGCAGCGGCCGAGCAGACCGCCGCGCAGATTCCCAGCCTGGAAGCCAGCCTGGCGCAGTCGCGCTACAGCCTGGCCGTGCTGACAGGCCAGGTGCCAGGTGCCCTGGATGCCACGCTGGCCGCCAGCGCGCCCGTGCCGCAGCCCACCGCAGAACTGGCGCTGGCAATCCCGGCCGAGACGCTGCGCCAACGCCCCGATGTGCGTGCGGCCGAGCAGCGCATTGCTGCCGCCCTGGCGCGCGTGTCGCAGGCCGATGCGGCGCGCTACCCCAGCTTCTCCCTCGGTGGCTCGCTGGGCCTTCGTGCCCTCACGCTGGGCGCGTTGTCGGGGGGCAGTGCGGTAACCAGCGCCTTACTGGGCAGCGTGTCCATCCCGCTGCTGGATGGCGGCGCCGCCCGCGCCCAGGTGCGCGTGCAGTCTGCCGCGCTGGAGCAGGCCCGCGTAGCCTACGAAGCCACCGTGCTCACGGCCCTGCAGGATGTGGAGAACGCGCTGGTGGCCTTGCGTGGCGATCGTGAAAAACTGGAGCGACTGACGGCCGCCGCAGACGCCGCCCGCAACGCCGCGCTGCTGGCGCAGCAGCGCTACAGCAGTGGTCTCATCGACTTTCAGGCGGTGCTGGAGACGCAGCGCACGCTGCTGTCCACGCAAGAGAGCGTGGCCACCACCACCGCTGCCGTCGCGGCAGACCATGTGCGTCTCTACAAGGCGTTGGGCGGCGGCTGGAAGACATGAAGCACCCTCTGAGTCGCTGCGCGCCTTCCCCCCGCTCTCGCATTGCTGCGCAATGCGGGCTGGGGGACGCAGCCCTCACTGCGGGGCGGCCCTTGCTCGGCTGCCTGCACTTTGGCCGCGCCAGTTTCATGCGCTATGAGTAACTGATTTGATCTTATGACTGATAAACCTTCCTCTCCCCCGTCCAGCCTCGAAGCACTCCTGGGTGCCGACCGTCCGCGCCGCTGGTGGCAGCGCACCACCGTGTGGCTGGGGGTGGCCGCGCTCGTGATGGTGGGCGGTGGCTTGTACGCATGGCAATCGCGCCAGAGCGCCAGCACTGCACCCACCTATGTCACCGAAGAGCTGCGCCGGGGCAATCTCACACTCACTGTGTCGGCCAATGGCACGCTGCAGCCCACGCGCTCGGTCACCATTGGCAGCGAGTTGTCAGGCACGGTGCGCAATGTGCTGGTGGATGTGAACGACAAGGTCAAGAAAGGGCAGCTGCTGGTGGAGTTGGACACCGCCAAGCTCGAATCGCAGGTGCTGCGCTCGCGCGCCTCGCTGGCGTCGGCGCAGGCCCGCCTGGCCCAGGCCGTGGCCACCACCAAGGAGGCCATTGCCAACTTTGGCCGGCTCGAAGAAGTGGCCCGCCTGTCCGGAGGCAAGGTGCCCTCGGCCTCCGAGCTGGACGCAGGCCGCGCCACGCTGGACCGCGCCCGCGCCGACGAAACCAGCGCCCGCGCCACGGTGGAAGACGCACGCGCCGCGCTGTCCACCGACGAGACCAACCTGTCCAAGGCCTCCATCCGCTCGCCCATCGACGGCGTGGTGCTGACCCGCACGGTGGAGCCCGGCAACGCGGTGGCCGCATCGCTGCAGGCTGTGACGCTGTTCACCGTGGCCGAAGACCTCACGCGGCTGCGGCTGGATGTGAGCGTGGACGAAGCCGACGTGGGCTCGGTCAAGGTGGGTCAGGACGCGAGCTTCACGGTCAGTGCCTATCCCTCGCGCCGCTACCCGGCCCAGGTCACGCGGGTGTCGTTTGGCTCCACCAAGACGGACAACGTGGTCACCTACATCACCTGGCTGGAGGTGAACAACGGCGACATGAGCCTGCGCCCCGGCATGACGGCCGCTGCCACCATCACTTCCACTGAACGCAAGGACGTGCTGCTGGTGCCCAACACGGCGCTGCGCTTCACGCCTGCGCAGGCCGCAGGGGCCGATGCGAAGCCCGGGGCGGGTGGCGCCAAGCCCGGCGCGTCGGGCAGCGGCAGTGGTGGCGGCATCATGTCGCAGCTCATGCCGCGCATGCCACGGTCTGGATCGGGCCCACGCAAACCGGGTGCGGGGGGCGAGGCGGGCGATGGCGCGGGCAAGACGCGGCAGGTGTGGGTGCTGCAGGACGGTGCCGCCAAGCCCATCGATGTGCAGGTGGGCATCAGCGATGGCCGCCATACCGAGGTCACGGGCGAGGGCCTCACGCCCGGCATGGCCGTGATCACCGATCAGCGCGCGGCAGGGGCCAAGCCATGAGCGTGGCGGGCGACACCCCCATCATCCGCCTGCGTGGCGTGACCAAGGTCTATGGCGAAGGGGCGCTGGCCTTTCAGGCGCTCAAGGGCGTGGACCTGGACATTGCGCAGGGCGACTTTGTGGCCATCATGGGCCCCAGCGGCTCGGGCAAGTCCACGGCCATGAACACGCTGGGCTGCCTGGACCGGCCCACCACGGGCGAATACCTGTTCAAGGGCGTGCATGTGGAGTCGCTCTCGCGCGACGAGCGGGCACGGCTGCGGCGGCGCTACTTTGGCTTTGTGTTCCAGGGCTTCAACCTGCTGGCGCGCACCTCGGCGCAAGAGAATGTGGAGCTGCCCCTGCTGTACCGGGGCGAGTCTGCCACCGCGCGCCATGCGGCAGCGGCGCGGGCGCTGGAAGCGGTGGGCCTCAAGGGCTGGGAACACCACACACCCGCCGAGCTGTCGGGCGGGCAGCAGCAGCGCGTGGCCATTGCGCGCGCCATCGTCACCGAGCCCGATGTGCTGCTGGCCGACGAGCCCACCGGCAACCTCGACACCCAGCGCAGTGTCGAGATCATGGAACTGCTCTGGCGCCTGAACGTGGACCACGGCATCACCGTGCTGATGGTCACGCACGAGCCCGACATGGCGCAGTACGCGCGGCGCATCGTGCGGTTTGTCGATGGCGTGGTGGACAGCGATGCAGCCAACCCACACCCCAAGGGCCTGGACGCTGATGCGGCATCTGCCCTGCCGGCTGTGGCCGGTTCGGATGCGGGAGGCCACTGATGCTGCTCAACACCCTGTTGCTGGCGTTGCGTTCCATCCGGCGCAATCTCATGCGCTCCTTCCTCACCATCCTGGGCATCGTCATCGGCGTGAGCGCGGTGATCACCATGGTCACGCTGGGCAATGGTGCCACGCTGGCCATCCAGAACCAGATCTCGGGCCTGGGCACCAACCTGCTGCAGGTGCGCCCCGGCCAACGCATGGGGCCCGGCGGCGGCACCGGCGCCCCGGCCTTCAAGGACACCGATGCCGACGTGATCGCGCAGCAGATCGGCGGCATCCTGGCCGTGGCGCCCGAGGCGCGCGCCGCCGCCACCGCCGTGGTGGGCGGGCGCAACTGGACGACCAGTGTGATCGGCAGCACGAACGCCTGGCTGGAGACCGGCAACTGGGCCGTGCGCACTGGCCGCGTCTTTACCGATGCCGAATTGCGCGCCGGTGCCGCCGTGTGCCTCATCGGCGAGACCGTGCGGCGCGAGCTGTTTGGCACGGCCGATGCCGTGGGCGGCCAGCTGCGCGTGAAGGCGTTTTCGTGTGAGGTGGTGGGCGTGCTGGCGTCCAAAGGGCAGGGTGCGTTTGGCAACGACCAGGACGACACCGTGCTGGTGCCGCTGCGCACGCTGCAGCGCCGCGTGACGGGCAACACACGGGTGAACACGCTGCTGGTGTCCATGAAGGACGGCAGCGACCCCGAGCGGGTGAAGGCCAGCCTCACGCAACTGCTGCGCGAGCTGCGCAAGCTGTCGGACTCGGACGAAGACAACTTCAACGTGCTCGACACCAAGCAGCTGGCCGACACGCTCTCGGGCACCACCAAGGTGCTGACCACGCTGCTGGGCGCCGTGGCCGCCGTGAGCCTGCTGGTGGGCGGCATCGGCATCATGAACATCATGCTGGTGAGCGTGACCGAGCGCACGCGCGAGATCGGCCTGCGCCTGGCCATCGGCGCGCTGGAGCGCGAGGTGCTGCTGCAGTTCCTGATCGAGGCTGTGGTGCTGGCCGCGCTGGGCGGGCTCATCGGCATCGTGCTGGCCACGGGCGCGTCGCTCGCGCTGTCGGGGCTGATGGGCGTGCCCTACCTGTTCAACCCTGGCGTGAACCTGTTGTCGTTTGTGTTTTCGGCCGGGATCGGTGTGGTGTTTGGCTACTTCCCGGCGCGGCGCGCGGCGCGCATGGACCCCATCGATGCGCTACGGCACGAGTGAGCAGCGCCGTGGGCTGGCTGCCGAAGGGCGTCTGACCGGGGGGGCTGGAAAAAAACAAGCAAAAAAGGCATGAAGCGCTAGTGCATCATGCCTTGATTGCTATTGAAAATGTAGCGATGGCCGTCATGCGCCACCGCCTTGGGAGCGGCCCGCTTCAGTGAATGGTCAGCGTGGTGGCATTGCTCACGGGCTCCAGGCGGACCAGCGTCAGGGTCAGCACGCCGTTTTCCAGCTTGGCGGTGCTGGCGCTGGCATCGATCTCGGTGGGCAGCTCCCACGCACGCTGCACCTTGCGCGGTGCGCCTTCCACGCTTTGCACCTGCACCACCTGGCCTTCAATGCTGATCGAGAGCTGTTCGCGGGCCAGGCCGGGTACGTCCAGCTGCAAGGTGGTGGCCTTTTCGTCCTGCGTCACGGTGCAGCCCGCAGCGGGTGCTGCAGCAGGCTGTGCCAGCGCGCCCATCAGAAAACGTTGCAGCGCCAGGTCGGCGGAACGGGGGGCTTGGGCATAAGCGGCGCGGCGGATCACGGGGGCGAAGATCATGGGTAACTCCTATACACTGCGCGGCTCTCGACGTGGTCGCCGCATGGCAGAGAGGTGTGTGCGGCCACGCCGCATTTCAAGGGAAAAATGCCATGAATAAATTGCAATCTGTGGGCTTGAAATCAGGCGCTGCGGCATTACGTCACACCGTTTGGGCAGCCGCACTGGCCCTTGCAGGCGCCGTGGCGTTGGCGCCTGCCACGCAAGCGCAGACCCCGCCCTCGGCAGCCGTGGCCCAGGCCAGGCCGGTCAAGCTGGCGCTCATCGAAAGCCTGTCGGGCCCGTTTGCCAACACGGGCGAGGCTGTGTACCGCAACATCTACTGGGCCATGGAGCGCGTGAACGCACGCGGCGGCGTGCAGCTGCCTGCCAGCAGCGGCGGCCCCCGCCCGCTGGTGCTGGAGCGCTACGACAGCAAGGGCCAGAACGAAGAAGCCCTGTCTGCCCTGCGCGCCGCGATTGACGATGGTGCGCAGGTCATCCTGCAGGGCAATTCGTCGTCCACGGCCGCCGTGCTGATCGAGGCCATCAACAAGCACAACGAACGCGAGCCGAACAAGCGCGTGCTGTTCCTCAACTACTCGGCGGTGGACCCCATCCTCACGAATGAGAAGTGCAGCTTCTGGCACTTCCGTTTTGATGCCCATGCCGACATGCGCATGGCCGCGCTGATGGAGGTGATGCGCGAGGACAAGGCCTTGAAGAGCGTGTACCTCATCGGCCAGGACTACAGCTTTGGCCAGGCCGTGCTGCGCGAGGCCAAGAAGCAGCTGGCTGCCCAGCGCCCCGATGTGGCCGTGGTGGGCGAAGAGCTGCACCCCATCGGCCGCGTGAAGGACTTTGCGCCCTATGCCGTCAAGATCAAGACCAGCGGCGCGCAGGCCGTGGTCACCGGCAACTGGGGCAATGACCTCACGCTGCTGGTCAAGGCCGCGCGGGATGTGGGCTACGAGGGCAGCTTCTACACCTTCTATGGCAACGCGCTGGGCGCTCCCGCCGCGATTGGCGACGCGGGCATCGGCAAGGTGGTGGCCGTGGCCGACTGGCTGCCCAACGTGCCGGGCGCGCAAAGCGAGGCGTTCTACCAATCCTTCCGCACACGCTTTCCCAAGCCGCAGGACGACTACGTGCACATGCGTATGCAGCTGATGGTGGAGGCCCTCGCCCAGTCCATCGAGCGCGCGGGCAGCACCGATGTGGTGGCCGTTGCGCGCCAGATGGAGTCGGCCAATGTGCAGTTGGCCGGCCAGGGCGGCACCATGCGCGCGGCCGACCACCAGTTCCAGCAGGCCTTGGCGGTGGGCGTGATGGACAAGAAAGGCGCCCCCGGCGTGAAGTTCGACGTGGAAGGCTCGGGCTACGGCTTCCGCGTGGTGCGGCAGATTGCGGCGGCCAAGGCGCAGCAACCGCACAGCTGCCAGATGCAGCGCTATTGATGCAGCGTTACTGATGCGTGGGTCCGCCCCGGGCGGCCGGGGCGGCCGGGGTGATCGCGCTCAGCGCCGGATGCGGTGGCCCGTCTTGAACACCCACCGCACCACGGCGAGGCACATTGCCATGAACACCAAGGTCATGCTGGTGCTCACCGCGATGTGCACGTCGGCATGGCCATAGAACGCCCACCGCAGCCCGCTGATGAGATAGACCACCGGGTTGAACAACGAGACGGTCTGCCAGAACGGTGGCAGCATGCTGATGCTGTAAAACGCCCCACCCAGAAAGGTAAGCGGCGTGATCACCAGCAGCGGGATGACCTGCAGCTTTTGAAAGCTGTCCGCCCACAGGCCAATGAGGAAGCCGAACAGGCAGAACGTGACGGCAGTGAGCACCAAAAAGCCCACCATCCACACGGGGTGCGCCACCTCGTACGGAACGAACACCCGGGCGGTGGACAGGATGAGCACCGACACCAGCAGCGACTTGCTGGCTGCCGCACCCACGTAGCCCAGCAGCACCTCCACCCAGTTGACCGGCGCGCTCAGCAGTTCGTAGATGGTGCCCGACCATTTGGGCATGTAGATGCCAAAGGCCGAGTTGGAGATGCTTTCGGAGAGCAGCGACAGCATGAGCAGGCCGGGGATGATGTAGGCGCCATAGCTCACCCCGCCGATGTCGCCCATGCGCGAGCCAATGGCGGAGCCGAAGACGATGAAGTACAGCGCGGTGGTGAGCACGGGCGCAATGAGGCTCTGCATCCAGGTGCGGAAGGCGCGGTTCATTTCGAAGCGGTAGATGGCGCGCACGCCATGCAGGTTCACACCGGTCATGCTGGGATCGCTTTCTGGGGCGAAGGGGTTGGGACCTTGTCCTGGTGCACCAGGCTGACGAAGATGTCTTCGAGCGAGCTTTCGCTGGAGTGCAGGTCCTTGAAGTCGATGCCGTGCTCGGTCAGGGCGCGCAGCAGGGCGGCGATGCCGGTGTCTTCCTGCTGCGTGTCGAAGGTGTACGTCAGGACGGTGCCGCCCTGGCTCAGGGCCAGAGGCCAGCGGGCGAGCGGTGCGGGCACTTGCGCCATGGGCTGCTGCAGCGTGATGGCCAGCGCTTTCTTGCCCAGCTTGCGCATCAGCACGGCCTTGTCTTCCACCACGATCAACTCGCCCTTGCGGATCACGCCGATGCGGTCGGCCATGTCCTCGGCTTCTTCCAGGTAGTGGGTGGTCAGGATGATGGTGGTGCCCGCGTCACGCAGTTCCCGCACCAGGCGCCACATGTCGTGGCGCAGCTCCACATCCACGCCGGCGCTGGGCTCGTCCAGGAACAGGATTTTGGGCTCGTGCGACAGTGCCTTGGCGATCAGCACGCGGCGTTTCATGCCGCCCGACAGCGCGAGGATCTTGTTGTCCTTCTTGTCCCACAGCGAAAGGTCCTTGAGGATTTTCTCGATGTACGCGGGGTTGGGGGCCTTGCCGAAAAGCCCCCGGCTGAAGTTCACCGTGGCCCACACCGTCTCGAACGAGTCGGTGTGCAGCTCCTGGGGCACCAGGCCAATGGCAGCGCGGGCTGCGCGGTAGTCGCGCACCGTGTCGTGCCCATCGGCCGTGACGGACCCCGCCGTGGCATTGCTCATGCCACAAATCACGCTGATCAGCGTGGTCTTGCCCGCGCCATTGGGCCCCAGCAGGGCAAAGATCTCGCCGCGCCGGATGTCCAGGTCGATGTTCTTGAGTGCCTGAAAGCCGCCGGCGTAGGTTTTGCTCAGGCCGCGTACACGGACGATGGCGTCCGTGTCGGGTGCTGGAGAAGGTGATGCAGGCATTGGGAGGGTTCTCTGGGAGGGCCAGGGCGTTCCGCCGTGGCCGGGCCGCTGTGCAAGCGGTCAAAGCCGGGCATTGTGGACTGACTTGCACAAGTGTGCTGGGCGGGGGCTCCGAGCCCGCAGAAACCCCCGGGTTGCGCCGTTCAGCGAGTGGCTCGCAGCGGTGGGGCAGCGGTCAGCGCGCCGCCGCCACCTCGCGCCCCAGCTCGATGACGGCCATGGCGTAGTAGCTTGACCAGTTGTAGCGCGTGATGGCGTAGAAGTTTTCGGTGCCTGCCACGTAGCTGGGCGCATCGTTGCCGTTTTGCAGTTCCACCAGCGCCAGCGGGCCCGTGTGCTGCACGCCGTGGGCATCCAGCACAGCGCCCTTGGCCAACATGCTGGCGGCACTGAAGGTGGGCAGGATGTCGGGGGCGAGCAGGTCGTCCAGCTTCAGGCGCGCATTGTCGAACTGCACCCCAAAGTGCGTGGGCATGCCGGGCGTCCAGCCGTGGCCGCGGAAGTAGTTGGCCACCGAACCGATGGCGTCGGCCGGGCTCTTGAACAGGTCCACGCGGCCGTCGCCATCAAAGTCCACCGCGTAGCGCACCCAGCTCGATGGCATGAACTGGCCCAGGCCCATGGCGCCGGCATAGCTGCCGCGCGGCTCGAACGGGTCAGTGTTGCTGCGGTTGGTGAGGCTCAGGAACTGCTCCAGCTCGCGGCGGAAGAATTCGGTGCGCTCCTTGGCGCGCGGGTGGGCTGCAGGGAAGTCGAACGCCAGCGTGGCCAGCGCGTCCATCACACGGAAGGTACCCATCTGCTGGCCGTAGATGGTCTCAACCCCGATGATGCCCACGATGATCTCGGCGGGCACGCCAAACTCGCGCTCGGCACGCTCCAGCGTGGCCTGGTTCTCCTGCCAGAACCGCACGCCTGCACGGATGCGGATGGGGTCGATGAAGCGGCTGCGGTACACGCGCCAGTTCTTGGCCGTGCCCTTGGCGGGCGGCAGCATGAGGCGGGGCACCCGCGGCAAGAAATGCGCCTGCCCGATGGCCTGGCGCACCCACTCGCGGTCCAGGTCCCGCCGTGTGGCCAGGTCGTCGGCAAAGTCCATGGCCTCAGGGCGCGATGCGTAGAGCACCGGGGCCTTGGCACTGGCCCGCCCCTGGTGGGCCTGGCCGGCTTTGGCATGTGCCTTCGGGGTCGCCGGTTTGGGTTGATTTTCGGGCTTTGCGCTAGCGGGCAATGCACAGGCAGCTATCAAAAATATAGCTGCCGTGGTCCATGATGCTGTCTTCTTCATGTCAATGGTTCGTCATGTTGTGGCTCCCTGCAGCGCCTGATACCGGCGCGCTCCAAGACCAGGGATGCCAAGCAAGGGCCGCCCCGCAGCGAGGGCATCGTCCCCCTGGGGGAAGCGGCGCAGCCGCTCAGGGGATGATTCACTGTTTCGGCCAGGCGAGGCTGCGGAACTCCCGCCGCAAATCGCCTAGGGCGGCCTCAGGGTGGGGGGCGTAGCGCACGCGCTCCAGCCGCAGCAGCCAGTCGGCCACCGCCGCAGCGGGTGCGCCGAATTGTGCCTGCACCCGCTCGGCCATGGCCCGGGGCGGCAAGGTGTCGGGCAATGCCATGCCTGCGCGGGCCAGACGCTGGCGCGCGCGGGCCAGCAGGCGCAGCCAGGGGTCGTGCTGGCTGCGCTCCCACAGGCTCCAGCCCATGCCCCCAAGGGCCGCCACGACGATCAGGATGCCCAGCACCATGGTCAGGTCCTGCCAGCTGGGCGACTCAAAGCCCAGGGACTTGAGCAGGTCCAGCTGGCGGCTCTGGGTGTAGTTGAGCACCCACTGGTTCCAGCTGTTGTTGACGGCCTCCCACACGGCGCGCAGGTTCTGCGCGAGACCCGGGCTGATGACCGCGCCCATGGCGGTGGCAAACGCCCCTTGGGGCGCGCGCAGCCTCTGAAAGGCCCCGGTGCGGCCGGGCGATACGGCGCCCGTGGGGTCCACCCGCACCCAGCCCCGGCCGGAGAGCCAGACTTCGGCCCAGGCATGGGCGTCGCTCTGGCGCACGGTCCAGAGCTTGTCCACGGGGTTGCGGTCGCCGCCCTGGTAACCGGTGACGATGCGGGCCGGGATGTCGAGCGCACGCATCAGCACCACAAAGGCCGAGGAGATGTGTTCACAAAACCCCTCCTTGCGGTCAAACCAGAACTCGTCGGCCGTGTGCTGGCCGTACACGCCGGGCTCCAGCGTGTACACATATCCGCCGGTGCGCAGGCGGTTCAGGGCGGCATTGACGAGGGCCTCGGCGTTGTCTTGCGCGGGGTTGGGGTTGAGCTGGGGGTCGTTGCGCAGTTGCTGGGCCAGCGCCAGCGTGCGGGGGTTGAAGCCGGTGGGCAGCTCGGTATAGGTGCGCAGGGCGGCGTTGGGGGCGCTGGGGCCATGGGCAAACTGTGGGTAGCTTTCGGCCTTGTAGCGCACCACATCGGTCACTGCGCGGGTGGTCAGCCACTGCAGGTCCTGCGTCATGAAGGTGTCCATGCCCGCGACGGCAGGTTTGTCCACCGCAGCGTCCAGCAGCAGCAGCCAGGGGCGCTGGTGGGGCTCCAGCGTCACTTCGTAGCGCACAGGCTGGCCTTGCACGCGCAGGTTGGCGACGGTGCTGGCGCGTGCCTGCGAATAATCCCCGGGGCGGGGCGACACCGGATGCCATTCGACACCGTCGAAGGTGCCGAACACCGGGCCGCGGAAGTACAGGTCGCTCTGCGGTGGCGCGGCGCCGTCAGGGGTGTCAAACCGCACGCGCATGGCCACCGTGTCATCCAGCGCCAGCTCGGCAATGTTGCCTACCTTCATCACACCCGACAGGCCGCTGCGCCCGCTCATGGTGTCGCTGGGCATGCCCCACAGGGGCGCCATGCGCGGGAACAGCATGAACAGCGCCGCCATGATGGGCGCGCCCAGCAGCGCCATGGTGCCTGCGGTGCGCAGTGCCTGCGACAGCGGTGGCCGCCCCACAGGCATGTGGGCGTTGACCAGGGCCGTGAGCAGCCCCAGCAGCGCCACCAGCATGGCCGCGGCCGTGAACAGCGACTGCGAAAAGAAGAAGTTGCTGAGCATCGTGAAGAAGCCCAGGAAGAACACCACCAGCGCGTCGCGCCGCGCGCGCAGTTCCAGCATCTTGAGCGCCAGCAGCATCACGATCAGCGTCACCCCGGCATCACGGCCCAGGATGATGCGGTGGGTGTACAGCGTGCCCGCCACCGCGATCACCAGCGGAACGGCCAGCACCCAGCGCGTCGGCAGCGGGCGGCCCTTGAAGGCCAGCCAGCCGCGCCACAGCATCAGTCCGGCCGCCAGCAGGCTCGCCCATACGGGCAACACGTTGACCTGCGGGGCGATGACCCACGCAATCACGACGAGCAGGAACAGCGTGTCGCGCGCGTCGCGCGGCAGTGCGTTGAGCGTCTGACGCAGGGTCATGGCTGAGCGGTGGAACGGGGGAGGATGGATTTCATAATGCTATTTATTTGATAGCTATTCGGGCAATGAGAATATGCGCTTGGAGCTGATAGGGGCCAAATTTGGCAGGAATGGGTAGTAGCAGGTCAACACAGGGCCAACGCCTCCAGGCAGCGGCGGCGGTGGGCGGCCCCCGTGTCGGGCGCGATCTCGGTGCCGGGCAGGCGCAGGCCATAGTCCAGGCCCAGGCGGTCGGCTTGCAGCACCCAGGCCGTCAGGCGCGACACGCGTGCCTCATGGTTGGGCAAGGCGGCGTGGGCCAGGTCCAGCCACAGCTCGTGCCGCTGGGCCTGTTGCGCGTCACGGCTCACCAGGTCATCGGTGCCGGTGGCCAGCGACTTCGCCGCTTTCTTCCAGACCACCAGTTTGAGCGGGTCGCCCCGCCGGTAGGCCCGCACGCCGTCGAATTCGCCAATGCCCTGCGACGGCGCATTGCCCGTGCCCCCTGCGCGGGGCTCGCCCGGCGGCAGGGGTTGTGGCGGCACCTCGGGCGCGGGGTACACCAGCACCTCGGCAGCAGGGCGCCAATAGGTCCACACGCGGAAGGTGCCCAGCGGAAACCGCGTTTCGGCCGTCAGGGTGGGCACGCGGTGCAGCCCCCGGCGCCCGGGCTGGAAGGCCACCTGCACGCTGGCCTGGCCCTGGGCGGGCACGTCGGTCCAGGCCCAGTGGTGTTCGGCCTTGCCGGTGCCGTGCACGGCCAGGGCAATGCCATAACGCGGCGACTTGCGATCACTGGACAGCTGGATCTCAAACGCCGTGCTGGTGCCCAGAAAATGTGGCTCGGGTGCCTTCAGGTGCAGCGTCAGCCCGCGCAGGTTGGCGTGGCAGATGTGCATGCCCACCACCGCGCTGCCGGCCAGCAAAAAGGTCAGCAGGTAGCCCAGGTTGAGCTGGTAGTTGATGGAGGCCACCAACAGCACGACGAGCGTGAGCGCCAGCATCCAGCCCGAGCTGGTGGGCAGGATGTAGACATTGCGCTGGGTGAGCTGCAGCGTGTCGGACAGCGGCAGGCGTGCCTGCCACCAGCGCTGGAAGCGCCTGCGAAGGCGCGCCACGGGGCTGAGCCGCGCGGCCAGGCCGCGCCAGCCCGTGGTCGTCGTGAGGGAAGGGTGGGCGGCGGATTCCATCGATCAGGGCAGCGGCACGGCATCGACCATGGCGCGCACCTGCTCGACCGCGCCGCGCCCGGCGTCGCCCACGGGCACCAGGCGGTGGGCAATGGTTTGCGGCAGCACGGCCTGCACATCGTCAGGCGCCACGTAGTCGCGCCCGCTGATGAGCGCCTGGGCCTTGGCGGCGCGCAGCATGGCAATGCCCGCGCGGGGCGACAGGCCCTGCAAGAACCAGCGGCCCGAGCGGGTGGCGGCGATCAGGTCCTGCACGTAGTTGAGCAGGGGATCTGCGGTGTGCACGGCCTGCACCTGGCGCTGCAGCTCGGCCAGTTCGTCGGCAGACAGCAGGGGCAGCAGGCTGCTCACCATGTCGCGCCGGTCGGCGCCCGACAGCAGCAGGCGCTCGGCGGCGCGGTCGGGGTAGCCGATGGAGATGCGCATCAAGAAGCGGTCAAGTTGTGACTCGGGCAGCGCAAAGGTGCCCAGCTGGTCGTGTGGGTTCTGGGTGGCGATCACGAAGAAGGGGTGGGGCAGGGCGCGGGTTTCGCCCTCGACCGACACCTGCTTTTCTTCCATGGCTTCCAGCAGGGCGCTTTGCGTCTTGGGGCTGGCGCGGTTGATTTCGTCGGCCAGCAGCACCTGGGCAAACACCGGGCCGGGGTGGAACACAAAGGCTTCCTTGCCACGTTCGTATACCGACACGCCGGTCAGGTCGCTGGGCATGAGGTCGGCAGTGAACTGGACGCGCGAAAACTGCAGCCCAAAGGTGTGGGACAACGCGTGCGCCAGTGTGGTCTTGCCCACACCCGGCACGTCTTCAATGAGCAGATGCCCCCCCGCCAGCAGGCAGGCCACGCAGTCCTGAACCTGGGCCTTTTTGCCCACGATCACCGTGTTAAGCTGATCCAGAAGCGATTTGATCTTGTGCTGTGCATTCATGGCACGACGTTATCCGAAAAACGGCAAAAAATGCGAGACGCGGGGACAAGACTGTGAGCAAGACGGGCTATTTCACCCATCGGGATTGTTGGAAGCACGAGATGGGCCCGGGCCACCCCGAATGCCCCGAGCGGCTGGATGCGATTGAAGACCGTTTGCTGGTCACTGGCGTGGGAGATGCGCTGGAGCGCTACGAAGCGCCGGAAGCCTCACTGGCCGACATCGAACTGGCCCATGGCCGCATGCACATCGCCGCCTTGCGCGGGATGTCTGACCGGCTCAACGAGGAGCTGATGGCTGGCGGCCCCAGCTATGCGCAGATTGACACCGACACCTCCATCAACGCCCACACCTGGAAGGCGTCGCTGCGTGCTGCGGGTGCTGCGCTGGCCGCCACCGACGCGGTGATGGCAGGCGAGGTCGAAAATGCGTTTTGCTCCGTGCGCCCCCCGGGGCACCATGCCTGCCGCGACAAAGCGATGGGCTTTTGCTTTTTCAACAACGTGGCGGTGGCGGTGAAATATGCGCTGCAGCGCTACAACCTGCAGCGCGTGGCGGTGGTGGACTTTGACGTGCACCACGGCAATGGCACGGAGGACATCCTGGCCAATGACCCGCGGGCGCTGATGGTCAGCATCTTCCAGCATCCGTTCTACCCCTACAGCGGCGACCACGATCCCGCCCCCAACATGGTCAACGTGCCAGTGCCCGCGTACACACGCGGCATGGACATCCGCGAGATCATCGAGATGATGTGGATGCCCCGGCTGGAGGCCTTCAAGCCCGAGATGATTTTTGTGAGCGCCGGTTTTGATGGCCACCGCGAGGACGACATGGGCCAGCTGGGTCTGACCGAGCAGGACTACACCTGGATCACCCAGCGCGTGAAGGACGTGGCCCGGCGCTACTCCAAGGGCCGCATCGTGTCGTGCCTGGAGGGTGGCTACGTGATGGGGCCGCTGGCGCGCAGTGTGGAGGCGCATTTGCGGGTCCTGGCCGATCTTTGACTCCCCCTGAGCCGCCTGCGGCGTCTCCCCCCCCTGAGGGGGGCGCCACCCGTGGCCTGGCGGAGCCAGCTCCACGGTGGCACTGGCCTCATGCGCGCCTGTTTCAAACGCCCCTCGCATTGCTGTGCACAGGAGAAACAACATGACGATTCCAAATTCTGACGAGCTGCTGCTGATCACCCGTGATACGCGCGGTGTGATCACCCTCACTTTGAACGACCCTGCACGCTTCAATGCGTTGGGCTCTGAAATGCTGACAGCCCTGCAACAGGCGCTGGACGAAGCGGGCCGCGACGAATCTGTGCGCGTGGTGGTGCTGGCCGCAGCAGGCAAGGCCTTCTGTGCCGGGCACAACCTCAAGGACATGGCGGCGAACCCGGACCTGGCGTACTACCAAAAGCTGTTTGCGCAATGCAGCCGCATGATGCTGACCATCCACAAGCTGCCAGTACCCGTGATCGCCAGGGTTCAGGGCATGGCGACGGCCGCAGGCTGCCAGCTGGTGGCGCAGTGTGACCTGGCCGTGGCGGCCGACAGCGCGAGTTTTGCCACCAGTGGCATCCACTACGGCCTGTTCTGCGCAACGCCGAGCGTGCCGCTGGTGCGCAATGTGCCCGCCAAGCGGGCGATGGAAATGCTGCTCACCGGCGACTTCATGGATGCGCCCACTGCACTCGCGCAAGGGCTGGTGAACCGGGTGGTGCCCGCCGATGCG
This sequence comes from Acidovorax sp. Root402, assembly GCF_001425125.1. Taxonomy (NCBI): domain Bacteria; kingdom Pseudomonadati; phylum Pseudomonadota; class Betaproteobacteria; order Burkholderiales; family Comamonadaceae; genus Acidovorax; species Acidovorax sp. Root402. Next base: position 92,203 of record NZ_LMDQ01000003.1, read on the forward strand.
CTGGATGCCGAGGTCGAGCAATTGGTGCAATCCATCCTGCAAAAGCCCCGTGTGGCCGTGGCCATGGGCAAGGCGCTGGTGTACCAGCAGCGCGAGCTGGGCATTGATGCCGCCTACCAGTTGGCAGGCCAGACCATGGCCACCAACATGATGGACTCGGCCGCCCAGGAGGGCGCCTGTGCGTTTGCCGAAAAACGCCAGCCCGCCTGGAAGCGTTGAGGCACCGCACGATGGACAAGCCGATGCTCGACGACGTGGGCCTGTGGGTGCAGGCCTTTCTCAGCCCCACGGTGCTGGTGGAGCTGGCTGTTTTGGCAGTCTGCGTGGGCCTGGCCTGGGGGCTGGTGGCGCTGCTGCAGCGCGGCCTGCGCCGGGGCGACCCGCGCTCCATCCTGTTTGGTGTGCGCATCGTGGATGGCGCGCTGTTTCCGCTGGTGCTGCTGAGTCTGGCCTACATCGCGCGCACCCTGCTGCACCATTGGGTGGCGTTGGCGGCTTTCAAGATTGCGATCCCGGTGCTGGTGGCGCTGGTGGTCATTCGCATTGGCGTGAAGGTGCTGCAGGTGGCCTACCCGGACGCTGCCTGGGTGCGGCCCATCGAGCGCTCCATCTCCTGGATGGCGTGGCTGGGCATGGTGCTGTGGGTCACCGGGCTGCTGCCGCTGGTGCTGGACGAGCTGGACCAGATCCACTGGAAAGTGGGCGGGGCGACGCTGTCGGTGCGCACCATCATCGAAGGGGCGGTCACCGCAGCGGCAGTGCTGCTGATTGCCCTGTGGATCTCGGCGGCCATCGAGTCGCGGCTGCTGCGCTCGGCCACGGGTGCCGAGCTGTCGCTGCGCAAGGCGGTGAGCAATGCGGTGCGGGCGCTGCTGGTGTTTGTGGGTTTGCTGGTGGCCTTGTCGTCGGTGGGCATCGACCTGACTGCGCTGTCGGTGCTGGGCGGTGCGGTCGGCGTGGGCATTGGCTTTGGCCTGCAGAAGCTGGCCGCCAACTATGTGAGCGGTTTTGTGATCCTGGCCGAGCGCAGCATGCGCATCGGCGACAACGTCAAGCTCGATACGTTCGAGGGGCGCATCACGCAAATCAATGCCCGCTACACCGTCATACGCTCGCCCTCGGGGCGCGAATCCATCGTGCCCAACGAACTCTTGATCACCCAGCGGGTGGAAAACCTTTCGCTGTCAGACCCGCGCGTGTGGATGTCCACCGTGGTCAGCGTGGCCTATGAGAGCGATGTGGACCAGGTGGCCCAGTTGCTCACCGATGCCGCCCTGGTCAGCCCGCGCGTGCTGCGCGACCCCGCCCCCAGCGCCGCGCTGTCGGCCTTCGGGGCCGATGGGCTGGAGTTCACCGTGGGCTTCTGGATTGCAGACCCTGAAAACGGATCCCTGGGACTGCGCTCGGACATCAACCGGGCCATCCTGAGTGCGCTGCGGGCCCACCAGATCGAAATCCCTTACCCCCAGCGGGTCATGCATGTGCAGGTCGATGGCGCAGTCCCTGCAGCGATGTCGCCGGGCGGGGCGCCCGCGCCAGCACCGGCTTCGGCGGGCTGATCCGGTTGCAGGGTGATACCCCGGCGGGTGCCCGGTAGCGCAGGCGACAGCAAACTCTAGACACTGTCCGGGTTCACTCGCCTATAATTCACAAAAAGCACGATCGTTCTTTTTTGTGATTGTGCAGTCTGTGTGGTGGCTCCGTAGCGCTTTCGCTGCAGTGCGACATAGAATGTTCTAGTTTACGTAAACGTCAATTCAACCAACTCTCTAGGAGCCGCAGCAATGAAGGTCTTGGTCCCTGTCAAGCGCGTGGTGGACTACAACGTGAAGGTCCGCGTGAAGTCGGACAACACGGGTGTGGACATCGCCAACGTGAAGATGAGCATGAACCCCTTTGA
>NZ_LMDQ01000004.1:0-55637 GCF_001425125.1 Acidovorax sp. Root402
ATGACGCCCCTAGCCGACAAGCTGGGCGCCGCCCTGGGTGCCAGCCGCGCGGCGGTGGACGCAGGCTACGCGCCCAACGACTGGCAAGTGGGCCAGACCGGCAAGATCGTGGCACCGCAGCTGTATGTGGCGGCTGGTATCTCGGGTGCCATCCAGCACTTGGCGGGGATGAAGGATTCGAAGGTGATCGTGGCGATCAACAAGGACCCTGAGGCGCCGATCTTCAGTGTGGCTGACTACGGGCTGGAAGCGGATCTGTTCACGGCTGTGCCTGAACTGGTCAAGGCCGTCTGAGCCCTGCAGATCACAGACACACCCCATTCGATGGGATCTGAGTGCTATAAAAAATATAGCTTTTAGCGCTTGTTTGACGAGCGCTGAGGCTGCTTTTTATACCTATAAATCAGCAGGAGACAAAACCATGAGCACATTCCTTTCCCGTCGCAGGCTTGTCCAGGCCACTGGCGCAGCGCTGGCCAGTGCGGCATTGCCAGCACTGGCCCAAACCAGTTGGCCGAGTCGCCCGATTCGCATCATCGTGCCTTACACGGCGGGCGGGTTTACCGACCAGATGGCGCGTCTGCTGACGGTAGGCCTGCAAAAGCAATTCGGTCAGCCGGTTGTCATCGACAACAAACCCGGTGCGAACAGCATCATCGGCGTGGATGCCGTCGCCAAGTCCGCCCCGGACGGTCACACCTTTGGTGTGGTCATTCCGGCCTTTACCGCCAACACCACGCTCTACCCCAAACTGCCCTACAACCCGCGCAAGGACCTGATGGGCGTGTCGCTGCTGGGTATTTCTCCGTTGGTGGCGGCGGTGGCGCCCAATGCACCGTTCAAGACGGTGAAAGAACTCGTGGCCTATGCCAAGGCCAACCCTGGCAAGGTGAGTTTTGCCTCATCAGGCACAGGCTCTGCCGCGCACCTGACCAGCGAGCTGCTCAAGTCACTGACCAAGACCTTCATGGTCCACATTCCCTACCGCGGCGCAGCCCCGGCGTTGACGGACTTGCTCGGCGGCCAGGTGCCCTTGTTCCTCGACCCTCCGCCCAACCTGATCCAGCCCGCCAAGGCAGGCCGCATCACCCTCATCGGCGTGGCCAGCGAAAAGCGCTTGCCCATGTTGCCTGACGTGCCGACCTTCATCGAGCAAGGCGTGCCCGGCATGCTGGGCAGTACCTGGGCCAGCATGATTGCACCCGCAGGGACGCCGCGCGACATCGTCAAGCGCATGTCGGACGCCGTGAACGCCATCATCCAGAGTGATGAAACCAAGGCCAAACTCGACACCATGGGCACCTTTGGTGAAGGCACCACGCCCGAGGCGTGCGACGCCTTTTTGGCGGCTGAAACGACCAAGTGGGGCAAGGTGATCCGCGAAGCGGGTGTCACGCTGGACTGAGAAGGCGTGGGCCGGCCTGGCCTGATGGCCAGGATTTACGCGTACCGCTTGGCCCGCAGGTTTTCCTTCATCTGCTGCAGGATGGGCTGCAGCGAGCTGCCAATGCGCAACGCCACGCAAGTGGCCAGCACGTCGATGATGAGCAAGTGCATGAGGCGCGACACCATGGGGCTGTAGCGGTCGTAGCCCTCGGGGTGGTCGGCCGCCAGATGGATCTGGCAGGTGCTGGCCAGGGGCGAGCCGCTGGCGGTGATGACGATGGTGGTGGCACCGTTGCGGCGGGCGATGTCTGCCGCGTCCATCAGGTCGCGGGTGCGGCCCGAGTTGGAGATGATCACGGCGCAGTCGCCTGGCCCCAGCAGGGTGGCGCTCATCACCTGCATGTGGCCGTCGCTGCTGGCAATCGAGGTCACGCCCAGGCGGAAAAACTTGTGCTGCGCGTCCTGCGCCACGATGCCCGAGTTGCCCACGCCGTAGAACTCGATGCGTTTGCCTTTCTTCCACGTGTCGGCAATGGCCTCGGCCGCACGTTCGATGGCCACGGTGCTGGCCGCGTTGCGGTATTGCAGGAACGCTGCCACGGCGTTGTCCACCACCTTCACCAGCACGTCACCGGTCTTGTCGTCTGCATCCACACTGCGGTGGATGAAAGGCACGCCTTCGCTCACACTGCCTGCCAGCTTGAGCTTGAAGTCCGCCAGCCCGTCGTAACCCATGCTGCGGCAAAAGCGCACCACGGTGGGCTTGCTCACATGCGCGCGCTCGGCCAGCTCGCGCACGGGCAGGCGGGCGAAGGTGCGGGGGTCGGTCAGCACCAGCTTGGCCACGCGCTGTTCGGCGGGGGCCAGCGAGGGCAGGGAGGCGGTGATGCGGTCGAGCATGTCAGTCTGTGAAGGCAGGGCAGGCTGCGCAGGGGGCCTTGGAAAGGGCTTGGGTGGACGCTTCATCCACCGGCTGTGCGCGCGGTGGTGGGGCCATCTGCGGTTAATGTAACTCGGTTCCCAAAGGTATGGGGCCCGCGCAATCCCTGCCTTTCAACCTGCTTGCACGGGGCCTGGGCGTTTCCCCCCTGGCTCGGGCAGGCCCTGCACGCATAGCATCCTCCATCACGTTATCCAGATACTGAGGAGCCTTCCATGCGCAAACCCTTGCTGACAAAACTTCTGGCCGGTGCGGCCCTTGTGGCCGCTGCATCGGGCAGCTGGGCCCAGGGCCAGGTCAACATCATCTGCTCGGTGCAGGCCGAGTGGTGCAACCTGATGTCCACGGTGTACGCCAAGACCACTGGCACTAAGGTCAACATGACGGCCAAGGGCTCGGGCGAGGCGCTGGCGCAGCTCAACGCCGAGCGCGCCAACCCCAAGACCGACATCTGGTTTGGCGGCACAGGCGACCCGCATCTGCAGGCGGCCGAGCAGGGCCTGACGCTCGAATACAAGTCACCCCAGCTGGCGCAGCTGTACCCCTGGGCGCAGAAGCAGGCGGGCGATTCCAAGTACCGCACCGTGGGCGTGTACCTGGGCCCGCTGGGTTTTGGCTACAACAAGGAGCTGCTGGCCAAGCGCAAGCTCAACCCGCCCCAGTCGTGGGCCGACCTGCTCAAGCCAGAATTCAAGGGCGAGGTTCAGATGGCCAACCCGGCCTCTAGCGGCACCGCCTACACCATGATCGCCACGCTGGTGCAGATCATGGGCGAGGAAAAGGCGTTTGAATACCTCAAGGCCCTGCACCCCAACATCAGCGCGTACACCCGTTCAGGCACGGCGCCTGTCAAGGCGGTTGCACGCGGCGAGACCACGGTGTCCGTGAGCTTCGTGCACGACGTGACCACCGAGGCGGTCAACGGCTTCCCCGTGGGCTCGGTCACACCTTCTGAAGGTACCGGCGCCGAGGTGGGCTCCATGAGCATCGTCAAGAACGGCCCCAACACCGAGGCCGCCAAGAAGTTCTATGAATGGGCGCTCACGCCGGGTGGTCAGCAATTTGGCCTGGCGGCCAAGCAGTTCCAGCTGCCCAGCAACACGCAGGTGCCCAAAGACCCGCGCATGACCGATCCGGCCAAGATGAAGCTCATCAACTACGACTACGCCAAATACGGCGCCAGCGCCGAGCGTCGCCGCCTGATTGCGCGCTGGGAAAAAGACGTGCAAAACGCAACGCGCTAAGGGGTGGTGGTGTCGGCAGCAGCGGCGGCGCACGCAACCCTTCGGACCAGGACTCCCGGTGCCTCGGTCAACCGGCCCCTGTGGGTCTGGCTGGCCATGGGCTTACTGGGGTACCTGGTGTTCCCCTGGTATGCACAGCAGGACGCCAATGGCCTGCTGGCGGTGGACCAGGTCTTCAGCAGCGAGCAGGCGGCCAACGGGCTGATGCAGGCGGCCTTGTTCGGGCGCCCCTGGCTGTGGCTGGGCCTCGCCGGGCTGGTGGTGGCGGGCCTGGGGGCCTGCCTGCCCGCCGGGCGCAAGCAGGGTGCCCTGCTGGTGGCGGGGGGTGCGCTGGGGCTGGCGGCCCTGCTGCTCAGCGGCTTTGCGATTGGTGCGCGCGGCTGGGCGTTTGAATGGATGAACACCAGCCTGGGCGAACTGGGCGCGCGCCAGCCCGGCATGGGCTGGGGCGGGTTTGTGGTGCTGTCGGCGCTGCTGGTGCTGCTGTCTTTCGGGGTGGCACGGCGGGGCTTCTTCAAGGGCGATCTGTTCGTGGCGGCTGCGGTGGTGGGCTGTGGCAGCCTGCTCGCGCTGTTCATCGTGTTTCCGGTGCTCAAGGCGCTGTCGGCTGCGTTTTTTCTGGAGGACGGCCCGTTCTCGCTGGCCGTGGTGTGGGAGCGCATCGCGCACGAGCGCAACTTCAGCCTGTCGTGCCTGGCGGGCGGCCAGCGCTGCGGTGTGGCCTGGAACACGCTGTTCCTGGGCTTGATGACGGCCACCAGCACCACGCTGCTGGGCACCTTCATGGCGCTGATGGCCGAGCGCGCATCGCGCCGCTATGCGCGGCCGCTGAACATCGTGGCGCTGCTGCCCATCATCACGCCGCCGTTTGTGGTGGGCCTGGGGCTCATCCTGCTGTTTGGCCGCGCAGGCGTGTTCAACCAGTTTCTGGAATACGCGTTTGGCATCACGCCGTCGCGCTGGTTCTACGGCTGGCTGGGCGTGTGGGTGGCGCAGACCTTTGCCTTCACACCCATTGCTTTCATGATCATGCGCGGCGTGGTGCAGGGCGTGGCGCCCAGTCTGGAGGAGGCCGCGCAAACGCTGCGTGCCAGCCCGCACCGCACCTTCATGACCGTGACCCTGCCGCTGCTCAAGCCGGGCCTGGCCAATGCGTTCCTGGTGGGCTTCATCGAAAGCATGGCCGACTTCGGCAACCCCATCGTGGTGGGCGGGCAGTTCTCGGTGCTGTCCACCGAAATCTTCTTTGCCATCGTGGGTGCGCAGTACGACCAGGGCCGTGCCGCGTCGCTGGCCTGGATCCTCACGTTCTTTGCGCTCACCGTGTTTGCCATCCAGCGCGGCTTGCTGGGCAAGCAGAACTTCACCACCGTATCGGGCAAGGGTGATGCAGGCATTGCCATGCCGCTGCCCACCGGCGTGCGCCGTGTGGTGCACTCCATTGCACTGCCCTGGATGGCGTTCACCCTGATCGTGTACCTGTTTGCACTGGCGGGCGGTTTTGTGCAGACCTGGGGGCGCGACTACACCATCACGCTGGCGCATTTCCGTACCGCGTTCAGTGTGGAATGGGGCGAGTTTGGTGTGGTGTGGGCGGGCACCGCGTGGAACTCGTTTTTCACCACGCTCAAGCTCGCCGCCATCTCGGCGCCGCTCACGGCCACGCTGGGCATCGGCATTGCGTGGCTGCTGGCGCGCACCGAGTTCCGGGGGCAGGGCGCGTTCGAGTTTGCAGCGCTGCTGGCTTTTGCCATTCCGGGCACGGTGCTGGGCGTGAGCTACATCCTGGCGTTCAACGTGCCGCCGTTCGAGCTGACGGGCACGGCCCTCATCATCGTGCTGTGCTTCATGTTCCGTAACCTGCCGGTGGGCGTGCGGGCGGGCACGGCGGCGTTCAAGCAGCTGGACCGGTCGCTCGATGAGGCGTCCGTCATGCTGCGCGCAGGCAGCGTGCAGACGCTGCGCCATGTGGTGCTGCCGCTGCTCAAGCCCGCCCTGGTGGCTGCACTGGTGTACAGCTTTGTGCGAGCCATCACCACCGTGAGCGCTGTGATCTTCCTGGTCACCGCCGAGAACGAGCTGGCCACCACCTACATCATCGGCCGCGTGGGCAATGGCGACTATGGCGTGGCGCTGGCGTACTGCACGGTGCTCATCGTCCTTATGTCGGCCTCCATCGGACTCATTCAGCTGCTGGTGGGTGACCGCAAACTGGGCCGCCGTGGAGCCGCTCCCGCTGCGCACTGACCCTCTGACAAAAAAGAAAACACGCCATGAACAACAATGACGCGGGCATCGTGTTCCGCAACATCACCAAGCGCTACGGCAGCGACAGCAGCGCGGCCCTGGCCGTCAAGGGCATCAGCTTTGAGGTGCCGCGCGGCACGCTCACCACCATCCTCGGCCCCTCGGGCTGCGGCAAGACGACCACCTTGCGCATGATTGCGGGGCTGGAATCGCCCACTTCGGGCGAGATCTTCATCGCAGGCCAGGATGTGACCACGCTGGGCCCCGCGCAACGCAATGTGAGCATGATGTTCCAGAGCTACGCGTTGTTCCCGCACATGAATGTGGTGGAGAACGTGATGTACGGCCTGCGCATGTCGGGCCAGCCCAAGGAGCAGGCGCGCACCAAGGCCGTGGAGGCGCTGCGCGGCGTGGGCCTGGTGGGCTATGACGACCGCCTGCCCAGTGAACTCTCGGGCGGGCAGCAGCAGCGTGTGGCCCTGGCCCGTGCGCTGGTGCTGGAGCCCGAGGTGCTGCTGTTTGACGAGCCCTTGTCCAACCTTGACGCCCGCCTGCGCCGCGAGATGCGCGAAGAGATCCGTGCGCTGCAGCAGCGCCTGTCGCTCACGGTGGCCTACGTCACGCACGACCAGGCCGAGGCCATGGCGGTTAGCGACCAGATCATCGTGATGAACCAGGGCCTGATTGCGCAAAAGGGCTCGCCCCGCGCGCTGTATGAAACCCCGCACAGCGAATTCGTCGCGGGCTTCATGGGTGAGGCCATGCTGTTCCCGGCCGTGGCCGACGCTGACGGCACGGTGGTGCTCGGCCCGCTGGTGCTGCGCCCCCGCATGGCGGTGAAGAGCGGCCCGGTAAAGGTGGCGGTGCGGCCGGAGGCCTGGCGCATTCATCGCCAGGGCGCGGGCCTGCTGCCCGCGCGGCTGGACAAGCGGGCCTACCTGGGCGCCGTGTACGAATACACCTTCGAGACCGCGCTGGGCCATATTTTTGTGGTGTCGTCCGATCTGGACGATGTGCTGGCTGTGGGCGACGCGGTGCAGCTGAGCTTGGGTGCCCACGGCGTATCAGTGGTTGGTAGTACCGAAGGCGCCCGGACCAATGCGGAATAATGGCGCCATGACGAACCAACTCGACGCCCTCAAACAGTTCACCACCGTGGTTGCCGACACCGGCGACTTTCTGCAACTGGCCCAGTTCCGTCCGCAGGACGCCACGACCAATCCCTCGCTGATTCTCAAGGCGGTGCAAAAGCCCGAATACGCGCCGCTGCTCAAGGACACCGTCGCCAAGTGGCAAGGGCGTGCGATGGACGAGGTGATCGACCGCCTGCTGGTGCGTTTTGGCTGCGAGATCCTGACCCACGTGCCCGGCCGTGTTTCCACCGAAGTGGACGCCCGCCTGAGCTTTGACACCAGCGCCACCATCACGCGCGCCGAGCGCATCATCGAGCTGTACCAGGCCGAAGGCATCCACATCGACCGCGTGCTCATCAAGATCGCGGCCACGTGGGAAGGCATCCAGGCGGCCGCCCAGCTGGAGCGCAAGGGCATCCACACCAACCTCACGCTGCTGTTCTCTTTTGCCCAGGCCGTGGCCTGCGGCCAGGCCAAGGTGCAGCTGATCTCGCCGTTTGTGGGCCGTATTTACGACTGGTACAAAAAGCAGGCAGGCGCGAGCTGGGACGAGGCCGCGCGCGCGGGCGCCAACGACCCGGGCGTGCAGTCTGTCACGCAGATCTACAACCACTACAAGCGTTTCGGCATCGCCACCGAGGTGATGGGCGCGAGCTTCCGCAATGTGGGGCAGATCACGGCGCTGGCCGGGTGCGACCTGCTGACCATTGCGCCCGAGCTGTTGGCGCAGCTGGCTGCGAGTGATGCGCCGTTGCAGCGGGCGTTGGATGCAGAGGCTGCCAAGGGCATGGACTTGCCTGCGGTGAACTATGACGAGGCGGGGTTCCGGTTTGCGCTGAATGAGGATGCGATGGCGACCGAGAAGCTGGCTGAGGGGATTCGGGCGTTTGCGGTGGATGCTGTGAAGCTGGAGAAGCTGATCCTCGCGGCTTGAGGTTTGTTTTTGTATTGGGGCGGCTGGTGCCTGGGGTGCAGGTGCTGGCCGCTTTTGTTTTTGGGTATTCGCAAGGCTACTTGCTTATCAGGTGGTGTGCCTGGTTTGAGTGCGGAGGCCGGGAGTCGCCCGGCTTGCGAGTAACTTTCTTTTGCTTCGCCAAAAGAAAGTCACCAAAGAAAAGGCGACCCCCAGTCTGCGACCCCGGCGCTTCGCTCCGGGGCAAACCTGCGGCGGGGCGGTTGTGGGGTGCGCCGTGGAACTCGCTTTGCGCTGCGCGCGCCGCTCAGACATCCACGGCGAGTCAGTTGACGAGGCATGGGCGCTCCGACGCCCATGCTCACCCCACAACCGCCCCGCCGTAGGCACAGCCAGCAGGGGGTGGACAGCCGAACATCCAAACATCCAAACAACCGAACAACCGAACAACCGAACAACCGAACAACCGAACAACCGAACAACCGAACAACCGAACAGCCGAACAGCCGAACAGCCGAACAGCCGAACAGCCGAACAGCCGAACAGCCGAACAGCCGAACAGCCGAACAGCCGAACAGCCGAACAGCCGGACATCCATTCGGGCCATTGCTGCGCTCGGCCGTGCCTGCGCAGCGCGTGGCGCTTACGCCCGCGAGACGGGGCCGAGCGCAGCGCAGCGCAGCGAAGCAATGGCCCGTGTGGATGTCCATTTTTGGGTTCCCTTCTGCGCGTGCCGAGAAGCGCAGGGCAGGGGGTGCGTGCGTGTGCCGAAGGACACACGCACTTCGTGCGCTGACTTGCCGCAGTTGTTTGAACGGAGCGCGTAGCGCGCAGTGAGTTCTGCGGCGCACCCTCTGTGCGAGCATCGCAGGCTGCCCGTAGCGCAGCGAAGGGACGCGCGCAGTAGGGTCGCCCTTTCTTTGGTGACTTTCTTTCGGCGACGCGAAAGAAGGTTACTCGCACGCCGGGCGACTCCCGGCCTCCGCCCTCAGTGCCGGCATGCCATTCGATGAGCACAAGCCCCCAAGACTGAGCGTGAAAAAAACGCATCAAACCGTCAACGTCTGCCGGAAATCTCCCGTCCGGAAGTGCTGAAGATCACTATAAAAATCATAGCTGCCAAGACATGAAGCACTAGCGCACCCAGCCAAAAACACCAAAAACTCACCCCGCAGGCAGCCGCATCCCCACCCGCAACCCCTTCGGCACCACCCCTTCCGCCACCGTCCGCCCCCCGTGCCGCAGCGCGATCTCTTCCACGATCGACAGCCCCAGCCCACAGCCGCCCGCCTTGTCCGACCCGCGCCAGAACCGCGCAAACAGATCGCCCAGATGCTCCGCCGGCACGCCCGGTCCATCGTCCTCCACGACCAGCAGCGCCCAATGCCCGGGCTCTTCATGGCCCACGCGCACCGTCACCGTGGCGCCGGGGCCCGCGTAGTGCAGCGCGTTGTCGATGAGGTTGTTCAACGCCTCGCGCAGCAGCAGCGGGTGGCCCTGCGCGGGCAGGTGGTCCACGCCCTCGTAGCCCAGGTCCATGCCCTGGGCCAGGGCGCGGGCGGCCCATTCGCGGGCCACCTCGCGGGCCAGGGCGGCGAGGTCGATGGACTGCATCTCCACGTTCGACTCCGAGCGCGCCAGCTGCAGCAACTGGTGCACCAGGTGCGCGCTGCGTTGCGCGGCCGACAGCACCTTTTGCAGGCGGGCCTGCACTGCGGGTTCGTGGCTCTCATGCAGGGCCAGTTCGGTCTGGCCGATCAGGCCGGCAAGCGGCGTGCGCAGCTGGTGGGCAGCGTCGTTCAGAAACCGCTTTTCCTTTTGCTGGCCACGCGCCACGGTCTCCAGCAGGCGGTTGATGGTGCTGGCCAGCGAATGCACTTCCTGCGGTGCTGAGGTCAGCTCAATGGGCGGCAGCGGCGTGGTGCCCGTGTGGGGCTGCGCGCCTGCGCGCTCAATTTGCGCCTCCAGGCGCTTGAGGGGTTGCAGGCCGCGCAGCACGCCGGCGTACACCACGGCGCTCAGGGCCAGGCCCATCAGGCCCATGGGGAACACCATGCGCTCCAGCAGTTCCTGCGCAATGCGCTCGCGCACCGTGAGGCTCTGGGCCACCTGCACGCGCAGGCGCTGGCGGGTGGAGGCGGTGCCGTAGTCCACATCCAGCAAGGCCACGCGCACCGGTTTGTCGTCCACTCGGGCTTGGTACAAAAACGCCTCGCCCACCGCCACATCGACCTGGGCGGGCGGTGCTGGCAGCTGCGCGTTGCCCAGCAGAAAGCGGCCGGGCGGGGACGACACCATGTAGGTGATGCGGTCGGCCGGGTCCTGTTCCAGGATGTCCTGCGCGGCCTTCGGAAAGTCCACCAGCAGCCCATCGCCAATCGGCTTGATCTGCCGCGCCAGTGCCCGCACCGACTGGGTCAGCGTCTGGTCAATGCCCTTCTCACCATTCTGCAGCGCAATGCGCCACGCCAGAAACCCACCCGACAGCCACAGCACCAGCTGCGGCAGCAGCAGCCACAGCAGCAGCTTGCGTTGAAGAGAAACACCCGGGACGTGACGCATGAATAGCCGTAAAAATTAAACGGCGAGCGTCTTGCAACTGGCGCGACCAAGGCCAGTGCCGCCGCGCAAGGGCCGCCAAGCCGCAGATACGGCGCTGCGCTTGTGTGCGCTGGCGGCATCCCCCCCACGGGGGGAAGATGCGCAGCATCTCAGGGGGGGCTTCATGGCTTGTTCAGCATGTACCCCAGCCCCCGGATATTGCGGATCACCAGGTTGGACTGGTCGAGCTTCTTGCGCAGGCGGTGCACATACACCTCCAGTGCATTGGAGTTCAGCGGGGCGGCGGTTTGGCCGGGCTCGGGCGGGCTGGCGCGCCAGGCGGCCAGCACGTCGTCGCGCGTGACGACTTCTCCGCAGCGGTGGGCCAGCAGCTCCAGCAGCTCCCACTCGCGCTGGGTCAGCTCCAGCAGGTCGCCGTTCAGGGCCGCAGCATGGCTGGCGTGGTCCAGCACCAGCGGGCCGATGGTGGTGCTGGCAACGCCGGCCGCGCTGCTGGCCTGGGTGAAGGCAGGCTGGCGCGCGCGGCGCAGCATGGCCTGCAGGCGGGCCTGCAGCTCCTGCATGTTGAAGGGCTTGGTGATGTAGTCGTCGGCCCCGGCGTTCAGGCCCAGCACGCGGTCATCGACGCCGTCGCGGGCGGTGAGGATCAGCACGGGCAGGCCGGCGATGTGCGCGCGGGCCCAGGTCAGCAGTTCCATGCCGTCGGCGCCGGGCAGGCCCAGGTCCAGGATGATGCCGTCCACCGCCTGCGTCTGCAAAAGCGCCATGGCCTGCGCCACGCTGCTGGCGGTGCAGACGCTGTAATCGAGTTGCTTGAGCTGGCCGGTGAGAGCGTCGAGCAGGAGGGCGTCGTCTTCGACAATCAGTATCGTGGCCATGGATTGAGCATAACAAAGGCCCCTGCAACGGGCCCTCTGTGGGGCCGCTGCGACTCTCAGGGAAAGCCCTGAGAATTAAATTAATTATTGTAATTAAAGTACCGACTGCGCTGAACAGCACCGGTATCACGGCGCAGCAACGGGTTCTGAAAACAACGTCGAGGAGACAAGGGTATGTGGAAGATGACAAAGATCGCCGCACTGGCGGTGGGCCTGGCGGCCGCGATGTCTGCCAGCGCGGGGGAGGTCGAGGTCCTGCACTACTGGACATCGGGCGGCGAGGCCAAGTCGGCCGCCGAGCTCAAGAAGATCATGCAGTCCAAGGGCCACACCTGGCGCGACTTTGCCGTGGCTGGGGGCGGTGGCGACAGCGCCATGACGGTGCTCAAGAGCCGCGTGATCTCGGGCAACCCGCCCTCGGCCGCCCAGGTCAAGGGCCCGGCCATCCAGGAATGGGCGTCCGAAGGCGTGCTGGCCAATGTCGATGCGCTGGCCAAGACCGAGAAGTGGGACGACGTGCTGCCCAAGGTGGTCGCCGACGTGATGAAGTACAAGGGCAGCTACGTGGCTGCCCCGGTCAACGTGCACCGCGTGAACTGGCTGTGGGCCAGCTCCGATGCGCTCAAGAAGGCGGGCGTGGCCAGCATGCCCAAGACCTGGGACGAGTTCTTTGCCGCTGCTGACAAGCTCAAGGCCGCAGGCCTGGTCCCCGTGGCCCATGGCGGCCAGAACTGGCAGGACTTCACGACCTTTGAATCCGTGGTGCTGGGCGTGGGCGGTGCCAAGTTCTACCAGGACGCACTGGTCAAACTGGACGACAAGGCCATCAACAGCGACACCATGAAGAAGTCGCTGGAGACCTTCCGCCGCATCAAGACCTACACCGACCCGGGCGCTCCCGGCCGCGACTGGAACCTGGCCACGGCCATGCTCATTCAGGGCAAGGCGGGCTTCCAGCTGATGGGCGACTGGGCCAAGGGTGAGTTCATCGCGGCCAACAAGGCGCCGGGCAAGGACTTCCAGTGCGCAGCGGCACCGGGCACGGCCAACGCGTTCACCTTCAACGTGGACTCGTTCATCCTGTTCAAGCTCAAGGACGCAGCAGCGCAGAAGGCGCAGAGCGACCTGGCCAGCTCCATCATGAGCCCTGAGTTCCAGGAGGTGTTCAACCTCAACAAGGGCTCGATCCCTGTGCGCACCGGACAGAAGATGGACAAGTTTGACGACTGCGCCAAGCTGTCCAGCAAAGACTTTGCCGACACTGCCAAGAGCGGTGGCCTGGTGCCCAGCGTGGCCCATGGCATGGCGATTGCGCCTGCCACCGAAGGGGCGATCAAGGATGTCGTCAGCCAGTTCTGGAACGACGACAAGGTGAGCGTCGCCGACGCCATGAAGAAGATCGCGGCCGCCGCGAAGACCAAGTAAGCCGTGTACGACACACGCACCCGCACGCACTAAAACCAACCCCAGAGGGATCCCATCATGAAGACAAGAAACCGCCTCACGGCGGTGGCTTTGGCCGCCGCATGCGCGAATGGCGCCTTTGCTATGGACGTAGCAGGCTTTGAGTTCAACGGCTACTCCCGCGGTGGCCCGGTGTTCAACCACTCCGACGGCGTCAAGGGCAACCTGACGCTGGGCGGCGAGCTGCAGAAGTACCGCCTGGGCAACGAAGGCGACAACGGCATCGAAGTCAACTTTGCCAAGGGCTTCGAGGCCGGCGGCATCAACTGGAAAGTGAACTACATGCCCGCCAAGTGGGGCAGTGGCGACATCAGCACCGAACAGGCGTTTGTGGAAATGAGCGGCTTCTCGTTCTCGCCCGAAGCCAAGTTCTGGGTCGGCCAGCGCCGCCTGCGGATCCAGGACGTGCACATCGTCGACTACTTCCTGCTGAACTACGGCGACAACATCGGCGCTGGTGTGACCGACGTGCCTGTGGGCGGCATGAAGCTGGGCGTGGGCGTGTTCTCCGGCGACAAGTTTGACGGCGGCCTGCCCAACAACGTGAAGGCACACCGCATCAACGCCGACCTGTCCGAGATCAACACCAACCCCGGCGGCAAGCTGCGGGTGCTGCTGACCGCCGTGGGCGGCAAGAACCAGGTGGGTGGCGGCTCCGGCTCCGGCATCTCGTTGATGCACACACAAAAGGAGTTCCTGCTGCCCAGCATCAGCAACACGCTGTATTTGCAGACATCGCGCGGCCATGCCCGCATCGACGGGGAGTTTGAAGCCATCGAGGGCACCAGCGCAGGCAAGCGCGCCACCCGCATTGCCGACTCCATCAACTGGCAAAGCGGACCGTTTGGCGGCCAGGCCCTCATTGGCTACCAGACCAACAAGGCTGACCTGACCGGCGTGGAGACCAAGGACTTCTCGCTGGGCGGCCGTGGCTCGTACGCGTTCACCAAGAACTTCAAGGGCCTGGTGGAGTTGTCCACCACCACCCGCAAGGGCAGTGGTCCGGACCAGCGCCTGTCCAAGGTCACGCTGGCGGGTGCCCTGGCACTGAATGAAGACTTCTGGTCGCGTCCTGAGCTGCGTCTGTATGTGACCAAGGCCAACTGGAACCAGGCGGCGGCTGTGGCTAACGCAGGCACCTTTGGCGCCAATGGCAAGACCTCGCGCACGCTGGTGGGCGTGCAGTACGAGGTGTGGTGGTAAGAGGGAGAGAGTGAGTAGCGAGTTAGTTTGAGGTAGACACTTTGTTCATTGGGGGGTGCTCTGTGCGCACCCCCCTTTTTTCATGTGACACAAAGTGGGTGTGTGAATGAGTGAAACGGTGATTCAGTGACTGATCGAGACACCGCGTACCGCGCGCGCAGCGTGTGCAGTGCGTACGCAAGAGAGATTCGCAAGCAATGAAGAATTCCTTTGAAACCTGGCTGCCCAGGCTGGTGGTGACCCCGGCGTTTGTGCTGGGTTTTGCCTTCATCTATGGCCTCATGGTGTGGAACGGCGTGCTCAGCCTCACCGCATCGCGCATGCTGCCCAACTACGAATGGGCGGGCCTGGCGCAGTACGAGCGCCTGTGGGAGATGGACCGCTGGTGGGTCGCCCTGAAGAACCTGGGCATTTTTGGCGTGGGCTATGTGGGCGGATCGCTGGTGATTGGTGTGGTGCTGGCCGTGCTGCTGGACCAGAAGATCCGCGCCGAGGGCGCGCTGCGCACCATCTACCTGTACCCCATGGCGCTGTCGTTCGTGGTGACCGGCACGGCCTGGAAGTGGCTGCTGAACCCCGGCCTGGGCATCGAAAAGATGGTGCGCGACTGGGGCTTCACGAACTTTGAATTTGGTTGGCTGGTGGACACCGAGATGGCGATCTACTGCGTGGTCATCGCCGGCATCTGGCAAAGCGCCGGGTTTGCGATGGCGCTGTTTCTGGCCGGGCTGCGCGGCATTGACGACAGCATCATCAAGGCCGCGCAGGTCGATGGTGCCTCGCTGCCGCGCATCTACTGGCGCATCGTGCTGCCCGCGCTGCGGCCGGTGTTCTTCTCCACGCTCATGGTGCTGTCGCACCTGGCCATCAAGAGCTTTGACCTGGTGATGGCGCTGACCGCGGGTGGCCCCGGTTTTGCCACCGATGTGCCCGCCACCTTCATGTACACCATGTCGTTCTCGCGCGGGCAGATTGGCCTGGGCGCGGCCAGCGCCACCATGATGCTGGCCACCGTGGCGGCCCTGGTGATTCCTTACCTTTACAGCGAACTGCGGAGCAAACCCCATGACCGCTAAGCCCTCCGTGTTTCCGTCCGTGGGTCGCCTGCTGGTCTATGGCGTGCTGGCCCTGGCCACCGCGTTCTTTCTGCTGCCGCTGTACGCCATGCTGGTCACCTCGTTCAAGGACGCCGAGGAGATCCGCAGCACCTCGCTGCTGGCGCTGCCCGGCGGGTTGAACTGGTCGGCTTGGTCTACCGCATGGTCCAGCGCCTGCACGGGGGTGGACTGCAACGGCCTGCGCCCGTTTTTCTGGAACTCGGTGGCCATGGCCGTGCCTGCGGTGCTGATCTCCACCGTGTGGGGCGCACTCAACGGCTATGTGCTGAGCCTGTGGAAGTTTCGCGGCAGCGACACGCTGTTTGGCCTGCTGCTGTTTGGCGTGTTCATGCCCTTCCAGGTGGTGTTGCTGCCCATGAGCCAGGTGCTGGGCTGGCTGGGGCTGTCCAGCTCCATCACCGGGCTGGTGCTGGTGCACTGCCTGGCCGGGCTGGCGGGCACCACGCTGTTCTTTCGCAACTACTACGCGGCCATCCCCAAGGAGCTGGTGAACGCAGCCCGCATGGATGGCGCAAGCTTCTGGCAGATCTTCTGGCGCATCGTGCTGCCGCTGTCCACGCCCATCGTCATGGTCACGCTCATTTGGCAGTTCACCAACATCTGGAACGACTTTCTGTTTGGCGTGGTGTTCTCGGGCACCGAGTCCAAGCCCATCACCGTGGGCCTGAACAACCTGGCCAACACCAGCAGCAGTGTGAAGGCCTACAACGTGGACATGGCGGCCGCGATCATCGCTGGCCTACCAACCATGGTGATCTACGTTCTCGCAGGCAAGTTTTTTGTGCGTGGCTTAACAGCTGGCGCAGTGAAGGGATAAATCATGGCTTCTTCATTGGATATCGCAGGCATCAACAAGCGCTTTGGCAAGGGCGACAAAAGCGTGGAAGTGCTGCGCAAGGTGGACATCCACGTCGCCCCCGGAGAGTTCCTCATCCTGGTCGGCCCCTCGGGCTGCGGCAAGTCCACGCTGCTCAACATCATTGCGGGGCTCGACGAACCCACTGAGGGCGAGATCCGCATCGGCGGCAAGAACGTGGTGGGCATGCCCCCGCGCGACCGCGACATCGCCATGGTGTTCCAGAGCTATGCGCTGTACCCCACCTTGAGTGTGGCCGACAACATCGGCTTTGCGCTGGAGATGCGCAAGATGCCCAAGGCCGAGCGCCAAAAGCGCATCGACGAAGTGGCCACCATGCTGCAGATCAGCCACCTGCTGGACCGCCGGCCCAGCCAGCTGTCGGGCGGGCAGCGTCAGCGTGTGGCCATGGGCCGGGCGCTCGCACGCCAGCCGCAGCTGTTCCTGTTTGACGAGCCGCTGTCCAACCTGGACGCCAAGCTGCGCGTGGAGATGCGCGCCGAGATCAAGCGCCTGCACCAGGCCAGCGGCATCACCAGCGTGTACGTCACACACGACCAGGTCGAGGCCATGACGCTGGGCTCGCGCATCGCGGTGATGAAGGGCGGTGTGGTGCAGCAGCTGGGCACGCCGGACGACATCTACAACCGCCCGGCCAACACCTATGTGGCGACCTTCATCGGCTCGCCCACCATGAACCTGCTGCGCGGCGCGGCCACGGGCGGGCAGTTTGGCATCCAGGGCGCAGCGCTAAACCTGGCGGCCCCCGCCAGTGCCAACGAGGTGCTGCTGGGCGTGCGCCCAGAGCACCTGGTGATGCAGGAGACGGCCCCGTGGCGCGGCCGCGTCAGCGTGGTGGAGCCCACGGGCCCCGACACCTATGTGATGGTGGACACGGCCGCAGGCAGCGTCACGCTGCGCACCGACGCCCAGACCCGCGTGCAGCCCGGCGACGCCGTGGGCCTGGCGGTAGAGCCCGCCAACGCCCACTGGTTTGACGCCAGCAGCGAGAATCGGCTGGCGTGAGCCGCGCGGCGCAAGCGCCGCCGGATCGTTGCATGTAGTGTGCTGTCCCGCAAATAGCTGCACATGAAATCGCGTCCTCACCCCCAAGGCTGCGTTGCAAATCCTCGCGATAGCGACTGCTATCACTGCGGTTTGCGCCTTGCTCTGGGCGCGATGTCATCGATTTCATTTCGTGCAGCTATTTGCGGGGCAGCACACTGGTTGCTATTGAAACAATAGCTGCTAGCGCATGTTCTACTAGCGCTAGCAGCTGTTTTTGCTTAAAAACACCGCATGACACCCCTGCGCCTGCTGGCCGACATTGGCGGCACCAACATTCGCCTGGCCTGGCAAGACCAGCCCGATGGCCCTCTGCACGACACCCGTGTGCTGCCCTGCGCACAGTTCCCCACGGTGGACGCCGCACTAGCGGCCTATCTGGCCGAAGTGAACATCGCCACCCCGCGCGAGGCGGCGTTTGGCATCGCCAACCCGGTCACGGGAGACGCCATCCGCATGACCAACCACAGCTGGAGCTTCTCGCAGCGCGCCGTGCGCGAGGCGTTTGGTTTTGAGCGGCTGGTGGTCATCAACGACTTCACCGCACTTGCACTGGCGCTGCCCCTGCTCACGCCCGAGCAGCTGCGCCCCGTGGGCGGCGGTGTGGCCGTGCCGGGCGCTGCGATTGCGCTGCTGGGCCCGGGCACGGGCCTGGGGGTGTCGGGCCTGGTGTTTCCGCCCGGCTCGAGCCTGGGGGTGCCGCTGTCGGGCGAGGGCGGCCATGTCACGCTGGCCGCGCAGACCCAGCGCGAGTTCGATGTGCTGGGCATCCTGCAAGAGCGCTACGGCCATGTGTCGGCCGAACGCGCCGTGTGTGGCGCCGGGCTGGTGGACCTGTACCACGCGCTGCGCCGGCTGGCCCAGCGCGGTGGCAAGGAAGTCAGCTCCGCCGCGCAGGTGACCGAGCTGGCACTGCAGGCCAACGACCCGCTGGCGCTGGAGGCGCTGGAGCTGTTCTGCGGCTTTCTGGGTAATGTGGCGGGCAACCTGGCGCTCACGCTGGGTGCGCGCGGTGGCGTGTACCTGGGCGGCGGCATTGTGCCGCGACTGGGCACGTGGTTTGACCAGTCCCCGTTCCGCGCACGGTTTGAATCCAAAGGGCGCTTCCAGTCCTATCTGGCGACCATTCCCTGCTGGGTCATCGACCCCAGCGCCACGCCCGCGCTGTTTGGCGCATCGCGTGCGCTGGACATTGCGGGCTCGGACGCATGAGCAGCAACAGCGCACCACCGCCCATGCTCCGGCCCACCGGCGTGCACCATGTGGCCATCATCGCCAGCGACTACGCCCGCTCCCGCCGCTTCTACACCGAGGTGCTGGGCTTGCAGGTGGTGCACGAGCACTACCGCGCCGAGCGGCAGTCGTACAAGCTCGACCTGCAACTGCCCGATGGCACGCAGGTGGAGCTGTTTTCTTTTCCCAATCCGCCGTCTCGCCCGTCCTACCCCGAGGCCTGCGGCCTGCGCCACCTCGCCCTGCGCGTGGCCGACATGGCGGCTAGCGTAGCTGCCTTGGCCGCCCATGGCGTGGCCGTGGAGCCGGTGCGCACGGACCCGTTCACCGGGGCGGTGTTCACCTTTTTTGCCGACCCGGACGGGTTGCCGATCGAGCTGGTGGAAGAGGGCAGGGCGCGGTAACCTGCACATCGCTGCAACGCCACAGCAACACGGAGTGGCCATTGCGCTGGCGCAGAGAGTGCGGACCTGCCCCCCTGGATACGGCCCTATGTCAACCACGCCTTGACGCGCGCCGACAACGCCTCGGTGCTAATGCCGTAGCGGTCGTGCAGCGTGGGCAGGGCCCCCGCATCCAGGTAGGCATCGGGCAGCCCCGCCAGGCGGAACCGCGCGGGCTGTACGCCGTTCTGCAGCAGCGCGCTGGCCACAGCCTCGCCCAGGCCGCCAACCATCGAATGGTTCTCGGCCACCACCACCAGGCGCGGCTTGCGCTGCACCTCGGCCAGGATGGTTGCGGTGTCCAGGGGCTTGATGGTGGGGCAGTGCAGCACGCCCACGCCGATGTTGTCGGCCTGCAGCGCCTTGGCCACCTCTAGCGCGCGCATGGTCAGGAAGCCGCTGGAAATGATGAGCACCTCGTCGCCATCCATCAGGCGCTTTGCTTTGCCCAGTTCGAACTGGTAGTCGTATTCGTCCAGCACCAGCGGCACATTGCCGCGCAGCAGGCGCATGTAGACGGGGCCGTTGTGCGCCGCCATTTGCGGCACGGCCTGCTCGATGTCGAGGGCATCGCAGGGGTCGATGATGGTCAGGCCCGGGATGCCACGCATCATGGCGATGTCTTCAGTGGCTTGGTGGCTCGGGCCATAGCCGGTGGTCAGGCCGGGCAGCGCGCAGCACATCTTCACGTTCAGATTTTCTTCGGCAATCACCTGGTGGATGAAGTCGTACGCGCGGCGCGTGCCGAACACGGCGTAGGTGGTGGCGAAGGGAATCAGCCCTTCCTTGGCCATGCCGCCTGCCGCACCCATCAGCAGCTGTTCGGCCATGCCCATCTGGTAGAAGCGCTCGGGGTAGGCCTGTGCGAACAGGTGCAGGTCGGTGTACTTGGCCAGGTCGGCGGTCATACCCACGATCTCGGGGCGGGTGGCGGCCAGTTCGACCAAGGCCTTGCCAAACGGTGCGGCCTTGACGCGCTGCCCCTCGCCCGCGATGGAGGCGATCATGGCGGAGGTGGTCAGGCGCGGTTTTTTCTCGGCGACGGTGTTCATGCGGCGGCTCCTTAGGGTGCGTTCTGGTCGAGGATGGCGAGGGCCTGCTGCCACTCGGGCGGATCGACGCGGATGAAATGGTTTTTGTCGCGCGTCTCCAGGAAGGGAACGCCCTTGCCCATGAGCGTGTTGAACAGGATCACGCGCGGCTTGGGCTCTGTCAGATTTCGCGCGGTGTCAAAGGCCGCCAGTACGGCAGCCAGGTCGTTGCCATCGACACGCTGCACATGCCAGCCAAAGGCCAGCCACTTGTCGGCCAGCGGCTCGAAGCCCAGCACTTTGCTGCTGGGACCATCGGCCTGCTGGTTGTTGATGTCCACCAGGCAGATCAGGTTATCGAGCTGATGGTGGGCGGCCGACATCGCGGCCTCCCAGGTCGAGCCTTCGTCCAGCTCGCCGTCGCTCATGGAGTTGTAGACGAAGGCAGGGTTCTTCTTCTGCTTGAGGCCCAGTGCCATGCCCACACCGATCACTAGGCCCTGGCCCAGTGAGCCGCCTGAGATTTCCATGCCCGGTGTGTACGTGGCCATGCCGCTCATGGGCAGGCGGCTGTCGTCGCTGCCGTAGGTTTCGAGTTCCTCCTGCGGAATCACGCCGGCTTCGATCAGCGCCGCGTAGTGGGCGATGGCGTAGTGCCCGTGCGAGAGCAGAAAGCGGTCGCGGCCCTCCCAGGTGGGGTCTTGGGGTTGCAGGTTCAGCGCGTGGCCGTAGGCCACGGCCAGCACGTCGGCCCAGCCCAGGGCCTGGCCGATGTAGCCCTGGCCCTGAACCTCACCCATGCGAACGGCGTAGCGGCGGATGCGATGGGCGCACCGGGCCAGCGCCTGCAGTTTGTCTGCGGCGGAAGTCATGGAGTTCTCCTGTGTGAAAGCGGGGAAGAAAAGCGGTCAGCGAAGGATCGAGGCCGGCACGTAAGACACCAGAGCCAGCACCAGGAAGGCCACAAAGTAGAACGGCCCCAGCTCGCGCACCGTCTGGCCCACCTTGACCTTGGCCAGTGCGCTGGTGATGAACAGCGTGGTGCCCACCGGCGGGGTGTAGAGGCCCACAGCCAGGTTCACCACCATCATGATTCCCAGCTGCACCGGGTCCATGCCAATGCTTTCGGCCAGGGGCAGGAACACCGGGGTCAGCAGCAACACGGCGGCGGGCAGGTCGATGAACATGCCGATGAACAGCATCAGCAGGTTCATGATCAGAATCACGATCCAGCCCTGGCTCACGTTCTGCTGGATCCAGTGGGCCACACCCGTGGGCATCTGGTCATAGGTCAGCAGCCAGCCGATGGCGGCAGAGGCCATGATCACCAGCAGCACCACGCCGGTCGCCAGGCCCGCATGCACCACGGCATCGTTCAGCCGCTTGAGCGACAGGTCGCGGTACACCACCACCGACACCGCAGCGGCGTACAACGTGGACAAAACGGCCACCTCGGTGGGTGTGGCAATGCCAAAGCGCAGGAACAACACGATCAGAACCGGCAGCAGCAACGCGGGCGACGAGTACAGCAGGTGCACGCGGAATTCACTCCAGTTGATGGGGGTGGTGTCGCGTGGGAAGTTGCGGCGCTTGCCGACCCACCAGCACATGAACATGAAGCCCACGCACATCAGGATGCCAGGCAGGATGCCTGCGACAAACAGTGCCGCGATGGAGGCATTGGCCGTCAGCGCGAACAGGATCATCGGGATCGAGGGCGGGATCAGGATGTCGATGGTGGCCGCTGCAGCCAGCGTGGCGGCAGAAAAAGCGGGCGGATAGCCCAGGCGCTTGTGCCAGGGAATCAGCAGCGAGCCGATGGCCGAGGCATCGGCCACGGCCGAACCCGACACCCCGCCGAACAGCGTGGACGACAGCACGCCCACCTGCGCGGGCCCGCCGTGAAAGCGGCCGATCAGCGTGCTGAGCACGCCCACCAGCGCAGCCCCCAGGCGGCCGCCCATCATGAGCGAGCCGGTGAGCATGAAGAACGGGATCGCGATCAGCGGAAAGCTCTGCACCTGCGCCACCATCTGCTGCACCAGCAGGTCGAGCGGCACGCGGTCGGAGGTGGCGGCGGCCGCCATGGCCGCGACCAGCAGCGCATGGGCAATGGGCATGGCCAGCACGGCCGCACCGAGAAAGACAAAAAGAATGAGGGCGCTCATGGTGAGTTCCTTGGCAGGGGTGGCGGGGCTTACCAGTGCGCCTCGGGTACGGCGGTCTCGGCACCGGGGGCGCTGGGCACCGGCGGGGTGGCCCAGGCGTTCCAGGCCGACTTGAGCGCCAGCAACGCCAGCATCACCAGTCCACCCATCACGCAGCCATAGGTAAGCGACCCGGGCACCTGCAGGATGGGCGACTTCTCGTCGTGCACGATCTCCAGCATCTGAAAGGTGGCCCGGGCGAGCGTGCCGTACAGCGCTGCCACCACCAGCCAGCTGCCGATGGCCGCCCAACGGCGCAGCGCGGGCGGTACGGCGTCCATCAGAAAGCTGGTGGTGATGTGGGCACCGTGCGCTGCCGCCAGCACTACGCCAGACATGACCAGCCACGGAAACAGCAGCTCCGGCACCTCATTGGCCCATTGCAGGCTGGTGCCGGTGGCGTAGCGCAACACGGTGTTGGCCACCAGGATGATGAAGATGACGGACGTGCTGATCCACAGCAGCACTCGGCATACGCCGACAACGGCCCATTCGATGAGGTTCATCGGGAGACTCCTTGGGCTGCAGGGCTGGGGCCCGTGCAGCGGCTTCGGGGGAAATGAGGACAGGCGCCGCAGCGCCCCGAACGATCAGCGCGCGGCGGCGATGACTTTCTTGAGGTACGGGCCGATGGGCGTGGTCAGCCACTTGGCGTCCACCGCAGCCGTGGCCTTGGCAAACGCGGCCTTGTCCACCGTGGTCACCTGCACGCCCTTGGCCTTGAGGTCGTCCAGCAGCTTGTCGTCGGCCTCTTGCGACATCTTGCGCTGCAGTGCCGTGGCCTCTGCTGCCGCTTCGGTCACGGCCTTGCGGTCCGCGTCGGACAGGCGGTCCCAGGTGCGCTTGCTCATCAGGAACGGCGTCATCTGGAACATGTGGCTCGTCAGTGCCAGGTGCTTTTGCACTTCGTACAGCTTGCTGGCGTGGATGTTGACCAGCGGGTTCTCTTGCCCATCGACCACGCCCTGCTGCAGCGCCACGTACAGCTCGGCAAACTTGATCTGCTGTGCCTCGGCACCCAGCGCCTGCATGATGTCCACCAGCACTGCGTCGGGCGGGGTGCGCATCTTCAAGCCCTTCATGTCTTCGACCTTGGTGATGGGGCGTTTGCTGTTGGTCATGTGGCGGATGCCGTTGTCCCAATAGCCCAGCACCACCATGCCCTTGTCGGCCGACTTCTGTGCCAGCTCCTGGCCCAGCGGGCCGTCCAGCAGCTTGAAGGCCTGCGCGGGGGTGGAGAACATGAACGGCATGCCGTAGGCGGCGTACTCGGGCACAGCCACCGACACGGCGCCTTGCGAGTTCGCCGTCATGTCGAGCGCACCGGTGCGTACGGCCGTGACCATGGCGGCGTCGTCGCCCAGCTGCGCGGAGGGCGCCACCTGCACCTCGATGCGGCCTGCGGTCTTGGCCTTGAGGGTTTCGGCGAATTTGACAGCGGCCTCGTGGCGCGGATTGCCGGGGGCAGCGCCATGGCCCAGCGTGAGCTTCATGGTCTGCGCCTGCGCGAGCCCGGGCAGTGCCACCGCCAAAGCAGCGGCTGTCAGCAGGGTGCGGGTGAAGGTTTTGCGTTGCATGGTTTGTCTCCTGGTTTATGTTTGTTGAGAGGTCGTGAGGGCGGTCAGTGGATCAGCATGCCGCCGTTCACATCGAGCGTGATGCCGGTGCAATAAGTCGAAAGCGGGCTGGCGAGAAACACGCAGGCTCCGGCAATGTCATCGGCCCGGCCCAGGCGGGCGAGTGGAATGGTTTCCGCGATCTCGGCCTTTTTCTCTTCGGTCAGCTTGCCCTTGATGATGTCCGTGCCGATCAGGCCGGGGGTGATGCAGTTGACGCGGATGTTCTCGGGACCAAACTCGCGGGCCATGGCGCGGGCCAGGCCCAGCACACCTGCTTTGGCGGCCGAGTAGTGGGGCCCGCCCAGAATGCCGCCGCCGCGCTGGGCCGACACCGACGAGATGCAGATGATGGAGCCGCTTTGCTGTGCACGCAGCGTGGGCAGCACAGCCTGGGACATGTACAGCGTGCCACGCAGGCTGACGTTGAGAATGCGGTCGTAGTCGGCGCCCGTGATCTCCAGCGTCTTGACGGGCTGGGTGATGCCCGCGTTGTTGACCAGCGTGTCGATGCGGCCGAAATGGGCATACACCTGGGCGGCGGCGGCATCGCACGATGCTTTGTCGGTCACATCGGCCACCAGGCCCAGGTGGCCCTCGCCCAGCCGCGCGGCGGCGCCTGCGGGGTCGGCGGCTTCGAGGTCGAGGATGGCGACTTTGGCGCCTTGCTCGGCCATCAGGCGGGCGGTGGCAAACCCGAGGCCGTTGAGTCCCGCCCCTCCGGTAATGATGGCAACCTGGTCCTTTAGCAGCATGTGTCTTGTCTCCTGTGGTGTGAAGGTGCAGGAGACTTGTACGCTGCCCGTGAGGGCGGCTGTCAAAGCGGTGTCTCCTGTTCTGGGAGCCGATTCTCAAAGCCGCTCAAGATGATGACAAGCGATGAATCATCAGCGTAAGATGACATTCCGTCATCTAACGTCAGGGTTCACCCCATGCCCACCTTGCCGCCCATTGCCAATCTGCAGGCCTTTGAGGCCGTGGCACGCCGCCGCAGCTTTGCGCTGGCAGCGGCGGAGCTGAACCTCACGGCCTCGGCCATCAGCCACCAGGTTTCGCGGCTGGAGGCGCAACTGGACATTCGCCTGTTCGAGCGCAGCGCCCACGGGGTGCGCCTGAGCCCTGCGGGCGAGCATTACCTGATGCACGTGGGGGCTGCGCTCAACGCCATTGCCACGGCCACCGACGATTTGCGGCATGGCATCCGCAACAGCCTGTATGTGCACACGGCACCCAGCATCGCCAGCCTGTGGCTCATGCCGCGCCTGCACCGCTTTGCGCAGGCCTACCCGGAGATATCGCTCAACCTCTCAGCCGCCCACACGCCCAGCGATTTCGCGCTCGGCCAGGCCGACATCGACATCCGCTATGGCATTCCGCAGTGGGGCGATCTGGTGGTGGAGCCGCTGTTCGAGGAAGCGATCGTGCCGCTGGCCAGCCCGGCCTTCATCAAGGCACACAAGCTCAAGCGCGCGGAGCAGTTGCTGGACCTGCCGCTGATCCAGAGCAATGTGAGCATCGTGCAGTGGTCGGACTGGTTTGGCCGGTTCACCAAACTGCGGGCGCCTGACCGTTTCTCCCTGCGGTTTGACCGCGCCCAGATGTCCCTGGACGCCGCCACACAGGGCCTGGGCGTGGCGCTAGAGAGCGCCGTCAACGCGGGTGGGCACCTGGCCGATGGCAGGCTGAAGGCCCCGTTCGGCATGGACCAGGCCGTACGGGTGAAGGCGCATTTCGCCGTGTACCCCGAGCGGCACGCCAAGCGCCCAGCGGTGGAGGCGTTTCTGTCGTGGCTGCACAGCGAGGCTGCGCAGACCTAAGAAAACAAGGCCCGGCGGCCGAGGCTGCGAAGGTCTGCAGCCGCCGGACGCGAGGCTCTCACATCTCCTCACTCCAGCAATACCCGTCGCGCGCAATCATCGCGCTGGCCGCACGCGGGCCCCAGCTGCCTGCGGGGTAGGGGCGGGGGCCTGCCGGGTCGTTCTTCCAGTACTGCAGGATGGGCTCCACCCAGCGCCAGGCTTCTTCCTGCTCGTCGCTGCGCACAAACAGGTTCAGGCGGCCAGCGATCACGTCGAGCAGCAGGCGCTCGTAGGCGCCTACGCGTTCGGTGCCAAAGCGCTGGTCAAAGTCCAGGTTCAGGTGCACCTGCGACAGCGCGGGCTCGGTCTGGTGCTGGGCGGCACCCTGCGCCATCAGGTGCAGTTCCAGCCCGTCCTTGGGCTGCAGGTTGATCACCAGGCGGTTGGCAGCGCCCGCAGGGGTCTTGAAGATGGGGTGGGGCACGGGCCGGAAGTTGATGACGATGTGCGCGTCGCGCCCCGCCAGCCGCTTGCCGGTGCGGATGTAGAACGGCACACCGGCCCAGCGCCAGTTGCTGATCTCGGTGCGCAGCGCCACAAAGGTTTCGGTGGTGCTGCTGGCGGACACGCCTTTTTCTTGCGTGTAGCCAGGCACGGGCTGGCCCTGGTGGTTGCCGGCGGCGTACTGCCCACGGATCACGTGCTGGCCGATGGTCTCCAGCGTCCAGGGCTTGAGCGACTGCAGCACCTTGAGCTTTTCGTCGCGGATGGCGTTGGCGCTGGAGTTGATGGGGGGCTCCATGCCAATCGCACACAGCAGCTGCAGCGCGTGGTTCTGCACCATGTCGCGCATCGCGCCGGTCTGGTCGTAGAACGCGCCGCGCGACTCCACACCCAGCTCCTCGGCAATCGTGATCTGGATGTTGGCAATGGTTTCGCGGCGCCACAGGGGCTCGAACAGCGCGTTGCCAAAACGCAGCGCAAACAGGTTCTGGACGGACGGCTTGCCCAGGTAGTGGTCGATGCGGAAGACCTGCTCTTCCTTGAGCACGCGGCGCAGCGTGTCGTTGATCGCGCGGTTGGACTGCAGGTCGTGGCCCAGGGGTTTTTCCAGCACCACGCGGGTGGTGGGGCCGTTCAGGCCCACGGCGGCGATCTGCTCACACACATTGGTGAACAGGCTGGGCGCAGTGGCCACATACATCACCACCGAGTCGGCTCCGCGCGCCTTCAGCGTCTCGGCCAGGCGCTCGTAGTCCTGGGTTTTGGACAAGTCCATGCGCAGGTAGTGCAGCAGCGCGGCGAAGCGTGCAAACTCGTCCGGGCTGGGGCGCTTGGCCAGCTCCACGCTGTCGAACCGCGACTGGATCAGGCTGCGGTATTGTTCGTCGCTCAGGTCATCACGTGCCACCGCGATGATGCGTCCCCCCTCAGGCAGCGTGCCATGCCGAAAGGCCTGAAACAATGCGGGCATGAGCTTGCGCCAGGCGAGGTCGCCGGTGCCGCCGAACAGGACGAGGTCAAAACTCATGGTGTCTCCGTGATGGGGTGGTTCGTTTTGTTGCGTGGGATTGTAATCACGTTACATGATTTTCTAAAGAGGAGTGCCTTGTATCTACTGCTTGTAACCCAAAAGAACCTGTTAATAGGCCACTTTGTCGTGTAATCAAGTTACTATCTCGGCGCTTTTTTCACCTTACCCGTTTGATGACCATGCCTCTCCGTTGCGACCAGTCTGCGCTGTGGCCCCAGTTGGCCGCCCACTACGCCTCCCACGGCCAGCACCTGGACATGCGCCAGGCGTTTGCGCAGGATGCCCAGCGGTTTGCAGCCTTCAGCCAGTCGGCTCCGCATGTATTTGCTGACCTGTCCAAGAACCTGTGGGACCGCGATACCGAAGCGTTGCTGCTGGACCTGGCCCGCGACTGCGGCCTGGTGCAACACCGCGATGCGATGTTTGGAGGCGAGGCCATCAACACCACTGAAAACCGCGCCGTGCTGCACACGCTGCTGCGCCGCCCTGCAGGCGTGGCCCTGCCTGGTGATGTGCCGGAGACCGCGCAGCGCCTGGCCGACGTGCACCACACGCTTGATGCCATGCTGCAGTACGCCGAGCAGGTGCGCAGCGATGTCGCCATCACCGACGTGGTGAACATTGGCATCGGCGGGTCGGACCTGGGCCCGCACATGGCCGTGCGCGCGCTCGAAGAGTTCCGCATCCCCAGCAAGCGCTTTCACTTTGTGTCGAACGTGGACGGGCACGAGCTGCACCACGTGCTCAAGGGCCTGCGGCCCGAGAGCACGCTGTTCCTGGTCGCGTCCAAGACCTTCACCACGGCCGAGACCATGACCAACGCGCGCTCGGCCCTGGCGTGGTTTGGTGCCCAGGGCGGGCGCGAGGTGGCCCGCCACTTTGCGGCGCTCACCACCAACATCGAGGCCGCAGCGGCCCTCGGCATCACCACCACCTTCGGCTTCTGGGACTGGGTGGGCGGCCGCTACTCGCTGTGGTCGGCCATTGGCCTGCCGATTGCCATCGCGATCGGTGCCCAAAGCTTCCGAGATTTCCTTGCGGGCGCGCACGCCATGGACGAGCATTTCCGCACCGCACCGCTGGCGCAGAACCTGCCGGTGCGCCTGGGTCTGCTCGATGTCTGGTACCGCAACTTCCACGGCTTCACCAGCCGCTGCATCGCGCCGTATCACGCCGCGCTGGGGCGCTACTCGGCCTACCTGCAGCAGCTGGAGATGGAGAGCAACGGCAAGCGCGTGGCGCAAGACGGCAGCACGCTGGCCTGCGTCACATCGCCCGTGCTGTGGGGCGAGCCCGGCACCAACGGCCAGCACGCGTTCTTCCAGATGCTGCACCAGGGCGCCGATGTGCTGCCGCTGGAGATCGTCGCCGTGCGCAAGGCCTCGCACCCGCTGCCCGGCCACCAGCAAAAGCTGCTGGCCAACGCGCTGGCGCAGACGCAGGCGCTGATGGTGGGCAAGGCCAGCGACGACGGCCACCGGCACTTTCCGGGCAACCGCCCCAGCACCCTGATGCTGCTCGAATCACTCACCCCCACATCGCTGGGCGCGCTGATTGCACTGCAGGAGCACCGCGTGTTTGTGAGCGGCAGCCTGTGGGGCATCAACAGCTTTGACCAGTGGGGCGTGGAGTTGGGCAAGGTGCTGGCCAAGGACCTAGAGGCCCGGCTGGAGAGCGGTGATGTGGAGGGGCTCGATGGCTCCACCGCTGGCCTGCTGGGCTTGCTGCGCAGCCCTGCCTGACCTTCGCAGCACAGCAAAGTCCTCGGGGTCGCTCTGGCGGAAGACCGGGCGCCCTGCCGGCAGAAGCCGGCACAGTTTCTGGTCGACAGCTAACGCATCAGGAGACACTTCCCATGGCGATTCCGCCCTATCCGGACTTCCGCTCCGCAGCCTTTTTGCGCCAGCATCTGCGTGACACCATGGCGTTCTACGACCCCGTGGCCACCGATCCGAGCGGCGGGCAGTTCCACTTCTTTCTGGACGACGGCACGGTTTACAACACGCACACCCGCCATCTCGTCAGCGCCACCCGTTTTGTGGTCACGCACGCCATGCTCTACCGCACCACGGGGGAGGCGCGTTATCAGGCGGGCATGCGGCACGCGCTCACGTTCCTGCGCACCGCGTTTCTCGACCCTGCCACGGGCGGCTACGCCTGGCTGATCGACTGGCAGGATGGCCGCACCACCGTGCAAGACGCCACGCGCCACTGCTACGGCATGGCTTTTGTGATGCTGGCGTATGCCCGCGCTTACGAGGCCGGAGTGCCCGAGGCCCGCGCTTGGCTGGCTGAGGCTTTTGAAACTGCCGAACAGCACTTCTGGCAACCTGCCGCAGGCCTGTATGCCGACGAGGTAAGCCCCGAGTGGCAGGTGACCAGCTACCGAGGCCAGAACGCCAACATGCACGCCTGCGAGGCCATGATTTCGGCCTTCCGCGCCACGGGCGAGCGTCGTTACATCGAGCGTGCCGAGCAGCTCGCACAAGGCATCTGCCAGCGGCAGGCCGCGTTGTCCACCCGCGCCCTTGCGCCCGCTGCCGAAGGTTGGGTGTGGGAGCACTTCCATGCCGACTGGTCCGTGGACTGGGACTACAACCGCAATGACCGCAGCAACATCTTCCGCCCCTGGGGCTACCAGATCGGCCACCAGACCGAATGGGCCAAGCTGCTGCTGCAACTCGATGCCTCGTTGCCCGCCGACTGGCATTTACCCTGCGCGCAGCGCCTGTTCAACACCGCTGTGGAGCGCGGTTGGGATGCTGAACACGGCGGCCTGTACTACGGCATGGCGCCCGACGGCAGCATCTGCGACGACGGCAAATACCACTGGGTGCAGGCCGAGAGCATGGCCGCCGCTGCGGTGCTGGCC
Source organism: Acidovorax sp. Root402 (assembly GCF_001425125.1). Lineage (NCBI taxonomy): Bacteria > Pseudomonadati > Pseudomonadota > Betaproteobacteria > Burkholderiales > Comamonadaceae > Acidovorax > Acidovorax sp. Root402. The sequence continues at coordinate 29,745 of NZ_LMDQ01000004.1, forward strand.
GTGCGCACGGGCGACGCGCGCTACTGGCAGTGGTACGACCGCATATGGGCCTACTGCTGGGCCCACTTTGTGGACCACGAACATGGCGCCTGGTTTCGCATCCTGCACCGCAACAACCGCAACACCACCCGCGAGAAGAGCAATGCGGGGAAGGTGGACTATCACAACATGGGGGCGTGTTGTGACGTGTTGGGAGCGCTGGGGCTGGGGGCTGAGAAGGGCTGACCGCCAGCGAGTCACCCTGTCGGCGTAAGCTCACCCCATCGGAACCATCCGGTCCAGCAGGAGAGGAAACATGGAAGTCGGTTTGCTGACCCCGGCGCAACAGGAGCAGATGGTGGACTTGCTGCTTGCGCTGCATGATCACTACCACCCGGGCCGTGCGCTCGACCAGGTCCTTGTGCGCAACCACCTGTTGGACAACCTGTGTGGACCCCACTCTCAGATTCGACTGGTGACGGCAGAACTCGGCGGCGAGTTGTTGGGGTTTGCCGCCATTTACCTGGTGTATTCGTTGGTGGAGCCCGAGCCCGCCCACCAGCGGCAGTGTGTACTTAAGGAGCTGTTTGTTTCTCCGCACCATCGGAGCCAAGGTATTGGCCTGGCTTTGATGCAATGGGTGGCGCGATACGCGCTGGACAACGGCTGTGGCCGCATTGACTGGACGGTCAAGTCGTCCAACGCCCGGGGCATTGCGTTTTACGAGAGCCTGGGTGCAAGGTTGGTCAGTGACCGCCTCAGCTATCGGATCGTGCGCGAGGAGATCGGCGCGTTGGCGGGCTGGTGATGGAGCGCTGGCCTTTGTGCCCCACTGTGACCAGTTGCTCGGCGCTTTTCACACCTTGAAGAAATTCACCGGCAGCCCAGCCACTTCGACCTGCATGCTGAACAGCGACCCCGCTGCAACCGCTGCCTGCTGTTCTTGAAGAGGCCTCCCCGCCCGCGCCGATGTGATGAACAGCGTGTGCAGATCCGGCCCCCCAAAACACACCATGGTCGGGCACTGCACCGGCACCGCAATGCGCTGCAGCACCTCACCTACTGGCGAAAGCTGCAACACACAAGCGCCTTCGTACATCGCCACCCAGTAGTTGCCATCCACATCCACTGCCGCACCATCGGGTCTGCCGCCGTAGGGCTGGCCGTCCACCTTGCGGTCGAACTGCACCCAGGGGCGGCGGTTGGTGATATCGCCCGTGGCCACCTCAAAGTTGAACTGGTCGATGCGGTGCTCCGGCGTGTTGGACCAGTACATCGTGCGGTTGTCGGGGCTGAAGGCCAGGCCATTCGCGGTGAAGTTGTCGCCCGCCATGTAGCGCACGCGGTAGCCTGTGGTGCTGGCCGGGTCGGCCTGCAGGCACCACAGTGCCGCATTCGGTGCGGGGCGGGGCGTGATGACCGAGCCCGCCCAGAATCTGCCTGCGGTGTCGCAGCGACCGTCGTTCAGGCGCAGGACCGTGGTGTCATGCTGCTCGGGCGGCAGCAGGGCCAGGCAGGTGAGGGCGGTAGGGTCTGCGCTGTCCTTGGCCGGATCCAGAAGATAGAAACCGTTTCGTAACCCGATTACCAATCGCCCATCAGCCGCAGGGGCGCAGCAGCCGGGCTCGCTGGGCATGTGCCACTGCCGGTGGTGGCCGCTGTCAGGATGCCATGCGTGCACCGCTTGTCCCTGAATGTCACACCAGTAAAGGGATTTTTCCGTGGGGTGCCAGAAGGGGGATTCACCCAGTTCGGACGGCGGCAAGGGCAAGGTTTGCAGGGACATGGGTTGAATTGGGGTGGTTATCGAGTTACATTCTAGGGCCTCAGATAACGACCCTGGCGCAATGCACGGGGTCCTGCCACCCACCGATGGAGACTTCCATGCATCCAGTTGTAGCGCGCGTGACCGAGCGCATTGTCCAGCGCAGCGCAGACACCCGCGGCGCCTACCTTGCCGGCGTTGACGCCATGATTGCCCGCAAGCCCGCACAAGACCGCATGGGCTGCGCGAACCTGGCCCACGCCTACGCGGCATTGCCGGGATCGGACAAGTTCAAGGTCACGGTCGAGAAGGCGCCCAACATCGGCATCGTCACGGCCTACAACGACATGCTCTCGGCGCACCAGCCGTACCAGGGCTACCCCGCTATCCTGCGTGATGAGGCCGCCCAGCTCGGTGCCACGGTGCAAGTGGCCGGTGGCGTGCCCGCCATGTGCGATGGTGTGACGCAGGGTACGCCCGGCATGGAGCTGTCGCTGTTCTCCCGCGATGCCATTGCCATGGCCACTGCGGTAGCGCTGTCCCACGATGTGTTCGATGGTGCACTGCTGCTGGGCGTGTGCGACAAGATCGTGCCCGGCCTGCTGATCGGCGCGCTGCACTACGGGCATCTGCCCTGCGTGTTTGTGCCCGCAGGCCCCATGGGCACAGGCCTGTCGAACAAGGAAAAATCCAAGGTGCGCGAGCAGTACGCACAAGGCCTGGTGGGCCGTGACGAACTGCTCAAGGCCGAATCGGCCGCGTACCACAGCCCTGGCACCTGCACGTTCTACGGCACGGCCAACAGCAACCAGATGCTGCTCGAAGCCATGGGCCTGCATGTGCCCGGTGCAGCGTTCGAGTCGCCCGGCAGCGAGGCGCGCGAGGCCTTCACGCGCCAGGCGCTGCGTACGGTGCTCGACATCGGCAAACGGGGCAACCGCTTCACCCCCATCGGCAAGCTGGTGGACGAGCGCTGCATCGTCAACGCCATGGTGGCCCTGCTGGCCACGGGCGGCTCTACCAACCACCTGATCCACTGGGTGGCAATTGCACGCAGTGCGGGCATCCTGATCGACTGGACGGACTTTGACGAACTCTCGTCGGTGGTGCCTCTGCTGGCCCGCGTGTACCCCAATGGCGATGCCGATGTGAACCAGTTTCAGGCGGCGGGCGGCCCGCCCTGGATCCTGCGCGAGCTGCTGGCGGGTGGCTTGATGCACCCTGATGTGATGAGCGTGAACGCGGGCGGCATTGCCGATGGCGGCAAGAGCGCACCGGCGGCGTCGGGCGACACTTCGGTGCTGCGGCCTGTGAGCGAACCCTTCTCACCCACCGGCGGGTTGCGCCTGCTGCAAGGCCGCCTGGGCCGCGCGGTGATCAAGGTGTCGGCCGTGCCCGAAGACCGCCACATCGTCCAAGCCCCAGCGCGAGTTTTTGACTCGCAAGAAGCACTGCTCGCAGCCTTCAGCGCGGGCGAGGTGAACCAGGACATGGTGGCCGTGGTGCGCTTTCAGGGCCCGCAAGCCAACGGCATGCCAGAACTGCACAAGCTCACGCCCCCGCTGGCAGTGCTGCAGAACCAGGGCTTCCAGGTGGCGCTGGTCACCGACGGCCGCATGAGCGGCGCCTCCGGCCGCGTACCGGCCGCGATCCACGTCACGCCCGAGGCACTGGCCGGTGGCCCGCTGGCCAAGGTGCGTGATGGCGACATCGTGCGGGTGGATGCGGTGGCTGGCACGCTCGATGTGCTGGTGGACGACGCCGAGTGGGCCGCACGCGCCCCGGAGCGCTGCAGCGCCCCATCCCCCATCGGCTTCGGCCGCGAACTCTTCACCAACTTTCGCCGCCACGCAGGCGGTGCCGAACAAGGAGCCTGCACATGGCTGTAACCCCTGCTTCCGCCCCCATGAATCCCCTCGACATCGCCAGCCATGGCCCGGTGATCCCCGTCATCGTGATCGACCGCGTGGAAGACGCGCTGCCCCTGGCCGAGGCCTTGCTGGCCGGTGGCGTGAAGGTGCTGGAGGTGACGCTGCGCACCGCTGCCGGTCTGCCCGCCATCGAAACCATCGCCCGCCATCTGCCCGAAGCTGTGGTGGGTGTGGGTACGGTACTCAACGCCGATGACGCGCGCCGCGCGAGCGAAGCCGGTGCGCGGTTTGCCGTGAGCCCCGGCTACACCTCGGCCGTGGGCAGCGCCTGCAAGGGCCTGAACCTGCCGCTGCTGCCCGGTGTGGCCACGTCCAGCGAGATCATGGCGGCGCTGGCCGATGGGTTCTCGTTCCTCAAGCTCTTCCCGGCCGAGGCCGTGGGCGGCATCCCGCTGCTGAAGTCCTGGGCCAGCCCGTTTGGCCAGGTGAGCTTTTGCCCCACGGGTGGCATCACCAACGCCACTGCCTCCAACTACCTGGCACTGCCCAATGTGCGCTGCGTGGGCGGCTCATGGCTTACGCCCACCGATGCGGTGCGCGCGGGCGACTGGGCCCGCATCACCCAGCTGGCGCGCGACACCCAGGCATTGCGCAAGGCGGCTTGAGGGGCTCTGGGCGCTGGGTTTGCAGCCAAAAGCGCCTGGTGTGCTAGTGCAATATGCACTAACAGCTATCAAAATAAGAGCAAAGGAGACGCTGACACCGTGGTGCCAGCGGTACGGTGTCTCCGCTGCGCGCGCCGAGTTGGCTGGACTTGTCGCAGCGCCCCTCTATCATGGCCACGCGGGGATACCCCGTGACCGAGCAACGATTGTTCAAGAGAGGGAATTCGCTATGGATTTTGTTTCGGCTGTCAAAAGCTGCTTCGCGCAGTACGCAGGGTTTTCGGGCCGTGCACCACGCTCCGAGTTCTGGTGGTTTGCGCTGTTTCAGCTCGGGGTGCTGGTGATTGCGACCATGATCAGCCAGGTGCTGTATGGCATTGCCGCGCTGGCTCTGCTGTTGCCCGCGCTGGCCGTGGGGGCTCGCCGCTTGCACGATATTGGCCGTTCCGGCTGGTGGCAGCTGCTGTCCCTCACCGGTATCGGCACCCTGGTGCTGATTTACTGGTGGGTGCAACCCAGTGGGGAGTAAACCCACGGCAGGCCAGTGGCCCGAGTTGGCCCCATAGAAAAACAGAAGCCCGCAGACCGTAAGGCCTGCGGGCTTTTGTGTAGTGGGCTGCGCAGTCAGCACGGGGCCGCTGCGCAGGGGCCAGGCAATTACATGCCCATGCCGCCCATGCCACCCATGCCGCCCATGTCGGGCATGCCGCCGCCAGCGCCGGCTTCTTCCTTCGGAGCCTCTGCCACCATGGCTTCGGTCGTCAGCAGCAGCGATGCCACGGAGGCAGCGTTTTGCAGGGCCGTGCGGGTGACCTTCGTGGGGTCCAGAATGCCCAGTTCGAGCATGTCGCCGTAGGTGTCGTTGGCAGCGTTGAAGCCGAAGTTGCCCTTGCCAGCCAACACTGCGTTCACCACCACCGAGGCTTCGCCACCGGCGTTGTTCACGATTTCGCGCAGAGGAGCTTCCACTGCCTTCAGCACCAGCTTGATACCGGCGTCCTGGTCAGCGTTGTCGCCCTTGATCGAGTCGCCCACAGCTTGCTTGGCACGCAGCAGAGCCACGCCGCCACCAGCCACAACGCCTTCTTCCACCGCTGCACGGGTAGCGTGCAGTGCGTCTTCCACGCGGGCCTTCTTTTCCTTCATTTCGACTTCGGTGGCAGCGCCCACCTTGATCACGGCCACGCCGCCAGCCAGCTTGGCCACGCGCTCTTGCAGCTTTTCGCGGTCGTAGTCGGACGTGGCTTCTTCGATCTGCACGCGCACTTGCTTGACGCGGGCTTCGATGTCAGCAGCGGCACCGGCGCCGTCGATGATGATGGTGTTTTCCTTGCCCACTTCGATGCGCTTGGCTTGGCCCAGATCGGCCAGGGTGACCTTTTCCAGGGTCAGACCGACTTCTTCAGCGATGACCTTGCCGCCCGTCAGGATGGCGATGTCTTCCAGCATGGCCTTGCGGCGGTCGCCGAAGCCAGGAGCCTTCACAGCCACAACCTTCAGGATGCCGCGGATCGTGTTGACCACCAGCGTAGCCAGGGCTTCGCCTTCGACTTCTTCGGCAATGATCAGTAGGGGACGGCCAGCCTTGGCGACTTGTTCCAGCGTGGGCAGCAGGTCGCGGATGTTGCTGATCTTCTTGTCGAACAGCAGCACGAAGGGGTTGTCCAGAATCGCGGATTGCTTTTCGGGGTTGTTGATGAAGTAGGGCGACAGGTAGCCGCGGTCAAACTGCATGCCTTCCACGACGTCCAGTTCGCTGTCCAGCGACTTGCCGTCTTCCACGGTGATCACGCCTTCCTTGCCAACCTTGTCCATGGCGTCAGCGATCAGCTTGCCGATGGTTTCGTCGGAGTTGGCGGAGATCGAACCCACTTGGGCGATTTCCTTGGAGGTGGTGGTGGGCTTGGAAGCCTTCTTCAGCTCGGCGACCAGGGCCGTCACAGCCTTGTCGATACCGCGCTTCAGGTCCATCGGGTTGATGCCGGCGGCCACGTACTTGAAGCCTTCGCGCACGATGGCTTGTGCCAGCACCGTAGCGGTGGTGGTGCCGTCACCAGCGTTGTCGCTGGTCTTGGAGGCCACTTCCTTCACGAGCTGGGCGCCCATGTTCTGCAGCTTGTCCTTGAGTTCGATTTCCTTGGCCACGGACACACCGTCCTTGGTCACGGTAGGGGCGCCGAACGAGCGCTCCAGCACCACATTGCGACCCTTGGGGCCCAGCGTGACCTTGACCGCGTTGGCCAGGATGTTCACGCCTTCAACCATGCGAGCGCGGGCTTCGCCGCCGAAAACTACGTCTTTTGCTGCCATTTTGGAGCTCCTGAAAATTTGATTCAAATTGGCTGCTAGCGCTTATTCAATAAGCACTAGCAGCTATGAAAAGATGAGTGATTCAGAGGGGAGAGAAATTACTTCTCAACCACTGCAAACAGGTCGTCTTCCTTCATGACCAGCAGCTCGTCGCCCTTGACCTTGACGGTCTGGCCCGAGTACTTGCCGAACAGAACGCGGTCACCGACCTTCACGTTCAGGGCGAGCACTTCGCCCTTGTCGTTGCGCTTGCCGGGGCCGACGGCCAACACTTCACCTTGATCGGGCTTTTCAGCGGCGTTGTCAGGGATCACGATGCCGGAAGCGGTCGTGGTTTCGCTTTCAATACGCTTGACGATCACGCGATCGTGCAGAGGGCGAAGGTTCATTGCAATGCTCCTGTTTTCAGTAAAAAAGCTGAGGGACTCAATCAGCCCCGGCCATCCGGGGCCACCAAACTGCCAGCAGGGAGTGCGGTGTTAGCACTCGTCTGCGGTGAGTGCTAATGATACGGGCATTTGTGGCCATTTCAAGACACCCCCTCAGAACATGGGGGCGAAGGTGCGGAACGCTGCGGAACGCCACTCTACTTTCGTTTTTCCGCCATTCAAATTTAGATTTTGGTGAATCGCTAGCGCGGAGTTGCCGCGTATGCCGTCAGCCTGTCGTTCTTTGGAACGTTTAGAACAGAAGCGAAAATAGAAGTGGGTGCACACTATTTTGTAATTGGTCGAAACCGAGTTGCTTCCATGGCAGCTCCCGGCTGGTTGCAGTCATAGGGTTGCCGCAGACGGATGGGTGTCAGTGTCAGTGCAAGTTTTATCTTCACCTTGGGGTGATCCCTCAACAGCCGTGCACCGAAGTACATGTTTTCAAGCGCCTCGGTTGAAGCGCTGACTGGCAAAAGCTACGGGGAGTTGGATGGGCTGCTTCAGGCTGTTTGCATACATACGGGATGCGTCATCGAATGAGTACTATCGGCCATGAGCAGTCACTCGCACCCTGCTGGACGGTAGCTTCCACGAGCACGACTCGTCCACGCTGGCTTTTGAATTGGCGGCGATGGCCGCCTTCCGCGAAGGGTTTGCGAAAGCGTCACCCCAGGTGCTGGAGCCCATGATGGCTGTGGAGGTCATCACCCCGGTCGACTACCTGGGCGATGCCATCGGCGACCTGAACCGCCGCCGCGGGCTGGTGCGTACCCAAGGCCTGCGTGGCAACGCCGCCACGGTCGAGGCCGAGGTACCGCTGAAAGAGATGTTCGGCTACATCGGCAGCCTGCGGGCCCTGTCCTCAGGTCGTGCACAGTATTCGATGCAGCTGGACCACTACGGGGTGGCGCCAGAGGTCCAAGCCGCAGAGCTGGTGGGTTGAGCTGAGAGCGCCGGGCCAGTTGCCCGGTACAGCCGTTGAGGGGGCGTGGACGAGAGTCTGCCCCCTTTTTTTTTGGCTTTGCGAGATGTTTGCTGCGGGACGGCTCCGGTCATCAAGGCTCAGCCGGGGGATGCAGCCAGAAGATCACATACGCCTCACAGACTTCATGTTGACCTCACGCAGGCACCCAATACTGGCCCCAACGCTCAATGGTTCTTGGTTGGAAAGGGTTCCATGTTTATTGCAATCGCGCTGGGCATGGCCCTGCTGTGCCTGGCCATCTTTGGGTTGGCGACCTTCTTTCTGGCAAGGGGCATGGCTAGAAGTTACGGCTATGTCTTCCACCAGTTACTCGGATATCAACCGCCCACTGTCGCGCTGCGGTTGACCTCCTGGGCCTGCGCCCTGCTTGTGCTGATACTCCTGCCGATGAAAGGATGCAGCCATATGCAGGTGGAGCTGTATCGCCAGGCGATTCCTCCTCAATTCGAGCTGGTGGAGGTTCTGCACCACGATGAGATCGTTGGTTTCCGAGAGGGTTGTGGATACGCAATTTTCCGGCTTTCAGAAGACAGCCTGGCGCGCATTCGTCGCCAGGGCCTGGCTTACTTCGATGCGGCCCAGCTTGGGCGGGATGGCAAGCCCTACCACCAATACCAGCCGTGGCAAGCCACGCTGACCGATGCGCATGACCAGCTGTTCCGCGGGCAGAGCTGCGCAGGTGAACCGCCTGAATTGCTGGAGCAGGCTCAGCGCGCAGTTGGCAAAGAAGGGGCGTTCTTCACTACCGGCCACGAGCAGGATCTGGTGGTTGTTCCCGCGTTGGGATTGCTCATCTACTCCTACAACGGTTGACCGAACGGCCCCGCTTTATCTATTGCACCTTCTACCTTGTGCATCATCTCATCGCCATATCCTCCCAACGAGGCTCAGCAATGGCATCAACCAGGCATAGATCTGCGCGATCGCGTGCACATTTGAACGGAGTTGCTTGTTCGTTCAGTCAATCCACTACCTTGAACGACCAACCTCGAAGTAGCCGACCAAATTCAATGCGCAATCAACTGCACAGTTAGGCGCATGGGCCCCTCGGGCTACAACTTGGACTACCCAGCTTTGCGTCCTATGTCCAAATCTCTGTCCAAGAGACAGTCGATAAATGCACCCAAGAGCGCTGGTCGATGCTGCCTGTTCGGGTAGTAGAGGAACAGCCCGTGGCGTGAGATCGACCAGTCCGCCAAGACCTGGACTAACCTGCCGTGGGCCAAGTGCTCGGCCACACCATCTCGTTCGAAGTGATACGCAATGCCGAGCCCGTTCAGCGCAGCAGCAATGCCAATGTCAGCATGATTGGTGACAACCGGACCATCCACCGCGACTTCCAGTTTTTGGCCCTTCTTTTCGAACTCCCAGCGGTACTGTCTGCCGTCCATCTGGAGCCGCCAGTTAATGCATGCATGGCTATGCAAATCGGCGGGCGTCTTAGGGACCCCTCGCTCAGCCAGATAGCCTGGAGAGGCCACTGCAACCATATTCAGGTCTGGGCTGAGGCGCACGGCAATCATGTCCTTTTCAAGCCGCCCACCTACGCGGATGCCCGCGTCGAAGCGGCCCACAACGATATCGGCCAGAGCGTCGTCGACCACGATGTCGAGCAGCACTTCAGGATAGGCCTGGTGGAAGCGTGAAAGTCTGGGCGCAATGATGGTTCTCGCGGCGATCCCCAGCGTGTTGATGCGAAGCGTGCCTGTGGTGTGCCCTGCAGCCTCGGTGGCTTCAGCGACTGCTGCATCCATTTCCCGAAACAAGGGGGCTATGCGCCCATAAAGCAGTTCGCCACTTGCAGAGGGGGCGACGCTTCGTGTCGTCCTATTCAGAAGGCGCGTGCCGATCCGGGCTTCGAGCTGTCGAATGGTCTGGCTGAGCGCAGACGGCGAAAGGCCCAGATGTTCAGCCGCTCGGGCAAAGCTCTTGCGTTCGACCACGGCAGCAAAAGCTTTTAGCTCAGCAAATTCGAACCCGCGCATTATGTATTCCTTGCTACATAGCTCATTCGAATTCTAGATGATTCACTTATTTCACAGCGGCACGCATCCTTAGGCTTCATTCAACACACGGAGCACCAGCATGCACCCCTCGACTCTTCCTGAACCCATTGCCGCGTACTTCGCGGCTGAGCACAACCCTGAGGCCTTGGGGCGTTGTTTCACACCGCAAGCGGTCATGAAGGACGATGGCCACACCTACATCGGCGTCGAAGCCATCACGGCCTTTATGGCCGAGGCATCCGCCAAGTACAGAGCTACGACCGTGCCGTTTGCGCTGGAACGTGAGGAGGGCCTCCAGATCGTCCGCGCCAAGGTCACAGGCAACTTCCCTGGCAGCCCGATCAATCTGTCCTATCGCTTTCGCCTGGAACGCGGCCTGATTTCATTGCTGGAGGTCACAGCATGAACTTCGATCTTCAATTGAAAGGCCAGCGCGCCCTGGTTACCGGCGGCACCAAGGGTTTGGGAGCTGCTGTCGTCAAGAGCCTCCAAGAAGTCGGAGTGCAGGTCATGACAACTGCGCGCTCTGCACCAGACAGGCCGCTCGAAGGTGTGACTTACGTCCAGACTGACCTCACGACGGCGGAAGGCGTGAGCGAACTGGCGCGCGTGGTGAAGGAGCAGTGGGGCGGTGTCGATATCCTGATCAACTCCGTCGGAGGCTCGACCGCTCCGGCAGGTGGTTTTGCGGCACTGGATGACGCTGTGTGGCTCAGTGAGCTGAATCTGAACCTGATGTCAGCAGTGCGTCTTGACCGTGCGCTGTTGCCCGCCATGTTGGCCAAGGGTACAGGGGTTGTCCTGCATGTGACGTCGATACAGCGTGTGCTTCCACTTCCGGAGTCAACGACCGCGTACGCCGCCGCCAAGGGTGCCCTCTCGACCTACAGCAAATCCTTGTCAAAGGAGGTCACACCGAAAGGAGTGCGCGTTCTGCGCGTCTCGCCAGGCTGGATTGAAACCGAGGCTTCGGTAACGTTCGTCGAGCGGATGGGCGCAGAAGCGGGCACGGACTACGAGGGCGGGAAGAAGATGGTGATGGACTGGCTCGGCGGAATTCCGGTCGGGCGGCCTGCCACGCCAGAGGAAGTTGCCGACCTGATCACCTTCCTGGTGTCTCCTCGCGCAGCATCGGTGTCGGGCTCGGAGCACATGATCGATGGAGGGACAGTACCAACCGTGTAGAACCTTCACAAGGCTCTACAGATACTCCCACAGGTCATGAGCTTGGACGATTCTCCGATTTCTGTAGGGTGGGCTCCGGAAACCTGGCGTAGGGTTGCACAAGGCAGCGGATGTGCGACACGCCAACTCCAGGTATCACTGTCAACTTATGCTGTCGGTACAAACAATTCGCGCTCTTGACGTTGTCTATCCAGAGATCTGCTCGGTAACACATGATTTTGGATGCAGCGGAGCATCACGCTGGGTGATGAAAGTCGTCAGGTGTAGGGCTGCGGTGTCGCCTTATAGCCATGCCCAGATCCGGCGCAGCAATGCGGGCGCCGGTCGAGCGGGACGGAATACATAACGGGATGGTTTGTGCATGGCTTTCTCGGTGTCGGTTTTTGCAATACTGTACAAAACATCAGTATCATGCGCAAGATCGCCACGGCACCTCCGGCTCTCGCCCGAGGGGGCAGAATTGCCGTGCCAGCGTCCTCTTCGCCACCTGATGTCCTCAGCCCTCGCACCCACCGAACTCCGGGGCTTCCTCCTCACACGCCATTGGCGTGACCTCCCTGACGGCACCGAGATCGAATACTGGCTGGCCACCGACGACGGGCCCAAGAAGGTGCTTCTGACCCGGCAGAGCTCGGTCGCCTTTCTGCCTGCCCAACACCGGGCTGCAGCGCAGGCCTCACTGGCGAGCCTGCAGGGCCTGGAGGCGAAGGAGCTCGGTCTGAAGACATTCGATCAGCAGCCCGTCCTCGGTGTCTACGCCCGCAGGTTCCGCGATCTCGGCAAGCTGGCGCGCGCGCTCCAGCCGCTGGGAATACCACTCTACGAAGCGGATGTCCGCCCGCACGATCGCTACCTGATGGAGCGGTTCATCACGGCCGGTGTTCTGATCGAGGGAGGCCAGCGCGAAGGCTCGACCATCCTCGACGGCAAGTTGAAGCCAGCATCCGGTTGGCGCCCGGTATTGAAGGTGGTGTCGCTGGACATTGAGACGAGCGCGACCGAGGAGCTGTACTCGATCGCACTGGATGGTGCGGGCGACCGGGTGGTGTTCATGCTGGGGGAAGCACCAGAGTCTGTATCAGCGCCAGCTGTGTCGCCGGTGGACTTCAGGCTTGTGTACTGCCCGACACGCCGGGAGATGATTGAGCAGCTCAATGCCTGGTTTGCAGACCATGACCCGGATGTCATCGTCGGCTGGAGCGTGATCCAGTTCGACCTGCGGGTGCTGCAAAAGACCGCCGACGCGAACTCCGTGCAACTGCTACTCGGACGTGAGCGCCGCCCCATCGCTTGGCGTACGCACCCGGGGCGCCAGGGCTACCTGTTCGCACCCATGCCCGGACGCGTGGTTGTCGATGGCATCGAAGCACTGCGGGCGGGCATGTGGAGCTTCCCGTCTTTCAGCCTCGAAGCGGTCTCGCAGGCATTGCTCGGCGAGGGCAAGGAGATCGGCGATGCCTACGACAAGATGGATGAAATCGAGCGGCGCTACCAGGAAGACAAGCCGGCGCTGGCCAGCTACAACATCCGCGACTGCGCGCTCGTCCTTCGCATTTTCGAAAAACTGGAGCTGCTGCCGTTCGTGCTGGAGCGAGCCCAGACCACGGGCTTGCAGATAGATCACTTCGGCGGCTCCATCGCCGCATTCAGCCACCACTACCTGCCGCGCATGCACCGCCTGGGCTACGTGGCACCCAACGTGGGTGACATCGCAGCCAAGGCGTTTCCTGGCGGCTATGTGATGGACTCCAGGCCGGGCTTCTACGACTCCGTCGTGGTCCTGGACTACAAAAGCCTGTACCCCTCCATCATCCGGACCTTTCTGGTGGACCCCGTGGGTCTGGTCGAGGGAGAGAGCGCCGACATCCAGACCGGCTTGGTGCACGGGCCGCAAGGCACGCTGTTCTCACGCGAGAAGCACTGCCTGCCGGACATCGTGACGACTCTCTCGAATGCCCGGGACGAGGCCAAGCGGGCGCGCAATCAGCCGCTGTCGCAGGCCCTGAAGCTGCTCATGAACTCCTTCGCCGGGGTGCTCGGCGCGTCCGAGTGCCGCTTCTTCAATCCGAAGCTGGTGTCCGCCGTCACTCTGCGCGGCCACGAGGTGATGAAGCTCACCCGCGCATTTGTGGAGCAGCGTGGATACGCAGTCATCTACGGGGACACCGACTCCATCTTCATCTGGCTCAAGCGCACCTATCCCAATGCGGAGGCGCACGCTATTGCGGCCGGCTTGGTGCAGGAGATCAATGCCTGGTGGACACGGAAGCTGCGGGAAGAGCAGCAGCTGAAGAACTTCCTCGAAATCGAGTTCGACACGCACTACGCCAAGTTCTTCATGCCCACCATCCGAGGCTCGGATGTCGGTAGCAAGAAGCGCTACGCAGGCCTGAGCGTCGATGAAGAGGGACGGGAAGAGATGGTCTATCGCGGGCTGGAGATGGCCCGCAGCGACTGGACCCTGTTGGCACGCCAGTTCCAGGAAGGCTTGCTGTCACGCATCTTCCATGGTGAGCCCTACCGGGCGTTCGTGGCCGACTATGCGCGGTCGATGCTGGAAGGCCAGATGGATACGCTGCTCGTCTACCGAAAACGGCTGCGTCACCGGCTTGATGCTTATGAAGTCAATGTGCCGCCCCAGGTGCGCGCGGCACGCATCGCTGATGCTCACAACGCGAAGTTGAACCGTCCCCAGCAGTACCAGCGTGGCGGCTGGATCGAGTACGTGATGACACAGAGCGGCCCCGAACCTCTGGAGGCCCGGCATTCGCGCATTGACTATGAGCACTACCTCGTCAAACAACTGCAACCCATTGCTGATGCGATTCTTCAGCCGCTGGGGGACAGCTTTGCAGCATTGACGAGTGCGCAGAAGGTGTTGTTCTAGGCGATACCGGCGGTCGAACTGGTGCGCCCCCTGATGCGGACTTGTTGACGAGGGCGAGCAGACGAGACCGTCTATTTGCGTCCGATAGCGAGCTTCGCACCCACGAAAGTCTAGTGGCGCAAAAACCGCACCGACGAATGTAGAGTGGCGCGGGCCTCTAAACACCAATGGCGCAGTTTGGAGGAAACTGAAGTAAATCAAAGACTTACGCCTGCTAGGTTTCTAAGGTTAACTGACGTTCCGCAGCAGCACCCAGCATCAGATCCAGGTTCTGCACCGCCGCCCCCGAGGCGCCCTTGCCAAGGTTGTCAAACACGGCGGTCAGCAACACCTGACCGTGGCGGGCGTTGCTGAACACCCCCAGCTGCAGCCGGTTGGTGCCGTTCAGGGCTTGCGGGTCCAGATGCTCGGCCGCTTCGGTGGTGGCGGGGGGCATCACCTCGACAAAGGTGGCGCCGGCATAGTGCTGCTGCAGGCAGGCGTGCAGGTGTTCGCCTTGCGCTCCGGGCGCGAGCTGCCGCAGATGCAGCCCGATGGTCAGCACGATGCCCTGGCGGAAGGCGCCGTACGAGGGCAGAAAAAACGGGCGCTGCGACAGCCCCGCGTGCTGCGCGATCTCGGGCGTGTGTTTGTGCTCCAGCTGCAGCCCATAGACCTGGAAGGCGGGCGCACTGGCTGCTTCGGGGCCTTCGTGTGCTTGCACCCGGGCACGCCCACCGCCGGAATACCCCGACACCGCATGGATGGTGAGCGCATGGTCGGCAGGCAACAAGCCGGCCTGCACCAGGGGCCGCAGCAGGGCGATGGCGCCTGTGGGGTAGCAGCCGGGGTTGCTGACGCGTTGCGCGTTGGCGATGCGCGCGGCCTGCGCCGCATCCATCTCAGGGAACCCATAAACCCATTGCGCGTCCGTGCGGTGGGCCGAGCTGGCGTCGATCACGCGCACTGAGGGGTTGTGGATGGCGGCCACGGCTTCGCGGGCGGCGGCGTCGGGCAGGCACAGGATGGCGATGTCGCAGCTGTTGATGGCTTCGGCGCGGCGGGTGGGGTTCTTGCGGTCGGCTTCGGGCAGTGTCAGCAGCTGCAGATCTGTGCGGCCGTGCAGGCGCTGGTGGATTTGCAGGCCGGTGGCGCCTTGGTCGCCGTCAATAAAAACAAGGGGGTGGGTGGTCATGGTGCGGATTCCTGGGATGGGGGGATGTGGAATCTTCGGCGCCGGTCTAAACTTTGAAAAGTTGAATTTCACAAACATCAAGATCAGTTCTGCTGAACGTCATGCGCGAACTCAATCTCGACCGGCTGCGTACCCTGGTCACCATCGCTGACCTCGGGTCTTTCGCTGAAGCTGCCCGCACGCTGCACCTGGCGCCGCCCACGGTCAGCCTGCACATTGCCGACCTGGAGGCGTTGATCGGTGCGCCTTTGCTGGTGCGCAAGCGGGGCGAGGTGCGGCCGTCCGGCGCGGGGGAGGTGCTGGTGGAGCGGGCGCGGCGTCTGCTGGCCGATGCCGACGAGGCCATGGACCTGGTGCGGCGCCAGGTGCAGGGGCTGGAGGGGCGGGTGCGGCTGGGCGCGTCCACCGGCGCCATCGCGCATCTGCTGCCCCAGGCGCTGGAGGTGCTGGGCCAGCACCACCCCGGCATCGATGTGCAGGTGCTGGTGCTCACGTCGCAGGAGACTGTGTCGCGGCTGGCGCTGGGGGCATTGGATGTGGGCCTGGTGGCCTTGCCCATGGCCTCGGTGCGCGGGGTGACGGTGATGCCGTGGCGGCGCGATCCGGTGATGGCGTTTGTGCCCTCCACCTGGACTGCACCCCGGCGGGTCACGCCCCAGTGGCTGGCGGGTCAGCCGCTGATCCTGAACGACGACGGCACCAGCCTGTCGCGCCTGACGAGCGATTGGCTGGCCTTGGCGGGCGAGCAACCCAAGGCGCGCATCCAGCTCAACTACAACGATGCCATCAAGAGCCTGGTGGCCGCCGGCTACGGGGCCACGCTGCTGCCGCACGAGGCATCCACCGCCACGCCGCTGGACCCGCGCATTCGCATGCTGCCGGTGCAGCCCCGGCTGTGGCGCCCCCTGGGCATCGCCCACCGCGCGGGCCCGGTGGAGCGCGCCACCCAGCATGTGCTGGATGTGCTGTGGCAACAGAAGCAGGTGTGACGCGAAGCTGAACCGGGAATGTGCCGCCCCAGGCCGCCGCCTGTCGCTCAGGCAGCGTCGTCCCCGATGAGCAGCCGGGTGTCGGACACGTAGCGGTGCGGCGGTACCTCCAGGTTGGTGGGCGCGGGCTTGTTCTTGAAGACGCGGCCCGCCAGGTCGAAGGTGGAGCCGTGGCAGGGACAAAAGAAGCCGCCCTGCCACTGGTCGCCCACGCTGGGGTTGCTGGTGCCTGCAGGCACGGCGGTGGGCGAGCAGCCAAGGTGGGTGCAGATGCCCACGGTGACAAACACCTCCGGGCGGATGGAGCGTTGCGGGTTGCGGGCGTACTCGGGTTGCTGGTCCTTGCGCGAGGCGGGGTCGGCCAGTGCGGCGTCTTGCTGGGGCAGGGCGGCCAGCATCTCGGGCGTACGCCGCATGATCCACACGGGCTTGCCGCGCCATTCCACCGTCTTCACGCCGCCGGGCTGCAGGTCGCTGATGTCCACCTCCACGCCGGCGCCCATGGCCCGCGCGCGCTCGCTGGGGGCCAGGCTGGACACCAGGGGCACGGCAACCCCTGCCGCCGCCACGCAGCCCGTGGCCGCTGTCAGCAGCACCAGCTGCCGACGCTCTGCGGAGGGATCGCCGTCGGTGCCTGGAAGGCAGCCATTGGGAGTAGCGGTGTGGAGAGACATGGGGTGCTTTCAGAGAGAGGTAGGACTGGCCGTGGCGTCGAGAGGGGGGCTCGGCGGGGTGACAACCACCGCCCGCAACGTAGCGGGCGGCAATGCTCTACCGCAAACGACGTGCCATCACCCGCAAGACCGGCCTGCCATGACGCGTCCCGCATGAAAAGCCTGTGAATTCAACAGGTTGCGCGCGCGATATCGGGTGAGCGGGCGCGCCGCAGGCCCGGCCCCAGCCGGATGGACTGCCATTCCGTCTGTCAAATTAACTGCCAACTGCCATCCATTGCAGTCCGCATGGCATAGATCAAAGGCCTGTCGGCGAAACCGGTGCACCGTCAGGGCCTTTGCCTGCACCGAGGTGTTACCATGCCCCGTCTCCCCGCGCCACCCGCCGAACTGGTGTCCTTTCTGGAGGGCCTGACTGATCCGCACATCCTGCTGGACGACCGCTATCGCATCCTGGCGGCCAATGGGGCTTATCGCCGCCAGTTCGGTGCATCGGGCGGTACGGAAGGCGGTGCGGAGGGCAGCGTGGTGGGGCGCACCTGCCATGCCGTGTCCCACCATGCCAGCGTGCCCTGTGACCAGGCGGGCGAGTCCTGCCCGCTGGCGCAGGCGCGCGCCTCGGGGCAACGCGAACGGGTGCTGCATGTGCACCACACCGCCCAGGGCGAGGAATATGTGCAGATCGAGCTGGCGCCTGTGGCGGGTGCGGACGGCACCGCGGGGTTCTTTGTCGAAAAGATGGTGCCTTTGCCGGTGGCGGCGCAGCCGGTGCCGTCGGCGCAGGGGCTCATCGGGCGTTCGCCCGCTTTCCAGAAGATGCTGGGCCTGGTGGCGCGGGTGGCGCCTTCGCGGGCTGCGGTGCTGTTGCTGGGCGAGTCGGGCACGGGCAAGGAGCTGGCGGCCCATGCCGTGCACCAGGGCAGCCTGCGCGCGCGGCGTGCGCTGGTGCCCGTGGACTGCTCCAGCATGCCCGAGGCGCTGTTCGAGTCCGAGCTGTTCGGGCATGAGAAAGGGGCGTTCACCGGCGCGGCCCAGGCCCGGCCGGGGCTGGTAGAGGCGGCAAACGGTGGCACGCTGTTTCTGGACGAAGTGGGCGACATTCCCCTGCCGCTGCAGGTCAAGCTGCTGCGCCTGCTGGAGACCGGCACCTACCGCCGCGTGGGCAGCACCGAGCTGAGGCATGCCGACCTGCGCGTGGTGTCTGCCACGCACCGCAACCTGCAGCACATGGTGGCCGCAGGGCACTTTCGCGAAGACCTGTATTACCGCCTGAGCACCTTCCCCATCCACCTGCCACCGCTGCGCGAACGCCAGGGGGACACCGCTTTGCTGGCACGCGCGCTGCTGGAACGCGTGGCGCCCCAGCCCCGTGCGCTGCAGTTGTCTGGCGCTGCGCTGGCCTTGCTGGAGGCGCAGCCCTACCCCGGCAATGTGCGGGAACTGCGCAACCTGCTGGAGCGCACCGCCTTGCTGTGCGATGGCGACAGCATCGGCGCGGAGCATGTGCAGCAAGCGCTTGCCTGTGGTCTGCCCCCGCTCGCGGGTGCGGTGGCTCAGGGCGCAGGGGTGCTGCCTGTATCGGTTGCGTTAGCGGGGCTGCCACGCCGCCGCCCCTTGCCCGACGACGAGGCCCTGCGCCAGGCCGTGGCTGCCCACCAGGGCAGCCGTTTAGCCCTGGCGCGGCGGCTGGGCATCAGCGAGCGATCGCTGTACCGGCGGCTGAAAACATTGGGTGCTTGACGCCAATAAGTGAAGAAATTGGCCTCAGGCGCATATTTTGATTGTGCTGGCAGCTATCTTTTATATAGCGTTTGGTGCGCCTTGCTGGCTTAGACCACCGCATCGGGCGCCAGCGCGCTCAGCACCATGCGCACGATCAGTTCCTCGGCCTTTTCGTAGTCGCGCTCGGTCAGGGAGGGCTTGCCCAGCAGCAGGGCGAACTGGGCTTCCTGCTCCGCATACGCCTGGGTGACCGACCAGATGATGAACATCAGGTGCGTGAAGTTGACCTTGGCAATGCGGCCCTCGCGCGCCCAGCGCTCGAAGGTGCGCACCTCGGTCTTGAGCAGCGGCGCCACGCGTTCGGTGATGGCCGTGCCATACCGTGGTGCACCTGCAATCACCTCTTTGGTGAACACCTTAGCGCCCTGGGGGCGGGTGCGCGAATAGTGCAGCTTGGCGCGGATGTAGCGCCGAAGCGCCTGCTGGGGGTCATCGCTGTGCGACAGGTCTTCCATGCCCGCCAGCCACTGGGTGAGCACATCGTCCAGCACCCGCTGGTACAGCGCTTCCTTGCTCGGGAAGTAATACAGCAGGTTGTGGCGGCTGATGCCGATGGCGGCGGCAATGCTCTCCAGCGATGCGCCCTCAAAGCCGAATTGCGCAAACTGATTCTCGGCCTCGGTAAGGATGCCCTGCTCCTTGAGCAGCCGCGAGGCCGTGGGGGCGCGGGGGGCGGACTCGTCGTGAGGCGGGAGGGCCGCCTTGCGGGGACGCGGGGGCGGGGGGGCAGGGGACGGGCGGGCTGCAGTCATTGCACCATTGTGGAACAAGCCGGGGCCTGAAAACTGGCAATTGGCTAGCTGGAGGCTGGCACGCGGTTTGCTGTAGGGATTTTACCAATTGGTAAATTTTTACGGGTTGGTAAATTGACCCACAACGCAGGGCACCGCCGTCGCAAAGCAGCGGGCACCTGCACCCCACAGCGAGGACCACGATGAAACCTCCGAAGTTTGCGGGCACCAGCATTCACGCCGGTGCCGCATTGGTTGGCGCCACTTGCTGGCGCTCCAACGCTGCGCGGCGTGCGCTTGCACGCCCCATGGGCGCCCAGACCCCCACCCTGACCCTCTCGGAGGAAACCTGATGGACACACCCGCAAGTCGTGCCTGCGGCATTCATGCCGCACGCCTGAACCTGGCCGACTACGCCGTGAACTTCAGCGACGCACACCCGCCGCTCACCCGCCCGCAGGCGCTGATCGAGGCCGAGCGCTGCTATTACTGCCACGACGCCCCCTGCGCCACGGCCTGCCCCACGGGCATCGACATCCCGTCGTTCATCCACCGCATTGCGCAGGACAACAACCGGGGCGCGGCCCGCGCCATCCTGGAGGCGAACCCGCTGGGTGGCATGTGCGCTCGGGTGTGCCCCACCGAGGTGCTGTGCGAGCAGGCCTGCGTGCGCAACACCAACGAAGACAAGCCGGTGGAGATCGGCTCACTGCAGCGCTACGCCACCGACGCCTTCTTTGCCCAGCCCGGTGCACCGCTGTTCCAGCGCGCAGCCGTCACCGGCAAGCGCGTGGCCGTGGTGGGCGCAGGGCCTGCGGGCCTGGCCTGTGCGCATGGCCTGGCCGTGCGCGGGCATGACGTGGTGCTGTTCGAGGCGCGCCCCAAGCTCGGCGGCCTCAACGAATATGGCCTGGCCAGCTACAAGACCGCCCACAACTTTGCGCAGAAGGAAGTGGAGTGGCTGCTGTCCATCGGCGGTATCGAGGTGCGCACGGGCCAGCAACTGGGCCGTGACATCACGCTCGACAGCTTGCTGGGCGCTTACGACGCTGTGTTCCTGGGCCTGGGCCTGCAGGGTGTGAACGCGCTGGGCGTGGCTGAGCCCACGGCCACTGGCCTGCGCAATGCGGTGGACTTCATTGCCGAGCTGCGCCAGAGCACCGACCTCTCCACCCTGCCCGTAGGCCGCCGCGTGGTGGTGATTGGCGGCGGCATGACGGCGGTGGACGCCGCTGTGCAGTCGCGCAAGCTGGGCGCGGAAGAAGTGACCATCGTCTACCGCCGGGGCGCAGAGGCCATGTCGGCATCGGCCGTGGAGCAGCAATGGGCGCAGACGAATGGCGTGACCATTCGCCACTGGGCAGCACCGAAAGAGGTGCTGAGCGAAAACGGCGCGGTGAAGGGCGTGCGCTTCGCAGCCACGGCACTGAGCAGCGGCAAGCTGGTGGAAACTGGTGAGACCTTCACGCTCGATGCCGACATGGTGCTCAAGGCCATCGGCCAGACCTTTGTGGCCGAGCCCGTGGGCAACCGCATTGCATTGGAGGGCGGGCGCATCGCCACCGATGCCGAAGGCCAGACCAGCCTGGCGCGTGTGTGGGCCGGTGGCGACTGCCGCGTGGGCGGCCGCGACCTCACGGTGGAGGCTGTGGAGCACGGCAAGGTCGCCGCTGTTTCCATCCACGCCGCACTGATGGCTTGAACCCCTTCCCCCCAGTTTTCACGGGAGCACCCCATGGCAGACATTCGCAGCAATTTCCTGGGCATCCAAAGCCCCAACCCCTTCTGGCTCGCGTCCGCACCGCCCACCGACAAAGAGATCAACGTCACCCGCGCCTTTGAGGCGGGCTGGGGCGGCGTGGTGTGGAAGACGCTGGGCGAAGACCCACCGGTGGTCAACGTCAACGGCCCGCGCTACTCCACACTCATGTCGCAAGACCGCCGCGTGATCGGACTGAACAACATCGAGCTGATCACCGACCGGCCTCTGCAGACCAACCTCAAAGAGATCAAACGCGTCAAACGCAACTGGCCGGACCGGGCCATGATCGTATCGCTGATGGTGCCCTGCGTGGAAGAGAGCTGGAAGAACATCCTGCCGCTGGTGGAAGACACCGGCGCCGACGGCATCGAACTCAACTTCGGTTGCCCACATGGCATGAGCGAGCGCGGCATGGGCGCGGCCGTGGGCCAGGTGCCGGAATACATCCAGATGGTAACGGCCTGGTGCAAGCACTACAGCAAGCTGCCCGTGATCGTGAAGCTCACGCCCAACATCACCGATGTGCGCCACCCCGCGCGTGCGGCCAAGGCGGGCGGGGCCGATGCCGTGTCGCTCATCAACACCATCAACTCCATCATGGGCGTGGACCTGGACCGCATGGTGATGAGCCCGAGCACGGACGGCTGGGGCTCGCACGGCGGCTACTGCGGCCCGGCCGTCAAGCCTATTGCGCTGAACATGGTGGCCGAGATTGCACGCGATGCGCAGACCGCCGGCCTGCCCATCAGCGGTATTGGCGGAATCACCACCTGGCGCGATGCGGCCGAGTACATGGCGCTGGGCTGCGGCACGGTGCAGGTGTGCACGGCGGCCATGGTGTATGGCTTCAAGATCGTGCAGGACATGTGCGACGGGCTGTCCAACTTCATGGACGAGCACGGGTATGCCACGCTCGACGACTTCAAGGGCCAGGCCGTGCCTACCGTGAAGGACTGGAAGAACCTCAACCTCAACCACATCGAAAAAGCTGTCATCAACCAGGATGCCTGTATCCAGTGCGGCCGCTGCCATGTGGTCTGCGAAGACACCTCGCACCAGGCCATCACCTTCACCAAGGAGGGCGGTGTGCGCAAGTTCGAGATCAACGAGGCCGAGTGCGTGGGCTGCAACCTGTGCGTGTCGATCTGCCCCGTGCCCGAGTGCATCACCATGCGCGCGCTGGAGCCCGGCGAGGTGGATGTGCGCACTGGTAAGAAGGTGACGGGCGAATACGCCAACTGGACCACGCACCCCAACAACCCGCAGCGCGTGTCTGCCGCAGCTTGACATGTGCCCCTGCGAGCTTGTGCCACAGACCCCGCAAGGCGTTGCGGCAGCACCCGTTGTGGTGCCGATTTGCAACGCATGCTGCACTGCATCTGGTGCAGTTCTTGCGTGATCTCTAGCATCGCTCGCTTCCCTTTGCCCGCCATCTGCCAGCGTGAGGGCGCTGGAACAGACAGCGGGTTGTGTGCAACCCCAACGACGTCTTTGACAGGAGTACAGGCATGACCAACAGTACCGGCAGCGCGGCCCATGTGGCGGGGCTGATGCCCGGCGATGCATCCAACACGCTCGCCAATGAAGATCTGCTCCCCACCACCGCCGCGCAGCGACACTGGACGTGGAAGGACTTTGCCGCACTCTGGGTGGGCATGGTCGTGTGTGTGCCCACCTACACCATGGCCAGCTCCATGCTGGACCAAGGCTTCACCTGGCAGATGGCCGTGTGGCTGGTGTTCCTGGCCAACTGCATCGTGCTGGTGCCCATGGTGCTCATCGGGCGCGTGGGGCCCCGGTACGGCGTGCCGTTCCCGGTGCTGGCGCGTGCATCGTTTGGCGTGAAAGGCGCCAACCTGCCCGCCGTGCTGCGCGGGCTGGTGGCGTGTGGCTGGTTCTCCATCAACTGCTACTTTGGCGCGCTGGCGCTGCACGGGTTCCTCAACATCCTGGGCATGGGGCTCGCGGGACCGGCCGATGGGCAGACCATCAGCACCTCGCAGTTCATGTGCTTTCTGGCGTTTTGGGCGGTACACATCTGGTTCATCTGGAAGGGGCCGGAGTCCATCCGCATGCTGGAGGTGATTGCGGCGCCGCTGATGATCATTGCGTCCATCGCACTGGTTGTGGTGCTGATGATGAAGGTGCCCTCGGGCCAGCTCTTCAACCTGCCCGCCAAGGTGGTCGAGGGCGGCCCCAAGACCTGGGCGGCGCTCACCGGTCTGGTCGGCTTCTGGGCCACGCTGGCACTCAACATTCCGGACTTCACCCGCTTTGCCAAGTCGCAGAATGACCAGGTGGTGGGCCAGGCCATCGGCCTGCCGATTCCCATGGCGCTGTTCTCCATGGTGGGCGTGATCGGCTTCTCTGCCTCGGCCATCCTGTACGGCAAGGCCCAGCTGTTCCCCGATGGTCTGCTCACGCAGATGGGCAGCGTGGCCGCAGGCCTGGGCCTGCTGGTGATCTTGCTCGCCAACCTCACCACCAACGTGGCCGCCAACCTGGTTTCGCCGTCGTATGACTTCAGCCAGTGCGCGCCGTCCAAGATCAGCTTCCGCATGGGCGGCCTGATCGCTGCAGGCATCGGTCTGCTGTTCATGCCCTGGAAACTGCTGGCCACCTCGGGCGGCTACCTGTTCACCTGGCTGGGCGGCTACGGCACGCTGCTGGGCGCGATTGCGGGCATTTTGCTGGTGGACTACTACCTGGTGCGCAAGAGCGAACTGAAGGTGGACGATCTGTACCGCCGTGGCGGTGAATACGAGTACAGCAACGGCTGGAACCTGCAGGCCCTGATCGCCTTTGCGCTGGGCGTGCTGCCTTGCCTGCCGGGCTACCTGGCGGTATCGGGCGTGGTGGACAAGGCAAGCATGCCCGCCATCTGGTTGTCGCTGTTCGATGCGGGCTGGTTCTTCAGCCTGGCGGTGGCCGGCACCTACTACTACCTGACGGCCAAGAAGAAGTGATGCCCCGGACCCTGCCTGGGCCTGGTGCCAGTGCAGGGTCCCTTTTTTTGATTTGATCCGTATCCCTGAAGGAGACCCCCATGACCCAAGCCCTTGTGATCCGCGGTGGCACCGTGGTCAACGCCGACCGTGAACAGCGCGCCGATGTGTTGTGCGTCGATGGCCGCATCGTGGCCGTGGGGGAAGATGCTGCGGCCCAGGCCCCTGCGGGTGCAGAGACGCTGGACGCCAGCGGCCAATACGTGCTGCCCGGCGGCATCGACCCGCACACGCACATGCAGCTGCCGTTCATGGGCACCGTCACCATGGACGACTTCTTCACCGGCACGGCAGCCGCATTGGCTGGCGGCACCACGAGCATCATCGACTTCGTGATCCCCGACCCGCAGGAGCCCATCCTGGACGCCTATCGCAAGTGGCGGGGCTGGGCCGAGAAGTCTGCGGCGGACTATTCCTTCCACGTCGCCATCACCTGGTGGAGCGATCAGGTGCGCGCCGACATGGGCACGCTGGTGCAGCAGGAAGGCGTGAACAGTTTCAAGCACTTCATGGCCTACAAGAACGCCATCATGTGCGACGACGAAACCCTGGTGAACAGCTTCAAGCGCGCGTTGGAGCTGGGCGCCATGCCCACGGTGCATGCCGAAAACGGCGAGCTGGTGTACCTGCTGCAGCAAGAGGTCGCCAAGATGGGCATCACCGGCCCCGAGGGCCACCCGCTGTCGCGCCCACCCATGGTGGAGGCCGAGGCCGCCAACCGTGCCATCGCCATTGCCGATGTGCTGGGCGTGCCCATCTACGTGGTGCATGTGAGCTGCATGGAGTCGGCCGACGCCATTGCCCGCGCCCGTGCGCGCGGCCAGCGCGTGTACGGTGAAGTGCTGGCAGGCCACTTGTTGGTGGATGACAGCGTGTACCGCGACCCCGATTTTGCCAAGGCCGCCGCCTATGTGATGAGCCCGCCCTTCCGCCCCAAGGGCCACCAGGAGGCGCTGTGGCGCGGCCTGCAGTCGGGCCAACTGCACACCACGGCCACGGACCACTGCACCTTCTGCGCCGCGCAAAAAGCCATGGGCAAAGAGAACTTCGCCAAGATCCCCAACGGCACGGGCGGCGTGGAAGAGCGCATGGCCGCGCTGTGGGATGGCGGCGTGAACACCGGGCGCCTCACCCCATCCGAGTTCGTGGCCATCACCTCGGCCAACGCGGCCAAGCTGTTCAACATCTACCCGCGCAAGGGCTACATCGGCGAAGGCGCCGATGCCGACCTGGTGCTGTGGGACCCGCAAGGCACCAAGACCTTCTCCGCCAAGACCCAGTTCAGCAAGGGCGACTTCAACATCTTTGAAGGCCGCACCGTGCGCGGCATCCCCAGCCACACCGTGAGCCAGGGCCGCGTGGTGTTTGCCAACGGCGACCTGCGGGCCGAGCAGGGCAAGGGCCGCTACATCAAGCGCCCCGCGTTTGGCGCCAACTTCCAGGCCGTGCAAAAGCGTGCGCAGGACCTGGCCCCCTCGGCGGTGGCGCGCTAAGCGCTGCAATGCATCTGGAGAACACCATGGACACCAAAGTCAAACCCGACATCGAGAACCTGCGCATCAACGGCGATCGCCTGTGGGCATCGCTGATGGAGCTGGCGCAGATCGGCGCCACCCCCAAGGGCGGCGTGTGCCGCCTCACCCTCACCGACCTGGACAAGCAGGGCCGTGACTTGGTGACCCGCTGGGCGCG
>NZ_LMDQ01000005.1:0-54804 GCF_001425125.1 Acidovorax sp. Root402
CGTGCAGGGCCTGATGGCCGTGCTGCTGTTGCCCGCCGGGCAGCAGCAGGCCGAGCAGAGCACGGGCGGCAACACCCACCGCCAGCAAGGTGCCCGCAACGACGCCGACACACACGCGCAGGGCCGCGACCAGAAGCAGCAAGGCAGTCGCGATTCGCACAAGAGCCAGCCCTGAGACCAGGCAGGCCACAACAGCATGTGGCCAGCCGCACCCTTCCATTCCTATTCACTTTCAACTTTTGATATTCCCATTGACCGCAAGGAGAGCACCATGGGCTACAGAGACAGCGACGACAGCAACTTTTCCCGCCATGGCATGGGCCGCGATGCCGACGACATGCGCTTTACCGAGCGCGGTGACCACCAGGGCTACGGCAGCGAAGACCATCGCGGCAGCAGCCCTNCCCGCCATGGCATGGGCCGCGATGCCGACGACATGCGCTTTACCGAGCGCGGTGACCACCAGGGCTACGGCAGCGAAGACCATCGCGGCAGCAGCCCTGGCGGTTACCGCCAGGAGTTCGAGAACCGCAATGACCGCTATGAGCAAGAACGCTATGGCCAGGAGCGTTATGGCCAGGAGCGTTATGGCCAGTACGGCCTGAACCGCAGCCGTGGCGAATCGCAGGGCTACCCGCGCTCGGGGCGCGAAGGTTTTGGCGCGTATGGGCCTCAGGGCCGCTCAGGCTACGACAACGGCCCCGGCCGTCAGCACCAGGCATGGGGCGCCCCGTACGAGAGCCAGGGCTTTCGCGATGACGAAGGGCGCTTTGCCTCGCCCTATCGCGACGATGAACGCGGCCAGGGTGGCTACGGCAACGCCTATGGCTTCACCCGCAATACACCGCCCGCCCAGCAGAGCCGCGGCCACCGCGATCCCGACTACCAGCAGTGGCGCGACGAGCAACTGCGCATGCTGGATGACGACTACGACAGCTGGCGCAAGGAGCGCTACCAGAAGTTCNGGCCACCGCGATCCCGACTACCAGCAGTGGCGCGACGAGCAACTGCGCATGCTGGATGACGACTACGACAGCTGGCGCAAGGAGCGCTACCAGAAGTTCTCGGATGACTTCAGCCAGTGGCGATCCACACGCACCAGCGGCAGTTCGGGCCAGCAGCAGCCTGGTCAGCAGAACCAGAAAGGTGCGGGCTCCCAGAGCGCATCCAGCACTGCATCGGGCGGCAACCAGGGCAATACCGGCAAGTCCAAGGATGCCAGCTGACCGTTGCTGCGACTGACGCGGCCGGGCCGGGGCAGTGTGTGCTGCCCCGGCCCGGTCGTTGAACTCGCCGTCCGTACCACCGTGGGCGCACTGGCCTTGAAGCCCAGGCGCCCCTTTTTTTGGCTCCGGTTGACCTGGAGCCCCTGTCGGCAGAAAGACATTCCGCCATGACCGCCTCCGTCCCCTTCGCTCCCGGCCACCAAGGGTGCGATCCATGCCTTTACCCAGGGGCTGGCGCATAACTTGCCGACCGGGGAATCCGCGTGAAAGCGGTGGCGCCTGGGCCGGTGTGGGCACCGCGGATCCCGGCGGAGCGCCCGGCCAAAGAGGTGGAAAAGGTTGGCGTCACAACACGTCTGGACCGCCCGATGCAACCCGAGGAGATTTCGCCCGCCGGCGTGTTCCTGGCGGCCCCGTGTTGCTCCAGCTACATCACGGGCATCCTGCAGCCGATCACCGGCAACGCAGGCGACGGGGCCTGAGGCGGGGGGCAGGAGCGCAGCGTCAGAGCCGCTCTTTGGCGTACGAGCCCCGGTCCATATCGACGATCTCCACGCTCAATTGCACCATCACGCCCTGGGGCTTGGGGGTGCGCTCGCGCAGTACCGCGGCAATGAGGTCGGACAGCTCCTTCTTGGCCTCGGGCGTGCGGCCTGACAGCAGGCGCAGTTGTGCGTGCACAAAGGCGCGGTTGGCGGGCGCGATGCCGATCTCGAAGCTGTCGGCCACGATGAAGCGCGTCTTCAGGTCGGCCTCGTCCTGCACCTGGGGATGTGCGCACAGGGCGGAGTTCAGGGCCGTCAAGGTTTCGGCTTCGGGGTAGTGGGGCAGGTTGGCCGAGTATTCGATGGTCAGGTGGGGCATGGAATCGTCTCGCTGGAAGGATAGGGGAGGGCCTGCATTGGCAGGGCGCCTGGGCTGTGCATGGTACTGCGGCTTGTCAGCGACTCATCAACGGTGTCGCCAGCGCATGCAGCGCGGCCAGCAGTTGCGCCACATCGTCGGTGGTGTGCGCGGCGGACAGCGCAATGCGCAGCCGCGCCGTGCCCGCTGGCACGGTGGGCGGGCGGATGGCAGGCACCCACAGTCCTTTGGCGCGCAGGCCTTCCATCACCGCCAGCGCCGCTTCGTTGCTGCCGATGATCAGGGCCTGCACGGGGGTGTGCGACGGCAGCAGGTGCCAGCCCAGCGATGCAGGCAATGTGGACAGGCCTTGGCGCAGTTGCGCGATGAGTCCGTCCAGATGTGCACGCCGGTCGTCGGCCGCCTCCATGATCCGCAGGCTTTGGCGCAGTGCGCTCGCCAGCAGCGGTGGCGCGGCGGTGGCAAAGATGTAGGTGCGCGTTTTTTGCAGCAGCCATTCGATGAGGGCTGCATCGCCGGCCACAAAAGCGCCCGCCACGCCCGCTGCCTTGCCCAGCGTGGCCATGTACAGCACGCGGTGCGAGGCGTGGGGGCTCGTCAGCCCCGCCTGTGCCAGGCTGCCGCGCCCCTGGGGGCCCAGCACGCCAAAGCCGTGGGCATCGTCCAGCAACAACAGCGCGTCGTAGCGCTCACACAGCGCGAGCAGGGCTGGGATGTCGATGAGATCGCCGTCCATGCTGAACACCGCATCGCTGATCACCAGCTTGCGCCGAGCGGGGCTGGCGGCAAGCTGCGCTTCCAGCGCTGCCAGGTCGGCGTGGGGATAGCGGTGGATGGTGGCGCGCGACAGTCGGGCACCGTCGATCAGGCAGGCGTGGTTGAGTGCATCGGAGAACAGCGCATCGCCGTCACCCACCAGCGCGGGGATGATGCCGGTGTTGGTGGCATAGCCCGCGTAGAAGTACAGGGCCCGGGGCAGTTGTACATAGGCCGCCAGATCGTGCTCCAGCGCATCGTTGGCAGCGCTGTGGCCGCTGACCAGCGGCGAGCCGCCCGAGCCCACGCCATAGTGGTGTGTGGCCTCGCGCGCGGCTTCGGCCAGCGCAGGGTGGCCGGCCAGGCCCAGGTAGTCGTTGCTGCAAAAGGCCAGCATGGGCCGGCCGTCCACCAGCAGGCGGGCACCGCCGGCGGGCTGCACCACACGGCGGCGGCGCAGCAGGTGGGCGCGTTCGATGTCGGCCAGGCGCGCGGGGATCTCGTCGAGCCACGACGTTTGTGGTGCCGTGGCGCTTGTCATCGCCAGTCCTTGGGCAAATCAAACACCAGGCTGCCGGGTTCGGGTAGCTCCTGGTGCGGCACATCGGCCAGCAGCGGTGCACCCAGCCGGGTGCGCAGGTAGGCAATGTTGTCCTCCACCGCCTCCATGTCGGGGTCCACGCGGTTGGCCACCCAGCCCGCCAGCGTGAGGCCCCGCGCACGGATGGCCTCGGCGGTCAGCAACGCATGGTTCAGGCAGCCCAGCCGCAAACCCACCACCAGCACCACCGGCAAGGCCAGGGCCTGGGCAAGGTCTGCGCCAGTCAGCGTATCGGTGAGCGGCACATGAAAGCCGCCTGCTCCTTCCACCACCACGGCGTCGGCCTGAGCGGCCAGCGTTTGGTAGCTGGCGACGATGGCAGCGATGTCGATCTGCACACCCGCCCGCGCCGCGGCGATGTGGGGCGAGAGCGGGTCGGGCAGTAGCACGGGGTTGTCCAGCGATGGCGGCACGGCCAGGGTAGAGGCCGAGCGCAGCGCAATCGCGTCTTCACTGGCCCAGTCGTCCCCCCAGGGCACCAGGCCAGCCGCCACGGGCTTCATGCCCACCACGCGGCGGTGGTGGCGCGCCAGAGCGTGTAGCAGCCCGGCGGACACCAGCGTCTTGCCGACACCGGTGTCGGTGCCGGTCACAAAACATCCCATCATCAACTTTCCTCCTGCAGGGTGGCGTTCAGCGCATCAAGCGCGCCGCTGGCAAGGCACTGGACGGCCTCGTCGTCGAGCGCATAGGGCGGCATGGCGTACAGCGTTTTGCCAATGGGTCGCAGTACCAATCCGCGTGCCATGGCGTGCTGGTGGTAACGGCGCGCAAAGTCGGGCAGGGTAGTGTCTACATCCCAGGCCCAGATCATTCCCAGCCGCCGTGTATACCGCACACGCGGGTGCTGCGTGAGGGGTGCACAGGCCACATCGATGCGCTGCGCCAGTGCCTTGTTGGTTCTCAGTGCATCCAGTTGCTCAAACAGTTCCAGCGTGGCCAGCGCCGCGCGGCAGGCCAGCGGGTTGCCGGTGTAGGAGTGCGAATGCAGAAAGCCCCGCGCCACATCGTCGTCGTAGAACGCGGCGTACACCGCATCGGTGGTGAGCACGGCCGACAGCGGCAGTGTGCCGCCCGTGAGGCCTTTGGACAGGCAAATGAAATCCGGCCGGATTCCGGCCTGCTGGTGGGCGAACATGGTGCCCGTGCGGCCAAAGCCCACGGCGATTTCGTCTACCACCAGGTGCACCTCGTAGCGGCTGCACAGCGCACGTGCCAGGCGCAGGTATTCGGGGTCGTGCATCGCCATGCCGGCCGCGCATTGCACCAGGGGCTCGACGATGAAGGCGGCGGTGGTTGTGTGGTGCTCCTGCAGCCATGCTTCCAGCGCGGCAGCGGCGCGTCGGGCCACGTCCTGGGCGGTCTCCCCCGGTGCCGCACCGCGTGCGTCAGGGCTGGGCACGGTGTCGGCCAGGCGCACCAGCGGGGCATAGGCTTCGCGAAAGATCGCAATGTCGGTCACGGCCAGCGCGCCCACGGTTTCGCCGTGGTAGCCACCGGCCAGACCCACAAAGCGGCTCTTGGCGGGGCGACCGGTGTTGCGCCAGTAGTGCGCGCTCATCTTCAGGGCGATCTCGGTGGCGGCTGCGCCGTCGCTGCCGTAGAACGCATGGCCCAGACCGGTGAGGGCGGCCAGGCGCTCGGACAGCTCCACCACGGGCGCGTGGGTAAAGCCCGCCAGCATCACGTGGTCCAGCTGGCCCAGCTGGTCCACCAGCGCGGCCTGGATGTGTGGGTGGCTGTGGCCGAACAGGTTGACCCACCAGGAGCTGATGCCGTCCAGGTAGCGCTTCCCATCGGTGCCGTAGAGCCACGGGCCCCGCGCGCGGGCAATCGCCACGGGGGGCTGGGCCTCGTGCCGCTTCATCTGGGTGCACGGGTGCCAGACGGCAGCCAGGCTGCGGGCCACCAGAGCGTCATGGGTCGGTGCCATCGTTACAGGGCCTGCGTGGGCACTGCGTGGCGCAGTTCCGTCTGGCGGTTGTGGTCGTCCACAAACACCAGTTGCGGCTGGTGCGCGGCCACCTGGTCTTCGTGCACCTGGGCGAAGGCCGCAATGATGATGAGATCGCCCACTGCAGCACGGCGTGCGGCCGAGCCGTTCACCGAGATCATGCCGCTGCCGCGCTGGCCCTTGATGGCATAGGTGACAAAGCGCTCGCCGTTGTTGATGTTCCAGATGTGGATCTGCTCGTTCTCTGCGATGTTGGCGGCATCCAGCAGGTCTTCGTCGATGGCGCAGGAGCCTTCGTAGTGCAGCTCGCACTGGGTCACGGCCACGCGGTGGATCTTGGATTTGAGCAGGGTGCGGAACATCGGGCTTCCTTGGGTGAAGTCTGTGAACTTGTGGAGGGTGGCCTGCCGGTGGCAGGGCCGTGGCCGGTCAGGGCTGTGGAAAGTCCAGCGCGCAGCTGTCGCCCAGCGCCTCGCGCCACACGCGCACGCGGCTCAGGCTGGCGCGCAGGTCGGCGGGCAGCGCCTGGGCGATGAACAGGCACAGGTTCTCCAGCGTGGGTGTGCCCAGGCCGGGCACTTCGTCGAGCATGTGGTGGTCCAGCTGCTCGCGCACCACGGCCAGGCCCTGGCGCAGCAGGCCCAGGTCCAGCACCATGCCTGTGGCGGGGTCGCGCGGGCCGGTCAGGAACACTTCGGCGTGGTAGGTGTGGCCGTGTACGCGACGGCTGCCTTCGGCCTCGATCTCGCGGCGCAGGGTGTGGGCGGCGTCGAAGAAAAAGCGCTGGGAGATGGTGAACAACATACGGGAACCAGAAAAGAAAACCGCGTCACCGGATGCCGGTGAGCTTGTGGGTTTGCAGGCTCAATCGCCATGCAGGGTGGGCCAGGCAGGCGTCAATACAGGCGGCAGTGTTCTGGCGCTGCAGCAGGCCGTCCATGGGCTGCAGAAAGCGGTGGGCAAACTCGGTGTCGTTCTCAAGTGCCTGCAGGTCAAAGCCGGGCTGGGGCCACACCAGCTTCAGCTCTTGACCGCTGCGCTGCACCCAGGGTGCGCCGGCCTTCGGGCTGATGCACAGCCAGTCGATGCCTTGGGGCGCTGCGATGGTGCCGTTGCTTTCCACCGCGATGCGAAATTGCTGTGCGTGCAATGCATCCACGAGCGCCGTGTCCACTTGCAGCAGCGGCTCGCCGCCGGTCAACACCACAAGGCGGTGGCCCGCGTCTGCTGGCCACTGCGCGGCGATCAACTCCGCCAGAGCGGTAGCCGTCTCAAACTTCCCGCCCAGCGTGCCATCGGTGCCCACAAAGTCGGTGTCGCAGAACTGGCAGATGGCCTGGGCGCGGTCCTGCTCGCGGCCCGTCCAGAGGTTGCAGCCCGCAAAGCGGCAGAACACGGCGGGCGTGCCGGCCTGACCGCCTTCGCCTTGCAGGGTGTAGAAAATTTCTTTGACGCTGTAGGTCATGCGTATCCTTTCGCGTGGTGTGCTGATGCATCGGCCCATGCGACTGGCGCGGCCAGGGCGAGTGACACCGAGCAAGCGCCGCCCCGCAGCGAGAGTGTCGTCCCCCTTGAGAGGAAAAGCGCGAAGCGACTCAGGGAGTGTTTCATTTCACCGGGGGGACGAGGATGGTAGGGGCTGCCGGGGCAGCGACCTCTGGGTAATCGCGGCTGAAATGCAGGCCACGGCTTTCGCGGCGCAGCTGGGCGCTTTTCACGATCAGGTCGGCCACTTGCACCAGGTTGCGCAGCTCCAGCAGGTCGCGTGTGACGTGAAAGTGCGCATAAAACTCCTGTATCTCGCCCTGCAGCAAGGCGATGCGGTGCGCTGCGCGCTCCAGGCGCTTGTTGGTGCGCACGATGCCCACGTAGTCCCACATGAAGCGCCGAAGCTCGTCCCAGTTGTGGGAGATGACGACGGACTCGTCGGCATCCTGCACGCGGCTGTCGTCCCACGCGGGCACGGCGGGTAACTCGGCTGTGGGGGTGGCAGCAATGGCCTGTGCGGCCGCGCGTGCAAACACCATGCATTCGAGCAGCGAATTGCTGGCCAGGCGGTTGGCGCCGTGCAGGCCGGTGCAGGCGACCTCGCCCACGGCGTACAGGCCGGGCAGGTCGGTGCGGCCGGCCAGGTCGGTCAGCACGCCGCCGCAGGTGAAGTGGGCCGTGGGCACCACGGGGATGGGTTCCCTGGTGATGTCGACACCCAACGCGGCGCAGTGCGCCAGGATGTTCGGGAAATGCTCTTGCAAAAACTCAGGGCTCTGGTGCGAGATGTCGAGGTGCACGCAGTCCAGGCCGTGTTTCTTCATCTCAAAGTCGATGGCGCGGGCCACCACATCGCGCGGGGCCAGCTCGGCGCGCGGGTCGTGGTCGAGCATGAAGCGCGTGCCACCTGCCGATGGGGGCAGCAGCAGCTTGCCGCCTTCGCCGCGCACAGCCTCGCTGATGAGAAAAGACTTTTCGTGCGGGTGGTACAGGCCCGTGGGGTGGAACTGGATGAACTCCATGTTCGCCACGCGGCAGCCCGCACGCCAGGCGGTGGCAATGCCGTCGCCGGTGGCAGTGTCGGGGTTGGTGGTGTACAGGTACACCTTGCCCGCACCGCCTGTGGCCAGAATGGTCTGGGGCGCGCGGAAGGTCACGACTTCATCGGTATCGCTGTCCAGTGCATAGAGCCCCAGGCACCGGTTGCCGGGCAAGCCCAGCTTGCGCGTGGTGATCAGGTCTACCAGCGTGTGTTGCTCGAACAGCGTGATGCCGGGGGTGGCGCGCACCACGTCGATGAGGGTGCGCTGCACCGCCGCACCGGTGGCGTCGGTCACATGGGCAATGCGGCGCGCGCTGTGGCCGCCTTCGCGCGTGAGGTGCAGCTGGTCGCCTTCGAGCGTGAAGGGCACGCCCAACTGGCGCAGCCAAGCAATCGAGGCGGGCGCGTTCTCCACCACAAAGCGTGTGGCGGCCAGGTCACACAGGCCTGCACCGGCCACCAGCGTATCTTCTATGTGGGCTGCAAAGCTGTCATCGTCGGCCAGCACGGCGGCAATGCCGCCCTGAGCCCAGCCACTGGAGCCATCTTGCAGCGTGCGCTTGGTAATGACGGCCACGCGGTGGGTGGGCGCCAGGTGCAGGGCGGCCGAGAGGCCGGCGAGGCCGCTGCCTACGATGAGAACGTCGAAGTCGTGGGATGCCATGGCTTGCGGATGAGGAGGTAATGCCACGGCCACCGGCCAGGGCGGTGAACAGTGGGGCCCGCCTAGGCTGGCGTGTAGGCGAGGCGCACGTAGATGGGTGCGAAGGCTTCGGCCTGCGTGATCTCGATCAGCGTCTCTTTGGCCAATTCCAGCAGCGCGATGAAGGTCACCACCAACACGGTGCTGCCTTTTTCTGGCTCGAAGAGTTCTTCAAACTCTACGAAGCGACGACCCTGCAGGGTCTTGAGCACCATGCTCATGTACTCGCGCACGCTCAGTTCTTCGCGGGTGATTCGGTGGTGCTGTACGAGCTTGGCGCGCTTCAGGATGTCGCGCCAGGCCTCCTGCAGCTCCACCACATGCACGTCGGGAAAACGCGGCTGCAGGCTTTGCTCGATGTAGACCTGGGCTTTCAGGAAGTCGCGGCCGTACTGCGGCATCTGCCCCAGGCGGGCGGCTGCCATCTTCATCTGTTCGTATTCGAGCAGGCGGCGCACCAGCTCGGCGCGTGGGTCTTCGGGTTCTTCGCCTTCTGCCTGCTTCTTGGGCGGCAGCAGCATGCGTGACTTGATCTCGATCAGCATGGCGGCCATCAGCAAATACTCGGCTGCCAGTTCCAGGTTGCGGCTGCGGATCTCGTCCACATACGCCAGGTACTGCTTGGTCACCCCCACCATGGGGATGTCGAGGATGTTGAAGTTCTGCTTGCGGATCAGGTACAGCAGCAAATCCAGTGGGCCTTCAAAGGCTTCGAGGAAGACTTCGAGCGCGTCGGGCGGGATGTACAGGTCCTGCGGCAGCGCAAACAGCGGCTCGCCGTACAGGCGCGCCAAGGCCACCTGGTCCACCACCACGGGCATGCCCGCCGCGTCCAGCGAGGGCGCGCCGGGGGAGTCTGCCGCTTCGGCTGCGTTCGCGGTGGTCATGGTTTGCTATTGAGTCAGGAGCTATCAGCGCAATAAATACCTGCGCTTGCGGCTCAAAAGATGCTCAATCGGCGTTGGTCTGGTACACGTAGGGCTTCTGGGCCACCTGGGCGTCGCGGTACTCGCCCCAGATCTTGCGGTCCACCTGCTTGTCCCACAGCAGGGCACGGCCGGCTTGTTGCTGCTGGTCCAGTTCGGGACGGCTCGCCTTGAGCTGGTTGATGAACTGGGTGGCGTCGGATTGGTAGTCGGGGCGGCGGAAAATAGACATGGACTGTGAACTCTTTCTTGGAACGCGTCAGGCACAGTGATGCACCGAAGGTCCAAGATTTTACCGGGACGAATTTATGCGCTTGATATATCGCTCCGCTGCCCTGGCGGCCGCCACCCTTTCCCTGCTGGTGCTTGCCGCCTGCGACCCGCAACGCATCAGCGAACTCAAGGAGGGCGTTTCGACCGAAGCCGACGTGCGAGACCGCTTCGGCGCCCCCGAGAACGTGTGGGACGAGCCCGGTGGCGCGCGCACCTTCGAGTACAACCGCCAGCCTGCCGGCCAGGTCAACTACATGATCACCATCGGCCCCGACGGCCGCATGACCGCGCTGCGCCAGGTGCTGACGCCCGAGACCTTTGCGCGTGTGTCGCCCGGCATGCGCATGGACGAGGTGCGCCGCCTGCTGGGCAAGCCCGCCAAGGTCACGCCCTACGAGCTGAAAAAGGAGACCTGGGCCGACTGGCGCTACCTGGAGGCTCCCAACCAGTCCAAGGTCTTCACGGTGGTCTATGGGCCCGACCAGTTTGTGCTGCGCACGCAGACGGGTGCGGACACGGACGCGCCCGAGTTCAAGGGCGGCAAGTAGCGGCGCCTGCGCGCACCTGCGCACACTGGCGCGTTGCTTGCTTCTCATCTTGC
Organism: Acidovorax sp. Root402; assembly: GCF_001425125.1. Taxonomy (NCBI): domain Bacteria; kingdom Pseudomonadati; phylum Pseudomonadota; class Betaproteobacteria; order Burkholderiales; family Comamonadaceae; genus Acidovorax; species Acidovorax sp. Root402. The sequence continues at coordinate 10,435 of NZ_LMDQ01000005.1, forward strand.
AGACTGAACGCTGGACGCGCGCCGGGCTGTCCCCAAGTGCCCGGCACTCCACCGGCGGAAAGCCCCCGCGCCTTTGCCACGCACCCCAACGCTGAACGCCCATGCCCGATACCCAGCCCCCCGCCCACGACGCCGCACCGCCGCTATCCGCCCTGCGCCATGGCACCTTTGAAGACGCCCAGGCCCTGTTTGCGGGCACCCTGTTTGTGGCCATGGCGCTCATGCTGTTCAACCAGGCGGGGCTGCTGGTGGGCGGCACGGCGGGCGCGGCGTTCTTGCTGCACTACGTCACCGGCATCTCGTTCGGCAAGCTGTTCTTTGTGGTCAACCTGCCGTTCTACTGGTTTGCCTGGACGCGCATGGGGCGCGAGTTCACGATCAAGACCTTTGTCTGCGTGGGCCTGCTGTCGCTGCTGACCGAGCTGTTCCCGCACGTGATGCATGTGGACTACCTGAACCCGCTGTTCGCCTCGTTGCTGGGCGGGTTGCTGCTGGGCACGGGCTGCCTGTTCCTGGCACGCCACCGCTCCAGCCTGGGCGGGGCCACCGTGGTGTCGCTGTACCTGCAAGGCCGCTACGGCATGCGTGCGGGCAAGGTGCAGATGATGATCGATGGCACCGTCGTGCTGCTCGCACTGTGGGTGGTGCCGGTAGACCGTGTGGCGTATTCGGTGCTGGCGGTGCTGGTGATGAGCGGGTTCTTGTGGATCAGCCACCGGCCAGGGCGCTACGTGGGCCATTGAGCGAGACAGCCGCCAGCGCGGTGGCTGACAGTCTCGTCGGTTGAGCGCGACCCCGGGGTTCTGAGTCCCGCCAAACGCTATGGGGCCATTCCATTCTCTGCGTCAACCCTGCTTCAGGGGGGTGCGCTTGCGCGTTCTCCCGCCATAGAGTTCCAGGCACCCCGCCTGCACGCGCACGAGGGAGCCGGACCTATTCGTGCCTCCCGAGGGGTTGAAGTGTCCATGCAGTTCACAGACCCGGAGAACCCTTGATGTATCGAAATTTTTCTGCCATGGCTGAGGCCCTGCGTGTGAGGCTTGCCGGTGCGGCATGGGCGTTGCCTCTGGTCATGGCAGGCGTCCTGGCAGCTTGCGGCGGCGGTGGTGGGGACTCTGCCGAGCCACCGCCTCCCCCACCACCGCCCTCCGCGGTGCAGCATCCGGTGGGGGGCACTGTGACGGGGCTGACGGGCACCCTGGTACTCGCCAACGGAGCGGGTGCGGAAGTGAGCATCACGGCCAGCGGCAGTTACGTCACCAATGTTGCGCAGGGGCAGGCTTACAACATTGTTGTGCGCACCCAGCCGGTGGGGCAGACCTGCGTGGTGGAAAACGGCTCGGGCGTGGTGACAGGCCCGGTCACCAACATCCTGGTGACCTGCACCACCAACACCTATGTGGTGGGTGGGACCGTCACGGGCCTGGTGGGGGGGCTGAGGCTGCGGCTGAACGGCGCTGCAGATTTGCTGTTGACTGAGAACGGCGCTTTCCGTTTTGCATCGCTGGTGTCTCACGGCAGCGCCTATGCGGTCACGGTGTATGCGCAGCCTGTGGATCAGGCCTGTACGGTCGAAGCTGGCACCGGAGTCGCTGTGGCGCCGGTCACCCAGGTGAGGGTGCTTTGCAGCACGATCTATACGCCGCCTCCGCCACCGCCCCCACCGCCCCCACCGCCGCCAGCTCCTCCGGCGCCGGGTGGCCTGGGCATTGGCTACGGGACGAAGGCGCTGATCTTTTCGTGGACTTCGGCGCCGGGTGCAACCAGCTACACGGTGTACGAGGACCCGGATGGCGCAGGCCCGCTGACACCCGTGCAGATCGGGTCCACCGCCACCACAGGGCTGACCTATGCAGTACCAGTGCTGCTGCACCTGCGGCTGAATGCCACCTACACCGTGCAGGCCTGCAATGCGGGTGGCTGCAGCGCCCCGTCGACGTCTGTAGCGGCCGACATGGTGCGCGCCATTGGGTACTTCAAAGCCTCGGCGACCACCGCCGAAGGCCGCTTTGGCAACCGCGTGGCCTTGTCCAGCAACGGCACCACCTTGGCCGTGGGGGCCTATGGCGAGGGAGGCAACACCGGCGCGGTGTACGTCTTCACGAAGAGTGGCGCCACGTGGTCGCAGCAGGCGCGCATTGCCGCCCCCAACGGCGAGGCCAACGATTATTTTGGCAATGCCGTGGCGCTGTCTTCCGACGGCAACACGCTGGCCATCGGCGCGGATGGCGAGAGCAGCGACCAGAAGGGCACGTTTGCGACGATGCCCGCCACCAACAACCTGGCCAGCAACTCCGGCGCCGTCTATGTGTATTCCCGCACGGGCGCCGTCTGGTCGCAGCAGGCATTCATCAAGGCGAGCAACGCGGATGCCGACGATCTTTTCGGTTCATTCGTAGCCCTCTCGAACGACGGCAACACCCTGGCGGTGGGGGCCTATAACGAGGATGGTGACCTGACCGGAACACACGGCAATGCAGCCTATGCTGCGTCCGGGGCCGCCTACGTCTTTGCCCGCACGGGCACCAGCTGGGCACAGCAGAGCTACCTCAAGGCATCCAACGCAGGCGCGGGAGATTTCTTCGGCATTTACCTCAGCCTGTCTGGCGCGGGCGACACCCTGGCGGTGGGTGCGTTCTTTGAGCGCAGCGCTTTGGCGAGTGATCCTGCGGACGACACCTTGACCAATGCCGGTGCGGCTTATGTGTTCCAGCGCAATGCGGGGGCATGGTCGCAGCAGGCCTATCTGAAGGCCCCCAGTCCCCAAGCGCAGGACCGCTTCGGTGTGTCGGTCATCCTGTCAGGCGACGGCAACACGCTGGCGGTTGGCATGGATGGAGACAGCAGCAACTACACAGGCACCTTCGTCGTGCCTCCACCGCGCAACACCCTGGCACTCAACTCTGGCGCGGTGTTTGTGTTTATTCGCGCAGGTGGCGTCTGGCAGTCACAGGCGTACTTGAAAGCCTCCAACACCCGCACCCCCCACCGGTTTGGCAACAACCTGGCGATGTCCAGCGACGGCAACACGCTGGTGGTGCCGTCGTACCGCGACGACAGCAATGCGCGCGGATTCAGTGGCGACCAGGCCAACACCGCCGCTGCGGATGCGGGCGCTGTGCTGGTGTTCCGCCGCAGCGCGGGCACCTGGGCGCAACAAGCCTACCTGAAGGCACCCAATACGGGCGCTGGGGACCGGTTTGGTGGCCGTGTGGCGATATCGGGTGACGGCACTACCCTGGCCGTGGGGGCATCCACCGAAGACAGTGGATCGACTGGCATTGGGGGCAATCAGTCGGACGAAAGCAGCGCCAACGCGGGCGCGGTGTACCTTTACTGAGAGCTTGCTTCAGGGCGGCAGTCAACATGCCGCCCCTTCCTCTATCGGCGGATGGCGAGGGGCTCAGCACCCCTCGGCATCCTTGACGGTTGCTTTGTCTATGAGCGTTGCACGCCTTACCGCACCCGCATGCCGGGCGTGGCGCCGGGCCAGGGGTTGAGCACGTAGATGCCGGGGTTGGCCTTTTCGTCGCCATGGCTGGCGGCCAGCACCATGCCTTCGCTCACGCCAAACTTCATCTTGCGCGGCGCCAGGTTGGCCACCATCACGGTGTGCTTGCCCACCAGATCTTCGGGCTTGTAAGCGCTGGCAATGCCGCTGAACACGTTGCGCGTACGGCCTTCGCCCACGTCCAGCGTCAGGCGCAGCAGCTTGGTGGAGCCCTCGACCGGCTCGCAGCTCACGATCAGCGCAATGCGCAGGTCGATCTTGGTGAAGTCGTCGATGGTGATGGTGGGGGCGAGTTCTTCGCCACCAGGATGGGAGTTGGCTGCTACGGTTTCAGTAGCTGCTGGCGCTTGTTCTGCTTGCGCTGGGGCCTCAAACAGTGCTTCAAGCTGTTCTGGGGTCACGCGCTGCATCAGGTGCTGGTAGGGCTGGATGGCTTGCACGTCCCCCGCCACGTTCCACTGCTGCATGTTCACCCCCACAAAGCCTTGCACCGCCTGGGCCAGGCCCGGGAGCACAGGTGCCAGGTAGCGGGTGAGCGCGGCAAAGGCGTTGACGAGCACCGAGCACACCTGGTGCAGGGCCTCGTTGTTGGCAGCGTCCTTGGCCAGATCCCAGGGCTTGTTCTGGTCCACATAGGCGTTGACCTTGTCGGCCAGCAGCATGATCTCGCGCGTGGCCTTGCTGTATTCCCGCGTTTCGTACATCTGCGCGATGGCGTCGCCCGCCCCCCGCACCTCGGCCAGCAGGGCTGCGCCCGTGGTGCCAAATTGGTCGGTTAGCTTGCCGTCAAAGCGCTTGGTCAAGAAGCCCGCCGCGCGGCTGGCAATGTTCACGTACTTGCCGATCAGATCGCTGTTCACCCGCAGCATGAAGTCTTCGGCATTGAAGTCGATGTCTTCGTTGCGCGCGCTCAGCTTGGCGGCCAGGTAGTAGCGCAGCCACTCGGCGTTCATGTTCAGGCTCAGGTACTTGAGCGGGTCCAGGCCCGTGCCCCGGCTCTTGCTCATCTTCTCGCCGTTGTTGACGGTCAAAAAGCCGTGCACGAACACGTTGTTGGGCGTCTTGCGGCCGCTGAAGTGCAGCATGGCGGGCCAGAACAGGGTGTGGAAGGTGACGATGTCCTTGCCAATGAAGTGGTACTGCTCCATGGCTGGGTCGGCCATGTAGGCGTCGTAGCTTTCGCCGCGCTTTTCCAGCAGGTTCTTTAGCGACGCGAGGTAGCCCACGGGGGCATCCAGCCACACGTAGAAGTATTTGCCGGGCGCGTCGGGGATCTCGATGCCGAAGTAGGGCGCGTCGCGGCTGATGTCCCAGTCGCCCAGGCCTTCGCTGGTGGTGCCGTCGGGGTTGGTGCGGACGGTGAACCACTCCTTGATCTTGTTGGCCACCTCGGGCTGCAGCTTGCCGTCCTGCGTCCAGTTTTCCAGAAACTCCACGCAGCGTGGGTCCGACAGCTTGAAGAAGAAGTGCTCTGAATTCTTCAGCTCGGGCTTGGCACCCGACAGGGCTGAGAAGGGGTTGATCAGGTCGGTGGGCGCGTACACCGTGCCGCACACCTCGCAGTTGTCGCCGTACTGGTCCTTGGCGTGGCACTTGGGGCATTCGCCCTTGATGTACCGGTCGGGCAGGAACATGTTCTTCTCGGGGTCGAAGAACTGCTCGATGGTGCGTACTTCGATCAGGCTGCCGTCGGCACGGTCGCGCAGGTCGCGGTAGATCTGGCGGGCCAGTTCATGGTTCTCGGGCGCATCGGTGCTGTGCCAGTTGTCAAAACTGATGTGAAAGCCATCCAGGTACTGCTTGCGGCCGGCAGCGATGTCGGCCACGAACTGCTGGGGCGTCTTGCCTGCCTTTTCGGCGGCAATCATGATGGGCGCACCGTGGGTGTCGTCCGCACCCACAAAGTTGACCGCGTTGCCCTGCATCCTTTGGTACCGCACCCAGATGTCGGCCTGGATGTATTCCATGATGTGGCCGATGTGGAAGTTGCCGTTGGCATACGGCAGGGCGGTGGTAACGAAGAGTTTGCGGGCGGAGGTCGTCATGAAAAGCGGCTTTCTCAGGCGGAACCCGCGATTTTAGGGGGTTGTGGTATGTCTGGCCGCGTGAGGCTTTGGGGCAAGCGACGGATACCACCCCGCCAATGGCAAAATTTCAAGCGGCACGCGAGCCGCCCCCTGGCCCTGGAAAAATCCAGCGGCGTCTTTCTCCAACTCTTGCGCAGTCTTTGCGGTTTTTCAGGTCTTCAACATGTCGTGTCCGTGTGCTGGTTGGGTCGTCTCGCGAGTGAGTTTGCGAAAGTCGTTGTACACGTGGCTGTTGAGCTTGTCATTCAGCGCTGTGCCGTCGCTCGCGGCGCCCGTCATTACCACCGTCGCCGAGGATTCTTTTTCCTACGCCAACAACATATCGCTGGTAGGGCAAAACGGGGGCACTGGATGGACTGGAGCCTGGGTTTCTGACAGTATTTCGTTCACCGATTTTTTTACGAACTCTGTGGGGCTGTCGGTGCCGGGTTTGGCAGGCGCAGGGGGTAAGGTGGTGTACCGGGCCGGGTCGCAGCTGAATGATGCTGCGCGAGACTTGCCGTTGCAAAACTCCGGTGTTCTTTTCGTGCAGTTCGTCTCGCAGTTTGGCACACAGTCTGGCGGCGGCACGCCGAACCTTCGTTTCGTCAATGCAGGTGTAACTACGGGTGCAGTGGGCAACAACGGTGCATGTGGCAGCCCCGTATATGCCATTCTTGACAACACTTTGCAGCCAGTGGCCGGCGCGTGCAGCACAGTGGCGCTCAATACCCTCAGCGCCGTAGTGCTGCGCATTGACTACACAGCCAATCTGACCCAGATGTGGGTGCTGTCCAGCTTGTCGGGATTCGATTACTTGAATCCGCCAGCTCCCTCGGCGTCTTATGCCGGTTTGTCACCAGCATTCCAGCGTATTGCGTTTTATAGCCGCAGCCCTGCCAGCATTGATGAACTGAAAGTGTTTCGGGTGACGGCTCCACCCTCTGCGCCCTCTCCGGTGCCCGGACTGTCGGGTGAGGGTGTTGGAGTCCTGGCGGCGTTGCTGGCGCTGGCGGCCGTGTGGCGCGGGGCGAGCAGGTTTCGCCGCCGGTAAGCGGTTGCTTCGGCGGGCACCTCTCAGGTGTGGTGCCGCATCTGCACCTCGGCACCGGTATCCGTCCATCCAAAAAATTGGCACACCTCGGCCCGCATGGCCAGGGTGTCGGCCCGGCCCAGGGCCATCAGCTCCTGCGTGTAGCCGGACTCGAACAGCAGGTAGCTGGCCAGCGCCGCGCCGCGCACATCGGCCATGTTGGACGTGACCCCCAGGGCGCCCAGCATGGTGCGCACGGGGCCGGGCAGGTCGCCCACATGGCGCGCGGCCACGGCGTCCAGGCGCTGTGACGGCGCAATCACCAGCAGCTCGATGGGGCGCAGCGCGCTGTGCAGGCGCTTTTCTTCGGGGATCAGCGACAGGGTCTGGTTGATGCGCTGCACGCGCTCCACGTCCACCGCCAGCGCATCCAGAAAGATGTTGGACAGCGCATGCCCCGCGATCTGCGCCAGCGTGGGGTAGGTGGCGGTGGGGTTGGCGGCGGCATCGCCCTTGGGCTCGTGCATGCGGCCCGCGCCGATCACCAGGATGCGCTCGGCCCCCAGATGGATGGCCGGGGCAATAGGCGCCGACTGGCGCATGGAGCCATCGCCGAAGTATTCGATGTGGTCATCCACCTCGATGCCCTTGGCTGGAAAGATGAAAGGAATGGCTGAGGACGCGAGCAGATGCTCGTGCGTGATGCGGTCGCTGGCCGCCTTGCGCTGGGAGCGCACCCAGGGCTTGACGGGGGTGGCCGCTTCAAAAAAGGTGACGTGCTCGCCCGAGCTGTAGCTGGACGCCGTCACGGCGAGCGCGGTGAGATGCCCCTTGCGGATCAGCCGGGGCAGGCGCACCAGGGGCACCATCTTGACCAGCAGCTTCTCCAGTGGCGAGTTGTCCAGCAGCGAGCGCGGCCGCATGCGCCGCCAGCGTGCCAGCGCCCAGCCCAGCGACACCAGCGTGAGCCAGCGCGCGCCGCTGCGCATCACGCTGAGCGAGTCGGCGCCATACACCTGGCTGGCATGGAACTGCCGCCACACGCGTGCAATGCGGCGGACCGCACGGTCAAAGTGGTCGGCTCCGCAGGCCAGGGCGGCTGCGTTGATGGCCCCCGCCGAGGTGCCGGTGATGATGGGAAAGGGGTTGGGGCCGCCGCCTTCGCCACAGGCCTGGCGCAGGTCGGCAATGGCTTCCAGCACGCCCACCTGGTAGGCTGCGCGGGCACCGCCGCCGGTCAGCAGCAAGCCCGTGGCGGGTGTGGCAGCTACGTTGCCAGGGGCTGCGGTAGGGGTTGTGGGGGGCATGGACGGTGGGGCGGTGTAAGGCTTCCAGTGTGGAGGGGCGTCCGGGCGCAGCTCATGTGGGAAAACCCGCATGTGCGGGCCACCCCACAGGGGGTGGTCTTAGAACCTGTTCACAGTCTTTTTGGAGATTACATTGGAGTGCAATCGGGAGGAGTGGATGCTTCGGGTGCGCCGCATGGGCTCATGCCGATGCAAGCAGCCGGGGCGTCCAATCGCCCGATTTCACTCCAACCCTTCGGGCAAGTGCCTTGCCGGGCGGTCTGCGGCGGAGCAAAGCTTGCCAATAGCACGGGCTATTGGCAGCGCACCGCGCCTTGCATCCCATCCCGGCAAGGCACTTGTGCAACTCCAAAAAGACTGTGAACAGGTTCTTAACGCTGCTTGAGCAGCAGTTGCGCCACCGCGTCACCTTGCAGCACCACGATGCCGTGCTCCCGGGAAAACGCCTGGGCGTTCTCGCTGACCTGGCCCAGGGCGGCCACGTAAACGCCCGCCGACGCATCGGCAGCGGTCATGGCCGTGTGCAGCTCCCGCAGGGGCTCCACCCCGTGGGTAGCGGCCTTCCAGCGCTTGGCGCTGACCAGCGTGGTCTTGCCGCCCTGGCTCAGGCGCATGTCGGCCCCGGTGGCGTTGCTGCCGGTCAGGCGCTCCACGCTGTAGCCTGCGCGTTCCCAGGCGGTGGCCAGAGTGTCGGCGAAGCTGCGCCAGGGCATGCTGCCCACGGCCTCCAGCATCTCCACCACCTTGGCGGGGTTGGGCGCGCGCAGCTGCTTCCAGGCTGCGATGCAGCCCACCACAAAGATGGGGAACCCTGCCAGCGCGCCGACGACAAAGTACTCCTTGGGCAACAACGCCCCGGCCGCCAGCGTGATGAGGCCCACCACCACAAAGCTGATCCACCACGGCGAGCGCAGCAGGACGGCAAACAGGGAGTTTTCGGACATCTTGAATTTCACGGGAGGCCTTTTTGGAGAGAGCGACGATGCAATGCGGTGCGCATTGTCCTTCAGCGGCAGGGGGCGGGAGCTTGGGAATAGACTACCGGCCCCACAGGAGTTATTTGAATGGCAGTCACCGAACAGGGCCTTTTGGCCGCACTTTCCAGCGTGCTGGACCCCCATACGGGCAAGGATTTTGTCAGCAGCCGCGCCCTGCGCAACCTGCAGATCACCGGTGGCGACGTGGCGTTTGACGTGGAACTGGGCTACCCCGCCAAGAGCCTGGTGCCCGAGCTGCGCCGCAGCCTGGTGGCCGCCGCCAAGGGCGTGGCGGGCGTGGACAACGTGTCGGTCAACATCACCACCAAGGTCATCGCCCACGCCGTGCAGCGCGGCGTGCAGCTCTTGCCCCAGGTCAAGAACATCATCGCCGTTGCCTCGGGCAAGGGCGGCGTGGGCAAGAGCACCACGGCCGCCAACCTGGCCCTGGCCCTCGCTGCCGAAGGCGCCAGTGTGGGCGTGCTCGACGCCGACATCTACGGCCCCAGCCAGCCCATGATGCTGGGCATCAACCGCCGCCCCGAAAGCGACGACGGCAAGACCATGGAGCCGCTCGAAAACTACGGCGTGCAGGTCATGTCCATCGGCTTCCTGGTGGACCAGGACGAAGCCATGATCTGGCGCGGCCCCATGGCCACCCAGGCGCTGGAGCAGCTCTTGCGCCAGACCAACTGGAAAGACCTGGACTACCTCATCATCGACATGCCGCCCGGCACTGGCGACATCCAGCTCACGCTGAGCCAGCGCGTGCCCATGACCGGCGCCGTGATCGTGACCACGCCGCAGGACATCGCTCTGCTGGACGCCAAGAAGGGCATCAAGATGTTCGAGAAGGTGGGTGTGCCCATCCTCGGCATCGTCGAGAACATGGCCGCCCACGTGTGCAGCAACTGCGGCCATGTGGAACACATCTTTGGCGCCGACGGCGGCAAGAAGATGGCGGCCGAATACCACATGGACTACCTGGGCACGCTGCCCCTGGACATGAGCATCCGCCTGCAGGCCGACAGCGGCAAGCCCACCGTGGTGGCCGACCCGGACGGGGACGTGGCCAAGATCTACAAGAAGGTGGCGCGCGATGTGGCGGTGAAGATCGCCCAGCAGGCCAAGGACTTCTCGAACAAGTTCCCCACCATCTCGATCAGCAAGAACACCTGATCCTCCCGAGTCGCCCACCGCGCCATGAACCTGCTCGCGTCCCTGCGCTACCTGGTGGCGCTGCACGAGCACCGGCACTTTGGCCGGGCGGCGCAGGCCTGCCACATCACGCAGCCGGCGCTCTCCAACGCGCTGCGCGCGCTGGAAAAGGAGTTTGGCGTGGTGGTGGTGCGCCGGGGGCGCAGCTTCGAGGGCTTCACGCCCGAGGGTGAGCGTGTACTGGCATCTGCCCAGCGCATGCTGCACGAGCACCAGGTGCTGCAGCAGGACCTGAGCGGCGACGCCGCCCACCCGCGCGGCACGCTGCGCCTGGGTGCGGTGCCCACGGCCATGCCCATCCTCGCGCGGTTTGCGGCGCAGCTGCAGGCGCGGCACCCGGGCATCGTACCGGTGGCGCTGTCGATGAGCTCGCAGGCGCTGGAGGCGGGGCTGGAGAGCATTGCACTGGACCTAGCGCTGGGCTACACCGAGCGCATGCCTGCACGCGGCGGGCCATTGCGTGCTTGGCCTCAGTATGTGGAGCACTATTTTTTGCTGCGCCGGGCGCCGAGCCAGCGCAAGGGGCCGGCGCGCGGGCTCCAGATCGGCCCGCCCATGGCCTGGGCCGATGCGGCGGCCTTGCCGCTGTGCCTGCTCACCCCGGAGATGCACAACCGCAGCCTGGTCGATGGCGCCTTCCGCGCGGCAGGCGCCACGGTCATGCCTGCCATGGAAACCGATTCGGTGCTGACCCTGGCGCTGAGCGTGGTGGCGGGCCAGTTGTGCAGCGTCCTGCCCGGGGCGCTGGTCGATGCCGTGCGCGGCCATGAGGGGCTGGAGGCCCTGCCGCTCAAGGGCCCGGTGCTGACCACCCCCATCGGATTCATGTCGCACCGCCAGGTGCAGCCCACCCGCGCCCTCGATGCAGCGCTGGCACTGGCGCAGGACCCCGACTGGCTGCAGCACGCTGCAGCACACAGTGGGCTTCTGGTCGCCGATTGAGCGCTGACCGCACGGGTTGCGGCGGGTGATTCATGGGCAGTTGCAAAAACGGCCGTTTCATTTGTTTTTGTGATCGACCCATGTGCATCGGCAATTTGACGCCGCAGGCGCCCGTGGCCGACACTGCGGCGGCCCGGGCACCCTATGCAGGTGCCTGCATACAACCAGATCAACGCCCCACGCCCCCGGTCCATGCACCTTGCCCCCGAAGCCCCCACCGTCGCCGCCGTGTCCGTCAACGACATGCGCGAACGCATCCGCCGCAAAAGCCGCCTCAAGGGCCGCCAGCCCGAAGACGTGGCCATGGCCGAGGTGGCGCAACTGCTGGGCCCGCGCCCGGCCACCGGCTTTCGGCGTGACCTGCTCATCGAATACCTGCACTGCCTGAACGACCACTTTGGCGTGCTGCACGACCGGCACCTGGTGGCACTCGCCAAGCAGATGAACCTGCCGATGGCCGAGGTATACGAGGTGGCGAGCTTCTACCACCACTTCGAGATCGTGCGTGGTGAAGAGGCCCAGGCGCCCCGCCTGGTGGTGCGGGTGTGCGACAGCCTGAGCTGCAGCATGGCGGGCGCCCGCGACCTGCTGGCCGCGCTGCCCGAGCGCCTGCGCGCGGCCGGGCAGGGCGATGTGCAGGTGTTGGCTGTGCCCTGCGTGGGCCGGTGCGAGCAGGCGCCCGTGGCGGTGGTGCACCAGTGCCCGGTGCCCCTCGCCACGGTCGATGGGGTGCTGGAAGCCGTTGATTTGAAGCCCAATCGGGCGGTAGCGCTACATCCATATGCCCAAGGTGCTATCAATTTTGATATTGCTGAGTGTGTGGAGGCGAGCGTGCCTGCGCAGCCGGATGGAATCAGCCCCGGGCACACCGACCTGGCCACCTACCGCGCCCACGGTGGGTACCAGACCGCCGCTGCGCTGGTCAATGGCGAGATGGACGCCGAGGCCGTGCTGGCCGCCATGGAAGACTCCGGCCTGCGCGGATTGGGGGGCGCAGGCTTTCCGGCCGGGCGCAAGTGGCGCATCGTGCGCGAGCAGGCCGCGCTCGCCGAGCGCCGGGCCGCCCCAAGCGAGGCGACGGGCCCCTCGGGGGGCAGCGGACCACGCGAAGCGGGGGAGCGTGGGGGCACGGCCGTGATGGCCGTCAACATCGACGAGGGCGAGCCCGGCACCTTCAAGGACCGCACCTACTTGGAGCGCGACCCGCACCGCTTTCTGGAAGGGGTGCTCATCGCCGCCCAGGTGGTGGGCACCGAGGCCATCTATATCTACCTGCGCGACGAATACCACGGCTGCCGTGCGCTGCTGCAGCGCGCCCTGGACGACCTGCGCGCCGATCCGCCATGCCCGCTGCCCCACATCGAACTGCGGCGCGGCGCGGGCGCCTACATCTGTGGCGAAGAGTCGGCCATGATCGAGAGCATCGAAGGCAAGCGTGGCGAACCCCGCATGCGCCCGCCCTACATCGCGCAGGTGGGTCTGTTCGGCCGGCCCACGCTGGAGCACAACTTCGAGACGCTGTACTGGGTGCGCGACATCGTGGAGCGCGGGCCGCAGTGGTTTGCCAGCTTTGGCCGCCACGGCCGCAAGGGCCTGCGCAGTTTCAGCGTGAGCGGCCGGGTGAAGCACCCAGGCGTCAAGCTTGCTCCGGCGGGCATCACGGTGCAGGAACTCATCGACGAATACTGCGGCGGCATGTTGGACGGCCACCAGCTCTATGCGTACCTGCCCGGCGGCGCCTCGGGCGGCATCCTGCCCGCCAGCCTGAACCAGATTCCCCTGGACTTCGACACGTTGCAGCCCTACGGCTGCTTTATCGGCTCGGCCGCCGTCATCGTGCTCAGCCAACACGACCGCGCGCGCGACGCGGCGCTGAACGTGATGCGCTTCTTCGAACACGAAAGCTGCGGTCAGTGCACGCCCTGCCGTGTGGGCACGGCCAAGGCGGCCACGCTGATGCAAGCGCCGAAGTGGGATGAAGAACTGCTCGACGATCTGGCACAGGTAATGGCCGACGCTTCCATCTGCGGCCTGGGCCAGGCTGCGCCCAACCCCATCCGCTGTATCCACAAATACTTTGCGCACGAAGTGGGCGAGGGGCCCTGGCCGGGCGATTTGCCCAAGCCGCGTAACAGCCCGCTGACCGAACAACTGCCTACCGGGGTAAAGCCATGAGCGCCGTGTTGACTTCTGCCGCAGCGCAGCCCGGCGTGGCTTTCGAGCTGGACGGCCAGCCCGTCACCGCCCATCCTGGCGAAACCATCCTGAAGGCTGCGCAGCGCCATGGCGTGGAGATTCCGCACCTCTGCTACTCCGACGGCCTGCGCCCCGACGGCAACTGCCGCGCCTGTGTGGTTGAGATCGCGGGCGAACGCACGCTGGCCCCCAGCTGCTGTCGCGCACCGACGCAAGGCATGAAGGTGCAGGCCGCCAGCCCCCGCGCGCGCAAGAGCCAGCAGATGGTGGTGGAGATGCTGCTGTCCGACATGCCGGACGTGGGCTACCAATGGAACGATGGGGTTGAATATGCTCCTGAATTGATAGCTGTTGGCGCATATTCATCTAGCGCTACAGGCCCATTGGATTCAAAAACTGCCCAAGCGGTAGGCCAGCACGGCGAGCTGAGCAGCTGGGCCAGCCGCCTGGGCGTCACCGTGCGCCCCGCGCTCCAAGCCCTGCGCCGCGAGCAGCCCGCGCCCGACCTGAGCCACCCGGCCATGGCGGTGAACCTGGACGCCTGCATCCAGTGCAACCGCTGCGTGCGCGCCTGCCGCGAAGAACAGGTCAACGATGTGATCGGCTACGCGCTGCGCGGGGCCGACAGCAAGATCGTCTTCGACCTCGACGACCCCATGGCCGAGAGCACCTGCGTGGCCTGCGGCGAATGTGTGCAGGCCTGCCCCACGGGCGCGCTCAGCCCCAAGACCCACGTCGGCTCGCAAAAGGTGGACCGCAAGGTCGACTCGGTTTGCCCCTTCTGCGGCGTGGGCTGCCTCATCACCTACAACGTGCGCGACGAAAAGATCATCAGCGTCGAGGGCCGCGACGGCCCGGCCAACCGCGGCCGCCTGTGCGTGAAAGGGCGCTTCGGTTTCGACTACGCCCACCACCCCGACCGCCTCAGGGTGCCGCTGATCCGCAAACCTGGTGTGCCCAAGGAGGTGCGCCCCTACGGTGCCGACTGGCGCGACACCTTTCGCGAAGCGACCTGGGACGAGGCGCTGGGCCTGGCCGCCGGCACGCTCAGGTCGCTGCGCGACACGCACGGCCCCAAGGCGCTGGCGGGCTTCGGCTCGGCCAAGGGCAGCAACGAAGAGGCCTACCTGTTCCAGAAGCTGGTGCGCACCGGCTTTGGCAGCAACAACGTGGACCACTGCACGCGGCTGTGCCACGCGTCCAGCGTGGCCGCGCTGCTCGAAGGCGTGGGCTCCGGCGCGGTGAGCAACCCGGTGCACGACGTGGAGCATGCGGAACTGATCTTCGTGATCGGCTCCAACCCCACGGCCAACCACCCCGTGGCCGCCACGTGGATGAAGAATGCCGCCCAGCGTGGCGCGAAGATCGTGCTGGCCGACCCGCGCATCACGGACATCGGCCGCCATGCCTGGTGCACGCTGCAGTTCAAGGCCGATACCGACGTGGCCATGCTCAACGCGCTGATCCACACGGTGATCGACGAAGGCCTGGTGGATGAGGCCTTTATCAAAGATCGCGCCAACAACTTCGAGGCACTCAAGGCCAACGTGATGGGTTGCAGCCCCGAGGCCATGGCGCCCGTGTGCGGCATCCCGGCCGAGACGCTGCGCGAGGTGGCGCGGGCGTTTGCCACGGCGAAGGCGTCGATGATTCTCTGGGGCATGGGCGTGAGCCAGCATGTGCACGGCACCGACAACGCGCGCTGCCTCATCGCGCTCTGCGCCGTCACGGGCCAGATCGGCAAGCCCGGCTCGGGCCTGCACCCGCTGCGCGGCCAGAACAATGTGCAGGGCGCGAGCGATGCGGGGCTGATTCCCATGATGTTCCCCAACTACCAGCGCGTGGACAACGCCGGGGCGCATGCGTGGTTTGAACAGTTCTGGGGCACTCCGCTGGACGAGACCCCCGGCTACACCGTGGTCGAGATCATGCACAAGGCCCTGGCGCCTGACAGCGACCCGCACAAGGTGCGCGGCATGTACATCATGGGCGAGAACCCGGCCATGAGCGACCCCGACCTGAACCACGCGCGCCACGCACTGGCCAGCCTCTCGCACCTGGTGGTGCAGGACATCTTCCTGACCGAGACCGCCTGGCTGGCCGACGTGGTGCTGCCCGCCAGCGCCTGGCCCGAAAAGACCGGCACCGCCAGCAACACCGACCGCATGGTGCAGATGGGCCGCCGCGCGCTCAATCCGCCGGGCGATGCGCAGCCGGACCTGTGGATCATCCAGCAGATCGCCGCGCGCATGGGGCTTAGCTGGAACTACGAAGGCGAGGAGTCTGGCGTGGCCGCTGTCTACGACGAAATGCGCCAGGCCATGCACGCCAGCATCGAGGGCATCACCTGGGACCGCCTCGCACGCGATTCCAGTGTGACCTACCCCTGCCTCACGCCTGACGACCCGGGCCAGCCCATCGTCTTCACCGAAAAATTCCCAACGCCCACGGGCCGCCTGCAGTTGGTGCCCGCCAGCGTGATCCCGGCGGCAGAGAAGCCCGATGCCGACTACCCCCTGGTACTCATCACCGGTCGCCAGCTGGAGCACTGGCACACCGGTAGCATGACGCGGCGCAGCACCGTGCTGGACGCGATCGAGCCCATGGCCACCGCGTCGCTGCATGGCGACGAACTGGCGCGGCTGGGCGTGGCGCCCGGCGCGCTGGTGGGCATCCGCTCGCGGCGCGGCATGGTGCAGGTGCGCGTGCGCCGCGACGACGGCACGCCGCGCGGCACGGTGTTCATGCCATTTGCCTATGTGGAGGCGGCGGCCAATCTGCTCACCAACGCGGCGCTGGACCCGTTCGGCAAGATCCCCGAATTCAAATATTGCGCCGTGGCGGTGGAGGTCATGCAGGCCACTGGCGTGCCGGGCTGACACCGCGTGATCCGTACGTTGGCTGTGGGGCTTTGCACCGCGCGCTGCGGGCAAGGGGTTACTCCGGGGTACAGTCGCAGCCCATGACAGAGCGCCCCTACACCGACGTTGCCGTGATCATGCGGCGCGAGCACATCGACAACCGCTGGCAGCCCTGGCGCTGGTCGCTGGCCGAGGTGGTGATCCACGAGCCCGCCTTTGGGACCGAACCCCGCCCTCTGATCCAGGACCAGCGCGAGCAGCGCTGGCTGTTCCCGGGCTTTCGCGTGGAGCTGTTCCGCGACGACGCCGAGGGTTATCACCTGAACCTCACTTCGCCCGCGCCCTGCTGGTTTGTGATGTGGCGCCAGGATGAAGACACCGGCGCGGGCGAGGTCCCCATGGCCCGCCCGGTGGCGGTGAGCCTGAGCTACCACGACGCCGGCCGCTGGCTGGACGCACAGGAAACCGTGGAGCAAGTGCCCGCCGATGCCGAGGTGGTGGAGGCACTGCGCGCCTTTGTGGCCGAGCATTACCAGCCCGAGCCCAAGCGCCGCAAGCGGCCCGAGAGCTTTCGCACGCTGCAGGACCGCTTTGGCAACCCCGCGTCCGTGTCCACCGACAAGCCGCGTGGCGGCGGTGGTGGTGGTGGCAGCCATGCGGGAGGCGCGCGAGGAGGTGGCGACCATGGCTGACGGATTCCTCGGCCGCTGGTCGCGGCGCAAGCAGGATGTGCTGGCGGGCAAGCCCGTGCAGGACCCGCCGCCGCCCGCCCCCCAGGTGGCAACCCCCGCGCCGGTGGCCGCTGTGGCTGCGCCCGTCGCACCTGCAGCCCCTGCTGTCCCTGCCCCGGAGGTGCCACCGCCGCCCACGTTGGCGGATGCTGAGGCGCTCACGCCCGCGTCCGACTTCAAACCGTTTGTGGCCCGTGCCGTGTCGCCTGAGGTGCGCAATCTGGCCATGAAAAAGCTGTTTGCCGACCCGCACTTCAATGTGATGGACGGCCTGGACATTTACATCGGCGACTACACCCAGCCCGACCCGCTGCCTGCAGGCATGCTGCGCAAGATGGCCAGTGCGCATGCACTGGGCTTTTTTGACCACGAGAAAAAGGCCGCGACCGCTGCGCAGGGTTTGCCAGGTGATGCTGCGCCGGACGCGGCCCCTGCGGCCGCAATATCCCCGCCGGGCAGTCAGCCTCGGGATGATGCGGAGGCGCAAAGCCCCGCAGACGTGGCACAGTCCCAGGTATGCAACGCTGTTCCTAGCGTTCCCTCTAGCGAGCCTGAGGTGGCCCCACGCTCTGCCCAGGATGCGGTGGTCACGCCAGCCAGCCATACCCACAATGACCACGACGCTCATCTGCGACTGCAACCAGACGATGCCCCTCAACGCCAAGGCGTTGGGCGAGGCACTGCATGAAGACCTGACCCTTCACTCCACCCTGTGCCGGCGCGACGCGGGGGCGTTCCAAAAGGCCATCCAGTCCGGGCAGGACGTGGTGGTGGCCTGCACGCAGGAGCAGCGTCTGTTTGGCGACCTGGGCCAGCAGACCGGGGGCGCGGTGTCGCCCATCCGGTTTGTGAATATCCGCGAAACCGGGGGCTGGAGCCGTGATGCCGCCAAGGCCAGCCCCAAGATCGCCGCGCTGCTGGCCGCCGCCCGGCTGCCCGACCCTCCGCCCGTACCCACGGTCACCTACAAGAGCACGGGCCGCTTGCTGATCATCGGACCGCTCGACCAGGCCGAGCAGGCGGCCGCCCTGGTGTCGGATGTGCTGGATGTGACGCTGTTCACCCAAGGCCCTGGCAATGCCGGTGGCGCGCAGGCGCGGCGCTATCCGGTGCTGGGTGGCCGCATCACGGGCCTCACCGGCTGGCTGGGTGCGTTTGAGCTGCAATGGGCGGCCGACAACCCCATCGACCTGGACCTGTGCACGCGCTGCAATGCCTGCGTGGCGGCCTGTCCCGAAAACGCCATTGGCCTGGATTACCAGATCGACCTGGCCGCCTGCCAGTCGCACCGCGCCTGCGTGAAGGTGTGCCAGGTGGCGGGCGCCATCGACTTCACCCGCGATACCACGGCGCAGACCGAGCGTTTTGACCTGGTGCTGGACCTGCGTTCATCCACTGCCACGCCTACCTTCCTGCAGCACGCGCTGCCGCAGGGTTACCTGCGCTGGGACGGGCGGGACCTGGGCACGCTGCTCAAGCTGCGCGAGCTGGTGGGCGAGTTCGAGAAACCCAAGTTTTTTGTCTACAAACAAAAGCTCTGCGCCCACAGCCGTAACGAAACCGTGGGCTGCAATGCCTGCGTGGACATCTGCTCGGCCGAGGCCATCAGCAGCGACAAGGGCCGCCAGCAAATCAAGGTGAACCCCAACCTGTGTGTGGGCTGTGGCGCCTGCACCACCGTGTGCCCCACGGGCGCACTGACCTATGCCTACCCCAGTGCGACGGAGCAGGGCACCAAGCTCAAGACGCTGCTGTCCACCTACACCGCCGCCGGCGGCAAGGATGCGGTATTGCTGCTGCACAGCCAGGAGCGCGGCCAGGCGCTGGTGGAAGAACTGGGCCGTGCTGCTCAGCTGAAGCTGGCGCACGGCGTGCCTGCCAACGTGATTCCGGTGGCGCTGTGGCACACGGCGAGTACGGGGGTGGACCTGTGGCTCAGCGCCATGGCCTATGGTGCGTCACAGGTGGTGGTTTTGAGTACCGATGAAGAAGCGCCGCAGTACCTCGAAGGCCTGCAGGCGCAAATGGACGTGGCGCAGGCCATCCTGCGCGGCCTGGGCTACACCGGCACCCATGTGCAGTTGCTGCGTGCCAACCACCCCACCGCGCTGGATGCTGCACTGCAGACCCTGGGCCAGACGCGCCAGAAGACCCCGGCCGTGGCTGCACGCTTTGCGGTGGCCCAAGAGAAGCGCAGCACGCTGGAGATGGCACTCGACCACCTGATCGAGCAGGCCCCGATGCCCGTAGACGAGCGGCCTGCGGCCATTGCTCTGCCTGCCGTGGGGTCGCCGCTGGGCACGATTGAAGTCAACAAAGATCGCTGCACCCTGTGCCTGAGCTGCGTGAGCGCCTGCCCCGCCAGTGCGCTGCAGGACAACCCGCAGATGCCGCAGCTGCGCTTCATCGAAAAGAACTGCGTGCAGTGTGGCCTGTGCGCCACCACCTGCCCCGAAGACGCCATCACCCTGCAGCCGCGCCTGCTGCTCACGCCCGAGCGTGCACAGCTGCGTGTGCTCAACGAGGCCAAGCCCTGGGCCTGTGTGCGCTGCAGCAAACCCTTTGGCACGGTGAAAGCCATCGAGGCCATGCTGGGCAAACTGTCGGGCCACCCCATGTTCCAGGGCGAGGCGCTGGAGCGGCTGAAGATGTGCAGCGACTGCCGCGTGATTGACCTGTATTCCGCACAAAACGAGACGAAAGTGACCGACCTGTGAGTGCCCCATCCACCTTGACCCCCCTGGGCGGCAGCTCTGCGCTCGATGAAGAAACTGCCCGCGCCGAGCTGTATGGCTTGTTGTCGCAGCTGTACTACGCAGCGCCCGGCCCGGAGCTGCTGTCGGCCTTGCGGGTGGCAGTGACGGAGGCGCCTGCCGATGGCGGCTTTTTGCAGGAGCCCTGGCAGCAACTGGTGGCGGCGTCGCGTGCGCTCAGCGATGCTGCCATTGCGCAGGAGTTTGACCGGCTCTTTGGTGGTGTGGGCAAGCCCGAGGTGTTTTTGTATGGCTCGCACTACCTTAGCGGGTTTCTCAACGAGAAGCCGCTGGCGCGTCTGCGTACCGATCTGCAGCAGCTGGGCCTGGCGCGGGACGAGACCATGCCCGAGACCGAGGACCATGTGGCCTACCTGCTGGAGGTCATGCGCTACCTGATCGCTGGAGACGATGTAGCTGTCTGCAACCTGACATCGCAGCGTGAATTTTTTTCAACGCATCTGCAGCCCTGGGTCCTTCAGCTCTGCGATGCCTTGGCCGCACAGCCGCAAGCACGGTTTTATGCGGCTGTGGCGCACTTCACGCGGGCCTTTGTGTCGGTGGAGACCCAGGGCTTCGACATGTTGGATTGATCCCTCCAGATGCTCGTAAACCCTCGATATGCCGCTACAAAAGATGAGTGTGTTACTGGGAGTTGTAAAGCCCGATGGCGGGTTTTTACACACTGACATAGACTGTATGAATTCCGTTTCATAGCTGCCAGCCTTTCTGGAGACAAGCATGCAGAACAGCCAGCCAAATTCCTCCCGCCGGAGCTTCTTTTCCGGCGCCGCCACCGTAGGGGCTGCCGCAGCAGCCGTGGTGGCACTCCCCCATGTCGCGCCGTCCGATGCCGTGGTGTCCGAGCCCGCGCGCGTCGCACCCGAAAAGGGCGGTGGCTACCACCTGTCTGCCCGCGTGAAGCAGTACTACAAGACCACCCAACTTTGACATCGGGGCACGCCATGTTGCTAACCAAGAAGTCTTCCCATTCTGTGCAGGGCAACGGCTCTGCATCGCCTTTTGTGCACAGCCTGCGCCGTGGCCTGTCGCAGGCCCTGCCCACCATGGACCGTCGCTCGTTCCTGCGCCGCTCTGGCCTGGGAGTGGGCGTGGGCATCGCGGCCTCGCAGCTCACGCTGGTCAAGAAGTCCAACGCTGCCGAAGGTGCCAAGGTCGGCATCGGCGACAGCAAGGTCGAAGTGCGCCGCACGGTGTGCACCCACTGCTCGGTGGGCTGCGCGGTCGATGCGGTGGTCGAAAACGGCGTGTGGGTGCGACAGGAGGCGGTGTTCGACTCGCCCATCAACCTGGGTGCCCACTGCGCCAAGGGCGCAGCCCTGCGCGAGCACGGCCATGGCGAGTACCGCCTGCGTTATCCCATGAAGCTGGTCAACGGCAAGTACGAGCGCATCAGCTGGGACACGGCCCTGAACGAAATCACTGCCAAGATGCAGGAGCTGCGCAAGGCCAGCGGTCCTGACAGCGTGTACTTTGTGGGTTCGTCCAAGCACAACAACGAGCAGGCCTATCTGCTGCGCAAGTTCGTGAGCTTCTGGGGTACCAACAACTGCGACCACCAGGCGCGTATCTGCCACTCCACCACGGTGGCGGGTGTGGCCAATACATGGGGCTACGGCGCCATGACCAATTCGTACAACGACATGCAAAACAGCAAGGTCGCTCTGTACATCGGCTCCAACGCGGCCGAAGCGCATCCGGTGTCCATGCTGCACATGCTGCACGCCAAGGAAACCGGCTGCAAGATGATCGTGGTGGACCCGCGCTTCACCCGCACGGCCGCCAAGGCGGACGAGTACGTGCGCATCCGCTCCGGTACCGACATTCCCTTCCTGTTTGGTGTGCTGTACCACATCTTCAAGAACGGCTGGGAAGACAAGAAGTACATCAACGACCGTGTCTATGGCATGGACAAGGTGCGCGACGAAGTGCTGGCCAAGTGGACGCCTGACAAGGTGGAAGAGGCTTGTGGCGTCAAGGAAGACCAGGTTTTCAAGGTCGCCAAGATGCTGCACGAGAACAACCCTGGCACCATCGTGTGGTGCATGGGCCAGACGCAGCACACCATCGGCAATGCCATCGTGCGTGCATCGTGCATCTTGCAGCTGGCTTTGGGCAACGTTGGAAAGAGCGGTGGCGGCACCAACATCTTCCGCGGCCACGACAACGTGCAGGGCGCAACCGACGTGGGTCCCAACCCAGACTCGCTGCCTGGCTACTACGGCCTGGCCGAAGGCTCGTGGAAGCACTTCGCCGCTGTGTGGGGAGTGGACTTCGAGTGGATCAAGAAGCAGTATGCGTCGCCCGCGATGATGACCAAGAATGGCATCACCGTGTCGCGCTGGATCGACGGTGTGCTGGAGAACAACGAGCTGATCGACCAGGACTCCAACCTGCGCGGCGTGTTCTTCTGGGGCCATGCGCCCAACTCGCAGACCCGTGGTCTGGAGATGAAGCGCGCCATGGACAAGCTGGACCTGCTGGTGGTGGTGGACCCATATCCTTCGGCCACCGCCGCGATGGCTGCCATGCCAGGCAAGGCCGAAGATTTGAATCCCAACCGTGCGGTGTATCTGCTGCCCGCAGCCACGCAGTTCGAGACCAGTGGTTCGTGCACGGCATCCAACCGGTCGCTGCAGTGGCGCGAAAAAGTGATCGAGCCGCTGTGGGAGAGCCGCTCCGATCACATGATCATGCACCAGTTCGCCGAAAAGCTGGGCTTTGCCGCCGAGCTCTCCAAGAACTATAAGATGCAGAAGGTCAAGGGCATGGACGAGCCCGTGCCCGAGGACATCCTGCGCGAGATCAACAAGTCGGTCTGGACCATTGGCTACACCGGCCAGAGCCCTGAGCGCCTGAAGGCCCACATGAAGAACATGCACCTGTTCGATGTGAAGACCCTGAAGGCCAAGGGCGGCAAGGACAAGGAGACTGGTTACGACTTTGGCGGTGACTATTTTGGCCTGCCATGGCCCTGCTATGGCACGCCGGAGCTCAAGCACCCAGGCTCGCCCAATCTGTACGACACCTCCAAGCATGTGATGGAAGGCGGCGGCAACTTCCGCGCCAACTTCGGCGTGGAAAAGGACGGCGTCAACCTGCTGGCGGAGGACGGCTCCCATTCGGTGGGCAGCGAGATCACCACGGGCTACCCCGAGTTCGACCACGTGCTGCTCAAGAAGCTGGGCTGGTGGGACGATCTGAGCGATGCCGAAAAGGCCAAGGCCGAGGGCAAGAACTGGAAGACCGACCCCACGGGCGCGATCATCCGGGTGGCCCTCAAGCACGGTTGCCATCCATTCGGCAATGCCAAGGCGCGCGCTGTGGTGTGGAACTTCCCGGACGCCATTCCGCAGCACCGTGAGCCTCTGTATGGCACGCGTCCTGACCTCATGGCCAAGTACCCGACCCACGACGACAAGAAGGCCTTCTGGCGCCTGCCCACGCTGTACAAGAGCGTGCAAGAGAAAAACGTGGCCGACAAGGTGCACGAGAAATTCCCGCTCATCATGAGCTCGGGCCGACTCGTGGAGTACGAAGGCGGCGGCGAGGAAACCCGCTCCAACCCCTGGCTGGCGGAGCTGCAGCAGGAGTCGTTCGTCGAGATCAACCCCAAGACGGCGGCAGACCGGGGCATCCGGAATGGCGAGCGTGTATGGCTCAGTTCTCCCACCGGTGCCCGCATCAATGTGCAAGCACTCGTCACCGAGCGCGTGGCACCCGATACCGTGTGGATGCCTTTCCACTTCTCGGGCCGCTGGCAAGGGGCGGATATGCTGGCGTACTACCCCAAGGGTGCGGCACCTGTGGTGCGCGGTGAAGCCGTGAACACGGCCACCACCTATGGCTACGACAGCGTGACCATGATGCAAGAAACCAAGACCACGATCTGCAACGTGGAACGCGCCTGATCGCGCCACGCAAGGAGACACACATGGCACGAATGAAATTCATCTGTGACGCAGAGCGCTGCATCGAATGCAACGGCTGCGTGACCGCCTGCAAGAACGAACACGAAGTACCCTGGGGCGTGAACCGCCGCCGCGTGGTCACCCTCAACGATGGTGTGCCGGGTGAAAAGTCCATCTCGGTGGCCTGCATGCACTGCAGCGACGCACCCTGCATGGCGGTCTGCCCCGTCAACTGCTTCTACCGCACCGAAGAGGGTGTGGTGCTGCACGACAAGGACGTGTGCATTGGCTGCGGCTACTGCAGTTATGCCTGCCCGTTTGGCGCGCCGCAGTTCCCATCGTCCGGCACCTTTGGTGTGCGCGGCAAGATGGACAAGTGCACCTTCTGCGCCGGTGGTCCTGAAACCCATGGCAGCCAGGCCGAGTTTGAAAAATACGGCCGCAATCGCCTGGCCGAAGGCAAGCTGCCCGCCTGCGCAGAAATGTGTTCTACCAAAGCCCTGCTGGCCGGTGACGGCGATGTGGTGGCGGATATCTTCCGCAACCGCGTGGTGCAGCGTGGCAAGGGAGCCGAAGTGTGGGGTTGGGGCACGGCCTACGGCTCACAACAGGCAGGTCAGCCTGCAGGAGGCAAGTCATGATGCAGCGCACCATACACATGACCTTGGCCGCTGCGGTGGCCGCCCTGGCATTGACGGGCTGCGGTGAGAAACCGCAGACCGGCGCGGGCATTCGCAGCGATGCTCCGTCTTACGCCGGCACCGGCAGCAACTTCACGCAGCCTGGCTGGAAAGCCGGCGACAAAACCAGCTGGGAAGCGCAGTTGAAAGCGCGCCAGCAGTACGGCCAGAACGAATACACCCGCACCCAGGCGAAGTGAGGTCCACCATGAAATACATCGTGTGGTCCATGGCCTTGGCGGCCAGCCTGGCCTGTGGGCTGGCTGGCGCCCAGACGCCGCCTGCTGCGCCCGACGCATCTGCGGCAGCTCCTGCAGCCACGGCTGCACCGGCTGCGGTGGGGGGTGTACAAAGCCAGAATATCTTTCAGGTCAAACCCGACGCCAGCGCTGATCCCAAATACGCGGAACAGACCAATGGCGAGCGCATGAAGGTGCAGCCCGGCAACAACGCGCCCATGTGGCGCCAGGTGGGGCAGGGCGTGACAGGCTACAGCAGCTTGCCTGTGACCCAGGCGCCCGAGGCGGGCAACCTGATCCAGCGCTTTGTGCAGTACCCCGGCTCGCGCTACACCAATGCGGGCGAGGCGTGGCGGCAAGTGCGCAACCACTGGATCATCCCCTACGGTGCGGCGCTGTTTGCCATCGTGTTGCTGGCTTTGGGCATCTTCTACTTTGTGAAAGGCCCGCTGGGGCATGAGCATCCCGACGGCACCGGCCCCCGCCGCATCGAGCGTTTCACCCCGTTCGAGCGCGCGGCCCACTGGGCCAATGCGTTTGCATTCGTCGCGCTGGCCATCTCCGGTATCGTGATGGCGTTTGGCAAGTTCTTCCTGTTGCCCATCCTGGGGACCACGCTTTTTGGCTGGTTGACCTATGCGCTCAAGAACGTTCACAACTTTGTGGGTCCGTTGTTTGCCGTGTCGCTGCTGGTGATCATTCTTACCTTCATCAAGGACAACATCGCCAACCGCGCTGACTTTGTCTGGTTGGCCAAGGGCGGTGGCATGCTGGGCAAGGGCAATCACGAGGTGCCCTCACACCGCTTCAATGCGGGCGAGAAGGGCCTGTTCTGGTGGGGCATCACCATCCCCGGCATCTTCGTGGTGGCCACTGGCCTGGTGCTCGACAAACTCATCCCCGGCTTTGGCGACGTGCGTGGCGACATGCAGATCGCCCACATGATCCACGCCACTCTGGCCATCTGGATGATGGCGCTGATCTGTGGTCATATCTACATGGGCACAGTGGGCATGAAGGGTGCCTACAAGGCCATGCGCACCGGCTATGTGAGCGAGGGCTGGGCCAAGGAACACCATGAGCTGTGGTACGACGATGTGCAGGCCGGCAAAATCCCGCGCCAGCGCAGCGCCAGCCAGTCAGCGACCGACGTAACAGCATCTGCGGGCCAGCAGCCCGCCCAGGTATGAGGATCCACTCCATGACGAGATCAAGCATCCGCACCTCTTTGCTGGCGCTGTGCGCGGCAGCTGTATGCACTGTGGCATCCGCCAAGCTGCCGGCCCCGTCCCCCGAGGCGGCTGCCAAGGCCGCCGAAGCGGCAGCCAAGGCTGCATGGGCCGGCAAGGTGGACAACTACAAGTTGTGCCTGTCCCAAGACAAGGTGGCTGCGCACTACCGCAAGACCACGCCCTCGGCCAAGCCCGCGGCTGCTACTGGTGCTGCATGCACGGACCCTGGTCCCTTCGCCTACACGCCGCCAGCTGCCAAGCCTGCAGAGGCTGCTGGTGCACACTCGCCACCTGGCACAGCCAGCAGCCCTCCCAGCACGCAGGTACCTGCCGCTGCAGCTGCACCGGCCTCCAAGTCCTGACACGCGCCCTGCCGCGCCGGGCTCGAAGCCGCGTTCCCTGGTGGGGCGCGGCTTTTTTTCTGGGCGCGATGTGCCAGGTGCATCGCCGAGCCAGCACTCGCAGGGCGATACGGCACCAGCCTGCCCCCTTGGTGCAGTGGACCGGGCCACGCAGCGGTTCATTCCAGTGCGCCAACCGCTGTAGCACCACACTGCGTATATTTGCCCCATGAGTTCCAGTTCTTTGTCCACTCCTTCCGTTTTGTCTTCGCCCTCTCTGCCGCGCCTGACGCAGGCCCACGCACCGCTGACCCATGCAGTCGAGGTCGTCAACGAACTGGGCGCACGGGAGCAGGTACAGATTCCCGCCGAGCGTCCGCTCACGATCTACGTAGACAAGCGCGAGCTCGTGACGCTGATGACACTGGGCGCACAACCAGAGCTGCTGGTGCTGGGTTATCTGCGCAACCAGCGGCTGGTCGAATCGGTGTTCGACATCGAATCGATCACGGTCGATTGGGAGGTCCACGCCGCCGCTGTGCGCACGCGCCATGGCATTGCACGGATCGAAGAGCGCACGGCCAGCAAGGTCGTCACCACGGGCTGCGGACAGGGCAGCGTGTTTGGCGGGCTCATGGACGAAGTGGACCGCATCCAGTTGCCCGACGCCCGCCTGACCCAGGGCCAGCTGTACGGCATCGTCAACGCGATTCGCCTCAAGGAGACCACCTACAAGTCGTCCGGTTCGGTGCACGGCTGTGCCCTGTTCAAGGGGGAGGACTTGCTGATTTTTGTGGAAGACGTCGGCCGCCACAATGCGATCGACACCATCGCCGGCTGGATGTGGATGAATCCTGAGACGTGCTCATCCAGCGACTGTGCAGGAGACCCCGCAACCTCTCCCATGTCAGGGGCAGACAAGGTGTTCTACACCACCGGCCGCCTCACCAGCGAGATGGTCATCAAGTCCGCGCAGATGGGGGTGCCCATTGTGGTGTCTCGCAGCGGCATGACGCAAATGGGCCATGCCGTGGCCCAGCAGCTGGGCCTGTGCGCCATCGGGCGCGCCACCAACCGCCGGTTTGTGTGCTACAGCGCTACGCACCGCTTGGTATTGCAGCCTGAACTGGCCCAGGCACCGGTGGTACCCCCCGCCCGGGCTGCTGGTGAAGTGTGAGGCGGCAGCGCTTCATAGTTAGCGCCCGTGCAGACAGGGTGGTGCTGGGGCCGTTGCCGCTCAATAGTCCTTGAGTCGGCCACCGCAGCGGCGTCGAGCACCTTCGGCCCGCCTTGGCCTGCGGCCCATGCAAAGGCATGGGGCGAGACGAAAAAAAAGCCGGCTACAGCGAGCCGGCTTTTTTCATGAGCCACAGGGCTCAATAGCGGCCGCCGCCGTAGCCGCCCGTGCCATAGCCAACGTCCGAGCGTTTGCTCGCACTGTAGCCATTGGCGCTGTAGCCGCCTGCGCCGCCACCTTCTTCACGGGGGCGGGCCAGATTCACCACAATCGAGCGCCCATCGACGGACATGCCGTGCAGCGCGCTGATGGCGGCTTGGGCCACTTCGGCCGACGCCATTTCCACAAAGCCGAAGCCCTTGGAGCGACCGGTTTCGCGGTCCATCATGACCTTGGCGGAGGACACATTGCCGAACTCGGCAAAGTTGCTTTGCAGGCTGGAATCGGTCACGGAATAGGGCAGGTTGCCCACGTAGATCTTGGTGCTCATGGAAGAGCCTTTCTGAAGGATGGCACGCAACGAAGGGCGCACCGTTGGGGTACAGCACTGTGAGCGGGAGCCCACGGCAACTGGGATGAGGACATGGAGCCTGCGGTCAGCAGAGCTTCAGCACACAGGGGGATTGGACATGCACGCTTGCAGCCAGCCCTGGGTGACGGCAAAGAGCCTGGCAGCTTCGCGCGAGGCAAAGGCTTTGTCAAAACGGAACACTCGGCAGTAGCTGCCGTTGCCACTTGAACGATGGACCGAGAAGGAGGCGCGGAAGCGGCCGCAGTCGGTCGGGTGTGTCGCGGGCGAAACGACGTACTGGCCCATGGAAATGGCGTTATTTGAAATCTGGTGCATTCGGGACCGCAGGCCGTCATCGACCTGCGTGAGCATCGAGGGACTCGGTGGGCTGCAGCTCTTCAGACCCACTGGGCGACAAGGTCGCAAAAGGCGGCCTGCCGCGGCGCGTTAGACCGCTGGGAGGCAGGCGTTGCGGTGACTGCTGGCGTCAAGAGCCGTGACTGCAACGAAGTGAAGTATATTCGATTTGTTATTTAATTTTTATTTAATATCATTTTTGGTTTTAAAAAACCGGTGCCCGTGCCTCGCTTCCGCCTGCGAAGGCCGATGGGCGCTGGCGCAATAGCGAGCTCGAGCATCGCTCTTCCTCGTCTTTTGGCCCGTTCCTGCAGCCTCTTGCGTCCTGGCTTCGACGGATTCCGCGGCCACAGAAGGCGCCACCCCGCGATGGCATGATGCGCGCATGAAAGACCTGAACGCCAGCAGCAGCACCTGGGCCGACACGTTGCCCAGCCAGTGGGGACCAGAACTGGCCCACACGGAAATTGAAGTTCCTTTGAGCCGGTCGCCGCAAGACCTGCCCACATCGTCTGCCATCAGGGCGATTTCCGCCACGGAGCGCCTTTCACTGTGGGGCTGGATGCGCGAAGGACTGCGCGCTGCACTGTTTCTGGCGCCGCGTACAGGGGCTGCGGCACCCACGCCCTGGCAGTTGCTGGTGTTGTCGTTGATCAGCGGCGCTTTGCTGGTGGGCGCTGCACGGTTACAGGTCGTGGGCCCGGCCCAGTTCAGCATGCGTGGCTGGCTCACCCCCATGTGGAGCAGCCTGGTGCTGCTGTGGCTGGCTTGGTGGGCCATGGCGCCAGCACAGCGTGCTCCTACCCCTGCGCCCGAGCTGGGTGTGCCCGGCCCCTCGGGCGGGCTGGCCGCTTGGTATGTGCTGTCGGCGTGGGCGCCCTTGGCCCCCTTGCTGGTGCTCTATGTCCTGATGGGATTGGCGGTTCACCAGCCTGCACTGTGGAATGGGCCGGTGGCGAGCATCCTTTTCTGGGTGGCCTACGGCGTGCTCACGGTATGGGTGCTGGCCACGTTGGTGGTGGTGAGTGCCCGCTTCATCCGATCGCGGGTGCGCACTGCGGTCTTTGGCGTGGCGATGGCTGTGGTGGTCGGGGTGGGCATGTGGCAGTTTCAGGACCAGCCCTGGGAGGAAGACGCCCTGGCGGTGGCCGATGCGTCGGCCGCGTCCGCCGACGGAGCACAGCCTCCAGAGCCTGCGCAACTGGCGCTATCGCAAGGCCTTTTTGAGAACCAGCAGCTGCTGTGGCAACAGCAGGTGGATGCTTTGTTGCCTCAGCGTCCCGGCGTTGTGGATGTCTATGGGTTGGTGTTCGCGCCCTATGCGGATGAAAACGTGTTCCGCCGCGAAAGCACGATGGTCACCACGCTGCTGCAGGAGCGGTTTGACGCCCAGGGCCGGGTTCTGCACCTGCTCAACCATGCTGAAACTGCCGAGACCCACCCCTGGGCGACGCCCGAGAATCTGCAACGCGCCATTGCTGCGCTGGCCGCGCGCATGGATCGCGAGCATGATGTGCTGGTGATTTACATGACCTCGCATGGCGCACGCAACCATGAACTGGCCGCCGCACACTGGCCGCTGCAGGTGCCGCCGGTGACGCCGGAGATGCTGCGCGCAGCGCTGGACGAATCGGGTATCCGCAACCGCGTGATCGCAGTGTCTGCCTGCTTTTCGGGAGGCTGGATCGAACCGCTGGCCACCGACAGCACCCTGATCATGACGGCGGCCGACGCCACCCACACCTCGTATGGCTGCGGCAGGCTGTCTGAGCTGACTTTCTTTGGCCGCGCGGTGTTTCATGAACAACTGCGCCAGACCCATTCCTTCACCGAGGCCTTTGCCAAGGCTGTGCCGCTGATTCAGCAGCGCGAGGTCGAGGCCGGCAAGGCAGACGGCTTTTCGAACCCGCAGATCCGCGTGGGCCAACAGATCGCCCCGGTGTTGCAGGCGCTGGAACAGCGGCTGCAGACGGAGGCACCGAATGCCTCCAGCGTAGCGCCGGCGGCCGAAGCGCCGAGCCCGGTGCCGGCGACAGCTGCGGCGATCGACGCCGCTATAGCGCCACCCCCGCGGCCCTGACTCGTTGAACACGTGCTAACACCCCACGCCCCGCTAGCCCGTTCGCTTTGCGCTAAGGTCTGCCCATGAACCTGTCTTTCCTGCGCCTTGGCTGGCGCACCCTGGCCCGGGACCTGCGCGCGGGCGAGTTGCGCCTGTTGATTGTGGCGGTCACCCTGGCAGTGGCCGCGCTCACATCTGTGGGTTTTTTTGCCGATCGCCTGCAAGGCGGACTGCAGCGCGACGCTCTGCAGCTGCTGGGGGGGGATGCAGTCGTGGCCAGCGACAACCCAACGCCCGCGGCATTCGTGGAGCGCGCCAAGGCGCTGGGGTTGCAATCGGTGACCACGCTGGGCTTTCCGACCATGGGCCGCGCGAGCGATGCGCAGGGCGGCGCCAGCAAGCTGGTGGCACTCAAGAGCGTGCAGCAGGGTTACCCGCTGCGCGGCAGCCTCACGGTGGCAGATGCCCCTGGTGCGCTAGAGCAGCCGACGCGTGACATCCCGGCGCCCGGCGAGGTGTGGGTGGACGCGCCACTGCTCGAATCGCTCAACCTCGCCATGGGCGACAAGCTGTTGCTGGGCGATGCGCAACTGCGCATCGCGCGCATCATCGTCATCGAGCCTGACCGGGGGGCGGGCTTCATGAGCTTTGCACCACGTGTGATGGTGAACGAACGCGACCTGCCCGCCACGGGGCTCGTGCAGCCTGCCAGCCGCCTGACCTACCGCTTTGCCGTGGTCGGCCCGGCGTCGGCCATCAAGGCGTTCAACGATTGGGCGGTGGTCGAGGCCAAGAAGCCCGAAGTGCATGGCGTGCGCGTGGAGTCGCTGGAAAGCGGCCGCCCCGAGATGCGCCAGACGCTGGACCGCGCGCAGAAATTCCTGAGCCTGGTAGCGCTGCTGGCTGCACTGTTGTCTGCCGTGGCCGTGGCGCTGGCCGCGCGCGGGTTTGCGGCGGAGCACCTCGACGCTTCGGCCATGCTGCGTGTGCTGGGGCAGAGCCAGCGCACCATTGCTGGGGCCTACACCACGGAGTTCGCGCTGATCGGCCTGTTTGCCAGCTCCTTGGGTGTGGCGCTGGGCTATGTGGTGCATTACGCGTTTGTGCTGCTGCTGGCGGGATTGGTGGAATCGGCCTTGCCTTCGCCCAGCCTGTGGCCGGTGGTGTTTGGCCTGGGCATGGGGCTCACGCTGCTGTTTGCGTTTGGCTTGCCGCCGGTGCTGCAGCTGGCGCAGGTGCCGCCATTGCGGGTGATACGGCGTGATGTGGGGGGGCTCAAGCCCGCATCGCTGGCAGTGCTGGGTATCGGCATTGCGGGCTTCGCTGCGCTGTTGCTGGCCGTCAGCAGCGACATCAAGCTGGGTCTGATTGCTGTGGGTGGTTTTGCCGGCGCCGTGGCGCTGTTTGCAGGCCTGTCATGGGTGGCGGTCAAGCTTCTGCGCAAGAGCGTGAACGAGAGCACGGCCCCGCGCTGGCTCGTGCTGGCCACGCGGCAGATTTCTGCGCGCCCGGCCTATGCCGTGGTGCAGGTCAGCAGCCTGGCGGTGGGTCTGCTGGCCCTGGTGCTGCTGGTGCTGCTGCGCACCGACCTCATCAGCAGCTGGCGCAAGGCGACCCCGCCCGATGCCCCCAACCGCTTTGTCATCAACGTGATGCCTGACCAGTCGGAGGCCTTTCAGCAGACGCTCAAGGACAGCGGAGTGGGTCGCTACGACTGGTACCCCATGATCCGGGGCCGGCTGGTGGCCGTGAACGGCAAGCCAGTGGGCCCCGACAATTACACCGACGACCGCGCCAAGCGCCTGGTGGACCGAGAATTCAACCTGTCCAACGCTGTGGAGGCACCGCCCCACAACCAGGTGGTGGCTGGGCGCTGGACGCCCGGCGAGGAGGGCGCCATCAGCGTGGAAGAAGGTATTGCCCAGACGCTGGGCCTGCAGCTGGGTGACCGTTTGCAGTTCGATATGGGCGGCGTGCAGGACGAGGCCCGCATCACCAGCCTGCGCAAGGTGGACTGGGGCTCTATGCGCGCCAACTTCTTTGTGATGTACCCGGTGGCCGAGGTCAAGGATGTCCCGGTCACCTACCTGGCCGCCTACCGCGCTCCAGAAACCCACGGTTTCGACAACGCGCTGGTGCGCCAGTTTCCCAACATCACCAACGTGGACATGGGCGCCACCATTGCCCAGGTGCAGCGGGTGCTGGAGCAGGTGATCCGGGCGGTGGAGTTCTTGTTTGCCTTCACGCTCGCAGCTGGGCTGGTGGTGCTGTTTGCCGCCGTCACGGCCACCCGCGAAGAGCGCGCACGCGAGTACGCCATCATGCGTGCCGTGGGGGCCCGTGCCAGCCTGCTGCGTCAGGTGCAGCGGGCCGAGCTGGTGGGTGTGGGTCTGCTGGCGGGCTTTCTGGCCAGCGCGGTGGCAGTGGGCGTGGGCTGGGCATTGGCGCGTTATGTGTTTGACTTCACCTGGACCGCCGCCCCCTGGGTGCCGCTGGCCGGTGCGCTCGCGGGCGCGGTGCTGGCGCTGGCCGCAGGCTGGTGGGGTCTGCGCGAGGTGCTGCTGCGCCCGGTGGTGGACACGCTCAGGCGGTCTGCCGAGTAACTGGACAGCAGCAGGCGCACTGCACTGCGTCCGGAAAGGGTGAGAGTCCGCACGAGCGCCCTCTGCCTTTCGCTGGTGCCAAACGCTTTCCGAGGGGGTTTGTCGTGGCAGCTGCGGGACATTGTTCGCCCCGCGATGCAACGACCGCACGCGGCGCAAGGTGTTGCGGCCATTGGCCTCGCCGGCCCAGAGTTTGAATAAAAACAGACGATAGCGCCGAATTCATATGCGCTGATAGCTATCAAATGGATAGCAAATACTCGCCAATGCGCTGACTGCGCCTACTGCATTTTTGCTGCTCCGGGCCCGAAAAATCACTTTTTGGGCCACCGGTGCGACAATAGAGGGCTAAATGACAAGTTCCTTTTCCAATCTATCGCTGGCTGAGCCGCTGGCGCGCGCCGTAGCCGAAATGGGCTACGAGTCCATGACGCCCATCCAGGCGCAGGCCATCCCGGTGGTGCTCACCGGCCAGGACGTGATGGGCGCAGCCCAGACCGGCACCGGCAAAACCGCCGCGTTCTCGCTGCCTTTGCTGCAGCGCCTGCTCAAGCACGAGAGCAGTTCCACATCCCCCGCTCGCCACCCTGTGCGCGCTCTGGTGCTGTTGCCCACCCGTGAGCTGGCCGACCAGGTGGCCCAGCAGATTGCGCTGTACGCCAAGTACACCAAACTGCGCAGCACGGTGGTGTTTGGCGGCATGGACATGAAGCCCCAGACCATCGAGCTGAAAAAAGGCGTCGAAGTGCTGGTGGCTACGCCGGGCCGCCTGCTCGACCATATCGAGGCCAAGAATGCGGTGCTCAACCAGGTGGAGTACGTGGTGCTCGACGAGGCCGACCGCATGCTGGACATCGGTTTTCTGCCCGACCTGCAGCGAATCCTGAGTTACCTGCCCAAGCAGCGCACCACGCTTCTGTTCAGCGCCACCTTCTCGCCCGAGATCAAGCGCCTGGCCAGCAGCTACCTGCAAAACCCCATCACCATTGAGGTGGCCCGCCCGAACGAAACGGCCTCCACGGTGGAGCAGCGCTTTTACAGCGCCAATGATGACGACAAGCGCCGAGCCATCCACCAGGTGCTCAAGACGCGCGGCATCAAGCAGGCTTTCATCTTCGTGAACAGCAAGCTCGGATGCGCCCGTTTGGCGCGCAGCCTGGAGCGTGAGGGCCTCAAGACAGCAGCCTTGCACGGCGACAAGAGCCAGGACGAGCGACTGAAGGCGCTGGAAGCCTTCAAGAGCGGCGAGGTTGATCTGCTGGTGTGCACCGATGTGGCAGCGCGCGGCCTGGACATCAAGGACGTGCCTGCGGTGTTCAACTTCGACGTGCCTTTCAATGCGGAAGACTATGTGCACCGCATTGGCCGCACAGGCCGTGCGGGCGCGTCCGGCCTGGCCGTCACACTGGTGTCGGGCAGCGATGCCCGCCTGGTGGCCGACATTGAGAAGCTGATCAAGAAAAAGATCGATCTCGAAGCCATCGAATACGAAGAAGACCGCCCCCGCGGCCGCATCAACGACGGCCGCCGCGCATGGCGTGAAGCAGGCGAGACCGGTGATCCGCGCGATGTGATTCCGGCTGCCGTGCGTGAGCGCAACGAGCGCCGTGAACCCCGCGAGCCGCGTGAACACCACCGGGGTTTCCGCCCTGCCGTGGCCTCGCGCGATCCCTTCTTCGAAAAGCCTTACGAACCCAGCAGTGCGGATACCGCCCCCGCCTGGGAGGCCGCCGCCAAATCCCCTGCGCGCAGCAGCATTTCGGCCAACATCAAGCCCAAGCGCAAGGTGGCAGCCTTGTTCAAGGCGGTTCAACCCGAGACCTCCACGCAGTAACGGCAGCCGCTCTTTGCGCTGGCTGCCGTAGTGTGCGTCCCGGGCGCGTTGACTGCCCGGGTCAATCCCCAGCTCTTTAGCCCGGCTGCTGCGCCTGTTCGCAATGCACCTGCAGCAGCTCGCGGTCAGCCAGTGTCGCGCCGAAACGCACGGCGCTCAGGCAGCCGCCCCATACACAGCCGGTATCCAGGCCCAGCAGGTCGCTGCGGTTGAGCCACCCCAGGGTGGACCAGTGGCCAAAGGCCATCAGCGTGCCAGTGGTGCGTCGGCCTGGCACATCAAACCAGGGCATCAGGCCCTCTGGGGCAGCGCTGGCGCTTTCGGTGCTTTCAAAATCCATCACACCGTCGGATGAGCAAAAGCGCATGCGCGTCAGCGCGTTCACGATCACACGCAGCCGGTCGGTGCCTGTGAGGGTATCGCTCCAGTGGTCCGGCGTGTTGCCATACATGCTGTGCAAGAAGGCGGGCAGGTCCGGACTACCCAGCACGGCATGGACCTCCTGCGCGCGTTCCAGGGTGTCCGTGGGGGTCCAGGCAGGTACCACGCCCGCATGCACCATCAGCAGGGTCTGGCCGGCATGCTCGTGGGCCCGCGCCAACGGCTGGTGGCGCAGCCACTCGAGCAAAGCGCTGCGGTCCGGGGCGTCGAGCACCGAGGCCAGGGTGTCGCGGCGTGAGGGTTTGCGCGCGCCGTGTGCGGCAGCGAGCAAGTGCAGGTCGTGGTTGCCCAGCAGGCAGCGGATGGCGTCGCCCTGCTGCATGCAGCGGCGTAGCACGGCGGCGGAGTCGGGGCCGCGGTTGACGAGGTCCCCCAGCAGGTACACCGTGTCACGGCTGGCAGAAAAGCCGATGGTGTCCAGCAGGCGTCCCAGGGCGTCGTCGCAGCCCTGAATGTCGCCGATACAGTAAAGTGCCATGATGGTCTTCGGTTGCAAACCTGATTGAGTGAAGCATGGATTTTCTGCTGATCGCGCTGCTGACCCTGCTCAACGGCGTGTTCGCGATGTCCGAGCTGGCGCTGGCGTCAAGTCGCAGGTCGCGGCTGACCGCCATGGCCGAGGCGGGTGACAAGGGCGCACAGGCCGCTCTGGCGCTGCTTGAGAACCCAACGCAGTTTTTGTCCTCGGTGCAAGTGGGCATCACCTCCATTGGCATGCTCAACGGGATCCTCGGAGAGGCTGCTTTCAGCGATGACCTGGGGCTGTGGCTGCAGCAGCTCGGGATGCCTGTGCGGGCCGCCAGCATCACCGCTACCGCGCTGGTGGTAACCGTCATCACCTTCGTCACCATCGTGTTTGGCGAACTGGTGCCCAAACGCATCGGACAGCTCTATCCCGAGGCGGTGTCCCGCCTGGTGGCGCGACCCATGGCCTGGGTGGCCCGGGTGGCCAAGCCTTTTGTGCGCCTGTTGTCGCTCTCAACCCAAGGGGTGCTGCGCCTGATGCAGGTGGACAACACAGCAGGGCGTTCGGTCACGGAAGAAGAAATCGTTGCCAGCCTGGAAGAAGGGCGCGAGGCCGGTGTGATCGAGCACCATGAGCACCAGATGGTGCAAAACGTGTTTCGCCTGGATGATCGGCCATTGACCTCGCTGATGGTGCCGCGCAGTGATGTGGGCTGGCTCGATGCAGGGTGGTCGGTATTGCAGGGCTTGCAGCAGGCGGGCCGTGGCGGTGAGCATGCCGCGCATTCGTGGTACCCCGTGTGTCGCAATTCTCTGGACGAGGTGGTGGGTATTGTGAGCGTGGCCCGGTTGCTGGAGCTGGGGCCTGATGCGCCCGGCACGCTGGAACAGTATGTGAAGCCCGCCGCCTTTTTGCCCGAGACCTTGAGCGGCATGGAGCTGCTGGAGCAGTTTCGGGCGCGCTCGGGGCGCATGGTGTTTGTGGTGGACGAATATGGCGTGGTGCAGGGCATCATGACCCCGCACGATCTGCTCGAAGCCATTACCGGTGAATTGCAGCCCGGCGCTGCCGCCGATGCCTGGGCCACCCCGCGTGGTGATGGCGCATGGCTGCTGGATGGGCTGATGCCTGTGTCCGAACTCAAGGCCCGCCTGAATATTCGAGATCTGCCGCAGGAAGACCGTGGGCGCTATAACACCCTGGCGGGGTTTTTGATGGCAGAAACAGGGCATTTACCTGCCGTAGGCGAACAGATTGTGTGCGTGGGCTGGATATTCGAGGTGCTGGCCCTGGAGGGCAAACGCATTGACCGCGTATTGGCACACCCTGACAGCGCACTT
Organism: Acidovorax sp. Root402; assembly: GCF_001425125.1. Taxonomy (NCBI): domain Bacteria; kingdom Pseudomonadati; phylum Pseudomonadota; class Betaproteobacteria; order Burkholderiales; family Comamonadaceae; genus Acidovorax; species Acidovorax sp. Root402. The sequence continues at coordinate 47,305 of NZ_LMDQ01000005.1, forward strand.
TGAAGCCTTTGTGGCTTCTTGGACCACCGGCTGTCCAGGTACTGAATATGCCAGGCAGTATTTTTGTGGTTTCTTAATGCAAAATCTTTACTCCGGCGTGTGCTCGCAGCGGTTATCCATATAATCGCTCTGTCACCAACCCCATTTTCTTATTCAGACACCATGACCAGCTACAAAGAACTTTTGAAGCAGCGTGAAGCGCTTGAGCAGCAAATCAGCGAAGCCCGTCGCCGAGAATTGTCGGACGCTGTTTCCCAAGTGCGCGCCTTGGTGGCCGAATATGGTCTGACCGCCCAGGATGTGTTCCCCGCAGGCAAGGCCGCAGGGAAAACCGGCCGCAGCTCTACCGCAGGCACCAAAGTGGCCCCCAAATACCGCGACCCGGCGACTGGCCAGACATGGACCGGCCGTGGCAAGGCGCCCAAGTGGATTCAGAACGAAAACCGCGAAAAGTTCGCCATCTGAGAAACGGCATTCGCTGCACTCAAAAAAATAGCCCGCAACTGCGGGCTATTTTTTTTGGGTGGCCTGGCATGGGGCGTAGAACTACCGAGCCTGGCCCAGCATCTGGAGCCTTCATACCTCGCTGGCGACACAAAATCTGCGCCCTGCATTCACTGGGTGGATACCGCAAAAACCGCTATCCCGACCAGCCATTGCCCACGGAACCCAAAAATTCGGTCCGCGTGTTGTTGTTCAACGCACCCCGGGCAGTCAATCCGCAGCATATTGCTGCGCCATCTCCCGCAGTACCTGGGCGGTAAATGCGTCGGCCGGGAAAAACGATTCCACCGCCAGCTCCTGCAGCGTCACATCCACTGGAGTGCCGAATATCGTCGTGGTGCTGATGAGCGACAGCATGCCATGCATGCTATTGAAACAAAACGGCATCACCACACCCAGCATTTCTCCCGCCATGACGAGTGGTGTGGATTCATCGGGCGCGGGGTATTCCAGCAGTTCGGCCTGCAGGGCCAGCAATGCCGGGTCCCCCGTGGCATGAATCTGCTGGCGCAGGCGCTCAAAGAGGTGGTGGCGCCATTGCGCCAGATTGGCGATGCGTGACGCCAGGCCGTTGGGGTGCAGGCTCAGGCGGAACACGTTGATGGGGGGCGTGAGCAGTTCAGGGCTCACGTGCGCGGCCAGCAAGGCCTGCGCTGCGCGGTTGGCAGCCACCACGTTCCAGCAGCGGTCGAGCGCGATGGCGGGGCAGGGCTCATGGCCCTTGAGCACCAGCTCGACGGCCTGGCGCGCTGCGGTCAGTGCCGGGTCGTCCAGCGCGCGTTCTCGGTACATGGGGGCGTAGCCGGCTGCCACCAGCAGTGCGTTGCGTTCGCGCAGCGGGATGGCCAGGCGCTCGCACAGGCGCAGCACCATGTCGCGGCTGGGGTTGGTGCGGCCGGTTTCCATGAAGCTCACGTGCCGCGTGGAGATGTCTGCCTCGTCGGCCAGCTCCAGCTGACTCAGGTGCCGCTGCTGGCGCCAGGTGCGCAGGTGGTCGCCAAAACTGGCAGGCCCCGCCGCTGCGCTGCGGTGCGGCAGCGGATGGCGCGGGGTGCGGCGAGAGGGGGTGGAGGGTGCGGACGTCATGCCTCGCATCCTAGGCCCAACCAGGCCGCAGGCCATTACCTGCCATGTCATCGACGCCATGCACCGCAGCGGCAACGATGCAGCCTTCTTCAACCCCCAAGGAGCTTGCCATGTTGAACCTGTTGTATTCCCCCTCCCTTTTGCGTGCCGTGGTCTGGTTCGATGCGTCCACCGGGCTGCTGTTGGGCGCCTTGCATCTGCTGCTGACGGCGTCGCTGGCCGAATGGCTGGGGCTGCCGCACGGACTGCTGGTGGTGTCCGGCGTTTTGCTGCTGGGCTACGCAGCACTGGCCACCCGCATTGCCCGCGCGCGCACCATGCCGCGCGGAGGGCTGTGGGCGCTGATCGCTGCCAACTTTGGATGGGCGTTGGCCAGCCTGGTGCTGCTGCTCGGTAACGCCGTGGCACCCACGTTGCTGGGCCAGGCGTACCTGGTGGTGCACGTGGTCTCGGTGGCGCTCATTGCTGAGCTGCAGTGGATGGGTGTGCGCCGCCTGCCTGCTTGGGCTGCCGCTTAGTTCTTTTACGCTATATATTTGATAGCAATTGAGGCATAAGGATGTAGCGCTTGGCCGATTTTTTCCGCAAAAATGGTGAAAAGAGCGTCGTATGAGCCTCTGCGCCAGGGCGGCGGGGCACAGCGGCATACCCCCAACGATTGCGCCGTCATGGGGGACTGCCAGAATAGACGCTGTTGCCTTATCAAGGAGTTCGCCATGGCCTCATCGTCCAAGCCGCTAGCCAAACCGTCGTCCCGACCCGCACGCCACGCCTTTGCCAACACGCTCAAGGGCTTCAAAACGGCGTCGGGCAAGGAGGGCAAGTTCTACTCTCTGCCCGCGCTGGCCAAGCAGTTTCCGCAGATCCAGCGTCTGCCGGTGTCGATCCGCATCGTGCTCGAATCGGTGCTGCGCAATTGCGACGGCCGCAAGGTGACGGCCGAGCATGTGCAACAGCTTGCGCACTGGGCGCCCAATGCCGCGCGTACCGACGAGATCCCTTTTGTCGTCTCGCGCGTGGTGCTGCAGGACTTCACCGGTGTGCCTTTGCTGGCCGATCTGGCCGCCATGCGCAGCGTGGCCGCCAAGCTGGGCAAGAACCCCAAGAAGATCGAGCCCCTGGTGCCGGTGGACCTGGTGGTGGACCACTCGATCATGGTCGACCACTACGGCAAGAAGAATTCGCTCGACCTGAACATGAAACTCGAATTCCAGCGCAACAAAGAGCGCTACGAGTTCATGAAGTGGGGCATGCAGGCCTTTGACACCTTTGGTGTGGTGCCCCCGGGCTTTGGCATCGTGCACCAGGTGAACCTTGAATACCTGGCGCGCGGCGTGCACAAGCGCAAGGATGGCGTCTACTACCCCGACACCCTGGTGGGCACCGACAGCCACACCACCATGATCAACGGCATCGGCGTGGTGGGCTGGGGCGTGGGCGGCATCGAGGCCGAGGCCGCCATGCTGGGCCAGCCGGTGTACTTCCTCACGCCCGATGTGGTGGGCTTTGAGATGACCGGCCAGCTGCGCGAGGGGGTGACCGCCACCGACCTGGTGCTCACGGTGACCGAGCTGCTGCGCCAGCACAAGGTGGTGGGCAAGTTCGTGGAGTTCTTTGGCGAAGGCACGCGCACCCTGGCGCTGCCCGACCGCGCCACCATCGGCAACATGGCGCCGGAGTACGGCGCCACCATGGGCTTCTTCCCGGTGGACGAAAAGACCATCGACTACTTCAAGGGCACGGGCCGTACCAAGGGCGAGATCGAGGCCTTCGAGGCCTACTTCAAAGCCCAGGGGCTGTTTGGTGTGCCGCTGGCCGGCGAGGTCGACTATTCGCAGGTCGTCAAGCTCGACCTTGGCAGCGTCACCCCCAGCCTGGCGGGCCCCAAGCGCCCGCAAGACCGCATTGAGCTGGGCAAGGTCAGCAGCCAGTTCGCTGAGCTGTTCAGCAAGCCCAACGCGCAAAACGGCTTCAACCGCCCGGCAGAGCTGCTGCACACGCGCCATCACATCCACCGCCATGGCGAAGCTGTCGCCGAAGAGGCTACGCCAGACGGTAAGCCCACGCCGGCCGGCGCACCGCGCTCGGTGGTCGAGATGGAGGCCAACAAACCGGCACTGGCCACTGCGCACGGCGAGGCCCGCGCAGCCACACTGCCCGCCAAGGGGGCTGACCCCACAGTGGGCAATGGCGACGTGCTGATTGCCGCCATCACCAGTTGCACCAACACCAGCAACCCCAGCGTGCTGCTGGCTGCAGGCCTCTTGGCCAAGAAAGCGGTGGAGGCAGGCCTCAAGGTGCAGCCACACATCAAGACCTCGCTGGCCCCCGGCTCGCGCATCGTCACCGAATACCTCACGCAGACCGGACTGCTGCCGTACCTGGAAAAGCTGGGCTTTGCGCTGGCGGGCTATGGCTGCACCACCTGCATCGGCAACGCGGGCGACCTCACCCCCGAATTGAACGAGGTCATCACCAGCAACGATCTGGTCTGCGCAGCCGTGCTGTCGGGCAACCGCAATTTCGAGGCGCGCATCCATCCCAACCTCAAGGCCAACTTTCTGGCCAGCCCGCCGCTGGTGGTGGCGTATGCCATCGCGGGCACGGTGCTCAAAGACCTGATGACCGAACCCGTGGGCAAGGGCAAGGGGGGCAAGGACATCTACCTGGGCGACATCTGGCCCACCAGCGATGAAGTCCACGCCCTGCTCAAGTTCGCCATGAACGGCAAGGCCTTCCGCGAAAACTACGCCAAGGTGGCGACCGACCCCGGAAAGCTGTGGGAGAAGATCAAGGGAGTCAGTGGCACGGCCTACACCTGGCCCGCCAGCACTTACATTGCCGAGCCGCCGTTTTTTGCCCAGTTTGCGCTCGACAAAGGCGCTGCGGCCGCGTCGGCGGTGCACGGCGCGCGCATCATGGCGCTGTTCGGCGACTCCATCACCACCGACCACATCTCGCCCGCAGGCTCCATCAAGGAAAGCTCGCCCGCAGGCCAGTGGCTGTTGCAGCACGGCGTGCAAAAGGCAGACTTCAACAGCTACGGCGCCCGCCGGGGCAACCATGACGTGATGATGCGCGGCACCTTTGCCAATGTGCGCATCAAGAACCTGATGATTCCGCCCACCGCCGATGGCTCGCGTGAAGAGGGCGGCGTCACGTTGTTCCAGAACGATGGTCCGCTGCAGGGCGAGAAGATGTTCATCTTTGATGCCGCCATGCAGTACATGGCGCAGGGCACGCCCACCGTGATTTTTGCGGGCGAAGAGTATGGCACCGGCTCCAGCCGCGACTGGGCCGCCAAGGGCACGCAACTGCTCGGCATCAAGGCGGTGGTGGCGCGCAGCTTTGAGCGCATTCACCGCTCCAACCTCGTTGGCATGGGCGTGTTGCCGCTGCAGTTCAAGGCGGGCGATTCTTGGGAAACGCTGGGCCTGACGGGCAATGAGGTGATTGATGTGGTGCCTGATGCCGCACTCACGCCACAGAGCGATGCGAGGCTGGTCATCCACCGTGCCGACGGCACGCGCCAGGAAGTGACGGTGACCCTGCGCATCGACACCCCCATCGAGGTGGACTACTACCAGGCCGGCGGCATCTTGCCGTTTGTGCTGCGCCAGCTGCTGGAGGGTTGAGGGCCCGCTGCATCCTTCTTCCTTGCCGCATCGCGCCCTGCGCTGATGCGTGCACGCAACGCCTGGGCGCAGCGCCGTCCCGGGTTGTCTTGGACGGGGCTTTGGCCCCGTTTTTCATGGTGCGAGCGCTCTGGTCATTTCCTTACGCGTAGATACACTTGTGACGTTGTGCGGCCATTTCGCTGGCACTGCCATTCACCCCTTCGTCCATGCCACCTCCCAACAGCTCTCCGACAGCGCGCATGCCCTGGTCGGATGCGCCCGCCATCACCGTGGTGCTGGTGGTGGCAGTGCTGGCGCTGGTCGTGGTGCCGCTGGCGCAGATGCTGGGGGATGGGGCGGGCGCCCAGCACGGGCTGGAACCGTTGCTGGAACTAGTGGCGGTGCTGCTGGGACTGCTGGTGGTGTCGGTGTCCCTGCACGCCCTGGAGGCGCAGGAGCAGGCGCGCGCGAATGTCCTGGTGGTGGGTTTTGGCGTAGCGGCGGCCTGCAATTTTCTGCACGGGGTGCTGGTGCACTCCGGCCCTGTGCACATGCCGCCCGGCAGTGCCGACATGTCGTTGTGGCTGAGCAGTTGGGCGCGTGTGGCCGAGGCCCTGACCTTGGGGCTCACCGCCACGCGCTTGTCTGCCCCCGGGCCGGCCCGCGCCTGGCTGGCAGCGGCGGGGGGTGTCACGCTGGTGCTCGCAGGGTCGTCGCTGGGGCCGCTGCCCCAGTGGTTTGCCCATGCTGCAGACGGTGCCTTGCGCCAGGTGGTGGCCGTGGGGCTCGCCCTGGCCTTGGCCGCCAGCGCTGTGGTGTTGCATCGCCGCAGCCGCAGCGAAGAGGCACCGCGTGAACGCCTGTTTGCCTGGGCGGCCGGAGCGTTCGTGTGCGGTGAGGTCACGGTGGGCGCGCTGGGGGGGCATTCGATGCTGGGTGGAGTGCTGTCCCATGGCTTTCGGGTGGTGGCGTATGCGCTGCTGTACCAGGCGGTGTTTGATGCAGGCATCCGCCGCCCGTTCGCGCGCATCCAGGAGGCCGAGAGCCGGTTGCGCGAGAGCGAGGGGCGTCTGTCATTGCTGGGGCGCAACCTGCCGCACAGCGTGTTGTTCCAGATCGTGCGCGAGCTGGATGGCCGGGTGCATTTTGTGCACATGGGCGACGCCATCGAACGGCTGAACGGGGTACGCGTCGAAGACGTGTTGCAGGACCCACGCGTGCTTTACCGGCAGATCCTCCCGGAAGACATAGATCGCCTGCGGCAGGCAGAGCGCCAGTCCTACCTGTCCATGACCAGTCTGGAGGCGGTGTTTCGGGTGCGCCGCACCGACGGTCAGGTGCGCTGGATGCACCTGAGTTCGTCGCCGCGCCGGCTGCAGGATGGCCGGGTGCTGTGGGATGGCGTGCAGACCGACATCACCGCCCACCACCAGGCCGAAGAGGCCGCGCACGCCCAGCAGGCGCTCATGGCCAACACGCTGCGCCATGTGCCGGGTGGTGTGTCGCGGATTGATCGGGACTTGCGCGTGCTGTACGTCAATGAACAGCAGGCCCGCTGGCTCTACACCACGCCCCAGGCGCTGGAAGGGCAGCGGCTGCAGGATGTGATCCCGCCCGAAGTGTTCGCGCGCATCCACCCGCATCTTGAAAAAGCCTTTGCGGGCGAGACCGCGGTGTTCGAAAACCGCATTGACGGCCCTGACGGCACACAGTTTCGCCACACCACCATCGCCCCAGAGAGCGTGACGGCGCAAGGGGTGGCAGCCGTGGTGCTGTTTGCCTACGACTTGACGGCGCTCAAGCGCATCGAACAAGAATTGGCCCAGCAGAAGGCGCATCTGGCCAGCGTGGTCAATGCCATGCCGGACATGGTGTTCATGAAGGACACCAACGGGGTGTACCTGTCGGTCAACCCGGTATTCGAGCGTTTTGCGGGCCGGCCCGAACGCGATGTGGTGGGCCGAAACGACTACGACCTGACCAACGCGGCCGAGGCCGAGCGCTTTCGCAAGTACGACCAGCGCGCCATGCAGGCTTGGCAGCCGCTGGTGTATGAGGAAACGCTCACCTTCGCCGAAGACGGCTACCAGGGCCAGTTCGAGACCATCAAGACGCCCATCCGCGATCTGCATGGCCGCGTGACGGGCATCCTGGGCGTGTGCCGCGACATCACAGACCGCAAACGCGCCGAACAGGAGATCGAACGCCTGGCGTTCTACGACGCGCTCACGGGTCTGCCCAACCGCCGCCTGCTGCTGGACCGCCTGCAACGCTCCATCGCCGCCTGCCAGCG
>NZ_LMDQ01000006.1:0-36686 GCF_001425125.1 Acidovorax sp. Root402
GACCAAGAACTTATCCACAACGTGAGCGTGAAGCTCACGAACCAGGGTGGGTCAGATCGAGATGGAAATGGTGGGTTACGGTTGCATGGAAATCAACAGCCAAACGTTTGAATGTGCACATCGTCGCGGGCATAGCCGAGCGATTCGAAGAACGGCTCTACAACTCGGCGGTGGTCGTCGGACCGACGGGATTGTTAGGGACCTATCGAAAGCTTCACCTTTGGGGTGACGAGCACCATTTTTTCGAATCCGGCAACAGCGGACTTCCGGTATTCCAGACCCCGTGGGGCCGGCTTGGTGTCCTGATATGCTACGACGGCTGGTTCCCTGAGGTTTATCGGCTGTTGGCCATGCAAGGCGCAGACATTGTCGCGATGCCAACAAATTGGGTACCGATGGCCGGGCAACCGATGGGGTCTGCCGCAATGGCGAACACGCTGGCGATGGCCAACGCCCACAGCAATGCTCTGAACATCGTTTGCGCGAACCGCACAGGCGTGGAACGAGGCCAACCGTTCATCGGGCAAAGCATCATTATCAGTGCTCAGGGATGGCCATTGGCCGGGCCTGCTGTTGCAGACGGAGACGAGGTTGTGCTTATTGCCGAGCTGGACATGAAGGCAACGCGAGCCGCCCGGCAGCTCACCGCATTCAATCATGTCCTACGCGACCGTCGCGATGATCTTTACGACCCCATGCTAGGCACGGGCTGGCAACTGCCAAGACACTGATTGCGGTTGACGGTGCCGTTATCTGATCGGGCTGGGATCTGCCGGACGCGGTCAAGTTACAGTTAACAGGACCTTTATCACGGGCATTTGCCGCCTCCGCTCTCTTGGGATACGCCTGGGTATTGCGCATCATCAACATGGCGGTGATGGGATGCGCCACCATATGCTTGCGCTGCACGCCCACCACCTTGTGATCGGGATCGCTCCGTGCAGGGTGGCTGTGCTGGAACAACTCGGAACGCTGCTCTCGCATCACCGTGAGCCTTCGGGCTATGGAGGCAGGCAGCGGCGCCAGCAGCCTGGCGCCAGAACCCCGGGCCTGAGCCAGCATGTTGGGCAGCGCTTTCTGCCCGATCATCTCCTGGACGGCGGCCAGCAAAGCAGGCACATCTACCGGGGTTCTCACCGACAAATGCCGATCAATAGGTTCGCCAGAAAGGCGAAATCATTGGAATTTTCGCTACGGCCAGGAGAACTGAGTCAGTCAGTGTGGCTATGGACCATTCTTGCGCTGGTGTGTGCCGTTGACTCCATCGCAGGATTTTTCCCATGAGCCGCATCAACCGGTTGCTCGTAACGGACGGGCAAGCGCGGAAGGCCACTTCGCGGCAAATGTTGCCCGCCGGGCAGCGCCAACGTTACGACTGCTTTTGAGCCAAGTGGAGGACTGCTACGTGCCTGAAACCGACCCAGAACGGCACATCCCCATCATCAATAACAACGTCGCGGAACTCTGGCTGTCTCCAGGAACAGCGTCATCGTCCAATAAGTACTTCCGCATGCAGGCCACCGCCAACCCGATTGACCAAGTGAACTTGTGCCCCTTGCCTCAGCGAAAGTTGACGTGCTATGAACAGGCCGAGCCCAGCTCCTCCCGTATTGCGGTTGCGAGACGAGTCCACGCGATAAAACGGCTCGAAGACTGCCTCCAGGTGCTCTTCGGGAATGCCTGGACCACGGTCTTCGACAATGAGGCGGATCTGTTGCGCCGTGATCTGGATGGAGATCTCCGCCGCTCCAGCGTAACGCAGAGAATTTTCAACCAGGTTGCCAATCACCCGACGCAAGGCTGCAGGTTCGACCGATGCAACGTCTGCTCCGGCGGGGTAATTCGGCAGTGTGAAGCTTACCTTCCGGCCCTGTTCTGCCAGGTCGTCTGTCAGCGACTGCAGCAATGCAACCAAGGCGGTGTCCTGAAGCACTTCAGGCGAACCAAGTGCATCGCCCCTGAAAACTCCCAGTACCGTATCGATCAACTTGTCCATTTCACGGACGTCGTTGATCGAGCGCTCTAGCAAAGCAGAATCGGCCGTGTTGCTCATGGCGTCGAGGCGCATCCGAAGCCTCGTAAGGGGCGTTCGAAGATCATGCGAAATGGCGGCCACCATCAACGTGCGCGCCCTAAACTGCTCATGCAGCCTGGCAGCTATCGAGTTCAACGCACGTGCAGCCTCACGCACTTCCCAGGTGCCCTGCCGTTCATTAATCATGAGCGGGCTTTCACCCCTCATGATGGAGGCGCTCAGCGAACGCGACGCTGCCACCATTGATTGCATGGGCCGCGCAAGCCATCGCGATGCCAGCCATGCAGCCAGCGCGATGATGACAATGCGAACGCCGTAGTCCAGAAAAAGGCCCTGTAACGGGAGATCGATGCTCTCCTCGACAGCATTGTTTGCCCCGCTTGCGTTGCTATAGACACAGGCATTGCTCTGTTCCTCCTGATTGACAACCTGTGGATTGGCCCGCTGGCGCAGATCAGGTACTCCTGGGGTTGGCGGCAGGCCAGGCACTGCGGTTGCGCCCACAGAGGCAGCGGTTTGCCCCTGGGGCACATACAGCGCATGAATCATCAGATAGCCTACCAGGTGGCTGGCTAGCAGCGCGATCCACATGAGCATGAACAGCCGCTTCGCCAGGGTGTCCCGGAGCAACGCACTCATTTTTGCACCTTCGTATCGAAGAGGTACCCCTCCCCGCGCATGGTGCGGATCAGGGGTTGTTGCTTTGAAGCCTGCTCAAGTTTCTGGCGAAGGCGGGACACCGCAAGATCGACGCTGCGATCGTTGACGTCCACGCCCGGCGCTCGGGTGAGTTCGATCAATTGGTCCCTTGTAAGGACGCGACCTGGCCGGTCGACAAAGGCTGATAACAGGCGGTGCTCCGCCCTAGACAGCGATATCACAACGCCCTTTGGCGAAGTCAGTTCGTGGCGTATTCGATCAAAACTCCATTCGGCAAAGCGCACCCGATCTTTTGGCGGCAGCTCAGACGGGTTGTCTCTCTTGCGAATGCGCCGCATCAAGGCATGGATACGTGCAACGAGCTCCCTGGGTTCGAAGGGCTTGCCCAAATAGTCGTCGGCCCCCGTCTCCAAGCCGAGCACACGGCTTGCAGGGTCGCCGTGGGCCGTCAACATGATCACTGGTACGTCATGGTGTTGCTGGATCCAGCGGCACAGCTCAAGGCCGTTCTCGTCGGGCAGCATGAGATCCAACACCACCACGTCGTAGCTTTCGGTCTCGAGGCAGGCTCGCGTCTCGCGTCCATCGGCGGCTGCCGTGACGGTCATGTCAAATCGCTGCAGCAGGTTTTGGAGCGATGTGCGTATCTCAGGATCGTCGTCGACGACGAGGCAATGGGTCATGGAAGTCCTTGAATGGCCTCATGCCAGGAAGCATCGTGGCAGTGCAGGCAACAAGCGTACACATTGCCTTGTCCATTTACTACCGTTGCGCGCCACACTGCTTTATAAACGCCGTCGCCTGGCAGCTGTTCAGAACATTGAATTCCCGTGCGCCATTTTTTCCGGGATGGGCTGCATCACATCCCAATGCTCAACGATCTTGCCGTTTTCGAGGCGGAAAATATCGACGATGGCAGTTCCGAGGGCGCCAGGTTCGGATTCCGACCTGACGTGCAGCACCACCAGGTCACCTTGGACCACAACCCGCTTCACAACTGCCTTCAGCTGCGGATTGGCCTTTTTCAGGTATCCGTTGATGAATGACTTCAGCCCCTCGATGCCGTCCTGGGCCCTTGGATTGTGCTGGACATAGCGTGGGCCGATAAAGCTCAGCGCGACGTCGACATCCTTCTTGTTGATGGCGGCTTCGTAGAAGGCGAGTACGGTCTCCTTGTTCGACTCTTCTTGTGGGGTCAAGGCATGGGCATTGAAGGCGACGGCGAGCGTAAAAAAGGCAACAAGCCATACGGAGAAACTGGATCGAAAGGACTTCATGGTTGAGTACAGAAGTGTCAGAAGCACCCATCTTCTGATGGAACTTTGTCCGTTCTTTACTCAGAATGTGTCAGCATGGAAAAATTCGCGTCGGTGAAAGCCAATCGGCAAGTGATCTGCTTGGGCACTGTATTGAATACTGCGACTGCAATGGGTGAGGGAAGGTCTGCGTAAGTCCCGACACTCTCGTGCCCTATGAATGCTTGGCAGTGCAGTCAGCTGCTACGCCATGTTCGTTTAGGCAGCGCGTTTTTTAAGAAATGCGGCGAATGCCTGTTGCGCGCCGTCAGTCTGCAGGAGCGATCCAAACAGTTGGTTCGCCTGTGTCACACGATCGATCACTTCTTCCCGTGCCGCCTGACGCAAGAGCGCTTAGTAGTGGACACTGCGTCCTCGGAGCAGTGCGCAATGCAGCTCACAGCCGCCAGATCAGTCCGATGGTGACAATGTCAGTCATGGACTTCCCCTTCCAACAAGTGAGTGAGTTGATGAGAGATCGAACTTCCCATCGTGGCAGCTGGATGGGAAATTCGACCATAGGCCCCATTGTATCGTGCAGAGATTTAGCGCAGGCTCTCTAAGAAATTAATGTTATACCGGTCAATTCAGCCATCTCTTCACCCAAGGCAGCATTAGTAGCCAATACGCAATTTGAGTTTGTAAAGTCGTTATCATGCCAAAAGTCATTGACATAACCACCAGCCTCTTGAACTATTAAAATTCCTGCAGCTACGTCCCACGCATTTATATAGAGCTCTACGTAAGCTTCACTGCGTCCGGCAGCGACGTAGGCCAATCCCAATGCTCCAGAGCCTCCACGTCGGACGGAGCAGCCAAAATCCAAACTTCGCTGAACTAAGGCAATATATTCGGAGTTGACTGTATTTTTAGACCAACCTACTTCGATAGAGGCGGCAGAAAGCTGATGCTGGTTGCTTACCCTCATGATGTCACCATTCAGACGCGCCCCCTTGCCAAATTCCGCGGTGAACATCTCATCAGTGGCCGGAGCATAAATTGCGCCTGCTATAACTCGATTTTCCTCAAAAAATGCAAGCGATACGCAAAAATGGGGGATACACCGCGCGAAATTTGCGGTACCGTCTATCGGATCGACAATCCATAAACGTCCACTTCCGGCAGAGCCACCAGCCTCTTCCCCCAAAACGTTATCGCCTGGAAAACGTCGTTCGATCTCAGTTCGTACATAACTCTCAATGATCTCATCGGTGGCTGTAAGATAGTCGTGGGGCCCTTTGAGCGAATAGTTTTTCCCATTCGTCTTCTTAAAAGCAGTGAGTGCCATGACACCCGCACATCGCACAATATCCTCAATCTCCATCGCCAGATCCTTCATTATCTAATATCTCCCTTATTGATCCGATAAATAAATATACGAACGTAGCGAAAAATAGCTAGAATCCCTGGGCCAGCAAAGAAATCAGCTGTCAGGCGCCAGATCAATCGCGACGCCCAGTGAATTTCAGGTATTCCACCAGTTTGGCCGTATGATCCGTTTGAATAGCTCCAACTCCAACTTGCAAGAGGCGCCCCCAAACAGCGTCTGGATCAATCAGCGCTCGGTGATCATTGAAATCAAGACTATGTGAGCAATCGATAGTATTGACCCACAACCTAGCATGCTGACGACGTAATTCCTCGCCCCCCTCCTCCAATGTCTCAACCTCTGTAAACTCTACCTCATACATCAAGCTTCTCAGAGGTTCTAACGCCTGCAGGTCTTTTGCGAAAAATCCTGACCGTGCGCGAATAATTGGAACGAAAGCCACACGCCCGAAAAACGGACTTGACCGTACCATGCTGATATCAGATTGAGATTGGATCTTCGCCTTGATAAAAACCTGATCCGCCATCCCGGCCGCGATAACTATTTGCGCGACAATATTCATCAAAGAAGGATCTTTGACGTCTATATTTAAGACTACTTGGTCGCGCGCGACCTCTAATGCCCCAGCAAGAGTCGGAAGTTTCAAGAAAGTAGACGTCTTCCCATCTCCACCGTCGCGCGAGCGAAGCTTGAAGCCCTTGACCTCGCTATAGCGAAGCTGCGACAGGGTGCCTTTTCCGTTTGTGGTGCGGTCTAGGGTGGCATCGTGCAGGAGCACAAGAACTTCATCGCTAGTGGATCGCACATCCAGTTCTACGATGTCGGCACCAAGCGCTACTGCATCAGCCAAAGAGGTTATAGAATTTTCGGGCGCCGATTGCCATGCACCGCGATGAGCGGCAACCAGGATGCGCGGGTTCGATAATGAAAGAAGGCCGGACGTTGAAACTCCGAATTCGGATGGGTAGATTGAATGAGATTGCATATCGTCACGGGCAGTTGGAAATGAGTCATCGAGGAGTCAGTCACACTTTCCCCATTCCAGCGGCCATCAGGTCGTCTCGCATTATTCGACCCGATAGCAAAAAAATCAGCAGCACAGGCGCGAGCAAAATCAAGGTCACTACAGCTGCTAGGGGAAATTGCAGCGAATATGGGTCCAAGTAATGATAAAGAAGCACCGGAAGCGTTTGTACAACGGGTGCGCCAACCAGAAAAGTTTTGTCGAACTCTTCGAAGCTGCCCACGAAGGAAAGTAACGAACCAGCAAGCAACCCCGGTACGCAAAGTGGTAGTGCAACGTGCCAGACTGCACGCAGTGGACTTGCACCCAAAGAGCGGGCAGCATGAATCAGTTCATCAGGCAACACCTCAAAACTGGCCACTAAGAGGCGAACCATTAGCGGCAAGGTCCCTACCATTTGCACCATTACCACGCCAGGTACGGTGTAAGCAATTCCGAGCATTTGGAACACCTGCCCAATGCCTATGGCCACCACGATGCCAGGAACAATCACGGGGGCCAAGATGAAAATCTCTACAGCTCGCTTGAAGCGGATGGGAAATTTAGCCATTGCCCAAGCCGTTGGTAGAGCAACCGCAGCGGTGAAAAAGGTAACAAGCAAAGAAATGAAGATGCTCGTCACTGCAGCTCCCAGCACACCTTCGTCTTGTAAAACCGCTTTCCATGTTGAAGTGGTGTAGCTCTGAGGTAACAAGTCCGGCGCGGCCCATCGTTCGGTCACGCTCCAAAGAAATACCAAAAAAAGAGGAAGGCCCAAGGTGAGTGCGATAGACAAATACAGGCCTGCAGACACCCAAACTCGATCCTCTTGAGAAAAACGTCCACGTTTGACTCCGGTAGATATCGCTGTCGGTTCAAGCATTGCGATCTCCCACTGGGCTGCTTCCCAGCAGACGCGAGGCCCGCTGGCTCAGAGCGTAATAGGCCAAGAGGACCGCCACGGAAAAGAGGCTTAAAACCATGCCGATCGAGTTCACCAGCGGCAAATTGCCGTTTCCGAACTCCGCAAACATGTGCACCGCCAAGGGGCGAGGTGACGGGGGTCCGAGCAGATCAGGGATTGCGAACGCTCCCATGGTGCCGATAAAACTCAACAAAACCGCGGCCGAGATGCCAGGCAACGCCATTGGCAGTTCTATGCGTATCAGCGTGTTCCATCGATCGGCCCCTAGAGATCGGGCTGCATTGCCTACATCTTGTGGAATAGCTGCAAATGCTCCCGTAATAACCAAGGTCATAAAGGGCAATTGTTTCCAGACCGAGGCCATGATGACACCCAAACCCAAAGGGTCACGCACTAGGCGAGGCAAACTCAGTCCAATGGGAGCCGCCAAGCGGTCCAGAAATCCACCCCTTTCAGCCAAGGTCAACACCAACAGAGCCGCAATGATCCCTGGGACTGCCATGGGAATCTTGTACAGGCCATTGAACCAGGCGCGCCCTCGAAAAGGATGACGTAGCAGCAACGCCAGACCAATCGCAAGCACAAGGCTTATGGCCACGGGTACACAGCCGTAATAAAGCGACACCAGCAAGCCACGAAGCAGTGCCGGGCGGGTGAATATCTGAGCATAGTGTTCTAGGGTGAACCCAGCATATCCTTGGTCCAAGCCAAAGCTACCTGCCAAGCTCCAGCCAAGAGGCGCGGCAAATAGCGCGCCCAAAAAGAGAAGGCCGGGAGACAGGCACAAGATCGCCAACCAAGCGCCTTTAACTTGCCGTGGGAATTCGGGCAAGACGGACCTCACAGCAGCCCCCCAACAGGAGCAATTGCGTCACGCAGTGCCCGTAGTTCCATCGGGGCGGTCAACTGCACACGCTGTCCAATCGGAAGCAGCCCATGCGATCCGCCGGCACTCGCTCGCAAGAGCAAGCGCCCCACGCGCACGGAGTAACTCACATGGGCACCTGCGAAACTGTGTGCGGTCACCTGGCCTTGGCCGTCTGGGTCCGCCTGAAGGAGCAGGTCTTCAGGGCGTAGAGACACCATCGCAGTGCGTGATCGCGGAATGACGTCCGCAAGAGCGACGGTGGCGCCCCAAGGTAAGGTGCCGAGAGATGCCGTTCCAATGCTTTCTACCGCCAAAGTCAACAGGTTGGTCTGGCCCAAGAAGTCTGCGGCAAAAGCGCTGCAAGGGCGTCGATACAGGTCAATGGGTGTCCCACTCTCCACAATGCGACCTTGGTTCATCACCATGATTCGATCGGACATCGCCATGGCTTCCGTCTGGTCATGCGTGACGTATAAACTGGTGGTGCCGACTCGGCGATGCAATGCAACGAGTTCCTCGCGCAGGCTCTCACGCAGCTTGGCATCAAGGTTCGACAAGGGCTCATCAAATAGCAGCAGCGCGGGTTGCATCACAATGGCCCGCGCTAGTGCAACACGTTGCTGCTGACCACCCGAGAGCTGGCGTGGCATTCGATCTAGCAGACCATCAAGTTTGCAGATCGCCACAGCGTGCTCGATTCGACGTCGCTGCTCAGGCGTGGCGACCTTTTTCATTGCCAGCCCAAACGCAAGATTCTTCCGAACACTGAGGTGTGGAAACAGGGCGTAAGTCTGGAAAACCATGGCGATATCGCGCTTTTCCGGCGGTAGGTTATCGACCCGCTGATCGCCGAGATAGATCTCACCGCCACTGGTTGGGGTGATCCCCGCGACCATTCTCAGCAACGTGGTCTTACCACAGCCGGAGGGGCCAAGCAGGGTGACGAATTCGCTGTGGGCGATATGCATGTCCGTGGGCACAAGCGCGACTGCCGCGCCATAAGACTTGTGTACGCCACGCAGGGTCAGTGCAGCCATATAGTGTTTCTATTCACGTTGGTCAAAGCTTGGAAAGCACTTGGTCTTCAAAGACCTTCACCAAGCCATTTGTCACGCCCCAGTTGGCGGGTACTGAACGCGTGCGCATTTGTGGTGCAGGCACCAGCAGGGAGGACGCAGTTGCGCTTACGGCGTTAGCGGCATCGACATCGGTACGCGGTGACCGGGAGGCGTGATGCTCCAATTTCCAGACCTGGAACTCGCGGCTGAAGGCCATGTCAAGGAAAAGGAGAGCCGCAGCCGGACTCTTGGCATTGGCGGGAATGATCAATCCGTCTCCGCTGGAGACCATTCCTTTTTCCAGCAGGGTGAGGCGGTATGTGGGAGGCAATTGCTTGCTGCCCAAGAAAGTCAGCGATAGATCTTCCCAGGTGGTACCGATGTAAGCCTGTTTGTTGTTGATGAGATTGAGGGTATCGGCGTTTCCATTGGTGAGCTCAGCGACCTTGAGCAACTTACCGAAATAGGCCCATACAGGTTCCATGCAGCGTGTGCTTGATGCCCATTTGGCTGCCTGGTCCGCAGTCACCCGTTGATTGGTCAGCACCTTGCGGCATTCAGGATCGCTGACAAAATTCAATGCAGCTGCGTACAGAAAGCCGCTCCCGGATCCTCCTTTAACCGGCGAAGTCACAGCAAGTTTTTTGGGATGCTTTTCCGCCCAGGCCAGCAGGGATTCAAAGCTCGTTGGAACTTCGGCAGTAGGCAGCAAAGCGCTGTCGTAGCCCATCGCTGCCTGATTCAGGTGCACCAGTGGCCAGGTTCCACCCGTCTCAACCCCGAAGACCACATCTTTGTACGGCGCAGGCACCATTGCCAGACTAGGCACCACGTTGCCGAGGTTCAGCTTTGCGATAACACCAGCGGCGCGAAGCATTTCGAAGCTGTCGGTATTGCCTGCCGAATACACGTCGACCGGCGAAGAAGCTCCTACTTTATGCACCGCCACCAGCTGCTGATTGGCCTGGGCAAGACGAACGTTTTGGTACTCGACCTTGACTCCGTAACGGGCTTCATATCGAGGTATCAGGCCCACCTTCCAGACGGGGTCAAAATTGCCCGCATAGTTGTAGATCACCAGCTTGCCTTCGCGCTTGGCTACGGGCTCAAGCACTTGGTAGAAGTTGTCGCGAGTTAAGCTGCCCACGTCGAAACGTGCGTGCTTGAGCGGGGCCTGCCCAAGCGCTCCGGTTGAAATGACTAGCTGTACTACAAATAGCAGACTCAGACGAGTGAATATGGCCATACACACCTCATATAAGATAAAGCGGCGCGGGGGCCCGACTACTCGGAACGAAAACTGACATCGAACACGACGATCGCTTCTTCAGCACCGTCTGTCAGGCAGTTGAAACGCCGCACCACCGATTGCACAGTGCGTGCGTATTCGCGAGGTCCCGATAGGGTCGTAATATCCACGACCGTGCCGCCTCGCACCTTGAACTGCACTTTGACCGATCCGGCGATGCCTACGCGTTCGTAAAGACCAGCTAACCCCGATTCCAAAGCTTGGCGATAACCCGGACAGGCGACTCCCACGTCGACTGGCCCTGAAGGACGCGCCGGAATCGAAGTGGGTGTTTGCGGAGGGGTCGGCGCTGGTATAGACACAGGAACCGACTCGCTCTGGACCGCAGCGATGGCTGCAGAGGGTGCTGCGGCTAATGCGGGGGTGTTGTCTGGCGGTGGCACATACGCCTTCGGCGGGGCCTCAGGAGCCCTGACGCGCTCAACTAGACGCTCAATTCGGGGAGGCGACGGAGGAGGCGGCGGAGGCGGAGGAACGACCTCAGGGACGATGCTTGCCATCAACGGCCTTTGCACAGCCTCAACTGCCTTGCGTGCTACGCCAGAGACCAGGGCATAGCCGATCAATGCGTGAACGCCCAGGACAGCTGCAACACCTATGGGACCGAAGCGGCTTTTCGGGGAAAAACTCTTGGGTGCACGTGCGTCTGCTTCAGACGCATTGGATTTGTAGCCACTGCTCATGGTGCAAATTGCTCCGAACCCACGATCCCCATTTTTGTCAGCCCGACGCGCTGCGCGGAAGCCATCACGCCAGCCACTACGGCATAGCTTGCATTGCGGTCAGGGCGTACATGCAACTCCGGTTGATCGACTTGCGCATGGAGCATTTGCATCCTGCTTTCCAATTCAGACGCGTGAGTCATAAGTTCTCCGTTCCAGCGCACCGCGCTGGATGCGTCAATATCGATGCGAAGCGCCTGGGATTGCTTAGGTACCAATGGTGGGTTCCCTGTCGGCATGTCAAGCTTGACGCTGTGAAGCTGGATCGGAATCGTGATGATCAGCATGATCAAGAGCACCAGCATCACGTCGATCAAAGGGGTAGTGTTGATGTCCATCATGGGCTCATCCTGGATCGCAGCTTGGCGACGGGAATGCTTCAAGGCACGGTGCTGTGGCATGAACTAATTCCGAGCTGGAGGTTGCGTGATGAAGCCGATCTTGCCAATGCCTGCACGCTGTGCTGCATAGACAACGCGCCCGACTGGTTCGTAGCTGCTGTTCAAGTCGCCTCGGATGTGCAGCTCTGGTTGGGGTTGCAGCAACGCCACTTTCTTCAGTTTTTGCAGCAAGTCCTCGGTGCTCTGCAAGCGGGAGTCCAACCAGTACATTTCCCCTGCACTATCTATGGAGACGACGATGTCTTGGGGTTGGCTTTCACGAGCATGCACCCGCTCTTTGGGTAGATCGACGGGTACGGAGTAGGTAACTACAGGAATGGTGATGAGGAAGATGATGAGCAGCACAAGCATCACGTCCACCAGCGGTGTGGTGTTGATGCTCGAGAGCATTTGATCTTCGCCGCCCGAGGACCCGGGCAATTGCATAGCCATGGTGCTGTTTGCTCGCGCTATAAGCTCAGGTTGCAGGGCCTGTGGACAACAAGACTGAATGCAGTTCTGCGCTGAAGTCACGAACATCGTCCATGACCACAGTGTTTCGGCGCAACAGCCAGTTGTATCCCAGTACGGCAGGTACGGCCACCGCTAACCCAAGCGCCGTCATGATCAGCGACTCGCCAACCGGACCTGCAACCTTGTCGATTGAGGCTTGACCCGCTATACCGATGGCCGTGAGTGCGTGGTAGATCCCCCATACGGTGCCAAACAGACCGACGAACGGCGCGGTTGATCCTACGGTTGCCAACAATGACATGCTGTTGGTCAGCCGTCGCTGTACGCGCTCCGTGGCCCGGTAGATCGACATGTCCACCCAGTCGCTGAAGTTCACCTGACTGCGTAGCCCGTCGTGCTTCTGACTCGCCACCACTCCAGCGTCGGCGATGAAACGAAACGGACTGCCCTCCTCCAGGACTCGTGCCCCGTCTGCAACACTGCCCGCAGACCAAAAATTCAACTCCGCTTTACGCGCCTGCGCGCCCATTTTTCGTTGTTCCAAAAGCTTGGTGATGATCACGTACCAACTGCCAACGCTCATCAAAGCGAGGACAAGGAGTACACCTTTGGCGACCAAATCACTTTGGGCCCAAAGCGCGCCTACGCCGTATGGGTTATCTAAAGGCATTGCGGTTTCTCCTGCCCAGGACCAGGCATGTTGAAAAGAACCGGCAATGAATGTTAGGGTGGCGAGAGTCCGACAGGCGTACACCCGATGCTGCACTTGATGTTGGTTTTTCATAAAAAATTTCGTTTTGGCTGTGAGTTCTTGTAGTCTTTGCGGCCTTCGTTGAGCGTCTCAACTCTTCAAAGCTGGTGCAATTCTTCGTAGGCGTACATATCGCGCAGACGGCAAAAATAAATGGACGAAATGCGAGGCTTGCGGGGCAAGGCCGCAAGGCCTTCCATCCAGCGTGCCGTGCTGTCACTTAGATCGTGAGCTTCTTGCTCATTCAGAAATCTAAAAAAATACCCGATGGTGACGTGGTACTGGTAGCTGTCGTGGTCTCTGCGACGCAGGCCACTCAGAGTTGATAGTTGATCTCTGATCGCTCGCAATCTACGGTCTGTCGAGTTGTCTAGTGGCCGCAGCGGGATGGTTAGTGCACCCTCCTTTTGCAATGACGGTCGTTGGCTCTTGTCGATATCGAACAAAAACGGTTCTGCGCTCAATTTTGGAAGGTTGCGTAGTTCTCGAAGGTATTGGGTCGTAACACTCTCAATCGACCGGTCAACCGGAATTGAGGGGGGCCAATTGGACGTACCCCGATCGACGTCATTCAAACCGCCAAACACGGTGATGTGATAGCTTGACGGAGGAAGCAAACCAATCTTTTGACTAAACGCATGGCGTGGGAACTCGCGGTAGATGTCGAGAAAAGCATCGAATACAGCAAAGTCCTCGCCCTGTTGCGCAAGGTGGCCGATAAAGGTGTTCGCGACGAAGCCGCGCACTGTTCCGTCGGCATTCATCTTGCGGCCGACATCTCTTGGATGGGCTTCTGGCGCGCCGATTTGGGCATGCGCGAGCTGAACCGACGTCAACGCTGCTGCGCTGGCGATAAGCTGACGACGTGAGTAGGCGTTCATAGTCTTCTTTCCTCGTTCGGTGCAAGCCACCCTCAAAATTTGTAGCTCATGCCCAAAAGGACAGAAGGAGGAATTTTCCAGGCTGACTGAACGTACTCCTGGGACTTGCCAAAGTTGTATTGCATGCCCTGACTTGTCAGATTCAGCACGTCGAGGGAGACAGTCAATTGCTTAGACAAGTCATATGCGATCTGCAAGTCCACATTGTTGGTTGGCTGCTGATATCGGTTCGCATAAAAGCCAAGAGCTGTGTAGTTGGGGAACCGGTCATCCCACAACTTTCCGACGTGGTTCCATGCCAGCTTGGCATGTACAGGGCCTCGCTCGTAGTACAGCGCAATGTTCCACACTTGCTTTGGCTGCTGAGGGAGTGCGCTTAGTTTTGTCGTTGATCCGTCGGTTAGCGTGACTGGGTAGCTTGCGCGGCTGAATGTCGCATTGGCACTGATCCCAAGGCTGTTGAATGGAGCAGGCAGGAAAGTAAAGTCCTTAGTTGCTCCGATCTCCACTCCTGAAATCTTCACAACACCATTCGCATTGCGTGCCTGGGTGACAAGAACTGGCAGCGGCGCGCCGTTAACGGTCATCTCTTCAACGCGGCCAAAGTTGAATATTTCGTTCTTGATTTCCTTGTGGAACGCAGCGATGGAAAAGATGCCACGCCCACCGTCCAGATACCAATCGTGGCCGATGTCGAAATTGTTCGAACGGCGTGGCTTCAAGTCAGCATTTCCCTGAGAGAGAGTTGCAACAGCCCCATTGGTTACCAAAGCTCCGCCGCGTGTGGCCATCTGATCGAAGCGTGGCCTACCAATAGTTTGGGAAATGCCCGTGCGCAGCTTGCTCGAATCGGAGGTGTCGTAGACAGCAAGCAACGATGGGAGCAGGTTGCTGTAGTTCTTGCTTGCCTCAACCCCGTTGTAGGTGCCATTCGTAGCAAGGAAACCGTTGGTGCTGAAATCGGTGTGCTCAAACCGCAGCCCTCCTGCGATCAAGACTTTGTCAGTACGGTACCGGGCCTGCGCATAGGCCGAGGTGATGTTCTCGCGATAGCCGTACGTCGCTCCATACTGGGCAGCAGCTTCAGTGACAGGCTTGGTACCTCCCGCACTCGCCCCGAATGCGGCGTCGGCCCGGCCAGGATCGATGAGCGGAATTTGGCTGTTGCAGCTAAAGCCGCAGGTTGAATCTCCGGACGCTACACCCGTTAAGGTGTATGGAAGGGCATTCCAAGTTCTGCGGGACAGTGCAGTGCCCCCGCGCGTCGACACCGCACGTCCACCTGCGGCCAGGCCAAGACCCCGGCTGTCAGCCTCCATGTTGTGTCGCATGTTGGCTTGCAGGTCAAAAACGTTTTCTGCATAGTTCGTTTGCTCTTCCTGACGGTATTGAGAAGGATATAGCGATGCATTGGCCGCATTAGCTCCATTCACAGCTGTGAACATTGGAGTTCCTGCTCCATAGCTGTAGTTGAATGGCATCCCAGACTGAACGAATTGGTCAAAAGTCTGAGGGTTTTGAACTGTCGAGCGAGATGCGCTCGCGCGCAAGTCCATAGTCCAACCCGGCTCTATCTCGTAAATCAGCTCGCCATTTACCCCGTAGAGCTTGCGGTCCCACCGTAGCCTAGCCAACTGCGCCGTCTGACTGACCGAACTCAGACGTCCAGAGGTCGGTGTCTGGTCAGAAACCGTGGACGCGGAATTGACTGCAGCAATCAATGTGTTGCGATTGGAGGTCTCTTGCTGCTGGAATGCGAACGCGCTGATATGACCAGTCAGAGGCCCGTCGGGCATCCAGTCAAGCCGGGATGTAAGTCCCACCCGCTCGCGTTTATTGTCGTAGTTGTACCAGCGGCGTTCGGTGGGTACGGCGTAT
Source organism: Acidovorax sp. Root402 (assembly GCF_001425125.1). Classification (NCBI taxonomy): domain Bacteria; kingdom Pseudomonadati; phylum Pseudomonadota; class Betaproteobacteria; order Burkholderiales; family Comamonadaceae; genus Acidovorax; species Acidovorax sp. Root402. The sequence continues at coordinate 15,570 of NZ_LMDQ01000006.1, forward strand.
CCGTTGCCAGAGTATGGCGTACCTGTACGCACGCCATTCGCACCATACCAGTTCAGGCTACTGCCGGACTCCACCTGGGGAATGTTGACGTCTCGGCTCCAGTAACTGAGAGTGCTCAGCAGTCCGAACTCGTTCTTCTCACCAAAGCGCTTTGCCCACTTGGCTGCAGCTTCCCCCGCGGGTCTGTTGCCTCCGTATTCCTGACCAATCAAGCTGCGGCCGAGTTTGGCGGACACATGCAAAGTATTGTCAGGCAGTTGAAATGCATTGCCTGTCGAAATGTTAACCACCCCCCCAATTGCGCCGCCATCGGACTCCGGTAGATAGCTTTTGGTGACGTCGATGCGCTGCGCAAAGTTGGCCGGAAGCATTTCCATCAACACCTGGCGGCTACCGATATCCGAGGTAGCAAATGAAAAGCCGTCGATCTGGGTGATGTTGTAGTTCGCGTTCAAGCCGCGCACGATGACAAATCGAGGCTCGCCCTGGTAGCTCAACGTGTTCACTCCAGTCACTCGCTTGAGTGCGTCCCCCACATTGAAGTCGGGCAACTTTCCGATTTGATCTGCAGCGATTCCGTCGACGGTGCCGATGGCCTCTTTCTTGGCGGAGATTGTTCTTGCGTTTGAGGAGCGAACGCCAGTGATCACTACCTCCTTCAGCTCAGTAATCGGTTGGGTCGCTGTTTGTTCATCGGCGTGGCCCGCGCTAGCCAGACAGCTCAGCACGGCTAGCGCAATAGGGGTCATTCGGCGTTGCCTGGTCGATAGGCTTGTTGAGGCGCAGCGGTGATACACAAACTCTCCTGTCATGGCTTCATGGTGGCGGGTGCCGGCACAACTCCCTACAATCCGGCGTAGGCCTTTATATTAAATTAGCTAAATTAAAGTTATATGACAGTGTCGCTAAGATCCGAAGTCCCCTCCAATAGGGATGAACCCCAGGGCACGACCTCGTCTCACTCTGCGAATACCCCGTCCCAGTCAGCTTCCTCATCGCCCCGGGACAACTCGCCAGCGGCTGTGCCGCCCCATTTCTTCAGGCACGGGAGTCAAGAGGTTGCGAGCGGTACCGAGCGGCTTGTTTTGGATTTGGTTCGCCGATCACCAGGGATGTCTCGAGCGGATCTCACCAGAGCGTGCGGATTGAGCGGCCCCGGCGCCAAAGCACTCATTGACACTCTGGTTGGCCGGGGGATGTTGCAGTTGGGGCCTCCCACGAGCAAAGGTCGAGGACAGCCGAGCGCTACTGTTGGGCTGGTGGGCGACTTCGCTTTTAGTTTTGGGCTTGCTATTGCGATCGATGGATTTAAGCTGGCTCTTATCGACTTCGCAGGGCAGCTGATCGATGATTACGCTGAGTCTGCCTTTCCCTTGAGCCTTGAGCGGGTTCTTGCAAACGCCGGTGAGCAGATAGAAGTGATGCTACATAAGCATCAAATTGCCCGCCTCGCGGTCTTTGGGGTAGGGCTGAGCATGACAGGGCCGTTCACGGGGCATGGAAGTCGGGTCAACCCCCCTCTGTCGATGCCCAGCGAGTGGGCGACCGAGGAGCTGGACAAGTTTTTTTCCGGCCGTCTTGCCCTTCCGGTGTGGATGGACAACGACGCCAATTGCGCGACTATTGCTGAGGCACAGTTTGGAATCGGTCGCAAATCCAACAACTTTGTCTATCTGCATTTCACAGATGGTCTTGGTAGTGGCGTAGTCCAAGAAGGACGGTTGGTCCGAGGTGCCTATGGGAACTCAGGAGAATTAGGTAGGCTTTTTGCTATCGCAGGTTTGCCGCGTGTGAGTCTTGAAACGCTGCGCCACGCTCTCAGATCCACCGGACTCGACCTGCCAAACTTGCGTTCAATGCTGGATAGCTATGATCCAAGTTGGCCTGAGATCGACTCGTGGCTCGAGAGCGTTGCGCCTAGCTTAACGATTGCAGTGGCTGCAATCATCGCCCTAGCTGATCCGGAGTTCATCATCTTCGGCGCGCGTCTTCCAAGAGACTTGGCAGATCGGCTCATTGCGCGAGTGGAATTCGAAAAATTGCCAAGACGCAGTACTCCCGCTCCCAATCCAGTGTTACTGCCCTCCGAGACGAATGTAAATAGTGTCGTCATTGGCGCGGCGAGCATCGCCTTCAAAAGACATTTTTTTCTATAGGCTTGGACGCCGAGCTACCTAGCGGTGAGCAACTCGCAACGGCTGCGCGTAGAGCGGCTCGGCAGTTTTTTGCTGGCAAATCGAGCGTCAGGTATGTATCCGTCCGGCGAACTCATCTTGTGTGCCGACCCATGAGACTGCTTGTAGTGGAGAACTGTGTCGCATCGCTCCTATCAGCAGCATGTTTACAGTCCTGCCATGAACCGTGAACTGCTCGCCAAGATTGGCCGACCGGTATTCGTCGTGATGGCCGCTACGTGCGTCCTAGTAGGAGCGGATGTGCTGCTTCCACCCGAGGTCTCTGCCACCGATATTCACCATCAGCGAATGGTCGGAAACCGCACCGTCAAAGTCGCCTACGCGACGTGTTGCAGCGGCGGAGAGATTGAGTCATGCGAAGCTAGCCGCGAGACTCCCTTCAGTCTGCCGCAAGCAGTCACGGTCCGAAAATCGAGAATTCTTGGGCGCTGTGCAGTCGAACCATCAGATCACCCGGCGCCTGCGTGCAAATGCAACTGATCCATGCAAACCGAAGCAATGCGCTTTAAAGGGACTAAGGGTCTGGCTACGCTCGCATCGAGGTGGTTCAGCATTGGACCGGCGTCCGGGTCCAGCGATGCGGGAGTAGCTCACTGATGCGGTGGGACGACTGAGTGGGCAGCCGCTCCATTACATCGCGCAGGTAGGCGTAGGGGTCCAACCCGTTGAGCTTGGCCGATTGGATGAGGCTCATCACGGCCGCAGCCCGCTGACCCGCGCGCAAGCTGCCGGCGAAGAGCCAGTTCTGCCGGCCGAGCGCGATGGGCCGGATGCGGTTCTCCACCCAGTTGTTGTCGATGGGCAAGTTGCCGTCATCGAGATAGCGGGTCAGCGCCGCCCAACGCTTGAGGCCGTAGTCGATGGCCCGGGCGGTGGCTGAGCCGCCCGGAACGCGCTGGCGCTGTTGCCGCAGCCACTGGTTCATTGCATCGGCCAGCGCCCGGCTGCTCGGCGGGCTTCAACCCTGGCTTGGCTGCTGGTATTGGCTGCTGCCAGCTCTACCTCGTAGAGCTGGCCGAAGAACTTCAGCGCCTGCTCGCCAACTTGGCTGCCGTGGTTGGCCCAGAGCTCATGGAACTTGCGCCGGGCGTGCGCCATGCAAGAGTCGAAAAGTGCCCGGCGTCGGTTTGATAACGACGATGCGAAGCTCTGCAGAAGCAGCCAGACCACTAATTCACATAGCCTGATTGGCACATCGGTAACACAATAGAATCATTGGTCGCCTGGGTTGTCACAACGGTTGGCACAAACTGCAACTTCTATTCAAGCCTGCGCGATGGCGGCACTACGTAAATGCCCACCCAAGGCAATCGCACTGCCCGCCGCAAGCGTTAGGCCCAGCGCTCCGTGCCCAACGTTGAGGTACACATTGCTTGACCGCCAGCGGCCCACTATGGGCACAGACGTTGGCGTGGCAGGTCGCAAGCCCGCCCAGGTCTTTGGTGTGCTCAGGTCGCACAATCCTGAATATGTTTGCTCGACGGCCTCAACCATGGCTTCCACCCGGGATGTTTCAATGGTTAAGTTGTTGGCGCCCACTTCAGCCGATGACGCCACACGCAGGCTGTCTTGCAGAGGAGCAAACACAGTCTTGCGTCCCAAATCAGTCACGCTTGCTTGAGGGCGCTGCACGTTGGACCGGAACGGAACAGTAATGCTGTAACCTTTTATGGGGTACACCGGAAGATAGATCCCCAGCTCTGCGGCAAGAGAGACAGCTCGAGGCCCTGCTGCCAACACAAACGCGTCTGCTTCGATATCTCCCTTGTTCGTCTTTACGGCACTCACACGATCGCGATGCATAGTGAAGCCGTTGGCTTGTACGCCAAGCGACACCGTGCCTCCCAGACGCAACAGGCTCTTCACCATTTCCAAACAAAGAAGGTGTGGATCGCCCACGCATTCACTCTTCGTCCAGACACCGCCTGCAATTGTCAGCGCACGCGCGTGACGTAGAGCTGGCTCCGCTACAAGGCACTCCTGCGGAGTCAGTATTTGCTGATCGCAGCCTAGCGCCGCCTGCAAACGTACCTGCCGCTCCTGCTGCAGCAGCGCCTCGGAAGTCGGGCACAGGACTAACTTGCCGTTTCTCTCGAAGCCAAAACTCCAGTGCTCAGACTGCATCCATTCAGTGAGCGTTGCCCGGCTGGCCTGCGCCATTTCCAATAGGATCGCCGTGCCTCTCGCCGATCGCCGAGTCGTACAAGAGCCTAGGAATTGAAGACCCCAAGCCCATTGTCGCCAATCTAGGCGCGGGTAAAAGCGAACTGCCGACTTTCGGGATAGCAGCATCTTGGGAAGTGCGCGCAGCGTGCCTGGCGATGCGAAGGGCTCCACATAGCTGTAGCTCAACTGCGCTCCGTTGGCATAGCTGGTGGCGAGGCCTGGAGCATCATTAGCATCTAGCAGGCGCACGTCGAAACCCTGCCGTGCCAGCTGGTAGGCCGTGGCACACCCAACAATCCCAGCACCAATGACGCAAACTTTCATGGCCGAGCGCTCCCCGAAAGCGCACCTGCGCGGAGGATACGCGATACCGCGAGCTGCGCCACTGCAACATCTGCCAACCCCACGCCCACCGATTTGAATACGGTGATGGCGGGCCCTGCTGGCCGCCAGGGAGCCACTCCTGCGTACAGTTCGGGCAAGTCCACGAAGGGGGAGTGGCTGCTACGTCCCTCCCAAAGCACAATCTCACCTGCTTCGGCCAAGCTTTGCGGCTTCCATTCAACGATGATGCGGCCAGCGCGATCCATGGTGGTGTCGTCGAGTTCTCGCCCTTTGGGTGTGCTGGTGCCAATAGCTGAGACGAAAGCACCGTGCGAAAGCCACGCGCCATCGAACACAGGCGTGGCCGAGCGAGTGGCCGTTACAACGATGTCCGCATCCCGCACCGCTGCTTCGGCCGTAGTGAAGGCTACTCGGCTGCCCGTGCGGACCGCCAATGCCTGGCCCCAAACAGCATCGCCAGCAGGGTCGACCAGCGCGATTTCCTCGAACGTAAACCACTCGCACAAGGCCTCAGCCTGCGCGCGTCCCTGCAGGCCGGTGCCGAATAACGCGAGCTTTCGCGGGCGCAGCACCGCCGCCTTGGACGCGACCAAAGTGGTGATGGCCGCAGTGCGCAGCCGTGTGATCTCATTGCCGTCGAGAACGGCCAGCGGTTGGTTGGTTTCCAGGTCAAAAACCAGGATGGAAAAGCTGAACTGACCGCGCACCGTGGGATAGACCTTGATTCCGCCTATCGAACGATCGGCCCACACCGCACCCATAGTGCTCAACCGCAGGTCGCGGCAGTCAGTGCGCTGGCGTCTGTGTACCGCAGCGCCGCCCGATGCAAGGCTGGCGAATGCATCCCCTAAAACCGCGGCAACGGACGAAAAATCGAGGGCGTCGGAAATCTGCTGATCGCTGATGAAAGGAATGCTGTTCATGAAGATGACTGGCAACGCCAGAAATGAGATTGAAAAAAGGAGAAACGGGCTCGCAAAGCGCTCGGATCTAGGGAACGCCGTACTTGTTTGGGTAGCGGATGTTTTCTCGCATGTGCACACTCATCGGAATGCGCATTGATGGCGTGTCGAACCACTTGCGATAGATTGCGGTCAGCTCGCCGGACTGCATAAGGGAAAGCAAAGTGCGGTCTACAACCTCGCGTAGCGGCACATCGTCTTTGGGCAGCATGAACGCATAGGGCTCGACCGTAAAGTGCCGCCCTGTTACGTGCAATCGGTCTTTCGCTGGAGACGCGGCAATGAGGCCGTACAGCAAGATATCGTCCTGCGCAAAGGCATCTACCCGCCCTTCTTCAACCAGACGAACGCCTTCAGCATCGGTGGGGACTACCACTACCTCTAGTGATTGCTCTTGGCGCAAACGCTGTACCGCCTCCTGTGCGGTTGTGCCGTTGCTCACTGCGATACGCCGACGCCAAAGACTTGGAGGGCCTTCGAGTTGAACCGACTGATTCGCCAGAAAGCGCACACCCGTTGTGAACAGCGTGTACGAAAAGTCCACATCCTTTTGCCGCGCCACGGTATTGGTGTTTCCGCCGCACTCAATGTCGATCGAGCCAGCCTTGAGCATCGGAATGCGTTGTGCAGCTTCCAATGGCTTGAAGTCCACGCGGAGATCCGATCTACCCAGAGTCTTTCGGATGCCCTCCACCACCCTCCGGCAAACGTCGATCGAATAACCAACCGTTTCGCCGGCGGAATCGCGGAACGCAAAGGTGCCTGGCGTCGGTATGTAGCCCACTTGAACGGTGCCGCTGCGCGCGATGCGTGCTAAAGCACTTGCGGCCGTCAGAGCCTGGCAGTCCATAGGCGCCCATAACACTGCCGCAGCCAACGAGGACAGCAGGCATGTCTTACTCAGGGTTGTTTGCATGGACCACTCCTTCAAAAAAGAGACGCTTTTAGCAAGCCGTCAGGTCTGCTTAAATTGCACGGACAGCAAGAACTATCAGAGGGAATAGAGGAAGCAAGGGTGCTTATTCATCAAGACCGGGAGGCACCGCCTCGTGCCAGAGCGTCGCGCGCTCGAAGGCCTGGCCGACTCGCAGTGCCCTGACCTCGTCAAGAGGCCGGGCGATGAACTGCATAGACACAGGCATGCCCGCGCGTGTGAAGCCTGCAGGCAAAGCCAACGAACACAGGTCCAACAGGTTCACGAACCGACCAAAGCGCGAAAGCGGTGTAGCTAGTTCATCGACGTCGGATACAGGGATCGCCGCGATTGCATTAGTCGGAAACGCACACACATCAACGCCATCCATGGCCATGAGCATGTCCGCCTTAGCCTGTTCACGCAGCTTGAGTAAGTGGATGTACTGCGCTGAACTGATATCACGACCCAACAGGATGCGTCGACGCACATTGGGGTCGAACTCCAGCCCATCCTGCTCAAATAGCGTTCCCAGGTTGGCGTAGCCCTCAGCGCTCATTAAGCTGCCCGCCACACGCATTGACTCGGCACAGCTTTGCGGCAGCTCCCGCTCCACACGTTCCATGCCCAAATCCTCCAGAACTTGCAAAGCCTCGTCGTATGCGGCTAGGACTTCGGCATCAACGTCCAAGCGCTCGGCTTCGGGCAAAGTCCATACGCGCATCCCTTCAACGCCGCGCCCTACGTCGAGTTGAGGTAGCACCGCACGTGGGCGCACTGGTAGCGATGCAGGATCGCGTGGGTCGTGGCCTGAGAGAACGTCCAGCAGGATCGCGCTGTCACGCACTGTGCGGGTGAGTGGGCCCACCGTATCGTGCGTTGGGCACAGCTCTATGAGTCCATGGCGGCTGATCAGCCCGCGCGTGGTCTTCAGGCCCACCACCCCACACAGCCCCGCGGGAATGCGCACTGACCCCCCCGTGTCCGTGCCAATACTGGCCGAGCACAGTCCAGCGGCCAATGCCACGGCCGAACCGCTGCTGGATCCACCAGGTGTGCGATGGGTCTGCAAGTCCCATGGGTTCCAAGGTGTACCCATCGCGGAGTTTGTGCCCCAGCCGCCAAAGGCAAATTCCACGGTGTGCGTTTTTCCGATCACCACCGCACCGGCGCCGCGAAGGCGCTCCACTACTGCCGCACTGGTCGTCGAGATGCGCGGCGGCCGCGCCTTCGATCCCGCGGCGATGGACTTGTTCTCGATTTCAAACAAGTCCTTCACCGCTACCGTGACGCCATGCAACGGTCCAAGACGAATACCAGCGCGTGTCATCTGGTCAAGGCCGCGAGCAGTGGCGAGTGCTTCATCGGCATACACGTCGGTGAAGGCGTGCAGCTTGTCACCATGTCGCGCGATCCGTGCCAGTTGCGCCTGCAAAAGCGCCTCGCTCGATAGCTCGCCGAGTTGTATAGCAAGAGCCAGTTGCTCCAGAGACGCGTAGGTGGTGGATTTCATGGTCATGGTTTGCTTGGTTGTCATGCCGCACCCACCGTGCGGCGCCCGTGGGCCAAGCGGCGCTCCAACCACCGCGACAGCATGGAAAGTGGGAAAGCAATCGCGAAATACAGCATTCCCACCAGGATGAAGATGTGCAGAGGCAAGAAGTACTCGCTAGACATAGCCTTGGCGGTCAGCATTAGCTCGTTGGTGGCGATCAATGCGCAGAGTGAGCTGTCCTTGAGCAGTGCTACATAGCTGTTGAGGAGAGGCGGTAGCATCACCCGCATGGCCTGTGGGAGGGTGATAGAAAGGAACACCTGACGCGGTGTCAGGCCTGCAGCCAACCCTGCCTCACGCTGTCCGCCATGTACCGATTTGAGACCACCACGCAGAATCTCGGCTACGTAGGCAGCGCCGTGCACGCCCAAGCCGATGGCGCCTGCCCAGTAGCCTGAGAGCGTGATTCCAGCCGCTGGCAGCGCGAAGTAGATCGCCAGCAGCAGTGCCAGCAACGGCACCGCGCGCAGGAGCTGGATAAAGCCATTGGCCCCGTAGCGCAGCACCGCCACTCCGCTGCGCAGCATCCAAACCAGCATGGCGCCAAGTACGATTGCGATAGCAAAACCAATGGCCGAAAGTTCGGCCGTAACCAACGCAGCCTCCAGCAGCCGAGGCCACCATTCACCCATGTACTCGGCATAGGTTCCAAAGAACGTATTCATCGCGTGCCCCCCGATGTGTTGCGTTCGAGACGCGCAAATGCACAGCTGATGGGAAGCACCATGGCCGCGTAGAGCAGCATGGCTGTCAGATAAATCACCGGTGTCTCAAACGTGGAAGTGACAAGGTTGCGCGCATAGAACATCACCTCGGGCGCTGCGATGGCTGAGGCAATAGAGGTGTCCTTGACGAGCTGGCTGGCGTAGTTGCCCAGCGAAGGCAGCGTCACGCGCAACATCTGCGGAAGCAGCACGCTGCGTAGCGCCTGGGCCGGGGTGAGGCCCACAGCGAGCGCTGCCTCGCGCTGGCCTGCATGCAGGCAGCGCAGCCCTGCAGCGAATACCTCGCACAGAATGGCTGCACCCACCAAGCCCAGTCCGATCACCGCCGCAGTGAGCGGCGACATGCGCACCCCCACAGAGGCGAGGCCAAAGTACAGCACGAACAGGTGCGCCAGCGCCGGCACATTGCGCATCCACTCGATGTAGACGGCGATGACGGTCTGCAGCGCTCTATTGCGCACGAAGACTACCAACAGCGCCATCAAGAGGCCAAGACTGGAAGCCAGCACCCCAGCGCCCAGAGCAACCTGCGCAGCGGTCAATGCGCCGCGCGCGAGCGTGAGCGCAATCAACGTAAGAGTATCGATGCCGGGCATGCTCACAACTCCAACCCAGCTTCCTTGCCGACTTGGCCAAGAAAGGCTCTCGTGCGCTCCATGCGCGGCTGATTGATCACTTGTGCCGCAGGACCTTCTTCGACTATGTGACCGCCGTCCATAAAGATCACTCGGTCAGCCACGTCGCGCGCAAAGCGGATCTCGTGCGTCACCAGGATTAATGACCGACCCTCTTCCGCTAACTCGCGAATGACACCCAGCACCTCGCCCACCAACTCTGGGTCGAGCGCTGAGGTGGGCTCATCGAAAAGGATCAGCTTGGGTTTTTGTGCCAACGTGCGGGCAATCGCCACGCGCTGCTGCTGCCCGCCGGAGAGCTGCTCGGGGTAGGCGTCGGCCTTGTGGCGCAGGTGCACCTTGTCGAGCATCTCTTCGGCCAGCGCATGGGCTTCATCGCGGCGCATACCTGCCGCCTTGATGGAAGCCAGCGCCACGTTCTCGCGCACAGTGAGGTGCGGCCACAGGTAGAACAGCTGGAACACCATGCCGACCTCGCGGCGCTGCGGCGCCATCTCGGTGTCGGTCATGAAGCGCCAGCCGCCCTTTCGGTCCGGCACTTGGCCGATGCGTTCGGATTCGAGCACTACCTCGCCTGCCTGAGGCTTTTCGAGGAAGTTCAGACAGCGCAGACAGGTGGACTTACCCGACCCACTGGGGCCGATGAGCGAGAGCGTCTCGCCTTTTTGCAAGTTAAACGAAATGCCTTTGAGCACCTCGGCCGTTCCATAGCTCTTTTTAAGGCCGCTGACTTGAAGCAGGGGTTGATTCACATGGTTCTCCAGACAAAACTGCGGGCCCGCGACAGTTCGCATGCGCTCTCGTGATCTGGCATCGCGGCACGGCTCTTGCAAACGCACCTCTCGATACACAGTGCCCCAATGCTAGAAACTTCGGCCGACTATTCATTGGAAGCGGTTGCCGCTATATTGAACGTATGCGACATACAGGGAAAACCCCATGCCCTCAAATCTCCTTAATCTTGACAAGGCTCATGTCGAATTTGGTGCAGGTTTGCACCAGGTGAGTGCACAGCACACAGGCGACATCGGCGCATTGATTGGCAAGCTTGATTCTTCGCCCATCAATGCGCCTGTGCGACGACGGTCTGCGGGTAGTGGAGCAGCAACAGAACTGCGCGTGGGCATCCTGCTATGGCCGCAGTTCCCTCTGCTCTCTCTGGCCGGGCTATGCGACGGCCTGCGCCATGCTGCCGACGTAGGGGACCAAAGCCGACAGATCCGATGCTCTTGGACAATTCTTGGTGTGCCGGGACAGTCGGTGCAAGCGAGCTGCGGTGTATCCGTAGCGGTGCAGGAATCACTTTCGTCCGATTGCGATTACGACTACATCGCCGTCATTGGTGGGTTACTTCCTGCAGCTCCTATGGCCAGCCCGCGGTACATCGCATTTCTCCAGCTGGCCGTCTCGTTGGGCAAGCCGCTAATCGGCATCTGCACTGGGACATTCGCGCTCGCTCAAGCGGGCTTCCTGGTTGGGCGCCGCACCTGCATACATCCCTACCACGTAGAAGACTGGAAGGCGGCGTTTCCATCGTTGGACTACAGCACGGACTGCCACTACGTGTTCGACGGGGATCGCATCAGCTGCGCTGGAGGGATATCGATCGTCGAACTGACGGCCGAGCTGGTGCGCTTGAACTGTGGACCCGATCGCGCAGCGAAGGTCATCCATCAGATGACCGTCAATCCAGCCGCCAGCAGCACCCACGTTGCACGGCGCCATGCGCTCGGCTATGGCACGTCTGATCACAACAAGCTTCGCCAAGCCATCGTGCTAATGGAAAAGAACATCAGCACTCCATTGGAGATCGGGGTCATTGCGCGCCTAGTGGATTCGAGCAGCCGCCAACTCGAACGGGTATTTTTGGCCGAGACGCGTACCACGCCCTCGGAGTACTACAGAAATGCGCGCCTCAAGTACGCACGCTGGATGCTCATGAGCACTGACTTGCCCATCATTACCATCGCCTGTGAATGCGGCTTTTCCGATGCATCGCACTTCATCCGGCACTTCCAGCAGCTGTACGGCATGCCACCGGGGCGGATGCGCAAGGCGCTTCAGGCAGGCACCGCAGAGGCCTGAAGCAGACGGCGTCTACCATCTCCGGGTAGTTCATCGATATTGAAGCGGGCCACCACAGATATCAAGCGACCTGATTGCGCATGGAGAGCTTCGGCGGCCCCCCGCGATTCCTCTACCAGCGCAGCGTTATGCTGTGTGAACTGGTCGATGCGGGACAGTACTTCAGTCAGCTGGCGCACGCCCAAGTGCTGCTCACTACTCGCGGTTTGCACCGCTGCCATCAGTTGAGCGAACGAGTTAACCGCCTCGATGACGCTCGCGGTCTGCGCGCGCGCGCGCTCAACCATCGTCCGGCAGGCGGCTATCTGTTCATTCGACTGCTGAATGAGCTGCCGGATCTCCTTGGCAGAGCTTGCAGAATGAAGCGCTAGGCTTCGGACCTCGCTGGCCACCACAGCAAAGCCGCGCCCCTGCGCCCCTGCCCGAGCTGCCTCCACGGCGGCGTTGAGCGCCAAAATGTTCGTCTGAAACGCAATTCCGTCTATCACTGCGGTGGTCTCGGCAATGCGCGCTCCATGTCCCGCCACTACCAGCATGCTCTTCATGGCCCCATCGACAATGGTCTGCCCTTCGCGGGCCACATCGCAGGCAGAAGCGGCCAGTCGATGTGCATCTAGCACTGTTTGCTGCGTGTTGCCCATAGTCGCCGCGAACTGTTCCAGCGCCGCTGCCGCTTGCTCCAGTTCAGCCGACTGCATCTCGGTGCGCTCAGATAAATCCTTGGCTTCGACGACCAAACTACGACTTTGCGCCGCCACGTCCACAGAGGCGCTACGCACTTGTAGCACGGTATCACCAAGGGCGCTAACCATGGCGCGCAGTGACGCAATCACCGATCCTGGAGGCGCTGCCAAGCCGGGCAAGGGTTCCGTCAACTGCCCGTCGGCGACACGCGCCATCGACTGCGCCACGACTGCAGGCTCTGCCCCTAGCCGCCGCGTTAGCGTTCGCACAAGGGCCACCGCCACCACGCAGCCCACAAGAAGCACAAGCGTGAAGGAGACGGCCATTTGCTTAAGCATGCTTTGCAGCGCCGCTATGGACACAGCGGCGGCCCGTTCAACCTGTTCCGCCTCGGCTTTTCGCAGTTGGGCCAATGCTTCCAGATATGCGGCTTGCGATTGGCGCAGCTCGCCTGTCAGCATTCCGCGCGCCGGGCCGCGGGCACCGCCTTGCAGTTGCGCCAGGAATTGATCCCGATCTTGCCGGAATCGAGTAGCGGTCTGCCTGACCTGTTCGAGCAGCTCGCGTTCAGCGGTCAGGACCACTGTCTCTTGCAGCAAGGCCATCCGCTCATCGATTCGCTTCTGCGCGGCGTCGATTTTTTCGACTTCAGTGGGCAGGTCCTCCTGCATCTCCACCAGCACCGCATCGCGCAGTGCTCGCGAAATGGAGGATACCTCCAGCGAAACCTCGTAGGCGGCGCTCAACATCGGCAGGCTCTGTCCTGTAATGGACGCCACCTGGGCATTTGCGGCCACCCCAGCTTGCACCGCGAGCGCCAAGGCTGCCGCCAGCAATATGCCTATGGCGGAGAAACCGAGGATCAACGAAGCGCGAATAGACAGCCCGCGCCCGGTCCGATTGGAGAGTGCCATGGTATTAAGGTGGGTTGAGAAGATGAAGGTAGCGGGAGGAACTGGAAGCACCCGCAACGAAAAAAGCCGCATGCTTGCGCGCGGCAGGCATGCGGCGGATCAATTCCATGGAGCCATGGTCTCAACCCATTGGCTTATTTGCAGGAAGGCAGCTTCCAATCAGCAGGACGGTCTACGCCGGCCCGGGAGTTCTGACCCACGGGGATGTACCAGACGTCCTGCACCAGGCCATAGGTCTTGCCGATCTTGCGCAGGTCGCAACTACCCCAGAGCTTGGCGATTTCTGCGTTAACCGCCTTGACCAATTCAGGGTTGTCCTTGTTAAGGCCGAACACCACTTGGCCCAGGCCCGTGAGCAACGGATATTCAGGCGAAGCATCGGTGAAAGCATTGAATTTCACCTTCCACTGCGGGTTCTGCGAGATCGCGTATTGCATCACTGGCGGGTCGCCAATCACCGCGTCGATGCGCCCGGCCAGCAGGTCGCGCACGGCCGCGTCCGAGGTGTCGTACAGCGCCAGCTGCAGGCCACTGATCTTGCGCAGTTCGGGGATGAACGAGAAGCCGGTGATGGTGCCGACCTTCTTGCCCTCCAGATCCTTGAGCTTGCTCCAGTCGGTCTTGTCCGACTGAGTGATGCCGTTCTTGAAGTAGTGGATAGGATCACTCAGCGCCATGATCTTGGAGCGCTGCTCTGTCCAGCCCATGGTACCGGCCATGACGTCGACACGCTTCGATTGCACAGACGCAATAGTGCCCGACCACTCCATCAATGCTGGCTTGACTTTAAGCTTGAGCGCCTCGGCGATGCGCTGCAGGATCTCGCCATCGTAGCCGACCATCTTGCCATCTTGGTAGCCCGTGCCAGGCATGTCGCCCGAGAAGGCGATGGTGAATCCGCCCTTGTCCACGGTCTCCAGGGCATGGGCCGAAAGCCCAAGGGCTGACAGACAAGTGACGGCTGCGAAAGAGGCAAGCAGCCTCCCGATCTTCAACGACGGCGTGAACATGGTGGTGATCTCCGGTTTATTTGTCCCAACGACTGATGGGATGGATTGACTTTAGAGATGCTTCGGCAGTGTCGATTGGAGGTTCTCTCGGCGAAATTGAACGCCCGCGACACTAAGGGAATACACCAATCCATTCGATAGTGCAGCTCCCCGCTAGCCACCGCCGGGCATTTCGACTCACTTCTTTCACGTACAGCACAGCGGTCGTGAGCCCCGCTGCTAGTGCGCACGAACCGGCTAAATGGCGAATGAATCAGGGTAAGCGTCGAGCATGAACTGTCTGCCTCAACCATCGCGGTGGGTTGGTCTGAAAATCCCGTCACTTCAGCTTATGTCGAATTAATACAGCGCAGTTTAGATATTGGTTGCTCTATGCGACGCGCAGGCCCCGGAGCCTTAGGCTTAGCTTACGTGACGTCGGGGTGGACGGAAGCCTATTTTGAGCGATTATTAATGTGAGACTAGCGGGAGGCCTTTTACTAGTTCAGGCATCAGGTGGCTAAGTTAATAACTTTTTATGAAAATGATCTCCAATGAGGCAACTGCGTCCTAGAAACTAATGGTGCGGAACGTCTGTTAAAGCACGAGTGTGTTCCTAACTAAGTCGTTGAATTCTTTAGCTTTTATTCTCAACACGCCATGAGACTTGAGGGGGGCGCGCTACTCAAAATACGGTTATGCCGGTTTCACGCCACTAAAGATTGGTTTTTTCAGAGCGCTGCGAAACGGAACTGAGTGCTAACCCCGCACTTCCGTGCAACTCGCCGGGGCTGCCGTACGGGCCGGTCGAGAACTACGCTAGCTAGGCGCCTGTAATCGAGCACACGCTGTGGAAAACCCATGAGAAGGTCTTGCGGTAGGAGGCGAGGAGTCAGCGATCCTCCTGCCGGACACATCCAAGAGGGCGCGACGCTGGTGGCCCTAAGGCTTCTGGATGACATGGTCCCGACGGCCATTCCCCATGGGGCGCCGCCAATGAGCAAGTACGTGATGCTCAGCATCCGCGCAGGCTTAGGGCCAGGCACTACCCACCCTGCTAGCTCGCCCACGCCTCTAGCCGGTCGAGCGCTATACCAGCTGCTCTTGGGCAAGGATCAGTCAATCGTTCGAGCGCTTCTGCGCAAAGTAGAACCACTCGTTACTAGGCAGCGCCCCCGGATTTGGGAAGACCACAAAGCCAAGCTGACATTGCGCCATCAAATCTGAGTAACTGCTTTGCAGCGTGCTGCCGGCGCTGTCAGCCCCTGAGTTCACGGTTTGGGCTACACAGCGGTCATTCATGCGCCAGACACCGAAGCGAACCTTGCGGTGGCCACAGGCGTTCGCCTACACATGCCCGCACTAGGTAAGCAACTCATCCGGGGGACATCACCCCTTCTGGGACCATGTAGTACCAACAGTTGCCTACGCCGCCGCTGTGCCGACGGGGCTTCGCCATGTCTGCCAGGAAGTCGGCACGCGACACCTTGCACTCGACCAGCACCGTGCTTCCGTGCAAGGGGTGTGCTGGGGCTGGATCGAAAGATCCTCCGCAACCCGCGCCAACACTAGCTTTTCCCTGGCTGTCCTGTTTCTCGGGTACACCTTTGGGTACCGGACCATTTAGGGCCAAACAGACGCGAAATTGCTAGTGATAGCGCCAGCTTTGCCTTACCGAAATCATCTCATCTCGGCGTCCAAAGGAGCCGAGGCGTTTCACCATCCTGCGCTGGATGCGAGACGGCCGGGCCCTACTGGCCACGTCAGCGGTGGACGGGCGCCGCTGCCGTGATGGGACGTCATTTTTGCTCCTGCGTGGAAGCATTCATCGACGGGTAGGACAAGAAAGTCCGCTGGGTAGCGATCAACCGCCGTGGACTCATCTTTGAAAATTAAAGGCCGCTACGTCTTGGCTACGAATGGCTTCGACAATTTTCGGATAAATTGTCCGGAACAATGTTCCAGCCTCTTTCCCGAATCTGCTATCTGCATCGCTAGCGAAAAGTTGGTATCTATTGGAGAAGCAGGCGTTTTGGTTGATGCAAGCTTCCATTAAATATGGGTCCCCTATCTCCCCGCACTGGGTCTGCAGTCCATCACACATGGCACTTATCCACGCTGAACTTAAGATAGGTAATGCATACGGTTCGTTATAAACCCTGCCATCAAATGCTATTTTTCCACCGATGGAGAAAACCGCGCCGGCCAATTGCTCAAGCAGCAATGGATCACGAGTCTGGAGTACCGCACTCAACGCGGAATTCCGTTCCTCGCTTGTTTGGCTTTTCCGCACCCAAGTGTCGAGCAATGAGCGTAGCTGATCGCTCTTTAATCGGGGGTCTCGCGCGAGTGCTGCCACTGCATCCATGGACAGTTCGCTCTCGAGAAAGCTGGCGCATTGCGCCTCCGTGAATGCCTTGGCCTTTCCTTGCTCGACAGTTTGTGGCATCCAGTTAGCAGGGAAGTGCCTTTGTCTAACGGAGGAACACCGCATCAGAATGTTCATAGCATATAGCCCCCCGCCGGCGTCTCCTTGCTGCAGAAAATCCAGATACAGAACCCTTAGATCTCGTGCACTCATCAATTGCTGATGTAAAGATCGCGGTGACTCTGCGGAACCAGTGGCAACCACTGTTGAGGGTGCATCCGTTACAGGCGATTCAGCAGCCGATACCTTCGACGCGCCCTCCGCCGAAGATCGAGCAGCAGGGCTCGTATTAACTACAGGCTCAGCGTTGTTCCTCAACGCTGAGCACATAGTCACTAAAAGGATAAGGCTGCAAGCTAAGGCCGCTGCAACCCTAACTTTTGTTATCCGCATAGGGTATTTGGTTCAATCTGTCCTGGTGGGGTGTTGCCTGGCTTCATGGTATTCGGCATGGGGCTGCCGGGAGTGACTTGTGAGAACAAAGGCGTGATTACGGCCCATTGCTCCGAATATCCATCAGCGTAAATGACCAAAAACCAACCTCGCTTGTCAGGGGTATTATTAGCACCCCAGAAAGCCCAAAAACTGTCGAACTGCTTCAGACGCCGATAAACTTGTTCTGCTGCCATCCACCGGTCCAAAACAGGGCTCTGTGAAGTCACGTTCCTAAGTTCCCCTGTGGCGCTACATCGCACATTAGAGGCTTGAATATACCGCTCAGCACCGACAACCAACGTGAAATAGCCTGGAAAGGGTTCTCCTCCTCCTGCCTGCTGGGGGGGGCTGTATCCGCCAACCCCAAAATCATAAAAGCCTTGGTCCGTGACTGTCACGGGTGGGAGCGAATACTCATCCGCGCTGGAGTTGAGTGCAAAGAGCGCTGCCAGCGCAATGCAAGTTGCCTTAGCTAGTTTTTTCATTCTCTACCTTAAAGGTTTGATAGTCGATTGAAGTTAAGTCGAATCGGCAGGGAAGAACACGGTTTCACTTGCAAAACCGTTGTTCAGCGATAAGCGTATCAGTAACGCGAATCATTCTCATTAAGATTATTTATCGGAGCGTGTCTGTGGTTAGGCAGATTCTTGGGCAATTGACATTGGCTCAGCCGTACGGGCTGATGGGCGTGTTCAAGCTCGGCTTCTCGCGCGTTCGCCGGTAGAGCGCAGCCACGCCTTGCAACTGTCCCCCCGCTGAGTACAAATTTGATTGAGCGGGCACTTGCCTTCGCCGTCCACCAAGATGCACTGATGCGTCTTGGCATCGTGCGTCACCTGCCACTGCGATGGTGGCGGCTACTTCGGGTGATGTGACGCACTTTACGGATGCACGCCACTTCTCCAGCTGGTTCGGGCTGACGCCCCGCGAGTACAGCTCAGGCGGCAGCCGCTACTTGGGGCGCATCTCCAAGAAAGGCGACCGCTACCTGCGCATGCTGCACACGCACGGCGCGCGCAGTGCGCTGCGAGCGGCCAAGGTGGCGCAAGTGGCGGGCAAGGTGGCGCAAGTGGCGGGCAAGGAGATGCAGGGTGTGCGCCGCCGGGCGCTGAATGTGCAGGGGCGAAGCACCCACGACAAGGCCACCTGCGCACTGACCAACAAGCTGGCATGCATTTGCTATGCGACGTTACGCGATCACAAGCCGTTCGATGAAGCAGCTCGGTTGAACAGGAAGGAGAACCGCCAGAGCTTTGCGATGCCCGACTGAATCGGTACAACCGGTCAGCACACCAGACCAGCAGTTCCTTCACCACTTGCGACGGGTTTGATCGACCACCATGGCCAATCGGGTTCCTCCCACACCGCACTACGCCGATAACTCTTCCGGCAGCTTGCCTGCCGCTTGCAACGTGTGGCGACGCGGTGACGCAGATTCCATGTCGGCACTGACCACCACAGAGTCCGCAACAGATGCCAGATATACGACTGCAGGTGCTCTACCCTCTGGTCCCCAATCGATCAGGCTCTTGCTGTTGTGGGGGAGTCCATATATGAAAAGTTAGGTCGCAACTCGTGCCGCAACCCATGAATGCGATTGGTCTACTGCATACCAGCATGAGCCCTCAACCGCTTCTGGGAAATGATTCCAGGCCACTATGAAGTGAACTTCTGTGGTTATGTAAGGGGGAAGGTTGGATAGAGCAACCGTAAGCGATGCGGGCTCGTAGCGTGCCTCCGCACGCAGCTTGGGATTTCCAATACGGGCTCTGAGGAACTCTTCATCTTCTGTTCCTGCTGCAAGCATATAGCCACCACCTTCCCATGTTTGCGCTTCCAGCCCTTCTCCTGTTCCCGGATTGCCGCTCGTTGGCAGACTGGGCCACAACTGAGCCTGTAGTAAGGCGCTAGGTGTCTGAGTACCGGCAACGAGGGTGAAAATGGCGGCCCAGCACTTCTCGACGCTCATTCCCGGAGGAAGATCTGAGCAGAGTTCCCCTGTACGGACGGTGAGCATTGCGCTTGGTGTTTCAGACTCTATCGAGAGAGCGAGGAGTCCGAGCGGGGTTGGAAATGTAACGCGAGCGGCTTGCATTGCGGCCTAACGAATGAAAGGGACTTCCCCGTCCCAAGCAAGCCGCGTCCCGTTGGGGTTGCGGTTTACGGCAACTGAGTGCCACGATGGAGAGGTCAAGCTTTTCATCAACTCACCTGGAAGGGGAAATCATGACTATCGTAACTGTTGGAATTGACCTCGCCAAGAACGTCTTTGCAGTGCATGGCGTGGATGAGACAGGCAAGCCCATGATGGTGCGTCCCGAGGTGGCACGCGCCAAACTGCTGGAACTCATTGCCCATTTGCCGCCTTGCCTGATCGGGATGGAAGCATGCTCTGGCGCCCACCACTGGGCCAGAGAGTTCACCAGGTTTGGGCACACGGTGCGCATGATGGCGCCCAAGTTTGTCGTGCCCTACCGCATGAGCGGTAAACGGGGCAAGAACGACGCGGCAGACGCAGCCGCCATCTGCGAAGCCGTCACCCGCCCTAATATGCGCTTTGTTCCGGTCAAGAGCATCGAGCAGCAGTCGCGCCTGTTCGTGCACCGCGCGCGCCAGGGGTATGTAGAGCAGCGCACAGCGCTCATCAACCGCATTCGCGGCTTGCTGTCGGAGCTGGGTATCGTGCTGCCCCTCAAAGCGGCCACGGTGCGCCGGGAAACTCATAAGCACCTCGAAGACCTGCCGGGCTGGTGCAACACCGTGGTGGGCGATGCCTTGAGCGAGCTCAGCCGTCTGGATGAACGTATTGCCCAATACGACAAACACCTGGCCCATATCGCCAAAGAGGACGAACTGTCCAGACAGCTCATGCGCCTGGGCGGCATAGGCCCCACCACCGCCAGCGCGATCGTGGCCACCGTGGGCAAGGGCCATGACTTCACCTGTGGCCGCCAGTTCTGTGCCTGGCTGGGTTTGGTGCCGGGTCAATACAGTTCAGGCGGCAAACAGCGGTTGGGCCGCATTACCAAGGCCGGGGACCCGTACTTGCGTACCCTGTTGATCATGGGCGGCAAGGCGGTGCTGCAATCGGCCAAGAACAAGACTGACCCGGTGAGTCGCTGGGCGATCAGTGTGCAAGAGCGACGAGGTTACTGGAAAGCCGTGGTCGCCATCGCCGCCAAGAATGCGCGCATGTGCTGGGCCATGCTGCAGCGCGGCGAGGGTTTCAAGATGCCTGCCTAGTCCGTGGCGGCCTTGCTGCACAGATTGAAGTTGTAGATGCCACCGTGTGATGGCTTGTCGTTGATGAGTGAAAGGTTTGGACCTGCGCCGGGGAATGCTCGATCATTTCTAGGGCGGTAGCAGCGTGGGATGCCATGCTGATCCCCGACTAACGAATGGAGCCCTCGGCGCGCGTCTTTCATCAGGGTCCGCTGCAAGAAGAGCAGCCTCGAATGACCGTTTGTAGTTTCGCCGTCCACACGCCTTGTACTCAACAGGCAACGACAGATATCACGGGGTGATGCAGAGGTTCAGAAGAAGTCAGATTCCGTGGTCAATCGCTTCGCGATTCAACTGCGGTGGGATTGTGTTTGACAAAGGTGGGGAAGCCCTTGTAGTAGAAGTGAAAGGAGGCCGGAGCGAAGCGGAGAGAACCACGCGCAGCTTGTGGCCACCTGCTCGACTGCCGGGTTAAGCGAACATTTACCACCACCTTGGGAAAGCATTGATTGCCTCACTTAGCTTTTGTGGAAAATCAGGATCAAGTACAACCCGAATCCTTATCTCTTCTGCTTCTTTTGACCGCGAGCGCGGTGGATTAATGCGAAGCCAAAACCCAGAGTCACAGGCCTCAATTTCGAGAACTGGATACTCAGAAAGATCAAGCAGACACCCGGCACAACCTTTGCGGAGAATAGCGGTAAAAGCGTCGATCTGCTTGTACTCTATTCATGACTGTTAATTTCCATGCAAACCTGACCCACAGGGGATGCGGACAAAAACTTGGACTACCGGGAGGTAGTTCATGTATTCCTACGAAGATCGAATCCGAGCCGTTGAGCTCTACATCAAGCTGGGCAAGCG
>NZ_LMDQ01000007.1:0-25571 GCF_001425125.1 Acidovorax sp. Root402
CTGGTCGGCTGGGATGCCATCACCTTCATCGCAGGTGGCTTCGAGGTCAATGATGAGCATTCACCAGCTCTCCGGGAAAGGACGGTCGCCGCGCATCTCCATCAGCCGGTCATAGGCGGCACTTCGCTCGGCAACTGTGCAGTTGCGCATAAAGCTCATCTTCCGAAAGAGTCTGGCCAGCTCGTCTTCCATCTCCTCGACCCATGTGCGGAGCGCTTGGCCAGCAAGTCCAGCTGCTGGTGTTACGTCCACATGGAACTCAGTAGCGAGGAAGTGCAAAGCTTCGTCGGTGCTGATTCGCGGGTTCATGATGTCCTCCAAATGGTTGCATAATTTCCATCAATCATGCACAATGATTACATGAATGTTAAGTTAATTTGGTAAAGGATTAACAATGAATTGCATGACTTTAGAGCAGTTGCGCACGACGAGCCTTGCCGGTGGCGTGACGGGTGTCACCCTCAAAGGGCAGGGCGGGGGGTTCGTGATTGAGATCGCCACGCGCAGCGGCCATGATGCCTTCCTGGCCAAGGCTCGGAGTACAGAACCACGACGCTTTGGAAACCCGGCCTCGGCTTTGTTGGTTGTGCGGGACATGGGCATCGATGCCATACGAGTTGATGTCACCCACTGGGACCCGGACCAAAAGGACATGAGTCGCAGCCGCGAAACTCGCAGCGCAGCCATGCGCCAAGCCCACAAAGCAGCAGCCTATACCCGGCAGTTGGCCAGCGACCTTGAGGCGTCAATTCTTGATCCCAGACCCATACTTTCGAATGATGAGGTCATGGCGCGTATGGATTCTCAGATTGGTCAACACAAGGCCGCTGGAGCGAAGCGCCAATGAGGCGAATGGCTAAGTCCTCTCCATATCTCATCACCTGGAGACCCATGGCCGCCGATGATCTTGAAGGAATCGTGGACTACATCGCCGAGGACAACCCGGTGAGAGCTGAGGAGTTCGGCCTGGAGCTGCGCGAGAAGGTGCTCAACCTGGCGGACCACCCCATGCTGGGCCGCAAGGGCCGTCCAGGCTTGCCGGCGTGGGTGCGCGAGCTGGTGGTGCATCGCAACTACATCGTGTTCTATCGGGTGCTGGAGGAGTCCAGCACGGTCGAAATCTTGCGTGTGCGGCATGCCGCACAGCAGCTCTAGCAATTCAAAAGGTGGAGCATGAACTCACCACAGCTGTTTGACGATGAAGATGCGCAGCCGTCTGTCGATGAGGCTCGCTTCATGGAGGTGCAAATTCAGCACCGGTCCCTGAGCGATCAAATCCTGGAGGCGAATCGGGCCCTTGCCCGCCTTGCCGTCACGGACAAGGCAGAAGAGAAGGATGTGCTGCGTCGGCGCGTTGCCGAGCTGCAGGCCCAGCGCGACGAGATCGAGGCCAGCTTCTCCTTCGGCAAGCTCATGCCGACGTTCTCGGCAGTGATGCGCAATGCGCCCATGCCTCCCACCGGCAGGGGCCTGGTCCGTCAGCGGCACCCGAATCGGGACTTCTTCCTGGCTGACCTGTTCGACTATGCCCTGAAGGACGATGGTGCCTCGATGGAGGCGCCGATCTTCACGCTCTCCACGAAGCCTGATCTGTCGATCTGGACCTGGACCAGCAAGGATGGGAACAAGTCGATCAAGGTGGCCCCTTCCGTGCTCGGCCGCGCCACGCAGCATGACAAGGATGTGCTGATCTACGTGGTTAGCCAGCTGACCGAAGCGCTGAATCGTGGCCGCGAAGACGCGCAAAGCCGCACGGTTCGCTTCACGGTTCACGACTTCCTGGTTACGACCAACCGGCAAACGAGTGGAGAGGGCTATCGGCTGTTGCACGAGGCCTTTGAGAGGCTCGCTGGCACCCGGGTTTCGACTGACATCAAGACTGGTGGCCAGCGCGTGAAAGAGGGCTTCGGCATCATCGATCGCTGGAAGATCATCGACAAATCTCCCAACGATGAGCGCATGGTTGCTGTCGAAGTGACGCTTTCAGAATGGCTATACAACGCCGTTTCAGCCTTCGAGGTGCTGACCATCCATCCGGACTATTTCCGGCTGCGCAAGCCGCTTGCTCGCCGGCTGTACGAGATCGCTCGCAAGCATTGCGGGCACCAGGCCAGTTGGTCGATTGGCCTGACGCTGCTGCAGGAGAAGGCGGGCAGCAAGTCCTCGATTTACGAGTTTCGGAGTGCAGTCAAGGCCATAGCTGCCGATAACAGCTTGCCTGAATACCAAATGGTGCTGGTTGACAAGAACAAGGTGACGTTCTTTTCCAGGGGTCTTGCCAAGCGTGTCTCGGCGCATTGAGCGGCCTATCTGGCTCACCTCGGCAGAGCCGGGGCCAGGCTTTCGTGTGGTGCATCGAGCCTCGTTTCCGAGTCTCGACCCCTTCGGGCTTCAATCCCTTTCGAGAGGGTCTGAAGGCCCTTGCTGCCCACCCGCCATTCGTCATTTCACCCATAAATCCGCGCATGGATTTGGGCCCGTCATTTCACCCACAAGGGCCTGTGGATTGGTTCGTCATTTCACCCACAAAATCTGTGGATGGGCACGTCATTTCACCCACAAAATCTGTGGATTGGTTCGTCATTTCACCCACAAGACATTCGTCATTTCACCCACAAGCCACTTGCGTAAGCTGTTGATTCTCAAATTGATTTTGAAGTTTTCCACAGACGTAACGCGCGCGCGCGGTTTTTAACTTTTTATATTTAACGCAAACGCGGCCTGCGGCCGGGGCACCCCTGCTCTGCAGGTGTTCCCCCGAACAAGTCGGCTCCCCCTCCCCAACACCAGCTGGCCGATGGCCAGAAGACTGAATACCGAAGGCGCGGCACTCGCCGCGCAGGGGTGCACCACCTGCAGGTGGAAAAAGACGGTTGAGAGAGCACCAAGCAGACTGCAGACGGACAGCCGAACATCCTGATCTTGTCCCCCTCGGGGACCGGACACGGAAGAAACTGCCGGGTCCGCTGCGCGGCCTCTCGGCAGGGCCTCCCGCCCGCGCCTCGGGGCGCTCCAGGGCAGGAAGGCTGCGCCTCCCTGACCCACCGGGCTGCGCCCCCTGTGCCGCCTTCGCGGCACGGGCCCCTGCCATCTGTCGATCGATGGAGAGGGGGTCCCCCTCAGGGCAATCTTGTCTTTTGATCTTGATGGCCTCAGGGGAGCCGCGAGAACGGGCTGCAACGCCCTTTTCTTGGTTGCGGTGCAGGCCTGGGGTCGGTCGCCCCAAAAAAACGCCTCAAACAGCCGTTTTCCATGGCTTCGCCATCGGGGCCAGGCCCCGGCTTTCTTGAGAGGGAAATTTCAAAAAAGGATGGGGCAACTGGAGCGTGGGCAAGCTGCCAAGCTTGTCCACCGGAGGGCGTCAGTGCCTCTGCAGCTGCGGCGGTGGGCACACCTCGGCACCGCCCGCAGGCGGCTGTCCACCTTGGGTGGGCAGCGAGGTTGTCCATGGCCAAAGCGGGCTACTGGGCGCGGCCGTCGATCACCCGCATGCGAAGCCGGCTTCAAAAATAAGTTTATTTGTTTGTTTATTTGTTAGTTTATTTGTTTGTTGTGTTATAATTTCTCATCGTCACAGGAGAAATGCCATGCGTCCAGTTGAGTTCACTCAGGAGCAGATCGTCGAGGCGGGCCAAGAGCTGCAGGCCGCAGGCCGCAATATCACTGGCTTCGCCCTTCGTCAGAAGATCGGCGGCGGCAACCCCTCGCGCCTCAAACAGGTCTGGGATGAGTACATCAATAGCCAGGCTGTGACTCAGGCTGAGCCTGTGGCCGAGCTGCCGGTGGAGGTCGCTGAAGAGGTGGCTGCTGTGACAAAGTCGCTCACGGAGCGCCTGGCTGCGCTGGCCGTCGAACTGAACGACAAGGCTGTGAAGGCTGCTGAGCGTCGTGTCGGTGAGGTCATCCGTGCTGCCGGCGAGCAACGTGCGCAGGCTGAGCGTGAGCTGGCCGACGCCTCGATCACGGTCGAGGACCTGGAGAGCAAGCTCGACGAGGGCAAGGCTGTAGCCGAGGGCCTTGCGCAGCGCCTGGCTGATTCGCAGGCGCAAGCCCAGGCTCAGGCTGTGGAGCTGGCCCAGGTGCGCGAGCGTCTGGTCCAGGCAGAGAAGTCCGTCGCCGCGGCCGTTGAGGCACACGCCGCTGCCCAGGCCGACGCAAAGCGAGCTGCTGATGATGCAGCTGCACTGCGAGCTGAGCTGGCCACCATCAAGGCCAAGGCGGAAGCCGCTGAGAACACCCACCAGGAGCAGCGCAAGGCCGCTGCGGCCGAGGCCAACCGCCAGGCCGAGCGGTTAACTGCCCTGCAGGCTGAACGTGAAGACGCCCGCAAGGAGGCCGGCATCGCCCGTGAAGAAGCTGCGAAGCTGCGTGGCCAGGTCGAGGCCCTGCAGGCCGAGGCACGAACTGCTGGCCAGCAAGCTGTCAAGGCACAGCGCGAAGCGGCGACCCTGCAGGCTGCAGCTGCTCGCGCAGAGCAGCTGGCGGCTGAGCTGGCCGAGGCCCGTAAGCAGCAGCGTGATCTGGTTGCGATGGTCACCAAGCCAGGCAACCCGTCTGACGCTTCCCCTCGGACTGCGAAAGGCGCTTCGGGGAAGAAATCGTCATGAAGTCGTCCACCGAACGCTACCCGCTCTGGATGCACCTGGAGCACTACCTCCTACGCTTTCCTGCCGCCGTGGCCCTGCTGCGCCGGCTGGTCCACCAGGAGCGCTCCGCGCCTCGGCCACCAGCTGGAGCCAGGGTGATCGCCATGGGGGCGATCAAGGCCCGCTTGACGCTCACCGACTTGCTATTATGTGGGGTCTTGAGCCGGGAAGATCGTTTTGAGCTGTACCTGACCCGCCAGGAGACTTTCTTCGCGCGTCGGCTCCGCTACAGCACCACTGCCCAGGACATTTATTTCGTACAGGCGAAGCACTGCTATGTCATGGCAGATGTCGATGCCTTCTTCGGTCCCCGGTGGCGATCAGGGCGGTTTTTCACCTACCCCCGCGAACGCGTACTGGTGCACAAAGACCTGGTGCATTAGGGTCGCTGTTTTGACCTAGGTGCATTAGGGTCGCTCTCTGATGTATTCGAGCCTCCCAAAGTAGATGGCTCAATAACCTATACCTAAACAGGCCTAGAGGGTGATCTCGTCCGGAAGTCGATGGGGTGATGGCGGGGAGTCCGGCGATGTTTCGGGCGTTGCCGAGGTTCCATTGGCAGACTGGAAGAGCTGATTGTGGCCACGCAGGTAGTAAACGTTTGGCCCAAAGGCCGCTGTTGTCCCCTGTGGGTCCCGCTCCCGGCCGATGTTCTCTAGCAAGCCGCACAACGTCAGCGTTACAAGCGCCTTGCGTATGTAGCGCTCAGGCACCCCTGTGGCCGCCGCAATTTTTTCATACGAGGCCATCGTGTAGGTCGTGAGGTTGTCGCGGCGCGCAGCCAGGTACAGGTAGATCTTCAGCGCGTGCAGCTCGTGGCGAGAGCGCAGCGTGAAATTCCCGAATGGCAGGATGACGCCCGACCGCACGATGGCCTGGCATGGCAACTTGAACCAGCCAGTCCTGGAGTAGGCCAGCCGGTACCGTCTTTTCTGGTGTGAGCCAACCCTGGCGATGAGCTTGAGCTGTTCCAGGCGCTCCAGGCCCTGCGCAACCAGGCTGCGCGATTTGCCGCCGATCGCATGCATCAGGTCTTCGTAGCTTGCAGCTGCTACTCGCACCGTCACAGGGATGCCTAGGTCGTTGTCCTCGGTCACATCCTCCCCCATGAAGTGCAGGGCGACATAGAGCATCAGGGCAACCGTGCTCGATGCCGGCGACAGCTCCCCGTCGCGCGACCACCGCAGCTGGTTCAGCGCTCCGAGGGTAGTAACCGAAGGCAACCGGTGCCAATAGCGGTTCTGGATCATTTTTTCTTCCCCTTGTCCTGGCCAATCAGATGAATGGCGTAACCCAGAACCACCACCACGATCACCGGCAGCAAAGCGTTCAGCAGTTGAACGAGCTGGGGAGTGTTCGCTGCCAGCCAACCCAGGCTGAAAACAAGGATGTCTTCTTTCTTCACGTCGAGCCCTTTCTTGAAATCAGGACTCGGTTTTAATTCTCTGAAAGGTATGTTTCTAGATATAGGTGCGTCTAGGTTTTTTCGATTTTAAGAAAAAACTTTTACAAATCATATAGTTACACTGAAATTTCTCCGTCTTTGGAATCGCGAGCTTAGTTCACGAAGAGGGGGTTGGCCCCCCCTTGCTGCTGGAAATTAAATTTAGTAAACTAAATTTCATCCATCAGGAGAGTCCACAATGGGGAAAAAAACCGAACACGCTCTGGCCGCCATTCAGGATGCGCTGGAAGAGCAAGCCAGCGAAATCAACGACCATAGTAGCCGCCTGGACAAGCTGGAGAAGATCGTCCAGTCACAAGCCAGCGACATTGCTCAGCTGGAGCAGCAAGTGCACCACTTGCGGAATCGATCCATCCAGTCCGCGATCGATCGCGGTGTTCCCACCCGCGTGGTGGCGCAAGCCCACGGGCTGAGTTCAGGACGCATCTCGCAGATCGCTCCTCGCAAACGCCCCCCAGTTTGTTGAGCGCTGGACGTTGTTAACGCTTCGGGGCTGGTCGATACCGTCGATCGCTCTTCAGCCGTTCCAGCATGGCTCGGGCGTTCACCAGTGACTCTTCGTTGGTGGCCGCGGCTCCGATGAACTGGTTGGCCAGTCGGTGGCGCCGTTCATGGGCCTCGTCGCTCAGCGAAGGCTCTGTGGCTGACTGAGCGCGATGATTGGGCGGCATGGTTAGGAACGGCTGGGAAAGCAAGATTTTCGCCCTTGCACGGCGCGTGAGCAAGGCGTGCGTCGAAATGAAATTGGAGAGCTGATCATGGCCAACGGCTACTTTCCCGGCAAGAAGCCTGCGAAGCGCAGCGCGATCATCACCCCCCGGACTGCCCAGGAAATGCAGATCGCAGCGATGCCCAGAATGGCGCCGGAGGTTCGGAAGACACTGCGCGATGCCACTCCCCTACGTGTTGGGGGCCGCGACCTGGTGGAAGGTGTGGATCGTGTCATGAGAACGCCGGCAGACCACAAAGCAGCTGGGGTCCAGATCAAGGGTGCCCCAGTGTCGTTGCGCAGTGACCCCCCCTCCCCTCCTCCATCCAGCCAGGTCGAGCCGCTGAAGGTGGCACGCCTGTACATGAGGGTCAGCACGGATGAACAGGACCTGGCACGCCAGGAATCGCTGATTGCCTCGGCCAAGGCGGCGGGCTTCTATGTGGCAGGCGTGTACAGGGAAAAGGCATCGGGGGCACGTTCCGATCGGCCGGAGCTGCTCCGTATGGTCCAGGACCTGCAGCCAGGCGAAGCGGTGGTCGCTGAGCGCATCGACCGGCTAAGTCGTCTACCCCTTGAGGAAGCGGAGGCACTGGTGGCTTCCATCCAGGCTAAGGGGGCACGTCTGGCCATCCCTGGCGTGGTGGACCTGTCGGAGCTTGCCCAGGAGGCCGACGGCGTGGCCAGGATCGTCCTGGAGGCCATGCAGTCCCTGTTGCTCAGGTTGGCCCTGCAAATGGCCAGGGAGGACTACGAAGACAGGCGAGAGCGCCAGCGTCAGGGCATAGAGCTTGCGAAATCTGCAGGCAAGTATCAGGGCCGGCGAGCAGACCTCAAGCGCCATGCTCAGATCGTCGCCCTGCGCACCTCGGGCCACAGCATTGCCCGGACGGCCGAGCTGGCCAACTGCAGCCAGGCGCAGGTAAAGCGTGTATGGGCTGAATCCAAAGGTGAAGGATCGTGAGGCAAGAAAGATCACTTCCTCAGAGGAAGCGCGACCAGCTGAGCAGCCTCAAACGGGTAGTCATCAGCGACATAGAGCTGGTGGGGGTACGGCAGCATTGACGTGAAGGCTTTTCGCGCAGCAACCAGATCATCCAGGCAGGTGACTCCGGCGATCTGATCCACGACCAAATAGTAGCCCTTGGCACGTGGGTTCTCCAGACGATGCTTGCCTGCCAGGTCGCAAATTTCGGTCTGGAAAGCGGCAATGCCCGCGCTTAGGGGCATGTCTTCCGAGAAATCGAAGATGTCATCGGCTCCTGGTGCCGAGCGAAAGAAGATTCTTGCCATGGTGAAGTTCCTGTGCAAAGTTTGGAGGGAGCGGGCACACGCCTTCCGGCTGGCCTGTAAACATTTCTGCCAACCAGCAGCGTCGAGCTGCCGGGGTGAGGTGATCGAGCCAGGCGCTGGTTTTGCGGGCGAGGCAGAGAGGGTGGGCCTGTGCCCCCTCACCTGCCCCATCGCAGCCCTCGGTGCCAACGCCCGAGGCCCAGACGGCAATGCCTTCGTTGGCCCATTCCGGTACCTTGTGCAACTCCCGGCCGCGCTGCTCTTCAATGGCGGCGTGCGCCATCTCGTGAACCAGCACTCTCAGAATTTGATCTTTGGGGACCAGGTCCGCGTTGATGAAAATCCGCTTGTCAGCTTGCGCAGCCGCAGCTCCAGGTACTGGGACATGACGCTGAAAACAAGCGGAACCGCACACCAGAATGGTGAATTGCTGGGGGGCGTAGCCCAGTTTGCTCTCCAGCTGCAAGAGCGCCGATGGCACGGCGGCCGAAATACGAGAGGCGGTATCGGCTGCATCGGGAGCCGTCAGGACGTTGCCTGGCAGCTTGGAGCTGAATTCCTGGGGGTGGGCAGGGGGTAACCCTGCGCAGGCCCCCAGAAGGCCGCTGACGGCCACAGCGAGGGTCAAACGGGCCAGCATGCCCAGACTCATCCCTGCCATGGGCCAATGCCTCGCCAGGCGCGGTTCAGGCAGGTGTACACGCACGACTGTGAGTCAGGGTTGACGGAGTAGCGTGGCGACTTCACCACCTTGTAGAAGACGGACTGCATGGCGTCCAGGGTGAGCGGCTCGATCGACGATCCGAAGGCGCGAAAAATAGATTCCGCGTTGCGGATCGTTGCTGCGTGCTCGTCGAGCGCAATTGCATATTTACGCCCGCCGTCCGGGTCTTCTGACGATGGCTGGATGGCCACCATGAAGTCCAGCGCGGCCTGTACAAGGTCGTGGTCCACCGGACCACCTGAGTACCCGTCCACAGCGGTTTTGGTCTTTTCTTTGAACATTTTTAGTCCTGCTTCCGCAGCTCTTCAAGAGCTGCACGCATCCTCCGCTCGATGTCACTGGCGGGTTTGTGTTTTGACCGACTTGGTGGCGCAGCGGTTGGTGCTGGCGGCTGACTTGAAACAGGAGGGGTTGTGACACCCTTGTCCAGCTGATCCAGCCGCGCAAGCATCTGCTGAGCAAAGACTGCGCGCCGATTCATTGCCCTCCCCCTCCAGTATTTTGTTGTCGAGCAGCCTGCTCCGCACGCATATCAACGCAAACTGGGTGATGGAAGGACTCGGACCGCTGGCACTGAATTGAGCGACAAAAAGCCTGCTTGATGCCCCAGCCACCTGCGCACTCCTGGACGGGATCGACCATGCCTTTGGCTGCTGCATTTGGAGTAGCGACCGGTTGTACAGGTTGTGGCGGCACGGGCCGTTGCGCAGCTGTGGGCCGTTCGACAGGTTGAGGTGGTGCATCGCTAACAACGGGCTGCTGCGTAGGCTTGGGTGCAACAGCGCGTTGCTGCGCTTTCGGACGCTCAACTGCCTTTGGTTGAGGCTGTTCGGCGATCGCCGCTGGCGTCGCCGTTCTTTGCGGCACAGGCTTGACTGCTGGAGCCTGGGCCGGCGCAGCAGTAGGAGGGGCAGGTTGCGGATTGGTCGCTGGTGCCGCAGGGGTTTCAGCCGGCGCCGGCTTCTTAAAAAAACCCTGGGCGTATGCCGGCGAAAGCGCCATCAAAGCCAAGGCTACTGCAAGACTTTTCATCGGTACATTCCCAATTCTTTGTGGTGGTGCTGTTCAACCCCCTGCTCTCTTTCTCTGGCCTGGGCTTCGATATGCGCACTGGTGCTCTCGACAGCAGCAGTGCCCACAGCTATGGCACGTTGGCGTTCAGGAGACCTTGTCTTCGTTGTCGAGGCCTCCTTGGCCTGAGAAGCGATTTCGGCCTTCTGTTCGCTCGTCTTGGCAACACCAACATCGTTAGCGCCAGCGTGTTGCTCAGAGCTACCTTGGCTACGTTGCGGCGTGAGTTCGGTGCTTTCCGTGGACTGAGCGTCCGTCACGGAGTTCTCCATTTCTGGAGAGAGCGCACCCTTTTTCGCCTTGCCCGACTCTTCGAGCTGGGCCTTTTCCTGCTGAGTTCGATCTTCTTCTTGTTTGCCTACGGAGTGCTGCTCAACCGAAGTGTGGGGTTCTTTGGAGTTGGATTCGCTCTGGGCCGACTTAGCCGATCGCAGCTTGTCATCAGCTTCTTTCTTGTTGTCGAAGAATTTTTTATCGTCGAGACGTTTTTTCTCATCCAGGCGCTTTTGCTCTTCGGCAGCGTCGAGTTCACGCTCTCGTTCATCCCACCACTCTTGCTGAGCAGCTGCGTGCTTTTTGGCCTGACGCTCTTCCTCCTCGCGCTTCTTTTCCAGCTCAGATTTTTGGGTAAAAAAATGTTCCATTTGGATCTCCTCAGTTCAGCTTGATGACGTCCACGCGAGTGCCGCCGGCACGCTGGATGTAGACAAGTGCACGACCGCGACCCATCTCCATCAAGTCTTCGTCGCGCACTGCATCGGCATCGGTGATCCCGTGGGCCAGTGCGCCCACGTTGCGGTCTTCGGTGCGCCAATGTGCTGCCTGGGATGCAGCAAGTCGAGCGATACCTTCACCACCGGTCGCGGCCTCAGGAATGAAACGCTCGTCCAGCTGATAAGGTTGATTGAAGTCGGCGAATTCGAATGGGCCGTAGTTCCCCAGGTCGCTGGCATTCGCCACAGCATCGCTCCAGCGGGATGGCTCCAGGTGGTCGGCCGACACCCCGGTTTCGCGCCGCGCTGCCGCAGCCGATTCGAGATGGTTCCAGTCCATCGAGTGAAAGCGCATGGTTCGGCCGGCGAGCTTCCTAGCCTCGTCGATCGTGTCCAGGTCCTCGGTACGAAGGATGATCTTCGTGCGCCAGTTACGGCGCATGTTTTCGGTTGCAGCATCCCCGACAGCCAGCTTGAAAGCACTGACAGACTGGCTCAGCACGATGCCACCGATGCCGGCGCTGCGCAGCACGTTCCAGACGCTCGCATCGCTCAAGCCGTCGCTGTTGCTGGAGGTTGCAAGAGCTTGATACTCGTCGGCCAGGAAGAATGTCAAGGCGTATTTTTCAACGTCTGGGCCTGGCTTTGGGTTGAACCACCAAGCCAAACGCTCCTTGGCGAAGCTGGGGTCTTTCAACTCTGCCATCCGTGCCTGCTTGAACAGGAGCGTTTTCAGCATGATTGAAACCATCCGACCAGCCGAACCGTGCTCGATCTGGCTGATGTTGATGACCTTGAGCTTGGGCTCCAGAAGAGCAGACGGCGGCAGCAATTTTTCCCCGGCACCGTCCGCAAAACCTGCAGCAAGTTCTGGCTTCGCAGCGAAGGCCTTCAGAGCCTTTCGCATGTTGGCACGTATGCCGTCTTTGGTGGCCGCAGCTAGTGGGATGTAGCTGTTAGCCAGGTATGACATCGCATCGTTGAGTTGGGGCAGATGAACGGTCGCTTCAATGAGATCCCCTTCGCTATCGCGATTCAACGCTTCGGTGACGATTCTCAGGTTGTCACGAATCAGGATGTCAGAGCCAGCAACACGCAGCAGGTTCAAGATGGAGTGGACGCGCATCTTGTTTTCGGCAGCCCACTCCTTACCGGCATCGGTTAACTCGACGGCCTGCAGCAATATCCCAATTTGAGCGATCAGATCAGACGCCATCTCAGGCCAAAAATCATCGCTGGAAGAGCCGCCCATCTGGGCCGAGACGCTCCGAATGATCTCAGCCAGTTCGACCGGTCCAAGACCTGCGCACAGATCGATGCGCCAGTCATTAGGCCCTGTGCCAATGCGCAGCACCTCGTCTTCACTCAGGCCTGCAGCTTTGACCTCGGCCACGATGTCATCACCAATCGCGCCTTTGTCGTCGGTTGCATAGATGCTGATTGGAAAGCCTTGCTTGCGCAGCTGGATGAGTTGCCGGACCACGGGCACGTAGAAGTTGCGTGACTTGCCCTCCCCCGAGCCACCCAGCACTTCAACGTGCTGCAGTAGGTCGATGATCGACATGCGGATGGGAGTACCCTTCAGGGGCGCCAGCAAGTGGCCACGGTGCTCCAACAGCCCGCTGGCAACGCCCAGCTCGATCAAGGGTGAGCGATCGATCGCCGTGGCGAAGTGCACCTGGTCACTATAGGCCGACAGCAGCATGTCGCGCTCCGGGAGACGCCAACGCCACCGCTGCAGCGCCTCGCGCCAGTTGTGGCGCAATCCTTCCACGCTGGCATTGGCAGCGGCGAAGACCAGATAGCGCAACCGGCCGATCCATCGAATGCGCGCAGCTGCAGCAGCTGCAACCAAGCCCGCTGCCAGGCTGATCACCAGGAAAATCACAGCGCCAAGTCCAACCTGAACAGCCGCTCCAGCACGGCCTGCGCGGGCTACGGATGCATCTGCTGCGCGCTGGTCTTCAAGCACTTCGCGAGCGTCGGACTCTTGCCACACGTCTCGGTACAGCTGTGCCACTTGTTGCATCTCGAAGCTCCCCACACGGAGCTTTTCTTCAGCTACAGCGGCAGGCTTTTCTCCGAATGCATCATTGATCTTCATACCGCCCCAGACTGTGACGAGCGTGAAAATTGCCCAGCACATGAAGACCAGATAGGCGGCGTTCATTGCAGACCTCGTCGCGCTGCGCCAAGCGTTTTCAACGTACTCTGGGGTGATGGTCGAGCCAGCCAATGCAACTGCTGGGGCGGTACCGTTGCAGATGCGACCGTCTTCAATGATGGACCGTGCCAGGTCAGCAGGGACGTTTTGATAGAGGTGCCGGAATGCCGCTTGCGGTGCCATTAACTCAGCAGCTTCGCGCCGCTCGCCTTTGAGCAGGTGGCGGGTCCGTTCTGGCATTGCCGTGTTGCTGTGAGCAAGGAATAACGACTCCTGCTCCAGCTGCTGCAGCGCAGCCGAATCCTTTGCGATCTTGGATGCCCAGGCATGAATTGCCGGAACGTATTTAACGAGGATCGTGAAGGGAAGAAGCAGAAGCCTTCCGAGACGATCAAGCAGGCCCAAAAGGGCCATCGAAAACAGTTTTGCGCTTTCGGTCACGTTCATTTTTCAGCTCCTCGCGAAGTCACCAGCTCAGGGAAGTCTTGCGCGAGAGCGCGCGGGATGCGAGATGGAGACAAGGCACCCTCACGCTCGCTGATTGGGCCGTTTGGGATCGCAACATGCTGGAAGGAAAACTTCCCTTCGCGCTTCGAAATCAAGCCCATCCATGGGCGCAACTGGCCCTTGCTTTTGACCAAGGACCAGACCCAGAGGCGAGATCCATCGGTCGAGTACCGGCAGCGAGGCGAAATGTCACCGGCGCTGGCCCAGTCGGCGTCGATCTTTCTACTGAAATCACATTCATCAAGGCGCTTGTTGGACTGCGCTGCAACCACCTGGGCCTGCATTGCGGGGAGTACAGCTGACTCCAGGTCGGGGACAACATCCAGCGTCGTCGAGAAACCCTGCGGAACCACCGCTCTGATCGTCTTCAGTTCAGGGGCAAGACTTTTGGCCGGTGGGGTGGCCACAACCCCACCTACTTTGCGAACCACCCACTCCACGACGGTGCCGCCGCCCTTGGCAACCGAATAGGCCACCGGAGCCGCCGCAAGGGTCGTCAGGACGGCCCCCACTACCACCAGGACTGGAAGGCGCACCTTCCGCCGATATTCGTCCACTCGTGCGAGCAGAACATGGCCAGGCGAGGCCAAAAGTTCCCACTGTTGCATATATACCTATACCTTTATCTAAAAAAATGAAACCACTTCTTTTTTCGACTTTCCTGTTCCGCTCTCAATAATTCTCGCTGGCGAGCATTATGGACGGCAAGTTTTTCAAGTTCTGCCAATCGATCAATCACGACTTTTTGCGCATTACTTGCTTCGGTGAGAGCCTTTTGCGCATCTTCTCTAATTTGCAGAAGCTCTGCCCTGCTTCCATCAAGAAGTTTGGCGCCCTCGGCCTGCAAAACCGATCGAAGCTCTTTTACCATTTGAGGTAATAGCTCAGCCACCATTACAGCATCGCGGGTGGCTGCTTCGACCCGCTCTGTCGATTTCTCGATCTGGCTTGTCAATTCAGCCGTTTCGCGCATTGCGACGGCGAGGGCCGTAGGCCAAGCGCGCCGGAAATCGTCAGCGCGCAAGCCCTCATCCATTTTTTTGCCCCTTGAAATATGGCAGTGAATTGAAAACGCTCTGCACGTTCTTCGCCGCCTGACGACTCATGTCGTACAAAACCATTTCATGGCCGAGCTTCAAAAGCCCCTTTTCATCACCGGCAGCTCGAAGCTCTGCTTTCTTTGCCGCGAAGTCGGGCTTGTTCTGAACAACATCAAAAATAGAGCGTTCTTCATCCCGTAACATTCCGAAAGCTTCTGTAGCCAAGATGGCATTTTCTGGAACCACGAATTTGACTTTGCGCGCTTTATAGATTTGTGCGAAGTCGGTCTCGTAAGACTCCAAGTCTGTGACATTGTTAGGAAGTAACGTGATTTTCGAAGGTTCAATACCTAATTCTGACAAAGCCGTTGCTGTTCTCAACGAGTCTACGATCTGCTTTGCAGATGGCGTGACGGGAATGACCCAGCAGTCGATAAGTTCTGTCGTCGATGCCAATGAATCAAATTTGGCAATCATGGCTTTCGCGTTTGAGGCACCAACGTCTATCACGAAGCTTTCATCATCTCCAGAAGCATTGATTTCAGCAGCGAGTTGCTTAAACTTACCGGCGCTAATTTCGAGGTCAGGTTCTCCATCGCCGGCATTCGTGTCTTCGATAGAAATTCGTGTGGCGCCAAGCAGCGGTGTGAACATGTGCTTGCTCAAAGTCGTTTTGCCAGTGTTGCCAGAAAGATTGATAACTACGATTTTCATGGTGTGTTCCTGATTAAAGTTTATTTCTTAAGAAGAGTGTTTGCTGTTAGGTCGGCTTTTATTTCAGATTCCTCAAGAAGTTTTTTCATGTAGTTGTCTTTGTCGATTTTTTCAGTGTCTAAGTCTAAAGAAATCGCTTGTCTCCTTTTCTGTTTAGCTTCTTGGTCTTCTTTTTGAACCTGCTCTACAGCCAGTGTCTGTTGCTCGGTTATAGCGGCACCACCATGAGCTAACTTGGAGCCAACGGTTAAGTCGCGCAGTGCGGCATCGCGAGCCTGGCGCTTTGCCAATTTGTTCTTCCACCACCTGTGCAGTCCTGCCGGATCGAGGGGTAGCCCGTAGCGCTCCAGGAGGAGCGCAGAGATAGCTCTGTACGAGTCTCCGCGCCTGAACAACGCCTCTATCTCCTCTGCATGTGGCTCCCATTTGCTTGCCATATCCTTCCTTCCCTTGGGATGTGTTAATAGTACGATGAAAGCGCAACAAAAACAACACAAAACAACAACAGTCCCTTCTGTTGTTGTTTTGTTGTTTTTTTGTTGTTGTTCTTCTGCAACACAAAAGACGACAATAGCGCATCAAAGTGCGTACAAAACAACAACATTCACGCCGAAGAGGAGGTGTCGCTGTTTTGATGTTGTTTTGTCGGCTTGCATTCTCGTCGCATAGCCCACAAACTACCGAAATCCAATGCAAAATTCCCTACACAGACACGCACCTTCGGTGCACGCTGTGCAGGCAATTCTCCCTATAGAACAAGCTGTTTTTTGCTGTCTACAGCTGTAAACAAGGCGCTTTACATGGCCACCACACCCTCCAAGACAATCTCTGCCCGCGTCGATCTTGCAACCCATGCCGGTGTCATAGCGGCCCTGCGCCCAGGCGAAAAAGTGAATGACTTCCTGGTAGCAGCGGTCGCCGGAGAGCTGCTCCGCAGGCGTGCAAGCGGTTCCAAGGAGCCCACCCTTGGCGACCTTGGTCAACTTGTTCAGGCCTCGCTGTCGAAGGCCAGCCTCAGCCAATCGTTGCTCACCATCATTGACTCCAAACTTAATCGTCTGATGACCGAACTGGATGTTCAATCATGACCGTTTCATACATCAAGGCTGGGAAAGCTGGTGCAGCTTATTACACGAATCATTCGAGCAAAATTGATGACTATTACACCGCAGGGGATAAAGAACCGCCAGGTATCTTCTATGTGTCGCCTAATGCGTTCGGTACGCGAAATAACGGGTTGGGTATTGAGGATGGCCGTGAATTTTCAATGGGCGACGCCAAAAAGTTTGCTGCGCTGACGGCAGGATTTCATGGGGAAACTGGCGAGCCATTGGTGGAGAATGTGGACAAGGCAAATAGGGTCGCTCTCCATGATTTCACACTCAGCCCTCCAAAGTCTGTTTCAGTTGTTTGGAGTCAAGCAAGCGATGACTTGAAGGGGAAAATAGAAAATATTCAGGCGGAGCGTACAAAGCAATTTCTAGATTTAATATCTGAGTACGCGGTGGGAAGAACGGGTGCTAAGGGGTCTGTTCATCAGCGTGCTTATATTCGTGGGGCTATGTTCGGTCATGGTAGTAGTCGTGAAAATGATCCTCTACTTCACACGCATGCTGTGATTTTTAATGTAGTTGAATTGGAGAATGGCGCCACGGTTGCTCTTGAAGCTAGAGAAATGTTGCGCTGGCAAGGAGCTTTAGCGTCACTTTATCATGCGGCGTATGCGCACGATTTGCGGAAATTGGGGTTGCCTATCAGGAAGGTCGGCAACCTTTTTGAAATTGATGGTGTTCCAGAGGAAGTATTGGAAGCATTCTCGCAGAGGCGCGCGGCTATGCTAAAAGCTGTTGCAAAAGAAATGGAGAAGAGGGGGCTTGATGTTTCAGAGGCGAGCAGGGCGTTGATGCAGCAGGCGGCAATTCAAAATAGACCACATAAAAGTGAGCTGACACGGAAAGAGCTGGTTGGAATTTGGAAGGAACGAGGTGCGGCCCTTGGTTTTACCGATGAGCAAGTCAAACAGCTAATTGACCGCGAGAGTTATGTTGAGCTAACGCCGGAGCAATGCAAGGCGGAAGTGAAAAATGTAGTTGATCAAATAATGCGGACCAAGGCTGTATTTGGTGAGCCGGAACTGCTTGCTAAATCGGCATCTGCTTTGATCGGGCTTGCTTCGCCTGAAAGCATTATTGCTGCAGTGGAAGATTACAAGTCGGAATTGCTGGTTTCTCACGGAGAGAGGTCAAAAGACACTGTTTTCACCAGTCGAGAAATGGTAACGCTG
The DNA here is from genome assembly GCF_001425125.1 of Acidovorax sp. Root402. NCBI lineage: Bacteria > Pseudomonadati > Pseudomonadota > Betaproteobacteria > Burkholderiales > Comamonadaceae > Acidovorax > Acidovorax sp. Root402. The sequence continues at coordinate 17,331 of NZ_LMDQ01000007.1, forward strand.
GAGCACGAGATGCTTGAGCTTTGTGAGGACCGGACTGGTAAGCATATACAGACAGAATATGAGCTGCCAGATGAGTTAAGTCCTGAACAGCGCGCAGCGGCCGAGGGAGTATTGCGCGATGATAATTTTGTGACGGTGGTGGAGGGAGCAGCTGGGGCAGGAAAAACATACACCATGGCTTCTGTAGCGAGAGCTTATGAAGCTAATGGATATAAGGTGAACGGGTTGGCTACCGCCTGGACTGCAGCTCTGAACCTGAAGAATGATGCGGACCTGGCTGGCGGTGATGCCATCACCGGATGGAGTGCCGCTGCAAAGAAGGGTGAGGCAGGGATTGATAGCAAGACCTTACTCATCGTGGACGAGGCTGGCATGGTTTCAGCCAGGCAAATGCGCGATGTCCTCGCACTGGCGCGGGAGCATGGGGCCAAAGTGGTTCTGCTTGGGGACACGAAACAACAGAAGGCTGTTGAGGCTGGGGCCAGCCTTGGACCTATTGCGCAACGCCTTGGCTCATTTAAGTTGACCGAAATTCGGCGCCAGCATCGAATTGAAGAGCGGGAGGCTGTCAAACAACTGTTTGACGGCCAGGCTGAGAAGGCGTTGAAGACCTTCTTTAAACGCGAGGGTGGTTTGACTGTGTGCGATGGTGACGACGCAGTGAACAAAGCAATCGCGGACGATTGGGTAGCCAGCCGCTGCAGGACCATTGGCGATACCGTTGAGTTTTCGCGCGAAGGCCGGGAGCTGAAGGGAAAGATCGTTGATCAGGACGATCAATTTTGGTCAGTTTCAACCGGTACGGAGGTACACAAGGTTGATCGCTCACACCTGATCCTGGCAACCGACAATCGATCGGTGCGCAACCTCAATCGATTGGCACAAGAGCGCTTGCTTGAGCGGGGACATCTAGGTGAGGGACGCATGCTGGAAACACTTGACGGTGAACAGACGCTCCACGTTGGCGACGAAATCCAGTTTCGAGCGAAGGTGAAAGAGCAACAGGTCTACAACCGCATGCGTGGTCGAATCGAAAGCTTTGACGGCGATGTAATGAAGGTTCGCTTGGCCAACAATCAGCTGGTCCCAGTTGATCTGAATGGAAAGGCCTGGCGCACCCAAGATGGGGATTTAGCTGTGCAGCTGGCTTACGCGATGACTGTCAACAGCAGCCAAGGGATCACTGTAGGGAACACTTTCAACAAGGACGGCTGGAGCCTCTTCCGCGACGCTGCTGGTGTTGCCCAGTCGCGGCACCGAGAGTCAAATCGGGTGTACGCCGATCGGATTGAGCACCACGAACGCGCCTTGCGCAGAATGCTCGCGGACCAGAGGAAACCGCTTGAGGAATTCACCGATGCGGATGTTCAGGAGTCCCTGGCCAAGAGCTGGTCGAAGGACAACGTCAAAGCATCAACGCTGGACCATATTTGGCAGGAACACGAGGGCGCCATCGTGGACCGTGCATACCTCCTCGCGGAGCAGAAAGAGGCTGAGAGAGTTGCAAAGAGCCGGGAGCCCGAGGCCCTTGGCCAGAAGCAGCCACTCCCTGATCTGGAGCGAGCATCAGATCGACAAATCTCGCGCGCCATGGAGCAGCTGCAGCTCGCAGGCATCGATTACGAGGCCCTGAAGATCGCTGGTGAGCAAGGTATTTTGAGGGTCGATGGTGCGACCGGAGAGCCCGTTTTCCTCGGCCGGAAGGGCGATGGTGCTCTGATGCAAGTCCTACCCCTGGAAGGCCCCCAAAAACCCGATCTACGCGGCCGCTTCCCACCGATCCTCAGAGGGGAGGGCGACAAGACGTTGGTGGTTCAAGATGGCATGGAAGCGCTCCGCACTCTGACCGACTACCTGGACGCTGGCGAGCCCACACCCAACCTCATCATCACGGGGGGCAAGCCCTTCGCCCTTTCAGGTCCGCAGGCCAAGGAACTGCTCACTGGCAAGGATGCGAAGGTGGAAAAGAAGCAGTCGGCCCAGTCCGTCGAGCGCGATCGGTCCAACGAAAGTGCGCGCTCAGAACGTGCTGCCGCTATCGCCCAAGCGGAGGAGGCCTCTCGGCGCGCTACCGCCGCGCTGCAGGAGCAGGCCCAAAGGCCACCTGAGCGTGATGCTGGCCTGACCCGATAGATCGCGCAGCCGTGGGTCTGATCGGGTTTTCCGAGTAATTTACTGAAATGGCGATTTACTCGGAAAAACCTCACCTCACTGAGCTGTCAGAAGCGCAATTGCGCCAGCTGAGTGATGCCCAGGCCGTGTTCATGAACTTGGCAGATGCTCGCGCTGCAGCAGCAGCGGTGCGCGGCTCCATGCGATGGAAAAGGGTCAACGGCAAGGACTACCTGGTACGCGTGAGTGTCGAGGGCGCGGAAAGGTCTCTCGGGCCACGGAACGACGAATTGGAAGCGTTGCATGCGTCATTCCACGAGCGCAAGGAGCGCGCAGAGGCCCGGTACAAGGCCATGAAGGTGCGTGGTGAGGAGATGCGCCGCCTGAACCGTGCCTACAGGGTAGGGAGGACGCCCACGGGCCTTGTAAAGCGCCTTGATGCGGTGGAGAGGTCTGGCCTGGCAGAAAGCACGATCATCGTCGGCCCCTGCGCCCTGTATGCCTATGAGACTGCTGCCGGCGTCCGCGTGGAGCCTGGGGCGCTCTTTGCTCAAGGTCCAGATATGCTGTGTGATCAGGTGGCCCCAGATAGGGGCCAGCACATGGATTCAGGAGCGCGCTTCTCTCAGTTGGTGGTGGCCACGACGGGCGAGATGACGATGATGCGGACTCTCCACCCGCTGGACTTTGTGCGATGGAGGGCTGCGCTCCCAGAAGAGGCCACCAATCGAAGACGAATCGAAGTGGTGCAGCACCTGTGGGACGCGTACCTCTCAACCTCTATGACACGAGGCCTTCAATGAAGCTCTATGTTCTCTCAGACCTCCACGCGGAGAAGGCTGCATTCACGCCCGATCCCCACGCTTTGAGCGCTGCCGATGTGGTTGTCCTGGCCGGCGACATCAACTATGGGGAATCGACTCCATTCTGGGCGCGGGAAAAGTTTGGCGATAAGCCGATCGTGCTGGTGATTGGCAACCATGAGTTCTACGACCGCCACTGGGACCGCTGCCTGATGGACATGCGTGATGCCGCCAAGCACACGGGCGTGCATTTCCTGGAGAACGATGCCATCACCATCAACGGCGTGGATTTCCTCGGCGCCACGCTCTGGACTGATTTCGAGCTGTTCGGCTCAAAAAGCGAGTCGATCACCGACGCGAGTCGTTACGTGGCTGACTACCGCCAGATCGCTGGGTGCAACCCATGGAAGACCATGGATCGGCACCGTGCAAGCCGCGCCTGGCTGGCCAAGAAACTGGCCAGCGAGCCGGTGAGGCCTCGTGTGGTTGTCACCCATCACTATCCCAGCCCGTTATCAACCGACCCACAGTACGCGGATGATCCTGCGAGCGCGGCGTTTGGATCGAACCTACCGCCTGAGTTTTTCAAGGGAGTGAGCCTCTGGATTCATGGGCATACGCACACGTCGTTCGACTACGAAACAAACGGGTGTAGGGTGGTGTGCAACCCCCGCGGCTATCTGCTGAATGATGGCAGCTTCGAGAACGTCCATTTCAACCCTGCATTGCTCGTTGAAATCTAAACTTGGCGCCGTCCTGTTGAAGCTCATCAGGGCCGCATATCGTCAATAGTCAGGCGCCGTCCTTTCGGCACTTTGGCAATTCCCTTCACGTCTGCGGCGGTCTTGTTCTTGGCGCGCACGGCGACCCTGCGCTTGGTAACGAGGCCTTGATAGATACGCTGTACCCGGATCGACACGAGCCGGTTTTGCACCAGTCGGATCGGCAATGGGCTGACCACTAGGCCCGGTGGTTCGGACGTGGTCAGCGAGTAGTACACCCGCATGCCAACATGCCAGGGCAATCCGGATGGCAGCGCAACCCTAAAGTGCTTGTCGATGACCGTCGATTGCCGTCCCGAAGTCGCACCGTTGCGTCCCCTCAGACGGGCAATATTGGCGCGCATCGTCATTGCTGGACCAGCGGGATGAAGTTGCCATCTGGATCGAGCCGACCACGTTCACGCGTGCCAGCTCTGTCGTCGGTGCGAATGGCCTCTCCTGGGTGATCCTGGGACATCGAGATGCGGACGGGATTTGCGGCCACCACGGCCTGCAGGGCAGGGGATTTCGACGGGTTGGCCAGCACCGTGGCGAGGCCTTTCAACATGTCCATGGTCCGCTCCGATTTGGGGTGTTAGAAGACCTTCAGATCGTCGTTCAGATGGAGTTTCTTGCAGGTCTCCGCAAGACTGACCCACTCTGGGTTTTGGCTGTTTCGCTGGTCATGGGCCTCCATGATCTTCCTTGCCTCAAGGGCTATCCCAGCCCTGACTCTTTCCAGCAGAGGGTGGTCTTTAGATTTGAACATCAGCATTACAAATCCGCTGACCATCGCCTGAGCGCAAAGGGACTGTGCTCCCTGTTTATTGAGTGCTTGTCGCTGCTGCTCAACGGTTGCCCGGAGAGCTGCGATTTCACCCTTGGCCTTGATCAGTTCGATCTCGGCCTGGTGCATATCGCGCTTGAACCTGTCTTCAGCGTCTCGCTGGCGCACGCCAGCCCAATGCGCCTTACTCTCGGCGCCGGCTACCCGGCCTTCCAGCATCACGTCTGCAAGTGCGTTGCCTAGTCCCATAAAGCCTCCTGTCACATACCTTGTTGATGGCCCGCTAGACCGAAGATTTTCTGGCGGCCCGCTTCTCGCGCTGTGTCATTTCGCACCGAAGCTGGGCTTGGGCTTGACTCATCCTAACGAATCCAACCCGTAGGGTGAAGACCTCCGCGATCTTTTCCAGTGTCTCCAGGATTGGATTGCCCTGGCCTCGCTCGATCTGCCGCAGTTAGGCCCGCACCAGGGCCAGCTCGTCCCAGCGCGTGGTGTAGCGAGGGGTCCTGCGCTCCTGCTTCATCGCCCAATCGCTTGGCTGGTCGCGCATGCCAATGGAACCCACCTGCAGCGTTCCTTTGCCGTACCTGGCGTTGATCGTGTCCATAGCGTGCATGAGCTGCGTTTTGTCCATCCCCACGTCATCTTCCAGGTCCAGCTCGAACTGCCGCATGGTGTCGGATTGCAGGTCCAGGAGCATCACGCCGGCTTTGCTCAGCTGGTAGCCTGGCAGGTAGATGCTTCGAATGCCGGCAATGGCTGCATTCACCAGCTGGCGAGTGTCGGCGGTGGGCCTGCGCAAAGGGATCACGGTGGAGCGCGCAAAACGTGGACCTGGCCGAAACGGGGAGCTGTGCGCGAACACCAGCAACTGCCCTGCCAGGCTACCTTGCTCCCGCAGCTTCTCAGCAGCTCGCGTTGCGAACATGCTCACTGCCTCCTGCAGCGGCGAGAGGTCCGTGATCGCTCGGCCGAATGACCTGGTGCACGCGATCTGCTGTTTTGGTGCTGGTGCGTCATCGAGCTGGAAGCAAGGCATGCCTTGTAGCTCTCGCACGGTTCGCTCCAGCACAACGCTCCAGCGGCGACGAGCAACCACAGGGTCCATGCGCACCAGGTCCATGACGTTGCACACCCCGACCTCGGCCAGCTGCGCGCCGATGCGCCGGCCGACGCCCCACACCTCGGTGACGGCCGTGGCCTTGAGTACATCATCAAGATCGGAGGAGGGGAGGGCGGCCAGGTTGCATACCTGCGCCAGGTCGGCAGGGTAGCTGCCAGGCTTGCGCTCCGCGGTCTTCGCAATGTGATTCGCGAGCTTGGCCAAGGTTTTGGTCGCGCCAATGCCGATGCCACAAGGGATGCCAGTCCACTGCAGGATGCGAGCGCGGATGGCGTGGCCACGTTTGACCAGGTCGCCTCTGACGCCCTGGAGGTCGATGAAGCTCTCGTCGATGCTGTAGATCTCCTGGGTAGGTCCGAGGCCTGCAGCCAGGCTCATCATTCGGTCCGACATGTCGCCATAGAGGACAAAATTGGCCGATAGGCCCACCAGGCCTGCCGTCTCTTCGAAGTGGCGTATCTGGAACCAAGGCGCACCCATTGCAATGCCAAGCGCCTTCGCTTCGTTGCTTCTGGCCACCGCACAACCGTCGTTGTTGCTCAGTACGACGACCGGCCGGCCATTCAGGCTCGGCCTGAATACCCTCTCGCAGGAGACGTAGAAATTGTTGCCATCGACGAGCGCGTACATGGAAAGTGCACTGCGGTGTGCCCTAGCGGAGTCGAAGGAACTGCTTGACGCAGGCGGTCACAACACCCCAGACCTCGACCGTTTGGCCGTCCTTGGGCACGATGTCCGGGAACGTCGGGTTGGCGGCTTTGAGCTTGATCCTGCCGGCGCGCATGTGGAGGTATTTGACCGTGAAATCCCCATCGACCACGGCCACCACGATGTTGCCGCTGCAGGGCTTGAGGGCTCTGTCCACCACGATGATGTCGTTGTCCCCGAGGCCTGCGTCCACCATGGACAGCCCGCGCACCCTCAACAGGTAGGTCGCCTGAGGGTGAGCGATCAGCTCAGCCACCAGGTCGATCCGCGTCTCACCAAAATCAGCGGCCGGCGACGGAAACCCAGCACGGACGGTCGCAGTCGCCAATGGCAGCAACAGGCCGCCCGCCTCGGGGCGGACTACTATTGATGCGCTGGAAATACTGGACATTCATACAGTATAAAGCCGGCGCCCATTGCTGTCGTTGCGCAGCGACCCCCCCTGGACGTTGCGCATTGACCCCCCCCGAATTCATCGTGGTCTGGCTGCAAGGAGGGCGGTCAGGTCGTTGGTCTGAGCCATCCAGTCCGCTGTGTCTTGGCACCGCAGAGCAATCAAGGCCTTGAGGGTATTCATGGTCTGCAGGACGTTGAGCTTGAGCAAGGGCTCGTGGTGAGCAATCCGGTTGCGCAGCTTCCTGAGCTTGATCAGCTCGTTATGCACGTGGCCACGGCCCTGGTACACCGGCATCGTCAGATTGGGGAGCACCCTCTGCAGGTGAGGTGTCCAAAGTGCAGCGTCGAACGACGCCCTGAACATGTTCTCCCAAAAGCCGAAGCTCAGCTCTGCAATGACCTTCCCTGTGGAGGTCGAAGAGGGCTTGGTCCGAGCCTTGACAAGAGCATCACGCCCCAGTTGCGGCAAGCTCAGGTAGAAGCCATGATCCCATGGCCAGTTAGGGCCATGGAGCGCGGTCAGGGCATCATCGACAGCGTTACGAATAACCACTTCGCAGACGGAAACAGGGGTCATCAGCGCTGCGCTGAGTTGTCCGTTCCAGACGTACAGCTCAAGGGCTCGGTCTAAGCAGGGGGGGCGGTCCTTCAGAGCGAGGAGATAGGTGGTAACTCGGGGTGGAGACAGGGCCTGTCGGACAGAGATAGCGGTAGCCATGCACAGCTTTGCACAATCGTTATTAATGTTTTATACTAAGGGCATGAGCCGCTAGGGACTGGGACGCAAGTCTCCCTTAGGGTCAAATGAGTTGAAAGGGCCCGCGCAAGCGGGCCTTTTCTTTTGCCTCATCGATTCTCACCTCTCATTGCGCTGGGCACCAGGGCAAAAGCTTCGCGATGTTGCGGGCATCGTCCAGCCCTCGGTGATGCGATCCATCGAGTTCCAGGCCTACCATCTGCAGGGCCCTGGCCATCCCCACTTCCTTGATCTTGCGTGCCTTGGCGAACCTGCGCTTGAGGTTCACGTGCTCGAAGCTCTGGAGCGGGTGGGGTGCACCGTGGCGCTCGCAGTCCCTCGCGAGTTGAGTGGCATCGAACTTCCCCCAGCTACCCCACGTTTGGCTCGCCTGGTGCAGCTGCGCAAAGCTGGCCAGCCGTGCAGCAACGATTGGGAATAGGTCGGCTGCGTCCACCTCGGCCTGGTCGATCCCAACCAGCTGCCGGCAGAACGGGGTGAGCTGGGGCCGCACCACAGGTTGCACCAGGGACTGAAACGCATCAAGCACCTTTCCCTCGGCCGTGGCCCAGACCGCGCCGATCTCAATGATCTCCATCTGGTCGGCTGGGATGCCATCACCTTCATCGCAGGTGGCTTCGAGGTCAATGATGAGCATTCACCAGCTCTCCGGGAAAGGACGGTCGCCGCGCATCTCCATCAGCCGGTCATAGGCGGCACTTCGCTCGGCAACTGTGCAGTTGCGCATAAAGCTCATCTTCCGAAAGAGTCTGGCCAGCTCGTCTTCCATCTCCTCGACCCATGTGCGGAGCGCT
>NZ_LMDQ01000008.1:0-24957 GCF_001425125.1 Acidovorax sp. Root402
GGCCAGATCTCTTCGGGCGAAATCGGCAACGCAATGTAATTGCCAGAGGCCCCATGCAGACTGCATGAGGGCTTTGTGAAAATTGCCAATGCAAAAGGCCGGGGCCCCCTGTGAGGGGCCCCGGCCTTTTTTAGTCTGGCGGGCAGCCGTTTCGTTTCGGAGCAGCGCTAAAAGTCACCGACCATCCACATCAAACGGAACTCATGGCAATCCACGGCTGGGGGGAGCATATGCATCATGGCAAGGCCAATGCTGGAGGGCATCCACACAGCGCAGAAATAAAAAACCCGGCATTGCCGGGTTTTTTTGCCGCACAGGGGTGCTCGCAAAAGCTTACTTCTTCTGGCGGAACTTGCGCAGTGCCGCAATCTGGGCTGCCATAACAGCCAGTTCGGACTGGGCCTTGGCCAGATCGATGTCGCTCTTGGCGTTCTTGAGCGCTTCTTCGGCTGCAGACTTGGCTGCGTTGGCCTTCTCGTCGTCCAGGTCCTTGCCACGGATGGCGGTGTCGGACAGCACGGTCACGCAGTTGGGTTGCACTTCCAGAATGCCACCGGCCACGAAAACGAACTCTTCGCCACCGTCAGCCATTTCGATGCGCACCGAGCCCGGCTTGATGCGGGTGATCAGCGGGGTGTGGCGGGGGTAGATACCCAGTTCGCCAGCTTCGCCGGGCAGAGCGACAAAACGCGCTTCACCGGAGAAGATGGACTCTTCGGCACTGACCACATCAACGTGGATGGTGTTCATCATTGCTCCTAGGAAAAGGTGGGTTGCTTGATTGCTGAAGGCCGCGCTGCCATGGGCTGCCCGGCCGACGGCTCATCAGGCCACCTTCTTGGCCTTTTCGAAGGCTTCGTCAATGGTGCCCACCATGTAGAACGCTTGCTCTGGCAGGTGGTCGCACTCGCCGTTCACGATCATCTTGAAACCGCGGATGGTTTCCGACAGGGGAACGTACTTGCCTGGCGAACCCGTGAACACTTCGGCCACGTGGAAAGGCTGCGACAGGAAACGCTGGATCTTGCGAGCGCGGGCCACGGCCAGCTTGTCTTCAGGAGCCAGTTCGTCCATGCCCAGGATGGCGATGATGTCGCGCAGTTCCTTGTAGCGTTGCAGCGTACCTTGCACGGCGCGGGCCGTGGTGTAGTGGTCTTCGCCCACCACGTTCGGGTCCAGCTGGCGGCTGGTGGAGTCCAGAGGATCCACAGCGGGGTAGATACCCAGCGAAGCGATGTCACGCGACAACACCACGGTGGAGTCCAAGTGAGCAAACGTCGTGGCAGGCGATGGGTCGGTCAAGTCATCCGCTGGCACATACACGGCCTGGATGGAAGTGATCGAACCGACCTTGGTGGACGTAATACGCTCTTGCAGGCGGCCCATTTCTTCGGCCAGCGTAGGCTGGTAGCCCACGGCGGAAGGCATACGGCCCAGCAGAGCGGACACTTCGGTACCGGCCAGCGTGTAGCGGTAGATGTTGTCCACGAAGAACAGCACGTCACGGCCTTCGTCACGGAAGGATTCCGCGATGGTCAGGCCGGTCAGGGCCACGCGCAGACGGTTGCCTGGGGGCTCATTCATCTGGCCGTACACCATGGCGACCTTCGAGTCTTCGAGCTTCTCGAGGTTCACCACGCCGGAATCGGCCATTTCGTGATAGAAGTCGTTCCCTTCACGGGTACGCTCGCCCACACCAGCGAACACCGACAGACCACTGTGGGCCTTGGCGATGTTGTTGATGAGTTCCATCATGTTCACGGTCTTGCCCACGCCGGCGCCGCCGAACAGACCCACCTTGCCGCCCTTGGCGAACGGGCACACCAGGTCGATCACCTTGATGCCGGTTTCCAGCAGCTCTTGCGATGGCGACAGTTCGTCGTACGCAGGGGCCTTGCGGTGGATGGAGGCCGTCAGGTCCTGGCTGACCGGACCGCGTTCGTCGATGGGCGTGCCCAGCACGTCCATGATGCGGCCCAGCGTCGCCTTGCCCACAGGCACGGTGATGGGGTTGCCGGTGTTGGACACCATGATGCCGCGACGCAGGCCGTCGGACGAACCCAGGGCAATGGTACGCACCACGCCGTCGCCCAGCTGCTGTTGCACTTCCAGCGTCAGCGACGAGCCTTCGAGCTTCAGGGCGTCATAAATCTTGGGCATCTGGTCGCGGGGGAACTCCACGTCCACCACAGCGCCGATACATTGAACAATTTTGCCTTGCACTTGAGCCATTTTTCGCTCCAATAAAGTAGTTTGTTGAGCTGCTTACACAGCAGCGGCGCCAGCCACGATTTCCGAAAGTTCTTTCGTGATCGCTGCCTGGCGCGTCTTGTTGTAGACCAGCTTCAACTCGCCAATGACGCTGCCGGCGTTGTCGGTGGCAGCCTTCATGGCCACCATGCGCGCCGACTGCTCGGACGCCATGTTTTCCGCAACCGCCTGGTAGATCAGGGACTCGACATAACGGACCAGCAGCTCGTCGATGACGCTTTGCGCATCGGGCTCATAGATGTAGTCCCAGCCGTGTTCCGTCTTCTCAGCCTGCATCTGCTCGGAGGACAGGGGGAGCAACTGCTCCACCACCGATTCCTGCTTCATGGTGTTGATGAACTTGGTGTAGCTCAGATACACCGCGTTGATCTTGCCTTCTGCGTATGCATCGAGCAGCACCTTCACCGGGCCAATCAGCTTGTCCAGGTGGGGGGTGTCGCCCAGACCCGTCACGTGCGAAACCACCTTGGCGCCCACACGGTTCAGGAAACCCAGGCCCTTGTTGCCAATCGCCACGGCTTCGGTCGAGACGCCAGCACCTTGCAGTTCACGCAGCTTGGTCGTCACGGCACGCAACACGTTGGTGTTCATGCCGCCACACAGACCCTTGTCTGTGGTGATGACGATGACGCCAGCGGTCTTGGCATCGTTCACTTTCATGAACGGATGCACGTACTCTGGGTTGGCCTTGCCGAGGTTGGCTGCAATGTTGCGGATCTTCTCGCTGTATGGGCGGGCAGCCCGCATCCGGTCCTGCGCCTTGCGCATTTTGGATGCGGCCACCATTTCCATGGCTTTGGTGATCTTCTTGGTGTTTTCCACCGATTTGATCTTGCCGCGTATTTCCTTGCCTGCTGCCATGATGGCTCCTCGTCCGGTTTAAGCGAACGACTTCTTGAACGCGGCGATCGCTGCGGTCAATTCGGCTTCTGCGTCCTTGTCCATGGCCTTGGCCTGCTCCAGCTTGGCCAGCAAAGCGGCGTGGCTGGTCTTCAGGAACTGGTGCAGGCCGTGTTCGAAGTCGAGCACCTTCTTGACGTCGATGTCGTCCATGAAGCCCTTGTTCACAGCGAACAGCGTGGAAGCCATCAGCGAGATGGGCAGCGGGCTGTACTGTGCCTGCTTGAGCAGTTCGGTCACGCGGGCGCCGCGGTCCAGCTGCTTGCGGGTGGCTTCGTCCAGATCGGAGGCAAACTGCGCGAACGCAGCCAGTTCACGGTACTGGGCCAAGTCGGTACGGATACCACCGGACAGGTTCTTCACCAGCTTGGTCTGGGCTGCACCGCCGACGCGCGACACCGAGATACCGGCGTTGATAGCGGGGCGGATACCGGCGTTGAACAGGCTGGTTTCCAGGAAGATCTGACCGTCGGTGATCGAAATCACGTTGGTAGGCACGAAAGCGGACACGTCGCCAGCTTGCGTCTCGATGATGGGCAGTGCCGTCAACGAACCGGTCTTGCCCTTGACTTCACCCTTGGTGAAGGCTTCGACGTAGTCGGCGTTCACGCGGGCTGCGCGTTCGAGCAGACGGCTGTGGAGATAGAACACGTCGCCAGGATAGGCTTCACGGCCTGGTGGGCGGCGCAGCAGCAGGGACACTTGGCGGTAGGCAACGGCTTGCTTGGACAGATCGTCATACACGATCAGCGCGTCTTCACCGCGGTCGCGGAAGTACTCGCCCATCGTGCAACCCGAGTAGGCCGACACGTACTGCATGGCAGCCGATTCGGAAGCCGATGCGGCCACCACAATCGTGTACTCCATGGCGCCGGCTTGTTCCAGAGCGCGCACCACGTTCTTGATCGAAGAAGCCTTCTGACCAATAGCGACGTAGATACAAGTAACGCCCTGACCCTTCTGGGCAATGATGGCGTCGATGGCGACGGCCGTCTTGCCGGTCTGGCGGTCACCAATGATCAGCTCGCGCTGGCCACGGCCCACGGGCACCATCGAGTCGATGGACTTCAGGCCGGTCTGCAGAGGCTGGTCCACAGATTTACGGGCGATCACACCAGGAGCGACCTTTTCGATCACGTCGGTGAGCTTGGCGTTGATGGGACCCTTGCCGTCGATGGGCTGGCCCAGGGCATTCACCACGCGGCCGATCAGTTCGGGGCCGACGGGCACTTCCAGAATACGGCCCGTGCACTTCACGGTGTCGCCTTCGGAGATATGCTCGTACTCACCCAGAATCACGGCGCCGACGGAGTCGCGCTCAAGGTTCAGCGCCAGACCGTAGGAGGGCTGGCCGTCCTTGGTCGCGGGGAACTCGAGCATTTCGCCCTGCATCACGTCCGACAGGCCATGAACGCGCACGATACCGTCGGACACGGACACCACGGTACCCTGGTTGCGGATATCGCTGCTGGCGGCCAGACCTTCGATGCGGCTCTTGATGAGTTCAGAAATTTCTGCGGGATTGAGTTGCATGACTCTTTCCTTCTTTCTTTGGTTCGCTGTCCTCGCCGCGCATTACGCGATGAGGGCCGCTTTCATTTGTTCAAGACGGGCCTTGACCGAAGTGTCCAGCACCTCGTCACCCACCACTACGCGAATACCACCGATCAGGGACTCATCCAGCTTCACAGCGAGGTTGAGCTTGCGGCCGAAGCGCTTTTCCAGCGCTGCGCTGACCTCAGACAGTGCAGCACTGTCCATCGGAAATGCGCTGTACACCACGGCATCCGAAGATCCGTTGCGACGATTCACGAGGGCACGAAACTGCGCAGCCACTTCCGGGAGCGCATCAATGCGTCCGTTGTCGATGACTGTGCGCAGGAAATTTTTGGCCATATCCGGCAGGGCCGAGCGGGCGACCCCGGTGAATACAGCGAACACCTGGTCTGCCGTCACCTTGGGGTTGTCCGCCAACTGACGCAGCTGGGGGTTGGCGGCAATCGCCGCCAGTTCGTCCATCCAGGCAGCGGTGCTGCCCAGATCGACGCCCGCGCCCGCAGTGGCAGCCTTGAACAAGGCATCGGCGTAAGGGCGGGCAATGGTGGCGAGTTCAGCCATGTGTGTCCCCTTACAGCTCGGTCTTCAGGCGGTTGAGCAGGTCGGCATGGACGCCAGCATTGACTTCCTTGCGGAGAATCTGCTCGGCACCCTTGACGGCCAACGCTGCCACCTGCTCACGCAGGGCTTCGCGGGCTTGGACCGTCTGCTGCTCGGCTTCAGCGCGGGCAGCAGCAACAATCTTGTTGCCTTCCTCTGTGGCGCGGGCCTTGGCTTCTTCGATGATGGCCTGGGCACGACGGTCGGCGTCCGCAAGACGCGAGGCCGTCTCGTTGCGCGCCTGTGACAGCTCCTTCTCGACGCGCTGGTTGGCAGCGGTCAGTTCGGATTTGGCACGGTCGGCAGCTGCGAGGCCATCGGCGATTTTCTGGGCTCGCTCATCCAGCGCCTTCGCGATCGGGGGCCACACGAATTTCATCGTGAACCACACGAGGATCAGGAAGACGATGGCCTGAACGAACAGGGTCGCATTGATACTCACGGCAACACCTTTCTAAAGTGGCGTTGAACGGGAATTACTTGGGCAGGTTGGCCAAGAGCGTGGAAACGAAGGGGTTGGCGAAAGCGAACAGCAGAGCGATAGCCACGCCGATCAGGAACGCAGCGTCGATCAGACCAGCCAAGATGAACATCTTGGTTTGCAGTTCGTTGATCAGTTCAGGCTGACGTGCCGACGATTCGAGGAACTTGCCACCCATCAGGGCGATGCCGATGGAAGCGCCGATAGCGCCCAGACCAACGATCAGACCACAAGCCAGAGCGACGAGACCGAGAATGTTTTCCATGATGACTCCTGAGTTAAAAAGAAAAGTTAAGGAAAGAAAAAACGAAAGGGAAACTTAGTGCGCGTTGTGCGCCTGACCGAGGTAGATCAGCGCCAGCATCATGAAAATGAACGCTTGCAGCGAGATCACCAAAATGTGGAACAGCGTCCAGATGGTGCCAGCGATGACGTGGCCCACAGGCAGCAGCACACCCGACAGCGACAGGGCCGCAGCACCACCCATGAGGGCGATGAGCATGAACACCAGCTCGCCAGCGTACATGTTGCCAAACAACCGCATGCCGTGGGACACGGTGTTGGCGACATATTCAATGATCTGCATGAGCAGATTCACCACGCCCAGGATCAGGGCGAAGATAGGATTCTTGCTGGTGCCGAAAGGGGCCGACACCAGTTCGTGTGCCCAGCCGCCAGCACCCTTGATCTTGACGCTGTACCAGAAGCGCAGGATCAGGATGGCAAAAGCGAGGCCCAGCGTGGTAGACAGGTCAGCCGTGGGCACGACACGCAGATAGGCGTGGTGAGGATCGTGGCCGGCGGCGCCATAGATTTGCGCCCAGATGGCGGGCAGCAGGTCCACAGGCAGCATGTCCATGAAGTTCATCAAGAAGATCCAGACGAACACCGTCAGACCCAGGGGCGCAATGAACTTGCGGCTTTCAGCGTTGTGAATGTTCGCCTTGGCCTGGTTGTCCACCATCTCGACCAGCATCTCGACCGCTGCCTGGAAGCGTCCAGGCACACCAGAGGTTGCCTTACGGGCAGCTGACCACAGAATCAAAAGGGTGAGAGCCCCCAGAACCAAACCGACGATGATCGAGTCATAGTTGATGACAGTGAAATCAACGATCTTGGTCTGGTTGACGTTTTGAAGATGCTGCAGGTGGTGAACGATGTATTCACTTGCAGTCGGAGCGTGCGCTTCTGCGGCCATCGGACAACTCTTCTCTCTATCAATCGGTTTTTCGGACACCAGGCCGCACCAACAGTGCCACCCAGTACGTTTTCATTGCGACCACCATGCCAATCAGCAAGGCAATCCAGCTCAAGCCCGGCACCAGCCGAGGTGCCGCCGCCAGCAGCGCCACCGTCAACATGATCTTGGCGATTTCCCACCCAAAGAACCCCACCATGGCAGCCCGCGGATTGGATGACGCCTTGTGGCGCAACACACCGCGGGCAAACAGTGCAGCCGGAGCCACCACTGCCAGGGCACCGTAGGCTGCAGACCAACCCACCACCGCCCTGCCCGTCAGAACCCAGGCCACCAGGGCCACCAGCATTCCGACCAGCGCCTGACCTGCCACCACCTTCCACACCGAGAGGGGCGGATGGCGACTGCGCCACTGCTGCGCCTCTTGGGCCGTCAGGGGCTTGAAGTCAGATTCTTCAGCCTCAGTTTCAGTCTCTGGCGGGATTGTTTTCATTGATGAATGACGCCCGCGTTACAGACCGCAACTTTTACAAAGCCTCTAATTATAAGTAAAAACCCATGGCACCAGACAAAAACCCGCAAACGTGCCTGTGGGCTTCGTGTGCGCCTGCTCTGTTGTGGTGATGCGCCAACGGCTTTTGCGCTCCAAAAAACTCGCGCAATGCACCGATCTGGCGCACGCCAAACACACAATTCAGACACCCTCATCAGCCCGTGGCGCACAATGACAGTGCATGCCTAGCTATTGAAACTGCAGCATCCCTACCACCGCGATCCACCATGACATCCTCCAATCCGCCGCCCGCCAACGGCCTCGATACGCAGGCAACAGATCCACGCAAAGACTCGCTGATCGAATACCCCTCCAAGTTCCCGATCAAGGTCATGGGCGCCAAGGTGGATGGGTTCGTGCACGCGGTGACCGAACTGGCCCGCCAGTTTGACCCCACCTTCGACGCCGCCACCATTGAACTGCGGGACAGCCGCGCAGGCAATTACCTCGGAGTAACCATCACCATCACGGCGACCAGTCGCGAGCAGCTGGACGACCTGTACCGTGCGCTGTCATCGCATCCGCTGGTGAAAGTGGTGCTGTAGCCGCCCCCTTCAAGTTGCGCCATGACGATTGACATCCGCCTGCTGGGCCGTGTGGACTACGCCAGCACTGTGCAGGCCATGCAGGACTACACGACCACACGTACGCCCTCTGACCCGGATACGCTTTGGATTTGTGAGCACCCGCCGCTTTACACCCAAGGCATTGCAGGCAAAAGCGATCATGTGCTTGACCCAGGCGAGATCCCCGTCATCGCCACCAACCGGGGTGGGCAGGTCACCTTCCACGGACCGGGCCAGGTGGTCGCGTACCCGCTGATCGACCTGCAACGCGCAGGCTATTTCGTCAAGGAATACGTTTATCGCGTCGAAGAGTCCGTGATCCGTGCGCTGGCGCGCTTCGGCGTCACGGGCCACCGGGTTGCCGGCGCACCCGGCATTTATGTGCGCCTGGATGACCCGCGCAGCCACGCCATGCTGCCCCAACGCCCCCAAAAACGAGCGGGCTCGGAGGCGCCCACGCCCGACTTCGAAGGCCTGGGCAAGATCGCGGCGCTCGGCATCAAGGTCAGCCGCCACTGCACCTACCACGGCGTGGCGCTGAACGTGAACATGGACCTGGAGCCCTACGGCCGCATCAACCCTTGCGGTTACGCAGGATTGAAAACGGTGGACCTTTCTACAATCGGGGTCCACACCACCTGGGAAGAAGCCGCGCAGGTGCTGGGCCAGCAGCTCAGCATCCGGTTGGCGCCCTGAACTCTGCCTACAGCCATGAGCACCCCTGAAGTCGTCCGCGAAGCGCAATCCACCGAAGCCTACAACCCGCTGGCCAAGCAAAAGGCTGCGGCCAAGCTGTCGCGCATTCCGATCAAGGTGGAGCAGGGCGAAGTGCTCAAGAAGCCAGAGTGGATCCGCGTGAAGGCGGGCAGCCCCACCACGCGTTTCTACGAAATCAAGGAAATACTGCGCGAACACAAGCTGCACACGGTGTGCGAAGAAGCTTCGTGCCCCAACATCGGTGAATGCTTTGGCAAAGGCACGGCCACCTTCATGATCATGGGTGACAAGTGCACGCGCCGTTGCCCGTTCTGCGACGTGGGCCATGGCCGCCCCGACCCGCTCGACAAGGATGAGCCGCTGAACCTGGCCAAGACCATTGCCGCACTCAAGCTCAAATACGTGGTGATTACCAGCGTGGACCGCGACGACCTGCGCGACGGCGGCAGCGGCCACTTTGTGGAATGCATCCAGAACATCCGCGAGCTGTCGCCCCAGACCCAAATCGAGATCCTGGTGCCCGACTTCCGCGGCCGTGATGACCGCGCGCTCGAAATCCTGAAAGCCGCGCCGCCCGACGTGATGAACCACAACCTGGAAACTGCGCCCCGCCTGTACAAGGAAGCGCGCCCCGGTTCGGACTACCAGTTCAGCCTGAACCTGCTCAAGAAGTTCAAGGCCTTGCATCCCAACGTGCCCACCAAGAGCGGGATTATGGTCGGCCTGGGCGAGACGGACGAAGAGATCCTGCAGGTCATGCGTGACATGCGCGCGCACAACATCGACATGCTGACCATCGGCCAGTACCTGGCACCCAGCAACAGCCATCTGCCCGTGCGCCGCTACGTGCACCCCGACACCTTCAAGATGTTCGAGGAAGAGGCGTACAAGATGGGCTTCAGCCATGCGGCAGTTGGCGCCATGGTGCGCTCCAGCTACCACGCGGACCAACAGGCGCACGCCGCTGGCGTGTAAGCCCTGTCCACCCGGCCCGGTCGCAGGTCACCCATGGGCCCGAATGGTCTGCTCTCGCTGCGCCGCTACGGCGCATCACCGGGCAGCCACAGCCATGACCATTTCCAGATTCTGCTGGGACTCTCCGGAGCGCTGGACCTGGAGGTGGCGGGCCGTGGCGTGCGCGTGGTACCCGGCGGCGGCTGCGTGATTGCCCCGGGAGATCGGCACGACTTTGAATCGTCCCGTGGCAGCCTGTGCCTAGTGCTGGACAGCGCACACCCCGACTGGGCGCGCTGTACCGGCCAACGCCGCTCGACCAAACCACCCGCCGATGCACTGCCACTGGCGCACTATCTGGCGAGCGCACTGCAACAAGACCGCCCGCTGGCACAAACCTACGGCCCTGCGCTCTTGCTGGAGGCGTGGCTCGACAGCACCCATTCCGACT
Source organism: Acidovorax sp. Root402 (assembly GCF_001425125.1). Lineage (NCBI taxonomy): Bacteria > Pseudomonadati > Pseudomonadota > Betaproteobacteria > Burkholderiales > Comamonadaceae > Acidovorax > Acidovorax sp. Root402. Next base: position 10,249 of record NZ_LMDQ01000008.1, read on the forward strand.
GTTCCACGCCCGGCCCCACGCGCGGCCGCACCATCAACTGGCCCGCCCTGCAGCAATGGGCGGCGCAGCAATGGCACCGTGAACTGACCGTGGCCGACCTGGCGGCGCAGGTGCATCTGAGCCCCAGCCAGTTTTCTGCCCGATGCAGGGACGACCAGGGCATGGGCGCCATGGCCTGGCTGCGCGGCTTGCGCCTGGCGCAAGCCCGGGTGCTGCGCAGCACGGGCATGACGGTGGCCGAGGTGGCGCTGCGCACGGGCTACCGCTCGCCCTCGGCTTTGACTGCCGCATTGCGCCGGGCTGAGCAGCACACATAACGGCCGACGACAACTGGCAACCAGGCCAAAACCTTGGCGCGCGACGACTCACCGGTGTTGCGCGACGACTCACTACAGCGGGCGCGCGTAAGCTCGGCGCCATGCAAGCCAACCTCTATGCCCTGGGCGCCATTGCGCTGTGGGCCTCTCTCGCTTCCCTGGGGGTTTCCCTCACCCACATTCCGCCCTTCCTGCTCACAGGCGTTGCGCTCATCATCGGCAGCGTGCCGGCCTGGCCGTTTGTGCTGCGTGACCCTGCACAGTGGCGCATCCCGCTGCGCACGCTGGCGTTGGGCGTGTACGGCCTGTTTGCGTACCACTTTCTGCTGTTCATCGCGCTGCGCCATGCCCCGCCGGTGGAGGCCAACCTCGTCAACTACCTGTGGCCGCTGTTCATCGTGGTGCTCTCGCCGGTGGTGCTGCCCGGTGTGGCGCTGCGCCTGCCGCATGTGCTGGCGGCGCTGCTGGGTTTTGGCGGCGCGGCCATTGCCATTGCCGGCGGGCGCGAGTTGAGCGGCACGCTGGCCTGGGGCTACCTGCCCGCGCTGGCAGCGGCTTTCATCTGGGCCACGTATTCGCTCATGACCAAGCGCGTGGCAGCGTTCCCGACCACGGCCATTGGCCTGTTCGGGCTGGTGTCCGGCGTGCTGTCGCTGCTGTGCCATGTGGCGCTGGAGCCTGCGGCGGCACTGCAGCCGCGCGACTGGGGACTGCTCGCGGTGCTGGGCCTGGGGCCGCTGGGGGCGTCGTTTTTTATGTGGGACAAGGCGCTCAAGCTGGGGGACGCCCGGCACATCGGCATCCTGAGCTACATCACGCCACTGGCGTCCACCGCGCTGCTGATCCTGGTGAGCGGCCGCGCATTCACCTGGAGCATTGCGCTGGCCACGGCCATGATCATCAGCGCAGCCGTGATGGGGATGCGCGCACGCTGACGCAGCAATTTCTACGAAATTGGCTGGAAGCGCTAGAAAAATATACCTGGACAGCTATCAATTTTGAAGTAACTACCCCCCCTCAGGCGGTCAGGTCCTCCGCCCGTCAAGCGGTCAGCAGCACAGCAGGTTCATCGCCCGCCAGCACCTGTTGCGCCCAGGGTGCGAGCTTGCGCGTGTCAGCGCGCAGCACCTCCTGCTTCACAGCCAGGATCTGCGCGGGGTGCATGGAGAAGCTGCGCAGCCCCAGGCCCAACAGCAGCCGCGTCATGGTCACATCGCCCGCCGTTTCGCCGCACACACACACGCTCTTGCCCTGGCGCTCCCCCTCGGCAATCACGTCGCCCACCAGGCGTAGCACGGCAGGGTGCAGCGGGTCGTACAGGTGGGCCACGGCCTCGTCGGCGCGGTCGATGGCCAGGGTGTACTGGATCAGGTCGTTGGTGCCGATGGACAAGAAGTCGAAGTACTTGAGGAAGGTGCGCACCATGAGCGCGGCGGCGGGCACCTCGATCATGGCGCCCAGCTGCACCGGACCATAGGGCTCGCCACGTGCATCCAGCTCACCCCGGGCGAGGTCCACCTGGGCGAGCGTCTGCTGGATTTCGTGCGTGTGTGCCAGCATGGGGAACAGCAGGTTGACCTTGCCATGGGCCGCCGCACGCAGCACGGCGCGCAGCTGGGTGCGGAACATGGCCGGGTCGGCCAGACTCCAGCGGATGGCGCGCAGGCCCAGGGCCGGGTTCAGGTAGCTGTCCTTGTGGGCCTTGTTGTCCAGAGGCTTGTCCGCGCCCACGTCGATGGTGCGGATGGTGACGGGCAGCCCCTGCATGCCGTCAATGGCCTCGCAGTAGGCGCGGTACTGCTCGTCCTCGCCGGGCAGGTTGCCGCTTTTGCCCATGAACAGAAATTCGCTGCGGAACAGGCCCACGCCCACGGCGCCTGCGCGCACGGCGGCGGCGGCGTCACCGGGCTGCTCGATGTTGGCCAGCAGCTCGATCTTGTGGCCGTCGATGGTGATGGCAGGCGTGTGGCGCAGGCGCGCCAGGCGTTCGCGCTCCAGTTCGACCTGGCGCTGGCGAAATCCGTATTCGGCCAGGATGATGGGCGAGGGATCGACAATGACCACGCCCGCATCGCCATCGATGATGACCCAGTCGTCCTGACGCACCAGCTGGCTGGCGGCACGCGCGCCCACCACGGCGGGAATATCCATGCTGCGCGCGACGATGGCGGTGTGGCTGGTCTTGCCGCCCACGTCCGTCACAAAGCCCGCGAACACGCTTTGCTTGAACTGCAGCATGTCGGCGGGCGAGAGGTCGTGCGCCACCAGCACCAGGGGCACATCCACCGTGTCGTCCAGCAGCAAATCTTGCTGTGTCTTGCGACGCGGGCTGCTGGCCGGTGGTGCCACCGGGCTGGCCACGCCTTTCATGTAGCGCAGGATGCGTTCAACCACCTGCTCCAGGTCCGCCTTGCGCTCGCGCAAGTACTCGTCCTCCATCTCGTCGAACTGGCGCGCAATCACCTCAAGCTGGGTGGTGAGCGCCCACTCGGCGTTGTACAGGCGCTCGGTGATCCAGTGTTTGACGCCGCCCGTGAGGGCTTCGTCCTGCAGCAGCATCAGGTGCACATCCAGCAACGCGGTCAGCTCGTGCGGCGCGTCGGCGGGCATGTCGGTCTGCAGGCGCTGCAGCTCCTCGACCACGGCGTTGCGGCCCTGGCGCACGCGTTCGATCTCGCCCTCGACCTGTGAGGGCTCGACAAAGTAGTGCGCCACATCCACCCGGCTGGACGCCACCAGCACGGCCCGGCCAATGGCAATGCCGCGTGCAACTGCGAGGCCGTGGACGGAGAAGGTCATGGTGGTGTGATCAAAGGTTCGACGGGGTCAGGACACGGGCGAGGTGGGCAGGCTTATTCACCTTCGCCAAATTTGTCGGCAATGAGTGCCAGCAGGGCGTCCATGGCCTCCTGTTCGCGGTCGCCGTTGGTTTCCAGCTCCACTTCAGAGCCCAGCCCGGCGGCCAGCATCATCACGCCCATGATGCTCTTGGCGTTGATGCGGCGCTCCCCCTTGCTCATGAAAACGTCACACGGAAAGCTGCCGGCCAGCTTGGTGAGCTTGGCCGATGCGCGGGCGTGCAGGCCCAATTTATTGCTGATGGTCGTACGGGTCTTGATCATGTCGGTTACGGCGGTTCTGGTTCTGCGGCGCGGAAATGGCCACCTGCATCACCCCTTGGGTACCACCCACCACGGCGCGGGTCACCACGGAATCGAGCGGCTCAGCCCGGTAACTCACAGCGCGCAGCAGCATGGGCAGATTGACACCCGTCACCAGGCGCGAGCGCACGCCGTCTACCAGGCGCTGCGCCACGTTGCAGGGCGTGGCGCCGAACACATCGGTCAGCACCAGGGTGGTGTCGGTGCCCAGCTGGTCCAGCATGATGCGCGCCTGGGCCAGCGATTCTTCGGGGGGCTGGTTGGGCTGCACGTCGAGCGCAGCCACGCTGCTGCCGCAGTCGGCAAACACGTGCAGCGCACATTCGCGCAGCGCATGGGCCAGTGGGGCGTGGGCAATGATGAGGATGCTGGTGGGGCTCATGGTCACGACTTACGCCACGCGGGTATCAACGAAGGGCAGGTCATGAAGAGGCCGCCGGTGGTTGCATCGATGGTTGCGCAAGTGTTCATGGTGTGGGGGTTGTCAGCACATTATGGCGCCGCCCCCGAAGCAGGAACCATGCGTAGGCGCTGACGTTGCATGCCAGGTACACCGCCATGGCCGCCTGGAACGCCGGCACGGTGGCCAGCCCCGCGGCTGCAAAGGCGTCCACCGCCAGCCCGATGCCCCACTGCACCACAAACACGCCCACAAAAATCACGAGGTTGTAGGCCGACAGCGCCCGCCCTGCCAGCGCCTGCGGAAACGCCATGGCCACGGCGGGCTGCGACAGCGACACGAAGGTGCACGACACGCAGAACAACGCCCAGGCGCCACCCCCGGCCTGGGGCCCCGCCAGGATGATGCCCAGCAGCACCACCGAGCACAGCGGAAGGCCCATGGCCATCAGCCGGTCGGCACCAAACCCCTTGCGCAGCAGCCAGGGGTTGACCATGCCCCAGGTCCAGAAGGTGCACAACATGGACACGTTGATCCAGAACAGGCCCGTCGCCGACTCCAGGGCGGTGTAGCCCGCCACGCGCTGCATCCACGGCCCGGCCCAAAGCGTCTGCATGGCCACCATGCCGCCGTAGCAGAAGAACCCCAGCGGCGCGAGGCGCTGGAAATAAGGGTGCCGCCACACCACGCCATAGCCCTGGGGCACGGCCTCTGCGGCGTTGGACGCTGCCTTGGACTGCCCCGCCAAACCCCAGCCTGGCACCCACAAAGCAATCACCACCATCGACAACGCGATCAATACCGCCAGCCCCCAGAACAGCGGGCGCCAGCCCACCAGCGGCAAGGCCCATTGCACCGGCAGCGTGGAGGCCACCATGCCCAGCGAGCCCGTCATCAACATCCACGAGTTCGCCCGCATCTGCGCCACCGGCTCCAGCCACCGGCGGTAGCCAGTGAGCGGCGCCATCAGGCAGGCGCTGACGCCCGCGCCGCACAACACCCGACCGGCGAGCAGACCCGAAAACCCCGTGGCCGCCGAAAACACCAGGCTGCCCACCACGGCCACGCCCAGGAAGCCCAGTGCGACCTTCTTGGGGCCATGCCGGTCCAGCCAGGTACCCAACGGCAGCTGCGTGGCCGAGAAGCCCAGAAAGTACCCGCCCGCCAGCAGCCCCAGGTCCCGCGCCTGCAGCGAGAACTCCTGGGCCAGCGTGGGCGCCAGGGTGGCCGTGACAGCACGCACCAGCGCCGACAGAAAGTAGGCGAAGGCAAACGCCAGAAAGACGATGACGGCCGCCCGCCGTGGCAACACGCCGCCGCTCATGGCAGCGCCAGGCCAGCGAAGAACTGGTCGGCCACCTCCGGCCGGGGCTTGGCGGTGTAGACGACGGCGTGGTACAGCCGCACCTGCGGCCCTGTCGCGCGTGCAAACCACACGGCCTGCGCGACCACCGCACTGCCATCGGGACGCTGCCCCTGAGCCACGGTACGCACCGACTGCGGCAGGGGCAAGGTGCCGCGCGGCGCGTAGGGTACGTCTTTGGCGCCCGCTTCGGCCCCCGCCCCCAGGCGCGCCAGCATGGCAGCCCGCCAATGGGTGAGCGCTGCGCCCACCTGGGCAGGGTCGGCCAACGCGGCATGGGACACAGCAAAGGTGGCGCCATCGGCATCACAGCCCACCATGGACAGTTCCACCGGTGCACCTGCCAGCTCCACCGTGCGGGTGGCTTGGTCGGGCTTGCACGGCAGGGTGATGGTCAGGTCCGCTTCGGGCAGCGGCACGGTGCGCCAATTCAGTGCGGGGCTGCAGCCCGCAATCAGCAGGGCAGCGGCCCCGGTCAATGTCCATTTCATCGGGGCATTATCGGCAGAGTCCCCGATGTCGGCTCTGCCCTGCGTTCTGCAGCGAACTTTTGCGGGAAAGTCGAGTCCAGCCTTGGTGTGGCGAGCGGGCCACTCCGGCACAATGTGGGGTGGGGCACAGGCCCCGTGTTTCTTTTGGGATGGGTGGTGAAGTCATGGCGATCAAGCATTGGGCAGCAGGTGTGGCGGTGGCAGCGTTTGCCGCTGTGGGCGCCTATGTGTACCTGGACACAGGCCGCGCCGAAGCGCCTGCATCGACCTTCGTGCTGCTGGATGGCTCCAGCAAATCCACCGCCGACCTGAAAGGCAAGGTCACCCTGGTCAACTTCTGGGCCACGAGCTGCACCACCTGCGTGGCCGAAATGCCCGAGATCATCGCGACCTACAACAAATACAACAGCAAGGGTTTTGACACCCTGGCCGTGGCCATGAGCTACGACCCGCCCAGCTACGTGGTGAACTTTGCCGAGACACGCAAGCTGCCCTTCCAGGTGGCCATCGACAACACCGGCAACGTGGCCAAGGCCTGGGGCGATGTGCGCCTGACGCCTTCCACCTTCATCGTGAACAAGCGGGGCGAGATCGTGAAGACCTATGTAGGCGCCCCCAATTTCCCGGAGCTGCACCAGTTGATCGAGAAGCTGCTGGCAGAAACCTGAGCACGGGGCGGACACAACGCCCCCGCCGCATGCACCCCAGCCCGTTCAGGGCAAAAAAAAGGCCAGTTTCGAAAGAAATTGGCCTTTTGCGCTAGTGGATCATGCCTTGATCGCTATGCAAAACATAGCAACATGATCCTCCAGTGATTGCGTCACTTCGCGCGGAAGTTGTCGTGGCAGGCCTTGCAAGTGCCTGCAGTGGCACCAAAGGCGGTTTTCAGGTTGTCCAGGTTGCCGGTCTTGGCCGCAGCGGCGAGTTTCACGGTCTCGGCTTCCAGCTTCTCGGCATGGTCCTTGAACTTGGCCTGCTCGGTCCAGATTTCTGGCAGTGCCTTGGTGGGCGCGCCCTTGTCGGTGCCGGGACCAAAGCCTGCCCATGGCAGCTTGGCCATCTGGGCCACGATGTCGGCGTTCTCCTGCGCCACCTTGGCATCGAACGGCGCGCGGCCATTGGCCATGGCGCCCAGACGTCCGAAATGCTGGCCCATCACGAACAGCGCGCTCTGGCGGTATTTGATGGCGTCTTCGGCTTTGGCAAATTGGGCGGAGGCGGGGGCGGACAGGGTCAGGGCCGCAGCCGCCAGGGTCAACGCAGCAAATGCTTTCATCGGAACTTCCTTTTTCGTGGGTGGAACAGAATGGTGCCTTCCAAGCCTGCGCAGTATGCCGGTTTGGGCGCGTTTGTGCTGTGGCTGGGAGGTTACAGGTCCGGCCGCCCTGCCGCACAATGCGCATGCCTCCTCATCCATCCCTCACTTCGGCGCACCGCCTTTGACCACCATGACGCAGCACACCGTACGCATCTGGGACCTTCCAACCCGCATTTTTCACTGGGCCCTGGTGGTCTGCATCGTGGCGCTGGTCATCACCGCCAATGTGGGAGGCAATGCCATGGTCTGGCATTTCCGCCTGGGCTACACGGCGCTGGCGCTGCTGGTGTTCCGGCTGGTCTGGGGATTGGTGGGCGGCCGCTGGTCGCGCTTTTCGGCGTTCCTGTACTCGCCAGCGCGGCTGCTGCGGTACCTGCGTGGCACGCCACATCCGGAGGACGGCATCGGACACAGCCCGCTGGGTGCGTTGTCGGTGTTCGTGCTGCTGGCCGTGCTGGCAGCCCAGGTGGGCACGGGTTTGCTGAGCGACGACGAGATCGCCTTTGCCGGACCGTTGACCCAATATGTCTCGAACGCCGTCGTGGGGCTGGCCACGAACTACCACAAGGACATCGGGCAGTTCCTGGTGCTGGGGCTGGTGGCGCTGCACGTGCTGGCCATCGTCTTTTATGTGCGCGTGCGCAAGCAGCAACTCATTCGCCCCATGCTGGACGGCGACAAGACGCTGCCAGAGGCGGCGTCGCCTTCGCGGGATGATGCCCTGAGCCGTATCGTCGCCTTGGTGGTGCTGGCCCTGAGCGGGGGCCTGGCCTGGTGGGTGTCGTCCCTGGCGGCACCGGCGTTCTGAACGAAGTCGCTACACTGGCGGCTCCTTCGTTTGCACGCCTTGCGCTTTGGACAAGCCCTCCATCTCCCTGAGAACCCCCTCTTCGCCCGCCGAGTGGGATGCGGTCAGAGACATTTTTCGCGAGTACGCCAGCACGCTGGGCGTTGATTTGTGCTTTCAGGACTTTGAGTCCGAACTGGCGCAGCTGCCGGGCGACTACGCCGAACCCCGTGGCGCCCTGCTGGTCGCCGAAGTGGAAGGCGCCTTGGCAGGCTGTTGTGCCCTGCGCCCGCTGGACAACGCCGACTACCCCAACGCCAGCGAAATGAAGCGGCTGTATGTGCGCAAGGCGTTTCGCGGCTTTGGCCTGGGTCGCGAGCTGGCCGAAGCCATGCTGGACCGGGCGCGGCAAGCAGGTTACGCGTGTGTTTTGCTCGACACCTTGGACGATATGGAGTCGGCCCGCGCGCTATACACCGACCTGGGCTTCGAAGAAATCCCGCCCTACTACCACAACCCCATACCCGGGGCACATTACCTCAAGGTCGATATTTTTTGACCATTTGAGGCGCAAGCGCATGGTGCACATGCGCTTGCAGCTATTGATTCAATAGCAATCAGCGGGGTCTCACGCCGCCTTGGCCTGGGCCAGCAGGGTGTCAGCGTCGCTCACTTCAAACTTGCCCGGTGCTTCGACGTTGAGCGTGACCACCTTGCCATCGCGCACGAGCATCGAATAGCGGTTGCTGCGCAGGCCCATGCCCTTGGAGGTCAGGTCCAGGGTGAGGCCCGTGGCTTGCGCGAAGGCGGCGCTGCCGTCGCCCAGCATGCGCACCTTGCCGTCGGTCTTCTGGTCGCGCGCCCAGGCGCCCATCACGAACGCGTCGTTCACGCTCACGCACCAGATTTCATCCACGCCGGCCGCCTTGAACTCGGCGGCCTTCTCCACATAGCCAGGAACATGCTTGGCCGAGCAGGTGGGTGTAAAGGCACCGGGCAATGCAAACAGGGCAATCGTCTTGCCCGCCGTCGCCTTGTCCACCGCCACGGGATTCGGGCCGATGCTGCAGCCTTCGCCCTCGACTTCGGAATATTCCATCAGCGTGGCTGCGGGCAGGGTGTCACCGACTTTGATCATTGTTTTCTCCTAGGGATGTTGGGATGGGGTGTTGGAACCCGAGAACGCAGTGCCATGCAAAGCTCCTCCTGGGCACGGTGTGAACCGTTCGCATCAAAAAGGTGGCCCACAAAGCAAAACGACCCACATTGTGGGTCGTTTTGAAGGGCCTTGCTGCCCAGGGGCTTGCGCCCCCGGAGCGGGCATGGACAGCTGCTTACAGCAGGCCGGCCTTTTGCACCAATCGGGTCGCCACCCAGTTCTTGGTCTTGGAGAGCGGACGGCTCTCGGTGATTTCGATCACGTCGCCCAGCTTGTACTCGCCATTTTCATCATGGGCGTGGTACTTGCTCGACTTCGCAACGATCTTGCCGTAGAGCTCGTGCTTCACACGGCGCTCGACCAGCACGGTCACAGTCTTTTGACGCTTGTCGCTGACCACCTTGCCAATCAAGGTGCGCTTGAGGGATTTTTTAGGTTCCGTCATATGGGCTCCTTACTTGGCGGCTTGCTTTTCAGCAAGAATGGTCTTGGCACGTGCGATATCACGGCGGGTGGTGCGCAGCGTGTTGGTGTTACCCAGTTGCTGCGTAGCCTTTTGCATGCGCAGGCCGAAATGTGCCTTTTGCAGTGCCTTGATTTCGGCTTCGATGCCGGCAACGTCTTTTTGGCGCAGTTCAGTAGCTTTGGTCATTTTCATGGTCTCCTGAATTACGCGCCAAGGTGACGGCTGACGAACGTGGTGCGCAGCGGCAGCTTGGCAGCAGCCAGGCGGAAGGCTTCGCGGGCCAGTTCTTCGGGCACACCGACGATCTCGAACACGATCTTGCCGGGCTGGATTTCGGCCACGTAGTACTCGGGGTTGCCCTTACCGTTACCCATACGCACTTCTGCGGGCTTGGTAGAGATTGGCTTGTCCGGGAACACGCGGATCCAGATACGGCCGCCACGCTTGACGTGACGGGAAATCGCACGGCGTGCAGCTTCGATCTGGCGGGCCGTCAGACGGCCACGATCGGTGCACTTCAGACCGAAATCACCGAACGCAACGGAGGCACCCCGTGTTGCGACGCCAGTGTTACGGCCCTTTTGCTCCTTGCGGTATTTACGGCGAGCAGGTTGCAGCATCTTTATTCTCCTTTACCGTCCGCTGCTGTAGCGGGCGCGGCGACTTTGCGTACGCGCTTAACGGCGGTGTTATCAGCGCCACCAGCTTCCGCTGGCTTGTCGCTGCCGTCGGCCGGAGCGGCGTTGCCACCGACAGGACGACGTGGGCCACGGCCTGCGCCTGGACGATCGCCACCTGGGCGGCCATCACGGCGTGGGCCGCGTGGGCGGCGCTCTTCGTCTGGACGAGGCGTTTCCACGGCGGGCAGGTCATTGCGGCCCAGCGTGTCACCCTTGTAGACCCAGACCTTGACGCCGATCACACCGTAGGTGGTCTTGGCTTCAGAGGTACCGTAGTCGATGTCCGCACGCAGCGTGTGAAGTGGCACGCGGCCTTCACGGTACCACTCGCAGCGAGCGATTTCGATACCGTTCAGACGACCGGACGACATGATCTTGATGCCCTGGGCACCCAGACGCATGGCGTTCTGCATGGCGCGCTTCATGGCGCGGCGGAACATGATGCGCTTTTCGAGCTGTTGCGTGATGCTGTCGGCGATCAGCTTGGCATCGATTTCAGGCTTGCGCACTTCTTCGATGTTCACTGCAACGGGCACGCCCAGACGCGACGCGAGTTCCTTCTTCAGGTTCTCGATGTCTTCGCCCTTCTTGCCGATCACCACACCAGGACGTGCCGAGTAAATGGTGATACGGGCGTTCTTGGCAGGACGCTCGATCAGGATACGCGACACAGCCGCGTTCTTGAGCTTGGCCTTCAGGTACTCGCGCACCTTGATGTCTTCGGCCAGCATGCCCGCGAAATCGCGGTTGCTGGCGTACCAACGGCTGGACCAGTTGCGGCTGACCGCAAGGCGGAAGCCGGTAGGATGGATTTTCTGTCCCATAGTCTTCCCGAGCCTTTAGTTGCCAACCGTCACGTACACATGGCACGTGGGCTTGCTGATGCGGTTGCCGCGGCCTTTGGCGCGCGCGGTGAAGCGCTTGAGCGTGGTGCCTTGTTCGACGTAGATGGTCTTGACCTTCAGTTCGTCGATGTCAGCGCCATCGTTGTGTTCGGCGTTGGCGATGGCCGACTCCAGAACCTTCTTGACGATTCCCGCAGCTTTTTTCTGCGTGAAGTTCAGGATGTTCAGAGCCTGGTCCACTTTCTTGCCGCGGATCAGGTCGGCGACCAGACGGCCCTTGTCGACCGACAGACGGACGCCCCGGAGGACTGCACGTGTTTCAGACATGGTCGTTCCTTACTTCTTCGCTTTTTTGTCAGCGGGGTGACCCTTGAAGGTGCGCGTCAGGGCGAATTCGCCCAGCTTGTGGCCCACCATCTGGTCGGTGACATAGACCGGCACGTGTTGCTTGCCGTTGTGCACGGCGATGGTCAGACCGATGAACTCGGGCAGAACCATGGAGCGACGCGACCAGGTCTTGACTGGTTTCTTGTCCTTGGTGGCAACGGCCTTTTCGACCTTGGCCAGCAAGTGATGGTCAACAAATGGACCCTTTTTGAGAGAGCGAGTCATCTGTTACCCCTTACTTCTTGCGACGCGACACGATCATGATCTGTGTGCGCTTGTTGTTACGGGTGCGATAACCCTTGGTCAGATTGCCCCAAGGATCGACTGCATGGCGGCCTTCGCCGGTGCGGCCTTCGCCACCACCGTGAGGGTGATCCACAGGGTTCATGGCCACGCCGCGAACCGTAGGACGAATACCCATCCAGCGCTTCACACCGGCCTTGCCCAGTTGGCGCAGGCTGTGCTCTTCGTTGGCCACTTCACCAATGGTGGCGCGGCATTCGATGTGGATCTTGCGCACTTCGCCGGAGCGCATACGCACTTGAGCATAAACGCCTTCGCGGGCCAGCAGCGTTGCCGAAGCACCTGCCGAGCGGGCGATCTGAGCACCGGCACCGGGCTTGAGCTCGATGCAGTGGATGGTCGAACCCACGGGGATGTTGCGGATAGGCAGCGTGTTGCCAGCGCGGATCGGTGCTTCCGAACCGGACAGCAGGGTTGCGCCCACTTCCAGGTTGCGGGGAGCGATGATGTAGCGACGTTCGCCGTCGGCATAGCACACCAGAGCGATGTGGGCCGTACGGTTGGGGTCGTACTCAATGCGCTCAACCTTGGCAGGAATGCCGTCCTTGTTGCGCTTGAAGTCCACCACACGGTAGTGGTGCTTGTGACCACCGCCCTTGTGGCGGGTGGTGATGTGACCGTTGTTGTTACGACCGGCCTTCTGGAATTGTGGCTCCAGCAGGGGGGCGTACGCTTCACCCTTGTACAGGTGGTCACGCGTGACCTTCACCACGGCACGTTGGCCGGGCGAGGTAGGTTTCATCTTAACGACAGCCATGATTACGCGGCCTCCCCGGAGAGGTTCAGCTCTTGACCTGGCTGCAGCGTGACGTATGCCTTGCGAACGTTGTCGCGGCGGCCCACGGTCTTGCCGAAACGCTTGGTCTTGCCTTTGGTGTTCACCACAGAAACGCCCTTGACTTCCACCTTGAACATCAATTCCACAGCGGCCTTGATTTCGGGCTTGGTAGCGTTCTGCAGCACCTTGAACGTCACTGCATTGGACTTCTCGGCAACCATGGTGGCCTTTTCGGACACGATGGGAGCGACCAGCACTTGCATCAGACGACCTTCGTCAAACTTGAGTGTGCTCATGCGAACATCTCCTTGAGTTTGTCGATTGCACCCTTGGTGACGAGCACTTTCTTGAAACGCACCAGCGACACGGGATCGGCGTAACGGGGCTCAACGACGAGCACGTTCACCAGATTGCGCGAGGCCAGGTACAGGTTTTCGTCCACTTCGTCGGCAATCACCATCACCGATTGCAGGTTCATCGCCTTGAACTTGTCAGCCAGGACCTTGGTCTTGGGGGAATCAAGCTTCAGCGAATCGACCACAGCCAGACGGCCTTCGCGGGCCAGCTGCGACAAGATGGCAGACATACCGGCGCGGTACATCTTCTTGTTGATCTTCTGCGTGAAATTTTCGTCAGGCATGTTCGGGAAAATCCGACCACCCCCACGCCACAGAGGCGAGGAAGTCATACCTGCACGTGCGTTACCCGTACCCTTTTGCTTGAAAGGCTTCTTGGTCGAGTGACGGACTTGCTCGCGGTCCTTCTGGGCGCGAGTGCCTTGGCGTGCGTTGGCCTGATAGGCCACCACGATCTGGTGCACCAGATCTTCGTTGTATTCACGACCGAACACGGTTTCAGGAACATCCAGCTTGGATGCGCCTTGGCCTTGGTCATTCAGGAGTTCGAGCTGCATTAGTTCGCTCCTTTGGAGGCTTTGGCCTTGATCGCTGGACGCACCGTCACGAACCCACCCTTGGAGCCCGGAATAGCGCCCTTGATCAAGAGCAGTTGACGCGCTTCATCGATGCGGATGACATCGAGGTTTTGCGTGGTCTTGGTGACATCGCCGAGGTGGCCCGTCATGCGCTTGCCGGGGAACACGCGACCTGGGTCTTGTGCCATACCGATCGAGCCAGGCACGTTGTGCGAACGGCTGTTACCGTGCGACGCGCGCTGCGAGCTCATGTTGTGACGCTTGATGGTACCGGCGTAGCCCTTACCGATGGACGTGCCTTGCACGTCGACCTTTTGGCCCACGGCAAACACATCGGTGGCAGGAACCGTAGCACCCGCGGCGTACTTGCCAGCGGTTTCTGCGGTCACGCGGAATTCCTGGATGATTTCACCGGCTTCCACACCTGCCTTGGCAAGGTGGCCGGCTTCTGGCTTGGTCACGCGCGATGCTTTGCGCGAACCGAACGTGACCTGCAGGGCCACGTAGCCATCGTTCTCTTGGGTTTTGACCTGGGTAACGCGGTTGTTGGACACATCCACCACCGTGACAGGCACTGCGTCCCCATCATCGGTGAACAGACGCATCATGCCCACTTTGCGACCCAGCAACCCGAGGGAGTTGCTCAGACTCATTGGTTTTCTCCAAAACTCTCACCGCCGCAACTTCAATTGGCTACGGCGTTTCCGCAAACTCTCGCTTGCGTGCATGAAAGAAGGTTAATAAAACTCCGCTGACGCACACCATTTAACAGGCGCAAATCGAGCGAAGCCCTAAAGTATAACGCGAACTGCTTTTTCAAGCAAGTTCGCGTTATTTCAGTCACTGCAGGACGGGCGAACCCGTCCCACAGCAGCTACTGCTACATCACTGCAGCTTGATTTCGACGTCCACGCCAGCTGGCAGGTCGAGCTTCATCAGGGCGTCCACGGTCTTGTCCGTAGGGTCCACGATGTCCATCAGACGCTGGTGCGTGCGGATTTCGAGCTGGTCGCGGCTGGTCTTGTTGACGTGCGGCGAGCGCAGGATGTCGAAACGCTTCATGCGCGTCGGCAGGGGCACGGGACCCTTGACGATGGCGCCGGTGCGCTTGGCGGTGTCGACGATCTCGGCAGCGGACTGATCGATTAGCTTGTAGTCAAACGCCTTCAGGCGGATGCGGATTTTTTGCTTGGACATGGCAAGTTCCTTTTCTGCTTATGAATTAAGCAATGATCTTGGCCACGACGCCAGCGCCCACGGTACGGCCGCCTTCGCGGATAGCGAAGCGCAGACCTTCTTCCATGGCGATGGGGTTGATCA
>NZ_LMDQ01000009.1:0-35748 GCF_001425125.1 Acidovorax sp. Root402
CGCGCCCAGCGGGTCACCAAGTCACGGCCCTGCTTGTCCAGGTCGGTGAGGGTGAGGCGGCACACGCCGCCCTTGGGGGTGGCGCCGATCTGCGCCAGTTCCATGAGCGAAGCCCACAGGCGATCGCCGTTGATGCGCAGGGTCTCGATGTCGGGTTTGACTTTCGTGTCCATGGGGTTCTCCAGAGATATAGCTCAGTCAGGGATATGTGAGCACGTCGCCCAACGGGTAGACGGGCTGGCGCAGGTTTTCGAACGGGAACAGCTGGTAGTCCGAGCTGGTCACGCCGGGGCTATCGCACTCCACCAATCCAGCAGAGAGCGGCACGAAGACCGGTCGGCAGTACATGCGCGACTTGAGCAGCAGGTAACGATATGCCGTGGGGTTCAGGCCCACACAAGAAAAAACGCCCAAATCCCACGGTTCGTGCGGCTGCTCCACCACCACGATCTGCGTGCCGCCGGCATCCAGCCAGACGGCACGCCCCATGGAGCAGCGCTGGCCGGTGTATATCGGGCCCGTCACGGTGTAGCTGCCGTCGCTGATGGCACGCACTGTGCCCTGCACCAGCACGGGCTCTTTGACAAGGCCGAGTCTGGTCAAAGGCACCTTGTTGCCCAGGCGCACCGACACCTGCGCCCCTACACCGGACGCCACGAGCTCCGCGACAGCCTCCGGATCCGCCAGGGGGCCGGTGGCAATACCTGTCATGCCGTGCCGCAAGGCGGCCTGCAGCACGTCCATGGTGTCGCAGGTTCCTCCGGACATGCAGTTGTCGCTGTGATCCAGCAGCAGCACGGGCTTGCCCGCTCCTTCGGCCATGCGCTGCGCCCGAACGAAGGCTTCGGCCAAGGGCTCGCTAGCATATACGTAGCCTTCACGTTCCGCCCAGATCTGGGCAGCCACGCGGTCCAGCGCAGCGGCGCACAGCGCTTCACCCTCGGCAGTGCATTCCGCCGTGGCCACTACGCTCACGCATGGTGCGGCGATGTCGGCCAAGGAGAAGCCTGCAAAGATGGTCATGGCCGGCACACCCTCCCCTTCAGCCTGCCGCGCCGATGACACGGCGGCGGCCATAGCGCCACCCAAGGTCGTGCTGCGCAGGGTGTGACTGAGCAGGGGCAACTGTCGCCAGCGCACGGCATAGCGCGTGCCTTGCTGCAACATCTGCAATACGAGACGTGCCGCGTGCTCGCCCGTTTCGTACATGTCCACATGCGGGTAGGTCTTGAACCCGACCATCACATCGGCGTTATCGACCATCTTCTGCGTGATGTTGCCGTGCAGGTCCAGTGCTACACCCAAAGGTACGCCAGGCGCAGCCGCCCTCACCCGGGCAAGCAGGTCTCCTTCCCCGTCCGGTGTGTTCTGCGCCACCATCGCGCCATGCAAATCGAGCAGGATGGCATCGCAACCCACCGCTGCAGCGACGATGCGGTCCGTCAACCGGCGGTAGGCATCGGCATCTACCGGCCCGCTGGGGTTTGCCGTGGCGGAGACGGGCGTCACGCACTGCGCCCCTACCCGCTTTGCTGCATCAATGAAAGCCGCCATCGCCGTTCGCATGCCGAAGTTGGCATGGAAGGCCGCCGCGTCGTACTCGGGCGCAAACGCCTTCAAGGGCGTGGGTACCGGAGAAAAGGTATTGGTCTCGTGGTTAAGACGAGCAATCAGAAACTTCATGAAACGCCCTTCGGAATTCAATGCGGGATGGGCCAGGGCTCAGGCCAAGCCCACGCCCAGATAACGGTCTTTGACCTCTTCATCGGCAAGAAAGCTTGCGTTGTCGGCTGTGTAGACGATGCGTCCTTGTTCCAGGATGCAATGGCGGTCGGCCAGTTGCGTGCAGACCTCCAGGTTCTGCTCCACCAGCAAGATGGCAACGCCTGCGGCCTTGATGGTCTTGAGCTGGGCCACGATTTCCTCCACGATCACGGGGGCCAGCCCCTCCACGGGCTCGTCCAACATGAGCAGCTTGGGGTCGTTCATCAGCGCGCGGCCGATCGCTAGCATTTGCTGCTCGCCGCCGGAGAGCTGCCCACCGCCGTTACGCTTGCGCTCCTTGAGCCTGGGGAAAATGCGGTACACGTCGTCCAGTTGCCAGGGTGAGCTTTTTCGCAGGCCCAGCATCAGGTTCTCTTCCACCGTCAGCAGCTTGAAGATGCCCCGGTGCTCCGGTACCAGACACACCCCCTGCCGGGCGATCACATGCGAAGCCTGACCCTGCAGCGGTTTGCCGGCAAATGCCACACGGCCCTGCGTGGGAGCGACTACCCCGGCAATGCTCTTGAGTGTGGTGGTCTTGCCTGCGCCGTTGCGCCCCAGCAGGGTGACCAGTTCGCCGTTACCCACCGTGAAACACACACCCTGAAGCACATGGCTTTTGCCGTAGTGGGCATGCAGGTTGTCAACATCGAGAATCATGCCTTGCCCCCTGTGATCATGTTGCCCAAGTACGCAGTCCGCACCCTTTCGTCGCTGCGTATGTCGTGTGGCATGCCTTCGGCCAGCACGCGCCCCAGCTGCATCACCGTCACGGCGTCCGAGATATCCATCACGATGTTCATGTTGTGCTCGATCAAGACCACCGTGTGTTCGTCGCGCAGGCTCTTGATCAAGCGCTTCATGTCGTCCAGGTCATCGATGCCCATACCCGAAGTGGGCTCATCCAGGAAAATGGCCTTGGGCCGTGCTGCCAGGGCCATGCCCACTTCCAGCCGGCGCTGCTGGCCATGCGAAAGATTGCCAGCGGGGGTGTCTGCGAGGTTCTCCAGTCCCACCTTCGACAGAACGGCGTCAACCACCTGCGACTGCGCACGCGCCCCTACCGGCTCGTGCCAAGGATTCAGGGCGCGTGCAGGCTGTACGCCTTGTGCGCCAAGGCGCAGGTTCTCACGCACCGGCAAGCTCAAGAACAGACTGGTCACCTGGAATGAACGCGCAATGCCTCGCTGCACCCGCCGATGGTCTGGCTCATGCGTGACATCCTGTCCATCAAAAAGAATCCGGCCTCCACTGACTGCCTTGGTGCCGGTGAGCATGTGGAACAACGTGGTCTTGCCAGCACCGTTGGGGCCAATCACCGAATGCACGGTATTCGCACGCACCTGGAGACTGACACCGTCCAGCGCTGCAAACTTGCCATAGTGCTTCTCGACATCAATGGCTTCCAACAAGATCGGGGTCTTTGGGCTCATGCCTGTTCTCCTTTCGCAGGAACTGCAGCTGCCGATGGCGCCACCACCGTGCCAGCCGACTGTTTGCGATGCCCTTGCAGCCGATGCCAGACCGTTTCACCCAGGCCCCACAGCCCGCGCTGCATCCAGAGGCTCACGGCCATCAATGCAATGCCCAGCAGTAAAAGCCAACGCGGCCACAGTTGAGACAGCCAGTCGGCCAGCAGCAGGTAGAACGCTGATCCCAGCAGCGAGGCAAACAGGTTGCCCGTCCCGCCAATAACGGTCATCACCAGGATCATTTCACTGGTGTGGTACTCCGCGTTGGACAGCGGAGCCAGGCCGGTCATCATGGCATGCAGCGCCCCCGCGAGACCGGTGACAGCACCCGAGATCACAAACGCCTGCAGCTTGAGCAGCCTGAGGTTGTAGCCAATGGCAGCCGCACGCTCTTCGTTGTCTCGCACTGCCAGCAAGGTTCGCCCGAATGTCGAGCGTGACACCTTGAGCAGCAGCCAGAACACCACCAGAAAAATCAGCGAAACAAAACCATAGAACTGCCAAGGCGACGCCAACGTCCACAGGTCAAAGCCCAGGATGGACACATTGGGACGAGGGATATCCATCAACCCGTTGTCTCCCCCCGTCAAGCCGGTAGCCGTATAGGCAATGAAATAGAACATCTGCGCAAAGGCCAAGGTCAGCATCACAAAGTAGGTGCCACGCTGGCGAATGGCCACCCAGCCCACCACGGCCGCCCCGATCGCTCCCATGACTGTGGCGAGCAGCAACGCAAGCGGCATGGGAACAGGCCAGCGGGTGAGTAGCAAGGCAACGGTGTAACTGCCCAGACCAAAGAAGATGCCCTGCCCGAACGAAAGCAAGCCGGTGAAGCCGAGCAGCAGATTGCAACCCATGGCCGCCAGCGCAAAGATGAGTACCTCGCTAGCCAAGGAGCCCGACTGCATCAGCAACGGCATGGCCACCACCACCACTGCTGCAAACAGAAAATGCGTGTATTTCTTCATGGGGTTCACTCCTTGCGGCCCAGCAGGCCGTGGGGACGCAGTAGCAGCACGGCGGCCATGGCAACATAGATCATCAGGCGGGCCCCTTCTGGCCATAGCGTGCTCATGACGCTTTGCACAATGCCGATCATCAATCCGCCCAGCAGTGCGCCGCTGAAACTGCCCAGCCCCCCCACGACCACCACAACAAAGGCTACCGCCAGGGCTTCAATGCCCATGAAGGGTTCTGCTCCACGGATGGGAGATGCAAGCACGCCGGCCAGTGCAGCGGTGGCTGCGCCCAAACCAAATACCAGGCTGAAAATACGCAGCACATTGATGCCGAGCAGCGAGACCATCTCGGTCGACTCGCTGCCTGCTCGCACAGCGCTACCGAGTCGCGTGCCCTCAAGAACCCACCACAGCAGCACTGCCAGCACCGAAGTAAAGCCGATCACGAACAGGCGGTACTTCGGGTAGATGAAACTGCCCCACATCACCACTCCCTGCAGCGCGTCGGGAACCGCCACGCTGTCACCCAGTGGGCCCCATTGCAGGATCACCAGCTCCTGGACTGCGAGTGCCAGACCCACCGTCACGAGGATGTGAAACTCATGGTCCGAGGCATACACGTGGCGCAGGACCAGCTTTTCCGTGGCCCAGCCAATCGCCCCCACCACCAGCGGCACCACTACCAGAGCCAACCAGAAGCTCATGCCCCATCGCGTCATCTGGTAGCAAAAATACGCTCCGATCAGGTAGAACGCCCCATGCGCGAAGTTCACGAATCGCAGCAAACCGAAAACAATGGACAGGCCCACCGCCAACAGGAAATACAGCATGCCAATGCCGATTCCATTGATGACCTGTAGAAGGTAAATGTTCATAAAGTGCTCGGCCGAACGACCACCAGCCGCACCCTGTCGGTGCCGCTGGGGTTCTCAAAAAATGGGGCGGCCACAGCGCGTGCATGGGGCTATGCCCAGCCCGGCGGACGCCGCGAGGGTCAGGTGCGTTTGCAGCCCGTCTGGTCGATGGGCAGGAACGACTTGCCCGAACTGAGCACGTCCACGTAGTCGTCCTTGTTCTTCATCTTGGACTTGGCCTTGCCCTTGAGCAGGTAGTAGTTCTTGAGCACCTGATGGTCCGCCTTTCGCACCTCTTCCTCACCGGTCAGACCCTGGTATTTGTGGCCCTCCAGTGCGGCGATCACGGCTTTTTGCTCCACGGATCCGGCCTTGATGATTCCGTCGATCAGCAGCTTTGTGCAGATATAGGAGCCCGCCAGGCTGTAGTTGGGGTTCATCTTGAGCTTGTCATTGGTGCGTTTGACAAGATCGCGGTTGAGTTCGGAATCCACCGTGTGCCAGTACTGGGCACCAAAGTAGATACCGTCGCACAGGTCTGCGCCCAGCGATTCGAACTGCTCCAAACCAGAGGCCCAGGCCACCAGGATCGTCATGTTCTTGTGCATACCAAAGCTCACGGCCTGGCGGAGCGTGTCGGCACATTGCGCGCCAAAGTTCAGCAGCAGCAGGACATCGGGCTTTGCGGCCAAAGCATTGGTGATGTAGCCGCTGAACTCCTTCTCGGTCAGCGAGTGGTAGCTGTTACCCACATGCTCGACACCCTTTTCCTTGAAGATGTTCTTGGCAGCCGACAGCAGGCCATCGCCAAACACGTACTGCGGTGTGATGGTGTACCAGCGCTTGGCCTTAGGCATGGAATCGATCAGCGGACGCACCGTCTGCTCGACGGCGCCGAAAGTGGGTACCGACCAGCGGAAGGTCGCTGCATTGCAGTCCGACCCAGTGATTTCATCGGCCCCAGCCGTGGTCACAAACAGGCCGCCAGCCTTCTCGGCCTCCTTGCCCATGGCCAGGGCCTCGCCCGAAAGGATGCCGCCCGCGAAGAATCGAGCCCCTTGCTGCTGCGCTGCTTCCTGCACCTTGCGCACGGCTGTAGCGGGCTTACCTTCCGTGTCCAGGAGTGTGTAGGCCAGCGGGCGATTGAGGGCTTTGCCATATTGCTCAATGGCCAGTCGCATCCCCATGTCGGCGAACTTTCCGTTGGCCGCAAAAGGACCGGACATCGGTACCGGACAGCCAAACTGAATGGCGCCCGGTGCCTGCGCAAAGGCGCTGCGGGTCAGGCCGATAGAGGCGGACAGCGCACTCAGTGCCGAGACTTGCAGAAGATGACGACGTTGCATGGAGGACTCCAGTGAGTAGAAGTGGGAGATCAAGAGTTGCCACCTCCATGGTGTCCAAGAAACCACCTTCCTGATCTTTCCAAATCTTTCATTTGGATTCATGCAAGCACAGGGTTAACCCAGCACGCTTTCGTTGCTGGCGCGGCCAAACCGCGGCGCGCTCCCCGTCTGGTTTAGCGCCGCTTCAAGAGGATCACGGGAGTGTCAATGCAGCCGTTGAGTGTCCTGCACGAGCTGTGCTGAGGCTGTAAAGGCGTAGCCAATCTGGTGCAGCGTCTTGACCGGCAGAGGTTCAGAAAACGCTTCCGCCGCCTTTTTGCGCAGCCTCGTGAGAAGCAAGTTGAGCCGTTCAGCCCCGTTTTGGGCACGAGCACCAAACAGGTGAGTGCTGAGGTCGCGCTTGGACACGGGCTGGCCATCCGCTCGCAGGAGTTGCTGCAAGAACATGAACTCGTGGGTCGTCAGTTGCAGACACTTGCCCTGCGGCGATGACAGTACCCAGTCCTTCATGGCCAGCACCCAGCACGCCGCCTTTGCGACAGGTATGGCCGCAGCAACCAGCGATCCTGCGGGGTCTACGGATGTCCTGGGGGCAAGTCGGCTCGCCGTAGCGTCAATATTGGCGGCCAACTCCAGCAGGTTGACCGGCTTGACCAGGTAACGATCTGCCCCAGCACGCATTCCCGCCAGACGATCGTCAAGTGAATCTCGGGCGCTGAGGATGATCACCCCCACCTCGGGTCTGGACTTGAGTAGCGACGCCACGCTGAGGCCATCCTCTCCGGGAAGCCCCAGGTCCAAGAGAACCACATCGACCGGCTGAACGGTGAACCCTTTGTAAAACGCCTCGGCGCTACCCGCACCCCAAACGCTATAGCCCGAGTCGAGCAAGAATTCCTCGATGCTGTGCAGTTGATCGGAGTCGTCCTCTACGATAGCAATGCTGGGCTTGGATTGGGTCATGTTGCGAATACCTCCGGCACCTGTCCGGAATGCAACATTCAGGCCACCGGTGTCACGTTCAACGGGATGTCGATCACAAAGCGAGTGCCTTGGGGTTGGACGGCCTGTAGCTGGACAGCCCCACCATGCAAGTCAACGATCCGTTTTACCAAAGCCAGCCCCAGTCCGGCACCGGGTTTGCCCTCTGCCGTACGGCCGCGGCGGTACTTCTCAAACACCAGCGTTTGCTCTTCCAGCGGAATGCCAGGGCCTTCGTCCTCAATGACAAAACGGCACTGGCCCTCTTGCTGATGCACGCTAAGAGACACCGTTGCACCCACCTCGGAATACTTGAATGCGTTCGACAGCACGTTCATGAGCATCACGCGCAACAGCACGGGGTCGCCGTTCAATGATGGCAACCCGGGTTCCACCGTCAGGTACAGCGGGTGCTCGGCAGACAGTTGGCCACCGTTTTCTGTTACCCACAGGCACAACTCTCCCACGTCAACGGGTACTGGCTCTACCGCAAAGTTGTGGCTATCAATGCGGTCCTGGGTCAGGCAGTTGTCAAAGAAGTAGCTCAATCGCGCCGAGCCCCGCAGGATGCGCTGCGCCAATGCCAGCTGCGCGGGCACATCCTTGGAGCGCAGCGCAAGCAACTGCCCGGCGGTGTTGATCACCGCCAGTGGAGAACGTACCTCATGGGACAGCATGGCGATGAAATGGCGCTGGTCGGTCAGCGTCTGCTCAATGGAGGCCACAGCACTCTCCAACTCCTGGGTGCGTTGCGCGACCATTTGCTCCAGATCTTCGGCATGCTCCTTCAAATGCCCTGCCATGTAGCCCATGGAATCCGCCAGAGACCGTAACTCGCGAATAGGGCTGGATTTCGGTGCCTGGGCATTCCAGTCGGACTGGGTCAGTCTGACTGCCCAGTCACTGAGTACCTGCAAGGGTCTCACCAACCGGCTGGCTACGAACACCGAAAACAGCACTGAAGCCAGCAAGACGGCCAGCGTGGTGTAGATCGTGTTGCGTAGCACCCCCCGCAACGGCGTGTTGAAGCGGCTCTCAGGCAGGATGATCGCCATCGTCAGCACAGGACCGCGATCCAGCGCATGCGTCCACCAACGCGCCAGGTGGCGCACGCCGTCCACATCCATGAATCGGTTTCCCTCGCGTTGACCGCTCTGCAGGATGTGCTGCCCCAACGCACGCATCACGGGGTCGCGGCTTTGGTCGATGCGCACACGCTGCCCATCCACCAAAGCCGATACACCTGCAGACGGATCGTGCGAGGACATTGCAAGCAGTTCTCCCGAGGCCTCGGCCAGAAAGGCCCTGCCCCCGGACTCGGAGGCCAGCGCGGCCAGAAACTCGTTGAGCTGGGACAGCGCCACATCGGCGGTGACCACCCCGATCAAACTGCCATCGCGTGAGCGGACGGGAGCTGAAATCCCCATGCCAATTGCGGCATATGCGCCTTGCGCATCGTTGATCATGTAGCGATAAGGCGCGTACCACGCGACCCCATCATTGGCAATCGCTGACTGGTACCACGGACGGGTACGTGCATCAAAGCCCACCTCGCTGCGGGAAATCAGCGTTGGCTCGCGACTCACGGCGTCGATACGCAAAACCTCCATGGCCCGGCCATCACTGATCCGTGCGCGCAGCATGCGCAAAGCGCGGTCCTCCCCCAAAGGGGGACGGCTGCCGGCGTAGTACTGACCATCAGGCATGCCCATGGATATGAAGGTCAGTTGGGGTTGCTGGTCGATCTGCAGCATGAACTGGCGCATCAACACGTCAGGTTGCTGAACCATCAGATATCCGGCGCGCACTTGCTCGACATTGAAAGCGACTACGCGCTGCGGCACATCAAAGAAGGAGACCACCTTTTCGCGGACCCTGCCTGAGACCTCGTCAGCCAATTGCAGCGCGAACTCTTCCATGGCACCCGTAGCAGAGCGATAAAACAAACTGCTGCTGGCAAGCACCAGGGGCAGCAAAACCGCCAACAGTGCGAGTGTCAGAAAAGTGCGCAGGGCAAGACGGCGAGTGAACATTGGGAGATCGAGGGTGTACAGGCGGTGCACCGCAGAGACACGCCTGTGCGCGCGGTTCGGCGCGTTGCCTCGGATTCAATCACATGTACTCAACGAGGGCCTTGAGCCTTTGTTTGTCGCCCCCATGCGACTCAACCTTACGGTGCGCCTACGCGCAGTGTCTTCGGATGCCAAGCTCAGTTCACGTACTGTAGAACCTGCCGTAGTCGTCTTCAGTCACTTGCCTGGCCGAGAACGGCAATTGCTCAGGCATTTAGATAGACCACATGGGGTCTGTTTCTTCCCTCTGTCAGTGCAGCAGTGACTCTGCCTACTGCTATCAGGAATGCCAGTTACGCAGCGGTTGCTGCCGCACGGCGTCGCAGACCAAACGTCCGCACTCACCCCCATAGCAGCCATTGGACGATGCATTTTCTCTCAAGGCCCCTCCGGCTAGGGCAACCGCATATGCAACCCTCAGCCGGTATATTTCAGAGACTACATCTGCAGAATAGGCTCAGGAGTTGACATGCAGTCCAAGGATCACTGGGAACAGGTGTATTCGACAAGATCCATCTCCGGTGCGAGCTGGTTTCAAGAGCATGCTAAGCGCTCCGTTCAGTTAATCCAACATGCTGGCCTAGCCCGAGGCGCCGGTATCATTGATGTGGGAGGGGGCGCCTCGTCGAAGGCCCGCCTGGGTCACCTCTCCGGTGATGTCTCCAGGCTGTTGAGAGATATCACTCGTCTGGAACTCTCGCAGCATTTTTATGACGTTTGGCATGACAGGGCGTTTTTCCATTTCCTTACCGCCCCTGCGGATACGTGATTGTGGCGACGTGCAGAGGACGGTCCGGACAAGTGCAGCGGCTTGTCGGCGATGCGATACAGCCCGATAGGTTGCGTGCAGAGTTTGGTGCCCAGTTCACGCTTTTACAGCAGGAACGCGAGGAACATCAGACGCCGGCTGGCACGGTTCAGAAGTTCGTCTACTGCCTATGCTGCAAAGAACCAAACTGAAGTGCGCTTGCAACCGCGGTTCTGAAAATAACGGATCATCTGGCTGACGCTTTGAATGAGCTCGGGCTTCGCCTGCGTCGAACCTGGCGGATCATCCCGTCATTTCCATGGGTTGAGATACCCGCTGTACATTCTGTTGGTGCGACGATTTTTGTTCATATGCCTGCTGTTTATGAGCAGTGCTTTTTTGACCCAGGCGGTCTCTGCGAGCATTTCCTCCTACGGCCATTGCTGTATCACCGAATGCGGTGATATGGATGCGTGCGCCGTTCCTGGCTGCCAACCCTGTGGCTTGCACCTGATGACCTCCACGCTGTCCCGAAGGTCGGATTCACCTCAGTCCACAGGCATGCCCGACGGCTCTGTAAAAGGCTGGACTTCTTGGCGGGCATCGGTGTGGCGACCTCCTGACTAGGTTTGGGTTGATTTCTCAATTTCCATTCAACCTAAACAGGAACATTCCTATGAAGAACAAACTTTTGAAGTTCAGTGTGGCCACTCTCTTGCTTTCGATTGCAAGCGTGGCCATGGCCCAAACCGATTGCTGCTCAGAACTCGCTGAGTGCTGCCTGGAAATGTTGGGCTGCTGCGATTGATAGCTAGCACTTAGCTGTCGCATGAAGGGTCGGCGTCCATGGATGCTGACCCTTTTTTTCTTCCTGGCAGCGATGCGCATGGTGGCGGTCTGGCATGCCGCTCAATTGCTGACCGCAGAGCAATTGCGCCGGAGCGCGCCTTTGCCCCGTCAACAGCGAGCTACAGCTTGTGCAATTTGTCACCTCCCCTCGCACCTGGCCCACAGGCCTATAGGACACGGCCTACAAAAAGCGCTGCGGTGCCCCTCGAACATGAACCCACACAAGACGCCTTTGAAGGCTTTGTGTGCAACCTTTGTTCAACCACTTCGACAGGAGCCACCATGTCTCAAAACAACCCGCAGAACCAGCCCAACACYCCTTCGTCTCAGCGCCAGTCGCCCGCCGGGCAGCAGCAGGCCGAGCAGAGCACGGGCGGCAACACCCACCGCCAGCAAGGTGCCCGCAACGACGCCGACACACACGCGCAGGGCCGCGACCAGAAGCAGCAAGGCAGCCGCGATTCGCACAAGAGCCAGCCTTGAGACCGGGCGGGCCGCAACAGCACGTGGCCAGCCGCACCCTTCCATTCCTATTCACTTTCAATTTTTGATATTCCCATTGACCGCAAGGAGAACACCATGGGCTACAGAGACAGCGACGACAGCAACTTTTCCCGCCATGGCATGGGCCGCGATGCCGACGACATGCGCTTTACCGAGCGCGGTGACCACCAGGGCTACGGCAGCGAAGACCATCGCGGCAGCAGCCCTGGCGGTTACCGCCAGGAGTTCGAGAACGGCAATGACCGCAGCGACCGCTATGAGCAAGAACGCTATGGCCAGGAACGTTACGGCCAGTACGGCCTGAACCGCAGCCGTGGCGAATCGCAGGGCTACCCACGCACCGGGCGTGAGAGCTTTGGCGCGTATGGGCCTCAGGGCCGCTCGGGCTATGACAACGGCCCAGCCCGTCAGCACCAGGCCTGGGGCGCCCCGTACGAGAGCCAGGGCTTTCGCGATGACGAAGGGCGTTTTGCCTCGCCCTATCGCGATGATGAACGCGGCCAGGGTGGCTACGGCAACGCCTATGGCTTCACCCGCAACGCACCGCCCGCCCAGCAGAGCCGGGGCCACCGCGATCCCGACTACCAGCAGTGGCGCGACGAGCAACTGCGCATGCTGGATGACGACTACGACAGCTGGCGCAAGGAGCGCTACCAGAAGTTCTCAGTGGCGCGACGAGCAACTGCGCATGCTGGATGACGACTACGACAGCTGGCGCAAGGAGCGCTACCAGAAGTTCTCGGATGACTTCAGCCAGTGGCGCTCCAGCCGCACCAGCGGCAGTTCGGGTCAGCAGCAGTCCGGCCAGCAGAACCAGAAAGGTGCGGGCTCCCAGAGCGCATCCAGCAGTGCATCGGGCGGCAACCAGGGCAATACCGGCAAGTCCAAGGATGCCGGCTGACCGTTGCAGCGACTGACGCGGCCGGGCCGGGGCAGTGTGTACTGGCCCGGCCCGGTCGTTGAACTCGCCGTCCGTATCACCGTGGGCGCACTGGCCTTGAAGCCCAGGCGCCACTTCTTACTTTGGTTGACTTAGAGCCCCTCGCGGCAGAAAGACATACCGCCATGACCGCCTCCACCTCCATCCGCTCCCAGCCCCCCAAAAAATCCAGTTCCAGCGCATCCGGCCACCAGACCGCAAAGAAGCACCGCGCCATCCAGGCCCAGCAAGACCTGAACAACCAGGACAACGTTGCGCAGAACGAGAGGAAGGAAGCGCAGAAGGGCGCCCCCAACCAACGTGCAGCACCAGGTCCTGGCCATGAAGAGCCCAAGCCGCCACTGCCGCGCCAGCATCTGGACAAGCCCGGCCTGGAAGCCGATATGCAGCTCAAACCGCGCTACCAAGCCCAGCATTACCGTGGTAGTGGCAAGCTCGATGGGATGTCGGTACTGATCACCGGGGGAGATTCCGGCATCGGGCGCGCCGTGGCTGTGCTCTGCGCCCGCGAGGGGGCGGATGTCGCCATCGCCTACCTGAGTGAACATGAGGATGCCCGCGAGACCTGTGCCCATATCGAGGCCGAAGGGGGCCGCAGCCTGGCGCTGGCGGGTGATGTGAAAGATGCGGATTTCTGCAGCGAGGCGGTGGGCAAGGTCGTGAAGACCTTTGGCAAACTCAATGTGCTGATCAACAACGCGGCGTTTCAGGAGCACGCTGCGTCGCTCGATGAATTAACGGAGGAACGGTTTGACGAGACATTCCGCACCAACATCTACGGCTACTTCCACATGGCCAAGGCGGCGCTGCCGCATCTGCAACGCGGCGATTCGATCATCAACACGGGCTCGGTCACGGGCCTGCGAGGTAGCAAGGAGCTGCTGGACTATTCGGCCACCAAGGGCGCGATCCATGCCTTTACCAAGGCGCTGGCGCACAACCTGGCCGACCGGGGCATTCGCGTGAACGCGGTGGCGCCGGGGCCGGTGTGGACACCGTTGAACCCTGCGGACCGCCCCGCCAATGAGGTGGAAAAGTTTGGCGCCAAAACGCACCTGGGCCGCCCGGCGCAACCCGAGGAAATTTCACCCGCCTACGTGTTCCTGGCGGCGCCGTGTTGCTCCAGCTACATCACGGGCATCGTGCTGCCCATAACCGGCAATGCGGGGGACGGCTAGCTGCAACAAATAATCAACGGGTCAGGGACGATGAGCACTTTTCTGCGCGGCAGATAGCACCTTGTGAGCCCTTTCCAGGGATTGGCGCTTCCTCCAGAATTTCGCCCAAGGGTCCTCCTGCTGAAAACTCAGATACTCCCGGGCCGTGGCAATGGTCCACTGCGCCCCACCTTTGAGTTCCTTGAGTTGTTCCCATCCCACCGGCATCGAAACCCCCATACCAGGCCGCGAACGAGCGGAAAACGCGCACGCGGTGGTCTGCCCGTGGCCATTGCGCAAGTAGTCGATGAATATCTTCCCGACGCGCTTTCGCCCTCCCATCACAGCGACAAATTTCGATGGAATGACGCGGGCCATGTGCCGGGCGACTGCTTGGGAGAAGGCCTTCACCTTGGGGTAGTCGTACTTCGGCGCAATGGGCACGACCAGGTGCAGTCCCTTACCACCACTGGTCTTGAGCCAGCATTCCAGACCTAGCTCAGCAAGCACCACCCGCGTGAGCTGCGCCGCTTCCTGCAGCATCGGCCACGTGACTCCCTCGCCAGGATCAAGGTCAAGCACGAACCGATCCGGTTGGTTGATTCGGGCTACCTTTGAATTCCAGGTGTGGAACTCGATCACATTCATCTGGGCAGCAGACACCAGCCCTTCTTCAGAACCCACTGTTAGCAACGCCTCGTGGCCCGGCCAAAGCGCTGGATCGAGTATCTTCACACCAGGCATCCGGCTGTCGGAGTGCTTCTGGAAAAACAGCTGCCCGGTGATGCCAGTGGGAGCCCTCACCAAAGAAGTCGGGCGGTCCCTGAGATGCGGAAGCATCCATTCAGCCACGCTCTCGTAGTACCGGACGAGGTCGATCTTGCGCAGTCCTGTACTGGGATCGATCACCCGGTCAGGATGGGTGATCTTGACATTTGGGCTGGAAGACGTTGCCTTGCTTTTTGCTGCCACCGCAGAGGTTGTTGGGCTTCGAGGTGCCTTAGCGCTCTCGCGTGTGATCATCTGCGCGGGCTTGTCGGTGCGGATTCCACGAAACACGGCATGGCGAATGCGCTTGTCAGGCGTCCACTCGCCAAACGCCACCTCCACCACCAGCGAGGGACGAACCCACCGTTCTGCGCCCGCCTTCCGCTTGGACCAGCGCCCCGGCTTGAACTCGGCTTCATCTAGGGACGGTTCCGCGACTTCCAGCTTCGCCAGGCGTCGGTGCAACTTGGCGCCCATCGCTGCGTCCCACCCTGTGCCAACCGAACCGGCGGCCAGGAGCTTTCCATCCTCGTAGTAGCCCAGCAGCAGGCTACCCACTTCCTTGAGGGCACCTGTGCGATCGTTAAATCCCAAAACTACGAACTCCTGCCGATGCTGGCATTTGAGCTTCATCCAGCTGTCCGTGCGTCCCGAAACGTAGGGCGCGTCCGCGCGCTTGACCATCAAGCCCTCCAGCCCCATCTCGCACGCTGCGCCCAGAAGCTGGGAGGGCACCACTTCATAGGCGGGGCTGAAGCGCACTACGTTGTTCTCGCGTTTGTTGAAAAGCTCCTTGAGCAACTGCCGCCGCGCAGAAAGCGGTACATCGCGCAGATCCTGGTCGCCCAGGTAAGGGACATCGAAAGCGAAGAACACGACATCGCGCGTACGCGCATTGTCGATAGCGTTCTGAAGCCGGTTGAAGTCGGGCAGTCCTGAATCGTTGAGGACCACAATCTCCCCGTCAATCCAGGCCCGGGTCACCCCCAACTTCGCGATTGCGTTGGCGACGCCTTGCAGCTTGTTCGTCCAGTCATTTCCGTTACGCGTGAAAAGCCGGACCTCGTCGCCCTCGACCCGAGCGAGGATCCGGTATCCATCAAATTTGGTCTCGATGATCCAGTTGCCCTCGGGGACCGAGGACACCAGGGTAGCGAGCTGCGGCTCCAGCTTCTCAGGCATACGGTCCTTGCGCGAAAGGGCCATCGATGTAGGGGCGGCGGCTGACGCCTGCGCGCCACCAGCCGGTTCGCGCTCCTCTGCCAGTCCGAGCGGCGTCTCAACCACGCTGTCGGGCAGCGCGGTGATAACGTCGTAGTCCGTGCTCGCTCGCGCCCAGGCGTCGCCGCTCTTTTTGAAGAGAATCCACTGGTCCTGCTTCTTTTCGCCGGGCTTGGAAATCCGTACGAGTTCCCACAAGCCTGCGAGCTTTTGACCGTGGAGGTGGAACATGATCTTGCCCTTGGCCAATCCCTCTCCGGGGTCACCCACTGGCTCCCAGGTTCCTCGGTCCCAGATAATGACTTTGCCACCTCCGTACTGGCCCTTGGGAATCGTGCCCTCAAAAGTGTTGTAGCCGACGGGATGGTCCTCCACGTGGATTGCCAAGGACTTGACCTTGGGGTCCAAAGAGGGGCCTTTAGGCACTGCCCAGCTGACCATCACCCCGTCCATTTCCAGGCGAAAGTCGTAGTGGAGGCGGGTTGCCCAGTGTTTCTGTATGACGAATTGCAGGGCCTTGTTCGGCGCGCTTTCACTACGAGGCCGCTTTGCGGTAACGCCTGCAGGTTCGCCAGTTTTGCTGAAGTCACGCTTGGCGTTGTACTTCGTAAGCGGATCGATTGGGGATGCCAGCTCCGCTTTCGCGTTTGGCAGCTCCGGCTTTGTGCGTGGCGATTTTTGGGCTCCAGTTGTCTGTTTGCGAGGGGACCGACTGTTCTCGACGGAGAGTTCCGCCCAGACCGGAGCGTGGTCGCTCGGGCTTTCTCTTCCGCGCTCCTCGCGGTCCACGCCCGCGTCCACCAGTTTGAGCGAGTGTCCAACCAAGATGTGATCGATGCGGAGGCCGGCATCGCGCTCCCAGCGCTTGCGCCGGTAGTCCCAGAAGGTGAACGGCACTTTCTTCCGATGCAGCTTGGCAATGGCATCTGTCCAGCCTTGCGACAGAACACTGGCGAAAGCTGCGCGTGGCTCTGGCTGCAGCAATGCGTCATCGCGCCAAGTGTCTGGCTTGTAGATGTCGGCATCGGTGGGTACGACGTTCCAATCACCCAGCAACACCACGGGATGCCCGGAGTTCCACAGTTCCTGGGTGCGGCGCTGTAGTCGCTCGAACCATCGGAGTTTGTAGTCGAACTTGGGACCGGGGCACGGATTGCCGTTGGGCAAATAGAGGCATGCGAACAGGATCCCTTGGATGGCTGCTTCAAGATAGCGCGCCTCCTTATCTGCCGGGTCCCCAGGCAGCGCCGTGGCGACCGGCAGAGGCTCCGCGTGGCGGTTCAGAATTGCCACACCATTCCACGTCCGTTGGCCGACCACCAAGCTGTTGTATCCGGCGGCCTGCAGTGCGGCGGTCGGGAAATCATCCGCCAGGCATTTGATCTCCTGGAGCGCGACAACATCAGGTTGCGTACGCTGCAGCCAGTCCAAAAGCAGCGCTATGCGCTTATTGACGTTGTTGATGTTCCACGTCGCGACCCGCACGGACTCACCGGCTTTGCTTCAAGTGGGCCTCAACTGCGGCGGCCTCGTTGCCGACTGCACCGACTGCAGCCTTGAGTTGCTCCGGTGTCACGTTGAACTTCTTGGCCCAGTCGCGAACCTCGTAGTCCTCGGACAGGTTGATGCGTTTGCGATCCTGGCCGCCGATTTGGGATTTGCTGTCTGGCATGGTGCTACTCCTTTCAAGGGGGAATAAGACTTAAGCTGCTTTGCGTTCAGCACCTGACCTGCGCGCAGAGGATTTGGCTGCAGGCTTTCTGGAGGGAGTCTTCGCGGCTGTTTTGCTTGAGGGTGTTTTGGCAGCCGACTTTTTGGTGCCGGACTCTCCCCTGCTTTTGAGACTGCGTTGGAGCAATGCGGTGAGATCAATCACGTCGGCGGACTGCGGTGCTTCCTCTTCAGGTTGGAGCACAGTCTTGCCCTCTCCGGCCATCGCTTTCTTTTCCACCAGCTGCATGACCTGAAGGCGGAACTCATCCTTGAAGTCGGCTGGGTCCCACTTGCCGGACATTTCCTCCACGAGTTGCGTGGCCATCTTGAGCTCAGCCGCGCTTATCGCCTTGCGGCCCTCGGCAGGGAGTGCCAAGCTATCCAGCGTCTTGACCTCATCGCCCCATCGCAGCAGTGACAGGACGAGGGCCGGTCCTGAGGGCACAAGGGCAGCCAAATGCTGTTTGGTAGCGATGACAACTTTCGCCAGACCGATTTTTCCCGTAGAGACTAGCGCTTCCCTCAGGAGAGCGTAGACCTTGTCGCTTTTATTGATGGGCGCGACGTAGTACGGACGCTCAAGGAATACGAAAGGCAGTTCGTTCGCTTCGATGAACCGTTCAATCGTGATCGTCTGCGTGGTCTTCGGAAAGACAGCTTCGACTTCCTCGGGGCTGATGATTACGTACTTGCCGTCTTCGTACTCGACACCCTTGACGATGTTGTCCTTGGTGATTTCGCGGCCAGTGCGCTTGTTCACCCGCTTGTAGCCCACCGGGTCCATGCTGCGTTTGTCCAGCCAGTCAAAGTCCACGCCTTCCGCTGTGGCTGCGGTGTGCAGGCCGACAGGTATGTGGACCAAGCCGAATGTGATGGCACCTTTCCAGAGGGTGCGACTGCCAGTTGCCATGGGGTTCTCCACCGTATCTATGGCGACCAGTCTGGCGGTTGGGCTTTCGGGAGAATGTAGGCCGCGACTTACCACTGGCGTAGGCTTTCGAACATTCCTGTCCCAGTGGCTCGTTCCTATGCTCGGGCATGGCCAATGAACTACGCCTGGTGGCAGTCCATGTTGAAGAACCCAGTCCCGGCACTTACGAGTGGGTGATCACGGAACAGCGCTCTGGGGATCAATGGGTAGAAATCGACCGAGCGACCGGTGGGCGTCATCGCTACAAGGAAGCGATGGCCGATGGGTTGGTCTCGCTTGAACAGATGATTGACGATCTCGATGAGGGGCCCCGCTGGACGCGGGGGCGAAGCGATGCAACTCAGAAAGAAGGGCTGATTGCGACAGCGCACTCCGATGCTGAAGAGACCGCCAAGAGGCCGCAACCGAAACCTGAGAAAGTTGGCTATTTCGGTTTCGGCCCCATCAGGTGAAGGTTTCCAATGTGAACGTGGAGTAGGAGGCTGTTTGGAAAGCTACCAAGCTTTCGACCTATATCCGCTGTAGCGGGGTCGCTGCAGAAAGCTTACGGAGGTAGTGATGAGCACCTGCTGGACAGACTCACGTGTTCAGCGCCGCGATCTGCCCCTTCCTTTCGCCAACACGCGCTAAGCCTCGTGCACATTTAGTTCAGTGAAGGTCTGCAGTCTGGACCTCTTTGGGTCCAAGGTGGCTTAGCGAACCATGGGTCGTGACTTGGATGTTGGAGTTATGACGACCCTGACCCGAAAGTGGGCAACGAATTTTCACAATTTGAAGAAGACAACTCTCTAAAAATGTCACGTGTGGTGACATTTTTAGGAGACGAATGTGCCCCTTGAGTACCTTAGGGAGATATCGCGGTCTTCGTTACCGCTCACCGTGGAAGAAGAGGCGAAGATCGATAAGCTTCGCGTACTACGCGCAGCAGGTTTAGTGACCGTGATGCTTTCGCATCCGCATTCCGGGATCAACTACGCGCGCGTGCTTTCCATAACTCCAAAAGGGCGCGAGGTGTTAGTTACCGAGTGCGAACCCGGGCCCTAAACACCAGCGTTTGCCGGTGGCACTGTAACGAGGTGAGACGTCGGGCCGCGTCGTTGAACCTCCTTACCGTGCTTGCCATCGGTAAATGCCTACAAGCACGGCGGCACTATTCCGGCGGCATTGGAATCACCACACGCCTAAATTTATCTGACGTCCTTCGTTGATCGGAAGTCAATCCAATGAAAAAGCAGCGTGCGCCAACTACTTGTACCTGCGACCGCCATGTGCAGGTTCTCGCTCTTACATACGGGCAATTTATTGCGATTACAGAGATTCACGACCCGCACCATGACAAGGCACTCGCAGGCCGTGAAAGACGCGCGAGAACTAAAGACAAACAGGATGGCACGCAACCGTCCTTGCTCGTGCGATTCAACCCTTGAGGAGTCCTGCATGTCGAAGACCCATCGCTCTGGTGCCGTACTTCTTAAGCCCCGGCAATTGAAACGAATGCGTCAGTGGGAAGCTCTGCTAAGACCTCAACGAGAAACGCTGCCTTTCCCAGAGCCCGACCCGCCGCTGTGGAAACCACTCGGATGAGCATCTTCAAAGACGTTGCCCGTTTGGATTACGGCTTCAAGGGTGCCAACAGTGAGTTGGGGAGAACCTCAACCAGCACCACCTCATTGCTAGGTACTGTCTCCATTACATCGAGCGATCGAGCGACAACTGCCTCATCAAGGTCGCTTAAAGGGCTCAGGGTATCCGACGAAGTCGCTGACAGGATTGTCCTTCTTCGTACCAAGCCAGTTCGTTCTTTCGTAGAGCATGACTGCCACCGCCCCTAACGCGGTGATCGCGATGCGGCCTTACCGCTGGTACCGCACTACGTGTTCAGATCTGAGATCACATAACCGCGACCATCACGGCGCGGTGTAGCTGCATAGTCCTGAGATAAAACAGGGAAACAGCAGTAACTTAACCATCAGTTTCAAACCTGGTTCAAACAAGCACAAGCACGAGCGATGAGGGTAAGCGTGCGGTCATCCCACCCTTGAAGGGAACGGTCTAAGCGGCAACGATGGTGTCCACCAAACAAGTTAGGTGGACACCATGAATGAAGCCAAGAAGAAGACCCGCCGGCGATACGACGCCGAGCTCAAGCAGCAGATCCTCATTCAGTGCGACGAGCCGGGTGCATCGGTGGCCAGCATTGCCTTGTCCCACGGCATCAACGCCAATGTCGTGCACAAGTGGCGTCGAGAGGGATGTAGGGCGCTGCCTGCCCTGCAGGCTCCCGCATTTGTTCCAGTGCCGCTGCCACCAGCGGCGTGTGCATCTGCACCGGACATCCGCATCGAGTTGCGCCGTGGTGCCACCAGCGTGTCAGTGACCTGGCCCCTGGCGGCGGCCGATCAGTGCGCAGTATGGATGCGAGAGCTGCTCAAGTGATCCGGGTGGATGCCCTGTGGCTGGCCACCGAGCCGCTGGACATGCGAGCGGGCACCCAGACGGCGCTGGCCCGTGTGGTGTCGGTCTTTGGCGCTGCACGCCCGCACCACGCCTATCTGTTCGCCAACAGAAGAGCCAACCGCATGAAAGTGCTGGTGCACGACGGCATCGGGGTGTGGCTGGCAGCGCGGCGCCTGAACAGCGGCAAGTTCGTCTGGCCGCGTGATGCGGCAAGCACCGCCGCGCTCACCCGCGCACAGTTCGATGCGCTGGTGCTGGGCCTGCCCTGGCAGCGCCTTGGCGACGGTGGTGTAATCACCGTGGTCTGACTCTGGAGCGCAGACTGCGTATTTCGGTCGCTGCTGGACACTCATTTCGGTTTCTCTTGGACAGCGGGAACGGCGGGAGATGGGACCCAGTTCGGCACTCATGGACACGCACAATGTGCTGCCAGTAGGCGTCGACGCTGCGGCGCCCAGTCGCCATGTTGGTTAGGCGGGCAGGTGCGCGGCCGGCTAGACTTCACCAATCGCCACGAGCAGTCGTTCGCCCCGAGCTGTCCACTGAACGGTCAAGACTGGGCAGAGTCGTCCTCTCTCTATGCGTAACCGGCAGCTCCCGACCCGTTGCCGACCGTCGAGACTGCAGGGAAGCGGACCTAGACCGCGAAGGCGGGCCCCATTCGCTTGACACCTGTTGATTCCGGGCAGACGCAGGGCTCGACCAACGCCATCTTCAATCCTGGCGGGGTGTGACCCCGTGGTTGCCAGGACGGGTAGGCCCTCGACGGCGGCAACCGCTGAAGATGCCCTGCGATTCGGTGTCGATCAGTTTCTTGCGGCCCGCGCGGGTGAGCGTTCATCGGTGCGGGCTAACCCGCAGATTCCACCCGCACAGAGTCTCACTTGGCACCCCCGCTGGCCTTGGACACATACAGCGCCAGCGCCGCGATCTCTGCATCGGTGAGCTTTTCCTTGTACGAAGGCATCTGGCCCAGCCCGTTGCGCAGCGCCTTCGCCACGCGCGCAGCGTCGGGCTTCAACTCGTCCAGCACCGGGCCGACGGCGCCCTCGGCGCCCGCGGCCTGCAAGGTGTGGCAAACCGCGCACGAAGGCACGACGCCTTCCAGGAACAGCTTCTTCCCCAGGGCGAACTGCGC
Source organism: Acidovorax sp. Root402 (assembly GCF_001425125.1). Lineage (NCBI taxonomy): Bacteria > Pseudomonadati > Pseudomonadota > Betaproteobacteria > Burkholderiales > Comamonadaceae > Acidovorax > Acidovorax sp. Root402. The sequence continues at coordinate 21,875 of NZ_LMDQ01000009.1, forward strand.
GCTGTCGTCGGCCGCCAGCGCGGGCAGAACGGGCAGCGCCAGGCAGGCACCAAGCATCGACGCAACTCTCAAGGCATGCAACACAGGGTGCTGCTGAATGGTGCTGCGCATGATCAGGCCACCGTCACTTTCACGGCGTGGTCGGACCAGCTCGTGTTGTTGTAGCCGCCGGCGTTTTCCTGCCGCTGCTCGGGTTGCACGTTGCCTGCGGAGTCGGTGGCGCGGCTGGCCAGCGTGTGGCTGCCGGCGGGCAGCCTGGCAGCCAGCACGAACTGGCGCCAGGCATAGCGACCGAGGTCGGGGCCGACGAAGCGCGCGTCGCTCCAGGTCTTGCCGCCGTCCAGCGACACCTCGACGCGCTTGACACCGTTCAGCCCTCCAAAGGCAACGCCCTGCACCTGCACCAGACCGGCTTTCACGCCGGCTGCGTCGGGCCCAGGCGAGTTGATCCACGACTTGACCGTCATCTCCTGCACCGAAGGTTGGCTGGGGTCGCCCTTGCCGCCCGGCGGCGAGATGCGGTAGCCGTGCGACATGATCTTCGCGTCCGTCTCCTTGGCCGTGAAGGCCAAGCGCTTGATGTACTTGATGTTGTTCACGCCGGTGTAGCCGGGCACGATCAGGCGCAGCGGGCCGCCGTGGGCCAGCGAGATAGGCACACCGTTCATTTCCCACGCCAGCAGCGCATCGGCCATCGCCGCGGCCGGTACCGAGCGCTCAACGATGATGCTCAGCGGGTCCAGCCCTTCGGGCAGCTTCTCGCCGCCGGTGCCGGTCATGAAGCCTGCGCCCGGCACCATGCCGCCCAGCGCCTCGGCCACTACCCGCACCGGCACGCCACTCCAGATCACGCAGCCGGCTGCCCCCACTTGCCACGGCGTGCCGCTGGGCTTGCTGGGGAAGTAGCCACGGCCATTGCCAGAGCATTGCAGCACCATGGCGGTGGTCTCCACGCCCAGGGTCTTGAGTTCGCGCAGCGTCAGTGTGCGCGGGGCCTTCACGCCTTCGATGGCCACTTCCCAGGCGTCGCGGTCGGCAATGATGGATGCGTCTGGCGCAGGCAGATTGTTGCGGATGTAGAGCTGCTCGGCCGGCGTGATGACACCGCTGCCGAAGGCCGTGCGCTTGGTCTCGATGGTGGTGCTGCTGTGCACGATGACGCTGGCCGGGTCTTTCCAGTTCACGTAGGCGGGCAGCGGCTTCAGCGTGGCGCTGGCCACAGGAGTTTCGCCAGCAGCGGCGGCGCCGCGCGCAAAAGTCGCTAGTCCGGCAGCGGCCACGGCGCTGGCGCTGCCGGCGAGCAACTGGCGCCGCTGCAGGAAGTTCAGGGTCTGTTTCATCGTGTCTCCTTGGGGGTGGTGGTGGGTGTGGATGTGGGTGTAGGTGTTTCACTGGTCTTGCCGAACTGGTTCTGCGCCACGGCCAGTGCTTGTTTCTTTTGCGCAACCAGCACCAGCGGCTTGCCGTCGCGCGAGGTGATGACTTTCCAGTAGACATTGCCCCACCAGCCGCCGCCTTCCTTCAGCGCCACGGCCTTGTCGAAAGCAAACACGGTGACCATGCCGCCCTTCTCGAAGAACGTGGTGAGGTGATAGGCAAGGTGGCCGTCGATGTCGCAAGGCCGCATCAACTGCGGGAAGCCAGGGACCACTTGTTTGCCGCCAAGCCCCAGGTGCTGCAACAGCGGTGCAGGTTCCATGAAGGTGCCGCGCAGCGTGCGCTCAAAATATTCATGCTCGATGGCACCCCGCACCAGCTCGGGTGGGCGCATCGCCAAGACGGTGCCGGTCCCGCTGCCGACCAGCAGCAGGGCCAGCACAGACCGCTGGAAGCCGCGTCGCGACAGCATCGGCTGCGCCTTGCGGTACAGGTGAGGCGGTGGGTCGGTGGCTTCGAAGGCCAGCGCCAGCTCGGCGCGGGCGCGCAGGTCGAATGCACTGTCCTCGGGTTCGGTGGTGATTCGGAGCTTCATGTTGAGGTTTTTCTCAGCGGCGTCACGCGCGCGCCTGAGGGTGCTTGCACGGGCACGCCCATCACGCGCTTGAGCGCGTCGCGCGCGCGCGCCAGGCGCGACAGCACGGTGCCCGGCGCGATCTCCAGCGCCTCGGCCATCTGGGCGGTGGGCATATCGTCAAAATAAAACAGCACCAGCACCTCGCGGTGCATCGGCGCCAGACGCGCCAGGGCCTTGACGACGTCGAGCTTGTCGTCCAGCCCGCTGTCGGGCGCGGCCTGCTCGGGACGCTCTTCATCGTCCAGCGACTGCATGCCCGGCGTAGCCTGGCGGAAGGCCGCGCGACGCATGATCTGGAACAGCCAGGCCCGAGCCAGCGTTGCATCGCGCAACTGCTCGCGATGTTTCCAGGCGTTGGCAAAGCAGTCCTGCACCACGTCTTCAGCCGTCGCACGCGAGCCGGTCAACGCCCACGCGCTGCGCAGCAGGAAACGGTAGTGCTCACGCACCCATTGGTTGTAGCGGGATTCGGCCGACTGGAAGAGCATGTTGATCAAGAGCGCTGGGTGCGCCCGCTCATTCCATACCGATCATTGGTAGTTACCCTCAGGGCTGACCCTTAGGGGCCGCGCGTGCCGCCCAGCGACGGGAACTCGGCCGCCGCATCGCCGCTGCGCCCTTGCCGCAAAGCCGCCAGCCGCCGCGTCATGCTTTCAATCTCGATGGTCTGCCCGGCAATGATTTCCTCCGCCAGTTGCCGCGTGGCCGGGTCGCGGCCATGCTGCAACACCAGCCGCGCCATCTCGACGGCGCCGGCGTGGTGCGGAATCATCATCGCCAGGAAGTCGATGTCGGCATGGCCCACGTGGCCTGTGCCGTGCATGTCTTGCATCATCCGCGTCATCGATTCGTCCATCTCGCGCTGGAAGGCGCTGGCTCCCCCGCCGTTCATGCGGTCTGCCCCTTCGCACCCACGCGCACGTAAACCAGGTTGATGCTCTTCTTGTTGCGCAACGCGCCTGAAGGCAGGGCCAGGTTGCCCAGAGGGATCTGCGCGATGAAGGCAGGCCGCAGCGGGTCGCTGACGTCGAAGGCGCTGCACACCGTCTGGCCGGCGTTGGGCGTGCCAGGCAGCTCGTCCTGCTCGTGCGCCACGTACAGCAGTGTGTTTTCGGGGTTGGTCCACAGCCCATGCGACTCGCGCCCGTGGCTGAAGAAGGTACCCACCACCTTGCGCTGGCCGCCGGGGGCGCTGCGGTCGATGATGGCGATGGGGCTGGACGCCACGCCGCCGGGCCCGCCGTCGTCGATGCGCGCCAGGCTGGCATAGACCACGCTGCCGCGCGCATTGCTGACGAACTCGACGTGGTTGGGCCGCGCGCCCATGCCCAGCGGCACGCTGTCGATCAGGTCGAAGCCGCCCTGCGTCGAGCGGCACGACAGCGCATCGGCCAGCTTGTGCGAGAACCACACCTCGGCGCCGTCAGGCGTGGTCTTCATGAAGGGCGTGAAGCCGGGCTTGTCCTGTGCGCTGATGTCCAGGGTTGTCACGCGCTGCGGCCGGCTGTGGCCGTCGGCGCCCGGGTTGACGCGGAACACGTCGATCTGCGACACCTTCTGGCTGGCCACGAAGGCGAGTGTTCCCTCGCGGTTGAACCACACTTGCGCCGGGCCGTTGATCGTCGGCAGGAACTGGCGGATGGCGGTTGAACCCGGGCTGTCGGCGCCTTTCAACTGACGCACCGCCTGGTCAACGCCGAGGATGGCGATACGGTCTTCGCCGCGCAGCGTGACCCACAGTTCACGGCCATTGCGCGTGAAGGTGGGCTCGTGCGGTTCGCGGCCCAGCAGCAGGCCGCTGCTCAACCGTTCGGGGTTGGTGCTGGGGCCGGCGGCCGGGTTCGGCGTGTTGCCGATGACGCGGCGCTGTTCGGTATCGATGAGATAGATGTTGCTCGAGCCACGCCCACTGGTGGCCAGCAGCCGGCCGTCGGGCGACGGCACCGCGCCGTGGGCGTCGATGCAGCCGTGGTACAGCGGCTTGTGGATCATCGCCGCGTGCGTGGGCGCCACGCCGGCGGTGACGTAGCGGAACGGCGGCCGCGGGTCTTCGTCGAAGCTGGTCAGGTTGATCGTGCTCTCGACGGTGTTGGTCTTGGGATCGATGACGACGAGCGTGTTGGAGTCTTCGTTGGTGATGAAGACGCGGTCGCGCGGGTCGATGCCGGGGCCAGGCGCGGTCGTGCTGGTGCTTGTGCTGGCGGCCGGTGCCTGGGCTTGTGCTGCGGGCAGCGCGCTGGCTGCCGCGGCGGCCAGTGAGAATTTGAGGATGTCGCGGCGTTGGGTGGTCATGGGTGCTTTCGTAGTCGGGATGGGGTGATCGGTGGTGTCGCGGGCTAGGCTGTCGGCATCGACCGAAGATGTCTGTGCGCTGGGCAGTCGTACGAACAGTCGGGCACGGCAGCCCAGCGCTTGGTTCACATCAAGAGCGCGGCGCGGGCCGTTTCATTCCCTGGCGCCTGCCGACAGCGCGTCGCGCTGACGCCGCCCTGCCTTCAGCGCGGGGCGCCCAGTTGCCGATAGACCTCGGCCGACACCTGCGCCAGCACGCTGCGGTCGGCGTCTGATGAGAGCGCGTAGCCGAAAGGCCCGTCGACCCAGTAGAAGACATTGACCGTGCCTTCCCGCGCGAAGCGGAAGGCGGTGTCGGTGTTCTTCGCCCCTGGCTTGGTGGCTGCGCCCGGGCCTGCTGCGCTGCCCACGTCGGCGACATCGTTGGATACGTAGAGCGTCAGCTTGCTGCCGAGCTCGTTGCGGTACATGAACTGCGCAACCGGCCCCTGGCCACCCGGCAACAGGCGCCCGCCTTCCAGCGTGTAACCCTGGGCCTGCAGGTGCGGCGGCTTCATCGGCGCGCCCATGCGCTTGGACAGCCATGCCACGAGCTGGTCTTCGTGCGCCGCGTCCACCTCGACCGGGCGGCGCGTGTCGGGGCTGTACACCGCGTGGGCCACCGCCGCGCGCTGCGCGAAGCCGCCCGCTGATACCAGCGTCAGGCCGCGCTCGGCCGGTGCCGCGGCGGCCATGCGGCCGGCATCGTCGCCCCCCGCGGGCAGGCCGCCCCGCAAGCCCCAGCCAGTCGCGCCGCTGATGACGGCGATGGCGATCCCAGCGGCCAGACGCTGGAGGTACCAAGGCGTCTGCGGCACGGCGCGCGGGCGCGCCGATTTCAGCAGGCGCTGCGGCGGCTGTTCATCCAGCACGGGATCGAACAAGGCGTGCAGTTCGCGCTTCTGCGCCCGGTAGGCCTCCAGGCGCTGCGCGTCTTCAGGGCGTGCGGCCAGATAAGCGGCGATCTCGACCTGGCGCTCAGCGGGCAGGCGGCCATCGACGAAGGCATGCAGGTCGGCCTCGGTGACCGGGGGAATGGACGGTGGCGGACGGTCGGTATTCATGGGGTGCTTTCCAATGCATTCATTTGACGACCTTCAGCCGCGCCGGTTCGGCGCGGCCTTCCCTGCCTTCCATCAGGCTGCGCAGGCGCTCACGGCCACGCGACAGGCGCGACATCACGGTGCCGATGGGGATGCCCAGGGCCTGCGCCACATCGGCATAGGCCATGTCTTCCAGCGCCACCAGCAGGAGCACTTGCTTCTGCTCGGCGGGCATCAGGTCCAGCGCGGCCTGCAGATCCATCACCGCCAGGCGGTCACCTTGCGTCGGCGCCACCGGCACTTCAGGCGTGTCGTCGTCCATGGTCACGGTATGAAGCCTGGGCCGGCGCACGCCATCGACGTGCAGGTTGTGCATGATGCTGAAGAGCCAAGCGCGCATGTCAGCCACCTCGCCCCACAGGCTCGACTTGGCCCAGGCCCGCTCCAGCGTGTCCTGCACCAGGTCGTCGGCGTCGTCACGGTTGTTCACCAGCGCGCGCGAATAGCGGCGCAGGCGCGGTACCCAGCTCAGCAGGCTTGCGTCGTCTTGCATCGGTGGGTCGTGGCCTGTGGGACTGGGTGTGGGTCGCCAATGGATGTCATTCCTCGATGATGTGCCAGACGTCCTTGAAGTTGTCACCGCCACGGTCGCCGGGCTTCTGGTCGGCCTGGTAGGTGTAGACCGGCTTGCCCTTGTAGGCCCACTGACGCGCGCCGTCGTCGCGCGTGACGATGGTGTGCGCACCAGCGGGCTGGTCGGTTGCGCCGGCCATGGCTGGCGGCCACAGCGCGGCGCAGCCGCCGTTGCAGGTGCTCTTGCCGCTGCCGGCCACGTCCTTGTCGAAGGTGTAGAGCGTCATGCCCTTGGCGTCGACCAGCGCGCCGTTGACGAGCTTGGCCGGGGCGTCTGCGGCCATGGCGCTGGAGAGCGGCGCGGCGAAGGAAGCCGCGGCGATCGACAGCGCGGCCAGGTTGAGAAGGTGCTTCATGGTGATGACCGGTGAGTTGAGGGTCGTGGGGCCGCGCTGCGTGCCGATCAGTAGGCCGCAGCCACCGCCAGCTTGGGGTCGATCTGCCAGGTTTCGCTGACGATCTTGCCTTCACGGAAGGTCAGCACGTAGCGCACCTTGATGGGCATCTTGCCTTCGAAGACGACGTTGGCCGAGACGGTGGCGCCCTTGGGGTTGGCCGACTCTTCGATCGAGCCGATGTTCAGTTTCAGCGGGCCGACGGCCTTGCCGAACTTCTCCCAGGTGCCGCGGATGGCATCCGTGGTGGCGTAGGTGCCGTCGAGCGGGCCACCGACCCAGTTCAGCTGCGCCTGATCGGCATAGGCACGCATCACGATCTGGGTGTCGCCCGAGGCGATGGCCTGGAAGTGCGTGCGGGCGTCGTCGCTGGGGGCGGCGAAGACGCTTCCGGCGGCGAGCGTCAGGGCGGTGGCGGCGAAAGCGAAAGTCTTGAACATGGTGGGCTCCGATGCAGGTTGGGTGAGTGCTGGATGAAGGGTCCGAGAGGTCCCGACACTAGGGCAGACGGCGCCGGCACGTGGTTTATTCCAGAGCACGCAAAGAGTTTTTCTGTCACGCCATCGACAAGGCACCGACTGCTGCGTGCCGGAATGTTGGGCGGACGGGGGAATACGGCGCGGTGCGCACGCGTTTCACCCCTGGGCAAGCATTGGCGGCCTAAGCCTTGACCGGCTTGCGCTAACCCCGGGACGCCCGCGGGTACTGTCAACAGGCCCCACAGGTCGCAACAGCTGGAAGCTGCTGGTCGCAAGGGTGAAATCCGTCTGCTGCCTGCTTTGCTACGGGTTCTGTATGGGGACAAAGGGGTAGATGTGGCGCAGGCCATTGGAGGATCAGTGCACCTGCTCACTCCTACCACTGCCAGAGCAGAGGCCTGGCTTTGCGCTTGGAAGGGCAGAGAGGGTTGGGGCGGCCAGCGACGGGGTGCAGGCAAGCCTGCGGCGCCTGGCAGGATCAAGGACACCACTCAGTCCAATCAGTGAGTTGTCAACAATGCATGGCCCCCTGGGAGTTCTCGAGGGAGCTCAAAGAAGCTCGCTGACTGCGGTGCCGAACACGGTGTCAACGATGTCGAACTTGATGTCCAAGAAGCCCGAAATACGCACAGACCGGTGTTTGCCAATTGGGGCATGCTCCAATGGTGCGCGTGCGCCAGTGCTGGCACAGTGAATGCCCATGGTGGTCGAGCCTCAATCCCTGCAAAGCCTGAGCGCAGAAGAGCTGCGTGAGCTGACCACGCGCCTCATGACGCAACTGCGCCACCAGAGCGCACTGCTGGACAAACTCACCCACGAGAACGCGCTCTTGAAGCGCATGAAGTTCGCGGCTCAATCCGAACGCTTCAATCCCGAGCAGAAGAGCCTGCTCGAAGACGAGATCGAGGCCGACCTGGCGGCAGTGGCCACCGAGATCGATGCGCTACAAGAAGCGCAGGCGCCCGCCAAGGTTGAAGAGAAGAAGGTTCCCAAGCGTGCGCCGCTGCCAGCCAACCTCCCGCGGCGCGAGATCCGCCATGAGCCCGAATCCACCATGTGCCAGTGCGGCTGCCAGATGAAGCGCGTCGGCGAGGACGTGGCCGAGAAGTTGGACTACGTGCCCGGTGTGTTCACGGTGGATCGCCACATCCGGGGCAAGTGGGCCTGCGCGAAGTGCGAGATCATTCACCAGGTACCCGTCGATCCGCACATCATCGACAAAGGCATCCCCACCACCGGGCTGCTGGCGCAGGTGCTGGTGGCCAAGTACGCCGACCACCTGCCGCTATACCGCCAGGAAGCGATCTTTGGTCGCGCTGGTCTCGCCATCCCGCGCTCCACACTCGCTCAATGGGTGGGCTCGTGTGGCGTGCAATTGCAGCCGCTGGTGGATGCCATGAGAAATGAACTGCTGCAGCACCGCGTGCTGCATGCCGACGAGACGCCGGTGTCTATGCTCAAACCGGGCAATGGCAAGACGCACCGCGCCTATCTCTGGGCCTACGCCACAGGCGCCTTCGAGAACACCAAGGTGGTCGTCTACGACTTCTGTGAATCACGCTCGGGCGAACATGCCCGGCGCTTCCTGGGCGACTGGAGAGGCAGCCTCACCTGTGACGACTTCAGCGGCTACAAGGCCTTGATCGCCAGTGGCGTGACCGAGGTAGGTTGCCTGGCGCACGCGCGGCGCAAGTTCTTCGACTTGCACGCGGCGAACCAGAGCCAGATCGCCGAGTTCGCGCTGCAGCAGTTCGCGCGGGTCTACGAGATTGAGCGCGAGGTCAAGGAGCTCAGCGCAGATCAGCGCCGGGCCATCCGGCAACAACAAACGAAGCCGCTGCTCGATGCCTTGAACCAGTGGATGGTGCTGCAACGCCAGAAGGTGCCCGAGGGTTCGGCAAGCGCCAAGGCGCTGGACTACAGCCTGCGGCGCTGGGAGGCCTTGACCCGGTTCGCGGGCGACGGGCAACTGCCCTTGGACAACAACTGGATCGAGAACCAGATCCGGCCGATTGCCATTGGCCGCAACAACTGGCTCTTCGCGGGCAGCCTGCGCGCGGGCCAGCGGGCAGCAGCGGTCATGAGCCTGATTCAGTCCGCGCGCATGAACGGGCATGACCCTTACGCGTACCTGCGCGATGTGATGGCACGCCTGCCCATGCAGCGCGCCAGTCAGATCGGCGAGCTGCTGCCGAACAATTGGCAGCGCAATTTGGTGGCAATTTAGGCCTCCAAACGAACGTGCATCTCGTCCGATGCTCACTCTATCCGAGCCATGCCGACGCTTCACTGCTTTGCTTCAAATGCCAGGTGATACGTGACCTCGCCTTGCGGGGTATCAGAGTTCAACAACACGGCTTGGAAGTACTCGGCAGGAACGCCGGGGAGCACCAGGCCTGCAACGGGCACAAAACCAAATCGGCCGTAGTAGTTGGGGTCTCCCAGCACAACGCATCCCTTCGCCGATCTCGCATGGAGCTTCTGCATTGCCGCCTCCATGAGTTGTGTGCCAATCCCTTGGCCCTGATGCGCGGGGAGCACAGAGATGGGTCCTAGCCCAAACCATGAGTCAGCTCCGTTGCTGATCTGAACGGGTGAAATTGCCACGTGCCCGATGATCTGCTCGTTGGCTTCGGCCACGAGCGATACCGTGAGTGCGTTGGCCAACCTCAATTCACGGACGATGAACTGTTCAGTGTGGTCCGTGTGGGGTGCAAGCTTGAATGCTTCGATGGTGACAAGCTCGATTGCGGGTTCATCGCGTGGTTCTTCAGAACGAATGATTGTGAGCATGGCGATGGATGATGTGGTTGTCATTGCTTGTGGTCGAGTCCTAAAGTCTAGACTCCGCGACCGCAAGCAGCCCCACGTCAAGATGGGATGACCAGCCCCTTACCGATGAGGATCCAGTCAGCAACATTGGCGCAGGCTCACAGCCTCGGCGGCTTGCCCACCGGGTCGCCGTCCTCATCCTCTACCTCGCCCTTGAAAGGGTCTGCATCATCGTTGTTCGGAACCTGCTTCTGCGAAGGAAACGTCGGAGTCTCTCTGCTGGGCGTCATATCGCCAGGAGGCACGGGTGATTTCTCGGGGATGGTGTGATCGATAGGTTCGCTGGCCATGGGAAGCTCCTTGTGGAAAGATTCCATTGAGCGCTGCACTCAACCCCGGTCACGTAGGAGATCAGCCCTAAAAAAAGCCCGCACGAGGCGGGCCCAAGAAGTGAGGGTGTCGGCAAGTAGCACGGCCGACGAGGAATAGTAGCCAACTAGGAAGATGGACACCACCCGACGATGGTTGGTTTAAACGCTACTCGTATGGTCTGCTGCGTCTGGGCCCCGGAAAAATCCACTCCTTCCCGTACTTCACATAGAACTAGGCCATCCCTGAGCGCACCTGCTCAGTGGCCACGTCGTGGCCCTGGCGCTCACATCGCCTACGTGCGGCCGTACCTGTCATGGGTCCGACGGTGGCGAGGATGGTGGCTTACTAGAAGAGCTGCTCGTACGGATGGTGCGAGACGCTCACTCGGCAGCAGATTCAATGACAGTGCTTCGTCCCCGTCTTGTGATCCACATGGCATCCCTGACTGTCAGTCCCGCCTGAATGAGCATGAGCACCAAGAGCGGCGCAAAGAATAAATAGCGCGATTGCAACCTTCGTCATGTGCCTCTCCCTTACTTCTTGTCTTCGGCAGCCACCGCCGCTGGCTCCGCGGCAACCTGTGTAGCTTCTGCCTTCGCCGGAGCGGGTGCTGCGTCCTTTGCCTGCTGCATACCGCACTTCTTTTGAATGGACGCTTGCTGCAGTGCGTCGTGTTCGCCCCTGATTCGCGCGTACTCTGCTTCTTGATTCTTCGTTCCGCCCAGAGCAAACAATGCTGGCCAGAACAGCACAGCACCCACTACACCAATGGCTTTGTCGTTCGAAGCAGCTTCGTCCAGACGGCCGCCAAGTTGGCTGACTCTATTTACCAAGCGGGCGTTCTCCGCTTCAATCTGCTGGCAGTCGTAGGATTGATATTGAATCGGTGACACATATGTTGGGGCGATATCTTTTGCAGCGGTGGAGCACCCTCCGAGAATGATTGCAGTGGAGGTAAGCAGCACGGTCGTGAATTTCATGTGTCATCCAAGTAGTTGTGACAACATGTTACGCAGACAATGCGGAAAAAGGGAAGCGATAAATTGCCATCCGACCGGCGACGGCACTTCAATCGGAGCTCCCCTTGATACGAGTCAAGAATCCAAGTTGAAAACGGAGTGCTATTTCTCTTGCCCGAACTAGGCAGCGCAGAAACATGGCTCAGCAACTACGGGGGGAGACATGACAAAAAGAACTACGAGAGCTTTCGCAAAGGGCTCCAGAGAGGTTTGACCGAGCTCTGGCAGCCATAGACCGTGCAAGTATTGTTGAAGGAGAACACGTGCCGACGCAGTGGAAGAATGAGGAGGACTTGTCGGAGGGCATCCGGAAGCTCATGTATCGGATGGACGCGCTTGGAGCGCCCAGCCTAAAGAGTGACATCGAGGCAAATGGGGTGAGCGTGAGCGTGCAGGAGTCAGCCTTTCGGAACACCATCCGGGAGGTGTTCGGTACCGACTCTCCTGAGTTCGAAGAGTTTGGTAATGTTCAGATGCTCCAAGGGCCGCTACGCGTAGGGATGTCCGCCGGCGAAGTGGCGCTCGCAAGACTTCGTGGGCGTGACTACATGGTCCACGTACTCTCTGAGCTTATTCAGCGCCTGCAGCAGAAGATCATCGAACTTCGCAGGCGTATTGAAGCGTGCTCTCTACCGTCTGCGTCCGAAGAGCTTCATCCCGTAGTTGCCACGGCGACGAAGGATCTGGTGGCTAGCGGACACGCCTGGGAAGCGCTCTTCGCTGCAGGGAAGGCTTTGGTGCTGCATGTGAAGCAGCGTTCTGGTCGGACTGACCTAGAAGGTGTGGCGTTGATGCGCACTGTGTTCTCGAAGAACAGTCCAATCCTGAAGTTCAACGAGCTTGCTACGGCTTCGGATTTGGACGAGCAAGAGGGAATGATGCACCTCTACGAGGGAGCGGTGATGGCGCTGAGGAATCCCGGTGGTCACGGATTCCCCACAGGGCCGGACGAGCGAGCCATGCAGTACATCCAGCTTCTAAGCCTTCTCGCAGCCAGAGTCGATGAGGCGACGAGATAACGTGGCAACGCGGTCTAACAGGTCGTTCGACACGGACACGCAACGGCATTGCGCCGCGAGGTGTGCTGGCGAGCGTACGCCTCGCGGCGCAATGCCGTTGCGCGCCGGTCAACTCGAACGTTGAACGACCGCTTTCATCTGCAACCGCAGGCAGCTCTTGGCCGATAGTACTCATTCGTTTGCGGGCTGTGTATGACTGCAACCAGCCTGAAGCAGCACACCCAACTCCCCCATAGCCTTGTGAACTGACAATAAAAAAGCGCCTCAACTGAGGCGCTTGGAACCCATCGGTACAAGTGCGCGGCACCCTCGGGGTTTTATTTACGGGCTGCAGAGCTTTCTTTCCGATCAACAGTCATGAGTCAAATTTGTAGAAAATTCCCATAACTCAAAAATAATTGTTGAAATCTATTTTTTATAAAGAGAAAAGTCCATAAATTTAGTCAATTAAGGCAAAAAATATTCTGGGTAATTAAAGTCGTAAACCCCTGCCCAGCATCCATGCGGCCTAGCGCCCTGCTCAGCCAAGTGGCTGTCGACCTAAAGTCGTAAACTCCTCCAAGAGCGCTGCAGCAATCTGTTGATTTCCAAGCAAACCTAACCCACCGGGGGTGCGGATAAAAACTTGGACTGGTTTTATGCCGCAAGTCCAAGGCTCACCCGGTATTCGATCGGGCTGAGGGCCCCCAGGGAGATCTTGATCCGCTTCTCGTTGTACCAGCGTATGTACGAGTCGACCACTTCAATGAACTGCTCGATGGTCGTGCCCTTCCAGTTCCGAGGATAGAACAGTTCGTTCTTGAGGTGACCGAAGAAGCCTTCGCAAGCCGCATTGTCCGGAGAACAGGCCTTGCGGGACATGGAGCGGGTAAGGTTCCACGCCATGGATACGCTTGTGGTAAGTCCCACCAATAAACCTGGCACGCAGGGAGGCCGGAAGCAGTTTGAGGGTTGCGCTGTATCCGGGACGGATGCACCAGGTGCTACTCAGTACCAAGGCTACTGTTGGGTAGGGTTGCTGAAAGTACGGCTTATGCTCAAACGCCTGCCAGACGCAGCACCGCAGCTGGTGATACGCCCCTCCCGGCTCACTTGGCTCACGCTGGCGAACCTTGTCGTACTAGCGCGGCTGGACAATTACCCCGTCTATGCAGGTCACGCATTGCCCCCCGACTCGAATAGATTCGTCTCCATCTAAGGCAATGAAAATCCTTCCATTGCGCCCGACGACGGCCCCCTGTGAGCTGATGTAAGTACTGCCGAACTTTCGGATCTGCTTGGATTCCCTGAGAAATGCTGCAACCGCTCCATTGCCACTTCCACACACGGGGTCTTCATTTACGCCATGAAAGGGTGCAAAGGTGCGAACCTCTATCGCTGCGGCTTCGTTCTCTCCATGGGGGCCAAACACCACTACGCCGGTGGAATTCGTCTGTTGATTGAACGCGGCCAGACGTGCCATATCCGGCTGCAAAGCCAAGATAGCCGCTGCGCTGCTTAGCTGAACGATTGCCCAGTTGGGTCCGACATTGATGAACTTCGGGTTTGGTGTGTGAAGAACGGGCGATCCCAAAATGCTCTCCAAATCGCGAACTTGCTCTTCTGACAAATGTTGATAGCTAGGCGAAGGTAGCTGAAAAGCGATTACCGGGCTGCCGCTGTCCACAGGCTGTTGATTTCCACGCAGAAGTGACCCACTGGGGATGCGGACAAAAACTTGGACTACCGGGAGGTAGTTCATGTATTCCTACGAAGATCGAATCCGAGCCGTTGAGCTCTACATCAAGCTGGGCAAGC
>NZ_LMDQ01000010.1:0-15029 GCF_001425125.1 Acidovorax sp. Root402
CCTGCTGCTCAACAAAGCAGCAGGTTAGGGTTAGTACGTGGATCAGATTTAGATGGAAATCCTGGGGGTTAGTGGGTCACTTCTGCGTGGAAATCAACAGTGTTGGCTCTGGAGCCGCGGGTGGTGCTCCTGGATGAGCCCACTGCCGGGCTGACGAAGACCGAACGCACACAAATTGGAGAGGTGCTCTCGTCACTTGCAAACAACTACGGTTTGTGCTGCTTGTTGGTCGAGCATGACCTCGATTTCGTAGAGCTCATATCTACCCGGATCGTCGTGCTGCACCAAGGCGCCATTGCTATGGAGGGCAGTTTCCAGGAGGTCGTCAACTCAGAGCTGGTGAAAACGATCTATTCCGGTAGCACCCATGCCGTGAAGGAGGCAGCATGAACGGCGCCGTCATCGCATTCACACCGGCTTTGGCGCTGCAGGGCGTCACCAGTGGCTACCGCACATCTTTGGTCCTGCGCGACCTGAGCCTTGAGGTTCGCGAGGGCGAGGCAGTGGCCTTGTTGGGCAAAAACGGCATGGGAAAGAGCACGTTGCTCAAGACGGTCATGGGCTACCTAGTCAAAAAATCTGGAACGGTCCATCTCCACGGAGAGAACATCACTCGCCTGCCGCCCCACCGTATTGCGCGCTGCGGCGTGGCTTACGCCTCGCAGGAACAGCCACTGTTTGCCGATCTCAGCATCCGCGACAACCTGCGCTTGGGATTGGTACAGGAGTCCTGTTTCGACGAGCGCTTCGCCAGCGTTGAGCCGCTATTTCCGGTCTTTAAAAGCCGGCTGCAGCAGTACGCTGGAACGCTCTCGGGCGGCGAACAGAAAATGCTTCTGCTTGCGCGGGCTCTGATGATGCAGCCTAAGGTAATCCTCCTCGATGAAATTACAGAGGGCCTCCAACCCTCGGTAATCGACAGACTGGCCGACGCTCTGCTGCAGGAACGTGCCCAGCGCGGCACCACCATGCTAATAGTGGAGTAAAACGTGCCCTTCGCTCTGAAGGTCGCTGACCGCTATGTGATCCTCAAGCAGGGCGAGTTGGTGGACCAGGGGTTGGCCAAAGCCAATGGCGCAGTTGAAGCCGTCTTCAGCCACCTCCGGGTATAAGCATGGTTAGCCCGCTACCCTTGACTGGGCATGTGTTCCCACCCCGGCCTCTATGTCAGTTGATCGCCACTGGTGGCACTATCGCTATGAAGGTCGACCCCGAGCACGGCGGAGCGGTACCCGCACTCTCGGGCGACGATTTGCTCGCTGCAGTTCCCACTATCTCACGCGTGGCGCGGCTAGAAGTGCGTGAGCTCTTCAACATTCCGTCCGACTACATGGATCCCGAGCGATGGGTTGAACTATGGCACGCGGTGAGCGAGGCGTTAGCACGCCCTGAGATTACCGGTGTCATCATCTCGCACGGCACTGACACGCTGGAGGAAACAGCCTGGTTCCTTGATCTCACGGTCGCCAGTGAAAAGCCCGTAGTGATGCTTGGAGCGCAGCGCAATGCGTCAGTCCCAGATTTCGACGGGCCGCGTAATTTGATTAACGCTGCGCGCGTTTGTGTGGATCGTCGTGCGCGAGGTCTTGGTGTGGTGGTGGCAATGAACAACCAAATCAATGCTGCGCGAGAAGTCAGTAAGACCCATACCGCCGATGTGGAGGCATTCAAGTCGGGCGACTACGGTTTGCTGGGGGTTATCGATGAGGACGGAGTGGTGCTCTCCCGCCGCTCGACTCGACGCAAGTATGTGCCACTGCACGCAGGGCCCTTGCCGAGGGTGGAGATCGTGCCAATGTTCGCAGGCGCCAGTGGGGACATGGTGCTTTCAGCGGTATCTCTGGGAGCGCGTGGGATCGTGGTGCAGGCCCTCGGCTTTGGCAACGTGAACGCGAGTATGTTCGACGCCATTTGCCAGGCTATGAAAAAGGGCGTGACGGTGGTCATCTCCACCCGCGTGCCGAATGGACGGGTACGCCCGGCCTACGGATTTGACGGCGGGGGCCTCACGCTCAAGGCAGCAGGTGCAGTGTTTGCTGACAATCTCAGCGCGCACAAAGCCCGCATCCTTCTGATGCTGCTGTTGCAGACCCCAAGGACGGCGCAGCAGTTGCAGAGCATGTTCGACCAATGAAGGAGCACCATGACCGATGACCTTTCACCACCGCTGCAATCTCAGGAGGACGGCTGGCGCGTCGGCGTACTATTCTCCCGATCAGGGCCAACAAGCGTTACCGAGTCAGAGCATTTTTTCGGCACGGCTCTAGCTATCGAGGAGATCAATCAACTCGGCGGCGTGCTTGACCGCCCGATAGTTCCTGTGGTCTACGACCCGAGAGGCGATACCGCCGAGTACCGCAAGCTAGCCACGCGGTTGCTGCTTGAAGATGAGGTCACCGTAATCTTCGGCTGCTCCCGGTCATCCAGCCGAAAAGCGGTGTTGCCGGTGATCGAGAGAAACAACGCACTGCTGTGGTATTGCTCATTTTACGAAGGTTTCGAGTACTCGCCCAACGTTATCTATACCGGCGCCGTGCCGAATCAGAACAGCGTGCAGCTAGCCGCGTATCTGATGCAAAACCGCGGCACGCGCTTTTTCTTGGTCGGCGCAGACTATATCTATCCCCGTGAGTCCAATCGAATCATGCGAGACATCGTCGAGCAGCATGGCGGCGAAATCTTGGAAGAGGTCTATTTACCCATAGAAGCGGGCAGCGCTGAACTCAAGGAAGTGTTGGCTGACATCAAGGCCCAGCAGCCCGACGTGGTGTTTTCAACCTTAGTGGGGCAATCGGCGCGGCAGTTTTATCAGTTGTACCCAGATTTTGGCCTGGACCCCAAGAAGATGCCCATTGCCAGTTTGTCCATGGCCGAAGAAGAGATCCGTCAGATCGGGCCGGCACTGTGCGAAGGCCATATCACATCCGCCACATATTTCGGATCGGTGCAGAACGAGAGTAACCAGCGCTTTGTAGCGCTGTGGCGACAGCGCTTTGGCGACCGGCCCACCAGCACTTGGTCCGAGATGGCTTACACCCAGGTGCATCTTTTCGCTTTGGCGCTGCAACGCGCAGGCAGTATGGACCGACGTAGGCTAGTCGAAGCCGTCCGGGCGGTGTCCTTCGATTCTCCCGAAGGTCGCGTAATGGTGGACGCTGACAACAACCACTGCGTTTTAACCCCCCGCATAGGCATCTGTCGCGCTGACGGTCAATTTGACATCGCGTGGGAAGCGTCTGAGCCGGTGCGGCCTGACCCATACCTCTCGACTTTTGGTTTCTCGGAATTTTGGCTGAGGTGACACAGTATGAGTTCAAGCCTCCGCCGCCTCTACGAAGACTTGCGAAGCATCAGCGTCACGGTGGTTTACCCGCCAGGTGAAGACCGGGACGTGGTAGTGCAGCAATTGCAGCGCATTGGTTGTCGCCTCAGGGTGGTGTGGCCGTTCCCGCCCGAGCCACCTACTGGCATTGATGTGATCTTTTTCCAGGTGTCGCAGGATCTGGAAGGTAGCAGCGCCTGGAACGCTAGCGCGGTTGATGCAGCATTTGTGGCTCTCTCGGATTATGAGAGTCCGACCACGCTGAAGCTTTTGCTCGACACCAAAGCCCACGGTGTTATCACCAAGCCGTTTCGTTCATCGGGCATCTTGAGCACACTGGTGCTCGCACGGGCATCACAGGGCTTTCAGCAGCGCCTGCAAGGCAAGATCGAAAAGCTTGAATCCACCATTAAATCTCGCCGGCAGATTGAAAAGGCTATTCGCGTGCTCGTTGATTACCAGCGCATGACGGAGGCACAGGCCTATGAGCACATGCGGGAACGTGCCACAGGCCTGCGCGTAACAGTAGCCGAGGTCGCCGCCATGCTCATGGAGACGCATGAAGCCATGGAGAAGCTGGGGTTCAACAAATCTTGAAGCCTTCCAGCTCGACAACTGCGTGGCCAAGACGTGCTCGCATCGAGCATGCGACGAGATAATTTCCGGCGCATGAATTGATAGCAAAAAATGGAAAAATGTAAGGCTAATTATTTATGAATAATATCGGCAAAGGTGGCGTGAGCCAAGAGATATTTGGACGTAAGGACGATGATAATGAGGATTCCTCACGGTAATATTCGTAGTTCCTGAGTAGGCGCGGGTGCAGGTCGTCAGAAAATTTTTCACAAGCCGATTTTCAATAAAAGTATTTCTCGGCGCGGGCCCCTCATCATTAGACCAAGGTCGCAAAAACTTAGAAAAATGCGAAGGTTCCGCGAAGTGCCTGCGCAAACCTTAATGTCGCGGGCATTCCATTCCAAGGTTAAAACCTTCAATTTTATAGTCGTGCAAAAACTTATGATCTTCAAAAGGTGCGGCACAAAGGCACAATTACCGAAGGGCACATGCTCACTGTCGCTTGAACCGACCAAGTGACGGAATGACGATTAGGCTGGGAGGAGCTTCTCGTTTGTACTTTTCGCCAATAGGAGCGGAAAATTTTGATGACAGCGTCGCGGGTTATTTGTTTTGCGACGCTTGACTATTTCTGTGTTGCAAATTGGCCCGATTGGGGCAGTATATTTACTATGAGGCGGGACGTTTCCCGTGGAGAAAGAATGACGATGAATCACGTACAGATTGATTACGGCGCCCATAAAAGAGCTGAGACTATGGCGCTCACCGCCATAGAAAATGATCTCGGGGTTCAAATAAACGTTACACAGACCAATAAATATTTCCGCACAGGCGACGGAATCACCTCATCGCAAGATTATTTTACGGTGAGCTTCGAGACTTCGGATGTTGATTTGGTGAAGACTTACCTTCAGGAGCCTACGCTCAAAGCCGTTAGTTTTCGATATTGGCCCGTCTTTGAATAAAGCAACACTGCGGGCGTCATAAGAATACATTTGGTGGAGGGGATATGTCGAGAAGGAAAGTTCTATTAAGTGCACTGGGCCTGGCCTGCTCTGGCTTACACGGGGTTTCCCGTGCTCAGCGTAACCTACCGCCGTTAGTGTTAGGGATGACAGGCATCTTGACCGGGCCGCTTGGGGATCCGGTCAAGATGATGCTGAAGGGGGCAAACCTTGCATTTGCCGAGAACCTCGCCCAAGGCGGAATTGATGGCAGGGAGGTGAGGCTCGTGGCTTTAGACGACTCCCTCAACCCCAAGACCGCCGTCGAAAATTATCGGACGCTGATGGGAACGCAAGGGCTTGTAGGGTTTTTTGGCTCGGTGGGTTCTGCCACCACATCTGCTGCCGCCCCGATTTTGAAGGAAAGTGGCTGCCCGCTCTTCGGTGCGTACGCTGTCGCAGACTCCGCGCGCGAATCCGTGAAGGGAAGTGCGTTTTTCCTGCGCGCTACCAATGCCCGCGAATTGGAGGTTCTGGTGCAGCATCTGACCACCATTGGGGTCGTAAAGATTGCTATCGCCCACCTCAATAACCCCGGGGGAAACGAGGTCGCAGGTCTTTGCGATAAAGCAATATCAAGCAAAGGCTATGTCCCCACGAGTACGGTCAACGTCAATGTCGACGGGAGCAATATCGAACAGGCTGCAAAGATCATTGCCGCTTCGAAACCTCAGGCAGTCATTATGTATCTCGGAGGCAGCGTCGCAACGAAGCTCATGGAGCAGACTTGGGCAGCCGGAAGCGTCCCCACGTTCTACGGAATGTCAATAGTTCCAGGTGACACGATCGCTAAAGCAATCGGTGAAAAGGCTAAAAATCTGATCATTTCGCAGGTCATACCCTATCCCTGGAGTCAGTCGAACGATGTTGCTCGTTCCTTTAGACGGCTCGCAGACAAGGAGAGCGTGCCTATTTCGTACTACAGCTACGAAGGATACTTAAACGCGCTTGTAATGATAGCGGCGCTTAAGAAGTGCGAAAAGGACGTTAGTCGACAAAGGCTGCAAACCGTGCTCCGATCGCTAAATACAAGAGTTGGCGGTCTTGACGTGGATTTTACCGACGGAGGGCATACTGGTTCGCGGTTTGTGGAGCTGGTTCAGCTCAGGGCCGACGGTGGCTTCGTACGGTAACCCATTAGAAAGATCCCAGCCATGAGAAACACTGAGGCCAAGTACGATCCCCGGCATCCAATTTGGGCAACCTTAATTATTCTGGTGTTGGCCCTCGTAATGCCCTTTACTCCTGCGATGGCCGCGAAGGGTGGCTCCGGCACAGGCGAAAACATGCTCATCGTCACTGACAGAGGAAATGTCGAGGGATTTAAGCTGCTTTTCATTCAATCCTCAGATGTCAGCGGCGACGGGAGTGGGTGTACTGTTCGGGAGGTCGTCGTGACGGGCGTTCCCGCGAAACTGCTGGAAGATGATGACGCGGTTAAGACATTAATGAAGCGCGCATTTTCAAAAACAATAGTTGCATGCCCACCAAAGACAGGTTTCTACTCTGTGACCGTCAATCTTTGGGAATCTTTCCCCGTGCTACAGGGGGTAATAAGCCCATCTAATTACCAGCAGGCGAAAGTCAACGCGGCCGTAGTCTCGGAAAACGGACAGCCTCCAGAAGTGCGTGTCTACCGCAACCCTGTCGCTGAGCGCTTAAGCCAATTTAAAAGCCAAAACGACAGATCCAATCGTGAGGCGGCAGCGAGGACGGCGTTTTATGAACTGACCCGTCGGGAAAACGTGCACGTATGGCTTACTACGGCCCAGGTGGCGCGCGACCCGTTTAAATGGCAGGACAAAACAGTTGCTATTCCAGTCCGGCTCCACAGGATGCTGACTTCGACCATTGCTTCAGTCGTTGATGCTGATCCAACCGCTGGATTCTCTCAAGTCCTTTTGACTAACGTCAGTTCGGACACGTTTGGCAAGGATGGCTCAGCCATTGTGGTTGGGCGACCGCTGGGACGCAAAAGCTCGGCTGACGTAGGCTTGTCGGGTCAGTCCTACGGTGACGCACCAGTAGTTCAAGTGGTTGTCTACCGAGCATGCGAGGCCCAGCGGTGCCTGGATTATCTTGGCTGGCGCTACAGCGACGAAGTGAAGTGGGGCGTGAAGATGCCCGTGCTTTGTGCCAATCACTCATGTGCGACGCCGTCGCGCAGCGCCGAATGCTCCACACGCCGACAAGCCGGCAAGGAAGCCGAAGGTTCGGCATGTTCAAGAACCTAAAGATTGGTGTCCGTCCTGGCTTGGGCTTCGCGATCACCGTCTCGGTGGCTTGGGCGTCGCATTGTTTGGACGCAACCGCCTCACCGGCTTGAGCGCGGAACCAACGTTGCTCACGAAAAGCCCCGATCTTTATTAAGAATATAACGATTATGAGAAGGTCAGAATGCGATTACGAGAAAATAAAGGCACGTTATCGTGCTGCGCGATGGCTGCATTAATCATCGTGATTTCAACTCCCGTGCATTCGTATGAGGCCCCACCTGCCTGGTGGACATCGATGAGACAAGAACGATCGCTCAGCGCAATATTGCTCCCGCCGATTGCGTGGCTGTGCCTGATTGCACGGCCATGAGCGACGAACGCCTGCCGGGCCGCGCGAAGGAAGTCGACGCCGTCATCAGCGGCCGGTTGCTGGATCGCACCCTCTACATCGACGCCGCCGAAGCCCGGGCTTGCGCGGTGCTCTGGAAATCCGGCCGGTACATACAGCTGGGGCTTTCCGAGGCGCAGAACCCGGATCTGGCCGAGGTGTCGTGCCTCGACGCCTTCGACGGGGTGGGCAAGTTGCACCTCATGCTGCACCGGAAGGTGGATCTCGCGCCGCTGCAGCGGCATGCGGGCGACTTGAAGGCCTATTACTGCAATGACGACCTCAACCCGCCGGTGGACTGCGAGCGATTCCTGGCGCTCGAGTCCTTGGGCCAGATTTGGGCCCCAGGCACCCGTTCGCGCCGACCTACCCGTGCCTGAACCGGTTGAGCCTGACCGGAGCGGCGCCTGCGGAAGGCGACCTGGGCTTCCTGCGCATGGCCCCGCAACTCCGCGAACTCAACCTATTCCGCTCGAAGGTCCGCTCGTTGGATGGCTTGGCCGCCTGCCGACACCTGACTGCGCTCTCCCTCGTCCAACCTCGGGGTCTGCAGGACATCGCGGACCTGGGCCGATGCCGGGAACTGACGAAGTTGACCCTGGAGGGCGCTCGCCATGCAGACGGTCTGGCCGACCAGCTCAAGCACCTCGGGACGCTGACGAAATTGGTCCTCAACGGCGCGCCCCCCCTGCCATCGCTGGGGTTCCTGCGCGATCTGGAGCGGCTGGACTGGTTCGATTTCTCTAACACGGATGTGCTGGACGGGGACCTGCAGCCTCTGGTGGAGCATCCCGCGCTCGATTTCATCCTGTTCACCGCCAAGAAGCATTTCAGTCACACCGCCGCGCAAGTGAAGAAGGCGAGGGCGGCGCGCTGAGTCCGCAACATATACCAATTGCGCGCACAGGGTCGAATCTAAATATAAAGCTATGAAATTTGTTCTGGCATAAACGGCGGGTATGGGGAGATTATTAAGCGCCCAAGTTGGCGGGCATTGTTGGCACCTTTAAGGTTTGAGGCGGTTGCCGTGAAGCTCAATCAGCCCGGATGCGCGGCCGCTCTAATGCTTACCGGTCTCGTCTGCAGAAACAAAGCGGGGTTGCAAAGCGATATGCCGCGCCGGCGACAATTCTCGGCGGCGACGCCCAGGGCAGCTATCGTTTCTTCCGTACTGAGAGCAAGGCGGCCGCGAAAAAATTATATTGCGATTATATGAAAATAAATATCTGCATTTTGTTCTACGCCGTGACTGCACTAGTTAGTATGATTTCCACTTCCGCGCATCCGTATACAGCCCCGCCTGCGGGCATAGACATTGACGAGACGAGAACAATAATTCAGCGCACCGCTAGACCGGTCGACTGCATTGCTGTGCCAGTGGAAGATGCCATAGTTCTTCTGGACAGGGTCGCGCTGTCAAAGTACGGCAGTAAAGCTGCGGTATTACTAAACAGCGCGCGTACCCAGCAGAAAAAGTCGCCACGGGAGCGTGGACTTGAATACAGGTGCGCTCTTGTCGCCGAGAACCTTAGCCCTCAAGCTATGCGAGTTGTCCTGGAACAGCTTGAAGTTGGAGACGCAGCGGTAATTGTCCAAAGTACAGGACAACTGGCACCGAATGTGTCAATCCGATACTTTGGAATGCGTTGTGGGGCCGCGTGCGGGCGAGGCATAATAACGGTTCTTTTGCCTAATCAGAGTCGGCCGTTTTTACACTTGGACTGGTGGGTTTCATGAATTAAGGCTTGTGATTTCATGATGAATCCGCCGTTTTACATCGCTGTCAGTGCTTTCTATCACGCACGATCTCGAGTTTTAGGATTAAATTCATGCTTGCATCTGGAAATGCATTTTCTTCTGAGCCAAATTGGCATATGTTCCGAGTGAGGCAATACAAGTTGCCGATGCCTTTGTCGGGCTGGCTGCCGCCAAGACGTGTGAGCTCACGTTGAAGAGACCATGACGCAGGGATATTCCTGAAGAAACTCTGATGAGCTGCGCATAGTTGCTGAGCAGGAGTTTTGCAAAGTCTAACCTTTCCTCTACGCCGCACCGTTTCCATCCAACGGCAATCGCATTCGTCGGCTATTGCTCGGCTTGGCCGTTGAGATGCCAGAAATACAAGCCGACCAATCCGGTGCGTGTCTGCTTGGAGTTAGCTTGCGGCGAACGGATCAAAAAAAGTGGCATGTTTGAAGGTTTGCCAGTCATGTCCATGTTCCATGCTCGCACGTCAATGCGCATTCTTATTAGCGGAGCTTCAGGGTCTGGCACCTCAACTGTTGGGGCGGGGGTCGCTCTACGCCTCGATGCAACATTCCAGGACACTGATCAACTCCAGTGGGTTGAATCCGCGCCTCCATTCCAACAGGCCAGGTCTTACGATGCGCGCTCTGCATTAATGCTCACCGTATTTGAGAAGAATGCTAAATTGGTAGCGGCCGGGTCAGTCATCGGCTGGAACGATGATATCGAAGACGGATTTGACGTAGTCGTGTTTCTTTACGCTCCCACAGCCGTGCGCATTGAGCGAATCAAGCAGCGTGACACAGCGCTTTTCGGATCCGTCCGGCCAGAGTTTCTTGCGTGGGCCGCCCAGTACGACAGCGGAGCCATGACGGGGCGCAGCTTAGCTCGCCACAATGAGTGGCTGTGCGATCGACGTTGTCCCGTCATCTGCATTGACTCCTCTCCTGAACCTAAAGAACTGATCAGCTTGATCAGTTCAGAAATTCGATGGGTGCTTGATGGCACATAATCTTAAATTTCTAGGCGTGCGGTCCCGAAAGATCGGTTGCTGCGAGTAGTGGCTAGACGTCGGACATTCGGCATGAAGACATGTGGAGAGGCTGATTGAACCCACTGTTGCCGACCATGCATCTGAAATGTCAAGGGTGCTGTGAGGGATGGGTTGCGACCTTGAGGTTCGTGGCAACGTGGCAAGGGGCTGGGTTATCTTGCACGGCCAATGGAAGACTTCCGCCACGAGACACCCAAAGGTTCTTACTTGCGTCGCGTTGACAGCATTCTTTGGTTCCGCGGTTACCGCTCTTGGCCAGGCCATCTGTGGAGTCCTGAAGACCTGCTCGTCTTCGCTCGCAAAAAGAGTGCGCCCTAACCTAGTTCACATCCGTTCTAGCTTTAGCTTGACGGTTGCCGGATGATTTCCGGCATGAACCAATTAGCCTTTGCCCATCGAAGTTTCACCGCGCCGTTCACAGCCAGCGGCCGTGCTGCACTGGTAGCTGCGCCGCCTTGGCATTACGCAGGGTGGCTTCTTAACGTAGCTTTTCGATATGACGGAAAAGAGGCTGGCCAATTGACCCCGCCTGTCGGAAAGCTGTCAGGAAGGGGTACCGTGCACTTCGCTGACTGGCAGGCATGCACAGACGGCCATGAGCTCCTGGATCCGGTGATCGCTCAGTACCGGGAGACCATCGTCGTGCTTGAAATCGAACGGTCCGATGGCACGCTCTGCAACTACTGCCCTGCCATTTGGGTTGATCAGGACATCTCACTGGTGCGAGGACTGTTGCAGGGATGGCCCAAGAAAATCGGCTCCACGTGGCTTACACGCAGTCTTCCTCTCGACCACCCGGCTGCGGCACCACTGCGCGTTGGTAGCCAATTGGGCGCGAGCCTGGCGGTGAAGGACCGGCGGTTGTTTGAAGCTGAGGCTCGCCTGACGGGGGAGCCAGGTCGGCCGTTGGGGTTCCTGCAGTACCCGACCATTGGCGCAGTCGGCTGGCCAGACCTTCGGAAACCCGAACAACTCCCATCGCCTGTGCTCGTTGTTCCGGAAATCAGCGCTCGGGTAGGGGAGGGGTGGCACGCGGCTACCGCTTCCTTGCGAGTCTTCGCTCATCCAGGCGAAGAGATGGACCTGCTTGGCAACGTGCAGACGGAGGATGCAAGTGCGGGGTGGATCGGCATTACTGTGGGAGGTGCGCGCGATGCATGACACCGAACAAAAGGCTCAACCCGACAAAGTCGCAGTCGTGGTGGCGGCCAGTCTGACTGCAGGCCAGGCAGCAAACATCGCGGCGTGCTTGGCGGCAGGGCTTGCAGGGGCGCGCCCAGGATGGGCGGGAGGGACGCTGGTTGACGCTGATGACTTGGAGACAGTCGCGTCGTCTCACCTTCCCATTGCCGTTTTGAGCGCACTGCCGGAAGCAATGAGCGCATTGCTGAGGCAGGCTATAGACATCCCGGCAGCGGAGCGCGGCGAGGTTTCGTTGTTCCCGGCGTATGCCCAGTCCGTTCATGATTTCGCCCAATATCGGGCGCATCATCAAACTGCGCACCACGTGGATGAGCCGATGCTCGGGATAGGGCTCGCCGGACCGAAACGCTGGGTAAATCGCCTCACCGGGAGCTTGCCGCTGTGGCGCTGATGCGGTCCGAAATCCGTCGACTTAGGGGGTTTGACCTGGAGCAGGTGAGCCACCAACAACATGGGCAGGAATGGGTGCCACATTGGCACGATGAATGGTCATTTGGCGCTGTCGTTCGCGGCGAATGTAGATGCATTGTGGGTGGTCAGCCGTTTGGCGCGCGCTCGGGCGACCTGATCGCGATTTCTCCCGGAACGGTACACACCGGGGCACTTACTGCGCCTGACTCTCTTGGTGGTGTCCTGGTGACGATGCTCTATGTCCCAGCCGAGTGGTTTGCTAGAGAAGGCCTCGCTCCCCCCGCTCGCAGTGGCGTAGTTCAGTCGCCCCGGCTTGCGGGCCGTGCGCGAGAACTCGACTCAGCCGAAAAGGCTCAATCTTGGATGCGAGATGCGCTGCCGTTGTTGTGCGATGAACTTGCACCTCGGGCCGGCGTGATAGCGGACCCGATACCTAGCCAGTCCGTTAGATCGCTTATTCAGAAGGTACAAGTCGCCGTGCTCAGTGGTGAGACGTCAGTGGCCGGCTTGGCGCTTCACTGCTCGGTCAGTCGTGAGCGCCTTCACAGGGTGTCGCGTGATTGGTTGGGGATGGCGCCAGGTGAGTACCTCCGGGCAGTGCGTTTGCATCGAGCCAAGCAGCTGCTTTTGGATGGACGACCGCTTGCATCGATCGCGGCAGATTGTGGGTTTTCTGATCAAGCGCACTTCACACGCTGGTTCCGGAAAACTTTTGGCTATTCGCCGGGGGATCTTCAAGAGGCGCTGCAAGAGCGTGGTTGAGCATCTCTTCTAAGTCGGCGTATGCAGACCCTTTGGTACGCTGCAGGTGGAAGGAGCTGCCCGCTTTACGGAACGCTTTTTACTCTACGGCCATGCGTGTCGGCCCCAGTCCTGACTGGACTCAACTGTTTAGCCCACGCCCCCGGTCGGGGCCTCGCAATACTCAGCCTTGGTATGGTCCGTTTGGGCGAGGCGACCGGCGTTCGCAGGCGGAGGTCTTGTGCAGGCTAGGTCTCAGAGCGACGCTTGCAGTCACTCAATCCTCTTGTTCCGAAAGCACAATCTTAGCCCTGCCAGATTGTTTTGCCGTATAGAGGCACTCGTCAGCGCGGCCCAGCACCGCGCTGAAACTCTTGTCAGACCGGAGCATCTGGGCCGCTCCGGCGCTGAACGTAGGCTGCAGTCCGGGGATCTCAAAGCGTGCTTGAGCAAACGCCTCCCGGATGCGCTGATCGACAGACAAAGCTGCTTCGATCCGCGAGTGGGGCATGATGATGCAGAACTCTTCGCCCCCATAGCGGCCCACCAGATCCGGCCCGCGTACCTTCAGCAAAAGCATCGCGCCAAACGTCTTGAGCACCTCATCCCCCACCAGGTGGCCGTGGGTGTCATTGATAACCTTGAAAAAGTCCAGGTCGAGCATGACGACCGTGAGGGGAGAGCCTGACTCCTGCGCTTGTTGGAATCGATGTTCACCGAAATCGATTAAGGAGCGGCGGTTCACGAGGCCCGTCAAAGCATCTGTTGAGGCCAGAAATTCAAGCTTTCGCTGCGCGTCAAGCCGCTGCGCCACAAGCAAGGCTAGAGAGTTCAAGTTCACATTGATCGTTGCGACGACCAGGGCGATAACGTTCATAACGTCGGGTGATTCCAACGAGGGATTGGACGCAGTGGCCAAACTGACCAGCTTCAGAAGTGACAGGCACGCTGTGCCGCCCATTGTGAAAACGATCAGCCACCGCCAGCCAGACGTAATTTTTTTCGGACTTCGAAGCACTTCCACCAAGATGGACGTTGTTTGCACGAAGGTGGCGAACGCCACGAAGCCAATGCGAAAAGTGCTGTGCTCTGTAATGAACGCGAGTGGATGAACTACTGCGACACATACCGGCGCCCAGAAAAACCATGCACGTCTTTCTGAGTGGCCTGCGAAACACCGGACCGAGTGGTGGGCCAAGCTCAAGCTTAGCGAAAATAAGACGGCACCTGCCGACAGGAACCCGAAGAGTTGAGTTCGGTAGCCGACGATGAATGCAAGCCAGCCAAGGGCTTGCAACCACGCGCCGATGATCCATGCCGTGGTACCGGGCGCTTTTTTGGCGGTGGAGGCGACGCTCAGCGCTGCAGCCATGGCGAACGCATTGAGAAAGACCATCGCCATCAGCGTAGGGATGTCAAACATCATCGGCGACTCCTTCTTGCCCACGCGGGGACCACAAGGTGATGGCGAGCCCGGCGACCTTGCGGTTGGTCAGTCTTAGCCTGCAACGCGAAGCGTCTCAAAGTTAAACTTTGCGCCGGCCCGCGATCTATGCAGCCATTAAAACGGCCTCCTGGCGCTAAGGATAGCTGTATAAGAGGGTCCGGAGGGGCTTTTTACAGTAGACCGTTTGCCCAATCCGAGTTAACGCTTCGGAAGAGTCATCAGGGCCTTAATTTTGAGGACTTTGATGAGCTTGACTGTGCGTGACTGAGGATACCGGATTGTCCTAAGTGCTTATGCTGGACAAATCAGGGCCTAAAGGGTGGTCCGAAAAATCGAGAGGTTTGGAGGATCTCTAAACACTGGCCGTTGGCAGTCACCATAACGGCATTGGACAGCCCTAGCCCAAGCAGCCGCGATGAACCACTAGTGAGCATACGCTCACTGCACCGCCAGTGGACGGAGTCTCCGGTGAACACAGATATCGCCGTGAAAAGGTTTCCCCAGAGCAGCTCGATCTGAGCAATGCGCTACTGGACGCTATACACCCATGGGTGACGAGAGCAAACGTCGAATTGGGTAGGCTTTTTGCTATTGCAGGTTTGCCGCGTGTGGAGTCTTGAAACTCTGCGCCACGCTCTCAGATCCACTGGACTCGACCTGCCGAACTTGCGTTCGATGCTGGATGGCTATGCTCGAAGCTGGCCTGAGATCGAGTCGTGGCTCGAGAGTGTTGCGCCCAGCTTAACGATTGCCACCAAGGAGTTATCCACAACTGAGCATTAAGTTCGTGCAACAGGGTGGGTCAGAATTCGATGGAAATGGCGGGGGTGCGGATAAAAACTTGGACTGGTTTTATGCCGCAAGTCCAAGGCTCACCCGGTATTCGATAGGGCTGAGGGAGCCAAGAGAGATCTTGATCCG
>NZ_LMDQ01000011.1:0-13664 GCF_001425125.1 Acidovorax sp. Root402
ATGGAAATCCTTGAAGTTAAAGAAGCGGCTCAAAAAACCGGAACAAAGCGCCAAAAACAAAGAAAGCTGCTTGGGACCGGGTTCGGTGAGTCGCCTTGCGGGTTCGGCTCATCGATGGGATGAACTGTACGCCGGTGGGGTGCAGAGAAAAACCACCGGGTCGCGAACTAACTGTTCCAGTATTGGAAACAATGAAGATGGGATGAGGGCCAGTCCATAGGCTTGGGGCACTGGTTCGGCCGGAGATAGGTACCTGCTGATGGATAACCCGGGTACATATTCAGGACGGTTGCAGAGTGCAGGGCTGCAGAGCTGTAGAGCCGAAGGCGTGTGACGGGCGCACCTGCGCAGAGTCAGCGGGTTAGCTCCGCAATGTGGCCTGCAGGGGCTGGATGTGGGGTGTTCAATTCAATGCCCATGGAAAGCAGTTTGCGGCTGAACTGCACGTGCCGTCAGGCTGAGCGGCAGTCCACCCATACACACAATGGCCGCCCTCTGGGCGCTCTGATGCGTGTCGCGTTGTAGATGCTCGGGATAGCCGCCAGCCGGTATTCAGCGCAGGAGCGGCGCGTCGGGTAGCTCGTTGACGGAGGGCGAATCGGTGGCGCGCGGAAAGTGCTCCGCCAGCAGGGCGCCTACCGCCCCCACGGCCTGCGCCAGGCCTTCTTCGTAGCGGCCTTGCTGAAACTGGGCCGACATCTTTGTCGCCATCTCCTGCCATGCGGTGGGTGGGACATGCCGTGCCAGGCCCCGGTCGGCGACGATCTCGAACGCATGTTCCGGCATCAGCAGGTAGATCAGCACGCCGTTGTTGTGTTCGGTGTCCCACACGCGGTGTTTGCTGAACAGCATCAGCGCGCGTTCGCGTGCATTGGCGTGACGGCGCAGGTAGCTCCAGGGGAGCCCCGCTTCCGCCACGATGCGAATCTGCCCGGTGTGCTGCCGCTCGCTGGCAGCGACCTGCGCGCCGAGGCGCTGCAGTGCTTGCAACGGGATGGCGGATCGGCCGAAGGCGTCGTGCCAGCGATGGTGGACGAGCCTCCAGATGGAACGCCATAGCGTGTGCGTTGGTTGCCCGCTGTTCTCAACACCCATCACCAGTCCCCCGATGCACCGCCGCCACCAAAATCGCCCCCACCGCCCGAACTGAAGCCGCCGCTGTCACTGCTGCTGCTGAATCCGCCCGAGCTGCCGCTGCTCCAGCCCCCGGAACCTCCGCCGCCATGCCCCAGGCTGATGGGGCCGCTACTGCCGCCAAAAAGCCAGGTGTAGAGCAGCGCAATCACGCCCGCGCCCACCGACAGCAGCAGGCTGGAGGTGAACACAAACGCCAGGGCGCCTACGCCGCCTCCTACCGCCAGTCCGCCCAGCGCAGCCCCCAGGAGGCTGCGAGCCAGCGGGCCGGCTACCATGACGCCAAAGAACAGGAAGATGGCGAAGTCCGTCCAGTCGAACAGGCCGTGACTGCTGCCTCCGGCGGCAGGAGAGGGTGTCTCGGTCGGGGCGGGCGGGGCTTCGCCCGCGATGCGCGCGCCGATCTGCGTGATCGCTGCACCGAGGCCTCCCGCGAAGTCGCCTTGCTGAAAGCGGGGCTTCATCGCGCCGTCGATGATGCGTGCTGCTGCGATGTCGGGGATGGCACCTTCCAGAGACTTGGCAACCTCGATGCGCATCTTGCGGTCGTTCTTGGCCACCAGCACCAGCACACCATCACCCACGTCGCGGCGCCCGATCTTCCACTGGTTGCCGACGCGGTTGGCATAGGCGGCGATGTCCTCTGGTGCGGTGGTGGGCACCATCAACACGACGACCTGCGAGCCGCGGGCTTTTTCGAGGGCGACCAGCTGGCCCTCGAGTGCCTGGATGTCATTGGCGCTGAGCGTGCCGGTCTGATCGATGACGTGCCCCGTCAGCGGGGGCACGGCCAGCGGCTGCGATTGGGCCCACCCAAAGATAGGCCATGCAGCTATAAAAAATATAGCTATCAGGGCATATCGAATAGGCGCTAGCAGCATATTCAGCTCACGTCAGGCCCTGCAAGGGGTTGTTCAGGGCTTGGCCTTGGATGCGGAGAAGTCCACCGTGGGCGGCACGGAAATCTGCGCCTCGTTGGTCACGGTAAAGCTGGGCTTGGGGGCGTAGCTGAAGGCCATGGCCGTGAGGTTGGTGGGGAAGCTGCGGGCCAGCACGTTGTACTCCTGCACGGTCTGGATGTAGCGGTTGCGGGCCACGGTGATGCGGTTTTCGGTGCCTTCCAGCGTCACCCGCAGGTCGCGAAAGCCCTGGTTGGCCTGCAAGGTGGGGTAGCGCTCGGACACGACCATCAGGCGCGACAGGGCGCTGGACAACTCTCCCTGGGCCTGCTGGAACTTGCTGAAAGCCTCGGGGTTGTTCAGCGTCTCGGGCGTGACCTGGATGGCCGTGGCCTTGGCGCGGGCCTCGACCACCTTGGTCAGCGTCTCCTGTTCAAAGTTGGCCTCGCCCTTCACGGTGGCGACGATGTTGGGCACCAGGTCGGCACGGCGCTGGTACTGGTTGAGCACTTCGCTCCAGGCGGCCTTCGATTGCTCGTCCAGGCGCTGGAAGTCGTTGTAGCCGCAGCCGCTCAGCGTGAGCGTGGCGGCGAGCAAGGTGAGGAGGGCAAGTAGACGTTGGATCATCATGATGGTGGAGTCCGCCGATGGAGAAATGGGATGACTGTGCCAGAAACCGGAGGGCGCCAGTCCGCAAACTGGTCGCCGACCAGCGATGGTGGGCCCCCGCCCGAGCGCGTACAAAATCGGTAGGCAGCCAGGCATTGCACCGCCGCCGCACAATAGCAGGCTGGCGTTGCACCTGTCACGCCGTTCCGACCCATTTACCACCAAAATTAACATGCCCCGCGCCCGATCAAAAGCAGCCACCCTGGGTGGCTCTTCGGATGAAACCGAAACCGCGTTTTATGAGGCGCTGCAGCGCGGTGACATCGAGCTGCTGATGTCGTGCTGGGCGGACGATGACGAGATTGTCTGTGTGCACCCGGGCGGGCCGCGCCTGCTGGGGCCCGCCGCCATCCGTGCCGCGTTCGAGGCCATGTTCTCCCATGGCACGGTGCGTGCCCGGCCGGCGCAGGTGCACCGCGTGGTGGCGCTGTCGAGTGCCGTGCACAGCGTGGTCGAGCAGGTCGAGGTGATGCTGCCTGACGGCCTGCACCAGGCCGTGGTCATGGCGACCAACGTGTACCACAAGACCCCCGAAGGCTGGCGCATGGTGGCCCACCACGCCAGCCCGGGCGTGGCGCCCGACGCCCAGGTGGATGTGCTGGCGCAGCGCCCCGTTCTGCATTGAGAGGCCACTGCGTGAAGATTTTGGGTCCAATTGGCTGTATGCGCCGACAACATATGCCTTGGCAGCTATGAAATACATAGCGCCCCGCTGGCTCCCCGGTGGCCAGTTGCAAACGATCTGGCCCGCGCTGTACGCACGCCGTGTGTTCGGCCCGCGTCCCGAGTACCGCCGTGAGCGCTGGGACACCCCCGACGGCGATTTTGTCGATGTGGACTTTCTCCAGGACGGTGTGGTGGCTGACGCTCCCAGGCCGCTGCTGGTGGTGTTCCACGGGTTGGAGGGCTCATCACGCAGCCATTACTGCGAAGCCTTTGCCGACCTGGCCCGCGAGCGCGGCTGGGCCTGCGCGCTGCCGCACTTTCGCGGCTGCAGCGGGGAGATCAACCGTGCCCCGCGCGCCTACCACTCTGGCGACCATGCGGAGATCGGCTGGATGCTGCAACAGCTGCGTGTGCACCACCACGGGCCGCTGATGGCGGTAGGGGTGTCACTGGGCGGCAACGCCCTGCTGCGCTGGGCCGCCGAAGTGGGCACTGACGCTGCGCGCAGCGCGGATGCGGTGGCGGCCGTGTGCTCGCCCATCGACCTGGCAGCGGGCGGGCATGCCATTGGGCGCGGCTTCAACCGGCTGGTGTACACGCGCATGTTCATGCGCACCCTGGTGCCCAAGGCGCTGCAGAAGCTGGCCCAGCACCCGGGGCTGTTTGACCGGCAGGCGCTGCTGGCCGCGCGGGACTTGTACGCGTTCGACAACGTGTTCACCGCGCCAGTCCACGGATTCCGTAATACCGAGGACTACTGGCTGCGCGCGTCGGCCAAGCCGCTGCTGCATCGCATCCGTATTCCGGCGCTGGTGGTGAACGCGCGCAATGACCCCTTTGTGCCCGCTGGCAGTCTGCCGGGCGTGCGCGAGGTGGGACGCCATGTGACGCTCTGGCAGCCGCCGCATGGCGGGCATGTGGGGTTCCCGCGCGGCTTGCCACCGGGGCATGTGCGCGCCATGCCCGACGCCGTGGGAGGGTGGCTGGCCGAGCACAGTGGGGCGCTGGCGCTGCACGGCGCACAATCCGCCCATGGATGACATCGTCAAACAGGCACTGGCCAAATGGCCCAACGTGCCCGACTGCTATGGCTGGCTGGGCCTGGATGCGCGCGGCCACTGGTATCTGCGCGACGACGCGGTGCAGGCAGCGGGTACGTTTCCGCACAGCAAAGGGTCGTTGCTGCAGCACGACAAGCTCATCGCGTTCATAGCCCGCAACTACGAGCATGACGACCAGGGTCAGTGGTTCTTTCAAAACGGCCCGCAGCGCGTGTATGTCGAGCTGGAGGCCACGCCCTGGGTCTGGCGTCTGCAGCCGCAAGACCTGCGCGCCATCAGCCATACGGGCCGGGAGGCGTCGGTTCGCCACTGCCTGCTGGACGAGCAGGGCCGTGTGTACCTGGAGACAGACCTGGGCCTGGGGCTGGTGCACACGCTGGATGTGGCACTGGCTGCAGAGGCAGTGACTGACGGACGCTGGACACCGCAGGACGTACAGGCGCAGGACCTTCCGGCACGCTACGGGTATGTCTGCAGTCCGCGCGCCCGGTCGCAAGCCGGGGCGTCGTGACCAACCTGAAGCTCCACCCTACCTCCTTCAGCCCGGAGTTGCGGGCACTCAGAGCTGCTCACAACGGCACTGGATAAGCGGCAAGCCGAAAAAAAGCCGGTCGCAAGGACCGGCTTTCTGGGTGGGGTTCTACCCAGCCCGTGCAGAGTGAGGCGCCGCCTTACTTGGCGGCGGCTGTCATGAACTCCACCGCGGCGCGCAGATCGGCGTCAGAGGCTTGGGAGCCGCCACGCGGAGGCATGGCGCCCTTGCCCTTGGCGACACTGGTGTACAGCGCGTCGATGCCTGCGGGCAGGCGAGCTGCCCAGGCGGCCTTGTCACCAAACTTGGGAGCACCGGCCACACCGGCAGCGTGGCACACCTGGCAAGCCTGCTTGTACAGAGCCTCGCCAGCGCCTGCTGCGGCGGCTGCAGGTGCGGCAGCTACCGCTACAGCGGGCGCAGCAGCTGCAGGGGCTGCGGCGGGTGCTGGTGCAGGAGCGGCGGCTGGTGCTGCGTCTGCCTGAGCGGCTGGGGCAGCGGCTGCGGGAGCAGCAGGTTCGGCAAACTTGGCCCCACCCGCATTGGCCATATAGGCCACAGCGCGCGCAATTTCGGTGTCGTTGAAGTCGCCGCCACCTTGGGGGGCCATGGCCCCCTTGCCCTTCAGGGCCGACTGCACCAGGGCTTCAAACCCGGTGCCAATGCGCGCAGCCCAGGCAGCGGCATCACCAAACTTGGGGGCACCCGCAGCGCCGGAGGCATGGCAGGCGGAGCACTGGGCCTTGAACACTTCTTCGCCGCTCTTGAGGGGGCGGTTGGCGTCGCGCACTTCGACCATGCCGATCTTCTGGATGCGTTCGGCGATGGCCTTTTCGGGGTTGACGGCACCGGCAGCGGGCTTGTCCGCCGACGTCACATACAGGACCAAGCCAATGATGGCAAAGATCGGAATCACAAACGAGAAAAGTACCGCGACCAGCAACTGCTTGGGGTTCTTGATCGGGCCGGTATGGGCTTCTTCGTGGTGGTTGTCGCTCATGTCGTCCTCAGGTGTATCGGGGGCTTCGGTGTAATCAACCTTAAATTATATCTGCGGGGATGGTTATTCCCATCCCCGCAGGATGTAGACAACCACGGGTTTGCCCCAGAGCGAGCGCAGCGCCCCAGGGGCTGCGCTCGCTCCCGCGCAGGGCGTCAGGAGGGGAGTTGGGCGCTGGTGTCGGGCGCTCCACCCCCCAGTGCCTTGTACAGCGACACCTGGTTTTGCAGTTGCGCCAGCCGCACCTGCACCACTGCCTGCTGGGCCGTGAACAGCGAGCGTTGTGCGTCCAGCAGGTCCAGATAGCTGGCCACGCCGTTGCGGTAGCGCAGGTCGGCCAGCTGCAGGCGCGCGGCCTCTGCCTGGGCCTGCTGTTGCTGGGCCCGGGCCTGTTCGCCCAGCGTGGCTTGCCCCGCCAGTGCATCCGAGACCTCGCGGAACGCGGTCTGGATGGCCTTTTCGTACTGCGCCACGGCAATCTCCCGGCCGACCCGGGCGCTGTCCAGGTTGGCCTGGTTGCGGCCTGCGTCAAAAATGGGCAGCAGCAGGGATGGCGCGATGGTGAAGCCCCAGGAGCCGTTCTTGAACAGGCCGGACAGTTCGCCGCTGGCTGTGCC
Source organism: Acidovorax sp. Root402 (assembly GCF_001425125.1). Taxonomy (NCBI): domain Bacteria; kingdom Pseudomonadati; phylum Pseudomonadota; class Betaproteobacteria; order Burkholderiales; family Comamonadaceae; genus Acidovorax; species Acidovorax sp. Root402. The sequence goes on from NZ_LMDQ01000011.1 coordinate 6,579, forward strand.
TGCCTGCGCCGTCAGGGAGATGCGCGGGAAAAACGCCGCCCGCGCAGCGCCGATGTTGGCGTTGGCGCCGATGAGTTGCTGCTCCGCCTGGCGGATGTCCGGCCGGCGGGTGAGCAGCTCCGACGGCACGCCGGCAGGCAACGGTGCCATCACAGGCGCGTCGGCCAGCTTGCCACCGGCCAGACTGGCGCGCACGTCTTGCGGCAGTGCCTGGCCCAGGAGCAGGACCAGCGCGTTTTCGTCGAGCGCGCGCTGGCGCTGCTGTTGCGCCAGCGTGGCGCGGGCCGCCTGGGTGAGCGACTCGGCCTGGCGGAAGTCGAGCTCGGAGGCCACACCCGCGTCCAGGCGCATCCGGGTCAGGCGCACCGACTCCTCGCGCGATGCAAGGGTCTGGCGCGACAGGTCCAGCAGCTCCTCGTCGGCCAGCAGCGTCAGCCAGCCATTGGCCACTGCCGCCACCAGGCTCACCTGTGCGGCGTTGCGGCCTTCTTCCGTGGCAAGGTACTGGGCGAGTGCCTGCTCCTTGAGGCTGGCAATGCGGCCAAAGAAGTCGATTTCCCATGCGGATACGGCCAGACCCACGCTGAATGAGTTGGTCAGGTTGCCCGTGCCCGTGGCAGGGGCCCGGCTGGCATTGGCGGCCAGTCCCACGCCCGGGTACAGGTCGGCCCGGCGCACTTGGTAGGTGGCCCGAGCTTGCTCGATGTTGAGCATGGCCACACGCAGGTCGCGGTTGTTGGCCAGCGCAATGTCGATGAGCTGTTGCAGGCGCGGCTCGGCAAAGTAGTTCTGCCAGGGCACGGTGGCTCCCGACTGCGCAGCTGCGCTGTCGGTCGTTGCCACCCCGCCGGCGTAGGTGGCGGGGACGGGGGGTTGCGGGCGCTCGTAAGTGGGGATGAACGAGCAGCCAGCCAGCAGCGCAGCCGCCGTGGCTGCTGCCAACGCCATGGGGGTACTTCGGTTTTTATTCATGGGTTCCAACTCCTGCTTCTTCTGCATGGCGGCGGTTCATTTCCTGCTGGCGCGCGCTGCCTTTGAACAGGCTGCGCACCACCACAAAGAACACGGGCACAAAGAACACGGCCAGTGCGGTGCCAGTGACCATGCCGCCCAGCACGCCGGTGCCGATGGCCCGCTGGCTGGCAGAGCCCGCACCCGACGCGACGACCAGCGGCAGCACGCCCAGGCCGAACGCCATCGAGGTCATCACGATGGGGCGGAACCGCAAATGCGCGGCGGCCAGCGCCGACTCGATCACGCCCTTGCCCTGGGCCTGCAGGTCCTTGGCGAACTCGATGATCAGGATGGCGTTTTTCGCTGACAGGCCAATGATGGTGATCAGGCCCACCTGGAAGTACACGTCATTGGCATAGCCGCGCAGCAAGGTGGCCAGCAGCACGCCCAGCACGCCCAGGGGCACCACCAGGATCACGGCCAGCGGGATCGACCAGCTCTCGTACAGCGCAGCCAGGCACAGGAACACCGCCAGGATGGCAAAGCTGTACAGGATGAGCGACTGCGAGCCTGCCAGCTTTTCTTCGCGCGACTGGCCGGTCCATTCAAAACCGAAGCCTTGGGGCAGTTGGCCCGCCAGCTTCTCCATCTCGGCCATGGCAGCTCCCGTGCTGTAGCCCGGTGCTGGCGAGCCGGAAATGCGCATGGCGGGGTAGCCGTTGTAGCGCACGGTTTGCTGCGCGCCGGTCACCCAGCGCGTGGTTGCGAACGCCGACAGCGGCACCGGTTTGCCCTGGCTGTTGGTGGCATTGATCTGCAGCAGATCGTCAGGCTGCATGCGTGCGGGCGCATCGGCTTGCACCACCACCCGCTGCAGGCGGCCCTGGTTCGGGAAGTCGTTCACATAGCTGGAGCCCAGCGCTGTGGAGAGCGCAGAGTTGATGGCGTCGAAGGGCACGCCCAGCGCGTTGGCCTTGTCACGGTCAATGTCGATTTGCAGCTGGGGCGCATCTTCCAGACCATCGGGGCGCAACTGCGTCAGCACCTTGCTCTGCGAGGCCATGCCCAGCAGTTGGTTGCGGGCTTTCACCAGGGCTTCGTGCCCTGCGCCGCCCCGGTCTTGCAGGCGGAACGTGAAGCCGCTGGCGTTGCCCAGCTCGGGAATGGGCGGGGGGCTCAACGGGAAGATGAAAGCATCGCGAATGCCCATCAGCGCACCAAAGGCGCGGTTGGCCACGTCCTGTGCCGACTGACCGGGGCCATGGCGTTCACTCCAGTCCTTGAGGGTCACAAAGGCAAGGGCCGCGTTCTGCCCCTGGCCGGAGAAGCTGAAGCCCAGCACGCCCACCATGCTTTGCACCTCGGGCTGCTTGAGGATGAATCCTTCGACCTGCTCCATCACGGCCAGCGTACGCTCCTGCGTGGCGCCCGGTGGCAATTGCACGTTGACGATGATGTTGCCCTGGTCTTCGCTGGGCAGGAACGAGGTCGGCAGGCGCATGTAGACCACGGTCACAGCACCGATGATGGCTGCGTAGATCACCAGGTAACGCGCGGCGCGCCGCAGCATGCGGGCCACAAAGCCCTCGTAGCCTTTGGCAGTGCGCGAAAAGCCGCGATTGAACCAGCCAAAGAAGCCAGTCTTCTCGTGGTGATGCCCCGCCTCGACCGGCTTGAGCAGTGTGGCGCATAGTGCCGGTGTGAGCGACAGGGCCATGAAGGCTGAGAAGCCAATGGATGCCACCATCACCGCCGAGAACTGGCGGTAGATGTTGCCGGTGGAGCCTGCAAAAAATGCCAGCGGCACGAAAACCGAGATCAGCACCACCGTCACGCCAATGATGGCGCCCGAAATCTGGCGCATGGCCTTGCGCGTGGCTTCCAGCGGTGACAGGCCTTCTTCGCTCATGATGCGCTCAACGTTCTCCACCACCACGATGGCGTCGTCCACCACGATGCCGATCACCAGCACCATGCCAAACATGGTCAGCACGTTGATCGAGAACCCCAGCGCCAGCAGTGTGGCAAACGTACCCAGCAGCGCAATCGGCACCACGATCGTCGGGATGATGGTGTAGCGCCAGTTCTGCAGAAACAGGAACATCACCAGGAACACCAACACCACGGCCTCGACCAGTGTTTCTGCGACCTGCTTGATGGAGATGTCTACGAAGCGCGAGCTGTCGTAAGGAATGCTCCAGCTCATGCCTTCGGGGAAGTAGCGTGACAGCTCATCCATCTTCGCGCGCACGTCCTTGGCGGCCTCCAGTGCGTTACCGCTGGGCGACAGCTGAACGCCGATGCCTACGGCGGGCTTTCCGTTCAGGCGTGCGGCGGTGGCGTAGGCCTGGCCGCCCAGTTCCACACGCGCCACATCCTTGATGCGCACGGTGGAGCCATCGGTGTTGGCACGCAGCACGACGTTGCCGAACTGTTCAACGCTGGACAGTTGCCCATTGACCACCACGGTGGCGGCAATACCTTGGCCCGCGACATTGGGCAGGTCGCCAATGGTGCCGCTGGCCACCTGGGCGTTCTGGGCGCGTATGGCTGCAGTGATCTCTGCTGCCGACAGGTTGTAGCTCACCATCTTGGCCGGGTCGATCCAGATGCGCATGGCGCGCTCCGTGCCAAACAGCTGGGCCTGGCCAATACCCTTAAGGCGTTGCAGTTCTGGCACCACGTTGCGCGACGCATAGTCACCCAAGGCCACGGTGTCGGTGGCTGGGTTGCTGGACGACAGCATGGTGAACAGCAGGAAGTTGGAGCGCGACTTGTCCACGCGCACCCCCTGTTGTGTCACGGCAGAAGGCAGGCGCGGCGTGGCCCGTGAAAGCCGGTTTTGCACGTCCACCTGCGCCAGGTCGGCATTGGTGCCGGGCTGGAAACTCAGCGTGATGCTGCCGGAACCATCGGCCTGCGCGACCGATTCCATGTAGATCAGCCCGGGGGAGCCGTTCATCTCGCGTTCGATGACCGACAGCACGCTGTCTTCGAGGGTTTGCGCCGATGCGCCGGGGTAGGCCGCGTTGATGACGATGGACGGTGGTGCCACCGGCGGGTACTGGGCAATGGGTAGCTGCGTGATGGCTACGCCGCCCATCACCATGATGAACAGCGCAATCACCCACGCAAAGATGGGGCGGTCAATGAAAAATTTGGCCATGCTGGATTGCCCCTTATGGCTTGGATGCGGCCGAAACGGGCGCTGCCGGCGCCTCTGCGGAGGCTGGCGCTGAGGCAGTCGCTGCTGCCGGCGCAGGCGTGCCTGGTGCTTGCCATGGAACGGGCTTTACCGGGGTTCCGGGAGGCAGCATCTGCAGCTTCTGGAAGCCGTCCACCATCACTTTTTCACCCGCCTTCAGACCGTCCAGCACCACCCAGCGGTTGTTCTGTGCGGCACTGATCTTGACGGTGCGCTGCGACACCTTGCCGTCCTCGCCCACCACGCTGACCGTGTCGCCCTGCTGGGTGCGCGTGACAGCCTGCTGGGGCAGGGTGATGGCGTTGCTGGCCTGTGCCTGCTCAATCCGTACGCGCAGGTACAGGCCGGGCAGCAGTTCGCCCTTGGGATTGGGCACCTCTGCGCGCAGGGTGACCTGGCCGGTGGTGGAGTCCACCGACAAGTCGGTGAACAGCAGCTTGCCAGCTTGTGCGTATTCAGATCCGTCGCTGAGCACCAGCTTGACGCTGGCTGCCTGGCTGCCGCCAGCGCGCTTGAACTGCCCACTTTCCATAGCGCGCCGCAGTTGGAAGACGTCACCGGCCGATTGGGTGAAGTTCACGTACACCGGGTCGATCTGCTGCACCACAGCCAATGCGGTCGCTTCGCCCTGGCCGACCAAGGCGCCTTCAGTGACCAGTGCGCGGCCAATGCGACCGGAGATGGGGGAGGTCACGCTGGCATAGCTGAGGTTGATGTCGGCGGTGCGCACAGCAGCCTTGGCGGCCGCCACGTCGGCCTGGGCTTGTTTCTCGGCCGCCTCTGCGTTTACAAAGTCCTGCTTGCTGATGGCATTGGCTGCAACCAGGGGGCGATAGCGCTCAGCTTGCGCGCTGGCCTGGGCCAGATTGGCCTGGGCCTTGGCGAGGCTGGCGCGCGCGCTCTCTGCCGCTGCGGCGTAGGGAGCGGGATCAATGCGGAACAGCACCTGCCCGGCCTTGACGTCGCTACCTTCCTTGAACACGCGCTGCTGGAGGATGCCGGCGGCCCGTGCGCGCACTTGGGCCACCCGAGACGCCTCCACGCGGCCAGGCAGTTCGGTGATCAGCCCCACGTCGCCGGGCGTGGCGGTAACGACTCCCACTTCGACCGGGGGCGGCTTGGGACCGCCTGCCCCGGCGGCCTGTCCATCGGCCTTGCCACAGGCGGACACAAGCAGTACTGCTGCGCTGATGGCAGCCAGCGAAAGTACTCGTAGGGTGGTGGTGGCACGCAAGTAAGGGGTGCCGGATGCGTCACGCAGTTGAGGCATGAGAGTCCTTTGGGTGGGCGTCAAAAAAAGGGATCTGGAAAAAAAGTGGGAGGTCTGGAGCGCTTCGCTCAATGCCCCGACAGTTTGATCAGAAATTATACATACAGACATGAATGTATAATTGTCGACTGCTGCAGATGCCCCTAGGCAGTCGTAGGGGTTTTGGGGACTCAACAGGATGTTTGACTATGGCGCGCCGGACAAAAGAAGATGCAATCGCAACCCGCAACGGGTTGATCGATGCGGCTGAGTTGGTGTTTCGGGAAAAAGGGGTGTCCCGCGCGTCGCTGAGTGATATTGCCCAGGCGGCGGGAGCCACGCGTGGTGCGATCTACTGGCACTTCAAGGACAAGGTGGATCTGTTTAGCGCCATGATGGACCGTGTCACGCTGCCGCTGGAACAGGGTTTTGCCAGTTTTGAAGACAGCACCTGCGCTGATCCTGTGCAACGCCTTCGGGCGGTGATGGCGCTGGTGCTGCGCAGTGTGGCCTCGGACGAGCACACCCGAAGGGTCTTCGAGATTGCGTTGTACAAGGTGGAATACGTGAACGAGCTGATGGGGCTGCGCGAGCGCCATGTGGCTGCCTCCGAAGGGTTTACGCAGCAGCTGGCGCGCGACTTTGCGCTGGCTGCTGAGTCGCAAGGGGTGGTGCTGTCGATGTCGGCGATGGATGCGGCCATCAGCCTGCATGCCCTTTTTGATGGGCTGATCCGCAACTGGATTCTGAATGACGGTGGCTTTGATCTCATTGGCGTAGGTGGCGCCAGCACCGACGCATTTTTGCGTGGTGTGGGGTTGTCGCTGGTCGGGGCGAAAGTGCCTGCTGCATCCTGTGGGGGCTGAGCGCCAGGGCTTTGTTTGTTTGGATGCTTGCCGCGTGCAATAATCAAAGGCTGCGTCAATCAGAGGTGTGCGGCTGTAGCTCAGTGGATAGAGTATTGGCCTCCGAAGCCAAGGGTCGTGGGTTCGATCCCCGCCAGCCGCACCAACGGTACATGCAGCAGCGAGCGCTTACAGCGTTTGTGAAGAGCGTCAAATGCGTTTAATTTCTGAATGCGTAAAAATTTGGTGCTATAATTCGAAATTCTCCGGAGGGGTGCCCGAGTGGCTAAAGGGGGCAGACTGTAAATCTGTTGGCTTACGCCTACACTGGTTCGAATCCAGTCCCCTCCACCAGTGAGTGAGCAGTGTTGAGAGTGATGCTTGGCTTTGCGAGTGCAAAGTTGGGTTCGCAAAGGCCGGTGGTCTGCGCGGGAGTAGTTCAATGGTAGAACCCTAGCCTTCCAAGCTAATGACGCGGGTTCGATTCCCGTCTCCCGCTCCATTGTTTGTTGTGCTGGTTTGTTGAGTAGAGATTTTTGGTGTTGTGCGAGCGGCGCCAATTGCCCATGTGGCTCAGTGGTAGAGCACTCCCTTGGTAAGGGAGAGGTCGCGGGTCCGATTCCCGCCATGGGCACCATTTTCTGGTGCGTCCGGTTCTGGTTGCGCCGAGATCCTGTTGTGTTGATGTAGATTTTTTTCGGAGTCGGAAAAATGGCAAAAGGAAAATTCGAGCGGACCAAGCCCCACGTGAACGTGGGCACGATCGGTCACGTGGACCATGGCAAGACGACGCTGACGGCAGCGATCGCTACCGTGTTGTCCGCCAAGTTCGG